>NZ_PKMT01000004.1:0-567195 GCF_002849325.1 Variovorax sp. RO1
CGCAGATTGCGCCGCTGTTTGCGCGATTTGGTTGCCTCGATCGCGAGCCAGGTCGCGAGCTTCTCGGCATAGGGATCGAGCTTGCTTGAGCTCGTCCGCTTGGCGTAGCGCGGCTCTTCATCGCCGGCTCGCAGGTACTTCTTTACGGTGTTGCGAGACAGGCCTGTACGCCTGGCTATCTCGCGAATGGACATCTGCTCGCGCAGGGCCCAGCGTCTGATGACACTCAATGTCGCCACGTCTATCACTCCTAGGATCCCCTGCTTTAAAAATCAGCAGGGTAGGGTTTTACGTGGGTCAGTCTTAGACGGAAATTACTGCGTTAGCTGGGTCAATTTTCGGCGGCAATCAACAGAGACGATTTGAACGACTCCCACCCAGGCGCCGCCCGATTTTTGTTGCCTGGAGATCGGGAAATACAGGGCATTGCCGTCGCAGACGATGTCGAGCATACGACCAGCGTAGTTCAGAATTCATGTTGTTTCAACAAGCGCCACCCCGTTGAGGTCGCCCTAGGAATTCCACTGCAGATCGAGTTCTACCGCCGATCCCATCAGCCTGTCCCACGAACCTGGATGTCGGCTGTCAGCCTCGATGCAGACATCGGCGACTCCGAGTCCGACGACAGCAATCGCTGCAGAGCGGGCGCTCGAGGACGTTGCTCAGTCGTTCGATGTACCGCGGCGCGTCTTTTCCCCCAAGACGCCCTCGTGGGCGGTCGATACGCAGGTGGTGTCGCGTTCCGGAGCGCTGCGAGCAGCGAGGCGCGACATCGAAGCGCGAGTCGTCTTTAGAACGCGTGGCGAATGCCGAAGTCGTAGCCCGTGGACGTCTTTGGCGTGAGCCCCGCGCTCTGCACGAAGGCCGGGCCGCCCGTGGTGAGCGCCGCGCCGTTCTTGTTGCGTACGTGGCCCACGGTCGCGTACAGCGCGGTGCGTTTCGACAGATTGTGCACGTAGCCCAGCGCTAGCTTGCCGGCCTTCGGGTTCTTCGTAGTGGCAAACGGTGCGCCGGTGGGGTCCTGGTCGTAGGTGACGTGCGAGTACGCTGCGCGGATCACCCCGGCGCCGACTGGCACGGTGACGCCGACGACGTAGCCCTCGAGGTCCGCCTTGCGCATACCCCCGCCGAGCTGGGGCTGAGCCAGATCGCGCGCATGCCGCGAGCGCGACCATTCGCCGAAGAGCTTGACGCTGCCGAAGTTGTACGAGGCACCGAGGTTCATCGTCTTCACCGAATCGGTGCTGCCCGCGTAGTAGTTGTCGGCGACGGTGCTGTCGCCGTAGGCCGCGGCCAGCTGCAATGGACCGCTCGCGTAGCCGAGGCGCCCGCCGATGTAGCGGCCTGCGCGAGAAGGCGCGACTGTGCCGGCGTTGCGTGCGCCGGTGACGGGGTGCACGCCCGGCGGCGTCGCAGTGCCGGGCGTGTAGCTGTCGCGCTCGTGCAGCGCGTACTGCAACTGCCCGTGGAAGCCGCCGAGGTTCGGCGGCAGGAAGTAGCCGATGGAGTTGCTCGCGCGCACGTAGTTCGCGTTGCCCGCGAAGGCCGTGTTGGCCGCGAGGATCAGGTTGCCGCCGGCGCCGTTGGTGTTGATCGGGTCGAACAGCGTGTCGTTCCAGAAGGTCGGCGTGAAGTCGCGGCCGAGACGAAGCTCGCCGAAGCCGCCCGAGAGACTGACGGTCGAGCGGCGCGAGAAGTTGGCGATGCCCATGGCGCCGTCGTCGTTGGTGATCGGGGCTTCGAGCCAGAAGCTGGCGGCGAGGCCGCCGCCGAGGTCTTCGGTGCCGCGAAAGCCCAGGCGGCTGGTGTTGTAGCCGGAGTGGCCGAGGGCGGTGCGGCGCACGGTCACGGCGGGCGTGAGGCCGCGCGGGTCTGCCGAGCGATTCGAATAATTGCTGACCATCGCATCGATCACGCCGAAGACGGTGACGGAGGATTGAGCCGAAGCGGTGCCGGCCAGGGAGATGGTGGCCAGTGCAATCAGGGATTTGTTCATCGCGTGGAATTCAGAAGGTGGGAAGGCGCAGGACGAGCGGCGCCACGACAGCCCGGGAACGGGCTGCACGGAGGTGTTCAGTGAGCGGAGATGAAGAGGGGCGCGCGCGACGAGGACGTCACGCGGCACCTGCGGGCCGGGGGAGGCCTGCGCCGTGCGCTAGGTCGTGAAGGTGATGCTGGCCTGCTGCGGCCCGATGCGCTGCTGCGCGGCCACCTGCTGGGCCTTGAGCTTCGCCCAGTCGACGCCGAGCATCTTTCCGTGCCGCTTGCGCGCTTTGCCAGCGACCCACACGCTGTCGACGTCGGCCTGTGAGGCGAAGTTCATCACCCGGTCGGCCAGGCTGCCCAGCATCGCGAAGCCGATGCGGTCGGTGCGCAGCAGGACCAGGTCGGCGCGCTTGCCGACAGTGAGGCTGCCCGTGACATCGTCCAGGCGCACGGCCTTGGCGCCGAGCGCGGTGGCGAAGTCGAGCGTGTCTTCCGATTTGTAGTTGCGCACGATCTCGCGGCCTTCGGGCTCGAGAAAGAGGCTGAGGAAGGCGCAGCGTACGTGTTCGAAGTAATCCTGTTGCAGCACCGAGTTCACGTCGATGCCGATGCCGGTGGCCACGCCGGCATGGCGCGCGCGGCCGTGCGCGGAGGCCATGAGGTGCGGCGTCATCATGTAGGGGAATTCGCCAACCACCGTGGCGCAGAGCATCCCGCCGGTGTCGCGCAGCATCTTGAGCTCTTCATCGGTGAGGCGGTTGCCGTGGGAGGCGTGGTAGTCGGGCCCGAGTAGCCCCGCCTCGTGCAGGTCGACGATGCCGGAGCCGCGGTGGCCGATGGTGCCGGCGGGTTGCGGCTGCGCGGTCTTGTGCACGTGCGCGGCAATCATCTTCACGCCTGTGGCACGGGCGCGCTCCCATTCCTTGCGCACCTCGGCGACGGGGCGGCCGGTGGCATTCGACGGGGCCAGGCCCAGTTGCAGCAGGCCGTTGCTGTCGGAGAACAGCTCCTTCTGCAGGCGCTCGACAGTCTTCCAGTTGGTTTCGGTCGTCGTGTTGAGGTCGGCATGCACGCGCGCCGTCGAGATCGTTGAGCCCGGTCCGAAGGCGGTTGCACGTCCGAGCTGGAAGGTGAACCAGCCGGCCACGCCCGAGTCCTTGACGCCGCGCGCGGCGGACAGCGCTTTCTCTTCGGTGGGCTGGCCGTGGGCGTAGTCGAGCACGGTCGTCACGCCCGCGTCGATGGCCTGCAGGCCGCCGATCAGTTCCGCAAGGTAGTTGTCCTCGGGCGTCATGCAGGCCATGGTGCGCCGCTGCCAGCCGATGTAGCCCTTGGCGTAGGCATTGGGTTCGGCCTTGACGATGCGCCCCGCATCCAGGCCGTGCCACATGTGGCGGTGGCCGTCGATCATGCCGGGCATCAGGATCATGCCGCGCGCCTCGATCACCTCGGCATCGCCAGCGGGCAGGCGCTTGCCGATGGCGGCGATCTTGCCGTTCTCGACCAGCACGTCGGTCGCCTGCAGTTCCTTGTTCAGCGGGTCCATCGTGAGCAGGTCGGCGCCGCGGATCAGCGTGCGCCGGGCGGGGCCGCGCGGGGTCGCCGCGGGCTTCGGCGCCTGGGCCATCGCCTGCGGGGCAAAGGCCGCTGCGGCGGCGGCGCCGGCCGACAGTCCGAGGAAAGCCTTGCGGGTCAATCCGGCCGGTGGCGCCGAGCCCGAAGGCGGGGCGATCTTGGGTGGGGTCATGTCTCGTTCCGTGGTTGTAAGAGTCCGAGGATGTTGACATTTTCGTTTTTGACAATAAACATCGCCCGGAGAAAAAACTGTTTTCCTGAGAGGAAAGAATATGGACCGCCTCACGGCCATGTGTGTGTTCCGCAAGGTGGTCGAACGCGGCAGTTTCACGGTCGCCGCCGAGCAGATGCGCATGTCCAACGCGTCGGTGAGCAAGTACGTCGCGGCGCTCGAAAACCACATCGGCACGCCGCTGCTGGCGCGCACCACGCGGCGCATCAACCTCACCGATGCCGGGCGCAGCTACTACGACAAGTGCGTGCGCATCCTCGACGACGTGGAGGAGGCCGAGAAGTCCGCCGGCCAGCTGCAGACCACGCCGCGCGGCCTGCTCAAAGTGCGCGCGCCGGTGTCGCTCGGCACGGCGCACCTGGGCCGCACGGTGGCGGATTTCCTGGCCGGCTTTCCCGAGGTGACGATCGACATGACGCTCAACGACCGCTTCGTCGATCCGGCGGAAGAGGGCGTCGATGTCGCGCTGTTCATCGCCGACCACGTGAAGGACCCGACCGGCGCCACCCGGGCCATCGCGAAGATGCCGCGCATGCTGGTCGCCGCACCGGCGTACCTGGCGGCACGCGGTGCGCCCGAAACGTTGGCGGACCTCGTGCGCCACAACTGCCTGGTCTACACGCGCGGCCAGACGCCCGACGAGTGGCGCTTCACCGAAGCCGGCAGCGAACGCATGGTGCGCGTCGGCGGCAACTGCCGCTGCAACAACAGCCTGGTGCTGCGCGAGGCGCTGCTGGCCGGCGCGGGCATCGGCCTGCTGCCCGCTTTCCTGGTGACGGGGCATCTTGCCGACGGCAACCTGCACACCGTGCTGCCCGGCGTGGTGCCCGAACCGCGCACGCTGTTCGCCGTGTTCCCCCAACCGCGCCGGCCCTCGCCGAAGGTGCGCGAGTTCGTGAACTTCGTGGCGCGCAGCTTCGCGGCCGACAGCCAGTGGCAGCTCGAAGCCGAAGACGCCACGGCAGTGGCTTAGATTTTTTCCTTTCAAGAAATCATTTCTTTCTTTGGACGCCGTTTATTGATCGAAACGAAATCGTCAACATCCTCGGACCCTTTGAAACCCCGAGTGAGACATGACGCATACCCTGATCAAGAACGCCAGCATCCTGACGCGAGACCCCAAGCTCGGAGACCTGCTCGGCAGTGACCTGCTGATCGACGGCGACCGCATTGCCGCCGTCGGCCCGAACCTGCAGGCGCCGCCCGACGCCGAAGTCATCGATGCGAAAGGCATGGTGCTCATGCCCGGCCTGATCGACGGCCACCGCCACGTCTGGGAAATCATCGACATGGGCCGCCTGGTCAAGACGCGTCCGGCCGAGTACGCGCCGTACTACCAGCAGTGGAAGATGCGCACGATCGTCTCGATGACGCCCGAGGACAACTACCTCGCGGAACTGATCGGCGGCCTGCAGGCCATCGACTCCGGCGTGACCACCGTGCTCGACTACGCGCACGGCCAGCCCAGCGAAGACCGGGCCATGGCCGCTGCGCAGGGCCTGCGCGACTCGGGCATTGCCGGCTGGTTCGCGTTCCAGCTCGGCGTGTCGTCTTCGTACAAGCCGGGCGACACCGTGTCGCTGGCCAAGGCCGACGGCGAGCGCATCGCGATGACCAACGAGTCGCACTGGAAGACCGCCGAACGGTTGCAGAAAGAGTTGTTCTCCGACAGCACGGCGCTGCTGCAACTCGGCCTGGCACCGAGCGGCAACAACGGCAGCCGCATCGACGACATCCGCAAGGAATGGACGCGTGCGCGCGGCATGGGCGTGAAGATGCTCGCGGCCCACATCCACAAGCCCGAGCGGCCCCACGCACCGGGCGTGATGGGGCATCGCGATTCGGGCATGCCCGACCTGCATGAAGCCGGCCTGCTCGGCCCCGACTACCAGGCCACCCATGCCAACCGGTTCACGTCGGACGAGCTGAAGATGCTGCGCGACACCGGCGGCATGATCTGCGCGACCGCGATGGGCGAGTTCCCGTACGTGATGTCGCCGAGCAAGGGCCCGTCGGTGCACGGGCGTGCACGCGCGGCCGGCGTGCCCACGGGCATGGGCATCGACATCTCGCTTGCGCTCACGGGTGATTACTTCGAGCACATCCGCGCCACGTTCTGGAGCCTGTACCTCGACCCCGAATGCCGCGGGTATGTCGGCCGGTACACGTCGGAAGACATCCTGGACTTCGCCACCTCGATGGGGGCGCAGGCGGTTCGTTTGGGCGGCGTGACGGGCACCATCACCGTCGGCAAGCGCGCCGACCTCGTGCTGCTGAGCACCGACCGCATCGGCTTCGGCATGGCCGGCAGCCTCGCGGACCGTGTTGTCACCTTCGCCGGCACGCCCGACGTCGACAGCGTGTGGATCGCCGGCAAGGCGCGCAAGCGGCACGGCAAGATGCTCGGTGTCGATTGGGCGAACCTCAAGGCCCGGCTGGTGGAAGCGCAGGAGCGGGTGGGGGCCCAGGCCGCCAGCATCAAGTTCGTCTGAGGCGCTGTCTTCGCAAACCCCACCATGAAAAAAATACTGAGACTCTTCGCGTTCGCCGCGCTGCAACTGGGCGCCGTGGCCTCGCACGCGCAGGCCACCGACAGCTGGCCGAACCGGCCGGTGCGCATCGTGCACGGCTTTGCGCCGGGCGGGCCCATCGACCACCTGGCGCGCTTGCTGGCCGCACAGTTCCACGAGCACTTCAAGCAGTCGGCCATCGTCGAGGCCAAGCCGGGCGCGGGCGGCACGATGGCCGCGCGCTATGTGGCGCGTAGCGCACCCGACGGCTACACGCTCTTTCTCATGGCCTCCGGCCATGCGGCGGCGCCCAGCCTGTACGGCGCGTTGCCCTACGACGCGGTGAACGACTTCACGATGATCTCGATGGTGGCGCAGAGCCCGTTCGCGATCATCGCCAACCCCAACGCCAAGTTCGTCACCGTGCAGGAGCTGATGAAGAAGGCCAAGGCCGCGCCCGGCACCATCGACTACGGCTCCGGCGGCAACGGCAGCGGCATGCACCTGGCCGCGGCGCTGCTGCAGTCGCGGGCGGGCGTGCGCTTCAACCATGTGCCTTACCGCGGCGGCAGCGCCACCGCGCTGGCGGTGGTGAGCGGCGAGGTGCCGATCATCGTCACGTCGATGGCGGGCATGAGCGCTTACATCGACAGCGGCAAGGTCAAGCCGCTCGCCGTGACCTCGCGCCAGCGCTTCGCGCTGTACCCCGACGTGCCGACCCTCGCTGAAACCGTGCTGCCCGATTTCGACGTGACCGCCTGGTATGCCCTGGGCGGGCCGAAGAACCTGCCGCCGGCCGTCGTCGCGAAGCTCGCCGAGATGGTGCGCGTCACGCTCAAGCGCCCCGAGGTCGCCGAAGGCCTGCGGCTGCAGGCGGCCGATGCGTGGTCCACCACGCCGGCGGAGGCGCAGGCCTTCGTCGCGAAGGAAGTGACGCGCTGGACCCAGGTGGTCCGCGACGAGAAGATCTCGGCGCAGAACTGAGATGCGGCTGGCCATGCGCTCCGACGGCAACCGGTCAATGGCGAGGCGGCGCACCTGCGGCGTCATCGCCGTGGTCGTGCAGGTGGCCGATGGCCTTCAGCACGCGTGCATCGGTGCGCGGTGGCAACGCGGCGCCGTGGCGCGGCGCCACGTGCACGGGCTTGCCGTCGACGAAGGTCAGCACGGAGCGGATCTTGTGAATCGCGTCGGGTGCCACCGTGAGGAAGGGCGCATCGAGCACCGCGAAGTCTGCGAGCTTGCCCACCGCCAACGAACCGCGGTGCGGCTCGCTGAAGGCGAGCCACGCGGCGTTGGCCGTGTACAGGCGCAAGGCTTCTTCGCGCGTGAGCAGGTGGTCGGCGCGGCGCTGCACGGCGCCGCCGACGGCGCGGCCCGTCACGTGGTACTCGATGGCGCGCCACACGTTGATCACGCCCACGCGCGTGGAGTCGGTGCCGCCGGCCACCATCAAGCCCTTCTGCAGTGCCAGGCGCGTGGGCGGCGAGGCCTGCGCGGCCTCGGCGCCGTGGGCCGCCTGGATCGCGGGCGCCTCGAAGTACGGGCCCATCTGCACGGTGTACGCCATGCCCAGCTTGCGCATGCGTTCGAAGGTCTGTTCGGAGCCTGTGTTGATGTGCGTGAGGGCCCAGCGCAGGTCCTTGAAGGGGCGCGTCTGCGCGACCTTCTCGAGCACATCGAGGATGGCCTTCGCGCCGTCTTCGGTGTAGGCGTGGATCTCCAGCGGATAGCGGCGCTCGGCCGCGAACAGCGCGGCCTGCGCCAGCTCATCGCGCGCCGACTGCGGCGGGTTGAAGCCCGCGCTCATGCGCACGCCGTCGTTCATGCCGAAGGCCAGAACTTCGCCCACGCCGAGAAAGCGCAGCATGTCGTCGCCGAACAGCGGCGGCAGGTAGGCCAGGCTGGTCTGGAACCAGGCGGTCTCGTTGCCGGGCGCGAGGGCCGATGCGCGGTAGGCGACGCGCACGGTCAGCGCCTTGTCGCGCCACAACGTGAACAGCGGGCTGTAGATGGCGTGGTCGCCTGCGGCCGGATCGACGACGCCGGTCACGCCCAGGCGGTTGAGTTCGCGGAAGAAGGCCTGCAGGCTGGCGCGGTTCTCGGGCTCGGGGCGCGCGCTGATGCGTGCGAACAAGGCAGAGAAAGGTCCGATGCCGCCGAACAGCTTGCCGGTGGCACGGCCTTGCGCATCGCGCTCGACCGTGATGCCGGGCGGCAGCGCGGCGCCGGTGTCCAGCCCCAGCACGTCGATCGCCTGGTTGTTGACGACGGCGTAGTCGTACAGGTACTGCACGTAGGCCGGGTTGTGCGGCAGGGCGTTGCTCAGGTCCTGCGGCGTCGGCGCGCGCTGTTCGGCGAACTGCGCCGGATGCCACGCGCCCATCACCGCGACCCATCGGCCGGGCCCGCGCTTCGCGGCCTCTTGCGCGAGTTGGTCGAGCGCGCCGGACAGCGTGGTCTGTTCGTACCAGTAGCTTTCGAAGGTGAAGCCCTGGCCGCCGCGGATGGCGTGGATGTGCGCATCGATGAGCCCGGGCACCACCGTCTTTCCTCCCAGGTCGATGACGCGGGTGTGCGCGGTGCGCAGCTTGCGGATGGCGGCGTTGGAGCCGACCGCGACGATGCGGTTGCCGCGCACCGCGAGCGCCTGCGCGTGGGGCTTGGCGGGGTCCATCGTGAGGAGTTCACCGTTGAGCAGCAGGGTGTCGGCAGCGTGCGCCGCAGGCAGCCACAGCAGCGCGAGCGCCGCAGCGGCTGCCACGACGAGCCGTTGTCGTATCGGTCGTTTCATGGGCCGCGTTCAGAAGGCGTGGTTCACGCCGAGCTGAATGCCCGACGAGCGCCGGCCCGCCATGCCCGCCGGCGACGAATCGGCCACCACGTAGGCGGCATTGCCACGGTTGCTGATGCGCGAGTAGGCGCTGTACAGCGTCGTGCGCTTGCTCAGGTGGTGCGCGTAGCCGATGGCGAACTGACGGGCGGTGCCGTCCGTCTCGAGGCCGGGGCCGGAGCGCTCGGAGCGCGCGAACGACACGCGGATCTGGCCCGCACCGATGGGAACCGATGCACCGATCAGCGCGTTCGTCTGCCGCTCGCGTGCCAGCCGATGGCGCAGGTAGTTGGCATAGGCCTTGACCACGCCGAAGTCGTAGCTGCCGCCGACGGTCACCGTGCGGTAGTCGTCGGGGCCGATGGCGGTCTGACCGTAAGCCGCTGCCACATTGACCGGGCCCGATTCGTAGCCCAGCCGTCCGCCCCGGTAGCCGGCGCCTTCTGCGCCTTCCGCCGCCGCGAACATGAACTGCCCGTACAGGCCGCCGAGGCCGCGCGGCAGGAAGTAGCCGGCCGAGTTGCTGGCGCGGGCCTGCGTGCGCGCACGGCCCAGGCCGAGCGGCCAGCCTTCGACGATGTTGCTGCTGCCGCCGACGCCGACCGTGCCGAATGGCGAGAAGCTCGACACGTTCCAGAACGTGGGCGTGTAGTCGCGGCCCAGCCGCAGCTCGCCGAGGTCCTTGCTCATCAGGCTCACGGTGGAGCGCCGGCCGAAGCCGCCTTGCGTTTCGCCGGTGTCGGGCAGCACGGCGGTCTCAAGCCAGAAACCGGCCGCGAGGCCGCCGCCCAGGTCTTCCACCCCGCGAAAACCCAGGCGGCTGGGCAACAGGTAGCCGCCCTGGTCCATGGCCTTGGTCGAGGCGTTGCCGGCTTTCGAATAGGTGAAGTTCAGGTCGATGCTGCCGAACACCGTGACGGACGATTGGCCGTGCGCGGCGCCGAGGGCACCGGTGGCTGCGAGCGCCAGCAGAAGTCTGTGTTGTTGTCTCATGTTTTTCTTTCGAGGCGGAGCGGTTGGTTGGGAGTTCAGCTGTCGATGCGGATGCCGGCGCGGCGGATGAGCGCGGTGGTGGCCACGATCTCTTCGCGCACCTGCTGCGCGAAGGCTTGCTGCGGCATCGGTGCGGCGTCGGCGCCGAGCTTTTCCAGGCGCGCGCGCACCTCGTCGGTCTTCAGCGCACGCACGGTCTCGGCATGCAGGCGCGCGACAGTGTGTTCCGGCGTTTTCGCCGCCACGAACATGCCGACCCAGAAGCGGTGGTCCGCATCGCCGAAGCCGCTTTCGGTGGTGGTCGGCACCTGCGGCAGCAGCGGCGAGCGGCGAGGTGCGCCGATGGCCAGCGCCGTGAGCTTGCCGCTTTGCACCAGCGGGACGGCCAGCGCCAGCGGCGCAAGGAACCAGTCGAGGCGCCCGCCCATGAGGTCGGTGAGAGCCTGTGGCGTGCCGCGGTAGGGGATGTGTGCGACCTCGATGTCGGTCGCGATGCGGAACTTCTCGCCCGCGATGTGCGAGGCGCTGCCGCTGCCCGACGAGCCGTACACGAACTTCTGCGGGCCGGCTTTCACCTTGCGCACGAGGTCCTGCAGCGAGGCGAAGCCGCGGTCGGGCGGCACCACCAGCACGTTGGGCATCGACGCCAGCATGGTGACCGGCGTGAAGTCGTTCAGCGTGTCGTACTTGAGCCCGGGGTAGAGCGCGGCGTTGGCCACGTGGCCGGTCGAGTGGATCAGCACCGTATGGCCGTCGGCCGCGGCATTGACCACCGCGCTGGCGCCCAGCGTGCCGCCCGCGCCGGGCCGGTTGTCGACCACGCAAGGCTGGCCGAGGTACTGCTGCAGCCGTTCGCCGACGATGCGGCCCACCACGTCGGTGGTCGATCCGGCGGTGAAGGGAATGACCAGCTTCACCGGCTGGCTCGGGTAGGCGGGCTGCGCGAAGACCGCGGCGGGAAGGGTGGCGATGCCGCCTGCGGCTGCCGTGAGGCGAAGCAATGTCCTGCGATGAATGTCCATCGTTGTCTCCTTGTTGTTCGTGGGGAAGGGCCTGCCTGCGGGCAGGCCCCGAAGTGATGTGCGGGGGCAGGGCGCCCCGGGGCCGCTCAGGGCGCGAGAACCAGCCGCTCCATCGAGCCTTCGAGCACCTGCAGGTAGGCCTGGCGCGCGCGGTCCAGCGGCAGCACAGAGCCGTCGTTCACATCGAAGCCCTGCAGGCTGCCGTCCTCGAAGCCGGGCAGCAGCGTGCGGAACACCTCGGCGCACTGGCTGGCCGTGAGCTTCAGGCTGTCCACGCCGAGCATGCGCAGGTCGCGGCGATAGAACGCCATGATGTCGAAGGGCACGTTGCGATCGGGCGTGGAGATCAGGATCTGGGTGCCGCCGACCTTGAGCGACGCAAGCGCTGCCGCGAAGTACGGCGAGCCGACGGTGTTGTAGGCAATGTCCACGCCTTTGCCATCGGTCATCGACAGGACGGTTTGCGCGATGTCGTCACGCGTGCCGTCGATCACCTCGACCTGCGCGCTGGCATGGCCTGTGTATTGCGTGGCGCCGCGTTCGATGCCGATCACACGTGCGCCGGCACGCGTCGCCAACTGTGCCGTGGCCTGGCCGACCTTGCCGTTCGAACCCAGCACCAGCACGGTCTGGCCGGGGCCTGCGAGGTGGGCGCGACGCAGTCCTTCGTATGCTGTCACAAAGGGCACGCCCACCGTGGCCGCCGAGGCCATGGCGATGCGCTCCGGCTTGGCGACGAGCGCCGCCACGGGCAGCACGAGGTAGCGCGCATGCGTGCCGTCGCGCGTGATGCCGAGGTCGCCACCGGTGCCCCACACCGCGCGGCCGATCCATTCCGACGGGCCGGCGACGACGCGCCCGGCGTAGTCGCGTCCCGGCGTGCGGGGCCAGATGGCGTACGGCATCAGGCCCAGCGCCGCCTTGACGTCACTTGGGTTGATCGCCGCGGCAAGGACTTCGACGATGGCGCAGCCGGGCGGGGTTTCGGGCTGTGCAATGTCGATCAGGTCGGGGTTCAGTGCTTCGGGGCTCGGGGCCTTGGCGCTGAGGCGAAGGGCGCGCGGTGGTGTGCTCATGGTGCGATGTCTCGTGGTGCGAAGTGAAGTGAAGGAAATGCGTGCGTGTGTGCGTTCAGGGCAGCGGCGGCGTGGGCAGGCGCGTTTCGCCGGGCTCCAGCCGCAGTTCGAAGTCGAGGTGGAAGTGGCCCGCGCTGTCGGGTTCGAAGTCGCGCAGCAGCGAACCGACCGCGCCGAAGGCCGCGTCGCTGTAGGCGTACGGATCGCGTGCATCGAAGATCTGCGTCGTCAGCACCTTGTGGCCGGGCGCGATGGCGATGAAGTGCAGATGCGCCGGGCGCATGTGGCTGCGGTTCTGCAGCGCCAGCAGTTCGCCGCAGGGGCCGTCGGTGGGAACGCCGTAGCCCGAGGGCTGCACGCTCTCGAACCAGAAGCGGCCGTCGGCGTCGGTCTCGAAGACAGCGCGCAGGTTCATGTCTTCCTGCTCGGGGTCCTGGTTTTCGTACAGACCGCTGGGGGCTGCCTGCCAGGTCTCGATGCGGGCGCCGGCGATGGGCGTACCGTCCAGCGAGAGCACGCGGCCTTTCACGTGCAGCGTTTCGCCGGACGTGTCGTCGGTCGCGATGCGCACGCCGTTGGGCCGCACCGGCTGGTTCGCACGCCAGAAGGGCCCGATGAGCGCCGGCTCGGTGCCGCCCGCGGCGAGCACGGCTTTGGCGTCCATCAGCAGCACCAGCGTGGCCATGCCGAGGATGTCGGCAAGCAGGATGCCTTCGTGCTTGCGCGGGCCCGTGGCCTGGCCGATGCGGACCATGAAGTCCAGGCCCTTGAAGAGCTCTTCGTAGCTCAGCGTCACTTCCGTGGCGAAGGCATGCAGGTGGCGGATCATCGCGTCGAGCACGGTGCGGGTGCGTGCGTCGTGCGTGCCCTGGTTGGCGGCCAGAACGGCCTGCAGCAGTGCCTCGGCGTTGGCGGGAATCGAGCGCTGGGCGGTCGGTGCCTCGGTGTCCGTGGGGGTCTCGGCGACAGAAATCATGGGAAGTCCTGGAGAGTGGAGAAAACGAAATCGGCACGGCGCCGCCCGGCCCGCATCGGCGCACCGCTGGGGGTGAAGGGGCGTGGGGCCGGCTAGTCGGCGCGGATGCGCGCGCGGGTGGCGACGGCGGTCCAGCGCGGCACGTCTTCGGCGACGCGCGCGGCGAGGTCGGCGGGCAGGCTTGCGACCGTCTCGAAGCCGAGCTCGCGCGTCTGGCGCTGCACGTCGTCGAGCGCGAGGATGCGCCGCACCTCGGTGTGCAGTCGCTCGATGGCGGCGGTGGGCGTGCCCGCCGGCGCGAACAGCGCCTGCATGGTTTCGGAGCGGTAGCCGGCAAAACCCGACTCCGCCACCGTCGGCACCTGTGGCAGCTCGGCCCAGCGTGCGCGGCTGCCGACGGCCAGCACCCGCAGCGTGCCCGCCGCGATGTGGGCCTTGGCAGCGGGCAATGCGGTCAGCGCGCAATCGACCTGTCCGCCGAGCACCGCCTGCACGGCCGGGGCCGCGCCGTTGTAGGGCACGTGCAGCAGCTCGATGCCGGCGCGCTGCCAGAGCAGTTCACCGCCCAGGTGCACGCTGTTGCCCTTGCCGGGTGTCGAGTAGGTGAGCGCGCCCGGCCGGCGTTTGGCGGCGTCTATCAACGCCGACAGGCTGGTGAGCGGGCTCGTCGCCGGCACCACGATCACGTCGGGCGAACTGACGGCGAGCGACACCGGTGCGAACTGGCGCAGCGGGTCGTAAGGGGGCTTGTCGGCGAACAGGGCCGGGTTGGTCACGAAGGCGGACGAGACCAGCAGCAGCGTCTGGCCGTCGGGTGCGGCGCGCGCCACCGACGCGATGCCGATGTTGCCGCCGGCGCCCACGCGGTTGTCGACGAGCACCGGTTGGCCCAGTGCTTGCGCGAGCCGCACGGCCACGATGCGCGCGATGATGTCCGAGGTGCCGCCGGCGGCGAAAGGAACGACGATGCGCACGGGGCCCTTGGGGCTCCAGGCCGGCTGGGCGCGGACCAGGCCGGCGCCCAGCGCCGCGAGCGTCGCGGCGAGGACGTGTCTCCGGTTCATGCCGTACGCCACGCCGCATGTCGGCATGCGGTGTGCGGCCTGGAAGTCGTGGGGGATCGTCATTTTTTTTGTCTCCTCGGGTGGTGCCTGTGAGCCTTGCGCAGTTCGGGCGGTCGGCGCGGCGACTACTTGCTTTCCGACGCCGTCTCCTTGATGTAGCCGTCGGTTCCGTAGACCAGGCCGGTGGCCTCTGCAGCCCTGACGACATCCTCGTGCCAGGCGATGCGTCCGCATTCTTCGTCGGTTCCACCGACGACCGAATACACCACCAGCGCGTGATCGTTCGGATTGCGGAAACCGCGCATCACGCCGATGGGGCACGAGATCACGTCCCACTGGTTGAGCATCACGGAGTACTGGCCCTTCTCGCCCCAGATGACCTCCATCTGCCCGTTCAGCGGACAGAAGACTTCCTCGGTCTTGTGTGCGTGAAGGCTGGCACCCTGGCCAACCGGGATTTCGATGAAGGTCACGCCGAAGCGGTGGTTGCCTGGAATTGCCGGCTGGACGCCTTTGTTCTCCAGGACGCCGCGGTTCATGATCTTGTAGATGTTCTTCTTCATCCCCGGCAGCCGGCTCTCGATGAAGGTCTCGCCGTAGGGCGCGACCTTGCCCCAGCGGGCGATGCGGGTGGATTCCATTTCCTGGAGGGTGGGGTCCATGTCTATTCCTTGATGCGATGAGGTTCGGAGTCGTCGAAAAAGCAGCGGTTTACGTTCTGCGAGGCCCACTGTAGGCAACGGTCTTTCATGCGTCCATTACCATTTTTCGAGCGATTCGATAACATTTCGGTATGGGGCGTGTGATGCCCATCCAACACTCTTGCGGCAACGACCTGGAACCCCTGCATGGACCTGCGACAGCTTCGGTATTTCGTGGTGCTCGCCACGCAGCAGCACTACGGGCGCGCCTCTGCCGTGCTGCATGTGGCGCAGCCGGCGCTGAGCCGGCAGATCCGCCTGCTCGAGGAAGAGCTGGGTGTGCGCCTGTTCGAGCGGCACGCGCGCGGCGCCACGCCGACCGAGGAGGCCGTGTTTCTCATGGAGCGCGCATCGTTCCTGCTGCGCTATGCCGAGCAGATGAAGCAGGACATGACGGCGCGCCAGCGCGACCCGCGCGGGCCGGTGGCCATCGGCCTGTCGCCCGCGCTTGCGCTGCTGCTCGCGGTGCCGCTGGCGCGCGCGGTGCGCGAGCAGTTTCCCGATGTGCGGCTGCGCATCGTCGAAGGCTTCTCGCAATCGCTGCTGGGCATGCTGGAGCAGGGGGCCGTCGACGTCGCGATCCTCAACGGTCCGATGCAGCTGGCCAACGTGCTGGCCACGCCGCTCATGACCGAATCGCTGTGCCTCATCGGCCGCACCGACGACGCGCGGCTGCTGCGCCTGACGAAGATCAAGCTGCCTCGGCTGGCGGGCCTGCCGTTGGTGATGACGGGCGTGTCCAAGTCGGGCGTGCGGCTCGAGTTGGAAGCGGCGGCGGCGCGCGCGGGCGTGGTGCTGAACCCCGTGGTCGAGGTCGAGACCTTGAGCGTGGCGGCCCGTCTGGTGGAAGAGGGCCTGGGCCTCACGGTCCACTTCGCGGCGGTGGTGCAGGACGAGATCGAGGCCGGCCGCCTGGTCGCGATTCCCATCGAGGGGTTGCGGCTGCGGCGCGTGCTGGCCCGCGCCTCTGACCGGCCGCCGTCGCGCGCGACCGAAGTGCTCATCGACATCCTGCGCGCCGTGGTGCAGGAGCGCGTGGACGCGGGGCGCTGGCCGCACGCGGTGCTGGACCGCTGAGCGCGGTCGCCTCGCGCCGGTGGTGCGGGCGCGTCAGGCCTCGCTGTTGCGAATGAAATCCTCCGGCACATCCGGCCCCCACGCATGCAGCGAATCTTCCGGTGGAAAGTCGCCGGCGGGCCAGGTCGATCCGGCGGGCACGAAATCGATGTCGGCGGAGTACTCGGCGAAGGAGCCCCACGGGTCGCGTACGTAGTGGAAGTAGTTGGAGCCGAGCACGTGGCGGGCGGTGCCCCATCCCGCGTGGTGGCCGCCCTGGCGCATCTGCTCGGCGCCCTGGCCCACCTCGTTGATGCCCGGCACGTCCCACGAGCTGTGGTGCCAGCCGCGCGCGCTGCTCTTGGCATACGCCACCAGGTGGTGGTCGCTGCCGTGCCTGGCGTGGTTGAACGCGACGAGGTCGCCCGAGCGGTCCGACAGCCGCAGTCCTAGCGCGTCGTGGCAGAAGGTGACGGCGCGTTGAACGTCGGGCGTGAACAGCAGCACGTGCGACAGCCGCGTCGGGTGCACCTTGCGCGCCTGGCTGCGCGGCACGGCGCCGCGTTCGCCGGGGCGGTGCTCCGGGGTCGCCAGCGGCTGCGGTGCCGAGAGCGTGCGCTTCGGCCCGACGCGCAGCTGCATGAGGTTGCCATCCGGGTCATGGAACCAGAAACCTTCGGGCGAGACGTAGGCCGTGTGCGCGGCCGGTGTCACGCCTGACGCCGCCTGGATCTGGGTCACGAGGCCCTCGTACTCCCCGGCGAAGCAGTTGAAGCTCAGGTAGGCCAGGCGCTTGGTGGGCCCGGTGTGGATGTAGCTCCATGGCCGGGGATCGCCGACGGTGCGCAGGGCGAGGCGGCCGGCCTCTTGTGACACGTCGAGACCGAAGCGGCTGAAGAACGCCTCGGCCGTGGCGAGTGCCGGAACTTCCAGCGCGAAGTGATCGATCGAATGAACGCCGTAGCGGGACTCACCGGGCAGGTTGCGTGACATGGCAGGCTCCTTGGTGCGAGGCTTCTCAACGGGACAGCGGGCGATCGAGGATGCCGCGCAGCGTGGCTTCGAGCAATGCCGGCCGGGCACCGCTGTCGTTCTGCTGGCGCCAGGCGATGTGCCGGTCGGGGCGCACCAGCAGGCAGCCCGATTCCGAGATGTCCGCCAGCGCAGCCCAGCGTCCGTACACGTCCTGCGCGTCGCAGCGTGGACCGCCGATCGATGCGACATCGATCGGCACGCCGAGCGTCGCGGCCACCTGCGCCGCCACGGTGCGCCAGGCGTCACCGCCCACGCCCGTCAGCAGCGTGAAGCGACCGCGTCCAACGAGGTCGAGTGTGGACAGCTGTTCCTGGCCGCGCTGCAGCCAGGCGTGCGGCAGGCTGGCGCCCGGGAAGGTGCTCGCGTGGTGGTAAAGCTCCGGGTCGCGCTCGGGCGTGGGACGCGTGGCGCCGTCGGGCACCACCGCCGACGAGGCGTAGACCTGTCCCATCTCGACGCCGTGGCAATTGAACTGGTAGTTCTGCAGCTCGACGGCGTCGCGCAGGGCCTGGCGGCGCTCGCGGCCGTGCGGCGTGTCGGCGAACAGGTCGTCCACGTTGGCCCAGCCGGCCGCTTCGTCCTGTCCGGGTTCGAAGCCCAGCGCCTCGGAAATCGGCCGCATGTCGCGCACCGACTTCATGGCCCGTTCCACCACCTGACGCCCGACCGGCAGCCGCTCGTGCGTGTAGCTGTCGAGCAGCCCGGGGCCGGCCTGGCCGCGCAGCACCATCGCGAGTTTCCAGCCGAGGTTGAAGCCGTCCTGCACGCAGGTGTTGGTGCCCAGGCCGTTGGCCGGCGGATGGCGGTGCGCTGCATTGCCAGCGATCAGCACGCGCCCCTTGTTCATCTGGCGTGCCACGACCTGGTTGATGGTCCACTTCGACACGGCCTTCACGCGGATCGGGATGTCCGGATCGCCGATGGTCGCGCGGGCGCGTGCCATCACGGCCGCCTCGCTGAGGTCGGGCTCGCCGGCCGCAGGGTCGTACATGAACAGCAGCACCCATTCGTTCCAGGGCCGCACGCAGATGTAGGTGCCGCTGCCCACCCAGTAGTCGTTGCCCGGCTGCGCCATCCAGTACAGGACGCCGGGGCGGTGCGCCGTGTACTTGGCAAGGTCTACCTCGAGCCAGCAGTTGACTGCCGCGCCCAGGCCCATCTGGCCTTCGGTCTCGAAGCCGATCTGCTGGCAGACCACGCTGTTGTCGCCGTCGCAGCCGACCGCGTAGCGCGACACCACCTCGAAGTGTTCGCCGCTGACGCGGTCGTGGCACACGGCATGCACGGCGTGCGCGTCCTGCCGCATCGACACCAGCTCGGTGTTGAAAAGGAAACCGGCGCCGCGCTCGCGCGCCGTGTCGAGCAGGATGGGCTCCATCAGGTGCTGCGGGATGTTGCACATCGACGAGGGGCTGGACAGCTCGTAGTCGGCGCGCCGCTCGGGCCCGGAGCCCCAGGTCTGCAGGCGCGCGATTTCGGTGCCAGCGAAGCTGGTGGCCCACACGTTGTTGCTCATCAGGTGGTGGGGCGTGGCCGCCTGCATCACGCGCTGTTCGATGCCGAGGTCGCGAAAGATCTCCATCGTTCGCTGGTTGGTGATGTGCGCGCGCGGCGAGTTGGCGGTGCCGGGAAAGCGGGTGAGCGTCAGGGTCTCGATGCCCTGCGCGGCCAGGTGGCAGGTGGTCGAGAGACCCGCGGGGCCGGCGCCGACGACCAGCACCGGAACTTCAATCTTGCGCATGGAAGCGTCTCCTTCTTTTTTCAATGAATGGTGCGGGCGGCGGTTCAGCGGAACAGCCAGCCGGCGACGCGGCGCGTGTAGCGCGGCATGATCACGTAGACCATCAAGGCCACCACCACGGCGGCATCGACGAAGCGGGCGACCAGTGGCAAGCCCAGCAGCGGCAGCCAGCGCGCCAGCGGATGCAGGGCCCAGGGCACGATGAGCGTCAGCGGGAAGATCGCCGACAGGGTGACGAGGAACTGCTTGTACGGCCTGGCGTGCAGTGGCTTGGCAACGGGCGGGGTGAACCAGTACTCCAGGCCGGTCTCGATCTCGACCTCTTCGGCGCGCAGGAACAGCGGCTCGACGCGCGCCAGCAGCGCCCGGCGGGTGTCGGAGTCGATCCACGCCGTGAGGTGCTCGTGGGAGTCGAAGCGCAGCACGATCGCGTAGGTCGTGGCGGCGCCGTGGGGCCGGATGATGTTGACGCCCATGTGCCCCGCAAAGCGCTGCGACTCGCGTGCGATGTCCTTGAGCCAGGCCTCGTACTGCGCATGGGTGTTCGGGCGGATCTGGTGCTGGATGACCAGGGTCACCAGGTCGATCGGTGTGTGCATTCGTGGCTCCAGTCGGTGAGTCGGCGGTGGGTCAGATCAGCGTGCAGGCCGTGTCGAAGTCCAGGCGCGGGCTGCGCCCGAACAGGCCCTCGTGCGCGCCGTGGCCGAGGTTGCACAAGAAGTTGGAGCGCACGCCGGTGCCCGCGAAGAACGCGGCGTCCACCGCCGCGTGATCGAAGCCGGACATCGGCCCGCAATCGAGCCCGAGCGCCCGTGCGGCGACGATGAAGTAGGCGCCCTGCAGCGTCCCGTTGCGAAACGCGGTCGTCTCGGCGTGCGATGCGCGCGACGCGCCGGTGAAGTTCTCGCGCACGGCAGGGTTGTGCGGGAACAGGGTCGGCAGGTGCGCGTGAAAGTGCGTGTCGTAGCCGACGATCACGGTGACCGGCGCGGTGCGCGTCTTCTCCACGTTGCCCGGCGCCAGCAGTGGCAGCAGCCGTTCGCGGGCCGTACGCGTGCGCAGAAAGACCAGCCGAGCCGGCGAGCAGTTCACGCTCGTCGGGCCCCACTTCATGAGGTCGTAGAGCGCGCGCAGCTGTGCATCGTTGACAGGTTCGTCGCGCCATGCGTTGTGGCTGCGGGCCTCGCGAAACAGCAGGTCGCAGCCGGCGTCATCGAGCGTCATGGCGCATCCCCGAAAAGCGGCGACAGCTGCGGGATCGGTGCCGGCCGCAGCAGTTGCCGGCGGCTGCTCGCGCACAGCGGCGCGATGGCGGCCAGGAAGCGCTGCCAGCCCTCGTGCGCCGCGAGCTGCACGTGATGCGCCTGCCACGCGTCGCCGTGTGCATGCACGCGGTAGGTGACGATCTCGTGCTGCTGCCCGACCAGGCTCACGAAGGTGCCGAGCCGCGTGCCCGCCGAGGCTTCGAGCGCGGGTTGCGCGTGGGCCTGCCATGCGGCCCAGTAGGCCGGCACGGTGCCCGGGCGCAACACGCGCGTGCTCTCTTCGACGAGGGGTGGGCTGCCGTCTGCACGCAACGCGAACAGCGGGCCATGCGAGGGCAGCCAGTCGTGCGTGCCGCTCCAGTGCGGACTAGCGGCCGGCACTGGCGCAGGAACGAGGAATCCGTTCTCCTGCACCGTCATCAGCGCGCGAACGCTCTGGAAATACGGCGCCAGCGCGGCGACGCCGTACAGGCCGTGCAGCCGCTGCTTCCAGTCGTCGAAGCTGTCGTAGCGGTAGAGATGGACCACTTCGTCGCCGGCACCGCTCAAGGCCGAGAAGTAGCCGATCAGCCGGTCCAGGATGGGCCGCACAGTGTCGTAGCCGCGAACCTCCTGGGCCTGCCAGAAGGCGGGCAGGCCGCCGGGCTGGAGGATGTAGCGTCGTCGTTCGATCAGCATCGCCGTTCCGCTCATGCGGCCTTCAAGGGAATGGGGGTGGAGGCCCAGGCCAGCATGCGCCAGTGGCCGGCGTCGCGCAGCCACACGCTGAGGAAGCGGTTGTCGAGGCGGCGGCGCGTGCCGTCGACCATGGCGTGCAGCAGCACGTGGCCTTCGATCACCGCGGTGTCGCCGTGGACCTGCACATGGGCCTCGTCACGCAGTGCGTCGAGGTAGCGCACGCGTCCGCTGGCCAGAGAGGCCAGGTACGCCTCCCTGTCTTCGCGGTGGGCCGAGGAATGGGTGTACGACAGCCCCGGGGCCAGCAGTTGGGCCAGGGCCGTGAGGTCGCCGCCCAGCATGGCGCGGTAGCGCGCGTCGTCGGCCTGCAGCACATCGGACAGGTCTTGTTCAGCCATGGAGGTACGCCTTCACGAGGGTCTTGTCGGCGAGCATGGCGGGCCACTCGCCCCGTCGCACCTCGTGGATCACACGACCGACCGACAGCACGTAGGCGCGTTCGGTCATCTCGGCCGCGATGGCGATGCTCTGCTCGACCAGCAGGATGCTCATGCCGCGCGCGCGCAGCTGGTTGAGTACGCCGAGAATCTCCTTGACGATCTTGGGCGCGAGGCCCGTGGTCAGCTCGTCCATGATCAACAGTTCGGGTTGCAGCAGCAGGGCACGCGCAATGGCCACCATCTGCTGCTGGCCGCCCGAGAGCACGCCGACGGGCGCGTGGCGGCGCTCGCCGACCAGGGGGAATAGCGTGCAGACCTCGTCCAGCGAGAAGCGGGCCTTGTCGTGGCGCGCGCGCCGCCCGGCGCTCTCGGCCAGCCGCAGGTTGTCGATCACCGACAGCTCGGTGAAGAGATTGCGGTTCTCCAGCACCACCGCGATGCCGTGCTCCGACCGGCGATGCCCGGGCACCGCTGTGATGTCGCTGCCGTCCTTGAGGATGCGACCGTCCACGGCCTTCAGCAGGCCCGAGATCGCGCGCACCAGCGCCGTCTTGCCCGCGCCGTTGGCGCCGACCACGGCCACCGCCTCGCCCGCGCCGACCTCGATGTCGACACCGTGCAGAACCGGTGGTCCACCGTAGCCGGCCCGCAAACCTTGTACTTTCAGCATGTTCAGACTCCCAGATAGGCTTCGCACACGCGCGGGTCGGCCTGCACCGCCGCCATGGTCCCGCTCGAAATGATTTCGCCGAAGTAAAGGACGTGGACCTGGTCGCAGCTGGTCATCAGCCCCATGTCGTGCGAGACCAGCAGGATGGTCAGGCCCTCGCGGTTGAGCGTGAGGATCCATGCGCGCAGCAGCTCGATCTCTTCGCTGTTCAGCCCCGACGACGGTTCGTCGAGCAGCAACAGTCGCGGTGCGCCGATGCAGGCGCGCGCGAGTTCGAGCACGCGGCGCTGGCCGGCCGGCAGGCTGCCCGCGCGGGCATCGCGCAGGGCCTCCAGCCCGAAGCGGCGGCACGTGGCTTCGGCCGATGCCCGCATCGCGTCGCGCTCGGCGCGCGCGGCCGGCGTGTTCAGCATGGCCTGCAGAACGCCGGTGCGCGTGGCCTTGTAGCAGCCCACCATCAGGTTCTCCAGCACCGTCATCTGCTCGAAGACCTGCGGCGTCTGGAAGGTGCGCACCAGCCCCGCGCGGCTGCGTTGCTGCACGCTGTGCGCAGCAATGTCGCGGCCGTCGAACATCACCTGTCCCGCGCGCGGGCGCAGGAAGCCCGACACGATGTTGAAGCAGGTGGTCTTGCCGCTGCCGTTGGGCCCGATGAGGCCTGAGATGCGGCCCGCGGGAACCTGCAGGTTGACGTCGCGCAGCACCTGCAGGCCGCCGAAACTGTGGGCCACGCCGCGCAGGCCCAGCAGGGGCGCGGTGCTGGCGGCCGCGGCCGGTGCGGCCGGATGACGGTCGAGGGTGAACGTGTTCATGCGTTCCCCCTTGGCGCGGTGGCTCGCGCCCACAGGCTGGTCAGCCCGCCAGGCAGCAGCGTCACCACCAGCACCAGCGACAGGCCGAACAGCACCTGGTGAAAGTCACCCAGGCCGCTCAGCAGCTCGGGCACCAGCGCGACGAACAGCGCGCCCACGATCACGCCCCACACCGAGTGCGCACCGGCGATCACCGGCACCAGCAGGAAGACGATGGAGCGCTCGACGGTGAAGCTCTGCACGCTCACGAACGAGACGTAGTGGGCGAACAGTGACCCCGCAAGCGAGCCCAGCAAGGCGCACAGGACGAAGATCACGGTCTTCAGCCGGTGCATGTCGACCGCCATCACCTCGGCCGCCGCAGCAGCGTCGCGCATGGCGCGCATCGCCAGCCCGGGCCGGCCAGCGACCAGGTTGCGCGCCAGCAGCAAAAGCAGGCCCAGCAGCGGCCCCACAAAGTAGTAGTAGCGCGAGGGCGTGTCGAGCACGAAGCCGAACAGCGAGAGTTTCGGAATGCCGCCGATGCCGAGCGTGCCGCCCGTAAGGCCGTCCCATTCGAGGAACAGCACGCTGGCGATGCTGCCGATGGCCAGCGTGGCCAGGGCCAGGAAGAAGCCGTGCAGCCGCAGCACCGGCGCACCGACCGCGGCGGCCAGCGTGCCGCTGATCAGCAGGCCAACGGCGATGCCCGCGAGCACGGGCCAGCCCAGCGTGACGGTGCAGTAGGCGGAGGCGTAGGCACCGATGCCGTAGAACGCGGCCTGCGCGAGGTTGACGATGCCGCACTGCCCGAGCAGCAAGCCCAGGCCGAGCCCGCCGATGGCGAGGATGGCGGCAAAGTTGAGCATGTCGACGTGGTGGCGTGACAGCAGCTGGGGCAGCACGGCCCAGGCCAGCGCGAGCAGTGCGATGGCGAGGCGGCGATGGCGAAGCGGGAACGATGCAGTCATGGCTTCAACCTCCCTTGCGGCCTGCGCGGCCGAGCAGGCCGTTGGGCATCAGGATCATGATGGCGATGAGCAGCGACAGCGCGATCGCGTCCTTGTAGCCCGACGGAAAACTCAGCACCGCCAGCGACTCCAGAAGGCCCAGCGCCAGGCCGCCGACCACGGCGCCCAGCGGGTTGCTGAGGCCGCCGAGGATGGCGGCCGCGAAACCCTTGAGCGTCAGGCCGATGCCCATCTGGTAGTTCACCGCGATCAACGGCGTCACCAGCAAGCCGGCCACGGCGCCGAGCGCGCCGCCGAGCACGAAGGTCAGCGCGCGCATCCGCGCCACGTTGATGCCAGTGGTGGTGGCGCCGTCCGGGTCGAGCGACGCGGCGCTCATCGACAGGCCGATCAGCGTGCGCGTGTAGAACAGCCGCAGCGCGATCACCACCGCGCCCGCGATGCCCACGAGCCAGAGCGCGTGGATGGTGAGAAAGGCGCCGAAGATCTCGACCACGCCTTCGCCGCCGAAGCCGGGCAGCAGGTGCGAGTCGCGGCCACCGAAGAACAGCGCCGCGGCCGACAGCGTGAAGGCCAGCCCGATGGTCAGCAGGAGAAAGCCTTCCTCGCCTGCGCCGCGGCGGGTCATGGGCCGCACGAACAGCCAGTCGACGAGAAAGCCCGTGACCGCGCCCGCGGCGATGCCACCGGCGATCGTGACGGCGTAGGGCAGGCCGGCTCTCTGCAATGCGAAGACGGCCACCAGCGAGCCGATGACGGCGAACTCGCCCTGCATCGCGTTGACGATGCGGGTGCCCTTGAAGATGACGGCCATGCCCATGCCGACGAGGGCGTAGACGAAGCCGTTGACGATCCCCGAAAGGACTGCCTGGAGTACGAGACTGCTGGTCATGACGGTGCGGCCTACTTGGCGGCCTTGTAGTCGAGCCGGGTGAACTGGCCCTTGACCAGCTTCGAGTACGTGAAGCCGGCCAGCGTCATGCCGCCCATGTCGGGTGCGGCGAAGTCGTAGCGCGTGGTCACGCCCGCGTAGGGACGGCGCATGGCCGCGCATAGCTTCTCGTTGCTGGTGTCGGCGCCGTTGGCCTTGATGGATTCAGCCAGTGCCATCACCGCGTCCCAGCCCGCAGCCGAGAAGTGCTTGGGCAGCTTGCCGTACTCCTTCTTGTAGGCGTCGACGAATTCCTTCTGCGAGGGCAGCGGGTCTTCGGCCACCAGGAACTCGGAATGGATCACGTTGTCGGCGGCGTCGCCCATGGCCTTGACGAGCTCGTAGCTCGCGGTGCCGTGCACGGCAATGATCGGTGCGTTGATGCGGACCTGCCGGACGTTGCGGAACGGCGTGGCCGAGGTGGAGACGACGATGATCGCGTCGGGGTTGGCGGCACGCAGCTTCGCGGCCTGCGTGGTGACGTCGGTGGCGGCGATCTCAAATTTCTCGACCTGCACGAAGGTGACGCCGTACTCGCGGCCCAGGTCCTTCATGGCGTTCCAGATCACCTGGCCGTAGCCGGAGTCGTGCAGCACGCCCACCTGCTTGGCGCCTGTATCACGGGCATACGACAACACGGCGCGCGCGTTGAGTTCCTGCGAGGGCGTCATGTGGAACACGCAACTGCGCTCGCGCTCGACCGCCGGGCCGATGCCGCTGAACGCCACGAGCGGCAGCTTTTGCGCCTGCGTGAGGCCGCCGATGGCCACGGTCTGCGCAATGCCCGACGGGCCGATGATGGCGCGCACCTTCTGCGTGTGGATCAGCGCGTTGGCCTTGGCGACGGCCGAGTCGGGGCTGGAGCCGTCGTCCTCGAGCACGATCTCGAGCGGCCGGCCGTTGATGCCGCCGCGCGCATTGACCACCTTCTGCGCCAGCAGCACGCCTTCGCGTTCGGGCAGCCCGACAGCCGCGAGGCCGCCGGTGGTCGAGAGCAGGGCGCCGACGCGGATCGGTTCGCCGGACGGTGCGCTTTGCGCGAAGCCGGTCGAAGCCGATGCCGCCAGCGCGAAGGCCAGCAGCGTGGCCTGCAGTGGATGGCGTGAAAGAGTGGGAAGAGGGGAATGGGGGCGATGTGTCATGGGGTGTCTCCTTGTCGGTCTTGGATGGGTGAGAGGGAACGCAGCAGCGCGGGCAGGTCGGCGAGTGCGGCCACGTCGAGCCCGGCCAGGCCCTGCGCCTGCATGAGCGCGAGCGATTGCCGCACCTGCGCGGCGATGGGCAGCGCGGCCTGGTGGTGGTTCGCCACGGCAAGGGCGAGGTCCATGTCCTTCACGACGAGCGAGATCGGGCCGACCGGTGCGTAGTCGCGGTGCGCGATCTTTTCGGCCTTGCCGGCGTAGTGCGCGCTGGCGACGATGCTGTCGTTCACTGCGTCGAGGATCGTGTCGCGCGTCAGGCCGGCACGCTCACCGAAGTCGATCGCCTCGCCGAGCACGGCGGTGCTCATGAACACCATGAGGTTGATCAGCAGCTTGACGACGCGGGCTTCTTCGCCGGTGCCGACATGGCGCTGCCGCGCTGTCAGCACGGCGAGCAGCGGGCGCAGGCGCTCGAAGACTTCGGGCGGGCCCGAGACGAAGGTGCTGAGCCGGGCGCTGCTGGCCAGCGTCACGGTGCCCGACACGGGCGCGCGCAGGTAGTCCACGCCGCGTTCCGCGAGCACCCGTGCCACGTCGGCCGAGGCGGCGGGCGACACGGTGCTCATGTCGATGTAGGCAGCCTGCGGCCGGGCGCCTGCGGCCAGGCCGTTGGGGCCTGCGACGATGTCGCGCAGACCCTGGTCGTCGAAGATGGTCGAGAAGACGACGTCGGCGCGCGCGGCCACCTCGCGCGGTGAGTCGGCCGCGGTCGCGCCCGCCGCAACCATCGACGCGACGCGCGCCGAGTCCCGGTCGCAGACAGTGAGGCGATGGCCGGCACGCAGGAGGTTCAGGCACATGGGCGCGCCCATGGCGCCCACGCCGATCCAGCCGATCTCTGAAGAGGTCACGGTAGACACCTTTGGGAAAAGGAAAGCAAAAAAGGGAGGGAGCTCGCGGCTCCCGGCGCGGGGACGTCGCCTCAGCGCGGCGTGTGCCAGGGGTCGATGAACGCGGACACGGGCATGGGTGGTCCCCACTGCGCGAGCGCGTCGTCATCGACCTGATGCAGGCCCGGCGTGCAGCCGGGCTGGACAAGGTCGCTGTCGGTGAAGTGCTCGACCAGGTTGCCGTCGGGGTCGTACCAGTAGTCGAACACCTGGCTGCCCAGGATGTGGCGCCCGACGCCCCAGAAGGGACGCCATCCGCGCTTGAGCAGCCACTTGTTGCCCAGGAACTGGGCGTCCATGTCCTGCACCTCGAAAGAGGTGTGGTGCACACGCGCTTCATCGCCCGGGAACAGCGCGAGCGTGTGGTGGTCAGTCCAGCGCGCCGCGCCCTTGCAGTGGAAGAAACCGCCCAGCAAATTCTCCGGCTGCCCGTCGAACAGCAGGTCGGACGGCGCCATGCCGAAGCGCGATTGCAGCCACTCGGCGTTGCGCCGGAAGTCGGGCGTCAGGATGGCTACGTGGCCCAGGCGCAGCACCGGCGTCGCCTCGAACTCGGGCCGTTGCCATTCGCCGTAGCGGACCTTGGCCTGGCCGTGGTTGATGCGCAGCGGCTCGCGGCACGGCAGTTCGGCGCGATGGGGTTCGATGCCGTGGACCAGCTCGAACGGCAGCCCGTCGGGGCTGCGCAGGCGCACGCGCCAGCCGCCGCCGGGCCGCTCGATCGGCTCCACCGGGGAGGCTTCGGGAAATTCGGCCACCTGCGCCAGCATCTCCATGCGGTCGGCGCGCATGCCGATCGCTGCCAGCCCCGGGCGCCCTTGCGCCTTGCGCGCGATGTAACAGTCGCTGAGCGCCGATGCGGCGCGCAAGCCGATCTCGTCGGCCGTCTCGTAGCTCGGCACGAGGCCGAAGTCGGCGAAGAAGCGTCCGGTGAGGTCCAGGTCCTCGTGGTCGAAGATGACGTAGGCAATATCAGCGGCGGGCATGGCGGCGATCCTCGTGAGTCGAAAGAAAGGCGAAAGGCGACAGCGGGGCGTGAGGCGCTCAGCGCTCGGCTTGGACCGTGTTGCGCAGCGTGCCGATGCGCTCGATCTCGACCTCGCAGACATCGCCGGCGCGCAGGTAGACCTGCGGCTTCTTGCCGAAGCCCACGCCGGCGGGCGTGCCGGTGACCAGCATGTCGCCCGGAAGCAGCGTCATCACATCGCTGGCCAGAGAGATCAGCATGGCCACGTCGAACAGCATGTCTTCGGTGCTGGCCTTCTGTTCGACCACGCCGTTGACGCGCGTCACCAACTGCAGCCCCTTCGCACCGGCCGGCAGCTCGTCCGCGGTGACGAACCACGGGCCGCAGGCGCCGGTGCCGTCGAAGTTCTTGCCCATGGTCCATTGCGGCGCCTTGAACTGGTAGTCGCGCACCGAGCCTTCATTGAAGACCGTGTAGCCGGCCACATGCTCGAGCGCGCGTTCCGGCGACACATGCCGCGCGGTGCTGCCGATGACCGCGACCAACTCGCCTTCGTAGTCGAGCTCGTCGCTGGCGAGCGGCTTGATCAGCGGCTGCTCATGTCCGATCAGGGACGAAGCCACCCGCAGGAAGAAGGTGGGGTACGTGGGCTGCTTGTACGGGCTTTCGGCCACGTGGTCCAGGTAGTTCAGGCCCACGCACAGGATCTTCTGGCCGGTGCGCACCGGCGGCAGCAGTTGCACGCTTGCCAGGTCGAGCGCGGGCGCGTCGCGCAGGGCGTCGGCCAGCCGTGTGCGCCAGTCGGGCAGTGCCAGCAAGGCGGCCACGTCGTCGGGAATCGTGGCGGATCGAGAGGCCAGATCGAGCCAGCGGCCATCGGTGTGAACGGCGAGGCCGGTGCGGTCGCCAAGCGAGTAGGATAGGATTTTCATGAGTTCGTCCAGTTGTCGGGATTTTATAAAATCATAGCTATCGTAGATCATTGATTAATTCGTATAAACCCGAATGCGGCGTTGTTGCCGCGCGTGGTCGACTGGCGTGCTGCCTCTTGACCGCGCTGATCTCCGACTGAAAGCCCATTCCCCATGTCCACCCTCAGCACGCTTCGCGAACCGCCACCGCCCGCCCCGGGCATCAAACGCACCCAGGCCACGCAACTGCTGGCCCGCTTGCGCAACGACATCGTTCATGGCCACATGCCGCCCGGAGAGCGGCTTGTGATCTCGACCCTGGCCGAAGCCATCGGCGCGGGCCAGACGCCGATCCGAGAGGCGTTGATGCGACTCGTGAGCGAGGGGCTGGTGACGCTGGAAGACCAGCGCGGTTTCTCTGTCGCGCCGGTCAGCCGCGATGAACTGCTGGAGCTCACGGCCACCCGCGCGGAGATCGAGGCGCTGGCCCTGCGCTGGGCCATCGCGAAAGGGGACGATGACTGGGAGGCCTCGGTGCTGGGCGCCTATCACCGGCTGCAGAAGGCGCACAAGCTCGCCGGCGACGGCCACTCGATCGACCCGGGCTGGGAAGAGCGGCACAACCATTTCCACGCCATGCTGGTCGGCGCCTGCGGCAACAAGGTGCTGCTGCAGTTGCGCGCGCAGCTGTACGACCGTGCGGACCGCTATCGCAAGCTGTCGACGCGCTACCTCAAGGCGCCGCGCGACGACCTCGGCGAGCACGAGGCGATCATGAAGGCTGCGCTCGCGCGCAACTGCGTGGAGGCGGAGCGGCTGCTCAAGGCGCACATCCACCTGACGGCGCAGATCATCCTGGATGAAGGCGGCGCGCCGATGCGCTGACGCCTGCCGCTGGCGACCCTTGCAGCTGGGGCTTTAATGGCGGTAGGGGCGCCACACGGCCGACTGGGGGCACGCGAGGGGGTTCTAACGCAACTCAGTCCTCGTCGAGCGCCGCAAAACTCGCGACCAGAAAATCTATCAGCGCCCTCACAGAGGGCAACTGACCGCGGCGTGAGGAGAACACCGCATGAACGATCTCGCGGCGTGGAGCCCAGCCAGGAAGCACCTGCGCGAGCTCGCCCCGGACAAAGTGTTCACGCACCATCATGGTTGGTAGCTGGACCACGCCCAGGCCGGCAGTGGCCGCCGCTCGCAGAGCCAGCATGCCGCGAGTGATCAGGCGCGGCTGATGGTGGACTGCCACCTGGCTGCCATCGGGGCCGAACAGGGCCCACACATGCTCTCCCTGTGGCACGCCCAGACCGAGGCTGGGCAGCAGTGCAAGATCAGCAGGCACCTGCGGCGTCGCGATGCTTTCCAGCAGCTTCGGGCTGCGCCACGGGCAGGGGACGCGTGGCAATGGCATGCAACACCCAGTAGCTGACGAGTGCCAACACCACGCCCGCCCATCAGGGCATCAAGGCCACCAGATCCATGAGTTCCTCGGCCATGCTGGACTTGCGCCGTCTCTCCATTGATTCCCCTCCGAAACCTTCGAATAGGGTTGGAGAACATTTTGCAACAATGTTGACGACGTTCGCCGAGCAAGGCCGTCGCTGATGTCATCGCGGAGCGCTTTGGGGCTAAGGACGGGCAAGTACCCTGACGTGGGCCGTAGGCTATTGCCAGACGAAGACCGGGGAACAAAGCGGGGAACAAACCAAAGAAAGAGATCCAGATTCCCAGTAGATGTAGGCGTTCCAGGACATCATTCAGTAGACCCCAGCCCATCACAACGACCAAGGGCGTTCACTGAAGTTCAGTGAACGCCCTTTTTCATTGGGAGATCGGCCATCTGTCGTGCAAGGACGTCCGATGAGATTGGATGGCATCCAAAGCTAGATTGGGGAAGCCCTGAATCAGAATTCGGCGCGATCTGAAGCAGCCAGTCGGCAAACGACCCAAAGTCTGTCGTTCAAAGCGTGCCCCACTGCGCCGGCAAGCCGACGTTGCGCGCTGTGTTCAAGACGCTGCGGCTCCGAGCGCTGCGGCCAGCACATCGGCTAGGCCGCGCCCGGCGCTGCCGTCCTCATCAAGGCGCGGGTTGTAGATGGTGACCTCGAGGCCGACGGCCTTCCCGCTCGCCAGGGCCACCCGAAGCGCGGCCTCCAGTTCGTTCCATGACAGCCCGCCCGGCACGCGGAAATCGACGGCGGGCATGATCGCGTCGTCGAGGCAATCGGCATCGAGATGGATGAAGAAGCCGTCGAGTTCCTCTCGCTTCAAGTGCGCGACCGCTTCGCGCGCGGCGGCCTCGATGCCCATCGCATGCACGGCGGGAAGGTCGATCGCCTTGAGTTCCTTGGGGAGCGGCTGGCTTCCGTATGCTTCCTGATCCTTGTGATCGCGATACGCGAACGCGACAGTGTCTTCGGGACGGACCAGAGGACCGCGACCTTCGATGTCGGTCAGCTGTGCCGGTCCATAGCCGGTGACGAAGGCCAGGTCCATCGAGGCGCCTTCGCCATTCGGTTCCGCCTCGGGCTGGAAGAAATCGGCGTTGCCGTCGATGAAGAGCAGGCCGTAGCGGCCACGCCGTCGAAGCGCGAGCATCGAGCCCAGCACGATCGTGCAATCACCGCCCAGAACGATCGGAAACTCGCCCGCGTCGAGCACCGCTTCCACCGCGTCGGCGAGCTGGGGCGACCACGCCGCAATGGCCCTGGCATTCAGGGTGCCCGTCTCGGCGTCGGGCGTGGGGTCCTTCGGAGGCACAGCGAGCCGCCCGGCGTGGCGTGCACGGATGCGCTGCGCAAGGCCGAGGGCGAGGAGCTGGTCGGGCAAGCGCTCTACGCCGTCCGTCGCCAGGCCCAACGTGGAAGGGGCTTCGAGAATTGCATAGCGAAGGGTCGGCATAGGCGCCTCCGTGAGAGACCGTTTGCGGAGCGGGTCACTGCCTGTATCTTTGTGGCCCTCCGGCTCGCGGACGAGCGCTCCACCATAACTGGCATCTCAGGTCAGACGCAACTCTGGAGTACTTTCATCGCTGTCACACCCTTTTCGTTGTGCTGCGCAAATTCCATGACGTCCACCTGAATATTTGGTCGACTCGGACGGGTTGCCAACCTGCTTTTTCGTCCTGCAGTCGCTGCGGCGGCCGGGCCACATGCAGGTGCGTTGGTCATCGTCCGCCTTGGGCATGCTTCTTGGCTGCTCCCGGAATCAGCTTGCACAGGCCGGACGGTGAATGCATCTGTGGCACGCGTGGGAGCGCGGTCCGGTGACTTGAAAACTTCGCAAACCGCCGTCGGCCGCATTGGCTGACTTTTTCCTGCGCGTTCATTCGTCGAATGACAGTCGGGTCGCGGAACCTTCGGGCGCACAGGGCCTCCTATCGGGCTTTACGCCACTTCTTCTGTTCCCCATCCCCCCATCCCCTTTCGCTAGATGAATGAAATCCGCAACGCCGCCGCCGAGCTCGCACTTTTTCGCCGCCGTGTGGTGGTGGTCGGCTGCGCGGTGCTGTTCGGCTTCGGACTGATCGGCGCACGGCTGGTTTTCCTGCAGGTGGTGCGGCACGACGAGCTGTCAGGGCGGGCCGAGAACAACCGCACGGCGATCGTTCCGGTGGTGCCCAACCGCGGGCAGATCCTGGACCGCAACGGCGTGGTGCTGGCGTCCAACTACGCGGCGTACACGTTGGAGATCACGCCGTCGAAGGTGGGCGACATCACCACCGTCATCGACGAGTTGGGCGGGCTGGTCGAGGTGACGCCCAAGGACCGTCGCCGCTTTCAGCGCCTGCGCGAAGATTCGCGCAGCTTCGACTCCCTTCCCATCCGCACCCGCCTGAGCGATGAAGAGGTGGCGCGCTTTGCGGCGCAGCGCTACCGCTTCCCAGGCGTGGAAATCAAGGCGCGGCTGTTTCGCACCTATCCGTATGGCGAGGTGGGCGCGCACGTGATCGGCTACATCGGCCGCATCAACCAGCGCGAGAAAACCGCGATGGACGACTGGGCCGAAGACGAGCGTGCCAACTACCGGGGCACCGACTACATCGGCAAGGTCGGCATCGAGCAGAGCTACGAACAGGCGCTGCACGGCCAGACCGGTGTGGAGCAGATGGAAACTTCAGCCGGCGGGCACGCGGTCCGCCGCCTGGCCCGTCATCCCGCCAAACCCGGCGACACGGTGATGCTGTCGCTCGACATCAAGCTGCAGAAGCTGGTGGAAGACATGTTCGGCGAGCGCCGGGGCGCGCTGGTCGCCATCGACCCGAAGACCGGCGAGGTGCTGGCCTTCGTGAGCAAGCCGACGTTCGATCCCAACCTGTTCGTCGAGGGCATCGACACGGAGAGCTGGAAGGCGCTGATCGAGTCGCCCGACAACCCGCTGCTGAACCGCGCACTGCGCGGCACCTACCCGCCGGGCTCGACCTACAAGCCCTTCATGGCGATGGCGGCACTGCAGACCGGAAAGCGCACGGCAGATAAGGTGGAGAACGACCCGGGCTTCTACAACTTCGGCGGGCGTACGTTCCGCAGCCATCGGGGCGGGCTGGGCGGCGTCGACATGCACCGCGCCATCCAGTTTTCGAGCAACACGTATTTCTATTCGCTGGCCAGCGAGATGGGCGTCGACCTCATTCACGACTTCATGGCGCCGCTGGGTTTCGGACAGTTCACAGGCATCGACCTGCAGGGCGAGTCGCGCGGCGTGCTGCCGAGCAAGGCATGGAAGCGCGCGGCCTACCGCCGCGCCGACATGAAGACCTGGCACCCGGGCGAGACGATTTCACTGGGCATCGGGCAGGGCTACAACAACTTCACGATGCTGCAGCTGGCGTCGGCCAACGCCACGCTGGCGAACGGCGGCGTGCGCTACCAGCCGCACCTGGTGCGCGCCATTCGCGACACGGCGAGCGGCGCGGTGGTGCGGCAGGTGCAGCCTCCGGCCCAGGACCTGGGCTATGCGCGCAAGCACGTCGAGGTGGTGCGCGATGCGATGGTGGCGGTGACCAAGGGCGGCACCGGCACGCGCGTGTTTGCGGGCGCGGCGTACACCTCGGCCGGCAAGACGGGCACCTCGCAGGCCGTGGGCCTGAGTCCGAAGGCGCGCGCGAGCGGCAAGGCACTGGATGCGCGCCAGCGCGATCACGCGCTGTACATGGCGTTTGCCCCAGCCGAAGACCCGACCATTGCCGTGGCGGCGATCGTCGAGAACGCGGGCTTCGGTGCGGCGCATGCGGCGCCGATCGTGCGACGGGTGTTCGACTATTGGATTGCGGGGCAGTACCCGAACGATGCCGACATGGCGGCGGTCCAGGTGGGGAAGGCCGGGGCGCCCATCGGCAAGCCGTTGGCGGCCAGTGAGGTGCCGATGCTGGACGCCGATGCGCAGGCCGGTGAAGCTTCAGTGCTTTAAGAGGCCGGGCGAATGTGCAATGACATGGGGTTTTTCGGCGCGCAAAGCTGACGCGACCGCCAAATTGGCATCGTTGTGTCCCGGACGCCGACAGTCGGCTCGGTTCAGGCTGCGCCGACGAATCAGGCGGGTCCGGCTTCAGCCGCGCGCAACCGGTAGAGGCCGACATCAACGAGCCCCGCGCGGAAGCCGGCCTCGCAGTAGGAGAGGTAGTAGGTCCACAAGCGCTTGAACGCGGCGTCGAAACCGAGTGGCTCGATCTGCGGCCAGGCGGTGAGGAACCGGCGACGCCACTCCGCCAGGGTTCGTGCGTAGTCCTTGCCGAAGCAATGGGACGCCTCGATCACCAACCCTGCGCGCTGCGCTTGTTCCCGCAGCACGCGCGGACTGGGGAGCATGCCGCCGGGAAAGATGCAATGCTGGATGAAATCAGCCCCCTGGCGGTAGCTGTCGAACTGCGCATCGGCGATCGTGATCGCCTGCAGCACCACGACGCCACCGGGCTTGAGGCGCTCGCGCAAGGTGACGAAGTAGGTGGGCCAGTAGGCCTCGCCGACGGCCTCGATCATCTCGATGGACACGATGCGGTCGAAGCGGCCTTGCACGTCGCGGTAGTCCTGCAGCCGCAGGTCGACGCGGTCGGCCACGCGCCAGACTTGCGCGCGTTCGCGGGCGAAGGCCAGTTGCTCGCTCGACAGCGTGACGCCGGTGACGCGCGCTGCGTGTCGGCGGGCGAGGCTCGCGGCCAGTGTGCCCCAGCCGCAGCCGATCTCGAGCACGTCGGCCCCTTGCGGGGTGTCGAGCATATGGGCGATGGCATCGAGGCGACGCGCCTGGGCGGCTTCCAGCGTGTCGTCGTCGGCGTCGCTGAACATCGCGCTCGAATACAGCATGCTGTCGTCCAGCCAGTGCCGGTAGAACGCGTTGCCCAGGTCGTAGTGGAACGCGATGTTGTGCCGGCTTCCGCGCCGGCTGTTGCTGCGGGTCAGGTGCCGCAGCCGCGCAGCCCAGCGCGTCAGCGCGCGCCCCTTGAGCAGCGATCCCCAGGCCGACTCGTTGGCCAGGCCGAATTCGAACAGGGCCAGCAGGTCCGGGCTTTCCCACTCGCCATCGCGGAACGACAGGGCCAGGCCCAGATCGCCTTGCAGCGCCAGGCGCAGCAGCGGGCGCCAGCTCAACAGGCGCAGGCTCGCGTGCGGCCCGGGTTCGCGGCCGGCCACTTCGATGCACCGGCCGCCCGGCAGGCTCAAGGTCAGCCGGCCGAAACGCGTGTGGGCCACCAGCCGGCGCAGCGGCGAGAAGAACGGCGCGGCACCGAGGGCGGGGGCGGAAGGTGTGGTCAGGCTCATGGGGTCTTGTTCGAAGAAACGATGGTGAGGTCGCGCTCGGGGGCCGCTGGTCGCGGGTGCAGCGGCACGCGCTTGATCCACAGGCGCAGGGCCTGCCAGTGGATGGCGGCCACCACCTTGAGGGTCAGCAACGGATGGGTGACGAACACGCGCAGCAGCGCCAGGTCGCTCAAGGGCGCACGCTGGCCGTCGAGCCGCGCATTGAGCACGGCACCGGCCGCGTCGTGCACGCTGATGCCGACCGAGACCGCCTCGCCCGGCGGCGCGATGCGAAAGCGGTAGTGCAGGTCCATGCCGTTGAAGGGAGAGACGTACATCTGCTTGTCGCAGTGCTGCTCGATGAGGGGCGCGCCGTCGTCGTCAGCGACCGGGATCAGGTAGCTGTGCCGCTGCCCGAAGGTGTTGTTGACCTCGTACAGCAGCGCCTGCAGCGCGCCGCCGGGTGCATGGCAGAACCAGACGCTGAGCGGGTTGAACACATGGCCGAGCAGCCGCGGCATGGCCAGCAGCCGGATCGCGCCGCCGGTCGGAAGGCCGGCCTCGCGCAGCCGCGTCTCCACCTGGGCCCGCAGGTCGCGGCCCGAGCCGTCGCCATGGTCGGCGGCATGAAAGCTGAACAGGTTGAACCGGTCCACCGAGAAGCAGCGCAACCGGGCGTGCAGCTGCGGCAGTTCGTCGATGTCGACCAGCAGGTTGTAGACCCGGTAGCTCAGCCGATGCCGCTTCGGCCGCAGCCGCTGGTGCATGACGCGCCCGATGTAGAGCGCGGAGCCTTCGTGTGCGTTCATGAGGCGACGGCCTGCGCGCGTTGCGGCAGGTGGATGCGCCCGGACTCCTGCGCCACGCGCCAGGGCCGGCGCACGCCGCCGAGCGCTTCGGCGACGGCCAGGCCGGCCTGCAATCCGTCCTCGTGGAAGCCGGCGCCGAAGTAGGCGCCGCAGAACCAGGTGCGGCGCTGGCCCTGCAGCTGCCACAGCTGGCGCTGCGCGGCCATGGCCGCGGCATCGAACAGCGGGTGGTCGTAGACCTCGGTGCGGATCAGGTGCTCGGGCCGCGGGGCGATCGCGGGGTTCAGGGTCAGGAACAGCGGCTCGGCCGCCGCGCCCTGCGGCAGGTGGGGCTGCAGCCGGTTCATCCAGTAGGTCACCGTCGGGGTGGCTCCGCTGCCGCGCGTGCCGAGGTAGTTCCAGCTCGACCACACGGCGCGCCGCGCCGGCATCAGGGCGGGGTCGCGGTGCAGCACGGCCAGGTTGCGGCTGTAGGGAAGGGCACCGAGCAGGGCCTGCTCGGCAGCGGTGGGTGCGTCGAGCAGTGCGAGCGAGCGGTCCGCATGGGTGGCCAGCACGACCTGGTCGAAGCGCTCGGGCCACCAGCCGGCGTTGGTGCGAAGCCGCACACCCGCCGGCTCGCGATGCAGTTCGAGCACGGCCCGGTCCAGCTGGAGGCGGTCGGCGAAAGGCTGGCTGAGGCGCCGCACGTATTCGCGGCTGCCGCCCACCACGGTGCGCCATGTGGGGCGGTTGCTGACCTGCAGCAGTCCATGGTTCTCGCAGAAGCGCACAAAGGCCGCGACCGGGTAGCGACCGACCTGCGCCGCCGGCGTGGACCAAATGGCCGCAGCCATCGGGTAGAGGTGGTCGTCGCGAAACGCGCGACCGTAGCCGTGGGCATCCAGGTAGTCGTCGAGCGCCTGGTCGCCTGCGACCTGCGCATCGCGCGGTGCCTCGCGGTAGAACCGCAGCAGGTCGCGCAGCATGGCCCAGAAGCGGGGGCGCGCCAGGTTGCGCTTTTGCGCGAACAAGCCGCGCAGGTCGGTGCCGGCGTATTCGAGCCCACCGGCGTCCAGGCTCACGGCGAACGACATGTCCGAGGCCGCGGTCGGCACGGCCAGGTGCTGGAACAACGCGGTGAGGTTCGGGTACGCGGGCTCGTTGTAGACGATGAAGCCGGTGTCCACCGGCACGCTGCCGTCCCGGCCCGGCGCGTCCACGGTATGGCTGTGGCCGCCCAGTCGGGGCTCGCTCTCGAACACCGTGACCTCGTGGCGCTGGGACAGCAACCAGGCGCAGGACAGGCCCGCGATGCCGGTGCCGACGACGGCGATGCGCTGGCCGGAGGACACCGAAGCAGGCATCGGCAAGGCGGCAGGCGGGGCAAGCGGGGCGAGAGGAGGCAGCATGGGGAGCCTTTGGCGAGTCTTGCTGCCTGTACGCAGGAAATGGTCATTTGGATTGCCCGCGTGTCGCTGCGATGATCCGAACGCCGCTCCTTTGCGTATGACAGGACATGGCCGCTGCTCCCGATCCGTCCAACCCCTCTGCGGGCACTCCGGTGCCCCGCAGTCGACGAGCGTCCCTCTTGACCGTGGTCTCCCCCGATTCCCCGCCGCCTGCCCGCCCCGACGATCTCTGGGCCCAGGCGATGGTGGCTGTGGCGCAGCAGCAAGACCGGGACGCGTTCGCGCAGCTGTTCTCGCATTTCGCGCCGCGCATCAAGCACTACCTGATGCACAGCGGCAGCCCGGCCATCCAGGCCGAAGAACTGGCCCAGGAAGCGTTGGTGACGATCTGGCGCAAGGCCGCGCTGTTCGATCCGGCCCGGGCGGCCGCCACGACCTGGATCTTCGCCATCGCGCGGAACCTGCGCGTGGACGCGCTGCGGCGGCGCCAGGGTGTGCAGTCGTCAGAAGACGCGTTCGACTTCGATCTGCTCCCCTCGGACGACCCGGCCGTCGAAGACCAGCTGCACGACGCGCGCCTGAACGAACGCCTGCGCGGCGCGCTGCGCCTGCTCCCGCCCGAGCAGCAGCAGGTGCTGCATCTTTCCTATTTTGAAGACGCGCCGCATGCCCGCATCGCTGCCCAGCTGCGCATTCCGCTGGGCACGGTGAAGTCGCGCGTGCGCCTGGCGGTCGCGCAGCTGCGCCGCCTGCTGGAACATTGATGATGGACATCCGACACCACCCCGACGACGACCTGCTGCTGGCCCGGGCCTCCGGCCACATGCCCGCTGGCATGCGACTGGTCCTGGCCAGCCACCTCGAACTGTGCCCGCTGTGCCGCGAGCGCGCGCGCGCACTCGATGCCGTGGGCGGCATCCTGCTCGACGACCTGGCGCCGACCCCCCTGGCCGACGACGCCCTGGCGCGCACCTGGGCCCGGATCGAGGCGCACGAAGGCGCTGAACCCGCGCCCGTGCGAGTCAGTGCGCCCCCACCGCTGCCGCCCGGCGCGCGCTGGCCGCGCGCGCTCGCGCACTGCAGCGCCACGCCCTGGCGCTGGATCGGCCCCGGCATGCGCTGGAGCCGCGTGACAGTGCCCGAGGCCCCGGAAGCCAACGTCTTTCTTCTGCGCATCGCGGCCGGCAAGTACCTGCCGCAGCACACGCACCAGGGGCAGGAGTTCACCCAGGTGCTGCATGGCCGCTTCCACGATGGCCGGGCCTTGTTCGGCGCCGGCGATTTCGATGCGGCCGATGCCGAGATCAACCACCAGCCGGTGGTCCAGGACGGCAGCGAGTGCATCTGCCTCGCCTCGCTGGACGGCCGGCTGCGCTTCGACGGGGCTATTGCGCGTTTCTTCGGCGCGCTGGTCGGGATGTGAGGCGCGTCGCGACCCACGCCGACACGCCGCTCACGGCCGTGCCCCAGGCCAGGTCGGCGGCCGTGACGGCCCAGGGCCAGTCGCGCAACGTGGCCTGGTTCGTCAGGTCATAGGTCGCGTAGGCCACGAGCCCGAGCAGCGCGCCGCGCCGCAACGCCACGGCGGGCTCGCCGGCTTCCAGTGCAGGCGCGATCGCCAGGACGACCAGGCCGAGCAGGTAGAGCGCATAGAACAGCGCAGCCGCCGCCCAGTCCACCTGCGGCGCCATCAGCGCACCGAGCGCGGGCTGGTACAGGCGCGGCCCCATGACCGACAGCCAGACGGCATCGAGCACCAGAAAACACACGAGCGCCCCGAGGTAGGCGGCAAGCAAGGTACGCGGGGATGGCTTCATGGGGTGCTCCGTGGAGGAGAGGTCAGTCGGTAGCTCAGCTGGTGGTCGCCCTTGGTGTCGGCGTCGAGCCCGATCCAGCGTTTGCTGTCGGTGGCATACCAGATGCGGATGCGCTGCTGCGCCGCCTGCAGTCGCCACCCGCGCGCACGCACGGGCTGACCGCGGACCTCGAGGGTCGCATCGGGCAGCGGCTCGAAGCGCACCGGCTCGACCTTGCCCGTCTGCGGGTCGATCAGCCGCTGCTGTTTCACCAGCCGGGGATTCCAGTAGGCAAAGCTCATCGGGCAGTCGCCGTCGAAGCGCTGCGCGACCTGCTGGCGGGTGCCGTCGTCGTCGGTCTCGGTGCGCATCTCACGCAGGCAGTCGCCGGCCCATCGCTCCTCGGCCTGGTGCCGATAGCGGTACACAGGGATGCCGAGCATGCGCACGGTGAACAGGGCGCGGCTGTCGACGCTGCGCGCCGCCGCCGTGCCGCCGACCACAAAGCGATGGGTCCCGATCGGCTTGCCATCGAGCGTGGCGGTGAAGTGCCATTCGCCCGCTTCCTCGTCAGCTTCCTGTGCCGCGGCCAGGCAGGTCGCCTGCGCCAGCATCAGCCCCAGTATGAGCCCCAGGGCGCGGTGCTTCATAGACGTGCGCCGCGTCGCGGCGGCCAGGGAATGAAGGCGCTGGTGCGTGCCGCGTAGCTGCGGTAGGCAGGTCGGCGCTCGGCGATGTCGTGCTCCAGCAGCGCCACGCCCGACACCTTGAGCAGCAGGCCGGTCATCAGCAGCGGAGACGCCAGGCACCACGCCACCGCCCATCCGCCCGCCGACAGCGCTGCCAACCCGAGGCCCCACCAGACGCAGGCCTCGCCGAAGTAGTTGGGGTGGCGCGACCAGGCCCAGAGGCCGCGGTCCATCACCGCATCCTCGCGGCGCGGGCCGCGCAGAAAGCGGGCGAGCTGGGCGTCGGCCACGGCCTCGAAAACCACGCCGCCGCCGACCAGCAGCAGGGCCAGCCCATCCAGCCAGGACAGGGGCGACGGATGCGCGAACGCGGCCAGCAGCGGCCAGCCGACGATCCATGCCAGCACCGCCTGGAGCCCGAACACGAGGTAGAGGCTCTTCAGGCCGAAGTGCGGTTCGTTGCGCGCACGCATGGCCCGGTAGCGGCGGTCTTCGCCGTGGCCCCAGTTGCGACGCCCGATGTGCAGCGCCAGTCGGCAAGCCCACAGCAGCAGCAGCGCGAGCATCCAGGCGCTGCGGCCGTCGAGCACGCGGGCGTAGGCGCCGGCGTAGGCCAGCGTCGGCGCCGCGATCATCAGGGACCAGATCCGGTCCGCCAGGCTGGCGTCGCGCACCACGACGCTGAACACCCAGACCGGCAACGCCACGCAGAGGGTGATCGCCAGACCCAGGGATGCGAGCGACAGCATCACCGTTTCTCGAACAGGTAGTGACCGACCCACCACTGGCCGCCCTCGGCGTAGCCGAACAGCTCTTCCACCGAGATGAAGAAGAGCCGCCAGCGAGTCCACCACACCGGCGCGTCGCGCTCTCCGTAGACGGCGGCCAGCAGGGGCATGAGGGTGGCGCGCCGGGCGTCCATGCGCGCCAGCCAGGCGGCCGAGGTCCGCGCATAGTGGCGGCCGTCCCTGCGCCAGCGCTGCAGCAGGCGCAGGTCGTCCTGGCAGCGCAACGCGAGATCGTCGCTCGGCATCATGCCGCCGGAGAAAAAGTGGCGGCTCATCCAGTCGCTGGCGTCGCGCGCCTCGAACGGGTAGGGCGCTTCGCGGTGCACGAAGACGTGCATGAAGAACCGCCCTTGCGGTTTCAACCAGCGGGCCACGTGTGAAAAGGCGCGCGGCCAGTTGCGCAGGTGCTCGAACATCTCCACCGACACCACCCGGTCGAAGCGCTCGCCGGTCTCGAAATCATTGAAGTCGCAGGTGATCACCTCGAGGTTGCCCAGGCCACGCGCGGCGGCCTCGGCCGTGATGAACTGTCGCTGCGAGTGCGAATTGGAGACCGCCGTGATGTGGGCGCGCGGAAAGTGTTCGGCCATCCACAGGCTCAGCGAACCCCAGCCGCAGCCCAGCTCCAGGATGCGCTGCCCATCCGCCAGGCCGGCACGTGCGCAGGTCTCGGCCAAGGCTGCCGCCTCCGCCTGCTCGAGCGTCTGCACCCCTTCAGGCCACCAGCAGCAGCTGTACTTGCGGTGGGGGCCCAGCACGCCGGTGAAGAACGCGGCGGGCAGTTCGTAGTGCTGCTCGTTGGCTTTCTCGGGCAGCAGGGCCAACGGCGCCTCCCGCAGCCCATCGAAAAATGCCTCCGAACGCAGGGCGACGGCTTCCGGGTCGCCGCTGTCCAACTCGACCAGGCGCTGGCGCAGCAGCCGCCGCACGCCCAGCCGAACGGCGCCGTCGGGCACCAGGCCTTGTTCAACCCAATGGATGGCAGTCGAGGTGCTGGAGGCTTGGGGCATGGCGGTGGGTGCAGGAGGAGGGTCTCCTCTTCCTACGCCGGGCCGGCCGCAATGGATCACTGTGCGTCGGCTTCAGCGCATGGGGAATGAGGCGATGGTGCGAAGTACGGCGGTCGAACACCTGGCGGCGTCACAGGCCAGGCCCACGATCTCTGGACACACTGGACATGCACAGCGATAGCTGCGAAGCGGACGTAGTTGTGCTGGTCAAGGTGGGTGCAACCATCCGGGAGCTATCCAGCGAACCGGGTGGGGCACATGACCCCAGCAGGTGATTTCGGTGAGCCGGTCTTCGTCGATACGGCCGTCGCACTGTTCTCGGCGCGTGTCGGCTCGGTCACCGAGGCGGCTGCACGGGCTGCGCCAGCTGCTCAACATCAGCTGCGCCCGCCAGCGCCTGCCGCTCGAGGCGGCCTTGACCAGCGACCATCTCTACCCGCTGGTGCACTACGCAGCCCACGGCCAGGCGGTGACGTTCTGCGGCGAGCTCGCACTGCGCCAGCAACTGGAGAACCAGACGATCGTTGCGCTCCCCTTGCGCGACCGCGAGATGAACGAGCGGCATTTCGAGGTGCAGAGCATGGCCGGTCGGCGCCTTCCCGATGCGGCGCGCGCTTTCGTCGAACACCTGCGCGAAGTGCTTTGCGCCTGACGCCAGGCACGCGCGCATCCAATGCATGAGGGCCGACGGGACTTTCCCCGAGGCACCTCGTCATGAAGGCCGGGCATACTCGCGCGCCCCTCAAATTTCCATAACAACAACGCCAAGAAAAGAACTTCATGTCAGGACACGGCTTTCACGTGCACGGCCCGCACGACCACGAACTCGAACACGCCGCTTCCAGTGGTCACGGCCACGGCCATGACACAGCGGCTTCTCCCGCCGAGGGCATGAGCACGACAGGAAAGATCGCCGTGATCACCGCGGCCATCGCGACCGCGGGTGCGATCTTTTCGTACATGGGCGGGGCCACGCAGGCCAACGCCGGCCTCTACAAGAACAACGCGGCCATCAAGAAGACCGAGGCTTCGAACCAGTGGAATTACTTCCAGTCGAAGAGCACCAAGCAGGCGCTGGCCGAGTTCGCACGCGACACCGCCACCGACGACGGCCGTCGGCAAGGGTGGGAGAAGAAGGTCGCGCGCTACGAGCAAGAGAAGACCGACATCCAGGCCGACGCAAAGAAGCTGGAGGACGAAGCCAGCCGCTGGGACGTGCAATCCGAGGAGCAGATGCACCAGCACCATCGCTGGGCGCAGGCCACCACGGTGTTGCAGGTGTCGATCGCACTGGCGGCCATTGCGCTGCTCACGCGGAAGAAGTGGGTGGAGCGCGCCATGTACGGTGTGGCGGCTGCAGGCGTGGTGATCGGCGCACTGGCAGCGCTGCACATCTAGGGCTTTGTGCCCCATGCAGGCAACCGGTCTCCCACACCGAGCGGGGGCAGGGATGCCGCGGTCGTTTCAGCGATCTGCAGAACAGCTTAGGCCGCCAACGCCACCGAATGCTGTTCCCAGTCCCCGCGCTCCAGCAAGGCGGTGATCGAAGAGACCGGCGCGTGTTCGCGCACGGCCGGAATGATCTCGTCCGCCTCGTCCGGTGACCCGACGAGCACCGCGCCGACGAGATGACCCTCGGCGACCACCAGCTTGCGATAGATGCCCTGCGCGGGGTCGGACTGGGTCAGCTCGAACTCGCCGGGCCGCGTGGCGTGCACGGAGCCCGCAGAGCGGACGTCGATGCCCGAGACCTTCAGCGCGGTCACGGGAACATGGCCACGATAGACGCGCTTGCCGCCGAGCGCATTGATGGCCGCGATCTCTCCCTGCTCGGCAGCCACTGCCCACAAGGGGATCGAGTGGCCCTCGAACTCGGCCACGTCGCCTGCGGCGTAGACATGGGCGGCACTGGTGCGCATCTGTGCGTCGACGACGATGCCGCGGCCGAGCGTCAGGCCGGCCGACTCCGCGATGTCGACATTGGCGCGCACGCCGGTGCACACCACGACCACATCGGCGGGGAGCCGGCGTCCGTCCTTCAGCACGATCTGCGCCACGCGGCCCTCGCTGCCCGGCTCCAGTTGCGCGGCGTCGGCCTCGGTGATGACATGGATGCCCTGGGTCGCCAGGTGCGCTTCCAGCAAGGCGCTGGCCGGCGTGTCGATCTGCCGGTCCAGGATCTGGCCGCTGTTCGACAGCACCTGGACCTGCGCCCCGAGTTGCGCCAGTGCCTGCGCCGCTTCCAGGCCGAGCAGGCCGGCGCCCAGGACGACCGCGGAGGTGCCGTGGAAGCGCTGCATGTAGTCGCGGATGGCCATCGCGTCATCGGCGTCGCGCAGGACAAAGCTGCCTTCGATGCCGTAGCCGTCGAGCGGCGGGACCCACGCCGAACTGCCCGAGCACAGGATGAGCCGGTCGTAGCCCAGCGTGTCTCGCGTGGCCAGCGTGAGCTCGCGGCGCTGCGTGTCGACGCTCGATACATGCGTGTTGAGCCACGCGGTGACACGGTGCTCGGCATACCACTGGTCGGGGAGCAGGTGCAGGCCCTGGACGCCGGTCGGCATGCTGATCAGCTTGGCGATGGCCATCCGGTTGTAGGCGTTGTGGTTCTCGCGGCCGATGAGATGGATCTCGCACTCGGGGTGGCGACGGCGCACATGGTCGGCCGCCGTCAGGCCGGCCACGCCGTTGCCCACGATCACGACGCGACGGATCGTCGGGTCGAAGGGCACGACCTCGGTCTTGCGTGTTTCGCGCACCACCGGGGCCGCCCCCCGCTTCAGGTCGATGCGGATGGGCCCGGCATTGCGGACCCGCGCCATGCAGGCCAGGCGGGTGCCGTCGGCGCAGCCGAGCCGGGCCAGCGTCGCCCGCTCGTCGCTGCCCATGGGGGCGAGCCGCTCGCCGCCCGACACGACGGCGATCGGGTCGGCGCCGCACACGCCGGAACGGCAGCCGGCGTTGATGGGAGCGCCGCAGTCTTCGAGGGCTTCGAGCAGTGTCTGGCCCTTGCGCAGGGGGGTCTTCGTGCCGGCGGGGTCGATGCAGAGTTCTGCAGGCTGCGCAGACGCATCCGCCGGCGCGGCCGTACCGGCCTCGTTCGCCGGCAGGGCGGCGGCCGGTGCCTTGCGCGCGGGATCGCTCGGGCTGCGGTGCAGCCGCATCGTCTCGATGAAGATCGGTGCCAGCCGGGCACCGTCCCTGACGCCCTTGCGCAATTCACGGCGCAGGAACAGGCGCTCGACCTGCAGCGACCGTGCGATCCACGTCAGGCTCGCGATGATGGTCAGGCCGCGCAGCGTGGCGACGACTTCGGGGGCGATGGACATTCCGCTCAGGCTGCTCAAGGTGCTGACGATCAGCGGGGCGGTGAACCAGTAATACAGGGAGAACGCGGCCGCCGCGAAGAGCACCGGCGAGACATTGCGCGTCTTGCTGCCCAGCATCTCGATGAGGTTGAAGAGCGTCAGGCTGGCGGCCATGTAGACCAGCATCTGCATGACCGTGGAGACCGGGCCGATCTCGCTGGGTGAAGGCACGAGGTAGTAGCCGAGGATCAGGCCCGGAAAGAGGCCTGCGAAGAAGCTGCGGAAGTTTCGGTACGCCGGGTTCGGGTCGTACTGGTCGGCCAGATACGCCGCGCCGGGGTTGAGGTCGTAGCAGTTCTTGGCGCAGCCCACGCACGGTTCGCAGTGCGTGTTGGCGATGCGGATGAACGGTGTCTGGCCGTACAGCCGCTGCACCGGAAGCAGGGGACAGATACTGCTGCACCAGCCGCTCTTGCCCTTGAACAGCAACCCGCCGATGAGCGCTGCGCCCATGGCTGCAGCCAGCAGGCCGGCGGTGGCCATGCCGTTGCCGTTGAACAGCAGCTTGCGCGCGACGACCGCGGAGATCAGCAGGCCGATGCCGATCGGAAATGCCGCGCCCTGCGACAGGCGGCGGCTCGTGAGTGCCCGCGTGATGCCGAGCCTGCGGGGTATCTGGTTGATGGCGGCCAGCGGGCAGATGTTGCGCCACAGCCCGGGCGCCAGCATGAAGACGAGCGGCAGCGAGGGCACGATCAGCCCCCAGAACAAGGGCATGGTCGTGGCGGGTCGAAGTGCCAGCATCACGGCGAGGGCCAGGGCCGAGAGGATGCTCACCACGCGCAGTGCGCGCCACACCGCTTTCGGCACGATGGTCGGCAGCTGCATGAAATTGGCGAAAACAATGGCGGGAGAGGGCTTGAACATGGGTCGGTGGTACCTGCGTGAGAAGGTGTCGCCATTCATGCCCCGGGGGGACGCTGCGACAGTGGTGGCGCCATCGGTGGGTGATGGGGCTCTGCGAGTGATCGGATTCTGGCCAGCCGCACGTCTTAAGGTTGCTATCTTGTGTGCGGCACGCTTACGAGTCTGAAGACGCCGGGCTCAGGTATTCAGGCGGTAGCCGACCCCGCGGATCGTCCGGATGATCTGTCGCCCGAGCTTGCGCCGCACGTTGGACAGGTGCACTTCCAGGGCGTTGCTTGTTGGGGCGCCATGAATCCCCTGCACCAGCAATTCCACCTGGGCCTTGGGGACCGTGTGATCGAATCGCAGCGCGAGTGCCTCCACCAGGTTCCATTCCCGCTCGGTCAGCGCGACAGGCATGCCGCAGCGGACCGTCGTCCGGTTGCCCAGGTCGAACTCGACGTCGCCGCAGCGCACACGCGGCGTTGCCAGGCCGGCGGCGCGGCAACGCAGGGCCCGCACCCGTTCGGCCACCAGCTCGGGGCGGCACGGCATCAGCACGAAGTCGTTCGCGCCCGCGCCGAGGGCCTCGGCGAGTGCGGTCGGGCGAGGTGCTCCCACCATCAGCATCAGGACCGGTGTCGTGATGTGCTGCAGCCGCAACGACCGGACCCAGTCGAGTCCCGATCCGTCGGGCAACTGCGAGCAGACGAGCAGTACGTCGTAGGACTCGTTCTCCAGCATATCGATGTCGCCGAGGCGATCGACGCTGTCGATCAGGAAGCCGTCCTTGCGCAAGTGGGTGAACAGGCCGTCGTCGACCCGTGCGCGATCCTGAACCAGAAGCAGTCGCATGGCGTCACCTGCATGTTCGGCATCGTCATGGCCGCAAGCAGTCACTGGTGCGGTCGGTACGTGCCATGGCATGCCCCTTTCAGCCGGTCTTTCGGAAGAACATTCGCTTCGTCATGGGCGAGCCGGCGTTCTCTTGGACACGGAGACGGGCGCCGCACTGTCAACCGGGGTGCGACCGTGGGTCGCAAGCGCGGCATCGATGGCGTTCAGGTCCTCGGGCAGCAGCGTGCCGTTGGCCTGCCGCAGCTTGAGATTGCCGAGCAGCACCGAATAGCGCGCCACCGCCAGGTCGCGCTTGGTCTGGAAGAGCTGGCTCTGCGCATTGAGCACGTCGATGTTGATGCGCACGCCCACCTGGTAGCCCATGCGATTGGCCTCCAGTGCGATCTGGCTGGAGACCTCGGCGGCTTCCAGCGCTTTCACCTGGCCGGCTGCCGACACCAGTCCCAGGTAGGTGGCGCGGGTGGCCTGCGCGACGCTGCGGCGCGTGGCCTCGAGCACGCTGCGCGACTGGTCTTCGAGCGCCAGCATTTCCCTGACGCGGTTCTCGATCGCGTAGCCGGCAAACAAGGGCAGGTTGAGCGCGACGCCCACGGTGAGGGCCTTGATCCGCGAGCGGCCCGGCGTGGTGCTGGTGCCCTGGGGGTTGTTCGTGACGTTGTAGCCCAGGGTCGCATCGAGCGTGGGCAGGTGACCGGCCTGCGCCTTCTGCACCTCGAGCCCGGCCACGTCCAGGCCCAGCCGGGCCTGCTGGATCGCAGGGTGTGCGGCATCCGCGTGCGAGGTCCAGACCTCGATGTCGGCGGGCGCGAGCGGGGGCAGCACCACGGGCGCCGCCAGCGGCACGGGCACGCTGCCGGTGCTGCCGACGAGTTGGTCGAGCACGATCTTCTTCACCTGCAGGTCGTTCTCGGCGGCGATCTCCTGCGCAATCACCAGGTCGTAACGGGCCTGCGCTTCGCGCGCGTCGGTGATGGTGGTGGTGCCGACTTCGAAGTTGCGCTTGGCCGATGCCAGCTGCTCGGCCACGGCGACCTTCTGCGCGCGCACCAGGGCCAGGCTGTCCTGGCTGGCGAGCACGTCGAAATACGCCTGGCTCACGCGCACGATGAGGTCCTGTTCGGCGATGGTGAGCACGGCCTGCGCCACCTCGGCCTGGCGTTGGCCCTGTTCGTAGGTGGCCCAGTTGGCGGGGCGGTACAGCGGCTGCGTGGCGTTGATGCCGACGCTCTGGGTGTTGAACCCGCGCGTCGTCGCGCTGCCTTCCGTCGAGAGGTCCTGCCGGGTGTGCGAGGCACCGGCCGACAGGCCGACGGTGGGCAGGATGCCGGCCTTGGCCTGCGCGGCACGCGCCAGGGTGGCCTCGTACTGGGCCCGCGCGCCCTGGTAGGTGGCGTCGTAGCCGCGCGCCGACGTGTAGATCTCGACCAGGCTCTGGCCGTGGACGGGTAGCGCGAGGATCGCTGCGAGCACGACGCCCCATGGCGGAACGAGATGCTTCCCGGTGGAAGGTGCCCGTGAGCCCCGTCCACCGGGTGGGGGTCGGCGCAGGCGTGGGTTCAGACCGTGCTCCGATGGTCGGCCGGCGAAGTGGTGCTGCCTGCGCGGCGAATCGCGGCCGGGCTGCGGTCGACATGCAGGATGGCGCTCACGATCTGCTCAGGTGCCGCCAGCGCCGGGGCCATCGACCAGCGGTCATAGGCGTCGTTGCCGATGCGCACCATGCCGGTATGGCGATTGAGCTCCTTGTCGATCTTCGGGTCCGGGTCGTAGAAGCCCAGGGCAAAACGCACGAGGTCGATGCTGCGCCGGCTCCCGGTCAGGAAAAGCCAGCCCGGGTTGACGCTGTGCATCTCGGCGTAGTCGGCCAGGTGCTCCACGGTGTCGACCTCCGGGCGGATGGTGATCGAGTACATGAAGATGTCCTTGCCCACCCGATGGGCCAGGCGCTCCTGCACGCGCAGGAGGTTGTTGGTCATGAGCGGACAGATGCCTTCGCAGTCCGCGTACATCATGTTGATGGCGACGATCTTTCCGCGTACCAGGTCGTCGTAGAAGTTCACCGTCGCCCCGGTGTGGGTCTTCAGTTCGACGTTCGGCATGCGACGTCCCGGGCGTGTGGCCGTTGCCAGGGTCTCGGCGGAGGCGGGCAGGCCGAACGCATACAAGGAAGCGGCGCCCAGTCCGGCGAACAGGTGTCTGCGGTGGTTCATGAGAGTCTCCTGAAAGTCATCGGCGTGCTTCAAACTATGTCGAAGCGAACCATCATCGAGTGGTCCTCGTGGGTGAGGTTGTGGCAGTGCATCAGGTACTTGCCCGAGAAGTCGCGGAAGCGCACGAGCACCCGCACGGTCATGAGTTCGCCGATGACGTAGACGTCCTTGCGTCCGCGCTCGTTCACGGGAATGGGCTGGCTCACGCCGTTGACGCTCTTGCTGAGAATCCGTCCTTCTTCGAAGTGCACGTGGATCGGGTGCTGCCAGCCGTTGTCGGGGTTGATGAACTCCCAGATTTCGGCGGTGCCCTTGGTGACCCTGGCTCTGGCCGTGAGCGAATCGAAGAACAGCCCGTTGACGTTCCACATGCCGCTGTTGCGTTGGAATACCCAGGAGCGAACCGGTAGGGCGGCGAGTTCGCTGGCACTGGGCAGGTCGCGCAGCGGACGCAGCACGCTCGGCACCACGCTCAGGTCGGGTGTCGGGGGCTGGCGATCGACGATGAACTTGAGCACGCGCGTGCCCGGCGATTGCACCAGGCCGGGCTTGCGGGTGTCGACCTGCGTGAGCTGGTTGACGAGGTAGAGCGTGGTGTTCAGCGGGAAGCGCGAGAAGTCCACCACGATGTCCGCGCGCTCGGCCGGGGCGATCCGCACCCTCAGCTGGTTCACGATCGGTGCCGGCAGCAGGTTGCCGTCGCTGGCGATCTGGGTGTACGGGTACACGGTGGTGCCGCCCGTGTTCTGCAGCACGAACTCGTAGAAGCGCGAAGGCCCGACGTTCAGCAGCCGCAGCCGGTACTTGCGGCGTGCGACGCGCAGCACCGGTTCGATCTTGCCGTTGACCACGATCTTGTCGCCCAGCACGCCCTCGGGATTGAGTTCGTCGAAGGTCAGGCGGCCGCCCGAGTCGAATCGCTTGTCCGAGAAGCTCAGCGGGTAGTCGTAGGCGCCGCTGGGCAGCCGCAACCCCGTGGTCTCGTCGCCGGTGTCGAGCGCGTCGAAGACCATGTAGCGTCCGAACATGCCCTTCAGCACGTTCGGTGCCGTCACGCCTTCCGTGTGGTCGTGATAGAAGAGCGACCCCAGCGCTTCGCGCGAATCGCCGAGGCCTCCGAACTCGTCGAAGCCGGCGTAGAGGTTGGGATAGAAGTGATCGTTGAAGGTCCCCGGCGCGGTCAGCGTCACGCCGCCCTGGACGGCGCTGTAGAAATCGCTCGCGTAGCCATCGCTCTCCGCCGGCGTGTGCATGTTGTGCAGGTGCGTGCTGATCTCGGGCGAGCCGAATCCGGTGTGGTTCTGCGGCAGCTGGTTGCGGATGCGGCAGATGACCGACTGCCCGTAGCGCGCGTGGATCGTGGGGCCCGGCGTGATCACACCCGGCGTGTTGCCTTCATAGCCCCAGATGGGCTGCGGGGGGTAGTAGGGGTTGTTGCCGTTGAACAGCCACGCCGGGTTCTCCTTGGCCGTCAGCTGGTACAGCAGCGGCGTGCCGGCCTTGCCGGGCACGGTCAGTTCCGCGTAGCGCTGGTGCGGTGCACGCCCGCACTCGCCGCCTGCGATGTTCGCGTTGAGGGTCGGGGCCGGGGTCAGCGTGGCGAGCGGCGCGAGCGGCGTGACCTGGTTGGGCAGGTCCTCGACCCAGGGTGTCGTCGGCGGGCTGGGCGGCAGCGGCGTGGGCTGTGCGCGGGTCTTGCCCGCGGTCAGGACCATGGGGGCTGCCGTGGCTGCCAGCGAGGCCTTCAGGAACGTGCGTCGCTTGCTGCTGGCGGCAGGCGTCACGGGCTCGTGGAGATTGGAATCCTTGCGCATGATGTATTCCCCTCGTTGACAAAGAACAGCTCCGCTACATCTGCCGTCCCGATCGGCGGATGGTGGAGGTGATGGGCTCGATGACGTACTGAAGCGCGGTCTGCGAGACGCCCGCGATATAGACCTCGGCGGGCATGCCCGCCTGGAGCTTGAAGTCGCCGATGGCCCTGAGCGACTCGGCGTCGGCCAGGATCATCACGCTGTAGTAGGGCAGGTTGGTCTGGCGTTCGATCAGCCGGTCGCCGGCGACATAGGTCACCTTGCCCGTGACCATCGACGTGTTGCGGTACTTGAAGGCGGTGAACTTCACCCGCGCATGCTGGTTGAGGTGCACGTTGCTGATGTCTTCCGGGCGAATGCGCGCCTCGATCATCAGCTGGGCGTCGCTGGGCACGATGTCCGCAATCGCCTCTCCGGGCCCGACCACCGCGCCGGGCGAGGTGAACTTGAGGTCGATCACTTCGCCGCTGGCCGGGGCCACGACAACCTGCCGCTGCGCCGCGTCGTTCGACTTGCGCTGCTCCTGTTCGATCTCGCCCAGGCGCTGGGTGGTGGCCTTGAGCTGGTCGCTCGCGGCCTTCACGTAGTCGTTGCGGATCGACTGGATCTTCAGGTCGATCTCCACCAGGCGCTGGGCGGCACGCGCCAGTTCCGTGCGCCGCTCTTCGAGCTTGGCCGCGTACTCCATCACCACCGATTCGAGCTGGGAGATCCGGCTCGACGAAATGAACCCTTCCTGGATCAGCCCGCGGTTGGCCTCCAGGTCTTGCCGCTGCAGGGCGAGCGAGTTCTGCGCCTGCGCGATCTGCGCGTGCACGGCGACGATTTCCTGGTGCACGCGATCGCGCTGCGTTCTCATGAGCGTCGCTGCGCTGTCCAGCGAATGGCGCTGGGCCTGGAACAACGCCGTTTCCTTGAGCAGGGCCTGGCCGATGCGATCGTCCTGCTTGGCCGCGCGCAGCAGGTCTTCGGGGAAGGCGAGCGTCTTGGCGACGGCCTGCTCAGCCTCCAGGCGCACGAGCATGGCGCGCTCCAGATGGACGCGATAGCTCAGGCGATTGCGGTCGGCGTCCACGCGCACGTCGCCCAGGACCAGGATCGGATCGCCGGCCTTCACATGCTGGCCGTCGCGCACCATGACTTCGCGCACGGTGCCGCCTTCCAGGTGCTGCACCGGACGGCGATTGAGGTCCACCTTGACGAACGCGGGGGCCACCACCGCCATCGAGAGCGGGGCGAAACCCATCCACAGGCCCAGGGGCAGGATCGCGCCGAGGATGACCCAGCATCCGCTGCGCGCGAGGCGTCGCGCATGCTCCCGGCTGCTGCGTGGGGCGGCAACGGGCGGCATCGGGAGTGTGGCGGTGCTCATGGTGCAGGGTCCTTGTTCGCAACGGTGGCGCGGCGCTCAGGCGGCCTTCTGGTCCACGATCGCCTGGGCCTGGCGCTGCATGTCCCGCATCACCTCGCTCGCCGGGCCGAACTGCTGGATGCGGCCTGCGGCGAGCACCAGGATCTTGTCGACGTGGGCGATCAGCGACGGGCGATGGGTGACCACGACCGAGGTCACGCCGGCCTGGCGCAGGCCGCTCATCGCCTGGGCGAGCGCGACTTCTCCCGCGCCGTCCAGGTTGGAGTTCGGCTCGTCCAGGATCACCAGCTGCGGGTTCCCATACAGCGCACGGGCGAGCGCGATGCGCTGGCGCTGGCCCGGAGACAGCCGCGAGCCGTGTTCGCCCACCGGCGTGTCGTAGCCCTTCGGGAGGGTCAGGATCATCTCGTGCGCGTTGGCGCGCAGGGCGGCGGCAACCACCGCTTCGGAGTCCACCTTGTCCAGACGCGCGATGTTGTCGGCCACGCTGCCGTCGAACAGCTCGACGTCCTGGGGCACGTAGCCGATGTAGGGACCCAGCTCTTCGCGCGGCCAGTACGACACGTCGGCGCCGTCCAGGCGGACCCTGCCGCTGCTGGGGCGCCACACGCCCGTGAGCACGCGCGCGAGGGTCGACTTGCCGGCCGCGCTCGGGCCGACGATGGCCAGGGCCTCGCCCGGCGCCAGGGAGAAGACGATGTTCGAGAGCACCTGGGTGTCCGAGCCGGGCGCGCGGTACGAGATGTTCTCCGCGCTCAGGCGCCCTTCGGGGCGCGGCATGGTGACATGCGGCTCGCTGCGCTCGAAGTCTTTCGACAGTTCCTGCAGGCGTCCGTAGGCAGACCGCGCTTCGATCAGCGTGCGCCAGCTGCCCACGAGCTGCTCCACCGGCTGCACGGCGCGGCCCAGCAGGATGCTGGTGGCGATCATCACGCCGGCGGAGGCCTGCTGGCTCAGCACCAGGTAGGCGCCCAGGGCCAGCATGAGAATCTGGATGGCCTGGCGCGCGGCCTTGGTCCCGGCGGTGAACGCCACGGTGCTGCGGCTGGCGCTGGTCTGCATGGTGGCGATCTGGTCCTGCAAGGCCCTCCAGCGCACCAGCAGGCGCTTGGTCATTCCCAGGGCCTGCAGCACTTCGGCGTTGCGCAGCGAACTCTCGACGTACTGCGCCGCGCGGCGTCCTTCGTTCTGCAGGTTCTCCAGCGACCGGCGGCTGATGCGGTCGTTGAGCCAGGCCAGGCCCAGCATGAGGACGGCGGAGAACGCAGCACCCAGGCCGAGCGCGGGGTGGAACATCCAGATCACGAACACGTACACGAACACCCACGGCGCATCGAACACCGCGATCAGGCCGTTGGCGGAAAACACGGCGCGCAGCGCCGCCACATCGCGGATGCCTTCCGTGCGCATGCCGGTCGGGGTGCGGGCGGCGCGCTCCACGATGGCGCAGACCACCGGCGGGGAGAGCCGCTCGTCCACCATGATGCCCACCACGTTCTGCAGCCGGGTCCGCACATAGTCCAGCAGCAACAGGATCAGCAGCGCCACGCCGGTCCCGCCGAGCAGCACCAGCAGCGTTTCATGGCTGCTGGTCGAGATGACCCGGTCGAACACCTGCAAGGTGAAGAATGCGGGCACCAGGAACAGCAGGTTGATGAAGAAGGAGAACGCCGCGATGTAGAGCAGCAGCGGTCGCAGTTCCATCCACAGGGTTTTCATGTGCGTCTCCTGTGGTTCTATGGGGCGTTGCTCAGTTGACCCGCTGGTCTTGCGCCGCGGCCTGTGCCGCAGCTTCCAGCGACTTCACCCGCCGCACGAGCCGCTCGATGGTCACCATCTGCGCCGAGTAGGCGCGCGAGAGCTGCTGCGTCGCATCGCACAGGCTCTGGATGGCGACGCTCAGCTCGTCCTTCTTGGCGTTGACCATGCCGATGCGCGACATGACCAACGTCGCGACCTCGCGCGGGTCGGAGATGGAGCGAGGGGCCTGCTGCGGGCTTGCGTTGTTTTTCTCGTCCATGTCTTTCTCCGTGATCGAGGTTGTTGAAACGTCGGCGGCGCTCATGCCGACAGCACGAAATCGGCCTGCGTGATGGTGTTCGTGCCGACCCCGTTCACACCCATCATCAGGATGCTTTCCAGGCCGTCGAACTCGATCAGCGTGTTGGCCCCCAGGTCGGTGATGGACACGTTGGCGGCAAAGTTGCCCGCGTTGATCCCCATCGCGGAGATGTCGAGCCGGTCCTGCCCGTTGAGCAGGTTCCCGCTGGCATCGAAGCCGAGGATCGTGTCGTTGCCGAACCCCGCCGCGAACACGAAGACGTCGTTCCCCGTTCCGCCGTCCATGGTGTCGTTGCCCGTGCCGCCGGTCAGCCGGTCTGCGCCCGCCCCGGTGTTGAGGGTGTCGTTGCCGCCGGCGCCATCCACCACGTTCGCGGCATTCAGGAGGGCCACGGGCGCGAAGGTGATGCTGTCGTTGCCCTGGCTGCCGATCACGTTCTCCACCGAGTTCAGCGTGTCGGTGCCGGTCTCGGCGCTGGTGGCGGAGGTCGGCGTGACCGTCGCGCCGGCCGAGGTAGCGGACAGGTCGTAGGTGTCGGTGCCGAGGCCGCCGGAATAGCTGTCGTTGCTGTCGCCCACCGTGGCGATAAAGGTGTCGTCGCCCACATCGCCGTTCACCGTGTCGCTGTCCAGCCCACCGGTGAGCCTGTCGTCGCCCGCCTGGCCGTTGATGGTGTCGTTGCCCGAGCCACCCAGCACGATGTCGTCGCCGCCTCCCGCACTGATGGTGTCGTTGCCGCCCTGGCCGTCGATGAAGTTCGCGCCGCCGTTGACGACGATGGTGTCGTTGCCCTGGCTGCCGATGATGTTCTCCATCGTGTTGAGCGTGTCGGTGCCGATCTGCGCGCTCGTGGCGAGGTTGACCGTCACCGTCGCGCCGGCCGTGGTGGCCGACAGGTCGTAGGTGTCCACGCCGGCTCCGCCGACATAGCTGTCGTTGCCGTCGCCGATCGTCGCGACGAAGCGGTCGTTGCCGCCGCCGCCATTCATCGCGTTGGCACCGGTGTTGCCCGTCAGCGTGTCGTTGCCGGCGCCTCCGGTCACGTTCTCGATGTTCGCCACCGATTCGAATCCCGTGGCCGTGCCGGTGGCCAGGTTCACGGTGACGGCCGTGGTCGTGGCGCCGTAAGTCAGGGTATCGGCGCCGCCCTGGAGGTCGGCCGTGACCGCCTCGATGCCGGTGACGGTGCCGCCCGCCAGGGACGCGATCGCCGTGCCCGCCAGGACCACCGCGAGCGTCTGGCCCAGCGCCGTGCCGGCGATGGTCAGCCGGTCGTTGGCGCCCGCGCCGCCGTTGATCGTGTCCGCGCCGTCGCCGATGATGTAGTGGAAGAGGTCGTCTCCCGCACCGCCATCGACCGTGTCGTTGCCGGCGCCGCCGGTGAGCGTGTCGTTGCCCTCGCCACCGGTCACGGTGTCGTTGCCGCCGCCGGCGTCGATGACATCGTTGCCGCCCTGGCCGTCGATCACGTTCGCACCGCCGTTGACGACGATGCTGTCAGCGCCCTGGCTGCCGATGAAGTTCTCGATGGCAGAGAGTGCATCGGTGCCCGTCTGCGCGCCCGTGGCAGTCGTCGGGGTGATCGTCACGCCCGCAGTAATCGCGGACAGGTCGAGCGTGTCGACGCCGCCGCCACCGGCGTAGCTGTCGTTGCCGTCGTTCACCGTCGCGACGAAGCGGTCGTTGCCGCCGCCGCCGTTGAGCACGTTGGCCAGCGCATTGCCCACGAGCACGTCGGCGCCATCGCCTGTCGTCACGTTCTCGATGCCGGCGATCGAGGCGAAGCCCGAGGCCGTTCCGGCCGTGAGGTTCACCGAGATGGCGGCGGCGCTGGTGTAGGTCAGCGTGTCGACGCCGAGCTGCAGATCGGCCGTGACCGATTCGACATTGCTCACCGTGCCCCCGGCCACCACCGTGAGCGCGGTGCCGTTGTAGCTCACCGCCAGCGCGTCGGCCCCGGCCGTTCCGATGACGTTCAGGGTGTCCAGCCCCGCGCCGCCGTCGACGGTGTCCGTGCCTTCGCCCATCGTGTAGTTGATGGTGTCGTTGCCGGCGCCGGCCACGATGCTGTCGCTGCCTGCGCCGCCGTCGATGAGGTCGTCCTGGCCGAGGCCATTGATGGCATCCGCGCCGCCGCCGCCGAAGATCACGTCCTGGCCTTCAGTGCCCGTGAGGACCTGGGCGGCGTTGTTGGCCGCGATGAAGTCGCCCGTGACCACGGTGGCTGCGGAGCTCACCGTTTCGAGCGCGCCCGCATCGTCCGTGAAGCTCACCGTCAGGCGCAGTTCGCGGTTGACCTGGCCGGCGCCCGGCGTGAAGGTCGCCAGGGTGGCGCCCGCGATGGGCGTGAACCCGGCGCCGCCGCCGCCGACGCCCGTGTTGACGGCCTGTTCCCATTGGTAGCTGAAGACGGCCCCCGTCAGCCCGTCCACGTCGCTGATGCCGAGGGTCGATGCCGTGAGGGTCTGGCCTTCGGTCGGCGTGGTGTCGCTGATCGTCGGCTGTCCGGTGGCTGCGGCGTTGAGGGCCAGCGGCGCGGTGGCGGCGGAGTACACGTTCTCCAGCACGTCGTTGGCATCCTTGTAGACCGCCCGCACGCGCAGTGCCAGGCCGGACTCGAAGGTGCGCGGCGTGAAGCTCGTGCCGGTGGCCCGGGCCACCTCGCCGCCGGCGTTCTCGATCAGGATGTCCTCGAAGATGCCGGGGCGAACCTCGGCCTGCCAGTAGTAGGCGATGGGGCCGGTGATCGCGCCGTCGGGGTTGGTCGCGCTGACGTTGTCCGGATCGGTCACGCCCAGGGCCGACACGGTGAGCGTCGCGCCCAGGGTGGGCGTGGTGTCACTGATCGTCAGCTGGCCTTCGGGGTCGAAGTTGAAGCCTTCTTCCGCAATGAACGCCGCACCATCGGAGAACTGCAGGCGCTCGATGTTTCGCACCACGTCGATGCCGTCGGAGCCGGCCACGCCGTCCACGACATGGCTGACGCGCCAGACATCGTTCTCGAGGAAGGTGATCTCGTAGTTGCCGAACACGTCCGAGAAAACGGCCGTGTCGAAGTCCGGCCCGTCCGACATCAGGATCTCACGGGCAATGGTGAGTTGCCCCGGGTTGTAGGTGCCGTTGAAGACCAGCCGCTGCAGCGCCAGGTCGGTCATGGTGTCGTAGCTCGCGATCTCGGCGCCGGTGCCGTCGGCGTTCTCCCGCACGCTGATGCGCGCGTTCAGCCAGGCATCGCCGTCGATGATGTCGTTGCCGCCGCGGCCCTCCAGCAGGTCGCTGCCGCCGCCGCCCAGGATGATGTTGCCGGCGAACGAAGTCACCGGCCCGTCCATCTCCATGCCGACCCCGAGCACCTCGTCCAGAAGCTCCTGCAGGCCGTCGATGAGTTCGATGTGGGTCAGCACGCTGCCGGTGGTGCCCGAAAGCGCCATGGCGGCCGGATCGTTGTCGTCGCCGCGCAGGACGTCGGCATGCGCCGAGCCCGACATGCCCTCGATCGAGGTGAACCGCGCCAGCACGGTCGCATTCGAGATCGGCACGGGCGTTTCGTCGAAGGCGCGCAGGAACAGGTCGGCCGTGACGCCGAAGGCATCGTCCTTGAAGCCGGCCCAGTCGAAGCCGGAGCCTCCTTCGTAGCGGTCCACCTGTCCGCCGTTGCCGAACATGATGTCGTCGCCGCCTTCGCCGTCCATCCGGTCGGAGATCGAGTTGCCGATGAAGACGTCGTGGCCCACCACCTGGTCGCGGCCGAAGGCGTCGAAGTTCTCGCCGGCGCTGCCGTCGGCCATGCCGTGCTCGATCCAGTCGTCGCCCTCGTTGCCGAAGACGAACTCGTTGGCCCGGGCCCCGAGGATGAAGTCGTTGCCCGTGCCGCCGAACGCCTCGGACGGGTCTTCGCCGGTGACGATGAAGTCGTTGCCGTGGCCACCCAGGATCAGGTTGATGCCGTTGCCGCCGTGGATGGCGTCGTTGCCGTCGCCGCCCTGCATGTTGTCGTCGCCACCCAGGTCCGTCATGATGTCGTCGCCGGCCCCGCCGAAGACGAAGTCGTTGCCATCGCCGCCTTCGAGCCGGTCATTGCCGGCGTCGCCCCAGAGCGTGTCGTCGCCCAGGCTGGAGATGATGGTGTCGTTGCCCGCGGTGCCGCCCAGCACGACGTGGTCCTCGCCGCTGTAATGCAGGTAGTTGGCGTCGGCCGCGTCGGTGCCCGGGTTGTTGCGCAGCACCACCGGCGTGAGGCTGCCTTCACCCGTCGGATCGTCGCGCCCGTCGAGCCCCAGACCCGTGAACTGCCGGGACGAATCCACCTCCAGCGTGTATCCCGGCGCCGTGAAGATGTCGCCGGGCAGGTGCTCGACGTCGGTGTTGGCCATCACCAGGCGGGCGAAGGAGTTGTTCTCCAGCTCGGTGAGGAAGTTCAGGCCCTGCGTGCGCTCCAGGTAGTAGAAGCGGTCGCCGTCCTGGAGCTTCTCCATCTGCTCCTCGAAGACGAAGTTGAAGGTCGAGCCGAGCAGCCCGCCGAACGGCATCTGCTTTTCGGCCAGGCCGCCGATCCACAGGTCGATGTCGTCGACGCCGGTGGTCGTGATGCCGGCCTGGTCGGCGTAGGCATTGCGCCCGTACAGGAAGTCGAGCCGGTCTTCCGGCGCACCGATGCCGCCGTAGACCAGCGCCACCGCCGCCGCGCGCTTCTCGGCCAGGGTGTCGGCCGCGGCCAGGCTGGCGTGCACGCCGTAGGCCGCAATGAAGTTGACCACCGAGGCTTCATGCTTGATGTGCTCCATGAAGTCGACCCAGTTCGCGTAGGGCTTGAGCTGGCTGTCGCCGGTCACGCCGTAGAAGTCGCGTCGCGCGGCGTTGAGTGTCGGCACGCCGGTGTCGCGTCCGCGCACGATGTTGATCGTCGCCAGGTCGAGCGGCAGGCCCAGCAGGTTGTTGCGCAGGGCCTCGGTCACGAACTCGTCGATCTCGTTGCCTTGCTGGCGCGTGAGGCCGCGCGCCAGGGCGCCGGCAGCTTCTTCCGCCGTGATGCCGCTGGCTGCGAACGCGAGCGGATTGAGGAAGGCCTCGATCAGCCCGAGCTGCTGGGTCGGGTCGGGCGTGCCGCCGATCACGTTGAAGTCGGCGTCGAAGCGGTCGACCGTTTCCGTCAGCATCGAATGGCCGAAGCGGTACACGGTGTGCGCGAACTCGGCGACGATCGACGGGTCGATCTCGGTGTCGTAGACCTGCGTGGCGGCAAAGAAGATGTCGATCTGCGGCTGCACCTTGCGCGCGAACTCCTCGAACACCAGGTGCTGGTACTGCATCTCGGTGCCGAAGCGGGCCGCCTGGAACAGGCGCTCGCCGTCCCACGAGCCGTCGGGCAGGTGCCATTCGGCAATGAAGGCCGCGTCGCCCGAGGCCATGATCACGGCCTTGGTGTGTTCGACCAGCCGGTTGTGCTCCGCGTGGAACACATGGTGAATGCTGGTCAGCGCGATGTTCTCGTTGACCCGGCCATCGCCGGCGATGTAGTGCGCGTCGAGCAGTTCGTCGTCGTAGAAGCCCGCGGCCGGTGTGCCGCCGGTGATGTCGTCGGTGTCCGGCGCCAGCGCAACGCCCTGGCTGTTCACCGGGTTGGCGGTGTGCGCGATGTCGGCCAGGAACACATGGCCCGTGCGCACGGCCAGGCTCGCATCGATCGGCGTGCCCGGCGAGCCCGAGGCCAGCGTGCCGCCGGCCTGCAGCACGATCTGCGCGAAGCCGGTCACCGGGTCGGGAATGAAGTTGCCGTACTCGTCGGCCGCCAGCAGCGGCAGGTTGAGCGCGTCGGCATCGTCCAGCGCAATGCCCAGCAGATCGCGCGCCTGCGCCTTGACCACCGCCCAGGTGGCCATGCCACCCAGTTCGATGTCGTCGGCCGTGCCGAAGATGCCGTCGGCGCCGAGGTCGCGGTTGGTGATCAGCCGCCCGGTGGCGACCGGCTTGCCTTCGGCGTTGAGCTCGTAGGAACGCAGGAAGACCTGGTGCGAGGAATGCGACGTGTAGGTCTGGTTCTGGTCGATGAAAGGCGTCGTGAGGTTCGTGGCCTCGTGCGTGGTGTCGTCCGCGGTGCCCATGACGCCGTCCTCACCGGGGCCGGCCACCTGGGTGGCGCGCGTCAGCACCAGGAAGTTGCTGTTGCCGCCCGGCACATAGAGCGGATCGTCGGGCTGCAGCGGGACGAAGATGGTGCCGTTGCCGCCCTTGGCCACGAGGTCCAGGCCATGGTCGAAGAACTGGCCGAAGAAGGTCATGAAGGCGTTGAACGGCGCCGACAGGCCTTCGTCCGGCGCGGTGTTCGGAATGACCAGCAGGGTGCCGACGGGAATCGCCACGCCGTCCAGGTCGTACAGAACGCCGTCCACCAGCGTGCCCAGGCCCGCGTCGACGAACGCGCTCACCGCGGCCGGGTTGTTGCTCGTCATGTCGACGATCAGGTTGCTGATGATGCGAGGATCGGCATCGACCACATGGCCGCTGGTGCCGTAGTCGGTGTTGGTGAGCGTGGTCCCCGGGCCGAGGTTGATGGTGTCGCCGTCCTGGTCGTTGAGGAACACCGGATCGACCAGGCGCGGGAACAGCTGGTCTGCGGCGCCGTATCCGGACTGGCCCTGCACCAGGTTGTTGTAGGAGCCGTCCACCGTGCGCAGGCCGAGCGGCGCGCGCGCGTTGTCCAGGATGTCGGTCAGCGCCTCGCCGCTCGCATGCCGCTCCGAGATCTTGATCTGCTCCAGGATGAACTGGAGGTCCGACTGGAGGAAGCGAACGCCCGCGCTGTCGACCAGCGCGGAGGAGGGCGGTGGCGCTGGCGGTACGACGGTGGCCACGCCGGTGACGGCGGCGGTGGGCGTGGAGTACACGGTTTCCAGCACACCGTCGGCATCGCGGTAGACGGCCCGCACCCGGATCGCCAGGCCGTCGAAGGGCGCGGTGACCCGGAAGGTCGTGCCGTTCACCGTGGCAGGCTGGCCGCCGCCCAGGTCGATGATGTCGCGGAAGACGCCCGGCGCGCGCGTCGGGTCGGCCTCGTACTGCCACGTGTAGCTGATCGGTCCGGTGACCGTGCCGCCGGGATTGTCGGCATCGGTGAGGGCGGCCGACACGCTCAGGAGCTGGTTGATCTGCGGCGTGTCGTCGCTGATCGTGACCGAGCCGCCCGGTGCGTTGTTGCTGCCGGACAGCAGCTGGACGGCGTCGGAGAACTGCAGCCGCTCGATGTTGCGCAGGGTGTCGGTGCCGTCGGTGCCGACGTTGTCGGTCACGATGGTGCGCCCATCGGTGCCGGTGGTGACGGTGTAGTTGGCGCGCGGCCCGGAGAACATCGCCGTGTCGTAGTCGGTCCCATCGGACATCAGGATCTCGCGCACGATGCTGAGCTGGGTCGGGTTGATCTCGCCCGAGAGCATGCGCGGCACCAGCTCCTTCAGGCTGTCGACGCTGGTGAGGCCGGGCACGCCCGAGACGGCGATGCGCACGTTGAGCCAGGCGTCGCCATCGATGATGTCGTTGCCGCCGCGGCCCTCGATGAGGTCGCTGCCGTCGCCGCCGAGGATGATGTTGCCCTCGCCGAACGAGGTCATGCCCGCGGGCAGCAGGCCTTGCAGGCCGTCGATCAGCGCGATGTTGGTGAGCACGCTGCCGGTCCAGCCGGCCTCCAGGATCTCGGCGGCGTCGGCGTCGTCGCCGCGCAGGAAGTCGGCGAAGGCCGAGCCCGACAGGCCTTCGGTGAAGGCGAAGCGGTCCATCATCGCGGCGTTCGAGTTGACCACCGGGGGCACCACGAAGTCGTTGACGATCATGTCGGCGGTCACGCCGTACTTGTCGAACTTGTAGTTGGCCCAGTCGAAACCGGAGCCGCCGTCGAAGTGGTCTTCGCCGTCGGAGCCGGTGAAGATGTCGTCGCCGCCTTCGCCGATCAGCTCGTCGAAGCCGCCGCCGGAGATCAGCACGTCGTTGCCGATGACGCCGTCTCTCACGAGCGGATCGGCGCTGTCGCCCGTGGTGCCGTCCTGGGTGCCCAGCTCGATCCAGTCGTGGCCCTCGTTGCCCAGGGTCGGCAGGTTGCCCTTGCTGCCCAGGACGAAGTCGTTGCCCTGGCCGGCGAAGACTTCGGAAACGTCCTCGCCGGTGACGATGAAGTCGCTGCCGTCTCCGCCGATGATCAGGTTCGCGCCGTTGCCGCCGTGGATGACGTCGTTGCCGCCGTTGCCCTTGAGCACGTCGTCGCCGCCGCGGTCCGTGATGATGTCGTCGCCCGCGCCGCCTTCGACCTGGTCGTTGCCGTCGCCGGACTCGATGCGGTCGTTGCCGCCATCGCCGTAGATCGTGTCGTCGCCGATGCTGGCAATGAGGGTGTCGTTGCCCTCGGTGCCGCCGAGCACGACGTGTTCGTCGCCCGTGTAGCGCAGGTAGGTGGTCTCCACGGCCGCGGTCGTGGGATCGTCACGGATCACCAGCGGGATGAGCTCGGTGCCGCCTTCGGTCGGGTCGCCGTGGCCGTCCACGCCGATGCCGGTGAACTGGCGCAGCGGGTCGACTTCGAGAATCAGGCCCGGGGTCGAGAAGATGTCGGCCGGAAGGTGCGTGGCGTCGGTGTTGAGCATCACCAGCTTGGCGAACGTGTTGTTCTCCAGCTCGGTGAGGAAGTTCATGCCGGCCAGGCGCGAGAGGTAGTAGAAGCGGTCGCCGTTCTGCAGCGCCTCCATCTGCGACTCGAAGACGAAGTTGAAGGTCGAACCGAGCAGGCCGCCGAAGGGCATCTGTTCTTCGGCCAGGCCGCCGATCCACAGGTCGATGTCATCCACACCCGTGGTGGTGATGCCGTTGACCATCGCGTAGACGCCCGTGCTGTTCAGGAAAGCGAGACGGTCCGCCTCGTCCGCGGTGAAGGTCCGCTCGCTGGCCGTCCCTGCGTTGAGGACGACGCTGCCGCCGAAGACGAGTGAGCCCGCCACGGCCCGCTTCTCGGCCATCGTGTCGACGTCGGCGGCTGTCAGCGCGGCATGCGTGCCGTACGCCGCAATGAAGTTGAGGACGGAGGCCTCGTGCTTGAGGTGCTGGGTGAGATCGACCCAGCTCGTGTAGGGCCGCAGCTGCGGGTCCGCGGTCGAGGCGTAGAACTCCCGGCGTGCTTCATTGAGCGTCGGAATGCCGGTGTCCCGGCCGCGCGCGATGTTGATGGCAGCGAGGTCCAGCGGCAGGCCCAGGAGCTGGTTGCGCACCGCGTCGGTGACGAACTCGTCGATCTCGTTGCCCACCTGCCGGGTCATGCCGCGCACGATGGCGCCGGCCGCTTCCTCCGGTGTCAATGCACCGTCGTTGTTGAACCCGAGCGGGTTGAGGAAGGCATCGACGAGCGCGAGATCGCTCGACAGGAAATTGGGGTCCAGCCGGTCCACGGTCTCGGTCAGCATCGTGTGGCCGACGCGGAAGACGGCATGCGCAAACTCGGCGACGATCGCCGGGTTGATCGTCGTCTGGTAGTTGGTTTCGGCCAGGAAGGCATCGACGTTCGGCTGCATCTTGCGTGCGAACTCTTCGAACACCAGGTGCTGGTACTGCATCTCCGTCGCGAAGCGCGCGGCCTGGAAGATGCGCTCACCGTTCCACGAGCCGTCGGGCAGCTGCCACGAGGCAATGAACGCGGCGTCGCCGCTTGCCAGCACTGTCGCCTTGATCTCTTCCGCCTGCCGGTTGTGCTCGGAGTGGAAGACGTGGTGGACGGAGGTCAGGGCGATGTTCTCGTTGCCGCGACCGTCGCCGGTGATGAAGTGGCGATCGAGCAGTTCGTCGTCATAGGTGCCGGGTTCCGAGAGGCCGACAGCCGAGTCGCTGTCCGGCGCCAGCACGCCGCCCACGAACACAGGCGCCGCGGCATGCGCGATGTCGTTGAGGAAGGCGTGGCCGGTGCGAACGCCCACGCTGGCGTCGATGGGCGCACCGGGCGTGCCCGAGGCCAGCCCGTTGCCGTCCAGGTCCAGCGGCCCGCCGACGTCGGCGGCTCGCAGCACGATCTGCGCGAAGCCGGTCACCGGGTCAGGAATGAACTTGCCGAACTGGTCCGTCGCCAGCAGGGGCAGGTCCAGCACGTCGGCGTCGTCGAGCTGGATGCCGAGCATCAGCGCCTGCGCCTTGACCTGGGCCCAGTTGGCAAGACCACCGTCGGTTCCATCGAGAAGGTTGCCCGTGGCCACCGGGCGGCCATTGGCGTCGAGAACGTACTCGCGCAGGAATACCTGGTGCGAGGGATGCGAGGTGTAGGTCTGGTTCTGGTCGACGAAGGGCGTCGTCTGGTTGGTCTGGTCGCCGTTCTCGTCGCGTATGGCGCGCGACAGGATCATGAAATTCGGGGCGCCTGGGGCCGTACTGAACAATGGGTCGTCCGGCTGCAGCGGCATGAAGATCATCTCGGTGCTGCTCTTGTTGACCAGATCGAGGCCGTGGTCGAAGAACTGGCCGAAGAAGGTGAACCATGAGTTGAAGGGCGCCGAGAGGCCTTCGTCGGGCGTGACGTTCGGAACCTCCAGCAGCGTGCCGGGGGGAATGACGACGCCCTGCAGGTCGTACAGGACGCCGGCCCCGTCGAGCGTTCCGAGGCCCGCGGCCACGAAGGCGCTCACTGCCGCGGGGTTGTTGCTGGTCATGTCGGCGACCAGGTTGCTGATCAGCCGCGGGTCGGCATCGACCACATTCCCGGCGCTGCCGTAGTCGGTGTTGGTGATCCCCGCGAAGGCGTCGTCCTGCTCGTTGCTGTAGGTCTGCGTCACCAGCTGGGGAAACGGGTTGTCGGCCGAGCCGTAGTCGGTCTGGCCCGGCATCAGGTTGTTGTACGACCCGTCGACCGTCCTCAGGCCGAAGGGCGCAAAGGTGTTCGGGACCAGGCTCGCGGGGTCCGCGCCCGCTGCTTGTGCTTCCGCAATGAGAATTTGTTGAAGAATGAATTCGAGATCGGATCTGATCAGCGTGGCCATTTCTATTCTCCTCAAGACGAACGACTTTCAATGCAGCCCCGATCCCGCCTACATGGCAAAAAGGCTCATGTAGCGTGGCTCAGGAGTGACCGCGCGCCTGGAATTACCAGCCGCGGGTTTTGCGAGGGATTGGGGCAGTGCGTGACTTGGTGGCGGTCACGCCTGGGGAACTGTCAGGTTCGTCGTCGGCCACTCAGGCACCGCAACGGGGCGGTGTCGAGGACATGCATTGCGCGAAGTCGGCTGGACGCAATTCCGACAGGGAGATGAAGCCCGCATCTCAGGCGGACCTTGATTCGACACTTGTTCATGCGATACCCCCACCATTGATCTTGGTAACAAGAATCTGGGTCGGCACGCCGAGAGTCGTTGCCGCTGATAAGCGGACGGCAACCGGTGGTCGATTGGTTGTCTTCGTAAACGAAGGTGCTAATTATGAGAGTCCATCTTCAGAAATGCAACTTTCTCACATACAAATTAACTGACGAGAGACTGACTAGGAGCGCCCTAGCCAAAAAAAAACTGCAAATGCCGCGACAGCGGCCGAAATCAGGGCGATCAGCGTCATTTCCCCATCTGCCCCATTGTTTTTGGGGGACACCGGAGCGGAAGGGGGAGGGCTTTCATTGCCGTGTTGCGGACTCGCGAAGGGGCTGTAGACGGCCGAGCCGGGACGGTCCGGGTCATCGCTTCCTGAAGCCGTCGGCGCGTCGGGAGAGGCCGTCACCACGGCCGCGTCATTTGCGACTTCTCCGTCTGGAACGCCGCCATCGGGGTTCTCTTGCACAGCATCGGCTGCAGACGCGGCTTCCGACGCGATCGCCAGGTTCGCGCACAAGCCCTGCGTTGCACAGGCAGCCACAAGCAGTGCCTGCACGAAGGGCCGCTTGTCGCGCGCGCGGCGAGGGCGGTCGGGGAAATCGAGCGGGTTCATGAGGGTCGCTGCCTCTCAGATCAGGCCCGTGTGAACGGCGAAGTTCACTGCCTGGGCGCGCGAATGCACATGCAGCTTCTTGTAGATGCTCTTGATGTGCACGTTGACCGTCTGGCCGGTGATGCCGAGCTTGGCGCCGATCTCCGCGGAGACGTAGCCCGAGGCCACGCAACGCAGGACCTCGCTCTCGCGTGGTGTCAGCGTCATGTCGCGCGGCGGCGGTCTCGGCGGCGGTGACGCCGGGTCGGCGACCGGCGCGCGCGGGTGGTAGTCAAGGCGGTGCAGCAGGCGCCGCGTGAGCCGGGGCGTGATCGCCGCGCCGCCGTTCACCACGTGCAGCACGGCATCGGCGAAGCTTTGCAACCAGGCGTTCTTCAGGAGGTACCCCATCGCGCCCAGTTCGAAGGCGCGCAGCACGTGGGCATCGTCCTCGAGCGAAGAGATCACGATGACCTCGCTGCTGCGGTGCAGACGGCGTGCCTCGGTGATCAGCTCGAAGCCCATCTCGTCGCCCAGCTGCAGTTCGAGCATCAGCACATCGAACGTGTGCGTGGCCAGCAGCCTGCGCCCCTCGCGAACGCTGTCGGCCTGGCCCTCGAGTTGGATGCGCAGGTCCGACAACAGCTCCTGGGCGATCACCCGGCGCATGTACTCGTCGTCGTCGATGAGCAGCACGCGCACCGGCGATTTTTCCTGGCCGATCAGGAAATCCGGCCACAGCCTCGCGGCGGGCGCGCAGATGCCGGCAGAGGCCTTTTCGCCCGAGCTGATGAGCCTGTGGTCAAGCATGTTCTTGCCCCGGTTGGCGTGAGCGACGCAGGCCGGTCGTTTCGGGCGCGGTCGGGCAGACGAAAAGGTCGTCCGGCGAGGGCTTCGGGGCCACTCCCCCCATCGGCGGTGAAGCAGTTTGGGGTTTCATACATTCTTCAAAAGAAAATGAGAGGCGCGTGCCGAATTGGATATTTTTCTTTGAGTTTTGAGTGGAATTCAATTCGGACCGAGGCTCACGCAATCCTATGAAGTTGACGCAGCGGTTGCGCGGGTCTTTTGCTCCTGTTTGTGGAAAGACATGAGTGTTTCAAAATGGAACTACCTGAACCATGACGTTCGATATACCTAACTTTCCTGCTTTTGAAGGTTAGGCGAAAAATCAGCGAATTGTCAGTCGTGCGAGCAATCCCGGTGTGAAGTCGGAATGCGTGGATTTATGAGGGAAAATTTTGAAGAATATGAAATTAATCAAATATCGAATACACGGCAAATGGAATATTTCAGGATTGTGCGAATTGCAAATATCATAAAACCATTTGAAACCACGGAAATAATTTGATTTTAATCGTCAATTTCAATTTTATCATTTGACGCCATCAGTTGAATAAATAAAACCTTGCCTTCATTTAATTTTTTGATGCTTTGGTCGTGATTTAAATTAAATTGAAATTCGTTGTTCTTTAAAACAACGCGAGATGCGATGCCGGGTCTTTTTCCCTCTGCCACACCGGTGCGCTCCCGCACGCCACCGAATCGCCGCAAATGGAGATCGGAAAGCGGGGAAATGGTTGATCCCAGGAGGCAAGCCGGCGTTATGCGGCCCGCAGTGAGTACCCCCGGGGCGCGGGGCCGGCGCGTGTCAGTGCGCCATCGCGTCGAGGCGGTGCTTGACGGCGTAGATGTACAGCTCGAGCCGGTTCGTCACGCCGAGCTTCTGGTAGATCGACGTGAGATGGTTGCGCAGCGTGTGTTCGGTGACGAAGGTCTGCCCGGCCAGGGTCTTGTTGGAGGCGCCGCTGCCGTGCACCACGGTGCGGACGATGTCGCGCTCCTTCTGGGTCAGGCTGGCCTGCTTGGCAGACTCGGGGTCGGCTTTCGGTGGTTTCTTCACCGAAGTGAGCTCCGAGAGCACGCGACCCATGGTCGGAGCGTCGACGCAGAGCTCGCCGTGGTGCACGCGTTCGATCGCATCGAGCACCTGCTCGGCCGAGGCGTCCTTGCGCATCACGCCGCGCGCCCCGCGCAGCACCGCAAGATCCAGGGTGCGCTGCTCGCGTTCGCCGGTCAGCACGATGACGCGCGACACCTCGTTCGACAGCAGCTGCGGCAGGATGTTGAGCGCGCATTGGCCGTCCAGGTCGAGGTCGAGCACGATGACATCGGGAACCAGGCTCTGCGTGTGCGCCACGGCTTCTTCGCAGCAACTGGCGGTGCCGACGACCTTCATGCGCGGCTGTTCGCCGTCGATGAGCCGGGACAGGCCCCACAGCATGGTCTGGTGATCGTCCACCAGCAGGACGCCGATGGGATGGGCTTCAGTTTGCATGAGGGGCTCCTCGGGGTGTCGTCGTGCTTTTTCTGTCAGATGGGGATTTCGATCAGCACCTCGGTGCCGCCGCCCCTGCACCGGTTGACCTGCGCGCGGCCTCCGAGCGCTGCGGCGCGGTCGCTGAGGGAGCGGGGCCGGAAATCCGCGAAGTTCTCTTCTTCGCCGCCTTCGTTCTCGATGCGCAGGTGCAAGCAGCCGTTGCGGCAGCCGATGCGCACGCTGCCGTGCCGCGCCTGCGTGTGCTTGCAGATGTTGTTCAGGCCTTCGCCCACCATCTGCAGGACCTCCGCGGTCATCCGGTCGTCAAGGCGCATCTGGCCTTCGACGTTCACCGAAATCTCGATGCCGTAGAGGCCCTGGATGCGGGCGGCCTGGCGGTACAGCTGGGGCAGCACGAGCCCGCTCGAACTTTCTGCGCCGTCCTTGACCGTGCCCGCAAAGCGCCGCAGGTCGGCGATCACGCCGTTCGCCACCTCGGCGAGCTTGTCGAGGTCTTCGAGCAGCGGGTTGTCTGCGGCGGCCTTCTTGCGCAGGGCGCACAAGCCCATGCGCAGCCCGATGTAGGGCTGCACGGCCGTGTCGTGCAGGTCCAGCGAGATCTTCAGGCGCTCGGTCGCGGCCGCTTCGGAGGCCATGCGGTCGAGCACCTCGATGGTCTCGATGACCGGGAAGATCTGTTCCATGAGGTGCGCGAGAAACAGCGCATCGGACTTGCTGAAGTGGCCGTTGCGTGACGAGATGAACACGCGGCCTTCGCCCAGCCGCAGCGGCAGCGCGGCGCTGATGAACGCGCGGGCCTCGAGCATGGCGGCCACCGCGGCACTGCGCCTGGCGCCGTCGCGGTCTTCGGGACGCCAGCCGGTCGTGCCGGGTCCGTGCATGTGGCTGCGCGCAAAAACGAGGTGCAGCGGCCAGGGCAGGCGGTTTCTCAGCACGGTGTGCGGATGCCCGAGCGCCATCAGCGGCGATTCGGCGATGCCCCCGAGCGTCTCGACACCGACATGCTCGCAGGTGTCGTCCTTGCGCAGCGTGCGCAGGGTCCAGTTGCCGGTGGCGGTGTCGCGCATCATGAGGATGCAATGGCTGGCCCTGAAGAAGGCCAGCGTCTTTTCCATCGTGCGGGCGATGGTGCGGCCCGCGCCGAAGCGTGGGTTCGACAGCTGGCTGATGTCGCCCAGGAGGGCCAGGCGCCGCTGCAGGATGAGCTTGGAGCCGCCCCAGTGCACGATCATGTGGCCCAGTGCCAGCAGGAAGGTCGTGCGCATCAGCAGCTGCGGCGCGTCGTCGCCCGTGCTGGTGCCGAGCCCGCAGGCGGCGAACGATGCGACCGAGACGACCGTGACGCGGGCGCCTTCCTCGAAGCCCCAGCGGAACGAGGAGGTCAGGATGGCGAAGAAGTAGAACAGGAAGAACAGGCTGTGCACGCCGCCCGACACGAAGACGATCAGCGTGAACCACATCACGTCGGACCAGTGGACGGCCTTGCCCTGCACATGACGCCAGCCCCCCTGCGTGCAGGCGTGCACCAGCACGCTATGCAGAAGGTACCCGCAAAAGGCCAGCCAGACCGCGCTGGCCACCGGTTGCCGGGCCGGCCCCGCATCGACCGCCATGGCCAGCACGGCCGAAATCGACAGCACGAGCCGCATCCGGGCGGCCATGAGGGCGTCCGTCGACAGGCTGCTGTCGAGGCTGGGGGCGGAGACGGGAGCGCGCATGAAATGGCATCCTTCGCATGAACCGGTTCATGCGCGGCAGGGGCCGAAACTCAGCTGTAACAGCGGGGCGTTCATTTCTTCTGGCGAATGACGTGGCGTATGTGAAGGTTTCACATTACTGCTTTGGTTTTCGAAAGGAACCTTGTGAGTGATCTGTGACGTCTGTTGCGCTTAGTTGCAATTGCGTCGCCGACAGGCTTTTTTCATCGCTGCACGAGGAGCGTCCACCTAGGCCGAGGACCACCGCATGGCAAACGGGTACCCGTTTCATGGAGGTGTGGGGGAGGGGGATGCGAGGGGCGATGGGCGTGTGCGCCGGACGCAGAAATCCATCAGCGCGCCAGGTCTGGCACGCCGCGCGACCCGGGCTCGGATTCAGGTCCGCCGTGGCACCAGCGCCGTCCGTCCCAGGGGCGTGACCCGCAAGACGGTGGCCTGCCGCAGCTTCTGCCGTGCACGGCAGATCGGGGGGAGGGTGGCCTCCACCATGCCGGCGGCTTCAAGGACCGCCACGGAGTTGATCTCCGACGGGTCCTCGGTATGGAGGGGAAAGGTCGAGTTGCCGATCCTGCGCAGGTAATCGAGCGGCATGACGCTCCATTGGGGGCGCTCTTCATGGACTGAAGTGCCGCCGCCGCAGAGCGTGGCGGCCTCCGCATGCCCCTCGTCCGTGATGGCAAAGACCTGGGCGCTTTCGTACCGCTGGTAGCCGAAGTTGTCGACATGGAACTCGGCTTCGATGAGTCCGGTGGCGACCAGCACCGATGCGTGCCGGATGTCTGCTTCGGCAGTGAGCATGACCGGAAAACGCTTGTTCAGAAGTCGAAGAAGAAGGACGAGCGGCATGCGGTGCTCCTCGGAGTGTCAGCGGTGCCGGCTGGCCCGGCAGCGAACAGGCATCCGATGCGTAGCCCCGCAAGGGGTGGCATCCGTCAGGCGTGGGCCTGCGATGCCAAGGGGGCGCAACGGTCGCACTGAACTCGCTGGGACAGACACGGAAGCCACCAATGTAAAAAATGTGATTTTTTCACTTTAATCCCTTTTTCGTACTTTCGCCACGGGTTTGGAGACAGATGGCCGAAGGTGTTATCTGGCCCGCGTGCGCGCAGGCCCGCCGCGGTGCGGCGATGTCGAACTGAATGGGAACGTCCCGGCTTCGCCTGCCGCCGGGAGGGGCGGGCGATGCGACCGGATAGCGGCAGGGCGCTGCGCCGCCGCTTCAGGTCAAGGGGTGAATGTCACCCGCTGGGCGATCAGAACGCCGTCGACCACCCGGTCTCCGACGACTGTCACACGCTGGCCGTTGGCCAGGTTCGCGGCGGTGCCGTTCTCGAACACGGTACCCGATCCGCTGGCGTCCACCGGCTGGCCCTGGACCCGGAAGTAGGCGAGCGACTGGTAGCCGCCGATGGCGCCGATGAGCGTGAACGATGCCGGCCCGCCCGTCCCCGGCACATGGCGGATGCGCAGCTTCTTGACGACCAGTACGCCGCCGGACATGAAGCCGTCGACCTCGACCTTCACACCGTTGCCGAGCGAACCGACGGGGCCGCCCGTGATCAGTGCGTTGGTGGCGTCCACCGGCGTGCCCAGCACCTCGAAGGCGCCGCGCGAGGCGAAATCGGTGATGACCCCCGCGAGCTGCAGTGCGATGCCGTTGCTCACCGGTATCGCGTACCAACCCTCCACCTTGGTTGCCGTGAACGCGCTGCCGACCGGCGCGGCGGTGCCACGGGCGCGCACGATGACGCCGTTGGCCAGCGACGAGGCGTCGATGCCCGCGAAGCTCGCGCCGCCATAGCTGACCGTCAGTTGGCCGAGCGTGAAGGTCTGGTTCGTGGCATCGAGGTTCTCGATGGCGCCCGTGACCAGCGGGGCGGTCAGCGTGGGCGCAATCTGCACGCGGGTGGCGCGCAGCGTGCCCGGTGCACCGGGCAGGCCCCACACCTGGATGAGGCTGCCATCGGCCACGCTGGCGAGCCCGCTCGCGTCGGCCCAGACCGTGGCCGCATCGATGCTCACGCTGATGCCCATCACGACGAAGCTGCCGGCGCCCACATCGATGCGCGAGACGGCCCCGCGCAGCTCGGCCCCCGACACGACCTGCGTCGCAATGCCGCGGGTGAAGTCGGAGTCGACCTTGCCAGCGACCCGCGCGCTCATGCCGATCTGGAGTGCGGTGGCGTCCTCGACGGTGATCGTGGCCGTGGCGGTGTCGTAGCGCAGGCCGTTCAGGATGATGCTGCCCAGGCCGTCCGCCGCGCCGATGCCGGCGGCGTCTGCAGTGACGCCGGTGCCGCCCGAGCCGACACCGGAGCCGTCGGTGTTGCCGTTGCTGGCGGTGTCGCCAGAGCCGCCCGTGCCCGCACCGGACCCGGTCGAATCTCCGCCCGAGCCTGTGCCCGCGCCGCTCGGGCTGTCACCGCCGATCGCAGTGCCCGTGCCCAGGCCGAGGTTCGATGCCGAGCCACCACCGCCGCCTCCGCAGGACATCAACAGGGCCATGAGGCCGGCCGATAGCAAGCCGAGCATGAGCCGGCGAGGTGTCTTCATCGTGCTCATGATGTGCGCTCACTTTCAGAGGACGTGGGCGGGGGCGGTGTGCCCTCGTCTTCGTAGTACGTGTAGATGCCGACCCGGATCCGCCCTTTGGCGCGGGCCGACGCGCGGTCGACCGCCTGCGCCATTTCCTGTGCGAGCTCGTGGTGCAGGGCGGACCAACGTTCGCGCACCAGGCGATGGATCTGTTCGCAATCGTGCAGCGACAGCCCGCGCGCGTACACCGCGCGCTCGAGCATGCGGGGCTGCTCGCCCAAGGTGTTGGAGACGGCTGCCAGCAGGTGGTCCCGCCCGTTGTCGCCCAGAAAAGCCAGCATGGATTGCAGGTCTTCCACGGGCACGAAACCATCGGTGGTGAGTTCGGCCACGCCTTCGTTTTCGGTCACCATGTTCAACCGGATCAACTCGTCGAGGATGGTGCGGTGGTGAACGTTGCCGCGGCTGCTCAGGCGCGCGACCGCCTCGAACGAAGGTGCCGTGTGGCCCGCCGTGACGGGCAGGCGCCGGAACGAAGCGTCTTCGGTCAGCATCTGCAGCCACAGCGTGAACGTCTTGGCCGCGGCCGACAGCTCGGTGTGTGGCAGGGGATCGACGGTGGCGCGGACCTTGGCGGTCACCGCCTTGCGGTTCAGGCCCGTGGTGACGGACAGCTGGCTCAGGTTGGGCTTGGGAACGCCCTGCGTACGCCAGGAGTGCTGCGCTTCCTCGATCAGCAGGTCGCGCAGCAACTCCTCCAGGTGGGGATGCTTGACCCCCATCGCGAGGGCGAGCCTGACCACGGGTCTGAGGATGCGTGAGCAGGCCGCGAGGGCCCAGTCCAGCCGTTGTTCCATGACGCGACGTGTAGTCCTGAAAGTGCAATGCCGACAGGATCGGAGGCGGCGCCTCCGACCACCATCAACGCCGCATTGTCCTGCGCACTGCGCTGGAGTGAAAGCTTTGGACCACGGTTTGTCGGCCAGTGGGCCAAAGTTTCATTGTTCAGGCACTGGGCGGCCGTCCGGCCGGTGATGCGGGTGCCGATCGGCTGATCGACTGGCCAGGCTGTCTATGTCTATGTCGATGCCGGCAGCGAGCGTGTCGATGCGCGGGCCTGAGCGTCAGGCCGCTTCGAGCCCGGTCGGAAAGTGCACGCCCGCGCGCTGCGCGGCCTGCACGATGTGCTGCGTCATCGCCTGCTGCGCCAGCGCCGGGTTGCCTTGCGCGAGCGCTTCGATGATCGCCATGTGCTCGTCGTAGGTGGCATGGCGCGCGCCGCGCTTGTAGAAGGGCAGGCGCTGGCTCTCCTGCATCACTTCGGCGCTGTTGCGCAGGATCTCGGCGATGGCCTGGTTGCCCGCGATGCCGATGATCTGCATGTGGAAGTCGAAGTCGAGCTGCGTGGCCTGCGTGAAATCGCCGGCGTCGATGCACGTGCGCATCGCCTGTGCATTGGCGCGCAGCGCGGCCAGATCGTCCGCCTCGATGACCAGGCAGGCCAGCCGTGCGGTGAAGTTCTCGACCGCGAAGCGCAGCTGGTACACGTCCTGCAGCGAATGCGAGGTGGCGAACTTCCAGGCCGGGGAGGCCGCCGGCGCCAGTTGGCCGCCGTCTTCGGCCACGTACATGCCCTTGCCGGGGCGCGGAATGACGAGGCCCGTGCCCTGCAGCGTCGACAGCGCCTCGCGCAGCGAGGTGCGGCTGATGCCGAGCTGCTCGGCGAGGTCGCGCTGCGAAGGCAGCAGCCCGCCGGCCACGTAGGTGCCGTCCGCAATCCGCTGCTGGATGAGGCGGGCGGCGGTGGCGGCAACGGCGGGGGAGGCGAGCATGGGCGGTTTTCGGTTCGGAGTGCGGCAGTGGCGGGAGCTGGAAATCTTACTGTGGCCGCACCCTGGGCCTTCCCTACTTGTTGACCAGCTTCGCCGGCACCGTGTAGGTGAGGAAAGCGCCGAACAGCAGCACGCCGGCCAGCACGAACAAGGCGATGTCGGTGCTCTTCGTGGCGTCCTTGATCAGGCCGATCATGTAGGGGCTCACGAAGCCGGCCAGGTTGGCGAAGGAGTTGATGAGCGCAATGCCCGCCGCCGCGCCCGCGCTCGACAGAATGGCCGTCGGCAGGCTCCAGAACAGCGGCGACGTCGCCAGGCTGCCGCCTGCGGCCAGGGCCAGTGCGGCCAGCGACAGGTACACGTTGTTGCTGAAGATCGCGCTCAGCGTGAGGCCCAGCGCGCCGCAGCAGAAGGGCACGATCAGGTGCCAGCGGCGTTCGCGCATGCGGTCGGAGCTGCGGCTCACCAGCAGCATCGAGACGATGGCCACGGCAAACGGAATGGCCGTGAGCAGACCGATGTTGAGCGCGCCCGACACGCCCGACTGGCGCACCAGCGTGGGCAGCCAGAAGGTCAGGCCGTACTGGCCCATCACCGTGCAAAAGCAGATCAGCGCCATCTTCACGATGCGGCGGTCGGCGAACAGCGCGCGCAGCGTCATGTGGCTGGTGCCGCCCTTGGTGGCGTTCTCGGCGGCGATGTTGCGTGCGAGCACGGCCTTCTCTTCGGCCGTGAGCCAGCGTGCGCCCTGGATGCTGTTGTCGAGGTACACGATGACCAGCAGGCCGATCACCAGCGAAGGCAGCGCCTCGACGAGGAACAGCCACTGCCAGCCGCGCAGGCCGCCCATGCCGTGCATGGCCTCCATGATCAGGCCCGACAGCGGTCCGCCCAGCACGCCCGACACCGGAATCGCGCACATGAACACCGCCACCATCTTGGCGCGGCGGTGCGAGGGAAACCAGTAGGTGAGGTACAGGATCATCCCCGGGTAGAAGCCGGCCTCGGCCGCCCCGAGCAGGAAGCGCAGCACGTAGAACTGCGTGGGCGTGGTCACGAACATCATCGCGGCCGAGATCAGGCTCCACGTGATCATGATGCGCGAGATGGTGGCCTTGGCGCCGATGCGGTGCATCAGCAGGTTGCTCGGCACCTCGAAGAAGAAGTAGCCGATGAAGAACAGGCCCGCGCCCAGCCCGTACATCGTTTCGCTGAACTGCAGGTCGCTGAGCATGTTCAGCTTGGCGAAGCCGACGTTCACGCGGTCCAGGTAGGCGGCCACGTAGCAAAGCATCAGGAAGGGCATGAGTCGCCATGCCACTTTCTTGTAGAGCGCGTTCTCCGCTGCAGCAGAGGTGGTGGCCGGCTGCAGCGGCGCATGAAGGGTGGTGGTTGACATGGGCGGTCCTCGAAGGCGTCGATGGGATGGATTAACTGGTATTACCGGTATGATTTAACGCGACCGAGACCTTAAGGCTTCACGCACCATTGGACACTAGCGATTTCCCTGACGCCAGGCGATTGACTGTCCGGATGCATCGCAAGGATACTGGTAGTACCAGTTGGACCAAATGCCGAGGAGTTTCCGTTGACGATTGCCAGCCCCACTTTCCTGCCCCCGGCGCCGGGCACGCCCGCGTCGCTCGCGCTCGTTGCGCAGCCGCTGACGCGCGAGGCCTTCGCCGCGTTCGGCGACGTCATCGAGAGCGCGCACAGCCGGTCGATGTCGATCAACGCGGGCATGACCACGCGCTTCCACGACCTCGCGCGCGTGGACCCGGGCCCCGGCGACAGCCGCGTGCTGGTGAACATCTTCGAGACCCAGCCCTATGCGATGCCGTTGCAGGTGCGCATGCTGGAGCGCCACCCGCTGGGCAGCCAGGCCTTCGTGCCGATGGACGGCAGCCGCTTTCTCGTGGTGGTGGCACCGGCCGGCGAGGCGGTGCGCGTGGAAGACATCCGCGCCTTCGTCACCGACGGGAAGCAGGGCGTGAACTACGCGCGCGGCGTCTGGCACCACCCGCTGGTGGTCACGCAGCAGCCGGCGAGCTTCGTGGTGATCGACCGCGGCGGGGTGGGGCCGAACTGCGACGAGATCTTTGTGCCGCCGGGGTGTGAGGTGCGCGTCAGTCTTGCGGACTGAGCGGGCACGCGCAGTAGCTCAGTACTGCAGCTTGGGGTACCAGTCGGTGCCGCGTCCGTCGGGCGTGAGGTCGAGCACCGACCACAGCGAGGCAATGTCGGGGGCATCGCGCGGGTCTTGCCCGGGGTCGGCCATTTCGCGCGTCATCTCGCTGGCCCAGAACAAGCGCACCTTCTCGCCGTCGCGCTTGAACACGACCAGCGCCGGGTACTCGCTGCCGTCCGCGAGCAGCACGCCCAAATCTTTCGCGTAGTCGTCGCCGACCGTCTGCACGAAGTTCAGGTCGCGCCAACCGCGCTCCTGCGCGAAGGCGCACTGCCGCTCCACCGGCGAGCGCCCGAGGATCTTCAGTGCCACGCGCTGCTTGATGTCGGCCGCGTTGCCGTTCACCGCGCCGAGCCAGTTGGTGCACATCGGGCACGGGCGTTCGCGCTGCGGCCCGTACATCCAGAAGTAGGTGACCAGCGTGTCCTTGTCGCCGAAGAGATCGGCCATGCCGACCTCGAAGGCCTGTTCGTCCTTGAAGCGGTAGTCCTTCAGGATGACGGGCCCCGGCGGCAGCGCGCGGCGCTGCTCGCCCAGCCGCGTCATGTGCCGGCGGAATTCGATTGCTTCCGCCAGCAGCGCCTGCCGGGCGGCCGCGTACGCCGCCGAGGCGCCGGGAAAAGAGGCCTTGCCCTGGGCCGCAAGCACCGCGGCCGGAATGCGTGAATCTTGCATGGGTGGCTCCTTGTGCATCCTTGTGCATCCTTGTGCATCCTTGTGCATCCTTGTGCCTGAAGGCCGCATGCTCTGGCGTTTGTGCCGCGTGCCAAGTAGGCGGAAACCGACAACCCGCCGTCGGCCATCGCCAGGGCATGTCTGTGCTGGCACCGGCGAGCATCCACAGCGCGCATCGCGAAGGCGATGAACGACGACAGCAGCTGCGGGCTTGCCTCGGACGATGTCATCTCCGCCTGACGGAATGCCCGGGCACCGCGTCGCTGACTTGCGGCCACTGGCGAACGAGGCCTACACCGTCAAGTTCATCTCGGTGAAACCTTCGGGCCATGGGTGAACGCCATGCGCAATCCAACGACATTCATGTGTATCGGAAGCCTCGCCATCGCGGTGCTCTTTGCCGCGCCGGTTGCGGCGCAGCCGACCGACAAGGCGCCCGCGCCGCAAGCGCAGCCCGACCCCGAGTTCATCGTGAAGCCGCCCGCCCATGGCAATCCGCGGCTGCTGAAGCCGGCCCCGCCCGACCGGGACCCCGGTCTGGTGAAGAAGCCGCCGACCGATGCCAAAGACGCGAAAGACACCAAGGACGCGAAGCCGGATGAGGGCAAGGCGCCTTCGCGCCAGGACGACTGCCGGGGCACCGCCGAAGACTGCAAGCAGAACTCCCCGCGCTGACGACCCCGGCGCGCTTTCATCGAAACGCTTCGACGACACGACACGACACGACACGAAACGACAGGAAGGACACGCTTCGCCATGAAATTCAAGGTTCTCAACGCCGGCCCGGAACGCACCATCGCGCTGGTGTTCGACACGGGCGACGAGGTCGTGCCGCTGCTTGAAGAGTTCGCGAAGGCGCAGGGCCTGTCGGCCAGCCGCTTCAGCGCGATCGGCGCGCTGCGCGGGGCGGTGCTGGGTTACTTCGATTGGGAGCGCAAAGAGTACGAGCGCATTCCCGTCGGGGAGCAGGTCGAGGTGCTGTCCCTCAACGGCGACGTCGCGCTCGATGGCGACCAGCCCGCGGTGCATGCGCATGTCGTGCTGGGCCGGCGCGATGGCAGCACGGTCGGCGGCCATCTGCTGCAGGCCACCGTGCAGCCGACGCTCGAGGTGCTATTGATTGAGTCGCCCGGTTATCTGCGCAAGACCTGCGACCGCGAGAGCGGCCTGGCGCTGATCGATATCGACGCCTGAGCAGGCGTCAGCTGTGCGCGGTGGGCTTGTTTATTGGCACTGGAACAGCACGCCCGATTCGGCGGGCGCCTTGCCGAGCCACTTGGGCTCCTGGCTCTTGGCGCTGCAGTAGTCCGAGGCCTGGGTGTAGGTCATGGCACGCAGCACACCGTCGCGGAAGGGAACGATCTGGTTGGGCGGCGTCGAGCAGCCGGCAATGACCAAAGCCAGGGGAAACAGAGTGATGCGCCAGTTCATCGGGCCATTCTAAAGAGGTCCCGCGGGCGCCGAAGTCTGCGCCGAGGGGAGGGCGGGGTCGACCCGCGCCGGCTTCTTTTTGCCGGGGCACGGGGCTATAGTCTGCGAGCACTGCCGCAGCCCCTTCCGATCCCCAAAGGACGTTCGTGCCGGACTCTCTGACTTCCACGCTCACCAGTTACTACGATGCGGTGCCCTACGACTCGCACCCGTTTCCCCAGTCCGCCGTGGAGCACCTGGAAGCCCTGGCCTTCTTGTTCGGCCTCGATGCGCCGCCGCCGCAGACCGCGCGCGTGCTGGAGCTGGGCTGCGCCGCCGGCGGCAACCTGATTCCGTTCGCGGTGCGCCACCCGGAGGCGCGCGCAGTCGGGGTCGACCTGTCGCGCGTGCAGGTGGCCCAGGGCGCCACGGCGCTCGACCACGCGGGGCTGTCGAACATCGAGCTCAAGACTTTCAACATCGCCGACATCGATGCCTCGTTCGGCCTCTTCGACTACATCGTCTGCCACGGCGTCTACAGTTGGGTGCCGGGGCCGGTGCAGGACGCCATCTTGCGCGTGTGCGCCGAGAACTTGGCGCCCAATGGCGTGGTCTACGTGAGCTACAACGTGTACCCGGGCTGGAAGGCGCGCGAGATCGTGCGCGACGCGATGATCTTGCGCGGCGGCCCGCGCGACACGCCCGAGGAAAAACTCTCGTACGCGCGCGGCATGCTCGAGTTTCTCGAGCAGTCGGCCCGGGCCGACAGCGTGCTCAGGAGGACGCTCGAAGAGACGATGCCGATCGTGCGCAACGCCGGCAACTACTATCTGCTGCACGAGTTCCTCGAGCCCTGCAACGAACCCTGCTATTTCAAGGAGTTCGTCGCCCGTGCCGAGGCACGCGGGCTGGCCTACCTGTGCGACGCCGAGCCCTCGACCATGTTCGTGCAGAACTACGGCGAGAAGGTGCGCGACCCGCTGCTGCGCGAATGCGGCGGCAGCCAGGTGATGATGGAGCAGTACCTCGACTTTCTGGTCAACCGCACTTTCCGCCAGACGCTGCTGGTGAAGCAGGGCAACGCCGCGAACATCCGCTACCGGCTCGAGGTGCCCCGCCTGCGCGCGCTGGAATTCGCCGGCGTCTTTCGCGTGGATGGCGGTGATGCGCTCACCATGGACGCCCGCGAGCAGCCCTGCACCGCGCTGCGCGACCTGAAGGTCACGTTGCGGCTGCCGGCGCACAAGGCGGTGGCCCAAGCGCTCGATGCGAGCTATCCGTGCTCGATGTCGACCGAAGCGCTGCTGGCCGCCGTGGTGACCCTCACCGGCGAGCCGCGCGAAGCGGTCGAGCCCATCGTGCTCGCCATGCTCGAAGAGCTGCTGATTCTTGGCGCGCTGCGCATCCGCCGCACGCCGGTGCCGGCGGCGTCTGCCGTGTCCGCGCTGCCGCAGGTGCTGGCGCCGGTACGCCACGCGCTGGCCGGCATGCCCGCATCGCAAGCATCGGCCGTGGTCTGCAACCAGTGGCACGAGCCGGTGTCGCTCTCGGTGCTCGAGCGCAGCCTGCTGCCGCTGCTCGACGGGGCGCACACGCACGAGGCGCTGGCCGCTTTCCTGCTCGACGAGGTGCGCGCCGAACGCTTGCGCTTCCTCAAGGACGACCAGCCGCTGACCGACCCGTCGGCGCTCGACGCTTTTTCGCAGGAGCAGGTCGCGCAGGCGCTGCAGAGTTTGCGGCGCAAGGCGCTGCTCACGGCCTGAAGCCCGCACCATTCACCCCTCCCTCATTCTTCATCCAACGCACAGAGGAGACTTTTCCATGCAGCATTTCAAGTGGACCCCCACCTTGCGCGCCGCCGTCGCGGCCGTGCTCACGTTGGCGGCGGCCGGCGGCGCGCAGGCCGCGTCGCAGGCGCCGGTTGCGGCCGAGCACGGCATGGTCGTGAGCGCACAGCACCTGGCCAGCAAGGTCGGCGTCGATGTGCTCAAGCGCGGCGGCAATGCGGTCGATGCGGCCGTGGCCGTGGGCTATGCGCTGGCGGTGGTGTATCCGGCCGCCGGCAATCTCGGCGGCGGCGGCTTCATGACCGTGCAGCTGGCCGACGGCCGCAAGACCTTTCTCGACTTCCGCGAGAAGGCCCCGCTGGCTGCCACGGCCAACATGTACCTCGACAAGGACGGCAACGTCGTCAAGGGCCTGAGCACCAATGGCCACCTCGCCGTGGGCGTGCCGGGCTCGGTGTCGGGCATGGAATACGCGCGCGAGAAGTACGGCACGATGAAGCGCGCCGACCTCATCGCCCCGTCGGTCCAGCTGGCCGACAAGGGCTTTGCGCTGGAGCAGGGCGACATCGACATGCTGCTCACGGCCACCAACGACTTCAAGAAAGACCCGGTCTCCGGCGCCATCTTCCTGAACAAGGGCGAGCCCTTCGCGGTCGGCCAGAAGCTGGTGCAGAAAGACCTGGCCAAGACGCTGAAGGAAATCAGCGCCAAGGGCACCGACGGCTTCTACAAGGGCTGGGTCGGCAAGGCCCTCGTGGCGTCGAGCCAGGCCGGCAAGGGCATCATCACGCAGGCCGACCTCGACCAGTACAAGACGCGCGAACTCGCGCCGGTCGAGTGCGACTACCGCGGCTACCGCGTGGTGTCGGCGCCGCCGCCGAGCTCGGGCGGCGTGATCATCTGCGAGATGCTCAACATCCTCGAGGGCTACCCGCTGAAGGACCTGGGCTACCGCTCGGCCGAGTCGGTGCACTACCAGATCGAAGCCATGCGCCAGGCCTATGTGGACCGCAACAGCTACCTGGGCGACCCCGACTTCGTGAAGAACCCGCTCGACCGCCTGCTCGACAAGGGCTACGCCGCGAAGATCCGCGCCGCCATCGACCCGAAGAAGGCCGGTGTGTCGAAGGACATCAAGCCCGGCGTGGCGCCGCACGAAGGCAGCAACACCACCCACTACTCGATCACCGACAAGTGGGGCAATGCCGTCTCGGTCACCTACACGCTGAACGACTGGTTCGGCGCCAAGGTCACGGCCGACAAGACGGGCGTGCTGCTGAACAACGAGATGGACGACTTCACCTCGAAGGTCGGCGTGCCCAATCTCTACGGCCTGGTGCAGGGCGAGGCCAACAAGATCGAGCCGGGCAAGCGGCCGCTGAGCTCGATGAGCCCGACCATCGTGTCGAAAGACGGCAAGCCGGTGTTCGTGGTCGGCACGCCCGGCGGCAGCCGCATCATCACGGCCGTGCTGCACACCATCCTGAACGTGGTCGACTACGGCATGAACGTGCAAGAGGCCGTCGATGCGCCGCGCTTCCACCAGCAGTGGCTGCCCGACGTCACCAACGTCGAAACCTTCGCGATCAGCCCCGACACCCGCAAGATCCTGACCGACATGGGCCACAACCTGGGCGTGCCGCAGCCGGCCAACCACCTGGCGGCGATCATCGTCGGCGCGCCCTCGCTGGGCGGCAAGCCGGTGGGCGCCAACCGCTTCTACGGCGCCAACGATCCCCGTCGCAACACGGGCCTGGCGGCGGGCTACTGAACCTGCGGCACACTTGAAGGCGGTCGTGCCCCTGTCGGCACGGCCGCTTTTTTCATTTTTCATGCACCTGCAAGACATCCTCTATACCCAGGGCTTCGGCACGCGCCGCGTGTGCGCGGGCCTGGTCCAGCAAGGCCACGTGAGCATTGCCGGCGCGGCCGTGACCGATCCCTTTGCCGACCTCGACCCCGAAGGCCTGCTGTTCACCGTGCAGGGCACCGAGTGGGCGTACCACGACAAGGCCTACCTGATGCTGCACAAGCCGGCCGGCACCGAGTGCTCGCAGAAGCCCTCGACCTACCCGAGCATCTACACGCTGCTGCCGTCGCCGCTGCGCCTTCGGCCCAACAAGGGCGCGGTGCAGGGCGTGCAGGCCATCGGCCGGCTCGACCAGGACACGACCGGCCTGCTGCTGCTGACCGACGACGGCCAGTTCATCCACAAGATGGGCTCGCCCAAGCACCACGTGCCCAAGGTCTACGAGGTGACGGCCAAGCACCCGATCGACGAAGCGCAGATCGCCAAGCTGCTGGCCGGCGTGGTGCTCGACGACGACCCGAAGCCCGTGCGCGCGGCGGCCTGCGAATCGGACAGCCCGCTGCACCTGCGGCTCACGCTCACCGAGGGCAAGTACCACCAGGTCAAGCGCATGCTGGCCGCGGTCGGCAACCGGGTCGAAGGGCTGCACCGTTCGCGCATCGGCGGCTTGGCGCTGCCGGACGACCTGGCGCCGGGCCAATGGCGCTGGCTCACGGCCGAGCAGGTGGCCCAATTGCGGGCGCCGGTGCCCCGGGCCGCTTGACATAGGTCAAGGCGCCGGGCCCGACAGCGGGGGGGAGGGCGTCGGCGGTCAGCTGTTCGTCGGGTTAGACCGTTAAGATTGTTAACTCTCTCCCGGAACCTTCCCTTGCGACTTCCTGCCTGCCCGAACGGCCGCATTGCGGCCTTCCTTTTCTCCTGCCTGACAGCCCTGGTGACCCTCCCCGCCGCGGCGGCGCCGCCGGCCCCCCCACCGGTCTTCGTGCTCAATTCGCTGGACGCCAGCGTGAGCGTGATCAACCCGGTCGACTGGACCGAGAAGCAGCGCATTCCCACCGGCAAGGAGCCGCACCACATCTACATGACGCCCGACGAAAAGTCGGTCATCGTGGCCAATTCGGCGGGCGACTCGCTCACGTTCCTGGACCCGCGCACGGCCGAGGTGCAGCGCGTGGTGTACGGGATCATCGACCCGTACCAGCTGCAGTTCTCGCGCGACATGAAGTGGTTCGTCACGGCGGCCAACCGCCTGAACCACGTCGACGTGTACCGCTGGGACGGCAAGGACCTGAAGCTGGCCAAGCGCATCGCCACCGGCAAGACGCCCAGCCACATCTGGATCGACAACACCAGCACGGTGGCCTACGTCACCATGCAGGACAGCGACGAGCTCATTGCAGTCGACCTGCCGACGCAGACCGTCCGCTGGCGCATGGCCACCGGCGCCATGCCGGCCGACATCTTCGGCGCCCACAACGACAAGACGCTGCTCGTGGGCCTCACCGGCAGCGACGGCGTGCAGGTGTTCGACGTGGCCGGCCCCCAGCCCAAGCTGGTCGGCAAGATTCCCACCGGCAAGGGCGCCCACGCCTTCCGCTCGGCCGGCGACGGCAAGACCGTGTTCGTGAGCAACCGGGTGGCCAACACCATCAGCCGCATCGACCTGACCACGCTGAAGGTCGTCGCCACCTACAACGTGCCGGGCGGCCCCGACTGCATGGACGTGTCGGCCGACGGCAAGACGCTGTACGTGACCTCGCGCTGGGCCAAGAAGCTCACGGTGGTCGACCTGGCGAGCCAGAAGGTCGTGCGGCAGGTCAACGTCGGCCGTTCGCCGCACGGCGTCTGGACGCTGGACCATGCGAAGCGGACCTGAGCGGGTGCGCGGTTTGCGCATCGCCGGGGTCGCCTGCGCCGTCGCGGCGCTGGCCTGCGCTACCGTGCCGGCGGCCGGGGCCCAGGAAGCCGCCGCCTGCGACAAGCCGGTCTACCTGACGCTGGACACCGGCCACATGGGCGTTGCCCCGCTGGTGGCCGACGTGCTCAAGCGCCAGGACGTGCGCGTCACCTTCTTTGCCGCCGCCGAGCGCACCCAGACCGACGGCGACAGCCTGGACGACCACTGGGCGCCGTGGTGGAAGGCGAGGGCGGCCGAAGGCCACGAGTTCGGCTCGCACACCTACGACCACGCCTACTGGCGCGGCGACGTCAAGGGCACGCCGCCCAGCTTTCGCATCAAGCCGTCGGCCGGCCCGCAGACCGGGAAAGAATCGGTCTGGAGCGCGGCCCAGTACTGCGCCGACATCCGCAAGTCGTCCGACCGGCTGGCCGCCATCACCGGCAAGAAACCGCTGCCGCTGTACCGCGCGCCGGGCGGCAAGACCTCGCCCGCGTTGCTGGCGGCCGCCAAGGATTGCGGCTATGCGCACGTGGGCTGGTCGCCCGCCGGCTTCCTGGGCGACGAGCTGCCGAGCGAGACGTTCCCCAACCCCAAGCTGCTGGCCCAGGCGCTCGGGGGCATCCGCCCCGGCGACATCCTGCTGGCGCACCTGGGCATCTGGTCGCGCAAGGACCCGTGGGCGCCCGCCAACCTGGAGCCGCTGATCGTCGGGCTGAAGGCCAAGGGCTTCTGCTTTCGCACGCTGCGCCAGCACCCGGACTACCGCGCCTGGATCGCCTCCCACCCCTGATTTCTGACTCCGAGTTCGTGCCGTGATCGATTGGTTGACCGACGTTTTTTCCGCCATGCAGGGCTGGCTCTTCGAGACCGCCGTGCAGCCGCTGGTGTACGCCATCGGCCTGGGCGGATGGGCCGAGGACGCCTTCGACGCCACCGGCTGGCTGCTCGTCGGCGTGATCCAGATCCTCGTGCTGCTGGCCGTGATCGGCCCGCTGCAGCGCTGGCGCGCAGTCGAGCCCGTGACCGACCGTCGCGCCATCCGCACTGACGTGCTCTACACGCTGATCCACCGTCTGGGCCTGTTCCGGCTGGCGCTGTTCTTCACGCTGCAGCCGTTGTTCGACGACCTGCTCGGCAACCTGCGCATGGCGGGGTGGGGCACCTTCCACCTGGACGAGGTCTGGCCCGGCGTGACCGACGTGCCGTGGGTGGCCTTTGCCATCTACCTCGTGGTGCTCGACTTTGTCGGCTACTGGATTCACCGCGGCCAGCATCACTTCAACGCGTGGTGGAGCCTGCATTCGCTGCACCACTCGCAGCGCCAGATGACGATGTGGAGCGACGACCGCAACCACCTGCTCGACGACGTGATCCACGACACGCTCATCGTCATCGTGGCGCAGCTGATCGGCGTGGCGCCGGGCCAGTTCATCGCCGTCGTGGCCTTCACCCAGCTCAGCGAGAGCCTGCAGCACGCCAACCTGCGGCTGAGCTTCGGCGCCATCGGCGAGCGGCTGTGGGTCAGCCCGCGGTTCCACCGGCTGCACCACAGCATCGGGCTGGGCCACGAGTCGCACGGCAAGAGCACGCTCGGCGGCCACAACTTCGGCGTGCTGCTGCCCTGGTGGGACATGCTCTTTCGCACCGCCAACTTCGAGAACCGCTACGACCCGACCGGCATCCGCGACCAGGTCGAGCCCGGCGCCGATGGCCGCCCGCGCGACTACGGCCAGGGCTTCTGGTCGCAGCAGTGGCTGGGGTTGAAGCGGCTGTTCGGCCGCGCCTGAACCGGACGCGGGGCCGGCGGCTGGCGGGCCGGGGCCTTGCGCTATCCTCGAACCTCATGCGCCTGCTCCTCGACTCCTTCTGGCGCGCGGTGGCCTATTGCATGCTCCCGCGCGTGATCGTGCTGTCGCTCCTGCCGTTGGCGCTCATGGTGCTGCTGGCCGCGGGGCTCGGCTACTTCTATTGGGACGCCGCCGTCGTCTGGACGCGCGAAGCCCTCGACGCCTGGCCGTTGCTGTCCAGCTTCTGGGCCTGGATCGGGCGCCTCTTTTCGAGCGATGTCACGGCCGCGCTGGCGCCGCTGGTGGTGGTGTTCGGTGTCACGCCGCTCATCGTGGTGCTGTCGCTGCTGATCGTGGCCGGCTTCATGGCGCCGGCGCTCACCAAGCTCGCGGCCGAACGGCGCTTTCCGACGCTCGAACAGAAAAAGGGCGCCTCCTTCTTCGGCAGCGTGCTGCGCTCGCTCGCCGCCACCGTGCTGGCGTTGATCGCCTTGGTGGTGTCGATGCCGCTGTGGCTCATTCCGCCGCTGGTGCTGATCCTGCCGCCGCTGATCTGGGGCTGGCTCACCTACCGGGTGATGAGCTTCGATGCGCTGGCCGAGCACGCCAGCCCCGAAGAACGCGCCACGCTGCTGCGCACCCACCGGCTGCCGTTGCTGTGCATCGGCGTGCTGTGCGGCTACCTGGGCGCCGCGCCGAGCATCGTCTGGGCCTCGGGCCTGCTGTTCGCCGCCGCCTTCTTCGTGCTGGTGCCGATCGCCATCTGGATCTACACGCTGGTCTTCGCTTTCTCCGCGCTCTGGTTCGCCCACTACTGCCTGGACGCGCTGGCCCAGATGCGCGCCCAGCGCGCGGCGCTGCAGCCCGCAACCGGCAGCGGCGAGGCACCGGCCCTCGAGGCGGCCGAAGCCACCGAGGCCAACAAGGCCGCTCTTTCTCAATGGGGTTCACCATGACACGCGCATTCGGTCTCATCGTCGTCGGCGACGAGATCCTTTCCGGCAAGCGGGCCGACAAGCACATGACCAAGGTCATCGAGCTGCTGGCTGCGCGCGGCCTGCAGCTGGGCTGGGCCGAGTACGTGGGCGACGAGCCCACGCGGATCACCGCGGCCCTCATGCGCGCCTTCGCCTCGGGCGACATCGTGTTCTCGACCGGCGGCATCGGCGCCACGCCCGACGACCACACCCGCCAGTGCGCCGCGCAGGCCCTGCGCGTGCCGCTGGCGCTGCATCCCGAGGCTGAAGTGCTGATCCGCGAGCGCATGCAGGACACGGCCCAGGAGCAGGGCGTGCCCTACGAGCCCGACCGGGCGGACAACATCCACCGGCTGAACATGGGCGTGTTTCCGCAGGGCGCGTCGATCATCCGCAACCCGTACAACAAGATCCCGGGTTTCAGCGTCGAGCACGTGCATTTCGTGCCGGGCTTTCCGGTCATGGCCTGGCCGATGATCGAGTCGGTGCTCGACAGCCGGTATGCCGATCTGTTCACCCGTAACGCCGTCGCCGAGAAGTCCGTGATCGTTTTCGGTGCGATGGAAGCCACCCTCACGCCGCTGATGCAGGCCATCGAGCAGGCCCACGCCGGCATCAAGGTGTTCAGCCTCCCCAGCGTGGATCACCCTCAGTACGGCCGCCACATCGAGCTGGGCGTCAAGGGTGACCCCGGGCTGCTCGATGCTGCCTATGGCCAGCTCATCGAAGGCTTGCACAGCTTTGATGCGAAGCTTGGCCCTGAATTGGTGCGTTAATTCGTATTGCACCAGTTTGGTGATTAATTCCTTTTCCGGCAGCCCCTGGGCCGTCACCCGGGCCTCATCCGGCGGGGTGACAATGGCACAGAAACTGCATCCTTCCGTTCCCGTATTCCTAACCACCATCCAACTCAGGAGAAACTGATGGCAAAGACCGTCGCCGATGTACTCAAGCTCGTCAAGGAAAACGAGGTCAAGTTCGTCGACTTGCGCTTCACCGACACCCGCGGCAAGGAACAGCACGTCACCGTGCCCGTGTCGCATTTCGATGAAGACAAATTCACCTCGGGCCACGCGTTCGACGGTTCGTCCATCGCCGGTTGGAAGGGCATCGAAGCCTCGGACATGCAGCTCATGCCCGACCCGAACACCGCCAACATCGACCCCTTCTTCGAAGAAACGACGCTGATCCTGACCTGCGACGTGATCGATCCGGCCGACGGCAAGGCCTACGAGCGCGACCCGCGCTCGCTCGCCAAGCGCGCCGAGGCGTACATGAAGGCTTCCGGCCTGGGCGACACCGCCTTCTTCGGTCCGGAACCCGAATTCTTCGTGTTCGACGGCGTGCGCTGGAAGAACGACATGTCGGGCTGCTTCGTGAAGATCGATTCCGAAGAAGCTTCGTGGAACACCGACAAGGAATACGAGCACGGCAACAGCGGCCACCGTCCCGCAGTCAAGGGCGGCTACTTCCCCGTGCCCCCGGTCGACAGCCTGCACGACATGCGCTCGGAAATGTGCCTGGTGCTCGAATCGCTGGGCATCCCGGTCGAAGTGCATCACCACGAAGTGGCCAACGCCGGCCAGCTCGAAATCGGCACCAAGTTCAGCACGCTGGTCCAGCGCGCCGACTGGGTCCAGCTGCAGAAGTACGTGATCCACAACGTGGCCCACGCCTACGGCAAGACCGCCACCTTCATGCCCAAGCCCATCGTCGGCGACAACGGCTCGGGCATGCACGTGCACCAGTCGGTCTGGAAGGACGGCAAGAACCTGTTCGCAGGCGACGGCTACGCAGGCCTGTCTGACTTCGCGCTGCACTACATCGGCGGCATCATCAAGCACGCCCGTGCCCTGAACGCCATCACGAACCCCGGCACCAACAGCTACAAGCGCCTGGTGCCCGGCTTCGAAGCCCCGGTGAAGCTGGCCTACTCGGCCAAGAACCGTTCGGCCTCGATCCGCATCCCGTTCGTGGCCAACCCGAAGGGCCGCCGCGTCGAAGCGCGCTTCCCCGATCCGCTGATGAACCCGTACCTGGGCTTTGCCGCGCTGCTGATGGCCGGCTTGGACGGCGTGGAAAACAAGATCCATCCGGGCGAAGCCGCCAGCAAGGACCTGTACCACCTGCCGCCGGAAGAAGACGCGCTGATCCCGACCGTCTGCCACAGCCTGGACCAGGCCCTGGAGCACCTGGACAAGGACCGTGCGTTCCTGACCAAGGGCGGCGTGTTCACCGACTCGTACATCGACGCGTACATCGACCTCAAGATGCAGGAAGTCACGCGCTTCCGCATGGCGACGCACCCGGTGGAATTCGACATGTACTACTCGCTGTAAGAAGCGCTGTAGAAAACCTGCCCTCGCGGGCAGGTAAGACAAAAGGACGGCCCCGGCCGTCCTTTTTCCTTGGTGCGGAACATCCCATCGTGAGAGGGCCCGAATTGCATCAAAATGCGCGTTTGTCGCGCCCTCTCCAGAATCAAATGAAGACTGTCTCCCTGATTTTCCTGGCCGCCGCCTCGTTCGCCACCGCCTCGGCGGCGCTCGCGCAAGAGCGCGTCTGGCGTTGCGGCAACGAGTACACCAACAACGCGACCGTGGCCCAGCAAAAGGGCTGCAAGGTCATGGAAGGCGGCAACGTCACCGTCGTGCAGGGCACGAAGCCTTCCGGCGGTGGTGGCGGCAGCGCGTCGTCGGGCTCGGGTTCGTCGGCCGCGCGTGCGCCGGCAGGCAGTCCGCGCGTCGAAGGCGTCGACCAGCGTGCCCGCGACGGCGAGGCGCGCTCGGTGCTCGAAACCGAGCTGCGCAAGGCCGAGGCGCGCCAGACCGAGCTCAAGAAGGAATACAACAACGGCGAGCCCGAGAAGCAGGGCAGCGAAGGCCGCAACTACCAGAAGTACCTCGACCGCGTGGCTGAAATGAAGGCCGAACTCGCGCGCAACGAGAGCGACATCGCCGGCATCCGCCGCGAAATCGGCCGCCTGCCCGGCAAGCCGCAAGCGCAGTAAACGGCGTCACCATGGTGTTCGGGAAGAAGGCGACTGGCGCCACTCCGCGCTTTCGCGCCTTCGACCTCTTGTCCACGCTGATCGCGGTGGTCAACAGCGACGGCTCGGTGCTGTTTGCCAACGCAGGCCTCGAAGACGCGCTGGGCACCTCGCGGCGCACGCTCGAGGGCTCGCAGTTCGGCGCCTGTTTCCATGAGCCGCAGGTGCTGCGCACGGCGCTCGACGGCGCCAGCAGCAACGACTTCGCCACGCTGCGCTACGAGGCCTTTCTGCGGCGTGTGAACCACGAGCTGATGCCCGTGCAGGTCACGCTGGCGCACGGCGACAAGAAGGGCGAACTCATCATCGAGATGTCGCCGCTGGAGCAGCAGGTGCGCCAGGACCGCGAAGAGCGCCTCATCGACCAGGCGCAGGCCAACAAGGAACTCATCCGCAACCTCGCGCACGAGATCAAGAACCCGCTGGGCGGCATCCGCGGCGCGGCGCAGCTGCTGCAGATGGAGGTCGAGTCGCGCGACCTCATCGAATACACCCAGGTCATCATTCACGAGGCCGACCGGCTGCAGACGCTGGTCGACCGGCTGCTGGCGCCGCACCGCCGCCCGCACGTGGTGGGCGACGTGAACATCCACGAGGTGTGCGAGCGTGTGCGCTCGGTCATCCTGGCGGAGTTCTCGCGCGACCTGCACATCGAGCGCGACTTCGACGTCTCCATTCCCGAGTTCCGCGGCGACCGCGAGCAGCTCATCCAGGCCACGCTCAACATCGCGCACAACGCGGCGCAGGCCCTGGCCGAGCGCCGCGCGGCGGGCGATGCGCAGATCACTTTCAAGACGCGCGTGGCCCGACAGGTGATCTTCAACAAGCAGTGGTATCGATTGGCACTGGAATTGCATGTCATCGACAATGGACCGGGTGTGCCGGACACGATCAAGGACCGCATCTTCTATCCGCTCGTTTCGGGCAGGGAAGGCGGAACCGGGCTGGGGTTGACGCTTGCACAGACTTTTGTGCAGCAGCATCACGGCGTGATCGAGTGCGACAGCGTCCCGGGCCGAACCGATTTCAAGATATTGATTCCGCTGCCCTAGCGCAGCCCCGGCAACAGAGGAGATGCATGAAGCCGATCTGGATAGTTGATGACGACCAATCGATACGCTTCGTGCTCGAGAAGGCCCTGCTGCGCGAAGACATGCCCACGCGCAGCTTCACGAACACACGCGAAGTGCTGGCCGCACTCGAACAGGCCGAGGGTGACGAGCAGCAGGGCCCGCAGGTCCTGGTGAGCGACATCCGCATGCCGGGCGGCTCGGGGCTCGACCTGCTCGACAAGATCAAGGCCAAGCACCCCGGCCTGCCGGTCATCATCATGACGGCCTTCTCCGACCTCGACAGCGCGGTCTCGGCCTTCCAGGGCGGCGCCTTCGAGTACCTGCCCAAGCCCTTCGACCTGCCGCGCGCCGTGGAACTCATCCGCCGTGCCGTCGACGAAAGTCAGCGCGAAGAAGTGTCCGAAGAGCGCATGGTCGCCGCGCCCGAAATGCTCGGCCAGGCGCCCGCGATGCAGGACGTGTTCCGCGCCATCGGCCGGCTCTCGCAGAGCAACGTCACGGTGCTCATCACCGGCGAATCGGGCTCGGGCAAAGAGTTGGTGGCGCGTGCGCTGCACAAGCACTCGCCACGCGCCAACGGGCCCTTCGTGGCGATCAACACCGCCGCCATTCCCAAAGACCTGCTCGAGAGCGAACTCTTCGGCCACGAGCGCGGTGCCTTCACCGGCGCGCAGACGATGCGCCGCGGCCGCTTCGAACAGGCCGAGGGCGGCACGCTGTTCCTCGACGAAATCGGCGACATGCCCTTCGACCTGCAGACGCGCCTGCTGCGCGTGCTCAGCGACGGCCATTTCTACCGCGTGGGCGGTCACAACTCGGTCAAGGCCAACGTGCGCGTCATCGCGGCCACCCATCAGGACCTCGAACAGCGCGTGAAGCTCGGCGGCTTCCGCGAAGACCTGTTCCACCGCCTCAACGTGATTCGCTTGCGCCTGCCCGCGCTGCGCGAACGCGGCGAAGACGTGCCCGCGCTCACGCGGCACTTCTTGCAGCAGAGCGCGCGCCAGCTGGGCGTCGAGCCCAAGCGCATCTCCGACGCCGCACTCGCCAAGCTCGCGACCTTCGGCTTCCCGGGCAATGTGCGCCAGCTCGAGAACATCTGCCACTGGCTGACCGTGATGGCGCCGGCGCAACTGATCGAGTCGAAAGACCTGCCGCCCGAAGTGATGGCGGTCAGCGGGGCGGACGTGCATGCGGCGGTGGCCGAGGTTGCGGCGCCCGTGCAGGCTGCGGCGCCATTGGCTGTCGAGCGCGACGCTTCGGCACCAGTTGCCGCCGCTCCCGAGGCGGTGTCAGGTGCACCGACCGGCCCCAGCGCCTGGGAAAGCGGCCTGGAAGCTGAAGCTCAGGCCCTGCTCGCCGCAGGCCGCACCGACGTGTGGGACGTGCTCACGCGCCGCTTCGAATCGCGGCTGATCCTCACCGCGCTGGCCAACACCCGCGGCCGGCGCATCGAGGCGGCCCAGAAGCTGGGCATCGGGCGCAACACGATCACCCGGAAAATCCAGGAACTCGGTATCGAATGAAAAGGCCCTCTACGGGCCTTTTTTACGACCTGCCAACGCGCGCGACTTGAATCCTTCCAGGGGATACCGCGGAACCGGCTTTGCCGGGCCGCTGGTATCGCCCCCTGCAAGGGGGTTGGCGTAGCGACACGAAGTGCGCGCAGCCTGGGGGTGTGCCAAGTTATCGGCTGCGTTGGCCCAGGGTGAGGGAGTCGAGCTGGAAATTGCCGCTCTTGTCCCAGAGCCAGGTGTCGACGTAGGTGTGGCCGCCCAGCTTGCCGGGGCTGGGCAAGGGCGAGGTCGCCCGGATCAGGTCCGCGATCATCGGCGGCACTTCAGGCGCATGACTGGGCACGCGGCTGAAGGTCACGTTGGTGATCTTGCCGTTTGCATCGATCTCCGTCTCGACCACGACCACGGCATACACCAGCGGCGGGATCTTGCCCTTGTAGATGCGGCTGGCGTAGGCCTTGTAGATGTGGCGCGCGCCGGTCTTGCGGTAGGTGCGGATGGCGGGCGTCTGCGCGGTGATGAGCCGCACGGTCGGCACGTCGCGGCTGCCTTCCGTGGCGGTTGCGCCGCCGGGCGATGTGCTGCCCGTGCCGCTTTCCGACCCGCCACCCGGCTTCAAGACCGAGCAGGCGGTCAGCGCGAGCACCGCGGCGGCGATCGCGGCAGAACGGGTGAGGCGGGCGGCGATCGGCGTCGTCATGGCCGTCAGGCGCCCGGGCCGAGTTCGAGCACCACCGGGGCGTGGTCGCTCGGCTTTTCCCACTTGCGCGGCACGCGGTCGATGACGCAGCCCTTCACGCGTGGCAGCAGCGGCTCGCTCACGAGGATGTGGTCGATGCGCAGGCCGCGGTTCTTCTGGTAGCCCAGCATGCGGTAGTCCCACCACGAATAGCTCTTTTCGGGCTGCTCGAACATTCGGAAGCTGTCCGTCAGGCCCAGGCCGAGCAGCGCCTTGAAGTGGTCGCGCTCTTCGGTCGTGTGATGGATCGTTTCCTTCAGGCCCACCGGGTCGAAGCTGTCGCGGTCTTCGGGCGTGACGTTGAAGTCGCCCAGCAGCACGAGGTTGGGGTGCGCCGCGAGCTCGCGGGCCACATAGTTGTGCAGTGCGTCGAGCCACTTCATCTTGTAGGCGAACTTCTCGCTGCCCGGCTCCTGGCCGTTCACGAAGTAGCCGTTCAGCACGCGCAGCGGACCCGAGGGCGTGTCGATGGTGGCGGCGATCACGCGCGACTGCTCATCGGCGAAGTTCTCGATGTTCTTCACCACGTCGCGCATCGGCGCGAGGCTGAGGATGGCGACGCCGTTGTAGGTCTTCTGCCCGAACACCGCCGCCTCGTAGCCAGCCGACTTCAGCACCTCGAGCGGAAACTTGTCGTCGGTCATTTTGAGCTCTTGCAGGCACAGCACATCGACCGGGTTGGCGATGAGCCAGTCGAGCACATGCTGCAGGCGCGCCGTGAGGGAGTTGACGTTCCAGGTGGCTATTTTCATGAGGGCTCTAGGTTATTTGTGGCGTCGGGGCCGCGTGCTTTCGCGGCCGGTCGGCGGTGTGGCTGGGCAGGCGCACGCAGTGGCCGGTGGCCGGTGGCCGTTCTGCAGGTCCGAAAGGAATGTCGGCAGTGACACCGCGACAGTGATTTCCATCGCAGCATTTTGCCTCGCTGGAGGGGGAGGCCATGTAAGCGAAAGCGAGGCGCGCAGAACCGCCCAAAGCCTGCCGACGCTAGGGCCGAAGGTGCCATCCCAATTCCCCCTGCAGGAACTGGGCGGCCTCGGGCGGCAGGTCTTCTGCGTCGAAGAAATTCGCCACGGGCCGCTCGACGACGATGCGTCCCGCATGCAGGTACGCCACGCGCGTGGCCAGGCGCTTGGCCTGCCCGAGGTTGTGGGTGCTCATCACGATCGTCACGCCGCTGTTGGCGACCTCTTCGATGAGGGCCTCGATCTCGTTCTTGGCGCCGGGGTCCAGGCTGGCGGTCGGTTCGTCCAGGAACAGGATGTCCGGCTGCAGTGCCCAGGCGCGTGCCAGACCGAGGCGCTGCTGCTGTCCGCCCGACAGCGAACGCGCCGACCGCGCGGCATGGTCCAGCAGGCCCACCCGCGCCAGCGCCAGGCCGCAGCGTTCGCTGCGTTCGGCGGCCGGTACGCCGGACAGCCACAAGCCGATCCAGACGTTGCGCCACACCGAGAGGCTCAACAGGAAGGGCCGCTGGAACAGCATGGCCGCGCGTGGAAGCCGGCCCTGGGGTTGCAGCGGCAGGCGCTCGCAGCGGCCTTCGCAAGGCAGCAGGCCATGCAGCAGCCGCAGCAGCGTGGTCTTGCCCGAGCCGTTGGCGCCGACGAGCACGAGCCGGTCGCCCCGGTGCAGGGTCAGCGATGCCTCGTTCAGCGCAATCACCTGGCCGAAGCGCACCGTGACCTTCTCGGCCCGGATCAACGGCATCGCCTCGGCGGCAACGTGCGTGCGCGGGGCGGGCGTCCGGCGCACCGCATGCGGCTTCACTGGCGCGGCGGCGCCCAGCGGGCGCGTGGCCAGCCACTGCAACAGCCCGATCGCGCCGTTGACCGCGCCGACCACCGCCAGCAACACGATGCCCAGTGCCAGGGCCAGCGCGAGATCGCCCTTGCTGGTTTCCAGTGCGATCGTGGTGGTCATCACGCGCGTCACGCCGGCGATGTTGCCGCCCACGATCATCACGGCGCCGACCTCGGCGATGGCGCGCGCAAACGCCGTGAGCAGCACGGTGGCCACGCCCATCCGGTCGTGCACCAGCATCAGGAGCGACGTGGCGAGCGGCCCGGCGCCCAGCGAGCGCAGCTGGTCGCCGCCATCGGCCAGCGCTGCCATCACGAGCCGGCGCGACAGCGCGGCGATCAGCGGCGTGACGAGCACGCTCTGCGCCACCACCATCGCCGACGGCGTGAACAAGATGCCCAGCTGGCCCAGCGGGCCCGAGCGCGAGAGCAGCAGGTACACCAGCAGGCCCACCACCACGGCGGGCAGGGCGAGCAGCGTGTTCACCAGCCACACGGCCAGCGCATGACCCGGAAACCGCGCCACTGCCAGCCAGGCGCCCAGCAGCAGGCCGAACACCGCACCGATCACGCAGGCCGTCGCGCTCACCTGCAGCGAGAGCGCGGTGATGCGCACGAGTTCGGGGTCGGCGGCGGCGATGAGTCGCCAGGCCAGCGCCCAGCCTTCGGTCATGGTGTTCATCGAAGGACGGCTTTCATCGCCGCCGCGAGGTCGTGCGCATCACGCGGCCCGGCCCCGCCATCAACCGGCGCGCCGCTCACTGGTTCGCGTTCGGGAAGAAGAGCTGCTCGCCGCCGATCTTGTACGAGGCAATGGCGGCCTGCCCGTCGCGCGACACCACCCAGTCGGAGAAACCTTGCGCCAGGTCTTTCTTCACGTGCGGGTGCTTGGCCGGGTTCACGACGATCACGCCGTACTGGTTGAACAGCTGCTTGTCGCCCTCGACCACGATGCCCAAGTCGGCGCGGTTCTTGAAGTTGAGCCAGGTGCCGCGGTCGGACAGCACATAGGCATTGGTCGATGCCGCGATGTTGAGCGCCTGCCCCATGCCGCAGCCGCATTCCTTGTAGCCGGCAGGCTTGGCGCTGGCGAGGTCGATGCCGGCCAACTTCCACTGGCGCAGTTCGGCCGAGTGGGTGCCGCTCTTGTCGCCGCGCGAGACGAAGGCCGTGCCCGTGGTGCCCAGGCGCTTGAGCGCCACCGCGATGTCCTTGCCGCGCACGCCGGCCGGGTCGGACTTCGGCCCGATCAGCACGAAGTCGTTGTACATGACCGCCTGGCGCGCGAGGCCGAAGCCTTCGGCGACGAACTTCTCTTCGGCGGGCTGGTCGTGCACGAACAGCGCATCGGCGTCGCCGCGGCGTGCCATGTCCAGCGCCTGGCCCGTGCCCACGGCCACCACGCGCACCTCGGTGCCGGTCGCTTTGGTGAACTGCGGCAGCAGGTGCTTGAACAGGCCCGACTGTTCCGTCGAGGTGGTCGACGCCAGCACGATGAACTTGTCCTGTGCCTGCGCGATCGGCGCGAGCAACGCGCCGGCGAGCGCGCCAGCGAGGGCGAGAAGGGTGAAGCGTCTGCGCGAAGCCATCGGGAAGGTCCTTTGGATGGAGAGTGGAAGAAGCGGTCCTGGTCTCAAGCGGCGGGGTCGACGCGAAAGCCCAGCCGGCCCAGCGCCTCGCGCGCCGCCGCCGACTGCAGCAACGCAACGAAAGCCTGCACAGGCGCGCGCGCCAGACGGGCCTTGGGCACGGCGAAGTCGTAGCGTTCTTCCTGCACCGGAATGAAGCCCAGCCCGTACTGCCGCGCGACCGTGTCGATGGCCAGGCCCCAGTCGGCGCGCGCTTGCGCCACGGCCACCGCCACCGCGTTGTGCGACTTGGTCTGCACGCCGTAGCCGGGCGGCTTCGTGCCGGCGAGCAGGCGATCGATGAGGATGCGCGTGCCGCTGCCCGCATTGCGGTTGACCATGGTGCAGCCGGGCTGCGTGGTCGCGGCGGTGATGGCCGTGGCGGCATCGAGCCCGTCGAAGCGCGCGTCGCCCGGGCGGTAGACGATGCCCTGCATGCGGCCATAGCCCGGCACCAGCTCGAGCGCCGGCGTGAGCAGCGGCAGGTTGTAGACGCCCGTGGCCGGGTCCATCAGGTGGATGCCCGCCACGTCGCATTCGCCGCGCTTTGCGGCCATGAGCCCGCCCGTGCTGCCGACGTTCATGGCCTTGATGTGCAGGCCCTGGCGCATCAGTTCGCCGGCCAGCCAGTCCAGGCCCACGCAATGGCTGCCGATGAAGATCAGGTCGGCGGCGTCCAGCCCCTGGCCCAGCCGCTGCACCTGCACGGGCGCGCCGGCATCGAGGATCTCGGTGTGCTGGCCGATGGTGATGAAGCCGTCCGCGCTGCTGAACGTGGTGACCGAGCCCGAGCCCTTGCCCATCGGGTAGGCGGCCATGCCGTCGTCGGTGGGCACGAGGCCCACGAGCAAATATTCGGTGCGCCCGCGCTCGGAGTTCACGCGCATGGGCAGCGTGGCCGCCACGTGCTCGCGCCGCTCGGGCGGCTGGCCTGCAAAGGCGCGGATCACGGGCGCAAGGAACTCATGGAAGGTGAAGACCGCCGAGGTTGGAAAGCCCGGCAGGATCACGACCGGCTTGCCGCCCGTGACCGCCAGGCACACCGGCTTGCCGGGCTTGAGCGCCACGCCGTGCGCCACGACGCCCGGGTCGCCGAGGGCCGCGACCACGCGGTACGACAGGTCGCCTTCGCCCTTGGACGTGCCGCCTGAGAAGACCACGGCGTCGCATTCGAGCCCGAGCGCGAGGGCGGCCGACAGCAGGGCTTCGTCGTCCGGAATCACGCCCAGCCGCACGGGCTCGCCGCCCAGTTCCTCGACCGCGGCGCCGATGATGGCGGCGTTGGAGTCGTACACGGCGCCCGTGGGCAGCGGTGCTCCGGGCGCGACGATCTCGTTGCCCGTGGAGAAGATGGCGACGCGCGGTTTGCGGTACACGCTGACCTCGGCCAGGCCCAGTGCCGCGAGCACGCCGATCTCGCGCGAGCTCAGTGGCTGGCCGGCGCGCAGCACGGTTTCGCCGCGTGCGATGTCGGTGCCGGCGTAGCTGACGTTCTCGCCCGCCGTGGCGGCGCGGCGAACCTGGACGTCGCCCTGGTCGAGGTCGGTGTGTTCCACCATCACCACCGCATCGGCGCCGCGCGGCAGCATGCCGCCGGTGGCAATCGCGGTCGCGTGGCCGGGCGTCACTTCGCGCTGCGGCACGATGCCGGGTGCGAGCGTCTCGCCCACGAGGGTCAGCGCGCGCACCTGTTCTTCCATTGCGCCCCAGGTGTCGGCGGCCTGCACGGCAAAGCCGTCGACGTTGGAGCGGTCGAAGCCGGGCACGTCGATGGCTGCGACCACGTCGTCGGCCAGCACCCGGCCCAGCACCGCGTGCAGGGGAATCGTCTCTCGGCCCAGCGGCGCGAGGGTCAGGTGTTCGCGGAAGCGGCGCTCGGCCTCGTCCCGCGTGACGACATCAAGGAATTGCGATTGGGCTTTCACAGGCACTCGTACAGATGAACAGTGACGTCGGTCCCGGGCCCGAAGCCTTCGCTTTCGGCGGGGGCGATCACGAAGCCGTCGGCCCGCGTCGTCGAGCTCAGCACCGACGCGCCCGAGAGCGCGAGCGGCTCCACGCCGTCGCTGCCGATCTTCACGCGCACGTAGTCGACGCGCCCCACCTGCGAGACGATCTTGCGTGCCACGGTGGCGCGCGTGCGCGGGTAGGGCCAGTCGGCGGGCCGGCCGCCGAGCTGGCGGATCGCACGTCCGGCAAAGAAGTCGTAGGCGCACAGGCAGGACACGGGGTTGCCCGGCAGCAGGAAGACCAGCGTGTCGCCGATGCGCCCCATGCCGGCCGGGCTGGAGGGGCGCATCGCGATGCCGTGGATCGCAAGCTCGCCGAGTTCGGCCAGCAGGCGCGGCGCATGGTCCTCGGCGCCCACGCTGGAGCCGCCGGAGATGAGCACCACGTCGGCACCCGGCGCTGCGAGCGCTTGGGAGATGACCTGCGGGTCGTCGCCCAGACGCCGGTGCGACTCGAGCACGCCGCCGTCGCGCGCGACGAGGCCGCGCAGGGTCACGGAGTTGGCGTCGTAGATCTCGAAGGGCCCCTTGGGCGTGCCGGGCGCGCGCACTTCGTTGCCCGTGACGAGCAGCCGCACACGCGGCCGGCGCACCACCTGCAACTGCGCCAGGCCCAGCGACGCCGCCAGCCCTGCATCCTGTGGACGCAGCCGGCGGCCCGCGGGCAGCGCCGTGCTGCCGCGCGCGATGTCTTCGCCGATGTGGCCCACGTGCTGGCCCGGCGCGACGGCGCGCGTGATGGCCAGGCGCCCGTCCTGCTCGCTCGTGTATTCGGCGGGCACCACGGCGTCGATGCCTTGCGGCACCGGGGCGCCGGTCATGATGCGGACCGCAGCGCCTGCGGGCACGTCGCCCTCGAAAGGCCGACCGGGCCAGGCGTGGCCCACGATCGGAAATTCCAGCGGGTTGTATTCGCCGGCGCCGGTGGTGTCGCCGCCGCGCAGTGCATAGCCGTCCATGGCCGCGCGATCGAACTCGGGCACCGCGATGGGCGCGATCACCTCATCCAGCAGCACGCGTCCCGTGGCCTCGTCGACCGCCACGGATTCACCGGACAGCAGGGGCGTGTGGGCATCGATCCAGGCGAGGGCGGTGGGCACCTCGGCGCGCTGCGTGAAGCCGCGCATGCGCACATCGGTCGAGGCAGTTCGTTCGGGTGGAGGCATCGGGGCCAGTATAGAAGTTGGATGTGGCCAGCGTTGTCAGGCACAACACCCGGTCGCACGCCGAAAGCGGCCACGCCGGCGCTGGCCGGCGAGCCATTTCAGGCTTTCTCTCTTTGGTCGCGCCCGCGCAGGTGCGGCGCGCTGCCGACCTACTTCTTGGGCGCGGGATTCGTCTGCGCCGAGGTCTGGTTCGAACTCGGTGGCGACGCGGCCGTGGGGGCCGGGGAGTGCGCGCCCGAGGCCTCGATGGGCTTGACCTCGGGCTTGGGCGCCGCGGCGTAGGGGCCGGGGTCCACGCAGGGCGGCGTGGCCACCGCGGCCGGTGCCGGCTTGCCCGCGGCCTCGGCGCTGGCGCGGTACTTGGCGGCGACCTGGTCCTGCGACTTGCACAGCAGGTAGCCGTCAGTCTTGGCGGACCACGCGGTGCGGGCCGCGGTCTCGGCGGCCTTGGCCTGGGCTTCCGGCCCGAGCGGCGGGAGCTTGGCGAACGCGGACGCTGCAGCCAGCGTGCACAGAAGGGTCAACGTGTGCTTCATACGGAGGTTCCTTGCGCCGTCGCCGGCCGAGCAGGCTCCGGGGTGCCGGCGGGCTGCGAGCGCTGCGCGGGGATCTTGCCGGCCTCGATGTCGTCGTACCAGAGGCGGTGGTGCTCGCGCGCCCAGGTCTCGTCGACATAGCCTTCGCGCATCGCCTTGTAGGCGCCGGTCATGCCCAGCGTGCCGATGTAGATGTGGCCCATGATCATCGCCATCATGAGCAGCGTGGCCACGGCATGCACCATGTGTGCGACCTGCATCTCGCCGCGCGTGTAGACGAAGCCGGGCAGCAGCTTGTCGAGGAACAGGCCCGAGGCGATGACGATGCTGCCCAGGAACAGCACGCCGCCCCAGAACACCGCCTTCTCGCCCGCGTTGAAGCGGTGCGACGCGGGCTCCTTGCCGCCGAACAGGCCGCCGCCTTGCCGCAGCCAGGTGAAGTCGTCCTTGCTCGGCCAGTTGCTGCGGATGAAGGTGAAGACCATGAACAGCGTGGTCACCACGAACAGCGGCCCCACGAAGTTGTGCACCGTCTTGAGCACGTAGGCGAGCCATCCGAACAGCGCGCTGCCGAGCACCGGCAGCAGGAAGAACTTGCCGAAGGCCATCACGATGCCCGAGATCGCGAGCGTGACGAAGGCCAGGGCGTTCGACCAGTGCGTGGCGCGCTCGAACGGCGTGAAGCGCTCGATCTTGCGGCCCGTTTCCTTGCCGTGCAGGCGGATCGGTCCGCGCGTGAAATAGAAGATCGCCAGCGCCAGCAGCGTGACGAAGAGCAGCGCCGCGCCGTACGGAATGATCCAGTTGTTGCGCACCTGCCGCCAGGCCTCGCCGGCGTTGGTGAAGCGCGAACCCGGGTATTGCACGAAGCGCTGGATCAGGTTGCCGGCCTCGGGCGCCTCGCTCACGGGCAGGCTGCTGTAGCCGGTGACGCCGCCGCTCACCTGGCGCCACATCGGCGCGTTGTTGCCGGGCTGCACTTTGTTGCGCTCGCCGTTGGTCTGGTTGAGGTAGTTCGGGTCGGCACTGGCTTCGGGCTTGACGTCGAAGATGTTCTGGCTGCGGATGCCGCCCTCGGCCTTCGGTGCCGGTGTGGCCGCAGCAGGCGACGCGGGCGCGGGCGAGCCGGTGACGGCGCCGCTCGCGGCCGGGTTGGCCTCCTGGGCCAGCGCCCCGGCTGCACAGCCCAGGAGCGCGGTCGCCAGCAGCGCGTGGAACGCGTGCCTCGTGCGAATGGTGACGCTCATGCGGCCTCCGGTTCAGTTCGTTCGGGTGTACTCGTTCTGGCCGTTGGAGCGCGTCTTGATCTGCTGCTCCCACGACGCCTTGTCGCCCACCTTCCAGCCGGGCGCGGTGAAGACCGTGCCGGTGTTGGCCTGCGTGCCGGTGCCGCTCCAGGGCACTGCGTCGTACTTGACGCCCTCGGCGTTGGTCTGCGGCTTCTCGCTGCAGGCCGCCAGCAGCATCGCGCCCGAAGCGAGCGCGGCGAGCATCACGACCGCGCGCTTCACTTGGTGCCTCCGGTGGGCGGCGTGCCGGCCTGTTGCGAGCCGTAGGCCGTGCCCCAGCCCCAGACTTCGGCACCCGTGCCGCGGTGCACGACGCGGGTGCGGAAGATGTCGGCCACCACGTCGCCGTCGCCGGCCAGCAGTGCCTTGGTCGAGCACATCTCGGCGCAGGCCGGCAGCTTGCCTTCGGCCAGGCGGTTGCGGCCGTATTTTTCGAACTCGGCTTCGGAGCCGTTGGCTTCGGGGCCACCGGCGCAGAAGGTGCACTTGTCCATCTTGCCGCGTGCGCCGAAGGTGCCTTGCGACGGGAACTGCGGCGCGCCGAAGGGGCAGGCGTACGAGCAGTAGCCGCAGCCGATGCACACGTCCTTGTCGTGCAGCACCACGCCTTCGTCGGTGCGGTAGAAACATTGCACGGGGCACACCGCCATGCAGGGCGCGTCGGAGCAGTGCATGCAGGCCACCGAGATCGACTTTTCGCCCGGCAGGCCGTCATTGAGCGTGACCACGCGGCGGCGGTTCACGCCCCAGGGCACCTCGTTCTCGTTCTTGCAGGCCGTGACGCAGCCGTTGCACTCGATGCAGCGCTCGGAATCGCAGACGAACTTCATTCTTGCCATGGTGATTCCTTATGCTTTCTCGATGTTGCAGACCGTGGTCTTGGTCTCTTGCATCATGGTGACGCTGTCGTAGCCGTAGGTGGTGCCGGTGTTGATGGCTTCGCCACGCACGATGGGCGCCGCGCCCTTCGGGTAGTAGGCAAGCAGGTCTTCGCCCTGCCAGCGGCCCGAGAAGTGGAAGGGCATGAACACCGTGTCGGGCCCCACGCGCTCGGTGACGAGGGCCTGCACGTTGAGCTTGGCGCCCGTGGGCGTGTGCACCCAGGCGCGCTCGCCGTTGCGGATGTTCTTCTCGGCCGCCACCTTCGGGTTGATCTCGATGAACATCTCTTGCTGCAGCTCGGCCAGCCAGGGGTTGGAGCGCGTTTCCTCGCCGCCGCCTTCGTATTCCACGAGTCGGCCCGAGGTCATGATGTACGGGAATTTTTCGGCGATCTTGTCGGCGATGTTCTTCTGCTGCACGGTCTTGTAGAGCGTGGGCAGGCGCCAGAAGGCCATCTTGTCGTCGTGGGTCGGGTACTTGGCGACGAGGTCGGGGCGCGTGCCGTAGAGCGGCTCGCGGTGCTGCGGAATCGCATCGGGAAAGTTCCACACCACCGCACGCGCCTTGGCATTGCCGAAGGGGTGGCAGCCGTGGTTCTTCATGAACACGCGGATCATGCCGCCCGAGCTGTCGGTCTTCCAGTTCTTGCCTTCGGCCTTGGGCTTCTCGGCCTCGGTGAGTTCGTCCCACCAGCCGAGCTTCTTGAGCAGCAGGTGGTCGAGTTCGGGGTAGCCGGTGGTGATGTCGGCGCCCTTCGAATAGGAGCCGTCTTCGGCCAGCAGGTTCTTGCCGTTGCGCTCCACGCCGAAGTTCGCGCGGAAGTTGCCGCCGCCGTCCATCACGTGCTTGGACGGGTCGTACAGGTTCGGCGAGCCGGGGTGCTTGAGTTCGGGCGTGCCGTAGCAGGGCCAGGGCAGTCCGAAGTAGTCGCCCGAGATGTCGTAGCCGTTGACCTTGTCCTTGACGGAGCCCTTGGCCTTGAGCGTGCGCACGTCGAACGCGGCCATGTTGCGCATGTGCGCCTGCAGCCGCTCGGGGCTCTGGCCCGAGTAGCCGACGGCCCAGCACGACTTGTTGATTTCTCGCAGGATGTCTTCCGGCACGGGCTCGTCCATGCCCTTGACCTTCTGCATCTTGTAGTTCTTGCTGAGTTCCTTGCCGAAGCCCAGGCGGTCGGCGAACTGCTGCATGATCATGTGGTCGGTGCGGCTTTCCCACAGCGGCTCGATGACCTTCTCGCGCCATTGGACCGACCGGTTCGATGCCGTGACCGATCCGCTGGTTTCGAACTGCGTGCACGCGGGCAGCAGGTACACCGCGCGGTTCGCGTTGGCGTCTTCGGGCCGGCCGGGCATTGCGGCCATGGCGGCCGTGGCCGACGGGTACGGGTCGACCACGACGAGCAGGTCGAGCTTGTCCATGGCCCGCTTCATCTCGAGGCCGCGCGTCTGCGAGTTGGGCGCATGGCCCCAGTAGAAGACGCCGCGCAGGTTCGAGTCCTGGTCGATGAGCTCGTTCTTCTCGAGCACGCCGTCGATCCAGCGCGACACCGTGATGCCGGGCTTGCTCATCATCGCGGGCGAGGCGAAGCGGCCCTTGATCCATTCGAAGTCCACGCCCCAGGTGGCGGCGAAGTGCTTCCACGAGCCTTCGACCAGGCCGTAGTAGCCCGGCAGCGAATCGGGGTTGGGGCCGACGTCGGTCGCGCCCTGCACGTTGTCGTGGCCGCGGAAGATGTTGGTGCCGCCGCCCGACTTGCCCACGTTGCCCAGCGCCAGCTGCAGGATGCACGAGGCCCGCACGATGGCGTTGCCGATGCTGTGCTGCGTCTGGCCCATGCACCAGACCACGGTGCCGGGGCGGTGCTCGTGCAGCATCGTCGCGACCTTCAGCACCTGGGCTTCGCTCACGCCGCAGGCCTCTTCGACCTTGTCGGGCGTCCACTTGCTCATGACGTCGGCACGCACTTCTTCCATGCCGTAGACGCGGTCGTTGATGTAGCGCTTGTCTTCCCAGCCGTTCTTGAAGATGTGGTGCAGGATGCCGAACAGGAACGCGATGTCCGAGCCCGAGCGGATGCGCACGTACTCATGGGCCTTGGCCGCGGTGCGCGTGAAGCGTGGGTCGACCACGATCATCTTGCAGCCGTTTTCCTTGGCATGCAGCATGTGCAGCATGCTCACGGGGTGCGCCTCGGCCGCGTTCGAGCCGATGTACATCGCAATCTTCGAATTGCGCATGTCGTTGTACGAATTGGTCATGGCGCCGTAGCCCCATGTGTTCGCCACGCCCGCGACCGTGGTCGAGTGGCAGATGCGCGCCTGGTGGTCGCAGTTGTTGCTGCCGAAGAAGCTCACGAACTTGCGCAGCAGGTAGGCCTGCTCGTTGCTGTGCTTGCTCGAGCCGATCCAGTAGATCGCGTCGGGCCCGCTGGCCTTGGTGAGTTCCTTGAGCTTGGCGGTGATCTCGTCGAGGGCGGTGTCCCAGCTGATGCGCTCGTACTTGCCGTTGACGAGCTTCATCGGGTAGCGCAGGCGGTATTCGCCATGGCCGTGCTCACGCAGCGCGGCGCCCTTGGCGCAGTGGGCGCCCAGGTTGATGGGCGAGTCGAACACGGGCTCCTGCCGCACCCACACGCCGTTTTCGACCACGGCGTCGGACGCGCAGCCGACCGAGCAGTGCGAGCACACGGTGCGCTTCACTTCGATCTTGCCGGCGCCGATGGCGGTGGGCCGGCCGTCCGCGGCCTTGGCCTTCTGGATCAGCGTGAGCTGGCTGGCCGCCAGGCCCACCCCGACGCCGAGGCCGGAGCGCCGCAGGAAGGCGCGGCGGTCCATCGTCGGCAAGGCGTTCGCGAGGCCGCGGCGCAAGCTGTGAACGAAGGGCGAGGTGTCGGAGGCCCGCTGGCTCGCGGTGCCTGGGGATTTTCTGGTCAGAAGCACGGGGTCTCCTCAGGCTGACGTGGTGGCGTAGTAGCGCTTGACGTGTTCGCTCAGGGAATAACCGCCGCCGTTTTCGGGCGGAGGCGGCAAAGAGGGGGCGACGGCGGCGACGGGCGTCTCGGCCATGTTTGGCAGCGACGTGACGGCCACCGCGGCGGCGCCGGCGGTGGCGGCACCGATGAAGAATCCGCGGCGGGAGGCCGGCTTGATGCCGGTGTTTTGGCTGTCCTGCATATTGACTCCAGGAGTGGCTGGGCGCGACGAGAGAGGGGAAACCCGGTCGGCCTTGTGGATACTAGACCAGCAACAAGGTGTGAGCAACCTGAATACCCCTTGCATTGGTTCGCTTCAGTCCAGCATGTCGAAGGCCTGCGCCTCGACATCGCCGAACGCGCGCGTGAAGACGGCAAGGGCCGCGTAGAACCGGGCCTGCGGATGCTGCGACACCGCATCGCAGAGCGCGGGCAGCCAGGGCTGGATGTGTTTGGAGAACAGGGCCTGCTGCTGCGTGAGGTTGGCCACCGCCACATCCTCGCCGGCGATCAGGTAGCGCATGACCTCGAACAGGCAGGCGATGTGGTCCTCGGTTTCGTAGGTGGTCTCGGTGCGCGCCAGGCCCAGCCGGTCGAGGTCGTTGCGCAGTTGCACGAGCGGCTTGTCGTTGAGAAAGCCGCTGAGGTAGTGCGAGCCGAACAGCAGGACCTCGGGCTTGCCGATGCCGCCGAAGAGCGCGTCGTATTCCTCGTGTGCGGCCGCCGCGCTGGTGTCGCGCGCGATGCCGACCAGCTGGCGCCACGGTTCTTCCAGAAAGGCGCCCGCGGCCGGCGCTTCGGTGGGCGCCACCTGGAAGGCTTCGAGCAGCGCGGCATCAGGTGCGGCGTACCAGAGCCGCGCCAGCAGGCCGTAGAGCTCGGCCCGGGCCACCTCCTCGTCGAGTGCGGACGTGGCGGGAAAGGTCTGGCTCATAGCGGGGCGATCTTCACTTCGTTGGTGGCGCTGTACAGGTCGATGACGCGGCAGTCGCTGCACATCTTGAGGCGCTCCAGCGCCTCGCCCTGGAACATCGCATGCCCGGCCAGCTTGCCGAGCATGGCTTCGATGGCTTTCTCTGTACCGAAGGGTTTGCTGCAGCGGATGCAGGCCCAGGGCTTGGCCTCGTTCAGCAGCACCTGTTGCTTGCGCTCGGGCGCGGCCAGCAGGCGCGGCACGAGCGAAACGGCGTCTTCGGGGCAGGTGATTTCGCACAACCCGCACTGCACGCAGTTCTTCTCGATGAAGCGCAGTTGCGGCGCGCTCTGGCTGTCCAGCAGCGCGCCCGACGGGCAAGCGCTCACGCAGGCCAGGCACAACGTGCATTTGTCCTTGTCGACCGCGATGGCGCCGAGCGGCGATCCGGCCGGCAGCACGAAAGCCAGCGGCGCATCGCCAGGCGTCTGCAGGGCAGGGGCCGCGCCCATGAGGTGGTCGAGCGTCATCTCGAGCCGGTCGCGCTTGTCGGCGCCGACGGCGAAGCGGGCGGCGGTGGCCGGCACGCGCTGCGTGGTCGTGCGCAAGCCGGCCAGCGCGGCGTCCAGCACGGCGGGCGCGTCGGCCTCGATCACGTGGAAGTGCGTGCCGGTGTAGCCCAGGCCCAGCAACAGCGCCTGCGCGACGTTCATCTGCTGCTTGAGCGTGGCGAGGTACTGCGGCGCCTCGTCGCCGGTGCACAGCACCGCGACCTGCGAGGCGCCGAAGGAAATCGCGCTGAGCCACAGGTCGATGCCGGTGCTGGCCGCATGAAAGAGGTCGACCGGAATCACACGCGCCGGCACGCCCTGGGCCTTGCCCAGCTGCGCCTGCCGCCCGAGTTGCTCGAGCAGCGCCTGGCCGCCTTCCTGGCTGTGCAGCAGCAGCGCCGCATCGCGCCCGCCCGCCGAGGCATAGGTGCTGAGCAGCTTGCGCAGCTTCAAGCCCTGGTCGGGCGCGCGCGGGTAGGTGTAGCCCAGCGCGCCCGTCGGGCACACCGTGGTGCAGGCGCCGCAGCCGACGCACAGGTTCGGGTTGACCACGATGCGCTGGCGTTGCGGGTCGCTGCTCACGGCATGGGCCGAGCACACGTCGACGCAGGCGTTGCAGCCGACCACTTCGTTGCGGCTGTGCGCGCAGAGCTTCTGCTTGTAGTCGAAGAACTTGGGCTTTTCGAATTCGCCGACCAGCTCGCGCAGACGTAGCAAGGTCTGCAGGCCCTCGGCCTGCGCGACGCCGCCGGGCAGGTGGAAGTAGCCCTGCGGCGGCGCGTGCCAGTCGATCTGCGGCGTGGCGCCGAGGTCGAGCACGAGGTCGAAGGCTGCGTCGAGCGCCTGGGCTTCGCGGCTGAAATTGATGGCGCCGGCCACGCTGCAGGCGCGTTCGCAGTCGCGGTGCGAAGTGCAGCGCGCGTTGTCGATCTGGTAGTCCAGCCCGATGGCCTGTTCGGGGCAGGCGACCACGCAGGCGTTGCAGCGGGTGCACAGGTCGAGGTCGATCGCGTTGTCGCGCGTCCAGCGCAGCGTGAAGGCGCCGAGCCAGCCTTGGAGCGAATCGATGCGCCCGGCAATCACCGGCCAGCGGCGTGCCTGTGCGCCACCGGCCGCACCGGGGCCCTGCGCGAGCAGGGTGACGTCGAGCGTGTCGCCGACCAGCGCCGCGGCGCGTTCGGCGGCGTCGAGCGGGCCGATGATCAGCAGCCGGCCCTGGCTGTTGTAGCTCACGGTCGAGACGGGATCGGGCTCGGGCAGGCTGGCGGCGGCCAGCAGCGCGGCGATCTTCGGCATCGCGCTCTTGGCGTCGCGGCTCCAGCCGCCCGTCTCGCGGATGTTGATGAAGCGGATCGGCGAGGTGGCGTTGGGCGTCTGCGTGGCGAGTTCGCCGAACAGCCGTTTTTCCTGGGTGCAGGCGACCACGACGTCGTCGCCGGACTGGATGGCGCGCTGGAAAGAGGTCGCCTCGCGGCGGCACAGCGACGAATGCAGCGGAAGGGTTTCAGCCAGTGCCGCGCCGAGCGTCTTCGGCTCGAGCGGCATCGTCTGGTTGCAGTCGCAAATCAGCGTGGTGGTCATCGGTTTCTTGGCTGGCGGGTTGCATCGGGGCAACCGGCGGGCTGGGAAGCGTTGCGGGATCCTGGGACTGTGCCACGTCCGTCGCCTCGGCGGCGTCGGGGGTTTCAGGGGGAATGTCTTCGGCGGCTTCGGCGTCTTTGGGCTCTTCGTCGAAGAGCTTGAGGAACTTGGCGCTGGCCATCTGGCGCAGCACGCTCTCGGGCACGGGGGTGGACTGGGAGTAGTCGTCGACGTAGGTGTCGAGGCCGTCCATCACATTGAAATGCGGGTCGGTAAAGAGCTTGCGGAAGGCCGCGTTCTTGACCTCGGGCGCCACCTGCTTCGTGAGGAAGGGCGTGTAGTCGGACTCGATGCCCAGCGCGTCCACGTCCGCAAGGGTCAACGGCGGCGCGCCGTCCGGGTCGGCTTCGGGCGGCAGGGCGACCGGCGCCGCAACGAGGCCGGGCGCCGGAACAGGCTCATCTGCCGTCGGCGCCTTCTCTTTCTCTTCCACGACCGTCTCGGCCGCGCGCACTTCCTGCTTGCGGCGCGACCAGCGTCCGAGAAAACCCTCAGACATCGCCCGCACCCCGTCCGCGTTTTTTCTCGGTCGACACGCTCGCGGCGTTGCCGAAACGGTCGACCAGCGACCGGAAGCTCTCGGGCCGCCGGCGGCGCTTGGGCTCGACCACGTAGTGCTCGTCGACGAAGGCGCGCACCCAGTCGACCACCTCCGCGGGGGCCGGCACCTGCTCGACGGTTTCCTGCGCATCGAGCCAGCGCCCGGCTTCGTAGTAGCTGAGCGTGACCACCACCGGGCGCGGAATGGGTTCCGTGGAAAGCGTCGCTTCCTCGTCCATGCGCCACAGCACGAACCAGCACGGCGTCGGCGTGATCGCGTTGAGGTGGTAGCCCTCGGCCTCGTCGCGGAACAGCTCGACCTTGAAGCTGGGGTGCAGCCACTGCTGCTCGCCGTCGTCGTCGCGCAGCAGGCGCGGTTCGGTGCCGAAGCCGGGCTCGTCGGGCTGCACGCTGTCGAGCGTCCAGCGCCACGGCTGCCAGTGGCTCGACGGGCCATGCAGGCGCTCGCGGCGCATGACCACCGCGACGTCGAGCGTCGGGCGGCCCGTGGGCGCGGTCGCAGGGGTGTCCGAGGAGAGCATGGGCCGAACCATAGCCGATGGCACGCGGGTCTGCGCGCAGTACCCCTCGATCGCCGACGCGAAAACCCGGGCATGCCGCGCCGGCGCGGTGTCGTAGCATTCCTGCATGGCCCCACTTGATGAAGACGAAGCAGACGACGCGAACGAAGCACCGCTGGCTTTCGACGCCGTGGCGCTGCCCCGGCGCGCCGACGCGCCGCGCCTGAACCCGGCGCGTGGCCCGCTGCTGCGCCGCATCGAAATCGTCGACCAGCACGGAGAGCGCCGCGACATCGACATCCCGGCGGAGCGGCCGTTGACCGTCTTCGTCGACAAGCGCGAACTCGTGACGCTCATGACACTGGGCGCCGCGCCTGAACTGCTGGTGCTGGGCTACCTGCTCAACCAGAACCTCGTGCAGCGCGCGAGCGACGTCGAGAGCATCGATGTCGACTGGAGCGTCGAGGCGGCCGCCGTGAAGACGCACGCCGGCATCACCAATCTCGCTGAAAAAACCGCGCACCGGGTCGTGACCACGGGCTGCGGGCAAGGCACCGTGTTCGGTGATGCGATGGCCCAGATCGGCGCCGTGCGGCTGCCGACGGCGCAGACGGCGCGCATCGCGCAGGGCACGCTGCTGCGCATTCTCGAACTCATGAAATCGCGCCACAGCGTGCACCGGCACGCGGGCTCGGTGCATGGGTGTGCGCTGTTCCGCGGCACCGAGATGCTGGTGTTCGTGGAAGACGTCGGGCGGCACAACGCCATCGATTCCATTGCCGGCTGGATGGCGGTGCACGGCATCGACGGCGGCGACAAGGTTTTCTACACCACGGGCCGGCTGACCAGCGAGATGGTGATGAAGTCGGCCCACATGGGCGTGCCGATCATCGTGTCGCGCAACGGCGTCACCGCGATGGGGCACGAGCTGGCCAGCAAGCTCGGCATGACCTTGTTCGGCCGGGCCGCCAACCGCCACTTCCTGTGCTACTGCGGGTTCGAGCGCTTCGACGCCGAGCCGCAAGCGAACGCGCAGGTGCAGGCGCAGGCACTCACTGCCGACTGAGGGGCGTGCGCGGCTTACCCGCGCGCCACGTCGATCACCGCCTTCGCAAACGCCTCGGGCGCTTCCTGAGGCAGGTTGTGGCCGATGCCGCCGCTGACCAGCCGGTGCGCGTAGCGCCCCGAGAATTTCTTCGCGTACGCGCTGGGTTCCGGATGCGGCGCCCCGTTGGCATCGCCTTCGAGCGTGATCGTCGGCACGCCGATCACCGGCGCCTGGGCGAGCCGGTTCTCCAGCGCCTGGTACTTCGCCTCCCCCTCGGCCAGGCCGAGGCGCCAGCGGTAGTTGTGCACCGTGATCGCCACGTGGTCGGGGTTGTCGAAGGCCACGGCGCTGCGCTCGAAGGTGGCGGCATCGAAGTTCCACTTCGGCGAGGCGAGCTGCCAGATGAGCTTGGCGAAGTCGTGACGATTCTTCTCGTAGCCCGCGCGGCCGTGCTCGGTCGCGAAGTAGTACTGGTACCACCACTGCAGCTCGGCCTGCGGCGGCAGCGGCGCCTTGCCGGCCTCCTGGCTGCCGATGAGATACCCGCTCACCGACACCAGCGCCTTCACGCGCTCGGGCCACAGCGCGGCCATGATGCAGGCGGTGCGCGCGCCCCAGTCGCAGCCGGCCACGGTGGCGGACGGGATCTTCAGTGCGTCCATCAGCGCGATGATGTCGACGGCCACGGCCGACTGCTGCCCGTTGCGCGGCGTGTCGGCCGACAGGAAGCGGGTGGTGCCGTAGCCGCGCAGGTACGGCACGATGACGCGAAAGCCCGCGGCGGCCAGCTGCGGCGCAACGTCGACGAACATGTGGATGTCGTAGGGCCAGCCGTGCAGAAGAATCACCGGCGCGCCGTCGGCGGGGCCTGCTTCGTAGTAGCCGATGCGCAGGCTGCCGGCTTCGATGCTCTTGAGGGGCTCGAGGCGCTTGCTGCCGCCGGTGCTGGCGGATTGGGCGAAGGCGGGAACGATCGACGTGAGCTGCGTGGCGGCGAGGCCGAGCGCGGCCTTGCCGAGGAACGAACGGCGCAGCAGCGATGGGGATGTGGTCATGGAAATCTCCTGGGATGCGAAGGGGTTAGACGGCGCGATTGTTCGGCGCGAAGTCCGCCTGTTGACCGGCTCGTGTATGCCTCTGTATCCGCGCCGGTTTCGGCCACACTAAATTTCAATCGCAGGCGCGCGAGGCGGCCTCAACGCAACGTGGTGTGTCGATTTCAGGTGGAGATACACAGGCATACGCAATGCCCGTCGCGCGGTGAAAAGGCGGCCAACAATCCGCCCGTCATCCACTCACGCATCGCCCGAAGGAAACCCCCATGACGCGCTCTCGCGGATTCAAGAAGCTCTGGTTCGCACTGCTGTTCTTCGCGGGCGGGTTCGCGCACGAGCTGCGCCACCCGACGCAGTGCCAGAGCGTGGCGTCGGTCAGTCTCTCGCTTCGACCGCCGAAGCGAGCACGTAGCCTTCGCTGCGCACGGTCTTGATGTAGCGGGGCTCACGCGCATCGTCGCGCAGGCGCTGGCGCAGCCGGCTCACGAGCAGGTCGATGGAACGCTCGAAGAGCTCGGCTTCGCGCCCTTGCGTCAGGCTCAGCAATTGGTCGCGGCTGAGCACCTTCTGCGGGTGGTCGAGGAACACGCGCAGCAGCCGGTACTCGGCGCCGCTCAGCGCCACCATCACGCCGGCGTCGTCGATCAGGTGGCGTGCCACGGTGTCGACCTGCCACTCCCCGAACCCCAGTTTCTGCGAGGGCTCGACGCTGCCCATGTTCGGCGGCAGCATCCGCGTGCGCCGCATCACGGCGCGGATGCGCGCCAGCAGTTCGCGCGCGGAAAAGGGCTTGGCCAGGTAGTCGTCGGCGCCCATCTCCAGGCCCAGGATGCGGTCGGCTTCCTCGCTGCGCGCGGTGAGCATGAGGATGGGCGTGGCCTTGTACTTGCCGGTGCGCAGGTCGCGGCACAGCGTGAGCCCGTCTTCGCCGGGCAGCATCAGGTCCAGGATGATCAGGTCGAAGGGCCCCGACGCCTCGAGCGCAGCGCGCATGTGGCGCCCGGTGGGCACCGCGACCACGCGCAAGCCGTTCTTCACCAGGTAGGTGGTGAGCAGTTCGCGGATGTCCCGGTCGTCGTCGACGATGAGGATGTGGTCGGAGGTCTTGGGCGTCATGGCAGGGTAGGCAATGGCGGCACGGCGCCGCAGCCGCAATGTAGCGTTCCCGGGTCGCGCCGGCAGCGGCCGTTGAAACGTAGTGTGTGGGTTTCCGGCGCAGATACACAGGCATACAGAAGGCGATCCGGCAGGGGGAGGGCGGCCCAACAATCCGTCCGTTTTCCAACCACCCTGCACCCAAGGAACCCTCATGACCCGCATCGACAAAGTCCTCTACACCGGCAAGACCCGCACCTCTTCGGGAGGCCGCGACGGCGAGGCGCGCAGCTCGGACGGCCGCCTGGACATCAAGCTCTCATCGCCCGGCAGCGCCGGCACCGGCACCAACCCTGAGCAGCTGTTCGCGGCCGGCTGGTCGGCCTGCTTCATCGGCGCGATGGGCAAGGCCGCCGGCAGGATGAAGGTCGCGCTGCCGCCCGACCTGGCCGTCGATGCCGAGGTCGACCTCGGCACGGCGGGCGGCGAATACTTTTTGCAGGCGCGCCTGAACGTGAGCCTGCCGGGCCTGGACCGCGAGGTGGCGCAGGCCCTCACGGAGGCCGCACACCAGACCTGCCCCTATTCCAAGGCGACCCGAGGCAACATCGACGTTGCCATCCACCTGGTGTGAGCCCGCTGCACTGACGCATCGCCACGCCGCCTACCGACGAAGGTGTTCATGTCCACTTCCGCGAATCCTGTTGCGAACCCGACCGGACCTGCGCCGCGCTGGCGCCGGCTGCTGCCCGGCTCGCTGTATGCCCGTGTGACGCTGATCATCGTGGTGGGCCTGGCGATCGCGCAGCTGCTGACCTTCGCGGCGATCCGCTACGAGCGGAACATGGCGCTTCGCGAGCTGATGATGATCGGCATCGAGCGCGACATCGCGAGCTCGGTCGCCATCCTCGACCGGCTCCCCGCGCCGGAGCGCGCCGGCTGGCTCGACAAGCTGGAGCGGCGCAACTACCGCTTCGTGCTGGGCGGCCGTGCGCAGGGCGGCGCGCCCGCCTCGGAAGCGGCGCAGCAGTTTGCCGCGGCCATCGTCGATGCGATGCGCCCGTTCCCCGTCGTCAAGGTCGGCGAGGTGGCCTGGCCGCCCGAGGGCCTGCAGATCGAGGTGCGGCTGGGCGACGGCTCGTCCGTGGTCGTGCACGCCATGCGCGTGGGCATGCCGGTGTCGGGCTGGGTGATGTGGCTGCTGGTGGGGCAACTGCTGGTGCTGGCCGTGTGCGCCTGGGTCGCGGTGCGGCTGGTGACACGGCCGCTCGCGCAGCTGTCCGCCGCGGCCGACCAGCTCGGCCCCGACCTGAAGAGCCGCACGCTGGCGGAAGAGGGCCCCACCGAAGTGGCGCACGCGGCGCGCGCCTTCAATGCCATGCAGCAGCGCATCGCGGGCTACATGTCGGAGCGCGTCGAAATTCTGGCTGCCATCTCGCACGACCTGCAGACGCCCATCACGCGCATGCGCCTGCGCACCGACCTGATGGACGACACGCACGACCGCGAGAAATTCCGCCAGGACCTGGACGCGATGAACGCGCTGGTGCGCGAAGGCGTGACCTATGCGCGCACGCTCCACGGCGCCACCGAGCCGCCGCTGCGCATCGACGCCGACGCGCTGTTCGAGAGCATGGTCGCCGACTACGAAGACGTGGGCCAGCAGGTGCGGCTCGACGGCCGGGCCGGTGCGCCGATCGTGAGCCGCCCGAATGCGCTGCGCCGCATCCTCATGAACCTGATCGACAACGCGCTGAAGTTCGGCACCGACGTGACGCTGCGCGTGCAGGCCGAAGGCGAAGGCGGCCGCCTCGTGGTGAGCGTGCTCGACAACGGCCCCGGCATTCCCCCCGACGAACTCGACGCGGTGCTCAAGCCCTTCTACCGCGTCGAGAGCTCGCGCAACCGCAGCACCGGTGGCACCGGCCTGGGCCTGGCCATTGCGCACCAGCTGGCCATGGCCATGGGCGCCGAACTCACGCTGCACAACCGCGCCGAAGGCGGGCTCGAGGCGCGGCTGGCGTTGGCCGCCGCGCCCGCTCGCTGAACCCCAACCGACACCGCACACATCACCATGCTCATCCTCTTCATCGCCTACCTGGGTGGGGTGCTCACGATCCTGAGCCCCTGCATCCTGCCGGTGCTGCCCTTCGTGTTCGCGCGCGCCGACCGTCCGTTCCGCTCGCACGGCTTGCCGATGCTCGTGGGCATGGCGCTCGCCTTTGCCGTGGTCGCCACGCTGGCGGCGGTGGGTGGCGGCTGGATCGTCACGCTCAACGAATACGGGCGCTATGCCGCGATGGCCTTGCTCGCGCTGTTCGGTGCGACGCTGCTGTTCCCGCGCGTGGCCGACCGCCTGAGCCGGCCGCTCGTGGCGTTGGGCTTGCGCATGTCCGACGCGCAGGGCTCGGCGTTTTCACCGCTGTGGCTGGGCGTGGGCACGGGCCTGCTCTGGGCGCCGTGCGCGGGGCCGATCCTCGGGCTGATCCTGACGGGCGCGGCGCTCAACGGCGCGAGCGTCGGCACCTCGCTGCTGCTGCTCGCCTATGCCGCCGGCGCGTGCACGTCGCTCGCGGTGGCGCTGCTGTCGGGCGGTCGATTGCTCGCAGCGCTGAAGCGCACGCTGCCGACTGGCGAAAGGGTGCGGCGCATCGCCGGCGCGGCGGTGCTGGCAGGCGTCGGCGCCATCGCGCTGGGGCTGGACACCGGCTGGCTCGCGCGCCTGTCGCTGGGCACCACGTCGGCACTGGAGCAGGCGCTGGTCGACACGCTCCGCAAAGACACGCCGCAGGCGCAGCGCACAGACGCCGGCTTCCTGCGCGTCTCGGACACCCGTCCGGCGCCGGTGCCCGCGCACAACCTCCGCGTCGAAGGCCATCTGCCGTCGCTGGCCGGTGCGACCGGGTGGATCAACTCGCCGCCGCTCACGCCCGAGGCCTTGCGCGGCAAGGTGGTGCTGGTCGACTTCTGGACCTACTCGTGCATCAACTGCCTGCGCACGCTGCCCTACGTGCGCGCGTGGGCCGACAAGTACAAGGACGCGGGCCTGGTCGTCCTCGGCGTGCATGCGCCGGAGTTCGCGTTCGAGAAGAACCCGGCCAACGTGCGCAAGGCCGTGAAAGACCTGGGCATCGGATTCCCGGTGGCGCTGGACAACGACTTTGCCATCTGGCGCGGCTTCGACAACCAGGCCTGGCCGGCGTTCTACTTCGTCGATGCGCAGGGGCGCATCCGCCATCACCAGTTCGGCGAGAACCGCTACGACAAGGCCGAGCAGGTCATCCAGCAGCTGCTGGCCGAGGCCGGGCAAGCCGACGTCGCCGCTGGATTGGTGGCGCCACTGGGGCAGGGCACCCAGGCCGCGCCCGGCGCCGAGCCGGCGCAGTCCGGCGAAACCTACCTGGGCCATGCCCGTGCGCACGGCTTTGCGTCGCCCGGCGGCATCGCGCGCGACCGTGCGAAGGCCTACGAGCCCGCGGCTTCATCGCTGCGCACCAACCAGTGGGCGTTGGGCGGCGACTGGACCGTGGAAGCCGAGCGTGCTGTGCTGAACCGTGCCAACGGCCGCATCGCCTACCGCTTCAAGGCGCGCGACCTGCACCTGGTGCTGGGGCCGATGGCCGACGGCAAGCCGGTGCGTTTCACGGTGCGGGTGGACGGTCAGCCGCCGTTGGCGGACCACGGCGCGGACACCGATGCCCAGGGCCACGGCGTGGTCGATGCGCAGAAGCTGTACCAGCTGGTGCGGCAGTCGGCGGGCGGTAGGGAACGGCTGTTCGAGATCGAGTTTCTCGACGCGGGCGCGCAGGCCTACGCGTTCACCTTCGGTTGAGCGTGGCTGAGGTCAGGGCGTCATGCCCACCGCGTTGGCGGCGCGGCAGACGTCCACCTCCCGGCGCGTGGGAAGTGCATAGCAGCGGGCGTCCGCCTCGCGTGCGACGGCTTCGCGCAGTTGGCGTTCCTGCGCGGTTTCCACCTGCAGCTCGACGAGCCACTTCATGAGCAGCGCCATCACGATCAGCAGCACGACCGAAGCCGCGAGCAGGGTCGTGCGCCAGCTCTGGACGCGAAAGACGGAGGCGTTGGTCGTGCTCATGTCTCGACCCTCAACGCGACAGCTGCGGAAAGATCCACAGGCTCATGCCGAGCACCACGCCCGCGCCCAGCGACATGGCCGCCGCGGTCGCGAACAGGCAGGCCACGACCAGGCTCGGCACCATCACCGACATGCTCAGGAAGGCGACGGCGACGAGCACGTAGGCCAGCACGGGCAGCAGCGCGATGTAGGCCGGCCGCGAGATGCCGGCCGGCAGTTCGTCGGGCGTCATGTCACGCAGAAACGGGTTCAGCATGGCGGACGATCAGCAGTTGCCCTTCTTGGCCTGGCCCGGCGGGCAGAAGTTGCCGCCCTTGTGCGCGGGTGCGGGCTCCGCACGCGGTGGCGCGTGGTGGTGCACACAGGCGCTCATGAGAACGGATGCCGCCAGCGCGAGCATCACGGTGATCGTGGATTTGGTGGATTGGGTCATGGGGACTCCCTGCTTTGATTTGTTATGCACCTAAGGTGCTTGAGGGCTGGACAATAGTTGCCTCATTAACAATCCCACAGGGAAATGCTCACATTTGTGAGTGAATTGAGGTGGGTGCGGTCAATCTCCGGGCGGGATTGCGCAGTACTTCACACCCGTGCGGCCGACCGGTCGCCGCCGCAGAACCGCTACATTGCATGCCCCATGGACCGCCTCGACAACATAGAGACCTTCGTGCGGGTCGCACAGACCCAGAGCTTTGCCGAGGCCGCGCGTCAGATGCGGGTGTCGAAGTCGGTGGTGACCAGTCGCGTGAAGCAGCTCGAAGACCATGTCGGCGCGCCGCTGTTCCACCGCAGCACGCGCGTGGTCCGGCTCAGCGACGTGGGGCAGGCCTTCCTGCGCGACTGCGTCGAGCTGGTCGGCCGGGCCAACAACATCATGGACCAGATGCGCGACGCCAAGGACGGGCCCACCGGCACGCTGCGCGTGCATGCGCTCACCGGCTTCGTGCTGGGGCATTTCGCCACGCTGCTGCGGGCCTTCCAGGTGAGCTTTCCCGACATCCACCTCGAGCTCATCGTGAGCGACGCGGTGGTCGATCCGGTGAAGGCGGGCGTCGACTGCGCGCTGCAGATTTTTCCGGCGGCGTCGACCGAGCTGGTGTCGCGCCCGCTGTTCCCGGTGCGCCGCGTGTTCTGCGCCACCCCCGAGTACCTGGCCGCGCACGGCCGGCCCGCGAGCCCGCGCGAGCTGCACAAGCACACGCTCGGCCTGTACTCGGGCTACCCCACGCGCGACCGCTGGACCTTTCACCACGCGGGTGAACAGGTCACGCTGTACATGAGCGCCGCGCTGCTCACCAACAGCGTCCACCTGCTGCGCGAATACGCCATGGAGCACGCCGGCATCGTCTGCCTGCCGACGCTGGTGGCCGGCGAGGCGATCCTGCGCGGCGACCTGGAAGTGGTGCTGCCGGCGCATCAGCTGTCGTCGTTCTCGCTGAGCGCGGTGTACGCGGGCACCTCGCGCAATGCGTTCAAGCTGCGGCTGTTCATCGAGCACCTGACCCAGGCGTTCTCGAAGGTGCCGCCGTGGGACGCGGCCATGATCGAGCGCGGCCTGCTGCCGCCGGGCCTGATCTCGGACGCCTGATGCGAACGCCGTCCGTTCCGGGGTAAACCCTGTGCATTGAACGGATTTGCCGAACAATGCGGCCCGCGTTTCGGGCCTACCGCTGTGGCCCTTCGTTTCCTACAGTGCAGACATCGCAGCCGCCACGCTGCATCGTCCGGCACCTCAGGAGACACCATGACCGTCGCATACCAGACCCGCTTCGGGTCCCTCAAGCATTTCGAGAAGGGCCACGTCGAGCCGATCGACGACGACGTGCGCCACTACGCGTTCTCCAATTGCTTCGAGATCGCCAGCATCAGCGCACCGTACGAGAAGGTCGTGTTCGGCCAGAACCAGATCTACGTGCTGGAAACGCTGCGCGCCGAAGGCACCTCGCCCTGGTACACGAGCGCGCACGACGAGTTCGCGCTGGTGATGGACGGCGACGTCGAAGTGCACCTCGTGCAGCTCGATGCGGCCCAGACCGTGGCCGACACCGAGAAGAACGGCGCCGTGCTCGTGAAGGGCGAACCCCAGGGCAAGAAGATGGGCTGGATGAAGCTCTCGCGCGGCCACCAGGGCCTGCTGCCGAAGAACACGGCCTACCAGTTCCGCGTGGCCGGCGACCCCGGCGTGATCGTGCTGCAGACCTGCAAAGGCGACCTCTCCATCGAGAAGTGGGCCGACATCTGCCAGACGCACTGAACACACCCGCCATCCAGGAGCCACACCATGAACGCACCCGCAGAACTCGCCAAGGTCCTCGCATCGCAACCCGACGCCACGCTTGGCTACAAGGATTTTTCGCTCGGCAGCTTCGGCTTCCGCCGCGACGAGTACTTTGCCCACATCACCTGGAAGACCCGTGACGGCCGTCCCATGAGCCACACCATGGACGCCGGCAGCTACCTGCGCGCGCTGATGCGCGACGTGGCCTGGGGCTTCTTCTATGGCTGGGTCAACTTCGACAACGTGTTCGGCACCATCAACCACTACGACTCGGTCGACCTGTACGCCGGCAGCTTCAACGGCACCATGAAGGACGCGGGCATCGACCTGCTCGAGAACTTCCCCACCGCGCAGATCCGCGCCACCTTCGAGGCCATGCTCGACGACTGGACCAACGAGAGCTTCGACCCTTTCGCCGCACCGCAGGAAACCGGCTCGGCCTACGGCCGCAAGAGCGGCAACAACACCGCCAAGATCACCCGGGCGCGCGAGCTGGCCAAGCGCTGCGTGGGCCTGAAGGGCGACCTCGACCTGCGCAGCGACGAACGCGGCGCACCCATCAACCGTGCCTTCGCCGACGTGCCGCAGGCCCAGCCCGAGCTGCACCCCGAGCCCGGCTTCGAGAACGAGGTGCACGCCTTCAACCTCTTCGGCTTTTTGAGCCGTTCGCAGGTGACGTGGAACCCGAGCTTCACCTCGGTGGTGAAGCACAGCTACATGTGCCCGACGACCGAGGAGCACATCCTGCCGATCATCCACGGCAACGACCGTGTCGAGTGGTTCTTCCAGATGACCGACGAGATCCACTGGGACTGCGGCGACAAGAACACCGGCAAGCCCATGGCCCGCGTGATCATGAAGGCCGGCGACATGGCCGCCATGCCCGCCTACTGCCGCCACCAGGGCTTCAGCCCCAAACGCTCGATGCTGCTGGTGTGGGAGAACGGCTCGCCGAGCCTGGTCTTCGAGATCCAGAAGGGCGAGTCGCCCGAGATTCCGGTCGAGTTCTGACCGGCCGGCCCGCCTCCTTTTTTCCCTCCGCCACCCATCCATCCAACCCTCCCCGCGCGGGGAGGGTGAGGAGAACCCATGCCTGCTCTTTCCATCCGCCACCAGCTTTTCATCGACGGCCGTTTTGTCGACGCCGAATCCGGTGAGACGCTCGCCACGCTGAACCCGCACGACAACACGCCCATCGCCCAGGTCGCGCTGGCCGGCAAGGTCGACGTCGACAAGGCCGTGGCCGCCGCGAAGCGTGCGTTCCCCAAGTGGAGCCGCATGGCCGCCGCCGACCGCGGCCGCATCCTGCTGAAGCTGGCCGACCTCATCGAGGCCAACGGCGAAGAACTCGCGCGGCTCGAATCGCTCGACACCGGCCACCCGATCCGCGACTCGCGCCGGCTCGACGTGCCGCGCACCGCCGCGTGCTTCCGCTACTTCGGCGGCATGGCCGACAAGTTCCAGGGCGAGACCATTCCGGTGGAAGAGGGCTTTCTCAACTACACCCTGCGCGAGCCCGTCGGCATCGTCGGGCAGGTGGTGCCGTGGAACTTTCCGCTCATGTTCACGAGCTGGAAGATGGCGCCCGCGCTCGCGGCCGGCAACTGCATCGTGATGAAGCCGGCCGAGATCACGCCGCTCACGTCGCTGCGCATCGCCGAGCTCATGGCCGAGGCCGGCGTGCCGCCCGGCGTGGTCAACATGCTGCCGGGCCTGGGCAGCGTGGCGGGCCAGTACATCGCGGAGCATCCTGAGATCGCCAAGATCGCTTTCACCGGCAGCACCGCCACCGGCCGGCGCATCGTGCAGGCCAGCGCGGGCAACCTGAAGAAGGTGCAGCTCGAGCTCGGCGGCAAGGGCCCCAACATCGTGTTCGAGGACGCGAACCTGCAGGCCGCCGTGAACGGCAGCGCCTGGGCCATCTTCCACAACCAGGGGCAGGCCTGCATCGCAGGCTCGCGGCTGATGCTGCACGAGAAGATCGCCGACGCCTTCCTCGAACAGTTCATTCCGCTCGCGCAGTCCATCCGCCTGGGCAATCCGCTCGACGAGAACACCGAGATGGGCCCGCTCACCAGCGCCCAGCACCGCGACCGCGTGCTGAGCTATGTCGAGGTCGCGAAGGCGCAGGGCGGCGAGGTGCTGGCCGGCGGAACCTCACCCGGCGGCGATCTGGCACAGGGCTGCTACGTGGCGCCGACCGTGGTGCGCGCCCGGTCGTACCAGGACCGCGTGGCGCAGGAAGAAGTGTTCGGCCCTTTCGTCACCGTGCTCACCTTCAAGACCGACGAAGAAGCGATGCAGATCGCCAACGGCACCGACTACGGCCTGGGCAGCGGCCTGTGGACCAACAACCTGCAGCGCGCCCACAAGGTGGCGCGCGACCTGCACGCCGGCATGGTCTGGATCAACAGCTACAAGCGCGTGAACCCCGGCTCGCCCTTCGGCGGCGTGGGCCAGAGCGGCTACGGCCGCGAGATGGGCTTCGACGCGATGCGCGAGTACACGCAGGTCAAGAGCGTGTGGGTCAACGTCGACGCGCAGATTCCGCCGCACTTCGTGCGCTGAACGGAACGCGCCATGCACGACTTCATCCACACCACCCATCCGCAGCGCGTGGTGTTCGGCGCCGGTTCTCTGCGCCACCTGGCGCGCGAGATCGATGCGCTGGGCGCGAAGCGGGCGCTGGTGCTCTGCACGCCCGAGCAGCGCCCGCAGGCCGAGCGCGTGGCGGCGTCGCTCGGTGCGCAGGCGGCCGGCCTGTTCGATCGCGCCGTGATGCACGTGCCTGTCGAGACGGCGCGCGAAGCGCGTGACCTGGCGCGCCAGCTCGGCGCCGACTGCGCCGTGGCGCTGGGCGGTGGTTCCACCACGGGGCTGGGCAAGGCCATCGCGCTGGAGTCCGGGCTGCCGATCGTCGCCATTCCCACCACCTACGCGGGCAGCGAGATGACGCCGATCTACGGCCTCACCGAGAACGGCCTGAAGAGGACCGGCAAGGACCCGCGCGTGCTGCCGCGCACCGTGATCTACGACCCCGAGCTGTCGCGCACGCTGCCCGTGGGCCTGAGCGTGACGAGCGGCATCAACGCCATCGCGCACGCGGCCGAGGGCCTGTACGCGCAAGACAGCAACCCGGTGATGGACCTGATGGCCGAGGAGGGCATCGGCGCACTCGCCCGCGCACTGCCCGCCATCCGCATTCAGCCCGACGACCTGGCGGCGCGCTCCGACGCGCTCTACGGCGCCTGGCTCTGCGGCGGCGTGCTCGGCGCGGTGGGCATGGCCTTGCACCACAAGCTGTGCCACACGCTGGGCGGCAGCTTCAACCTGCCGCACGCCGAGGTGCACACGGTGGTGCTGCCGCATGCGCTCGCGTTCAACGCGCAGGCCGCGCCGCGTGCCATGGCGCGCATCGCGCGCGCGCTCGGCGGCGTGTCGGCACCGGCGGCGGTCTATGCGCTGGCACGCGACAACGGCGCGCCGGTGGCGCTGAAGGACATCGGCATGCGCGCCGCCGACCTCGATCGCGCGGCCGACATCGCCGTCTCCAACCCCTACTGGAACCCGCGGCCCTTCGGCCCGGCCGAGCGCGACGCGATCCGCGCGCTGCTGCAGCGCGCCTTCGACGGCGAGCCGCCGGGTTAGCCCACGGCGCGGGCACAGACACACACACGAACAACGAAGGAGACAGCCATGACATTCAACCGCAGACAGTTCACGCAGGCCACCGCCGCACTCGTGGCCTCGGGCGCCACACCGCTGGTGTTCGCCGCCGACACGCTCAAGATCGGCTACGTGTCGCCGCAGACCGGGCCGCTCGCGCCCTTCGGCGAGGCCGACAAATGGGTGATCGAGCAGATGAAGGTTGCCTTCAAGGACGGCATCTCCGTCGGCGGCAAGAAGTACGCCGTGCAGATCGTGCTGAAGGACAGTCAGTCGAATCCCAACCGCGCGGGCGAGGTGGCGAACGACCTGATCCTGAAGGACAAGGTCGCGCTCGTGCTCACCGCCGGCACGCCCGAGACCGCCAACCCGGTGAGCGACACCTGCGAACTCAACGAGGTGCCGTGCATCTCCAGCGTGGTGCCGTGGCAGCCCTGGTTCTTCGGCCGCAAGGGCGATCCGGCGAAGGGCTTCAACTGGACCTACCACGTGTTCTGGGGGCTCGAGGACGTCATCGCCACCTTCACCGCCGGCTGGAAGACCGTGGCCACCAACAAGAAGGTCGGCGGCCTGTTCCCCAACGACGGCGACGGCAACGCCTGGGGCGACAAGGAGCTGGGCTTTCCGAAGCCTCTCGCACAGATGGGCTTCACGCTCACCGACCCCGGCCGCTTCCAGAACGGCACGCAGGACTTCAGCGCGCAGATCGCGGCCTTCAAGCGCGACAACGTCGAGATCGTCACCGGCGTGGTGATTCCGCCCGACGCCAAGACCTTTCTCACGCAGGCGCGGCAGCAGGGCTTCAAGCCCAAGGTGATCACGCTCGGCAAGGCGCTGCTGTTTCCGGGCGCCATCGAGGCACTGGGCGAACTGGGCGATGGTCTCTCGACCGAGGTGTGGTGGAGCCCGTCGCATCCGTTCAGCTCCAGCCTCACGCAGCAAAGCGCCAAGGCGCTGGCCGAGGCCTACGAGGCCGGCACGAAGAAGCAGTGGACGCAGCCCATCGGGTTCGCGCATGCGCTGTTCGAGGTGGCGGCGAACGCGCTGTCGCGTGCCAAGTCGCTGAAGGCCGGCGACGTGCGCGACGCCGTGGCCGCGACCTCGATCAACTCCGTGGTCGGCCCCGTGAAGTGGGGCGGCCAGGGCCCGTTCAAGAACGTCAGCAAGACGCCGCTGGTGCTCGGCCAGTGGGGCAAGGGCAAGCAGCGCAAGATGGAGCTGACGCTGGTGAACAACGAGGCCGCGAAAGCGATTCCGACCGGCGGCGCGCTGCGCCTGCTCTGAGTGACCGCTGCCATGACGCTGCTGGCATTGCATGGGGTGAGCAAGTCCTTCGGGGCGCTCAAGGTCACGGACGGCATCACGCTGTCGGTGACCGAGGGCGAGACGCTGGGCATCCTCGGGCCCAACGGCGCGGGCAAGACCACGCTGTTCAACCTGATCTCGGGCGACGCGCGCGTCGACGCCGGCCGCGTGGAATACGCCGGCCGCGACGTGACGCGGCTGCGCCCGCACCAGCGCTGCCGCGCCGGTATCGGCCGCAGCTACCAGGTGCCGCAGCCCTTCGGCCACATGAGCGTGTTCGAGAACCTCGTCACCGCCGCCTGCTTCGGCGGCCAGCAGGCCGAGCGCGAGGCGTGGGAGACGGCGCACGAGGTGCTGGGCCAGACCGGCCTGGCGGCACACGCCAACAAGCCGGCCGGCGGGCTCACGCTGCTCGATCGCAAGCGGCTGGAGCTGGCGCGCGCGCTAGCGACCAAGCCGCGCCTGCTGCTGCTCGACGAGATCGCGGGCGGGCTCACCGAGCCCGAGGCGGCGGTGCTGGTGGCGGAACTGAAGCGCATCAAGGCGCGCGGCGTGACCATGATCTGGATCGAGCACGTGGTGCATGCGCTGCTGTCGCTGGCCGACCGGCTGTTCGTCATCAACTTCGGGCAGCAGCTCGCGGAAGGCGCGCCGCGCGCGGTAATGAACGACCCCGAGGTGCGGCGCGTGTACATGGGGATCGAGGCATGAGCGCGCTGCTCGACACCCACGGCCTGCAGGCCTTCTACGGCGATGCCCAGGCGCTGTTCGGCATCGACTTCACGCTCTCGGCCGGCGAGCTGGTGGCGATCATCGGCGCCAACGGCGCGGGCAAGTCGACCTTTCTCAAGAGCCTCACGGGGTTGTTGCGCGCGCCGTCCGACTCGATCCGCTTCAAGGGCGCGCCCATCGGCGGCCTGCCGCCCGGCGAGATCGTGCGGCGCGGCCTGGCGATGGTGCCGGAAGGCCGGCGCCTGTTCCCGAGCCTGAGCGTGGAAGAGAACCTGCTGATGGGCGCCACGCCGCGCCGCGCGGGGCCGTGGAACCTGCAGCGGCTGTACGGCCTGTTCCCGATCCTGGCCGAGAAGCGGCGCCAGCCTGCCACCTCGCTGTCAGGCGGGCAGCAGCAGATGGTGGCGCTGGGCCGAGCGCTCATGAGCAACCCCGAGCTGCTGCTGTGCGACGAGCTGTCGCTCGGCTTGGCGCCGGTCGTCATCCGCGAAATCTATGCGGCCATGCCGGCCATCACGGGGGAGGGCATGACGGTCGTGATCGTGGAGCAGGACGTGCGCATGGCGCGGCAGGTGTCGCAGCGCGTGTACTGCTTCCAGGACGGGCGCGTGTCGCTCACGGGGCGCTCCGACGAACTCACGCCCGAGCAGATTTCGCAGGCTTACTTCGGCATCGAGGACTCCCATGCTTGAAACCCTGCTCCAGGGCGTGCTGCTCGGCGGCCTCTACACGCTGTTCGCGCTCGGCCAGTCGCTGATGTTCGGCGTCATGCGGCTGACCAACACGGCGCAGGGCGACTTCATCATCCTGGGCGCCTTCGCGGTGATCGCCGGTGTTTCGATGACCGGCGCGTCGGTGCCATGGCTGGTGGTGCTCGCGGTGCTGCCGCTGGCCTTCGGTTTCGGCTACCTACTGCAGCGCCACGTGCTCAACGGCACGCTGGGCAAGGACCCGCTGCCTTCGCTGGTCGTGACCTTCGGCCTGTCGATCGTGATCCAGAACCTGCTGCTGGAGCTGTTCTCGGCCGACCCGCGCGCCATCGAGGTCGGTGCGCTGGCCACCGCGTCGGTGCCGCTGGGCGACGCACTGGCACTGGGCGCGCTGCCGCTGGTGATCCTGGCGGTCGCGGTGGCGGCCACGGCCGTGATGCAGTGGATGTTCGCGTGCACGCCGCTGGGCCGCACCTTCCGCGCGGTGTCCGACGACCGCGAGATCGCCGAGCTGATGGGCCTGAAGGCCAAGCAGGTCTACGCGCTGGCCACGGGCATCGCCTTCGTGCTGATCGCCATCGCCGGTGCGCTGCAGGGCATGCGCACCACGGTGTCTCCGTCGGACGGCCCGCTGCTGCTGCTGTTCGCCTTCGAGGCCGTGATCATCGGCGGCATGGGCTCGTTCTGGGGCACGCTGGCCGGCGCCATGATTTTGGGCATCGCGCAGCAGATCGGTTTTCGCATCGACCCGGGCTGGGGCATCTGGTTCGGCCATCTCGTGTTCCTCGCGGTGCTGGTGCTGCGGCCGCAGGGACTGTTCCCCAAGACCCGCTGACGACAGCGCCCGACATGACCGACAAGACCTCCCCCGCGCCGCTCAAACACGTGCTGTTCATCATGTGCGACCAGCTGCGCGCCGACCACCTCTCGTGCTACGGCCATCCGCGCCTGCAGACCCCGCACATCGATGCGCTGGCCGCGCGCGGCGTGCGCTTCAGCCATGCCTATGCGCAGGGCGCGGTCTGCGGCGCCTCGCGCATGTCGACCTACACCGGCCGCTATGTCAGCAGCCACGGGACCATGTGGAACTTCGTGCCGCTGTCGGTAGGGCAGAAGACGCTGGGCGACCATCTGCGTCCGCACGGCGTGCGCTGCGCGCTGGTCGGCAAGACGCACGTCGAGGCCGACACCGAGGGCGCCCGCCGCCTGGGCATCGACCCGGCGCAGGGCGCGGGCCGGCTCGCCATGGAAGGCGGCTTCGAGCCCTATGCGCGCGACGACGGCATCTGGCCGCCGGGCTTCAAGGTCACGGGCAATGCGTACTGCGACTGGCTGCGCGCGCAAGGCTACGAATCCGACAACCCCTGGCACGACTTCGCCAATTCGGGCCGTGGCCCCGACGGCGAGATCCTCAGCGGCTGGCAGATGCGCTGGGCCGACCGGCCCGCGCACATTGCCGGCGCGCACAGCGAGACGCCCTACACGACCGACCGCGCGATCGACTTCATGCGCGAGGCCGGCGATGCGCCCTGGGTGCTGCACCTGTCGTACATCAAGCCGCACTGGCCCTACGTGGCGCCTGCGCCGTACCACGCGATGTACGGGCCCGACGACATGCTGCCGGTGGTGCGCAGCGAGGCCGAGCGCGTCGATGCGCACCCGGTGGTCGAGGGCTTCCGCCGCGAGACCGTGAGCCGCAACTTCAGCCGCGACGAAGTGCGTAACACCGTGGTGCCGACCTACATGGGGCTTGTGAAGCAGGTCGACGACCAGCTCGGCCGGCTCTTCGCGTTCATGGCCGAGCAGGGGCTGGACCGCGACACGCTGGTCGTCTTCACCAGCGACCACGGCGACTACCTGGGCGACCACTGGCTGGGCGAGAAGGAGCTGTTCCACGACCCGATCGTGAGGGTGCCGCTGATCGTGGTCGACCCGCGCGCCGAGGCCGACGCGCGCCGCGGCAGCGTGAGCGACGCGCTGGTCGAGTGCATCGACCTCGTGCCGACGATGCTCGACGCGCTGGGCCTGCCGCAGCCGGCCGAATGGCTCGAAGGCCAGTCGCTGCGCCCGCTGCTGCACGGCCACGCCGGCGCGGCCGGCAAGGACGTGGTGGTGTGCGAGAACAGCTTCGCCTTCCGCGACGAGGCGCGGCTGCCGCTCGGCCAGCCCGTCGAGCGCTGCCACATGACGATGCTGCGCACGCGCCGCTGGAAATTCGTGCACTTCGAAGACCTGCCGCCGCAGCTGTTCGACATGCAGGTCGACCCCGACGAGCTGGTCGACCTCGGCCGCGACCCGGCCTTCGCCGCGGTGCGCGAGCAGATGCTGGGCCTGTTGTTCGACTGGCTGCGCCAGCGGCGGCGCTTTCCCACGGTGGCGCCCGAGGACATCGCGCGATGGAACGCGCGCGAGCTGGCGGCCGGCATCCTCATCGGCGCCTGGTAGGCCACGCCGACCGGCCCGCGCACCCCATTTCAAAAAAGGAGACATCCCATGAACGCTTTCCGCCGACCTCTTGCGGCCTGCCTGGCGGCTGCTGCTGCATTCGCCACCGTCGCAGTACCTAGCCACGCCGCCGATGCCTGGCCCACCAAGCCCGTGCGACTGGTGGTGGCCTTTCCGGCCGGTGCGCCGGGCGACATCATTTCGCGGCTGATGCAGCCGGCCCTGCAGAAGGCACTGGGCCAGCCCGTGGTGGTCGACAACAAGCCGGGGGCGGGCGGCAACATCGGCATGCAGGAAGTGGCACGCGCCACCGACGGCCACACCGTGCTGGTCGGGCCCGACACCATGCTGACCATCAACCCGCACCTGTACCGCAAGCTCGCCATCCGCCCGATGGAAGACCTGGTGCCCGTGACCCAGCTCGCGTCGTTCAGCCAGGAGCTGGTGTGCTTTCCCGGCGCCGGCATCAAGACGCTGCCCGAGCTGTTGGCTGCGGCCAAGGCCAAGCCGATGAGCTACGCCTCGGGCGGCCCCGGCGTGCCGGGCCACATGGCCATGGAGATGCTGCTGGCCGATGCCGGCGTGCAGATGCAGCACGTGCCCTACCGCGGCCCGAGCCCGGCCATGCAGGACGTGATGGGCGGCATGGTGCCCTGCGGCTTCCTGGCCTCGCCGACGGTCGGCCCGATCATTCGCGACGGCAAGCTGGTGCCCATCGCCGTGTCGGGCAGCAAGCGCCTGGGCAGCCAGCCGTCGGTGCCGACCGTGGCGCAGGCGGGCGTCCAGGGCTACGACGCCAGCTTCGCCGAGATGATGGCCATGCCGCGCGCCACGCCGCCGGCCGTGGTGGCGCGGCTGCAGGCCGAGGTGGCGAAGGCGCTGTCCGCGCCCGAGCTGCGCGAGCGGCTGGCCACCATGGACCTCGAGGTGGTGGCCAACACACCCGAAGAGGCCGCGCGCCGCCTGCGCACCGAGCACCAGCGCTGGGGCCAGGTGGCCGCGCGCGTGCAGCTGCAGCTGGACTGAGCGCGATGGCCCCCGTCGTCGTCATCGACACCGGCAGCAGCCGCCGCGCGGGCTGGACCGCCGCCGCGCTGGTGGCAGTGGCCGCCACGCTGCCCTTCTGGGGCGAGCCGAGCTGGATGCGCGAGTTCGTCGAGATCGCCTGCTACTTCATCTTCGCGATGATGTGGAACCTGCTCGCCGGCTACGGCGGCATGGTCAGCATCGGGCAGCAGGCCTTCTTCGGCTTCGGCGGCTACGTGATGCTGATGCTCGGCAACTTCGCGGGCGTGAATCCGTTCGTGGCGATTCCCCTCGGCGCACTGGCCGGCGCGCTGATCGCGGTGCCGGTGTCCTTCGTGGCGTTCCGGTTGTCGGGCGGCTACTTCGCCATCGGCACCTGGGTGATCGCCGAGGTGTTCCGGCTCAGCTTCGCCAACGTGTCGGCGGTGGGCGGCGGCTCGGGCACCACGCTCACGGCGCTGCGCGGCATCGAGCGCGCCACGCGCGAGAGCGTCACCTACTGGATGGCGCTGGCCTGCGTGGTGGCGGCGGTGTCGCTGGTCTATTTGTTCCTGCGCAGCCGCTTCGGGCTGGCGCTGCTGGCGATCCGCGACAACGAGATGGCGGCCGAGTCGCAGGGCATTCCGGTGGCGCGCATGAAGCTCGCGGTGTACGTGGTGGCGGCCTTCGGTGCCGGGCTGGCGGGGGCGCTGTACTTCGTGGGCAACCTGCGCATCAGCCCCGACGCGGCCTTCGCGCCGAACTGGACCGCCTTCGCGATCTTCATGGTCGTGATCGGCGGCATCGGCCGCATCGAAGGGCCGCTGGTGGGCGCGCTCGTGTTCTGGGCGCTGAACAAGTTCTTCAGCGACTACGGCACCTGGTACCTGCTCGGGCTCGGGCTGCTGGCCATCGTGGTCACACTCTTCTTCAAGCAGGGGCTGTGGGGCTGGGCGCAGCAGCGCTGGGCCTGGTCCCTGTTCCCGACGCAACGGCGCCTGATGATGCCGCCGCACGCGCTTTCTTCTTCCGACCTGGAGCCCGACGCCCATGCGAAACATCGATGAACACACCATCACCGCCGCCGTGCTCGACCGCATGGCGGGGTGCGAGGACGCGCGGCTGAAAGAAGTGATGTCGGCGCTCGTGCGCCACCTGCACGACTTTGCGCGCGAGGTGAAGCTGACCGAGGCCGAGTGGGCCGCCGGCATCGACTTCCTCACGGCCACGGGCCAGAAGTGCGATGCGCAGCGCCAGGAGTTCATCCTGCTGTCGGACACCCTGGGCCTGTCGATGCTCACCGTGGCGATGAACCACGCGAAGAGCCCGCAGGCCACCGAGGCCACCGTGTTCGGCCCCTTCCACGTGGCCGACGCACCGCGGCTGCCGCTGGGCAGCGACATCGCGGCCGGCGCGGTGGGCGAGCCGCTGTTCGTGGAAGCCACGGTGCGCGGGCGCGACGGCGAGCCCATCGCCGATGCGGTGGTCGATGTGTGGGAGGCCGATGCCGAAGGCTTCTACGACGTGCAGCGGCCCGGCGATCACGCGCAGGGGCGGGCGGTCTTCCGCACGAACGCCGAGGGCCGGCTGTGGTTTCGCGGCGTGGCGCCGGTGGCCTATCCGATTCCCACCGACGGGCCGGTGGGCGCGATGCTGCGCGCGACCCGGCGGCATCCGTGGCGGCCTGCGCATGTGCATTTCATGGTGCAGGCGCCGGGCTACGAGACGCTCATCACGCACGTCTTCCGCGAGGGCGACCCCTACCTCGACAGCGATGCGGTGTTCGGCGTGCGCAGCTCGCTGATCGGCGACTTCGCGACGCATGCCCCGGGCCGCGCGCCCGACGGCAGCCTGCACGACGGGCCGTTTCACACGCTGGACTTCGCGTTCGTGCTCGAGCCGGCCGGGGGCTGACGAGGGAGCCCGCGAACCGTTTCGGCGTTTCGCCGCCTCCATGTCAGGTGTCCATCCCCAAGGAGCCCTGCACCATGTGTCCTGTTTCCATCACCTGGCATCTGCTTCGCGGCGCGGGAGCCCTCGCGCTCATCGCGCTGGCCGTGCTGTTGTCGTCCGCCCATCCATGGACCGTGCCGCCGGCCCTCATCGGTGCCTTGCTGCTGCTGCGCGGCTGCCCCATGTGCTGGCTCGTCGGGCTGCTCGAAAGGCTGTCTGCGCGCAAGGAGGCAAAGGCGTCCGAGGCCACTTCCCAGAGGGCTTGAGAGCGTTCGGCCTTCGCGAAATGGAAGGCTGATCCGGGATTCCATCGACCCGTGTCGAGGGGCCGACGTCCCTTTAGTGTGAGTTTGTTTGCACCGCATGACAAAAGAACGGAGCTACTTGTTTCCGTTGGTCAATATCGGCACTTTTCCCTATCGACTGTTGATAAACGTTAATACATTTCACTCCATTGTGAGAGGCATGTGGGAGCGATGAAAAGGGAACCGATGGTGGACAGGGTGGAACAGAAAAACGGCCGTGTGGTGGTGCTGACGGACTCTGGCGAAGAGATCGACTGGCTGCGAAGCCGGTTGAAGGACGCCGGCTTCAGCCCGCTGTGTGTGGTCAACGAGGAAGACCTGCTCGAGGCTGCGTCGATGCCGGGCGTCGGGTTGTTCCTGCTGATGGGTGAGGCGATGGAGTGCGCGCTGCCGGAGATCCTGTTCGGCATCGGTGCCAGCCGTTCGGCCACGGCGCCGGTGGTCGTGCTGACCCGGTCGCGCGGCGTGCTGGAAACGGCTCGCGTGTCGGTGTTCGACGTCGACGATTTCCTGGTGAACCCCTGGAATGCGGAAGAGGTCGTGGCACGTGTGTCGTCGCTGTGCGGCACGAAGTCGCTGCGCAGGAACGCCAAGCCGCACGGTCTCTACGGTTTCCAGCTCGTGCGCAGCCGCCTCGCGGTCGAGTACGCGAGCCGCGAAGCCATCATGACGCCGAGCGAATTCGAGATTGCCCGGGTGCTGGTGCGCCACCTCGACACGCCCGTGTCGCGGCAGCAACTGCCCCAGGGGCCCCGATGCAATGGCGAGCTGGGGGCCAGCCGGTCGCTCGACGCGCTGGTGTCGCGGGTGCGCAAGAAGCTGGAATTGATCGTGTGCGGCGAATTCCGCGTGCGCTCGCTCTACGGCGTGGGCTACACGCTGGAGCGCGCGCACCACCGGCACGGCAAGTGAGCCGTCGCGGGCGCCGCCCGCGGCATCCGAAGGGGTGACGCAAGGTCACCTTGAAAAAAAAGCAGACGCCCACCGATCCGCTTTCGGATTGAAGCTGGGCGTCAACAGAGCTGTGAATTAATTCCGGTGAGGTGAGCCGGTTCGGAATGACTTGAATTGAATTCAAGTCAATGGCGCAGCCGTGCCTGTCTGAATGGAATTGGATTTTGAAAAACCAGAAAAACTAAATTCCATTCGAATCGCGACCGAAACCTTTGGCGTACAGGGTTGGAGCCATGAAAATGAAATTAACGGCGCCTGATTACACAAGGCTGTGAATTTGTAAATTCAGTTTCGAAGATGCCGGGAAGGGTGCTTTTGAGGTCGCTCGAAGCGCCTTGCTTCGCCATCGAAACCCTGGCAGATCACTGGGTCCAGGTGGGTGGTGAGATGAAATTATCCAAACACATCAACCACTTGGAGTCGATGCGCCTGTGAAATAGGTCACAGGTTAATTGCAGCTCTATTCACAATTGATGCACTCGCCCAGATTGCATCGGCATTCACAATTGTTAACTTTGGAAGACTTGCCGTGACATTTTCACGGAACCCAAGGCGATTGAAAGAGGCGGATCACGGAGGCGCGATTGGTTTTGTAAACATTTGGAAAATAATATGAACGTGGTAAATGGCTCATGAATGTGGCTCGCAAAGAGTTCACTTGCGTGAGGTCAAGAGCGGGCATCGGAGGCAGTCGTCGCCGGTGCCGATGTGTCAATGGTGTGCTGCAAGTGGCTGGGAAATGGCGTCGACGCCAATTCGCGAGGCCACAGGTCAAGTCGGTTGATCTCTGTGCTGCCTCAGTCTGGCTTTGAAGTTGTTTTTTAGGAGTTGTCTATGTCTATCGGAAGTTCATCTCAATTGAATTCGTTCATGTCGCCGGCTGTCCGGCTGACCGTTCGCCTCGGCCTGGGGCTCGGCGTGGCCCTGACCCTGGGGTTGGGCGGCCTGGGCGCTGCGCAGGGCACGCAGGTCGCGCCCACGCCCACCGAGGCGGCGCAGAAGAAGACCGTGGCGGTCGTGCTCACGCAGGCCAAGGTCGTCAAGGACGCGCAAGGCAAGGAGCAACTGGTGGCGGCCGATTCGGTCAAGCCGGGTGACGTGCTCGAGTACACGGCGACCTACACCAACCACACGGGCAAGAGCGTGACGGGCCTCGTGGCCAACCTGCCGATTCCTGAAGGCCTGGAGTACCTGCCGAAGACGGCCAAGCCCGGCGCGACGCTGGTCAAGGCGGCGACCAAGGACGGCGCGTTCGCTGCCGAGCCGCTGGCGCGCACCGTCAACGGCAAGTCGGAGCCGGTTCCGTACAACGAGTACCGCTCGCTGCGCTGGACGCTGGGCCAACTGCCCGCCAATGGCGTGACCGCGGTGACCGCGCGCGCCAAGGTCGAGGTGGTCGTGCCGCCCGCACCCGTGGCTGCTGCCGCAGCTGCCGCTCCGCTGAAGGTCGCGCGCACCGCGCCCTGAGTTCCCCGTGCTGACGACGGTCGTCGGCGGCGCTGAGCTGCGCTGACGACCGGTTCTTTCTCTCTTTCCAAAACCCCGCTGGTTTTTCCATTGCCGGTTTCCGTTCGCGGAAATCCCCGGCCGGGGTGAGTTCGTCCTTTTTTTGACCCTTTTCTGATCCCAACCCCGAGGAGAAAACCAAGTGATTCCTACCTTGTCTGCCCGTCGCCCCGGCCCCGCGCCGCGCGCGCTCTGGGCGGGCGCAGCAGCCTTGACGCTGAGCTTCCTGTTCGGAAGTTCCGGTGCCTTCGCTGCGGCTCCACCCGCCAACACCATCATCGGTAACCAGGCTTCGGCCACCTACCTGGACCCTAACGGCGCCAGCCAACTGGCCACCTCCAACCTCGTGCAGACGACGGTGCAGCAGGTCGGCTCGTTCAACCTGGACACCTACACCACCGTGACGACCAACGTGGTCAACACGAAGACCGGCGCTGCAGGCACGACCGTGTACGCACCGCACGTGCTGACCAACACCGGCAACGGCAGCGACACCTTCACGTTCACCGTGACCGCGCCGGCCAGCCCGAACGGCTTCACCAAGGTCGAAGTGTTCGCCGATGCGAATGCCGACGGCGTGCCTGACAGCACGACCGCGCTGTGCTCGGTCGTTCCGGGTGCGGTCTGTACCGTCCCGGCCCAGACCGTGGCCGGCAACAACGGCACGTTCCCGTTCGTCGTCGCGTACTCGATCCCGAGCACCGCTTCGTCGGGCACGTTCACCTCGCCGGTCGCAGCGACCATCACGGCCACCGCAGGCACGCCGGCGTTGTACCCGGCTGCCAACCTGACGGCAGCCGACGTCGACCACGTGAACCTCACGGACAAGGCGGCTTTCAACGCCACCAAGAGCCTGAGCGTTCCGTCGGTCGGCTGGTCCGCCAACGGCGGCACCTGGCCCGCGGCGTCGGTGAGCGGTCCGCGCTCGGTCGCCGGTTGCGCCGCCACCGTGGCAGGCGCGACCGCGCCGGCCGCAGGCTGCGTCTACACCACCTACACGTTGAAGTTCAACAACACGGGTGGTGCGGCTGGCCGGTTCGCCTTGACGGACGCGCTGCCCGCGGGCTTCACGTACGTGCCCGGTTCCGCGGTCTGGAGCAACGCCCCCGGCGTCGCGCTCACGGATGCGGCAGCGGGCGACACGGCCGGGATCGATTTCAGCGCCGCTGGAAACGCCCTGACCGTGGTCGTGAACACGCTGCAGCCGAACGTCACGCAGACGGTGAGCTTCGTGGTGATGGTCAATGACACGGCGGCCATCGGCACGTCGACCACGACCAACACCGCCAAGTACAACCCGGTCGACGCACCGGGTGCGACCTCCACGACCCCGGGCACGACGGGTTCGCCGACCAACCCGGCGAGCTACAACGTCATCGGCACCTTCGGCATCATCCTGGGCTCGGCTGACGCCAGCGCCAGCGTCACGGCGTCGAAAGACACCGGCGTGGGCAACCCCAACACGAGCGCGGCCGACACCACGGCCGTCGCCAGTGCAGGGGCAGGCACCACGGTGAAGTTCACGCAGACCGCGTTCAACACCGGCAATGCCACGGACGTCGTGAACCTCACGGTGGCTGCAGGCAGCACGTTCCCGGCGGGCACGACCTTCAAGTTCTTTGCCGCCGACGGCCTCACGCCGTTGATCGACAACAACAGCGACGGCGTTCCCGACACCGGTCCGATCGCGGCCAACGGCAGCGTTCAGTTCGTGCTGGCGGCCACGCTGCCGGCCTCGGCAACGCCGGGCGCGGGCGGCACGGCGATCGTCACCGGTACCTCGACGGGCGATGCCACGAAGACGGAATCGACGCGCGACACGCTGACGAACGTCACGGGCGTGCTGGTCGACCTGACCAACACCACCGGCGGTAGCAGCGACGCGCTCAAGGGCGACCTGGGCACGGGCCCGAGCGTGCAGCCGACGACCGTGAACTCGACGCCAGCCGGTACGGGCACGATCTTCACGCTGTTCGTCAAGAACAACGACTCGACCGCCAACACCTACAGCCTGGCGGCCAGCCAGAGCAACAGCTTCCCGGGCAGCCTGCCCGCGGGCTGGACCGTCAAGTTCGTGGCGGCGGGTACGACCTGCACGGGCGCAGCGCTCACCACGGTGGCTGTCGCCGGCAACGCGCAAGCGCCGGTCGATGCCTGCGTGACGCCGCCTGCCTCGCAGACGCCGGTCACCGGCCAGGCCGTGTACTTCCAAGTGCGTTCGACCATTGCGACCTCCACGGGCGTGGTGGCCATCGACACGAAGATGGACGCAGTGACAGTGACCACGGCCAACACCTTCGGCGCGACCCTCACGCCGAACAACAACGGCCAGGTCGCTCCCGGCGGTTCGGTGGTGTATGCCCACACGGTGACCATCACCGGCGCGCAAAGCTGCGGCACGAAGTACAACGTGACGGCTACGCTGCCCGCAGCCGATGTGACGGCGGGCTGGACCACCGCGCTGTACGTCGACGTGAACGGCGACGGCCAGATCGACGGCGGCGACACGCTGGTGACGAACGGCACGGTCACACCGACCCCGCCGTCCTCCGGCACCGCGCTGGACAGCGGCAAGACCCAGAAGCTGCTCGTCAAGGTGTTCGCACCAGGCGGCGCAACGGCTGGTGCTACCGACACCGCCACGGTGACGGTGACCTTCCCTGACGTTGCAGCCTGCGGTACGCCGACGGCCACCGACATCACCACGGTCATCACGGGCCAGATGCGCCTCGTGAAGACGCAGGCGCTGGACGTGAACTGCGATGGCACCGAGGTCCCGACCTCGTCGGCCCCGCTGGTCGCCAAGCCCGGTGAGTGCCTTGTGTACCGCGTCGTTGCGACCAACGAAGGTTCCGCTCCGGTAACCAACATGTCGATCAACGACGCCGTGCCGGCCTACACCACCTTCACCGGTGCAACGCAGCCTCCGGCCGCCACCCAGTGCACGTCCACCGGCGTGACCGGTACGGCCCTGGCCTACAGCAGCACCGCCACCACCGTGGCCTGCGGCAGCGCAAGCAACACGGTCGCACCTGGCGGCGCCGCCACGCTGCTGTTCTCCGTGAAGGTCAACAACTGAGCTTCGCCTGAGTGAAGCAGAGGAGCCGATGGGCGCAAGCCCGCCGGCTCCCTCGCACAGGGCCTGCGAAAGCCTGTGCGTTTTTCCTTTGCGCCTTCTCTCGTTCTCGAGGCGAGGGCGCAAACGAAAAAGTTCTTTCGTTTCTTCTGATCCCCACGCGGTGATCGATCAAGGGTTTCGCGGCATGCAGTTCACTTTCAATCCCGAAGGCACACGCCTGCGCTCATGGCGCGGATGGATGGGTGCACTCGTGGCGGGCGCTGCGCTGCTGCTCGGCGCTGCCACGCAAGCGAACGCCGCACCGGCACCCGCCGGCATCGTGATCCGCAGCATCGCCACGGGCACGTACGTTCCCAACGGCCTGGCGCAGACCGAGACCATCTCGTCCAACGAAGTGATCGCCACGGTGCTGCCGGTGGAGGCTCTGGTGCTCACGCAGGACCAGTCGCTGTCGCGCCCGCCGGCGAGCATCGTCACGCTGAGCCATTTGCTGACCAACACCGGCAACGTCGCTTCGACCTACACACTCGCGCTGGCCAACAACGCCGCAGGTTGCACGGCCGACACGCTCGATCTGTCTGCACTGCGCGTGGTGCGCGACACCAACAACAACGGCGTGGTCGATCCGGCCGATCCGGTCGTGCAACTCAACGCGGCAGGTGCCATTTCTCTCAAGCCCGGCGAGACCGCTGCACTGCTCGTGCAGGGCACGATCCCCATGGCTGCGACGGGCGTCGCCTGCGTGGGCCTGACCGCCACCACCGCACTGCAAGGCCTCGTCGCCACCAACCGCGACACCGTCACCATCGGCAACGCCGCCGCACTGCAGCTCGTCAAGTCCGCCAGCTACCCCGGCAACGTCATCCCCGGCCAGACGCGCATCGACTTCTCCGTCTCGGGCACCAACATCGGCGCGCAGGACGCACAGCCGTCCAATGTCATCGCCCCGACCAACACGCCGCTGCTGGTCAACGGCGCGCCTTCTGCTCTCGTCCTCGTGCGCGACCCCGTGCCCGCCGGCACCCAGTACGTGCCCGGCACCCTGCGCACCACCGCCGCCAACGCCGTCAAGCTGTACCGCCTGGCCGCCGACCCCGCGTTCAGCTACCGCACCGCAGAAGATGCTTCTGCTGTCGAAGTGGCCATCGGCATCTCCACGCCCGTGGCGCGCAACGTGTCCATCGCGATGCAGTTCGCCGTCAAGGTCAACGCCGACCAGGTCGGTGAGATCCGCAACACCGCGCACAGTGCCTACAACGACGGCACAGGCCCGGCCACCGTGCCCTCCAACACCATCGTCATCAGCTCCAGCCAGGCTCGCATCGGCGTGGCCAAGGCCGCCTCGACCCCGCGTGTGAACCGCAGCGCCGACGGCAAGACCGACGGCACCGCCACCGTGCGCTTCAGCGTCAACGTGCGCAACTACGGCACCTCCTGGCTGTACGGCGTGCAGGCCGCCGACGTGATGGAAGGCGCAGGCGCCACGCAGTTCGGTGCCTACACCGCAGCCGCAGTGCCCGGTGCGAATCAATACACCATCGTGCCCGGCTCGATCGTGATTGCGCCCGCACCCAGCGGCGGTACGGTTGCTGCGGCCAACCCCGCCTTCAAGGGCACGTCCGCTGCCTCGAACCTGCTGGCCGACGGCGCCGTGCTGCCCGCGGGCGCACAACTCACGGTGCAGTTCGATGCCCGCATCAACTTCACCGGCCGCACCGGCACCTTGTTCAACACCGTCAAGGCCTCGGGTGCATTGAATGCCGGCGGTCCTGCAGTGGCCCTGGACGACTCCGTCAACGGCGACAACCCCGACGCAGACGGCGACGGTAACCCCAACAACGACACCTCGCCCACGCCGGTGTCCACGCAGCTGCCCACGCTCACGCTGACCAAGCAGGCCTCCATCGCCCGTCGCGTGTCGCCTGGCGTCTACGAGCTGGACTACACCTTCAAGGTCACCAACACCGGCGCGGTTGTCGCACCCAACGTGCGCGTGATCGACAACCTGAACTGCACCTTCGACATGGACAAGAGCAGTGGCCAGGTTGCCTCCTGGGAACTGCTGGGCCCGCCCAAGAGCGCCAACGGCAACCTCAACGCCGCCACCGGCTTCACCGGCCGCGCCACCTGCAACAGAAGTACCCAAGACAGCGCCGACCCCTTCCAGCTGCCCACCGAAGTGGCGCTGAGCCTGACGGATGGAAGTCGTGCATTGGCCCCCGGCCAGAGCGAGCAGATCCGTTTGAGCGTGCGCGTCACCGAGAAGGCATCGGCCATCGGCGGGCGCGTCTCGCTCACCAACAAGGCCTGGGCCGCCGCCTTCGAGCAGAACACCGTCAACGTCACCCCGACGATGCTGCTGGCCGCCACGGCCACCTCGGTGCAGTCGTTGCTGGTCGATCCGCAGGGCACGGTCTACAACGCGTTGACCCGTCAACCCGTGGCCGGCGCGCTGGTCACCTACACGCGCCAGTCCTGCAGCAGCGGCACGGCCGGCCCCATCACCGCCGCAGAGATCTACGGCGCGGACTCGGGCACCTACACGCTCAACCCCAACGGCAGCATCTCGATGACCACGGGCGCCGATGGCGCCTACCAGTTCTACCTGCAGTCGCCGCCGGTGACCGGCCTGTGCACGTACGGCATCTCGGTCACGCCCCCGGCAGGCAGCGGCTACGTCTACCCCTCGCAGCTGATCCCCGTGACCGGCGGTTCGTTCAGCAGCTGCGGCGCCGTCGTGCCCAGCGCCGTGCCCCCGAAGGACGCCGACCCGACCAGCTATTACTTCCAGGTGCAGGCCGGTGCCAAGCCCGATGGCACGCCCTGCGATGCCGTGCACAACCACATCCCGCTCGATCCGGGCAACATCCTGGGCCTGGTGCTGCGCAAGGACGGCAGCAAGCGGCAAGTCGAGTTCGGCGACTTCATCGACTACGCACTCACGGTCACCAACAAGACCGGCTTCCCCGTCACCGGCGTCACCTTCAACGACACGCTGCCCCCGGGCTTCGCGTACGTGGCCAACAGCGTGCGCCTGAATGGGCAAGTGGTGCCCAACCCGGCCGGCGGCGCCGGCCCGGGATTGATCTTCAACTACCCCGCGCTGGTGGTGGCCCCCGACCAGTCGGCCATGGTGCGCTACCGCGTGCGCATCGGCGTGGGCGCGCCCACCAACGGCGACGCCATCAACCGCGCACGTGCTACTTCGGGCCCGATCCAGTCGAACCTGGCCAACTGGACCGTGCGTGTGACCGGCGGTGTGTTCTCCGACGATGCGTTTGCCTTCGGCAAGGTCTATCTGGACTGCAAGCGCGACACCGACCAGGGTCCCAAGCGCGACGGCCGCCAGGAAGGCACCGACGAGATCGGCGTGCCCGGCGTGCGCCTGTACATGGAAGACGGCACCCACGTCGTCACCGACATCGAAGGCAAGTGGAGCCTGTACGGCCTGAAGCCCGTGACGCACGTGCTGCGTCTGGACCAGACCACGCTGCCCCTCGGAGCCAAGCTCGAGGTGCTCGACAACCGCAACTCGGGTACCCCCGAGAGCCGCTTCGTCGATCTGAAGAAGGGTGAGTTCCACAAGGCCAACTTCGTCATCACCAACTGCGAAGACAAGCGCGTCATCGCCGAAGTGGCCGCCCGCCGCGCCGCCATCGCTGCGCGCCCCGACACCGAGGCCGAAGCGCAAGTGCGCCTGCGCCTGGACCCCGAAGGCAAGGTTGTGCCTGTGGGCGACGTGCGTGGCCTGCCGGCCACCGGCCAGGCATTGGCCAGCGGCAGCACGGGCGCCGTGCAGACCACCTCTGCACCGCTGATCGCACTGCCCGTGGCCCCGGCCAATGCCAGCAGCTTTGTCAGTGGCGGTGGCGGCAGCATGGGCGGCACGCTGGGCGTGCAACCAGCAGCGCCGCTGGATGGAACCGTGCCTGCGATTCCCACTGGCAGCCTGTTCTCGCCGCTGAGCGGTCTGCCCACCTCGGGCTTGTCGTCTTCGCCCACGGGCAGTTCGGCAACTGGCGTCGGCTCCCAAGCCATGCGCCCGATCGGCATGGGCGGCGCGATGCTCGAACCGCGCACCAACCCGCTGCTCCCTCAAGCAGCTCCCAGCCCGATCGAACTCGAGACCCTGCTGCCCCAGCTGGAGAACAACACCCTGGCCTTCATCGGCCTGAAGGACCGCGACACCGTCGCCGGCCAGTCGATCAACGTGCGCGTCAAGGGCACTGCAGGCACCAGCCTGCGCCTGAGCGTCAACGGAACGGCTCTGGAAGAACGCCGCGTCGGCAAGAAGACGCAACTGGCTTCCAAGAACATCGCTGCCTGGGAATACATCGGCGTGGCCCTGCGCCCCGGTGTCAACACCCTCAAGCTCGAAGCCGTCGACGGCTTCGGCAACGTACGTTCCTCGGCCGACGAGATCACCGTCATCGCCCCCGACAAACTCGGCGCCATCGAAGTCGACCTGCCCGAAGTGGCCCGCGCCGACCTGCGCACGCCTGTCGTCGTCAAGGTGCGCCTGATCGATGCAGCCGGCGTGCCCGTCACCGCCCGCACCCAGCTCACGCTGGAGAGCGACCGTGGCCGCTGGATGGCCGAAGACCTGAACCCCACCGAGCCGGGCACCCAGGTCTTCATGGACGGTGGTGCGGCCGAGTTCCAGCTGATGCCCCCGGGCGAACCCGGCGATGCGCGCCTGCGCGTGAGCGCCGGCACCTTCGTCAAGGAAGTGCGCCTGGCGCTGCTGCCCGAGATGCGCCCCATGATCGGCGTGGGCATCGTCGAAGGCGTGCTGGACTTCACCAAGCGCGGCAAGCTGCCGATCGGCGCGATGCCCGCAGGTGCCGCGTTCGAAGCTGAACTGACTGGCCTCAAGGACGAGGGCACGAACAGCCGCGCTGCGGGTCGCGCCGCCTTCTTCTTCAAGGGCACGGTCAAGGGCGAGTACCTGCTCACGGCCGCCTTCGACTCCGACAAGACCCGCAAGGATCGCCTGTTCCGCGACATCCGCCCCGACGAGTTCTATCCCATCTACGGCGACTCCGCGGTCAAGGGCTTCGACGCTCAGAGCACGCAAAAGCTCTACGTGCGCATCGACAAGAACCGCTCGTACCTTCTGTACGGCGACTTCACCACCGCCAGCAGCACCGAGGTGCGCAACCTGAGCCAGAGCAACCGCTCGCTCACGGGCCTGAAGCACGTGTACGAAGACGAGAACGTGCGCGCCACCAGCTATGTCTCGCGCACCGCGCAGACCCAGCAGGTAGAGGAATTCCGCGCCGTGGGCACCTCGGGCCCGTACTACCTGAGCGTCAGCAACGGCGAGTTCGTGGACAACAGCGAGCAGATCGAGATCGTGGTGCGCGACCGCAACCAGCCCAACATCGTGCTGCAGCGCACGGCCGTGGCGCGCTTCGTGGACTACACGGTGGAGCCGCTGACGCGCCGCGTTCTCTTCACGCACGCCATCGCGTCCATCGATGCGAACCTGAACCCGCAGTCGATCCGCGTCACCTACGAAGTCGACTCGGGCGGCCCCAAGTTCACCGTGGCCGGCACCGACGTGCAAGTGAAGATCGACGACCGTCTGCAGCTGGGCGTGGTGGCCTCTACCGACGAGAACCCGCAGAACAAGCGCAGGCTGATGGCGCTCACGGGCGTGGCGCGCATCGGCCAGAACACCAGCGTCGCCGGCGAGATGGTCAAGACCGACTCCGACGAGAAGGGCAACGGCCACGGTGTGCGTGCGGAAGCGCGCTACCAGGACGAGAAGCTCGCCGTGGTGGCCCTGGCGGCCAAGACCAGCACCCGTTTCGACAACCCCGGTGCGAGCTTCTCGGCCGGGCACGCCGAGGTCTCGGCGCGCGCCGAGTACCGTGTCGACCCGACCCTGGCCGTGCGCGGCGAGGCGCTCTACAGCAAGGATGCGGCGCAAGTCGATGAGCGCAAGGGCGCCACCGTGAGCGTGCAGAAGAAGCTCAGCGACAAGACGGTCGCCGAGGTGGGCCTGCGCCATGGTCAGAGCAACAACGCGCTGGGTTCGAGCTCGGGCTTCGACTACGGGCAGATCTCCACCTACAACGGCCAGATGGGCAGCAGCATCGGCGCCAACAGCGTGACCACGCTCGGGGCCGCAGCAGCCGCAGCCGGCGTGGACACCCAGAGCCAGACCACGGTGCGAGGCCGCCTGTCCACCGAAGTGCCCGGCGTGGCCGGTGCGCAGGTGTTCGTCGAAGGCGAGCAGGACATCAAGGACGGCAAGCGCCACGTGCTGGCCATCGGCGGCAACTACGCCATCACCGACAAGACCCGCGTCTATGGTCGCTACGAGCTGATCTCGACCTTGAACGGCCCCTACGAGCTGGACAGCACGCAGCGCAACAACACGGGCATCGTCGGCATCGAGAGCAACTACATGGAAGGCGGGCGCGTCTACAACGAGTACCGCATCGCCGACGGTGCCGAGGGGCGCGGGGTGCAGGCGGCCATCGGGGTGCGCAACACCTTCAAGATCAACGAGCAGATCCGCGTGACCGGGGGCATCGAGCACACGCGCGACATGAGCGGCTACAGCAACAGCAAGAACACCGGCACGGGCTACGCGGGTGGCCTGGGCGAATCGACCGCGATCACCAGCGGCGTCGAGTACATCACCGACCGGATCAAGGCCTCGGGGGTCTATGAAGCCCGCCGCGGCGACGACGCGAACACGCGCCTGTTCAGTGCAGGATTCGGCGTCAAGCTCGATGCCTCCTGGAGCCTGCTGGCGCGCAGCATCGTGAGCGACAGCGAGGGCCAAGGGGCCAACGCGGGCAACGAGCGTCATCTGCAGCGCCACCAGATCGGCATTGCCTACCGGCCGGTGGACAACGACACCTGGAACGCACTGGCGCGCTACGAGCGCCGCTCCGAGAACGTGGTGGGTGCGGGCAATGCGGCAGGCTCCCTGCAGGGCAGCAGCGTCTTCGGCGCCGACAACGGCGCGAGCCTGCCGGGCAAGACAAGTGCAGACATCGTCTCGGCGCATGTGAACTACAACCCCGAGCCGGGCAAGGCAGTGATGGCGCGCTACGCCTTCAAGCTCAGCCGCGCGGACGATGGAATGCTCGCCAGCAAGTACTGGGCGCATCTGGTGCAGGCGCGCTACACGCAGGACCTCAACCAGGACTGGGACTTCGGGGTGCAGGCGGGCTTGCTGTACGGCAAGGGCGGGGCGCTGCAGAAGACGCTGGGCGTGGAAGTGGGCTACCAGGTGCAGAAGAACATGTGGGTGTCGGCGGGCTACAACTTCGTGGGGTTGAACGACCGCGATCTCACCGCCAACGAGTACACGAGCAAGGGTGCGTATGTGCGCCTGCGCTTCAAGTTCGATGAGACGCATCTGGGGTTTGCTTCGACGGGGGCGGATGTGAACACGGCCAAGGCTGCGAAGGCAGAGAAGGTGGCAGCGATCGAAGTCGCACCGCTGCCGGCGCGCACCGTGCTGCAGGCCGAAGCGCTGTTCGAGCCCTCGAAGTCCTTCATCAAGCCGCAGGCGCATGACGCACTGAACACGCTGGCCGCGCAGATCAAGGCGACCGAGGCGCAGGTGGTGATCCACATCAGCCACGCCGATGCGCAAGGCAGCGCCGACGACCGCCAGCAGCTGATCGCGCAGCGGACCAACGCGGTGCGCAGCTATCTCATCGGACACGGCGTGGATGTGCTGCGCCTGCGCACCGACACCAAAGAAGACACGCAGCCCGTCGCAGGTGATGACCGCAGCGCCAAGAGCCGCTGGGTCGTGATCGCCGCCGCCGCGCAAGAACCCCGCTGAACGAGACCATGATGCAAAGCAGAACGAGAAACGACGCGGGCGGGATGGCGGTGCTTGGCGGCATGTTGAAAGGCGTGTTCGCCACGGCGGCGTTGTGGCTGCTCGCCATGACGGGCGCGCAGGCTGCAGTCACCTCATGTACGCCGCAGGCCGGCTTCAACACCTGCGTGGCCTTCACCCATTCGGGCGCGGCACAGGCCTTCACGGTGCCGGCGGGCGTGTCGTCGGCGCGCGTCACGATGTGGGGCGCAGGCGGTGGTGGCTCGCTGACGGCAGGCGGCAATTCGGCCAACGGTGGCGCCGGTGGCTTCGCCGACGGGACCGTGTCGCTCACACCGGGCACCGCCATGGCGGTGACGGTGGGGCAGGGCGGGCGCAACGGGGGCACCGGCGCGACCTACGGCCGCGGCGGTGGCGGCGGCGCAGGCGCGAACGCAGGCGTCGCCGGCTCATCGGGCGGCGGCATGAGTGCGCTGTGGAGCGGCAGCACGGAATTTTCGACAGCCGCCGCACGACTGGTCGCAGGCGGTGGCGGCGGCAGCGCCTTCTGGACCGACGTCGGCAGCCCGGTGCCGGGCGGCGGCGGCGGTACCAGCGGCGGATCGTCCACCGGCACGGGCGGGCGGGGCGGTACCCAGTCCGCCGGCGGCGCGATCGGAACCCCGACGACTGCGGGGACGGCGTGCCCGGGCGGTTCCGCAGGCAGCGCCTTGCAGGGCGGCACCGGGTGTTCAGCTTCTGGGGGGACCGCTGTCCAGTACGAAGGCGGCGGTGGCGGTGGCGGCGGCTGGTTCGGCGGCGGCGGCGGCATGGCCCAGTGCAGCAACACGCCCAACCCCAGCACGGCCCTGTGTTCCTACAACGGACCGGGCGGTGGCGGCTCGGGCTTCATCGGCACGGGCGTCACTGGCGGCGTGCTCACTGCAGGGGCCAACGGCAGCTACTCGGCGAACTCCAATCCGGGCAACACGGGTGCGCCCTACCAGGCGGGTGTCGGCGTGGGCGGGTCGCGCAGCTCGTTGACCGGGGACACCGGCGGCAACGGTCTCGTGGTCATCCAGTTCAACGTGGTCACGCTGCAACTCGCGAAGGCCTGGTCGGCCGGCAGCAACGCCGGTGACGTGGCGCGCATTGTGGCCACCACGGGCGGCAGCAACTTCTTCGGCGCCAGCAACACCGCGACCTTCACTGCGACGGCACCGACGGCCGGCAACAGCGGCACGCCCGTGGGCGTGAACATCGGCAACGTCATCACGCTGCCCGCCGAAACACTGACCACCGGCACGCTCGCGAACTACAACACGGTGCTCTCGTGCACCGTGAACAGCGGCACCATGGCCAGCACGCTCAGCGGCACCAACGGACAGGTATCGAACACGCTGACGATCGCCCTCGGCGACATCGGCAAAGACATCGTCTGTACCTACACCAACACGCGCAAGACCGCGACCTTGCAACTGGCCAAGTCCTGGAACCCCACCAGCGTGACGGGCAATGTGGCGAACATCGGCGCGACCACGGGCGGGGCGGCCAACACCACGGCGTTCGCATCGACCGCACCGACGGCCAACACCAGCACGACCGTGACCGTCGCGGCCGGCAACACGATCACGTTCCCGGCGGAAACCATGAGCTCGGGCGCACTGGCGAACTACACGACCGTGTTGTCGTGTACCGCTGGTGGCGGGCCGACGGCCAACACGCTGAGCGGCACCAACGGGCAAGCCACCAATACGCTGGTGATCGGTGCGGCCGACGAGAACAAGGCCATCGTCTGTACCTACAGGAACACGCCGAAGACCTCCACGCTGCAACTGGCCAAGGCGTGGGGCGCGAACAGCCTCACGGGCAACGTGGCGAGCATCGGCGTGTCGTCGGGCGGCACGAACAACACCGCGGCGTTCACGGCGACGGCGCCCTCGGCGGCGACCAGCGGCACGGCCGTGACCGTGGCCACGGGCAACACGATCACGCTGCCGGCCGAGACCCTGACCACGGGCACGCTGGCGAACTACAACACCGTGCTGGCGTGTACCGCAGATGGCAGCACCACGGCCAACACGCTGAGCGGCACCAACGGGCAGACCACCAACACGCTGGTGGTCGGTGCGGCCGACGCCGGCAAGGCGATCGTCTGTACCTACACCAACACGCCGAAGCCGGCGACCTTGCAGATCGCCAAGGCGTGGGGTGCGAACAGCATCACGGGCAATGTGGCGAGCCTGGGCGTGTCGTCGGGCGGCGCCAACAACACCGCCGCCTTCACGGCAACAGCGCCGACGGCCGGCAACAGCGGCACGGCCGTGACCGTGGTTGCGGGCAACACCATCACCTTCCCCGCGGAGACGATGCCGACGGGCACACTGGCCAACTACAACACGGTGCTGGCCTGCACGGCCGGTGGCGGCGCCACGGCCAACACGCTGAGCGGCACCAACGGACAGAACACCAACACGCTGCTGATCGGCGCGGCCGACACGGGCAAGCTGATCCTCTGCACCTACACCAACACGGCGAAGCCGGCGACGCTGCAACTGGCGAAGTCCTGGGGCGCCGGCAGCATCAGCGGCAACGTGGCCAGCATCGGCGCGAGCACGGGCGGCGCGAGCAACACCACGGCGTTCACCGCCACGGCGCCGACGGCCGGCACCAGCGGCACCGCCGTGAACGTGGTCGCGGGCAACACCGTCACGCTGCCCGCAGAGACGATGCCCACGGGCACGCTCGCGAGCTACACCACGGCGCTGTCGTGCACGGCCAATGGCGGGCCCACGGCCAATGCGCCGAGCGGCACCAATGGGCAGGCGAGCAACACGCTGCTGATCGGCGCGGCCGATGCGGGAAAGGCCATCGTCTGTACCTACGCCAACACCGGCAAGCCCTCGACCCTGACCATCGCCAAGCGCTCGCTCGGCGGTGTGGCCGGCTTCGACTTCACGGGCACCAACGGCGTGGCCGCGCACACCATTACCACCACCGTGGCCGGCACGGCCGTCAACGGGCCGCTGCAGACGCTGACCACGCCGGGCGCGGCGACCACGGTCACCGAAACCTACACGCCGGCCACGGGCGTGCCCGACTACGTGATCACCGACGTCTCGTGCACGGGCATGGGCAGCGGCGGCACGGTGACGCGCGGGACCGCGCAAAACAAGAACCAGTTCACGCTGGATGCCGCGGCCACAGCGGCGGGGTCGAACATCGTCTGTACCGTTACCAACGCCAAGGCGCCGACGGTGGCGCTGCGCAAGAAGTGGGTCAACGCGCTGGTCAACGATGCCTTCACGCTGACTGCTTCGGGCACGGTTCACCCGAACCACAACATCGGCTATGCCTTCAACCTGCAGGCGACGGCCAACACGCCCAACGAGACCGACATCGGCGGCGCACAGCGCGTGGCGGTGGGCGACACGGTCACTCTGTCGGAGACGCCGTTCGGCACCAACGCAGGCTCGTACACGGCCAGCGCCTGGAGCTGCACCGGCGGCGGTTCGCTCAGCGGCAACCTGCTGACCCTGGGCAACGCCGATGCCGGCCTGCCGATCATTTGCGAGATCACCAACACCGCGAAGACCGCGAACGTCACGCTGGCCAAGACCTGGTCGGGCGCGATCGTCAATGACGCGGTGAGCGTCACTGGCACGGGCCTGACCACGCTGGCCTCCGTGGCCAACACGACCACCGAGACCGACAACGGCACCGCGCTGGCCGTTCCGGTGGGCAGCGTCATCACGCTGGCCGAGAGCTTCACGACCGGCAGCGCCGCCAACTACACGAGCGCGCTGAGCTGTACCGGCACCAGCGGCTTGTCGGGCAGCACGCTGACGATCGGCGCGGCCGACACGGCCATCGTCTGTACCTACACCAACACGCGCAAGACCGCGGCGGTGACGTTGACCAAGAGCTGGAGCGGCGCCATCGCCGGCGACAGGGTCAACCTGACGGTCAGCGGCAGCGCTGCCGAGGTGACGGGCGCGACCGCCGGCACGTCGACCGCGCCGGCCACCACCACCAACGCCACGGCCACCGCGGCCAGCGGCGCCACGGTGACGCTGGCCGAAGCCTTCACGACGGGCAGCGCGGCCAACTACACCACGACGCTGGCCTGTACCAAGGTGTCGGACGGCAGCACGGTGACGGTGACCGGCAGCGGCCTGAGCCGCACCTTCACCATGCCGTCGGACAGCGCGGTGAACTGCGGCTACACCAACACGCGCAAGACCGGGACGCTGCAGCTGTTCAAGGCCTGGAGCACAGGCAGCACCACGGGCAACGTGGCGAGCATCGGCGCGACCACGGGCGGCACGAGCAACACCACCGCGTTCACGGCGACGGCGCCGACGGCCGGCACCAGCGGCACTGCGGTGTCGGTGGGCGCAGGCGACACGCTCACGTTCCCGGCCGAGACGATGACCACGGGCACGCTGGCGAACTACACCACCGTGCTGTCGTGTACCGCCGATGGCGGCGCCACGGCGAACATGCTGAGCGGCACCAACGGGCAGGCGAGCAACACGCTGCTGGTCGGCGCGGGCGATGCGGGTAAGGCCATCACCTGTACCTACACGAACACGCCGAAGACGGCCACGCTGCAACTGGCGAAGGCCTGGAACCCCAGCAGCATCACGGGCAACGTGGCGAGCATCGCCGCGAGCACGGGCGGATCGAACAACACCACGGCCTTCACCGCGACGGCACCCACGGGTGCCAACAGCGGCACGGCGGTGAGCGTGCAGGCAGGCAACACGATCACGCTGCCGGCCGAGACGATGGCGCCGGGCACGCTCGCCAACTACAACACCGTGCTCGCGTGTACCGCTGGCGGCGGCGCCACGGCCAACACGCTGAGCGGCACCAACGGGCAGGTGAGCAACACGCTGCTGGTCGGTGCAGGCGACGCCGGCAAGGCCATCGTCTGCACCTACACCAACACGCCGAAGACCGTCACCGTGCAACTGCGCAAGGCCTGGAGCGCGGACAGCACGAGCGGCGATGTGGCCAGCATCGGCGCCACCTCGGGCGGCAGCAGCAACACGACCCTGTTCACCGCGACCGCCCCCACCGCTGGCAACAGCGGCACGGCGGTGTCGATGGTCGTCGGCGGCACGCTCACGCTGCCCGCCGAGACGATGACCACGGGCTCTATCGCCAGCTACAGCACGGTGCTCGCGTGTACCGCCGACGGCGGCGCCACGACCAATCCGCTGAGCGGCACCAACGGCCAGGTGAGCAACACGCTGGCGATCGCCGCAGCCGATGCCGGCAAGGCCATCGTGTGTACCTACACGAACGCGAAGAAGACCGTCACCCTGCAGGTGCGCAAGGCCTGGGGCGCGAACAGCGAGACGGGCAACGTCGCCAGCATCGGCGCGACCACGGGCGGAACCAACAACACGGCGCTGTTCACCGCGACCGCGCCCACGGCCGGCAACAGCGGCGCGGCGGTGGTGGCGGCGGTCGGCAACACCATCACCTTCCCCGCGGAAACGATGACCACGGGCACGCTGGCGAACTACACGAGCGTGCTGTCGTGTACCGCCGATGGCGGCGCCACGGCCAACGCACTCAGCGGCACCAACGGCCAGGCCAGCAACACGCTGGTGATCGGCGCGGGTGATGCCGGCAAAGCCATCGTCTGTACCTACAGCAACAACCGCCTGCCGACGGTGCAGATCCGCAAGCAGGCGTTGGGCGGCACGGGCATCTTCGCGTTCAGCGGCACCAACGGCTTCGGTTCGGACAGCATCAACGTCTCGGTGTCGGGCTCGACGGTGGTCGGCACGATCAAGACGCTGACCACGGCGAACACGCAGACGGTGCTGACCGAAGTCGCGGCCTCGATGTCCGGCGGCTTCGCGTTCTCGGGCGCGACCTGCACGGGCCTCGCGGGTGGGGCGACCGCTGCGGTCGATCTCGTGGCGGGCACCATCACGCTGCCCGCGGCCGGGCTGACGAACGGCGCGGCCGTGGTCTGTACCTTCACCAACACGCTCGCGGCGATCGTGAGCGGTCGCGTGTTCCTGGACAACGGCGTGGGCAGCGGCACGGCCAACGACGGCATCGTCAACGGCGGTGAAGGCCCGTTGTCGGGCGTGAGCGTGCGGCTGACCAACTGCGGCGCGACCGTGTACGCGAGCGCGCTGACGGACGCATCGGGCGGCTACAGCCTGAGCGTGCCGGCCGGCACGGCCACGGGCTCTGCGATGTGCGTGGAAGAGACCAACCCCGGCACGCGCGTGTCGACGGGCGCGTCGGTGGGCAGCGTCGCGTTGCCGTCAGGCTCTGCCGTCGCAGCAGCCGGTGGCACGTACACCTACACGCGCACCGGCACGCCGGACCGCATCGCCTTCAGCTGGAACGGCACGGGCCACAGCAACTTGAACTTCGGCGACGTCGACAACAGCGCTTTCGCCACCGACGGCGCCAAGACCGGCCTGCCGGGCAGCACCGTGACCTACGCCCACACCTTCACGGCCGGCACTGCTGGGCAGGTGCGTTTCAGTGTGGCGAGCGAGACGGCCACGCCGCCGATCACCGGCTGGACGACGAAGATCTTTGCGGACGTGGGTTGCACCGGCAGCCTGCAGGCTGGCGCAGCGCAGCTGTACCCGCCGAGCGCGGCGGCCACGCCCGTGGTGTTCGCGGGCAAGGTCTGCGTGATCGTGCAGGAGTTCATCCCCGCGACCGCGCCCTTGGGCTCGAGCAACAAGGCGACGATCCGCGCCGACTTCACCTACACCAACGCGAGCCCATCGCTCAGCGGCAGCTTCACGCTCGACGACCTCACCACGGTGTCGGGCGTGGCGCTGGAGCTGAAGAAGGAAGTGCGCAACATCACGCAAAGCGGCACCTTCGGCGTGAACAACCAGGCCAAGTCGGGCGAGACGCTCGAGTACCGCATCACCTACACCAACAACGGCGACGCACCGATCCGCAGCATGGTCGTGAACGACATGACGCCGGGCTACACGACCTTCGTGAGCGCGACGACAGGCACCACGCCGGCGTCGCTGACGGGCTGTGTGAAGAACACGCCGGCGAATGCACCGCCTGCCGGTGCGGTGGCCTGCACCACGGTTCAACCCGCAGGCGGCACGGGCGCGATCGACTGGCGCTTCACCGGCACGGTCGAGCCGGGCGGCACGGGCTTCGTGCTGTTCCAGCTGAAGGTCGACTGACGACCTGCGGGGCCTTCAGGCCCGGCGCTTGAACAGCGCGGACGCGCCGCTGGCGCGCGCCACGTCGTCCGCCGCGGCCAGCAGCTGCGGGCCCAGCGCGAGCATGCGTTCTTCCGTGAGCCGCACCAGCGGCCCCGCGATGGTGATGACGCCGATCACGCCGCCATGCGCGCCGCGCACCGGCGCGGCCATGGCCGTCATCGCGGGGGAGAACACCTCGTTGATCATCGAGAAGCCGCGCTTGCGTGTCGCGCGCAGGAACACGAGCAGCGCCTTCATGGTGGTCGGCGCCTTGGGGCCGAAATCTTCCGGCTGGCCGAAGCCTTGTTTCGCGACGAGTTGCAGCGCCTGTTCGTCCGTCATGGTCGAGAGCCACGCGTGGCCTGCGGAACTGCACGAGAGGTTCACCGACAGGCCCATGTCCGGGTCGTAGCGCAGCCCGCGCGTGGCGCCTTGCGCCTTCGCGACGAAGGTGAGTTCGTCGCCGTCGACCACCGCCAGCCGCACCAGTTCACCCGATGCGACCGCGAGCCGGTCGAGCAGCGGCTGCGCCACGTCGACGATGCCGCTGTTGCTCAGAAAGCTCAGGCCCAGCGACACCAGCTTGATGGTCAGCATGTAGTCGCCATGGCTCTGGTCTTGCCGCACATAGCCGCAGCGCACCAGTTCGCTCAGCAGGCGATGGGTGGCGCTCAAGGGCATTTCCAGCTCGGCAGACAGCGCGGAAAGCGCGCGGCCTTCGGGGTGGCCGGAGAGGTGTTCGAGCACCTTGAAGCTGCGTTCGAGTATGGCTGTCATGAGACGACTCTAGCATTTTGCCAAGTGTTTTCACTAGTAGAAAGATTTTCCACTAAATCGATAAGATCGCGCCGTCTGGGGTCGGAGGCGCTTCTTGGCGCCCCGGCATGGATCGCTCACATCGCAAGCTGGAGAACAACTTTGAGAACGCTTTACCGCTCGCTGGCCACCGCCGGCCTCGCCCTCGCCCTGGTCGTTCCTGCCGTTGCGCAAGCGCAGCAGGAGCGCGTGATCCGCTTCGGCCACCTGAACAACGCCGACCATCCCGTGAGCTTCGGCGTCAAGCGCTTTGCCGAGCTGCTCTCGGCCAAGAGCGGCGGCAAGATGAAGGTCCAGGAGTTCCCCGCCTCGCAACTGGGCAACGAGATGCAGCAGCAGTCGGCGCTGCAAGGCGGCGTGCAGCAGATGTCGGCACCGGCGACGACATCGCTGGCAGGCATCGTCAAGGAGTTCGGCCTTGTCGACTTCCCCTTCTCGGTCAACAACTTCGCGCAGGCCGATGCACTGCTCGACGGACCATTGGGTCAGGCGCTGATCGCCAAGCTCCCGGAGAAGGGCCTCGTCGCGTTGGGCTACTGGGACCTGGGCTTTCGCAACGTCACCAACAGCAAGCGCCCGATCAGCAAGCCTGAAGACCTCGAGGGTTTGAAGATCCGCGTGATCCCCAACCCGGTGTTCCTCGAAACCTTCAAGGCCTTCAAGGCCAACCCCGTGCCGATGCCCTTTGCCGAGCTGTACGGTGCCCTCGAAGCCAAGGCGGTCGATGGGCAAGAGAACCCGTATGCGGTGATCCTGTCGAACAAGTTCTACGAAGTGCAGAAGTTCGTGAGTGCGACGAACCATGTCTACGCCGCCAACATCGTGCTGGTGAGCAAGAAGTTCTGGGACTCGCTCACGCCCGCCGAGCAGAAGATGATGAACGACGCGGCCAACGAGGCACGTGGTTACCAGCGGCAAGTGAGTCGCGCCGCCGCACAGAAGGCCGTGGGCGAGCTGCAGGCCAAGGGCGCGCAGTTCAACGAACTCAGTGCTCCCGAGCAGAAGCGCATGCGCGACATCGCCAAGCCCGTTGTCGACAAGTTCGCCGCCCAGTACGACCCCGCCATCGTCAAGCTCTACAACGACGAGCTCGCGCGCATCCGCAAGTAGCGCGTCCCCACCCACGGCGGACGACGAATTTCTTCTTCGTTCCCGCCGGCAATTTCCGTCACTCCCACGTCTGCGCCTGCCGCCACCCGCGGCGCAGCGACACGTGCTGGGCGCGTGCGCCCGTCCGATTCCGCCATTGACCACCAAGAGGAGACTCCGTTGAAACATTCCAGATCCTTTCCCTTCGGACTTGCATCGGCCGCCGCGCTCGCGCTGGCATTGACTGCCTGCGGTGGAGGCGACGGCGGCGGCGGCGCGGCCTTGCCGTTCCTGCCCGTGGCGCCCGCGCCCGCTGCATCGGCGCCGCCGCCCGCACCGACCGATGAAGTGCCGCCGCCCACCGAACCGGTGGCCGAGGTCGACGACAGCTTCGACGAGTACTACAACGTGTGCCGCGGCACCAACCCCAAGTGCTACAACGACTGGGGCGCCTTCGCCAGCACGCCCGACCGCGTGCTGATCTACTCGCGCACCGCGGGCCCGCGCCATGCCGTGCTCGGCACGCCGATGGCGGTCGGCCTGAACCCGGCGATGAACCCCGACAACGTGATGCAGGCCGGCCTGCTGCGCATGCTGTCGGCCGAGGGCATCACGGTCGACTGGACCGAGGACGTGTCGGTGCTGAGCAGTCGCATCAACAACTACAAGGCCATCATCTTCGCGAGCTCGAACCGCGACACCTTGTGGAACGGCGCCGTGAGCACCAGCCAGGACGCCGCGCGCACCGCGCTGCGCAACTACATGCGCCGCGGCGGCGGCTTCGTGGGCCTGCACAACGCCTTCGGCGCCGAATACAACTGGCCGTACTACGAAGGCCTGCTGGGCAACGCGAACTTCTACAACCACGGACCCAACCGCGCGGGCGATGTCGAGATCGTCTCGGACGACCCCTCGACGAAGGACGTGCCCAAGCGCTTCTCGTTCCAGGACGAGTGGTACAACCTGATGCCCTTCCCGACGAAGGTGAAGTTCCTGGCCAAGGTCGACACCTCGACGCTGAAGCCGCTCACCTCCGCGCCGCATCCGGGCCACGCCGACTTCCATCCGGTCGCGTGGTGCCAGTACTACGACGGCGGCCGCGCCTGGCTCTCGACGCTCGGGCACAACGCCCACTCGTTCACCGCCGACCTGTCGGGCGTGGGCGCCATCGAGTTCCAGAAGCTCGTCGTGCAAGGCGTGAAGTCGGCGATGGGCCTGACACCTTTCTGCACCACCGAATAAGCACGACCTCCCGGGGCCGGTGCGGCGCCGTGCGCGCGCCACCGGTCGTTTCGAACACCCCTGTTCCAACGTTCACCGAGTAGAGACATCCATGAAGAAAAAATCATTGGTCACGCTGCTGATCTCGTGCGGCGTGCTCGCATCGCCGTTGCTGATCACCGCCTGCGGCGGCTCCAGCGGCGGAGGTGGCACGCCCGTGCTGCCCGTGGTGCCGGCCCCCGCGCCGCCGCCGTCTGCCGGCGCAGCGCCGCCTGCATCGCCACCCGCAGCCGCCGCACCTGCGTCTGACCTGTCGGACTGCTGCACCGCCGGCGACAAGGACTTCCCGAAGGTCGGCGGCAACCTGGGCAATCAGAACTATTCGAGCCTGCGCAAGATCAACAAGGGCCTCGTCACGCAACTCGGTGGCGCCTGGGTCAACCAGATCGAAGGCGGCATGACCACCGGCAACAACCAGAGCACGACCGTCGTCGTCGACGGCGTGCTCTACATCGAGTCGGCGCCCGGCAACGTGGTCGCGGTGGACGGCAAGACCGGTGTCACGAAGTGGAAATGGACCACGCCCTACGGCAACATCACCCGCCGCGGCGTGGCCGTCGCCAAAGACCTGGGCCTGGTGTTCACCGTCGCCACCGGCAACCGCCTCGTGGCGTTGCGCACCGACACCGGCGCCGTCGAGTGGATCAAGCAGTACCCGACCAGCAGCACCGACCCCGACTACAAGGGCGCGCTGCAGAAGGTCGCGCTGGTGTATCACGACAAGCGCCTCTACCTGGGCACCAACGACGGCAACCGCGGTGCCGCGTTCTCGGCCGACGCGCTCACCGGCAAGGTGCTGACCACCTTCTGGGGCGTGCCCCGCGCGGGCGAGCTGGGCTACGACACCTGGGGCGGCGCGCCCGATGCGGCACGCACCGGCGCCACGCCGTGGATTCACCCCGCGGTCGATCCCGAACTGGGCCTGGTGTACTGGACCTTCGGCAACGTGCGCGGCGGTTCGTCGCAAGACGGTTCCTCGCGCCCGGGCCAGAACCTGTTCGCCAACTCCATCGTCGCGCTCGACCTGAAGAGCGGCGAGTACAAGTGGCACTTTCAATCGGTGCACCACGACATCTGGGACATGGACAACGTGATGTCGCCCGTGCTCGCCGACGTGAAGATCGACGGCAAGGACCGCAAGGTCGTCATCTACGGCAGCAAGACGGGCATGTACTACATCCTCGATCGCAAGGACGGCAGCGCACCGCTGGGCATCGACGAAGTGCCCGTGAAGCAGGACGCCCGCCAGGCCAGCTGGCCCACGCAACCGCTGCCGCGCCAGGGCGCCTGGACCGAGACCTGCATCGTCGACCAGCCGCTGGGCACCGCCATTCCGGGCGACCCCAACCGCGCGGTGCCCAACTACACGAAGGGCTGCCTGTACGACGCGCACTGGGACGTGCCGATCCTGTCCATCCCGGGCCACGGCGGCGGTGCCAACTGGAACCACCAGTCGTTCAGCCAGCGCACGGGCCTGGTCTACACGGGCATGGGCTACGTGTCGGCCGCGCACTCGCTCAGCGAGTCGAGCAACGGCCTGCGTCCGCCGGGCACCTACATGACCGGCGCGGTCGTGGCGGTCGATCCGAGCACCAACCTCGTCAAGTGGAAGAAGCCGCTGCCGTACTCGGTGGCGCACGGCAACGGCATCCTGAGCACGGCCTCCGACCTGCTGTTCATCGGCCAGCCCGACGGCAACCTGCTGGCGCTCGATGCGCAGGACGGCACCGAGCTGTGGCGCTTCCAGACCGGCGCGGCGATCAGCGCGAGCCCGGTCTCCTACGAGATCGACGGCGAGCAGTACATCGCGGTGTTCTCGGGCGGCACGAGCATTCCGTACGGCGACTCGGCACCGCGCGGCGACCGGCTGTGGGCCTTCAAGGTCGGCGGTGCGGTGACGGCGGCGGCCACGCCGACACCGCCGGTGGTGCGACGGCCTGTGTCGGGCCAGGCGGTCGAGGGCTCGGCACTGCCCACGCCGAACACCGTGTTCCTGGCGCGCGTGCAAACGCCGACGAACGAGCCCGGCGCGACCGAGTCGACGGCCGTGAATGCCATGACGCCGACCTTCATGCGCGTGCCGGTGAACACCGCCGTGACCTTCACGAACCCCGCCGCCAACGCGAACACCCACTGCGCCACGCAGTTCTTCGAAGGGAGGTTCAATTTCAGGCTGACCCCGGGCCAGTCGCAGACCCACACCTTTGACACGCCGGGCGAATACTTTTACAACGACTGCCATAGCCCGCGCCCGACGGGAAAGATCGTCGTTTATTGATATGTCCCTCAACCCCAACCCTGAAGGAGCAATGCGATGAAGTGGTGCAAGCCTGAGTTTGAAGAAATGCGTTTCGGTTTCGAAATCACGATGTACATTTCCGCGCGCTGAGCGCGGCCCCCACACGGCACCGGCCTTGCGCCGGTGCCGTTTTTTTGTTGGGCCTCCATGAAGATTCTGGTGCTGGGTTCGGGAGCGGGCGGTGGCTTCCCTCAATGGAATTGCAATTGCCGCCTGTGCGCCGGCCAGCGAAGCGGACAGGTGCGGGCCACGCCCCGCACGCAGAGTTCGATCGCGGTGTCGGCCGATGGCGAGCGCTGGATCTTGCTGAACGCGTCCCCCGACCTCGGCGCGCAACTGCGCGCCTCGCCGGCCCTGTGGCCGCGCCACGGACTGCGCCATTCGCCGATCGAGGCGGTGGTGCTGATGGACTCTCAAATCGACCACGTCGCAGGCCTACTGAGCCTGCGCGAAGGGCAGCGGTTGCAGCTGTACTGCACGCCCGAGGCCCATGACGACCTGACGGGCAGCCTGCCGCTGCTGCGCACGCTCGACAGCTACTGCGGCGTGACCTGGCACCCGTTGTCGCTCGAGCCTGGCGGCGGCGCCTGGCACGACATCGCCGGCCTGCGGCTGCAGGCACTGCCGGTGCCCGGCAAGGCGCCGCCGTATTCGCCGCGCCGCCAGACCGAGGCGCGCAGCGAGAACGCCGCAGTGCTCATCGAAGACCCCGCCACCGGCAAGCGCGTGCTCTATGCGCCGGGCCTGGCGCAGGTCGGCGAGGCCGAGCGCCGCAGCCTCGATGTCTGCGACTGCGTGCTCGTCGACGGCACCTTCTGGACCGAAGACGAAATGGTCGCGGCCGGCCTCGGCAAGAAGCACGCGGCCGACATGGGTCACCTGCCGCAATGCGACGGGCCGCACGGCCCCGGCATGCTGCAGGCGCTCGACGCTTGCGCTGCACAACGCAAGGTGCTCATCCACATCAACAACAGCAACCCCATCCTGGACGAAGACGGGCCGGAGCGCGCGCAGCTCGTGCGCCACAGCATCGAGGTCGCGTTCGACGGCATGGCCCTGGAGATCTGAACACGTGATGCAACAGCAACGGCAAGAGACACAAGGCCCATGGTCCCCGCAGGAGTTCGAAGCGAGGCTGCGCGCCATGGAGTCGCGCTACCACAGCCACCACCCCTTCAACCGCCGGCTCAATGCGGGTGAGCTGCAGCCCTTCCAGGTGCGCGGCTGGGTGGCGAACCGCTTCTACTACCAGTGCCGCATTCCGGTGAAGGACGCCGCCGTTCTGTCCAACTGCGACGACCGCGCCACGCGCCGGCGCTGGGTGGTGCGCATGCTCGACCACGACGGGCACGGCGACCATGAAGGCGCCAACGCGGGCGGCATCGAGATCTGGACCCGTCTGGGCATTGCCACCGGCCTGTCGCGCGAGGTGCTCGAGTCGCATGCGCTCGTGGTGCCCGGCGTGCGCTTCGCGGTCGATGCCTACGTCAACTTCGCGCGCACGGCACCGTGGCAGGAGGCGGTGATTTCGTCGCTCACCGAGATGTTCGCGCCGCGCATCCACAAGGACCGGCTCGCGGGCTGGCCCACGCACTACCCGTGGATCGACACCTCGGGCCTGGACTACTTTCGCAGCCGCATTCCGCTGGCCGACCGCGACGTCGAGCACGGCCTCGAAGTGGCGATGCAGTGGTGCACCACGCGCGAGCGGCAGCAGCGTGCATTGCACATCCTGGGCTTCAAGCTCGACATCCTCTGGGCCATGCTCGACGCGATCGAGAAGGCCTACCCCGACGACCTTCCGAAAGAGAAGCAGCCATGACCGCATGGACCGACGATGCCCAGCCGGCGCTCACCTCGATCTACCGCATGCAGTGGGAAGAGGCGCAGCAGTGCCACGTGCTGCTGTTCCCCGAGGGCATGATCAAGCTCAACGGGCCGGCGGCCGAGATCCTCCAGCGCTGCGACGGCAAGACCTCGGTGGCCGCGCTCGTGGCCGACCTGGAGCGCACCTTCGGCGAGAGCGATCTGCATGCCGACGTACTCGAATTTCTGGAGCAGGCCCGTGGACGCCACTGGATCCGCTGAGCCGCAGGCCCGCGCACCCCGCGCTGCGGCCAAGCCGCCGCTGTGGCTGCTGGCCGAGCTGACCTACCGCTGCCCGCTGCACTGCGCCTTCTGCTCCAACCCGGTCGACTACACGCGCTATCGCGAGGAGCTGGGCACGGCCGAATGGATTCGCGTGTTCCGCGAAGCACGCGCGATGGGTGCGGTGCAGCTGGGTTTCTCGGGCGGCGAGCCGCTGCTGCGCGACGACCTGCCCGAGCTGGTCGCGGCGGCGCACGAGCTCGGCTTCTATACCAACCTGATCACCTCGGGCGTGGGCCTCACGCCGCAGCGCGCCGAGACGTTGAAGCGTGCGGGGCTGGACCACATCCAGCTGTCGTTCCAGGACTCGAGCCGCGAACTCAACGACTTCCTCAGCTCCACGAAGACCTTCGACCTCAAGCAGCGCGTGGCCCGCACCATCAAGGACCTCGGCTACCCGATGGTGCTGAACTGCGTGATGCACCGCTACAACCTGCCGCACGTGGGCCGCATCATCGAGATGGCCGAGGCGATGGAGGCCGACTTTCTCGAACTCGCCAACGTGCAGTACTACGGCTGGGCCTGGCGCAACCGCGAGATGCTGATGCCCTCGCGCGACATGCTGGCCACGGCCGAGGCGGTGGTGGAAACCCACCGCCCGCGCCTGGACGGCCGCATGAAGATCCTCTGGGTGGTGCCCGACTACGCCGAGGGCAAGCCCAAGCCTTGCATGGCGGGGTGGGGCAGCGTGTTCCTCGTGGTGGCACCCGACGGCGTGGCGCTGCCGTGCCACAGCGCGCGCATGCTGCCCGGTCTCGACTTTCCCAATGTGCGCGCGCACAGCATCCGCAGCATCTGGCAGGAGAGCCCGGCCTTCGGCGCGTACCGCGGCACCGGCTGGATGAGCAGCACCTGCCAGAGCTGCGACGAGAAGGAAAAGGACCACGGCGGTTGCCGCTGCCAGGCCTTCCTGCTGACGGGCGACGCAGCCGCCACCGACCCGGTGTGCCCGAAGAGCCCGCGGCATGACGAGGTCGAGGCGATGGTCAAGGCGGCGGGCGATCCGCGCGACCAGGGCATGCCGATCCGTTTCGTGCCGGGCGCGCGGCGTGCGGGCGAACTCGTCTTTCGCACCGACGCGAACGCGTCTGCTTGAGCGGGCGCGCGCCGATGACGATCACCCATCGCCTGCCTCTGGACGGCGGGCATGTGATGCACGTCGAGGAGCACGGCAACCCGGCAGGCCTGCCCGTGGTGGTGCTGCACGGCGGGCCGGGCTCGGGCAGCTCGTCGCTGTTGCACCGGGACTTCGATCCGGCGCACTACCGCATCATTTGCCCCGACCAACGCGGTTCGGGCCTCAGCACACCTGCAGGATCGATTGAACACAACACGCTCGCCGATCTGTTGGCTGATCTGCGGCTGCTGCGCGCGCACCTGCACATTGATCGATGGCTGGTGGTCGGCGGCTCGTGGGGCGCCACGCTGGCGCTGATGCATGCGCTCGATGTACCGGAGGCTGTGGCGGGCCTGCTGCTGCGCAACGTGTTCCTCGCGCGCCCGAGCGACATTCACGCGCTCTTCGCTGGGGCCCGGCGGCATGACGGCCCTGCATGGCGCGCACTGTGGGACGAGGCCGAGCAAAGGCAATGCCCGGTGACGGTGCCGATCGCCGAGGTCTTCGCGCACGGCACCTGGGCGCGGCAGTGCGAGCTGACACGCTGCTGGTTCGATTGGGAACAGCGCCTCGCCACCGGCGGTGCCGCACCGCCGCTCGACGAGGCGATGCTGCCGCGGCTCGTGGCGCGCTACCGCGTGCAGAGCCATTACCTGCGACATGGCTGCTGGCTCGATGCGCCCACGCTGCTGCAGCGCTGCGCCGCAATGCCTGTTGTGCCCACGCTGATCGTGCACGGCACGCAGGACGCGCTGTGTCCGCCCGAGGGCGCGCGGGCACTGGCGCAGGTGCTGGGCGCGCCGCTGCAGTGGGCGCAGGGCTCGGGCCACGACCCGACGCACCCGGCCATCGCCGCGGCCATGCAGCAGGCCTTGCGCGACTATGCGGCCACGCAGGCCTTCGGTGTCAGCGCAGCCGCGCCTTGAGCGGATCGCCGATCAGCGTCACCCGCCCATCCTTGCCGTCCTTTCGATAGGACCACAGCCGGTCGTTGCCATGGCCGTCGTCAGCCACGAAGAGCACCGCGTCACCGAGCGCACGAAAGCCCAGCGGCATGGCGTGGCGTTCGCCGGCGGCGAGGTCGGCCACGGCGCGCGTGCCGGCCGTCGTGCCGTCGCTGGTCCACGGCTCGACACCGCGACCACCGCCGCCGTTCGCCGCGAACCACAGGCGCGTTCCGACGACGGCGAAGCGCGCCGGCGAGCCGTTCTCCGCGCCCGGTGCAATGTCTTTCACGCGCACCGTGCCCGCGGCCGAGCCGTCGCTGCGCCACAGCTCCGCGCCCGACGCGCCGTCGGTCGCTGCGAAGTAGAGCTTGCCGCCCATCACGGCGATCGCGCTCGACACGGAGCCGCTCGGCCCCGGCCGGATGTCCTTCACCAGCGCCGTGCCCTTCGCAGTGCCGTCGGTCTTCCACAGTTCGATGCCGTGCACGCCGTCGTCGGCCGAGAAGTACAGCGTGCGGCCCAGCGCCGCCAGGTGCGTCGGCCGCGAGGGCGCGGCGCCGGGGCGCAGGTCTTTCACGAGTTGCGTGCCGTGTTCGGTGCCGTCGCTCTTCCACAGCTCGGCGCCGTGCTCGCCGTCGTGCGCGGTGAAGTAGACGTCGCTGCCCACGGCCGTGAGGTTCTGGATGCCCGCGTCCTCGAGGCCCGGGCGGATGTCCTTCACCAGCCGTGTGTGCTCGGGCGTGCCGTCGGTCACCCAGAGTTCGTGGCCCTGCGTGCGCGTGGTCGCCGTGAAGAACAGGCGCGGGCCGGCCACGGTGAGCTGGCGGGTGAGGGCGCGCGGCCCGGCGTCGACGGCGGACACGCGCGTGGTGCCCTTCGCGTCGCCCGTGGTCTTCCACACCTGGAAGCCGGTCTGGCCGTCGTCGGCCACGAAGTAGAGCGCGTCGCGGAACACGGTCAGCTCGTTGGGCATCGCGCCTTCCTCGCCGGGGCGCAGGTCGATCACCTGCGCCGTGCCGGCGGCGGTGCCGTCGGTGCGCCACAGTTCGAGCCCGCTCGCGCCGTCGGTGGCGGTGGTGTAGACGTGGCCCTTGAACGCGACCTGAGCGGCGGGGAACGACCCCCTGAAGCCCGGCCGGATGTCCTTCAGCAAGGTAGTGCCGGCGTTGCTGCCGTCGGTGACCCACAGCTCCTGGCCGGTCGTCACGTGGAAGGCGCTGAACACCATCTTGCCGTTGCCCAGCGGCGCGAGGCCGGAGGGCGCGATGAAGGCCAGCCGCTGGCGCTGCTCGGGCAGTACCTCGCGCTCGGGGTCTTGCGCAGCGGCAGGCAGGGCCGCGAGCAGGGCGAGCGCGGCGAGGCAAATGGCGCGCACCGGCTCAGCCCCCGAACCACCGCGCCGGCACGATCACCAGCTGCGGAAACGCCACCATCACGAACAGGATCGCGAACTCGGCCAGCATGAACGGCACCACGCCGCGTGTGACGTCGTCCATCGAGATCTTGCCGACGCCCGCCACCACGTTGAGCACCGTGCCCACCGGCGGCGTGACGAGGCCGATCGAGTTGTTGATGATGAACAGCACGCCGAAGTACACGGGGTCGATGCCGGCGGCCTTCACCACGGGCATGAGCACTGGCGTGAGGATGAGGATGGTCGGCGTCATGTCCATCGCCGTGCCCACCACCATCACGAGCACCATGATCGCGATCATGAGCAGCATCTGGTTGCCCATGAACGGCTGCAGCATGCCCACGATCTTCGAGGGCAGGTCGGCCACCGTGATGAGCCAGGCGCTCACCATGGCCGCGGCGATCAGGAACATCACGATGGCGCTGGTCTTGGCCGCGTTCACGAAGATGGCGTACAGGTCTTTCCAGGTGATCTCGCGGTACACCACCGTCGACACGAAGAGCGCATACACGGCGGCCACCACCGCGGCCTCGGTGGGCGTGAACACGCCCATGCGCAGGCCCACGAGGATGATCACCGGCAGCATCAGCGCCCACAGCGCGTTGCGGAAGGCGGCGGCAATTTCGGCCGACGACTTGCGCGGCGGCGGCACGATCTTTTCGCGCCGCACCAGCCAGGCCCAGGTGATCCACAGCGCGCCGCCGATCAGCAGGCCCGGCACGATGGCCGCGAGAAACAGCTTGGAGATCGACACGTTGGCCGCCACGCCGAAGATCACGAGGCCGATGCTCGGCGGGATCACGGGGCCGATCACGCCGGTGGCCGCAATGAGGCCGGCCGCGCGCGGCTTGTCGTGGCCCGCGCGCACCATCATCGGCAGCAGCAGCGCGGTGAGCGCGGCGGCATCGGCCACGGCCGAACCCGAGAGCGCCGACAGCAGGCACCCCGCCATGATGGTCACGTAGCCCAGGCCGCCCTTCACATGGCCGACGAGCGCGAGCGCGAAGTCGACGATGCGCTTGGACAGCCCGCCCACGTTCATGATCTCGCCCGCGAGCATGAAGAAGGGCACGGCCAGCAGCGGAAAGCTGTCGGCGCCGCCGATCACGTTCTGCGTGAGGATCTGCGCGTCGAACAGGTCGAGGTGCCACATCAGCGCGACACCGCTGGCCAGCAGCGAGAAGGCGATGGGAATGCCCATCGCCATGGCGAGCAACAGCGAGCCGACAAAAACAGCGATGGTCATGGCCGTGCCCCCGGTTCCTTGGCGCCTTGCGAACCCAGGATCTGCTGCAGCTGCACCGCTTCTTCCGACTCCTGCACCATCACCAGCTCGTGGTCCGCGATGCGGCCCGTGAGCAGGCGCAGCAGGTCGAGCGCCAGGATGAGTCCGGCGAGCACCGAGAACACGATGCCCGCGGCGTAGACGATGGCCATCGACGCGCCGGTGACGGGTGCCGTCACGTCCCAGTTGATGCGCGCCTGCGCGATGCTGCCTTGCAGCAGCAGCCAGACGATGTAGAGCATCACCACATGGCCGACGGCCAGGCAGATCTTCTTTCCGATGGGGGGCAGCTTCTGCACCACCATGTCCACACCCAGGTGGCCGTGCTCCTTCAGCGCCACCACGGCACCCAGGAAGGTCATCCAGATGAAGAGCCAGCGCGAAATTTCCTCGGACACCGTGATGCCCGAGTTGAAGCCGTAGCGCAGCACCACGTTGCCGAACACGAGCACGACCATGACCGCGAGCGCGGCCGCGATCAGCGCCTCGATGCCGGTGCAGCACCGGTCGAGCCAGCGGGTCATGCGGAGGCCTGTGCTTGCGCCTGGCGCTGCATGTCGACCAGCGCGCGCAATGCCGCCAGGTACGACAGCGGACCCAGGCCCTGGACCGTGCCCTTCACCGCCGGCGAGATGATCGAATGCGCGCGCCATGCCTCGCGCGCGGCGATGTTGGACATGTGGACCTCGATGGTCGGGAACGGCATGGCCTTGATCGCGTCGTGCAGCGGCACGCCGTGCTGCGTGAGGCCGGCGGGGTTCACCAGCGCGCCCTGCGCATCGTCGATGTGGGTGTGCAGGAAGTCGATCAGGTCGCCTTCGTGGTTCGACTGGATGGTTTCGAGCGTCACGCCGAGCTCGACGGCGAGGGCCTGCAGCTGTGCGTTGATTTCGGCGAGCGTGGTCTTGCCGTAGATGTGGGGTTCGCGGCGACCGAACAGGTTGAGGTTGGGGCCGTGGAGAACGAGGATCTTCATGGGGAGCTTCGGTGAGGGACTGACTTGCTTGCTGACTTGTTTACTTGCGGATGCGTACGAGCTCGTCGTTGTAGAGCTTGACGATGGCGGGGTCGTACTGCGCGGCGAACTTGTCGATGACGGGCTTGGCGATGTCTCGCATGCGCTTCTGTTCGGCAGTGCTGAGTTCGTTGAACTGCGCGCCCTTGGCCTGCAGGTCGCCGACGGCCTTTTGTGCGGCGGCACGGCTCACTTGCCGCTGGTAACCGCGTGCCTCGTTGGCCGCGTCGTTCATCATCTTCTGCTCGGCCGGCGTGAGCGAGTCCCAGAACTTCTTGCTCACCAGCACGATGTTGGCGGCATAGACATGGTTGGTCGCGCTCACGAACTTCTGCACTTCGTAGAACTTGTTCGACAGGATCACCGCATACGGGTTCTCTTGCCCATCGACCGCCTTGGCTTCGAGCGCACCGTACAGCTCGGCGAAAGGCATCGGCACCGGGTTGGCCTTGAAGGCCTTGAAGGTTTCGAGGAACACCGGGTTGGGGATCACGCGAATCTTCAAACCCTCGAGGTCTTCAGGCTTGGTGATCGGGCGCTTGCTGTTCGTGACGTTGCGAAAGCCCAGGTCCCAGTAGCCCAGGGCGACGAGGCCCTTCTCGGGGAGCTTGGCGATCAATGCCTGCCCGAGCGGTCCGTCGAGCAGTGCATCGGCCTGCGCGAAGTTGTTCACCGAGAAGGGGAAGTCGACGAGGCCGAACTCCTTGACGATGCCGGCCAGCGAGGTGGTGGCCGGTGCCGACATCTGCTGCACGCCGCCTTGCAGCGCCGACTGCTGCTGCATCTCGTTGCCCAGCTGCGAGGCGGGGAACTCCTGCACCTTCATCTTGCCGCCGCTCTTGGCCGAGAGCAGCTCGGCAAAGCGCTTGACGCCGAAGCTCACGGGATGGTCGGCGTTGTTCAGGTGGCCGAAGCGGATCACGCGCTCCTGCTGCGCCCACGACGGGGCGGTGAGACCGGCGCACAGGCCGGCCACGGCAAGCATACGAAGAAGTTTCACGAAAGGTCCTCAGGCGGGAAGGAAGAAAAAAGGAGAAGAAAGAGGGAACAGAGGTGAAGAAAAAATGCAGGACGGAGGCGATCGTATTTTTGTTGGAAAGAATTTCCATAATGGAAATCCCTTCCCCGAGTTCTGCTACGCTGGCGACCCACGAGCCGCGGGCCTCAGTGCCCGCGTTGACGAGACGACACCCGGAGGACGAAATGAGCGGAATACTGGAGCGCAGCTTCAAGGTGCTGGAACATCTGGCGGAGCATCCCGAGGGGTGCGCGCTGTCGGCGTTGGCCAGCGAATTGCAGATTCCATTGAGTGCATCGCACCGATTGCTCGCGGAGCTCATCCGCTGCGGCTACGTGCGACAAGAGGCGCGCGATGGCCACTACGTGCTGACCATCAAGCTGGTGTCGATCAGCCTGTCGTTCCTCAGCCGCTCGGGCATCGTCGACATCGCGCAGCCGCTGCTCGACCAGCTGGCCTCGACCTCGGGCGAGCTCGTGCGCCTGGCGGTGGTCGACGGTGAAGACCTGACCTTCGTCGCCAAGGCGCAGGGCGCCACGCACGGCCTGCGCTACGACCCCGACATGGGTCTGTCGGTGGCGCTCTCGTGCAGCGCGGCCGGGCACGCGTGGCTGTCGACCCTGGGCGAAGACGACGCGATGGCGCTCGTCGCCAAGAAGGGGCTGGGCAAGCCCGAGGACTTCGGCCCCAAGGCGCCCACGTCGCTCAAGGCCGTGATGGCTTTCGTGAAGGCGGCGCGCCAGCGCGGCTTCAGCATGATCAACGAGGTGTTCGCCCCCGCGATGACCGCCATGGCCGCGCCCGTGTTCGGCGCCGACGGCACGGCGATCGGGGTCGTCACCATCGCGGGCCCGTCGGTGCGGCTCACGCCGCAACGCATGGAAGCGCTGGGGCCGGCGCTGTGCCAGGCCGCCGAAGAAGTGGCGCGCGCCAGCGGGGCCTCGGCGCTGTTCAAGAAGAGGGCGTAGGCCCTGCCGGTTTCACCACCCCCCAGAAAAGAGAAGGAGACATCACCATGAAGACGAAGCATTCGAAGCGCACCTTGCTGCTGGCCGCCGTGGCAGCGACCCTCGCGTTCGCCGCCCCCGGCGCGTTCGCGCAGCTCAAGGAGCGCACCATCAAGTTCGCGTTCCAGAACCAGGCCGGCCATCCGCAGGCGCAGGGCGCGCAGAAGTTCGCCGACCTCGTGGCCGCGAAGTCGGGCGGCAAGATCACCGTGAAGCTGTTCCCCGGCGGCACGCTCGGCGGCGACCTGCAGACCGTGTCGGCGCTGCAGGGCGGCACGGTGGAGATGACCGTGCTCAACGCCGGCATCCTGTCGGCGCAGGTGAAGGAGTTCGCGGCCTACGACTTTCCGTTCCTCTTCAACAGCGGCAAGGAAGCCGACGTCGTCACCGACGGGCCCTTCGGCCAGAAGATGATGGCCAAGCTGGAAGACAAGGCGCTGCACGGCCTGGGCTACTGGGACCTGGGCTTTCGCAACCTGACGAACAGCAAGCGCCCGATCGTCAAGGCCGACGACATCGCGGGCCTGAAGATCCGCGTGATCCAGTCGCCGATCTACATCGACATGTTCAGCGCGCTGGGTGCCAACGCCACGCCGCTGCCGTTCCCCGAGCTGTACCCCGCGCTCGACCAGAAGGCGGTCGACGGCCAGGAGAACCCGAACACGACCATCCTGTCGTCCAAGTTCGCGGAAGTGCAGAAGTACATCACCCAGACCCGCCACATCTACAACCCACAGGCGCTGCTGATCAGCCGCAAGACCTGGGACGGCATGAGCGCCGACGAAAAGAAGATCGTCAACGAGGCCGCCGCCGAAGCGACCGTGTTCCAGCGCCAGGCCTCGCGCGGCGCGGCCGACAGCGCGCTCGACGCGCTCAAGAAGGCCGGCATGACCGTCTCCGAGCTGCCGCCCGAAGAGATGGCGAAGCTGCGCGCCAAGGTGAAGCCGGTGATCGAGAAGTACACGGCCTCGGTCGGCGAGGCCACCGTCAAGGAGCTGATGGCGGAGATCGAGAAGGCGCGCAAGTAGCAGGGCAAGTAGCAGGAAAAGGCACCGAGCGCAGCCGCGGGAGCCGGGTGACATGTGTGTTGCCCGGCCCCCGCCGTGTTTCAAGTTGGGGCGCTGCCACATCAGACACCCCAAACGACGCACCTTCTGAGGGCTTTTCGCCTCAATCTGGTTCTCCAATCCGGCAAAATGCAGGATTCGCATAAGGTTATGCACCGTTTTGGAAAACAGAGGATTGGAATGAAGCACGCATCCGCCGGGGGGTTCCTCGCACACGTCGCACAACGCAACCCCGGACAGCCCGAGTACCTGCAGGCCGTGACCGAGGTCATGGAAAGCCTCTGGCCGTACATCGAAAAGCACCCCAAGTACACGAGCCACAGCCTGCTGGAGCGGCTGGTCGAGCCCGAGCGCGTGATCATGTTCCGCATCTCCTGGGTGGACGACCACGGCGAAGTGCAGGTCAACCGCGGCTTTCGCATCCAGCACAGCCTGGCCATCGGCCCGTACAAGGGTGGCATGCGCTTCCACCCCTCGGTGAACCTGTCGATCCTGAAATTCCTGGCCTTCGAGCAGACCTTCAAGAACGCGCTGACCACGCTGCCCATGGGCGGCGGCAAGGGCGGCGCCGACTTCGACCCCAAAGGCAAGAGCCAGGGCGAGGTGATGCGCTTCTGCCAGGCGCTCGTGACCGAACTGTTCCGCCACGTGGGCTCCGACACCGACGTGCCGGCCGGCGACGTGGGCGTGGGCGGGCGCGAGGTCGGCTTCATGGCCGGCATGGTCAAGAAGCTCACCAACCGCGCCGACTGCGTGTTCACCGGCAAGGGCCTGAGCTTCGGCGGCTCGCTGATCCGCCCCGAAGCCACCGGCTACGGCAACGTCTACTTCGCGCAGGAAATGCTCAAGCGCAAGGGTCGCAGCTTCGACGGCCTGCGCGTGAGCGTCTCGGGCGCGGGCAACGTGGCGCAGTACACCATCGAGAAGGCCATGGCGCTGGGCGCGAAGGTGGTCACGGTGTCGGACTCGAGCGGTACCGTGGTCGACGAGGAAGGCTTCACGCCCGAAAAACTGGCCGTGCTGATGGACGTGAAGAACCACCTCTACGGCCGCGTGAGCGACTACGCCGAGCGCACCGGCACCCGCTTCGTGGCCGGCGCGACGCCGTGGCATGTGCCGGTCGACGTGGCACTGCCCAGCGCCACGCAGAACGAGCTCAACGAGGAAGACGCGCGCACGCTGGTGAAGAACGGCGTGGTGTGCGTGGCCGAAGGCGCCAACATGCCCTCGACCATCGAGGCCGTGAAGGTGCTCGAAGGCCACGGCGTGCTGTATGCGCCGGGCAAGGCCAGCAACGCGGGTGGCGTGGCCACGTCGGGCCTGGAGATGAGCCAGAACGCGGCTCGGCTGGTGTGGACGCGTGACGAAGTCGATGCGCGCCTGCTGCAGATCATGCAGGGCATCCACGAGTCGTGCCTGCATTACGGTTCGCGCGCCGACGGCAGCGTGAGCTACGTGGACGGCGCGAACATCGCCGGCTTCGTGCGCGTGGCCGATGCAATGCTGGCGCAGGGCGTGGTCTGACGCTGCACCGCTGAACGCGACCTCTCTTTCTCGTGTCCCGAAAGCTGCATCTCGCCTGGGCCCTGCTCGGGGCGGCATTCAGCGCCGGCGTTCATGCGGCGGGCGGCACGCAGGTGTTGCCTTGGCACACGCGCGGCGAAGTGCTCGAATACCAAGCCTGCGGCTGTGCCGATGCGTGCTGGGTGGCGCAGGTGCGCAACGTGCGAACGAAGGCGCTGAAAGACCGGCTGCGTTGCGATTGCGAGCGTCTGTTCTACAGGCCCGGTCCGCGGGAACCCGAGCGCGTGGTGTCGCAGCGTTGCGAGCCGAACGACAGCAGCGACAAGTCGCGGGCGATCAGTCAGGCGTTGGAACGCCTGCGCGTCACAGCTCGATGAACGAAGAGGTCGCCTTGTTCAGTGCCAAGCGGCCCTTCGCGGTGATCGATTCCACCTGGGCCAGCTGACGGATCGCGCGTTCGTCGGGCGCGCGCTCCGACGGCGGAATGAATGCAGTCACGAGCTCGGCGGCACGCAGCACGCGCAGCCTGTCGATGTCTGCGGGCGTGTGGAGGACGTATGGCAATTTCTGCTCGGCGATGGTCCGAAGAAATTCCATGGACATGGGGCGTCTCCTTGGGTTGAGGGGAGGGCGGTTCGGACATTGTGCGCACAAACAATTAGCGCTGTGTAAACCCTGCGCCGGGCATGCCTTTGTCGCGTGTACCGAAGTGTTCTTTTTGCAAGCGCAAACGACCCCGGTGTGCCGCTTTGTTTCTGCGGTGTCCGCTTACCGCAGGGCCGCCTGCATCGGCCATGCCGTGGTGTCGGGCCGCAGCAGATGCCAGGCGATCGGATCGATGCCTTCGAAGGTCGCGCGGTAGCGATCGGACAGCCGGTTTTCGTCGGTCACGTCGCGGATCACGATGCCGTCGATGCGCTGCGAATGCGCACGGAACACCTGCGCATAGATCTCGGGATCGGCCTCGCCCGAATCGCCCACGAGCACGAAGCGGCGCTGCGGAAATTCAGCCAGCAGCCGCTCGATCACGCCGAGCTTGTGCGCGCGCGATTCTTCACCGCTGGGGATCAGCGTGCGCCACGTCGTGCTCTCGCGCAGGTGCATGCTGCCGGCGGGAAAGTCGGCATCGCGAATGAAGTCGGTGAGCGCCGGGTACAGCTGGATCGGGCTGCCCGAGAGGTAGTGAAAGCGCGTGCCCGGCGCCTGCGCCAGCGCGCGGTAGTACGCCGCCATGCCCGGCGCGGCCTCGAAGCGGCGCGCGAAGGTGTTCAGCAGCATCTCGCGCCGGTCGCGCACCTGCGTGCGCTTGATGGTGTCGTCGATGTCCGAGATGACCGACACGCCCTGCGCCGGCACGATCTGCGCACGGCCGCGAAAGCGCGGCAGCAGCTCGCCCGGACCGGTCACACCGTGGAACGGCAGCCACTCCTGCGACGCCGGGATGTGCGAGGCCTCGACGACCGCGCGCAGGTTGCTGCGGCCGTCGGCGCCCGAGGGCGGCATCGTGAGGCGCGTGGCCGAGCCGTCGAAGACGACGTCGATCACCTTGTCTTCTTCTGACTCGGCGTGGAACAGCGCGGTGCGCTGGCTGAAGCGCAGCCGCGCGGCCGGCGTGAGCTTCTTCAGGTTCATGCCGAGGTAGCGCGCGAGCGCGGCGTCCAGGCCCCAGCGGTGCTCGCGCTCGAACACCCAGGCATGCACGTCGACCTCGATCCGGCCGTCGGCGGTGGGGCGCGCGGTGCCGGGCATGAAGAGCGCTTCTTCGTCCGACTCCAGCGGCCCGGCGGCGTGCAGGGCCTGCAGCGGCGCGAGGCCGGCGAGCAGGGCGGCACCGGCCAGCACGGTGCGCCGCGAGAGTTGGGGCGAGGTACCGGGCGCGCGGTGCTTGATCGTCATGCAGTGATGCGTTCGTAGGTCACGAAGCTGAAGGGCAGGCCGTCCTTGGCCGAGACGTGCGACTCGCGCTGTGTCTCGCGCCACACGGCCGCGTCGAGCACGGGCGCGTGCGCATCGCCTTCGTAATCGCGTGCGATCTCGGTGACGACTGCGCGCTGGGCCAGTGGTTCGGCTTCGGCGTAGATCTGTGCGCCGCCGATCACCCAGGCATCGGGCAGCTTCAGTGCTTCGCACAGCGCGATCGCCTCCTGCACGCTGCCCACTCGCTGCGCGCCATCGGCGGCCCAGTCGGCCTGCCGCGTGATCACGATGTTCTGGCGACCCGGCAACGGGCGGAAGCGCGGCGGCAGCGAGTCCCAGGTCTTGCGCCCCATGATCACCGGCGCGCCCAGCGTCTGCTGCTTGAAGTGCGCCATGTCCTCCGGCAGGTGCCAGGGAATGGTGTTGTTCGCGCCGATCACGCCGTTGGCGGCGCGCGCGAAGATCAGGTGGATGTTCATGGCAGGTACGGCAGTTTCGTCGGAATCAGAGCGAATCGATCTTGATCAGGCCCACGTTGATCGGTACGGTCGGCGTGCGGATCTCGCAGCCACGGACTTGCGCGAAGCGCTCCAGCAGGCGGGGACTCATGACTTCCGTGTCGAAGAACACGCGCACGCGGGCCAGTTCATTGTGAGGGAAAAGCGTCCCGAGGTAAGACGCATACCGTTCGATGAGCGCGTCTTCGTTGGCTTCTTCCGCAGTCAGTTTTGCATGGCGCACGCGCACGACCAGGATGTTCACGGTGAACACCAGCTCCGCCTCGTTCGCGATGTCGGCGCGGACTGCCCAGCAGCCGTCAATGGCGTCGTCTTCGTCGATCGCCTTGGAGAGCAGCTGCGCGGCCCAGAGCGGCAGCGGACTCAGGGGCTCTTTCAACAGATGGCGCCAGAGTTTCTCCCGGATCTTGTCCAGCTTTTCCGCGGCGAGGTCCAGGCGCTTGGTGAATTCGCGAATCTCGGCTTCGGTGCCATGCGCATGCAGATGCCCGAGGATCTCGCCGTAGCCGGCCACGGCCAGGCGCTTGTCCAGCCGGATGGCGTTGCGCATCTGCTCGATGCCTTCGTTGCGTGCACGTTGCAGCAGCGCACGGCCCAGGCCGTATTGCGCCAGCGCGTCGGAGGCGTGCGCTTGGGCGTGGCGCTCCAGATTCGACAGGCTTTCGTCCGTTGCGTTGATCGCGTCGTCCGCGAGCAGACGCTCAAGCGCATGGCCATCGCCGCCAGGCGCGCCCGCGGGCCATTGCTCCGCCTGCAGGGCCGCCAGCTTCAGATGCTGAAGCCGCCAGGTGGGCGCCGTCTTTTCGTGCCAGCGTGTGTTGGCGGCGGCCAGTTCGGTGGCCCAGTTGGCGCCGAACAGAAGCTCGCCGGCACAGACGGGTTCGGTCCAATGGGGGATGGCGACCGATTGACCGAGGGCCTGAGCGCGGTCGTCGAGCGCGGGATGGCTGTCGTTGCGCCGGGGCGGGCGGCGGCGCGCATCGGCGAGGGCGGCTTCCAACTGAGTGGTGCCCGTGTCGCGCACGAATTCCCCGACGACGTTCCAGAAGGTCCGTGGCGCGTCGATCGATGCGGCCTGCAGTTCGCCCAGTCGGGTACGCAGGTCCGATCGCATCAAGCTGCCGGTGATTTCGAGCTTGGTCAACGCGCGCGCGAGATCGGCGCCGCTCGTTGCCTGGGCCGCGAGCGCATCGGCTTCGAACTCGCAGGCGCGCGACCAGCTGGCAGACATCCGGATGAAGCGCGGCAGGAAGGCCGACGCGATCCAGCGGCGCAGCCGATCGATGCCGCCATCGCGTGCGGGATTGCTGTCGAGATAGATGTCCCACTTGGCGCGCACGTTGTAGATCCAGTGCCCGAGCCGGCCATGGCGGCGCGAGAAGTGCCCGAGCTCATGTGCGACCACCGCCAGCAGTTCCCGATCGGACAGCAGCTTGAGCAGCGGCACGCCGAGCATCAGGGTACGCCGGCCACCGGCCAGGGCCAGAAAGCCGCCGGACTGGTAGGCGGCGGCATTGGGTTCGTCGATCAGCACGACGTGGTCGATCGACGGTGCGTCGAGCTGCTGCCGGAGATCGTCGAGCGCGCGGAAGAAGGTGGGCGCCTTGTCCCGGGGCAGCACCGTGCCGGTGATCCAGACCGTCGGCTGGACGATCCACCAGGTCATCAGGGTGAAGGCGACGCCGGTGGCGGTTGCCACCACGGGGCCGAGAAAGACGCCCTGCAGGATGATCAAGGGAGCCCAGCCCAGCATCGAGGCGCCGACGAAAGTCAGCTCGGCTAGCACGGCGAGCGTTGCCAGCGTCGCGCGCTGGCTGAAAGGGTGGGGCCGGGCCTGGGCTGCCACCGTCACCGCGCGTCGCTCAGGCAGGGCGAGGCGGCCGCGCGGCTTGTTGCCATCACACCGCCACCGGCGCCTTGATCGGATCGCCGTGCTTGTAGTCGAGCACTTCGAAGTCTTCGTACTGGTAGTCGAAGATCGAATCGGGCTTGCGCTTGATGTTCAGCGTGGGGTAGGGGTAGGGGTCGCGGCTCAGCTGCAGCTTCACCTGCTCGGCGTGGTTGCTGTAGATGTGGCAGTCGCCGCCAGTCCAGACGAAGTCGCCCACGTCGAGGTCGCACTGTTGCGCGACCATGTGCGTGAGCAGCGCGTAGCTGGCGATGTTGAAGGGTACGCCCAGGAAGATGTCGGCGCTGCGCTGGTAGAGCTGGCAGCTGAGCTTGCCGCGCTCGCCTTCGGCCTGCGGCGGCGCCACGTAGAACTGGAAGAAGGCATGGCAGGGCATGAGCGCCATCTTCGACAGCTCGGCCACGTTCCAGGCGCTCACGATGATGCGGCGCGAATCGGGGTTGGTCTTCAGGGTCTTGATGACGTCGGAAATCTGGTCGATGTGGCCGCCGTCGGGCGTGGGCCAGCTGCGCCACTGCACGCCGTACACCGGGCCCAGGTCGCCGTCTTCACGCGCCCACTCGTCCCAGATGCTGACGCCGCGCTCCTTGAGCCAGTTGTTGTTGCTGGAGCCGGTCAGGAACCACAGCAGTTCCTGGATGATGGATTTGAGGTGCACCTTCTTCGTGGTCACCAGCGGAAAGCCCTCGTTCAGGTCGAAGCGCATCTGGTGGCCGAACACGCTCTTGGTGCCCGTGCCCGTGCGGTCGCTCTTGAAGACGCCATGGGTGTCGACATGGCGCATGAAGTCTTCGTACTGGGAGCGGATGGGGCGGGTGGACGAGGTCATGTTGGGAATTTTACGGGGCGGCGCTAGCATCGGCCGATGACCGGCCATGACCACTCCCACGACTCCCACGACCATTCCCACGACCACAGCGAACTCGGCGAGATGGACCTGCGGGTGCGCGCCCTCGAAAGCGTGCTCACCCAAAAGGGCTACATCGACCCCGCCGCGCTCGACGCGCTGATCGACACCTACCAGACCCGCATCGGCCCGCGCAACGGGGCGCGGGTGGTGGCACGGGCCTGGGTCGACCCAAGCTTCCATGAATGGCTGATGGCCGATGCCACGGCTGCGATCGCCTCGCTGGGCTACACCGGCCGACAGGGCGAGCACATGGTGGCCGTGGCCAACACCGACGACCAGCACCACATGGTCGTCTGCACCCTCTGCAGTTGCTACCCCTGGCCCGTGCTCGGCCTGCCACCTACCTGGTACAAGAGCGCGCCGTACCGCTCGCGCGCCGTGAAAGATCCGCGCGGTGTGCTGGCTGATTTCGGCACCACGCTGCCCGAGAACACCCGTATCCGCGTCTGGGACTCGACCGCCGAGGTGCGCTACCTCGTGATCCCGCAGCGCCCCGCCGGCACCGAAGGCTGGAGCGAGGACGAGTTGGCGGCGCTGGTCTCGCGCGATTCGATGATCGGCACGCGCGTGGTCGAGGCGCCGTCTGCAAGGAGCGCCGCATGACCTACACGACCCACGCCGACCTCGGCGGGCAACCCGGTTTCGGCCCCGTCACGCCCGAGCCTGAGGGCGAGCTGTTCCATGGCGCCTGGGAGCCGCGCGCGCTGGCGCTCACGCTGGCCATGGGGGCCACCGGCTCCTGGAACATCGACACCAGCCGCGCCGCGCGCGAGACGCTGCCCGATTACCGCGACCTGAGCTACTACCAGATCTGGCTCGGCGCGCTGGAGCAGCTGATGCTGCAGCGCGGCCAGGTCTTCGCGGACGAGATCGCGTCGGGCGAGATGCACCATCCGGCCGCCTCGGTCGCCCGCGTGCTGCAGGCCGCGAACGTGCCCGCCGTGCTCGCCAAGGGCTCGGGCACCGAACGCCCCGCACCGGCGCCCGCGCGCTTCGCGATCGGCCAGTCCGTGCGCATGCACCTCGGGCGCGTCGACCACCACACGCGCCTGCCGGGCTATGTGCAGGGCAAGCGCGGCACGATCGAACACATCCACGGCGCGCATGTGTTCGCCGATGCGAACGCGCAGGGCCTGGGCGAGCAGCCGCAATGGCTCTACACCGTGGTCTTCGACGAGGCCGAACTGTGGGGCGGCGACGCGCCGCGCCAGAACCTCGCCGTGTCGGTCGATGCGTGGGAAAGCTACCTGGAGCCCGCGGCATGAAGGCGAACGACATGCCGCCACTCGCGCTCGCCCCGGGCATGCCGCGCGACGCCGACGGGCCGGTGTTCAGGGAGCCGTGGGAGGCGCAGGCCTTCGCGATGACACTGGCGCTGCACGAGCGCGGCCTGTTCAGCTGGGTCGAATGGGCCGAGGCGCTGGCCACCCAGATCACCGCCGCGCAAGCCGCGGGCGACCCGGACACGGGCGACACCTACTACCGCCACTGGCTTGCGGCGCTCGAAGGCCTCGTGGCCCGCAAGGGCGCGAGCTCCGGCGACGAGCTGGCCCGTTACCGCCACGCCTGGGACCACGCGGCGGAGCGCACGCCGCACGGGCAGCCGATCGAGCTGCGGGGCGAAGACTTCGCCGGCTGAGTGTTTTGTCTTGCTCCTTCCCCCGCTGGGGGAAGGTTGGGATGGGGGCAAGCGGCGCTGGTTCGGCGCAGTGCTTCATCGAGCGCCGCGTGCCCCCACCCCGGCCCTCCCCCGGGAGGGGAGGGAGAAATACCCGGGAGCCTTAAACGCGGATCACGCGCCCTGGGTTGAGGATGTTCTTCGGATCGAGCCCGCGCTTGATCGCCCGCATCATCTCCAGCGCCACCGGCGACTTGTGCTTCTCGAGCTTGTCGACCTTGAGCGAGCCCACGCCATGCTCGGCCGAGAACGAGCCGCCGAACTGCTCGACCGCGTCGTAGACCAGCGTGTTGATGCGCTCTTCCTCCTTCTTCAAAAACGCCTTGGTGTCGATGTTCTCGGGCGCCTGCACGTTGTAGTGCAGGTTGCCGTCGCCCAGGTGGCCGAAGTTGACCAGCCGCACGCCGGCGATCTCGCGCTGGAGCAGCGCGTCGGTCGCTTCCACGAAGGCCGGGATGCGCGACACCGGAATGGAGATGTCGTGCTTGATGTTCAGCCCCTCTTCGGCCTGCGCGAGAGGAATGCTCTCGCGAATGTGCCAGAGCTGGTGCGCCTGCGTGAGGTTCTCGGCCACCACTGCGTCGCTCACGCAGCCGTCTTCAAACGCGGTTTCGAGCAGCGCTTCGAAGCGCGCGCGGGCGTGGTCTTCGGACTCGCTGTCGGAGTTCTCGAGCAGCACGCAGTAGGGCACCGCTTCATCGTTGATGAAGGGCACGCGCAGCTGCGGCATGTGCTTGTCGACCAGGCTCAGCGCAAACTTGCCCATCACTTCGAAGCCCGTGAGGCCCGAGCCCAGGTGCTTGTGCGCCAGGCCCAGCAGCGTGACCGCGTGGTCGAGCGAAGGCACTGCCGCCCAGGCCGTGAGCTGCGCGGCGGGCAGCGGGTACAGCTTCATGGTCGCGGCGGTGATGACGCCCAGCGTGCCTTCGCTGCCGACGATCAGGTCGCGCAGGTCGTAGCCGGTGTTGTCCTTGCGCAGGCCGCTCGTGCCTTCCCAGATTTCGCCCTGCGGCGTGACCACTTCCAGGCCCAGGCACAGGTCGCGCGTGTTGCCGTAGCGCACCACCTGCGTGCCGCCCGCGTTGGTGGCCAGGTTGCCGCCGATGGTGCAGCTGCCCTCGGCCGCGAGGCTCAGCGGGAACAGGTAGCCGGCCTTCTCGGCCGTCTCTTGCAGGGTCTGCAGGATGCAGCCGGCCTCGACGGTCATCGTGAGGTTGGCTGCGTCGATGCTGCGGATCGCGTTCAGGCGCTGCAGGCTCAGCACCACCTGCGTGCCGCTGTCGTCGGGAATGGAGCCGACCGCCAGGCCGGTGTTGCCGCCCTGCGGAATGACGGCCGTGCCGGCCGCGGCGCAGGCCTTGACCACGTCGGCCACCTGCTGCGCATTGGCCGGGCGCACCACGGCCAGCGACTTGCCGCGCGCGCGCTTGCGCCAGTCCTGCTCGTAGGCGGTGAGGTCGCCCTCGTTCAGCACATGCGAGGCGCCGACGATGGCGCGCAGTTGGTCGATCAATGCGGTGTTGGCAGAAGAAGTCATTGGGCGGAAGCCTCCAGTTGACGGGCAGCAGCAGCGGCCTTGGCGTGGCGCAGGCGAAGGCGCACATGCCACGCGCAGGCCGCGAAGAGCACGAGGCACAGCAGCACCTCGATGAGCGCGAGGATCTGTCCCACGCCGTTGGTGTCGCTCCAGGCGCGCACCACGCCTTCGGTGAAGTAGAGCCAGATCATCAGGCTGACCCAGCGGTAGGTGTACATGCGGTTCTTGTAGAGCCCCGCGAGCGGAATGACCAGCGGCAGCACCTTGAGCGCGAGCAGCGAGCCGCCCGGACGCAGCGGCGCCAGCCACAGCTCCCAGGCCAGGCCCAGCACGATCAGGCCGACGAGGCTGCCCACGGCAAACCAACGGGTGGCGCGGACGGAAGAGGGAGGAAGCGGCTGATTGGCATTCATGAGCGGGATACCGCGGAACCGGCTTTGCCGGGCCGCTGGTATCGCCCCCGGTGAGGGGGTTGGCGCAGCGACACGAAGTGCGCGGAGACTGGGGGAGAGTTCAACTCCTATGATACCGGCCATGAATCGTCGGCAGCTTTGGAGGGATCTTTCGCGCTTTCCTTGGCGCAACACCGCAGCCGTGCTGGGCGAGCGTTTTCGCGAAGACCGCCTCGGGCTCACGGCCAGCAGTCTGACCTTCACCACGACCATCGCGATGGTGCCGTTCTTCACGGTGGCGCTCGCGCTGTTCACCGTGTTCCCGATGTTCGCCACCATGCAGGGCCGCCTGCAGCGCTGGCTGATCGAGAGCCTGATTCCCGACAACATCGCGCGCCAGGTGCTGGGCTACCTGAACCAGTTCGCGAGCAAGGCCGGCGGCCTGGGCATCGCGGGGCTGGTGGTGCTGCTGATCACAGCGATTGCGCTGATCCTCACCGTCGACAAGACGCTCAACAACATCTGGCGCGTGCGCACGCCGCGGCCGTTGGCGCAGCGGGTGCTCATCTACTGGGCCACCATCACGCTCGGGCCGCTGATCCTCGCGGTGAGCCTGTCGACCACCTCGTATGTGTTCACCGCCTCGCGCGGCGTGGTGGGCGTAAGCATCGTGAAGCTGGTCTTCGACACCTTCGAATTCGTGCTGCTCGCGGCCGGCATGGCCGCGCTGTACCACTACGTGCCGAACACCACGGTGCGCTGGTCGCACGCCTGGGCCGGTGGCCTCTTCGTGGCGGCCGCCATCGAGATCGCCAAGCGTGTGCTCGGCTACTACCTGAGCCTGGTGCCGACCTACTCGGTGCTGTACGGCGCCTTTGCCACCTTTCCGATCCTGCTGGTGTGGATCTACGTGGCGTGGGTGATCGTGCTGCTGGGCGCCGTCATTGCGGCCTACCTGCCGAGCCTGTTGGTGGGCGTGGCGCGCCGGGGCGGTGCGGCGGGCTGGCCGATGCAGCTCGCGATGGAGGTGCTGCAGCACCTGGCGCGCGCGCGGGCCACGCCAGCCAAGGGCATGGGCGCGAGCGAGCTGCTGACGCGCATGCGGGTCGACGGGCTGCAATTGGTGCCGGTGATCGACACGCTGGTGCGGCTCGACTGGATCGCGCCGCTGGCCGAAGAGCCCGCCAACGAGGACCCGCGCTACGTGCTGCTGGCCGACCCGTCGACGCCCATCGAGCCGCTGCTGCGCGAGCTGCTGATGCCGCGCGCCGAGCCGCTCGAAGACCTGTGGCAGAAGGGCCCGCTGCACACGCTGCGGCTGGGCGACGTGCTATTGATCTAGGAGCGTCAGATTTTTACGCGGCCGGCCCAGATGTCGCGGTACATCGTCCAGTCGCCCATGAAGGAATACAGCGGGCGCTTGAACGAGGCCGGCTTGTTCTTCTCGAAGCCGAAGTGCCCGACCCAGGCGAAGCCGTAGCCCGCCACCAGCCCGGCCAGCAGCCACCACGGATTGAGCGTGACGACGAGGGCCACGAGGCACAGCAGCGAGATCGTCGAGCCCGCGAAATGCAGCCGCCGGCAGGTGACGTTGGCGTGCTCGGTCAGATAGAAGGGATAGAACTCGGCAAAGCTTGTGAAGCGGCGCGGATCGACCGTGGCCGGCGTGTCGGGCGCGGTGGGGGTGGAGGTGTTCATCGTGGGTCTCCTGCGCCCCGCAGGGGCTTTGTTGATAATAGCCACGAGCCTGCGGACGCACCACCCGGGTTCGCCATCCCACCTTCACCGTGTCCACTTTGAGCGCTGTTCCCGCCGTCCCCGCCGCTTCTTCTTCCGATGCCAACGCGCCGTGGGTCGTCTGCCTGTGCGCCGAATGGTGCGGCACCTGCCGCGACTACCGGCCGCTGCTGGTCGAACTGGCAAAGGCGCACCCGCAGTTCCGCTTTGCCTGGGTCGACATCGAAGACCACGCCGAGATCGCCGACGCCTTCGACGTCGAGACCTTCCCGACCCTGCTGGTGGCAGGCGCCGACGGCACACGCTTTCTGGGTCCGCTGCTGCCGCACATCGAGACGCTGTCGCGCCTGCTGGGCGCGCTGCAGCCGCCGCAACCTTCCAGCCTCGACGTCGACCTGCTCCTGGCCGTGCTCGACAAAAAGCCCGCGGTCTTCGCGGTCTGACTGACCCCTTCGGAGCCTCCCTCCCATGAACATCCTGATCTTTGGCGCCACCGGCATGGTGGGGCAGGGCGTGCTGCGCGAGTGCCTGCTGGCGCCCGACGTGGAACGCGTGGTGGCCGTGGGGCGCAGTGCCACCGGGCAGCAGCATCCCAAGCTGCAGGACCTGGTGCACAAAGACATGTACGACTACCGCGCCATCGAGTCGCAGCTGACAGGCTTCGATGCCTGCTTCTTCTGCCTGGGCGTGTCGTCGGTGGGCATGAAGGAGCCCGAGTACAAGCGCATCACCTACGACCTGACGATGGCCGCGGCCACCGTGCTGGCGCGGCTCAATCCGGGCATGACCTTCACCTACGTGACGGGCGCCGGCACCGACAGCAGCGAGCGCGGCGAACGCATGTGGGCGCGCGTGAAGGGCGCGACCGAGAACGCGCTGATGCGCCTGCCGTTCCGTGCGTCCTACATGTTCCGGCCCGGGATGATCCAGCCGCTGCACGGCGTGCGCTCGAAGACGCCGCTGTACGACGCCGCGATCGTCGTGCTCAAGCCCGTGCTCGGGCTGGCCCACCGCTGGTGGCCCGACCGCGTGACCACCACCGAGAAACTAGGCCGCGCGATGCTCACGGTGGCGCGCCAGGGCGCGCGCAAGGTACTGCTCGACCCGGCGGACATCAACGCCCTGGGCAGCTGAACAGCAGCTGAAACACCGCCCTGCGTTCTTTCAGCCCGCGACGAAGTCGCGCAGCGCGAACAGCACCTCGTCCGGCGCCTCGCTCATCAGCGCGTGGCCGGCGTGCACCGTCACCACCTTGGGATTGCGCGCCTTGCTCACCAGCGCCTTGGTGGCGCGCGGTGGCGTCATCTGGTCGGCGTCGCCGAGCAGGAACAGCACGGGGCACTGCACCTTCTCGATCGCTACTTCGCCGTTCGCGTAGTCGTTGCAGGCCTTGAAGCCGATGTGGAACACGTTGGCCTCGCGGTTGCTCGCGAGCACGCGGCGCATCAGCGCGCGCGAGCTGCCGTACAGCCACGTGCCCGGGCCGAGCGAGGAGGGCGGCGGCGCCAGCAGCGAGTGCGAGAAGGTGTTGACCATCGCGATGGCGCGCTGTGGGTCGCTCACCGAGCTTTCGAGCAGCGCGGGCGACACCACCATCGGGTAGGCCGTGCCGACCATCGCGAGCTGCGTGATGCGCTCGGGCGCGCGCGCCGCGGTTTCGAGCGCGATCAGCGAGCCGAAGCTGTGGCCGATGAGCGCGGCCTTCTGCACCCCCGCCGCGTCGAGCAGTGCAATGACGAACTGCGCCGCGTCTTCCACGCTGGCCGGCGGCGCGCCGGCGCTCTTGCAGTGGCCCGGCAGGTCGACCGCCAGCACGTTCCAGCCGTGGTTGGCGAACCAGCGGCTTTGCAGAATCCACACGCTGTGGTCGTTGAGCACGCCGTGGATGAACACCACCGTGGGCTTGGCCGCATCGAAGGGCTTTCCGGCGGTGTAGCAGTAGGTGCTGTGGCCGTTGACGGTGTAGTGCATCTCAGGCACCCGCCTTTTCCGCGGCCTTCAGCGCGCGCTTGAGGTCGTCGATCAGGTCGGCCGGGTCTTCCAGGCCGATCGACAGGCGGATCGTGCCCTGCGAGATGCCCGCGCCCGCGAGCGCCTCGTCGGTCATGCGGAAGTGCGTGGTGCTGGCCGGGTGGATCACCAGGCTGCGGCAGTCGCCCACGTTGGCCAGGTGGCTGAACAGCTTGAGCGCCTCGATGAAGGCCTTGCCCTGTGCGCGGCTGCCCTTGATGTCGAAGCTGAACACCGCGCCCGCGCCGCGCGCGCCGTGGCGCAGCAGCTTTTTCGCGAGCGCATGGCTGGGGTGTGACTCGATCAGCGGGTGGCCCACACGGGACACGAACGGGTGCGTGGACAGGAACTCGACCACCTTCTGCGTGTTGTCGATGTGGCGCTCCATGCGCAGCGGCAGCGTCTCGATGCCCTGCAAGATGAGCCACGCCGTGTGCGGGCTCATCGAGGCGCCGAAGTCGCGCAGGCCTTCGCGGCGCGCGCGCAGCAGGAAGGCGCCGACGGTGCTTTCCTCGCTGAACACCATGTTGTGGAAGCCGTCGTAGGCCTGCGTGAGTTCGGCGAACTTGCCCGACTTCTCCCAGTCGAAGCTGCCGCCGTCGACCACCACGCCGCCGATCACGGTGCCGTGGCCCGACAGGAACTTGGTGGCCGAGTGATAGACCAGGTCGGCGCCCCAGTCGAAGGGCTTGATGAGGTAGGGCGAAGTGAGCGTGGAGTCGACCAGCAGCGGCACGCCGGCTTCGTGGGCGATGTCGCTCACGGCGGGAATGTCGAGCACGTCGAGGCCCGGGTTGCCCACGGTTTCGCCGAAGAAGAGCTTGGTCTCGGGGCGCACCGCGGCGCGCCAGCCGTCGAGGTCGCCGGGCTTCACGAAGGTGGTGTCGATGCCGAAGCGGCGCATCGTGTAGTGCAGCAGGTTCTGCGAACCGCCGTACAGCGCCGTGCTGGCGACGATGTGCGAGCCCGCGCCCATCAGCGTGGCCACCGACAGATGCAGCGCCGCCTGGCCGCTGGCCGTGGCGATGGCGCCGATGCCGCCTTCGAGCGCCGACACGCGCTGCTCCAGCACCGCGTTGGTCGGGTTGCTGATGCGCGAATACACGTGGCCCGCGCGCTCCAGGTTGAAGAGCGCGGCGGCGTGGTCGCTGGATTCGAAGACGAAGGAGGTCGTCAGGTGGATGGGAACGGCCCGCGCACCGGTGGTGGGGTCGGGGGCGGCGCCGGCGTGCAGCGCGAGGGTGTCGAAACCGGGGTCGGAATAACCGGGCATGAAGGCCTTTCTGTTGTCTCTTCGCAATGCCCCGTTACGCCTGCAATGCATGCACAGGCGACAGGGGCGTTCGGGTCGGCGTCGATTGTGGGCTATATTCAAATTGGCACGACGCCGAGAACGACGAATCCCCGAGAGGAGCACCACCATGAAAGTCAGCGACATTCTTCGCGTCAAGGGCAACACGCTCTTCACCATCACGCCCGACGACCCGCTGGCAGAAGCCGCCCAGACCATGGCGGACAAGGACATCGGTTCGCTGGTGGTCATGGAGCACGGCGACCTAGTCGGCATGCTCACGTTCCGTGAAGTGATCATGGCCGTCGTCAAAAACGGCGGCCAGGTCGGGACCACGCTGGTGCGCAAGGCCATGGACGACGCGCCGGTCACCTGCACGCTCGAAACCGATCTCGACGAAATCCGCCGCATCATGCTGGAGCGCCACGCGCGCTACATGCCCGTGATGGACAAGCGCATGCTCATGGGCGTGATCAGCTTCTACGACGTGGCCAAGGCCGTGGTCGACGCGCAGAACTTCGAGAACAAGATGCTCAAGGCGTACATCCGCGACTGGCCGGAAGACGAGAGCAACGAAAAGGCCGGCTGAGCCTTTTCAGCCAGCCATGGCCGACTGACCGCTACTCCTTGATGTTGGCAGTCTCGACGATTTTCTTGTTTCGTGCGTACTCCGACTGCACGAACTTCCCGAACGTCTCCGGCGTTCCGCTGCCCGGCAATGCGCCTTGCTCCGCCAGCTTGGCGCGTACGCCTTCCTCCTGCAGCACCGCATTCAATTCCTGGTTGAGCCGCGCCACCACGGCCGGCGGCGTCTTCGCGGGCGCGAAGATGCCGGTCCAGCTCACCATGTCGTAGCCCTTCAGGCCAGGCATCTCGTTGAAGGTCGGGACCTGCGACAGCGCCGGCAGACGCTGACTGCCGGTGATGCCCAAGGCCTTCAGGCGCTTGCCGTTCACATGTGGAATGGCGCTCGTGCTCACCAGCATCGCGAGGTCGACCTGGTCGCCGATCACGTCGGTGGCAATCTGCGCACCGCCGCGGTAAGGCACGTGCGTCACGAAGATGCCGCTGCGCTCCTTGAGCAGTTCCATTGCCAGTTGCAGCACGGTGCCCACGCCCGAGGTGGCGTAGTTGTAGTGGCCGGGCTGGGCCTTGGCGAGCTTCACGAAGTCGGCGTAACTGCGCACGTCCAGGCCGGGGCGCGCCACCAGCACCATCGGCGCGGTGTTGAGCAGGCCGACGGGCGCCAGATCTTTCAACGGATCGAAGCGGAAGGCCGAGGGGTTGACCAGCCGACCGATGGCGATGGCGCTGTCGGGGCCGACCACCAGCGTGTAGCCGTCGGGCGCCGCGTTCACGGCCTTGGCCACGCCGATGGCGCCGCCCGCGCCGCTCACGTTCTCGATCACGACCGATTGCTTGAGCCGCTCGCCCAGGCGCTGCGCCACGAGGCGGGCGTTGACGTCCACGCTGCCGCCGGCCGTGTAGGGCACGATCAGCGTGAGAGGCTTGGCAGCGGGCCAGGCCTGCTGGGCGAAGGCGCCCGTGGGCAGGGCGGCGCAGAGTGCGGCAGCGGCAAGGATCAGGCGGCGGTTCGTGGTCATGGCGGGGTTCATCCGGGGAAGGGGGTGGCGGAAGGCGTGGGCTCGGTGGGCAGGCGGGCGCGCAGCGCGTCGAAGGCGGCGCTCCATTCGGCGCGCCACTGGCGGCGCTGCGTGTCGTCGATCCACGCGCCGTCCAGGCCGTTGTGCATGAAGCCGCGCAGGTCGTCCAGGCCGAAGCCGAAGTCGCGCACCATCATCAGCCAGGCGCCCGTGGGCGTGACCTGGTGCAGCGTCGGGTCGTCGGTGTTGGGGTGGATGCGCAGGCCCAGGCCGGGCATGCGGCGGATGGGGTGGTCAATAGCCCAACGTTCGGGCGGCAGCGTGCGCAGGTAGTACGAGTTGGTCGGCACGACCGTGAAGATCACGCCGCGGTCTGCACATTCGCGCGCGAAGTCGGGCTGGTCGACCACCGTGTAGCCGTGGTCGATGCGGTCGACCTGCAACAGCTCGACCGCGGTGCGCACATTGGTCCAGGGCATGCCGAACTCGCCGGCGTGCGCGGTGGTCTTGAGGCCGGCCTTCTTCGCATCGGCATACGCACGGGCGAACAGCTCGGGTGGCCGGTCGTTCTCGCGGTAGTCGATGCCGATGCCGATCACTTCGTCGCAGCGGTGGGCCTTGACCCACTCGACCATCTCCACGGCCGCCTCCGCGCTGGCCTCGCGGTCGATGGCGGCAATGAGCCGTCCGGTGATGCCGAACTCTTGCTGTGCATCCTGGATCGCGCGGACGATGGCGCCCTGCGCGAGCGGGTACGCAATGCCCGAGCCGTGCACCGTGCCGGTCGGGTTCCAGAAGAACTCGGCGTAGCGCACCTGGTGCGAGGCCGCGTCCTGCAGGTATTCGCGCGTGAGCTGGTACAGGTCGCCGGCGCTGCGCACCAGCTGGGCGTCGAGCGCGCGCAGCACGCGCAGCACGCCCACGGGCTTTTCGCCGCGCGTGTAGAAGCCGTCGATTTCCGCGTCGGCCAGCGGCGCGCCGGCGCGCTGGTTGAGCTGGCGGAAGGTCTCGTGGCGCACGGTGCCGAAGAGGTGGCAGTGCAGCTCCACCTTGGGAATCTCGCGCAGCATCGCTTCGAGCGCGAAAGGAGCGGAGGCGGGCGTGGGCGCGGCAAGGGTCATGCGGCGCAGTCTAGGCAGTGCGTGCTCATAAGGAAAATTTTGAATTTCTATAATTTGATTCATTGAATCGATAACCAGGACGTCCATGGTCGCCTTGCCCCTGCGTGCGCTCACGCTGCGCCAGCTGCAGTGTTTCTCGGTGCTGGTCGAGGAAGGGCACTTCGGACGCGCGGCGCGCCGGCTCGCCATCACGCAGCCCGCGCTGAGCAACGCGATCAAGCAGATGGAAAAGCTGCTCGGCGCCGAGCTGCTGACCCGCTCCACCCACCGGCTCGAACTCACACCCGTCGGCGCCGAGGTGCTGGCGCGCACCGATTTCCTGGTCCACACCTTCGAGGTGGCGCTGCGCGACATCGAAAGCACGGTGCAGCGCGGCCAGGCTTATGTGCGTGTGGGCGTGATCCCCTCGGCCAGCGCGCGCGTCGCGGCGGCGGCGGCCGACTTCCTGCAGCAGCGCGGCGAGGTCGAACTGGCCTGGCGCGACGCGCCCTCCACGGTGCTGCTGGCCGAGCTGCGCAGCGGCCAGCTCGACATGGCCGTGGCCGCGATCACCGAGCCGCCCGGCGGGCTGGAATGCATCGACCTGTTCCGCGACCCGCTGGTGCTGGTGGTGCGGCGCGACCACGCGCTGGCGGCGGCCGGCGAGGCGCGCTGGGAGGCCATCGGCAGCGAACGCCTCGTGCTGTTCGAAAGCGGCAGCATGCCGGCGCTGGGCGACCCGGCGCGCGCGCAGTTCGCGCAAGGCGCGCAGCCGTACCGCGTGAGCTATTCCGAAACGCTCTATGCGCTGGTGCGCAGCGGGCAGGCGCTGGGGCTGATGCCGCGGCTGTACACCTCGTCGCTGCGCGACCCCGAGCTGGCCGTGGTGCCGTTGTCGGCGCCGCGCATCGAGCGGCGCGTGGTGCTGGCCTACCTGCCGGGGCCGATGCGCAATGTGGCGGCGCAGGAGCTCATCGGGTTCCTGCGCGAGCGGTTGCCGCAGGCTTAGGCGACTTCCAACATCGCCATGCGCGTTTCGCTACTGAAACGCTCCAGCGTCCAGCCTTCGCCGAGCATGAACATGCGCGTGTGCAGCTGCGACAGCGTGTCGCCATCCACTTCGTCGCCGAGATAACTCAAGCGCTTCTCGCGCAGGTCGACAAAGCCCGTCGTGTAGTCACGCCCCAGGCGCAGCCACAGCGCATGCGCGCCCGGCGACTGGCGCGCGCCGCTCATCAGGCACATGCCACTGCCGAGTGCCCAGCGGTACACGGCCGTGGCCAGCCCGCGCCGCTGGTAGGCGGGGTCGTACTGCGAATGCGGCGCACGGATGTGGCGGTCGGCGCGGCGGTCGAGTTCGATGAGGCGGTTGAACACGGTGTAGCCGACCAGCCGCTGGTGGCGCACATCCTCGATGTACACATAGGTCTCGCCGTCGGCCTCGCGAAAGCGCGCGCGCAGGTCGGGGTCGTCCAGACGCAGTGCGGGCAGGTCCTGCACGCGGTCGCCCATGGCGCGCATGCGCTCGTACACGGGCGTCAGCGGCTCGCTCGGACGACCCTTCTTCGGGTCGACGTCGATGCGCAGTTCGGCCGGCCGCAGGAAGCGGCAGCGCAGCGCGTCGAACGACAGCCATGCGGGCCAGGGCGGCAGGGCAGGCGAAGGCGAAAAAGGAACGAAAGGGGAGCAGGCAAGAGCCACCACGGGGAAATCCTCACGACGAAACACGACGACGAAGCGGGCGAGGCTCTTCCGCGCGGCATGGGGCCGGAGGCGGGAAGAAGGTCGGACGCTGGGGAAGTGGTGCGTTGCCCGGGCCGATCGATCAAGCGATCAGGGCCAGGGCGCGCGACCGCGCGGGGCAGGTGCCCGACGGTCGATGTGCGCTGAAGAAAAAAGGAGGCTGACCGCCGGGCTCAGGGATGTGCGAGGGTCTGCTGCGACCTCGCCGTCATTGCGGCGGGCGCGCGCACGCGCGCATCGCCCGGGGCCGCGGAGGCCGCCGTGCGATCGAAACCGGCAATGAAAACCATGACGTTCATAGGGTCGATTGTAGAAAGCCGGGGGCGTTCGGGCAACCAAAGCCCCCGCGGTCTCTGCCAGATTGGCCCTAGTGCAGTTCGTCGGCCGCGTGGATCGTTTCGCGCACGCGCGGGTAGATCTGCGTGTTCCATTTGCTGCCGCTGAACACGCCGTAGTGCCCCACACCGGCCTGCAGGTGGTGCGTCTTGAGGTACGGGCGGATGCCGCTGCACAGGTCTTGCGCGGCCACGGTCTGGCCGACCGCGCAGATGTCGTCGCGCTCGCCTTCCACCGTGAGCAGTGCGGTGCGCCGGATCGCCGCGGGGTTCACGGTGCGCCCGGCCACGGTGAGCACGCCGCGCGGCAGGTCGTAGGTCTGGAACACGCGCTCGACGGTCTCCAGGTAGAACTCGGCCGGCAGGTCGTTCACCGCCAGGTACTCGTCGTAGAAGTCGGCGATGGTGCGGGCCTTGTCGAGCTCGCCCTCGACGAGCAGGCGCTCCATGTCCTCGAACTGCTTCTTGTGGCGCTCGGGGTTCATGCTCATGAAGGCCGTGAGTTGCAGGAAGCCAGGGTACACGCGCCGCATCGCGCCCGCATGCGGCCACGGCACATGGCTGATGAGGTTGCGGCGGAACCACTCGATGGGCTTGCTGGTTGCGAGCACGTTCACGCCGGTCGGGTTGATGCGGCAATCGACCGGCCCCGCCATCAGCGTGAGGCTGCGCGGCGTGGCCGGGTGGTCGTCTTCGGCCATGAGCGCGGTCGCGGCCAGTGCGGCCACGCAGGGCTGGCACACGGCCACCATGTGCGCGCCCGGGCCCATCGCCTCGAGGAAGCGCATCAGCTGCAGCGTGTAGTCGTCGAGCCCGAAGCCGCCCTGCCACAGCGGCACGTCGCGCGCGTTGTGCCAGTCGGTCAGGTACACGTCGTGGTCGCGCAGCAGGGTGCGCACGGTTTCGCGCAGCAAGGTCGCGAAATGGCCCGACAGTGGTGCGACCAGCAGCACGCGCGGGTGCACCGCATCGGTGTGCGCCTTGCGAAAGTGCAGCAAGGTGCCGAAAGGCGAGACCAGCGCGACCTCTTCGTGCACGGGCACGTCGGTGCCGTCGACCATGACCGAGTCAATGCCGTAGTCGGGCCGCGTGTGGGTGAGCCGCATGCGCGAGAAGACCTCGCAGCGTGCGGCCATGCGCCGCAGCGCGGTGCGCTCGGTGTCGTTCTGCCAGAGTGCGCGGCCCAGGTACTGCGCGGTGAGTCGCCATGGCGAGAGCAGGTCGGCCTGGTTCTGGTAAGCGCGGTACAGCATGCAGGGGGTGCAGGCAAGTTGCGGGCCAACAAACATTGCATCTCATGGCACGGCGCTTGCACACACTTGGCATCGTCCAAGGAGTGTCGCGATGGCCAAACCCGTTCTCACGATCAGCAGCAAGAACTACGGCGCGTGGTCGCTGCGCGGCTGGCTGATGTGCAGGCTCGCGGGGCTGGACTTCAGCGAGAAGGTCATCCCGCCCGACGACCCGGCCATGAAGGCCGAGATGCTGCTGCTGTCGTCGTCGATGCTGGTGCCCTCGCTGCAGCACGGCGGCATCAAGGTGTGGGACACGCTGGCCATCGGCGAGTACCTGAACGAGATCAAGCCGAAGGCCGGCCTGTTGCCCGCCGACGCCGCGGCGCGCGCGCACTGCCGCGCCATCTGCGGCGAGATGCACTCGGGCTTTGCCTCGATGCGCGGCGCATTGCCGATGAACATCAAGGCCCGCTTCAAGAACTTCAAGGTGTGGTCGCGCGCGCAGGGCGACATCGACCGCATCGTCGCCATCTGGCGCGAGTGCCTCAAGGCCTACGGCGGTCCCTACCTGTTCGGCAAGCAGCCCGGCATGGCCGACGCGATGTACGCACCCGTGGTCACGCGCTTCCTGAGCTACGACGTGGCACTCGACAGCACCTGCGCCGCCTACTGCAAGCGCGTGATGGAACTTCCCGCCATGAAGGAATGGGTGGCCGCCGCGCTGCAGGAGCCCGACGAGATCGACGAGCTCGAGGCCGAGTTCTGACGCTTGTTCTTCAGGGGCTCGCGGGCGGCAGGCCGAGGCCGTCTTGCCGCAGCCGTCGCTCGATGCTTTGCGCGGCCTGCTGCAGCTCGCCCAGGTGCGCCGTCACGATCTCGCGCTCGCTCTTCACCGTCGGCAGCCACGCGCAACTGAGGCAACCCACCACCTGATCGCCCAGCCGCACCGGCACCGACACCGCGCCGAAGCGGTCGGGCGAATCGAGGCTGGTGGACGTGGGGTCGCGCGCGGCGTAGCCCTGGTCGCGTGCGTGCGCCACCATGCGGCGGATGCTGTCGGGGCGCCGCGCGCCGCGGTCGAAATCGTTCGGTGAACGCGCCAGTGCGGCGAGGATTTCTCGGCGCTCGTCTTCGGGGCAGAAGGCGAGGTAGCAACGCCCGAGCGACGACAACAGCATCGGCGGGCGAAAGCCCAGTGCCCGGTAGTTCACCGCGAGCCCGTTGCGCGGCCGGTCGGTGTCGAGGATCAGCATGGCCGTGCCGTCGCGCACGCCGAGGTCGATCGGCCACGGCACCAGCCGCTGCAGCGTGGCGCGCGGCGACGCCGCCAGGGCCGTGAGCCGCGTGCGCCACGCCGCTGCGGTGCCCGACTGGCCGGTGGCCGAGGTGGGAACGTAGCGCTTCTCCAGCTCGTTGCGCTCGACCCATCCGGCCTGCTGCAGCGTCTTCAAGATGCGCAGCAGCGTGGCCTTCGAGAGGCCTGTCTGCCGGTGCAGCTCCTGCAGCGTGACGGCCGACGATCGCTGGATCGCCAGCATCACGTCGAGCCCGCGGCGCAGTGCGTCGATCGACTTGACGCTCTGCGCGCCGGTGGTGTCTGACATGCCGCCTCCGAAGAAAAAAGGTTCACTCAGTGAAACTATATCTTCTGGCAGCGCGGCGGCATTCCTACAGTCCGATGACACCCAACGTCGTCCCACCGAGAAGGAAAACAACATCATGTTTCACCAAAGAAACGCGGTCCGTGCCGCTGCAGGAGCCATTCTTTTGCTGTGTGCCGCCACGGCGTCCCTGGCGCAAGCGTGGCCGACGAAGCCGATCACCATCGTCGTCGCCTACCCGGCCGGCGGCGACACCGACGCCATCGCGCGCGCCTACGCCGAGAAGCTCGCACAGCGCGTCGGCCAGCCGGTGCTCATCGACAACCGCCCCGGCGCGAGCGGCATGATCGGCAACGCCTGGGTCGCGAAGGCGCCGGCCGACGGCTACACGCTGCTCTTCACGCCCAGCACCTTTCCCATTGCGCAGCACGTGCTGAAGGCCGGCCCCGGCGTGGCGCACGACGTGGTGAAAGACTTCACCCCCATCGTCAAGACCGGCAACATCCCGGTGCTGATGGTCACGGCGCCCACGAGCGGCATCCAGAACGTGGCGCAGCTCGTGGCCGGCGCCAAGGCCGGCAAGGCCTTCACCTACGGCACGCCGGGCGCGGGCTCGCCGATGCACATCGCGGGCGAGCTCTTCAACAAGGACGCCGGCATTGCCGTTGCGCATGCGCCGTACCGCGGCGTGGCGCCGGTGGTCAACGACACGCTGGGCGGTCACGTGAGCGTAGGCTGGATCACGCCGGGCGCGGTGGCGGCCCACATCACCGCCGGCAAGCTCGTGCCGTTGGCCGTGGCCGAGCGCCAGCGCACGAAGCTCATGCCCCACGTGCCCACCTTCCTGGAATTGGGCTACCGCGACATGGACGTGAGCGCCTGGATGGGCCTGCTTGGGCCGAAGGCCTTGCCAGCCGAGGTCGTGCAGACGCTCAACCGCCACTTCAACGAGATCCTGAAGATGCCCGACGTGCAGGCCCGCATGGCTGCGCTCGGCATCGAGCCCGTGGGCGGCGCGCCGGCCGTGCTGGCACAGCAGATCAGCGACGACGACCAGCGCTTCGGCAAGCTGGTGCGCGAGTTCGGCATCCGCGCCGATTGACGACAAGCAGACACCCAAGGAGACGATGCATGTTGAGCGAAGAAAAGAACCGCCTGCTGACCGAAGTCGGTCCGGGCAAGCCCATGGGCGACTACCTGCGCCGCTACTGGCACCCGATCGCCGGCGCCAGCGAGTTCGACGACAAGGCCGTGAAGCCGCTGCGCATCCTCGGCGAGGACCTGGTGCTCTACAAGGATCTGAGCGGCAACTACGGCCTGGTCGATCGGCGCTGCCCGCACCGCAACGCCGACATGTCGTACGGCTACGTCGAGAAGTGCGGCCTGCGCTGCAGCTACCACGGCTGGCAGTACGACACGAGCGGCCAGTGCATCCACCAGCCCTTTGAAGAAACGCTGGACCCCGATGCGCGCATGCGCAAGAACACGAAGATCAAGGCCTACCCGGTGCAGGAAAAGGCCGGCCTGCTGTGGGTCTACATGGGCCCGCAGCCTGCGCCGCTGCTGCCCGACTGGGAACTCTTCAACTGCAAGAACGGCTTCGCGCAGGCCGTGTTCGCCGAGATTCCCTGCAACTGGTTCCAGTGCCAGGAGAACTCCATCGACCCCGTGCATTTCGAATGGACGCACAACAACTGGACCACGCGCCTGCAGGGCGACGAAGGCCCCTACGTGCCCACGCACCTGAAGCTGGCCTTCGAAGAGTTCGAGCACGGCTTCGTCTACAAGCGCCTGCGCGGCGGCGAGCGCGAAGACAACGTCATGTGGACCACCGGCCGCGTCACGCTGTGGCCCAACGGCTTCTTCCTCGGCCACCACTTCGAATGGCGCGTGCCGATCGATGACCACCACACGCTGAGCGTGCTGTGGGTGCTCAGCCGCGTGCCCACCGAACAGGAACCGTACGTGCAGGAGCGCATTCCCTCGTGGTACGGCCCCATCAAAGATTCGGTCACGGGCCGCTGGATCACCAGCCATGTCGCCAACCAGGACTTCGTCGTGTGGGTGGGGCAGGGCACCGTGACCGACCGCACGCGCGAGAAGCTAGGTCAGAGCGACAAGGGCATCGTGATGATGCGGCGGCGCTTTTTTGAAGAACTCGAGTCGATGCAGTCCGACCCGTCGCACGAGCCCAAGGGCCTCATCCGCGACCCCGAGAAGAACCACGACGTGAGCCTGCCGTCGGCCTGCCGCGACGAGATGCTGCACGGCCTGCCGCGCGAGGAACTGGCGGCGCATCCGCTGCTGGGGCCGTACCTGAAGGACTTCTTCGGTCAGGCCGGGCAGCCCGACGATGTGCGCGCGGCGTATGAGCAGGCCATCGGGCAGAAGGTCGAAGGGGCGCAGTTCTTCAAGGTGCACGGCGGCGCGTCGGACGCCGAGGTGGAAACGCAAGAGGCTGCGAGTTAGTTAATGCACGCCGCGATCCGGGTCTTTGCGCCGGGGCTCGCCTCGACGCCAACAGCGTGTGAACATCCCGTGTCGGGAGCACACGCCGTGAAGTTTCGTGATCGCGCACAGGCCGGCCGCCAGCTCGCTGCGTTGCTGCAGCGGCGTGGCGGATTTCCGGACGCCGTGGTGCTGGCGCTGCCGCGCGGCGGCGTGCCGGTGGCCTTCGAGGTGGCCCGCGCGCTGCGGCTGCCGCTCGACGTGCTGGTGGTTCGCAAGCTGGGCCTGCCGGAACAACCCGAGTACGCCTTCGGCGCGCTCGCGGGCGATGGCGTGCCCGAGATCGACGAGCACCTGGTGCGCACGCTGGACCTGCGCCCGTCGGAGATCGATGCCGTCGTCCGCGCCGAACGCGCGGAGCTGGCGCGCCGCACGCAGGTCTACCGCGGTGATCGTCCGGCGTGCGATGTGCAAGGCCGCACGGTGCTCGTGATCGACGACGGGCTTGCCACCGGTGCCACGATGCGCGCGGCCGTTCGCGGGCTGCGCCGGCAGGGCGCCGGCACCATCGTCGCCGCCGTGCCCGTGGGCTCGCCCGAGGCCTGCGAGGTCTTGCAGCGCGAAGCCGACGATGTGTTGTGCGTGCGCTGCCCCACGGTGTTTCGCGCGGTTGGCGCCTGGTACGGCGATTTCTCGCAGACGACGGATGACGAGGTGTGCGCGCTGCTGGCGCAGGCGCGCGACGAAGCGCTCTAGCGCCGGAACATCCGCAGATCGAGCGCGCTCTCTTCGCCCAGCCACATCGCATGCGTCGTGTGGTCCGCGAAGTCGTCGCCGGTCACGCCGTGCACGAACACATCGAGGCCGTTGCGGTTGGCGTCGAGCCAGCCGATGACCTCGTCGAACTCGGCGGCGTCGAAGGCCAGCTGGCAGCTCCAGTGGGGGTGCGGGCCGACGAGGCGTTCGTGCACGCGGCCGACCACCACCATCAGCTCGTGGCCCGCCCGCTCGCAGAGGGCGCGCGCCTGCGCCACCGTATCGGGTGCGAAGTAGATGTGGGCGTGGTACTGGGCGTAGAGGTTTTCGGGGCGGCGCGGCATGGTGGGCTCATTGTGAACCGAGGCGGAAACGTCCGCTGTAGCGGAACACGTCGCCGAACCAGCGGTGGCGCAGCAGCATCTTCATGGTGAAGTGATCGGGGTCGGTGGGGTCGGGCCGCTCCTCGACATAGGCGGTGCCGAGCAAGAGGCCCAGCGGCAGCGGAATGCGCAGCCCCGCGATGCGCCAAATGTAGCCCCTGTCGCGGAACACCACCGCGCCATCTTCCGCGCTCACCGCCAGGCGCATGCCGATGCCGAAGCGCACGTACTCGATCACCTCGTTGCCTTGGCTCGCGTCGTGTTCCATGTGCGAACGGAAATGGAAGGGCGGCCTGCCCGGGAAGTGGAAGACGCGGTCCCAGTAGAGGTGGGCGTCGTCGGGGTGGCAGCGGTAGTGCACCTCGATCGGCACGTGGGTGCCCTGGTGCGGCACCAGCGCGCCGAACAACCGGCCGAAGGGCATCAGCAGCGCAGCCCACGGGGCGTGCCAGACCTCGCGCATCGTGCCGCGCACGCACACGTAGTCGTCAGAGAACGGCGCCATCGTGTAGTGGCGGCGGATGACGTCGCCGAGCTGGTTCCATGCGGGGCCGAGCGCCTGCTGGAAGACGGGGGGCGCGCTCATCCTGCCACCGCCAGAGTGGCTTCGCTGCGCGCCTTGTAGAAGCGCAGGATGTTCTCGGAAGCGTCGCCAAGCAGGAACTGCATGACCGGGTCCGCATACCAGTTGAAGCGCGTGCTCAGCCGCCACGACACCGCGACGCGCAGCTCGGTGCCACCGTCGCGCGGGGTCAGGGTGTAGGTGGCGTCGCGCAGGTCGAAGTACTGGCCGCCAATCATCACGTGGTCGTCGAGCGCGCCGGCGGGGAAGGAGTCGGGCGTGAAGCGGAAGCGCCACTTCAGCAGGCGGTTGGGTTGCCACTCGGTGACGACCTCGTCGAAGTGCACGTTCTTCTGCCACTGCACCTGGCGCACGCGGCCCTCGGGCGTGTCGACGGTCACGCCCGACACCGGCATCGGCACGCCGACGCGGTAGGCCCACGCGTCGCCGACTTCGCTGGGGCGGATGTCGCGCGCGGCGTTGAGCTCGTGCCACACGCGCTCGGCCGGCGCTGCAATGAAGAGCGTGCGCGAGGTGTTCGAGAACTGGTCCGGGTTGGGCCATTGCGGCTCGATGCCGCCGAGCAGCAGCGGCACCAGGGCAAAGCTGTAGAGCGCGGGCTTCGGCCAGTTGGTGATGCGGCACACGATGCCCATGGCCAGCCCGCCGACACTGCCCATCACCGCGAACAGCGGCACGATGAAGGCGGCGCAGATGATGCCCTCGATGAACACCATCAGCGTGCCGCCGACGAACAGCGCAGTGGCCACCCACGGCGCCCAGAGGTAGTAGCCCCAGCTGCGCCGCTCGATGCGCTCGGCCATGTACACGGTGACCGCGCCGCATGCCGCGGGCGCGAGATAGACAAAGGAGCCCAACATGGCCGAGAAGGGCTCGCCGGGGCCGCCGCCGAAGACGATGCGCAGCACGAACGCGACCGCCGCGCCGGCGAACATCGGCCAGAACCAGCCGAAGGGCATGCCGCGCACGGGCTTGGCGGCCGGCACTTCGTTGTTGGGGGCCAGGTCGGCGCGCCTGCTTTCTTCGGGATCGGTGCGCATGGAAATCTCTTCTCCTCTTCTTTCTGGCGGGGGCTCAGTCGGCGCGGCGCCGGGCCGTCACCATGGCGTAGTCGAAGTCGCGCCAGAACATGCCCAGCGCGAGCGCGCAGTAGCTGGCCACGATGTGCTTGCGCCGCCAGGGGCTGAGCTTGCCGCGCGCCTTCCAGAGTTCGGCCAGCGTGAAGCGCGTGGCCAGCACCGGGATGTGCAGCGCGCTCGGTGCCACGCGCCAGCGCAGCGACGTCACTTCGATGTCGTCGAAGCCGTGCGTGCGCAGCGCGGCGACGAAGTCTTCGCGCACGGCCAGCGTGGGCACGGCCCAGCTGTCGGCCCACAGGCGGTGCAGCCAGCCCGCGAGGCGGCCCGGCTGGCGGCGCAGCAGGAAGCCGTCGACCACCACCAGCCGCGCGCCGGGCTTGAGCAGCCGCGCGGCTTCGCGCACGAAGTTGGCCTTGGCGGTGCCTTCTGCATAGCAGGCACTTTCGAGTGCCCAGGCGCCATCGGCCTGGGCGGCGGGCAGGCCGGTGCGCGTGTAGTCGGCCTCGACGTGCGCAACGCGGTCGGCCACGCCGGCCCGGGCGTCGAGCCGCGCGGCGATGCCGTTCTGCACCGGCACGTTGGTCACGGTGACCGCATGCAGCGCAGGGTCGTCGTCGACCAGCGTGCGCGAGGTGGCGCCGGCGCCGCAGCCGAGGTCGAGCACGCAGCGCGGGCCGGTGGTGGCGGTGTCGAGCTGCAGTGCGCGACCGACGGTGCGGTTCATCTCGATCAGCATGCCTTCGCGCCGCAGCGGGTTCAGGCCCAGGCGCCAGAAGCCGAAGTGCATGTTGTAGCTCGGGCTCCAGGCGCGGTAGTCGTCGGCGACCTCGGTGAAATAGTCCTGCGTGTCCTCGCGGCTCACGTGGCCTTCGACCGCGGGCGGCGTGGGCCGCGCGGTGCCGGGCAGGCGGAAGTCGGGCTGGAAGACGTCGGGCATCGAAACTCCTTCAGGCGATGTGAGTTTTTTCAGAGCTTGCAGTGGTCGTCGGCGCAGGTGGTTGGCGCGATCGCACCGTGCCCCGCGAGCCGCAGCACCAGCCAGCGCGGCAGCCGGTAGCGGTTGCGGGCCAGCACCGCGTAGGCGCGGTCGGCCAGCCGGCCGATCACCGGCAGATCGAGCACCGCGCCACCGGCCGGCAGGCCCACCGCGGCGCGGCAGGCGCGGATGGCGTTCACGCCCACGCGCAGTTGGCCAGCCGCATCGACCGCGTGCAGTGAACGCATCAGCGCCTCGCGCGGCGCCGGGCCGTTCGCGAAGCCGACGGGCGAGCAGTCGATCAGGCGCAGCCGGCCAGCGCTGTCGCGCGCCTGCATGGCGCCCATCTCGGCCGTGCACAGCGGGCAGGTGGCGTCGAAATAAACCGTGAGCGGGTAGGTGGCGGGAGCGAAGCGGGTCATGACGTTCTTGGTTCTCGATATTTCAGTCAAAACAGAAATAAGAAGGCAAAAAAAAGGACGCTGCCTTTCTCAGATCATCGGCAGGCTGGCGTGGTGCGCGTCGGGGTCGTCGCCCTTGTCGGGGGGCGGTGGCGGTGCGGTGTCGCCGCGCACGAACTTCTGCACGCTGGCGCCGAGCGTGAGCACCTTGTCGAGCGTGCCGGGCGACAGCCGCAGCATCTCGTCGGCCCAGGTGGCGAGCTTGGTCATGAGGTCCATGGTGGAGCGGATGCGGTCTTGCGCATCGGGCGGCTCCTTCTGGAAATCGGGGCTGGAAACGATCTCGCGCAGCACGCGGATGGTGGGGTCGAACTCGCGCTCCTTGCGCTCGCGCACCACGGTGCGGAACAGTTCCCACACGTCGACGCTGGTCTCGAAGTAGTCGCGCCGGTCGCCCAGCGTGTGGGTGACGCGCACGAGGTTCCAGGCCTGCAACTCCTTCAGGCTGTTGCTGACGTTGGAGCGGGCCACGCCCAGCGTTTCCGACAGCTCTTCGGCGTGCATCGGCTTGCCATGGGCGAACAGCAGGGCGTGGATCTGCGAGACCGTGCGGTTCACGCCCCACATGGAGCCCATCTCGCCCCAGTGCAGGACGAACTTGCGTTGAATGTCGGTGAGTTCCATGGCGTCGAGTTTAGGAATTCCTAAATTTCTGTCAAGACAGAAACAAAAAAATACTGCACGGCAGGATTAAAAGTGAAATACTGTATGAATAAACAGTTGTTCGACTTGTTTCCTGCCTCCTTCCAAGGACTCGCCATGCCCGCCGCCCAGGTTCCCATCCACATCATCAAGGGCCGTGGCGCGGCCACGCGGCTCGCGCACCGGTTCTCCAAAGACGAGCGCGACGCCTTCGACGACGGCTGGGGCACGCTGGAAGAGGGCGAAGCCGAGGCCGCCGAACTGCTGCCGCTGGCCACCGAGGTGCGCTTCGAAGACGTGAAGTCGGTGCTCAGCAGCAACGAGTCGCCCGACATTCCTTTCGACCGTTCGCTCAACCCGTACCGCGGCTGCGAGCACGGCTGCATCTACTGCTTTGCGCGGCCCACGCACAGCTACCTGAACCTCTCGCCCGGCCTCGACTTCGAGACCAAGCTCATCGCCAAGCGCAACCTCGTCGAGGTGCTGCGCGCCGAACTCGGGCGCAAGAGCTACCGCCCCAGCAACCTCGCCATCGGCACCGCGACCGACTGCTACCAGCCCATCGAGCGCGAGCTGCGCCTCACGCGCGGCGTGATCGAGCTGCTGAGCGAGGTGCGGCATCCGTTCGCGCTCATCACCAAGTCGAGCGCCGTGGAGCGCGACCTCGACCTGATCGCGCCGATGGCGGCCGACCGGCTCGCGGCTGTGTACGTCACGATCACAACGCTCGACGGCGAACTGGCGCGCAAGCTCGAGCCGCGCGCCGCCGCACCGCACCGGCGGCTGCGCACCATCCGCACCCTGGCCGAGGCCGGCGTGCCGGTGGGCGTGAGCGTGGCGCCGCAGATTCCGTTCATCACCGAAGACATGGAGCAGGTGCTCGAAGCCGCCTGGGAGGCCGGCGCGCGCAGCGCCTTCTACACCGTGGTGCGGCTGCCGTGGGAGGTGGCGCCGCTCTTCAAGGAATGGCTCGAGCTGCACTACCCGCAGCGCGCCGAGCGTGTGATGGCGCGCATCCACGAGATGCGCGGCGGCAAGGACTACGACGCCGACTTCGCCACGCGCATGAAGGGCAGCGGCCTGTGGGCCGACCTGATCCACCAGCGCTTCCAGAAGGCGACGAACCGGCTGGGCTTCAACCGCGAGCGGATTGCGCTCGATACCTCGGCCTTCCGGCCGCCAGGCGCGCAAGGGCAGGGCAATCTGTTCTGAGCCCGGACGCCGCTTACTCGATGACTTCGGGCCAGTCCGTATGGAAGAACTGGCCTTCAGGCTTGTCGACCCGCTCGTACGTGTGCGCCCCGAAGAAGTCGCGCTGCGCCTGCAGCAGGTTCGCGCTCAGGCGTGCCGTGCGGTAGCTGTCGTAGTAGGCCAGCGAGGCGCTGAAGGCCGGCACCGGAATGCCGTTGCTGACCGCCAGCGCCACCACCTCGCGCCAGTTCTGCTGCGTGCGGTTCAGCAGGTCCTGAAAGAACGGGTCGAGCATCAGGTTGCCCAGCGCCGGGTCGGTGCGGAAGGCGTCGGTGATGCGATTCAAAAAGCGCGCGCGGATGATGCAGCCGCCGCGCCAGATCGACGCGATGCCCGCCAGGTCGAGCTTCCAGCCTTTCTTCTCGCCCATCGTCTGGATGAGGTCGAAGCCCTGCGTGTAGCTGATGACCTTCGAGGCATAGAGCGCGTCGTGCACCTTGGCCACGAGGGCCTGCTTCTCGATCGACAGCGCGGGCACCGGCCCGTGCAGCAGCTGGCTGGCCGCGACGCGTGCCTTCTTCTGCGACGACAGCACGCGCGCCTCGACCGCGGCGTTGATGGTGCTGATGACCACCGCGTTCTCGGCCGCGTTCAGCAGCGTCCACTGGCCCGTGCCTTTCTGGCCGGCCTTGTCCAGGATGAGGTCGACCACCGGCTGGCCGGTTTCCGGGTCTTTCTGTTCGAGCGCCTTGGCGGTGATCTGGATCAGGTAGCTCTGCAGCTCGCCCTCGTTCCACTCGTTGAAGATCGCGGCCATCTCGTCGGTCGTGAAGCCGGCGGCCTTGAACAGGCTGTAGGCCTCGCAGATCAGCTGCATGTCGCCGTACTCGATGCCGTTGTGCACCATCTTCACGTAGTGGCCCGCGCCGCCCGGGCCGATGTGAATGACGCAGGGCTCGCCGTCCACCTTGGCCGCGATGCTCTCGAAGATCGGCTTCATCACCTCCCAGGTCGAGAGCGGCCCGCCGGGCATGATCGACGGCCCCTTGCGCGCGCCTTCCTCGCCGCCCGACACGCCCGCGCCGATGAAGCGCAGGCCCTTGCTCGCGAGGTAGGCGTCGCGGCGCTCGGTGTCGGTGTACAGGCTGTTGCCGCCGTCGATGACGATGTCGTCCTTGTCGAGCAGTGGGATCAGCTGTTCGATCACCTGGTCGACCGGCGCACCGGCCTTCACCATGATCTGGATCTTGCGGGGCTTGGCCAGGCTTTGAACGAATTCTTCGAGCGTCTTGGCGCCGACCAGCTTCTTGCCGGGGTTGGCGGCAATGAAGGCCTCGGTGGTGGCCTCGGTGCGGTTGTAGACGCTGACCTGGAAGCCGCGGCTTTCCACGTTCAGCACCAGGTTCTGTCCCATCACGGCCAGGCCGATCAATCCGAAATCGCTTTGCTTGCTCATGTGTGCCGGGCCCTTCGTGCGTGTGCGGTTGGAAAAAAGTAGCCGGTCATTGTGCCGGGCACCTGTGCGGCGCGGCGTCGGAGGGCGTCTATACCCGCTTGGCAAACGGGTCGGGGCTGGCTATGTTGGCGGGATGACCTCCGCCGCCATGTCCGCAACCCCCGCAGCGATCCACACCTGGTCGACCGACGCGGTGCCGCCGCCGCAGCGGCTGGACTACTGGATCGGCGCGATCTGCGAGGGCTTTCTCGAGATGGATGTGACCAGCCCGCAGGCCGGCGGCTTCGGCGCCTCGCTCGAATCCGCACCGCTTGGGCCACTGCATGTGAACCGCGTGCGCGGCAGCGCGCAAGACGTCTACCGCACGCGCCGCGCCATCGCCCACAGCCGCCAGAACTACTACTACCTGCTGTGCAAGGCCGATTCGCCCTGGGTCGCGGTGCAGGAGGAGCGCTCGGCGCGCCTGCTGCCCGGCGACGCGGTGCTGGTCGATTCGCGCCGCTGCTACGCCTTCCACCTGCAGCAGTCGGCTGACACCGTGTCGATCGAGCTGCCGACCGCCTGGGTCGAGTCGTGGCTGCCCGATGCCGGAGACCACGTGGCGCGCCGCATCGACGGCCACAGCGGCTGGGGCGCGGCGCTCAGCGGCTTTGCCCGGGCACTCTCGCCCGAAGTGGCCACGCGGCCGCCGCTGCCGGCGGCGCTGCTGGCCGACCAGCTCGGCGGCCTGCTGGCCCTGGCGCTCGGTCCCGGCGTGGCGGTGCCCGACGCGTGTGGCCGCGCGGCCTTGCGCCAGCGCGTGCTCGACGCCACGCGCGAGCGCCATGCCGAGGCGGGCCTCACGGCCGCGGCCGTGGCGCAGGGGCTCGGCATTTCGGAGCGCAGCCTGCACCGCTGCCTCGCGCAAGCGGGCGAGGGCGCGACGACGTTCGCCAACGCGCTGGCCGCCTGCCGCATGCAGGTGGCGCAGCGCATGCTGGCCGATGCGCGCTTCGACCGCCTGAGCGTGGCGCAGATCGGGCTGCGCGTCGGCTTGGCTGATGCCTCGCACTTCGTGCGCCTGTGCCGCCGCCATCTGGGCGGCACGCCGGGCGCGCTGCGGCAGTCGCGCGGCTGAACGGCTGCTACGCCTCGAACCAGTCCCGCGCCGACCGCCCCTGGTCCGGCCCCAGCATCGAGAAGCCGCCGTCGACCGGAATGTCCGCACCGGTCACGAAGCGCGCCGCGTCCGAGCACAGGAACAGCACCACCTGCGCCACGTCGTCGCCGTCGCCCACGCGGCCCAGCGGGTGCATCGGCGCGCCGACGCGGTCAGCGCGTGCGCGGTCGCCGTTCGCCATGCGCGACAGCGCGTCCGACCAGGTCCAGCCCGGCGACACCGAGTTCACCCGCACGCCGCGCGGCGCCAGCGTGGCGGCCTGGTTGCGCGTGAGCTGCAGGATGGCGGCCTTGGCTGCGGGGTACAGCGCCCGGCCCGCCGCGCCGAACTTGCCGCCGACGCTGCCCATGTTCACGATGGCGCCGCCGTGCGCAGCCAGCGCGTCGGCAGTCTTCTGCACCAGCATCGCGCCCGAGACCAGGTTGACGTTCAGCGCGGCCAGCCAGTCGGCGCGCGCGGAATCCAGGCCTGCATCGCCGTAGACCACGGCGTTGTTGACGAGGAAGTCGATGCGGCCTTCGGTGCGCAGCGTGCCGGCCACGAGTGCATCGAGCGCATCGTCCGAGGCGATGTCGCAGGCGACGAAGCGGCAGCCTGCGCCCACATCGGCCGCCAGTGCGGCGCCGCGCGCCGCGTCGATGTCGACGGCGACCACGCGCGCGCCGGCCTGCACGAAGGCCCGCACGATGGCGCTGCCCAGCAGTGCGGCGGCGCCCGTCACGATCGCGACCTTGCCTTGCAGCGCCGTCATGACCGGCCTCCCATTTGCGCGACGGCGTCGTCCACGTGCACCACGTCCGCGAGCATCGCCAGGGTTTCGAGGCTCGCTGCCTGCAGGTGCGCCTGCGCGGTGCTGCAGGCGTCGGCGACGACCGCCACGTCGTAGCCCAGGTCGCTCGCGTGGCGCGCGCCGTGCTCGACGACGTGGTTGGTCGCGATGCCGGCCACGTACAGGCGGCTGGCACCGGTGGCACGCACCGCCTCTTCGAGCCCGCTGGCCCAGAAGGGGTTGTTGCGCTTGTGGGTGACGATGGCCTCGCCCGGCAGCGGCGCGAGCTCGTCGTAGAAGCCGGCGCCCCAGCTGCCTTCCTGCACCGCGCCGCTCTCCGCCACGCGCCGGAACAGCGTGCAGTTGTGCAGGCAGTCCGCGTAGTCGGGTGCGAAGGCGATGCGCACGAAGATCACCGGCACGCCGTTCGCGCGCGCACCGGCGATCAGCCGTGCGGTCGCGGCGATGAGGCGCGGGCGCGCGGGGTCGTCGGCGGCCACGCCCACGCGCACCTTGCCGTCGACGTGCAGCACGTCGTTCTGGTAGTGCATCGCCAGCAGCGCGGCCTTCACAGGAACACCTGCAAGGCTTCGTGCGGCGCGTCGCAGTTGACGAGGTCGATGCGCTTGGTCTGGATGCGCCAGCCGTCGTCGGCGCGGCGCAGCGTGTGCCGCACGCTGCCGCCGAAGGTGCGCTGTTCGGTCTTGCGCCACTCCAGCAGCAGGAAGGTCGAGCGCACGGTGCAGGTTGCGTCGTCGTCGCGCGATTCGAGCGCGATGTTGCCCAGCACGTGCACGGTGCGCGTGGGCGGCTGCTGCGAATAGGCACGCGCCTGCTCGAGCCGCCGCGCGCGCATCGAGCGCAGCAGCGCGTCCTCGCAGAACAGCGAGGCGTGGTTGAGGTGGTCGACCTGGCCGTGCACCAGCGGCACCCAGTACAGGCCGTCGGGCGTGAAGAGCTTCTGCCATTCGTCCCAGCGGTGCTCGTCGAGCAGGCGCGCCTCGTGGTGCAGGAACTGCGTGAGGTCCTGCTGTTCGTTCCAGTCGCGGAAGTTCATTCGGCGCTCCCGGTCTGCGTGCCCGTGTCGACGCCCATGTACCCGGCCCACGCCGCGAACATGTTGCGCGAGGGCATCTCGCTGTTGCCGTTGGACGCGCGCCCGCCCGGCAGCGGCTGGTCGCGCCCCGCGGCGCGGTGCATGCTGACCCAGTCGCCGCCGTCGGAGCCCAGGCCTTCCTGCACGCGGTTGTAGGCCTCCAGGTCGTCGGACATCACGTTCGACGAGGGCGCGTTGACGATGTTGGTGTACTTGAGCGTGCGCTGGAAGGTGGCCTCGGGCGCGCCCTTGAGCCGGAAGCTGAAGATCTCGACCAGCGTGCGGTCCACCGAGAGCGGCCGGATCACGCGGATCTGCTGGAACGAGGTGTGCGGCGAACAGCTCGGATACACGATGGTGTTGTGCCGGTTCACGCGCAGGATCTCGTCGGTGCGCTCGGCGCCCTTCGCGGCTTCGAGCGAGGCCACGTAGGCCAGGCTCACCGGGTCGGTCGGCGGCACGAAGATGCCTTCCATGAAGCCGTGGCCGTGGTCGTAGCCCTTGAGTTCCAGCTTCTCCCAGAACTCCAGCGGCTCGCCGTTGCCGTCGACGATCACCACCTCGAAGGGCTTGGGCGTGCCGGCGGGCATCGATTCGTGCTCTTCCTTGGCCGCGCGCCACGACGACTCGTGCGTGGCCACGGCGTGGATGGTGTCGTGCAGGTTCTCGAAGAAGATCTTCCAGTTGTTGCGCTGAATCACGCGTTGCACTCCTCCGGCGACCTCGACTTCGCCTTCCGGCGCGCGGTCGCAGAAGTTGTCCAGCGACGTGGCCACGCCGCCCAGGAATTCCTTCAGCTCGGGTCCATCTTCCGACAGGCTCGCGAACACGAAGCCGCGGTGCGTGGCCACGCGCGCGACCTTGCGCACGCCGTACTGCGGGTCTTTCAGGTCGAGCGCGGTGCATTCGTAGCCGCTGCGCAGCGGCACCGACAGCAGGCTTCCGTCGCACTTGAAGGTCCAGCCGTGGTACAGGCAGCGCAGGAACTTGCCGGCACTGCCGCTGCCGTCGGGCACGAGCTTGGCGCCCTTGTGCGGGCAGCGGTTGAACATCACATGCACCTGGCCGTCGGTGTGCCGCACCATCACCACGGGCTCGCGGCCCAGGCGGGTGGTGAAGTAGTCGCCGGGCTTGGGCACCTGGCTTTCGTGGCCGATGTAGATCCAGGCCTGGCCGAACACGCGGTCCATCTCCAGCTCGAAGATGGCGGGGTCGGTGTAGACGCGCTTGTGCACGCGGTCGGGCTGCACGAGCGACTGGATGTCGATCGGGTTTGTCGCCGCGATGGGGATGATGGGGATCACGGAATTCATCGGGTGGGTCTCCTGAAACGTCATCAGATGTCGAGCACCAGGTGCGGCGTCTTCGCGCGCGACACGCAGGTGCACAGGGTCTTGCCGTCCGCCTTCTCGCGCGGACTGAGGTTGTGGTCGCGGTGGTCGGGCACGCCCTCGACCACGTCGACCACGCACACGCCGCAGTCGCCCTGGCGGCAGTCGTACAGCGGGTCCAGGCCCGCGGCGATGAGCACGTCGAGCAGGCTCTGGTGCGGCGCCACGGTCAGCGTCTTGCCCGAGCGCAGCGTGCGCACCTCGAAGGGCGCATCGCCCGCCTGCTCGATGGCGCCGGCGAAGAGTTCGAAGTGCACGTGGTCGTCGGGCCAGCCGAGCGCACGGGCGGTGTCGATCACGGCCTGCACCATGCCGCGCGGGCCGCACACATGCAGGTGGCGGCCGGGCACGGGTGCGGCCAGCAGCGCGCGCAGGTCAATGCCGCGTGACGGGTCGCCGCCGTCGTGCACCACGGTGCCACCGAGCGCGCGCACCTCGTGCAGGTAGGCCGTGGCGTCCTCGCTGCGTGTGGCATAGACGAACTCGAAGGGGCGCGCTTCGGCCGCAAGCGAGCGCGCCATGCACAACAGCGGCGTGATGCCGATGCCACCCGCAAGGAGCAGCGGCGGCGTGCTGCCCGCGTGCAGCGCGAAGTCGTTGCGCGGCGCGTGCGCGGCCAGCGTGGCGCCGGGTTGCAGCGCGTGCATCCAGGTCGAACCGCCTGCGCCTTGGGGCTCGCACAGCACCGCGATTTCGCAGCGGTCCGAGCCGTCGTGCGGCTTGGCGAGCGAGTAGGCGCGTTGACCCGCGTGGCCGTTGGCCTGCACCACCTGCACGCCCAGGTGCGCGCCCGGCGCGAACGGCGGCAGGGGCTCGCCGTTCGCCGAGCGCAGCACGAAGGCCTTGATGGCCGGCGTGAGCGGCGTGACCGCGTCCACGACCAGCGCCAGCATGTCGGAGGCGCCGCTCATCCCAAGGGCAGCGCCGGGTCGGCGATGGTGAGCCCGGTCGATTTTTCCCAGCGCGGCATCAGCGTGTTCGACGGCTGTGTTTCGTCGACCAGCTTGCGCGCGGTCTCGGCGCCGGCTACGGGCAGGCCCTTCGGATCGAGCAGGCCGATCTGCACCAGCACGCTGGCCTGGTCCCAGTAGATGTGCTCGTGGTAGAGCTTGTCCCCACGGAACTTCACGATGGCCACGAGCGGAATCTCCACCGGCTTGCCGGTGGGCGCGATGCCCGGCAGCAGCCAGTCGATCTCGACCGTGTGGGTGAAGCTGAACAGCATCTCGTCCACGATCTGCGTCGCGCCCACCGTGCGCGAGATGGGCGTGAGCCGCGTGTCGGGCGGTGTGCTCGGAATGAAGTGGTGCTTGTAGAAGCGCGACAGCTCCCTGGCGCCCACGCCGCCGGTCATGGTCGGGATGTGGTTCACGTAGGGCTCGCTCACCATCGTGGCCATGGTGGCGACCACGTCGCGCGTGGCGAACTCGTACTCGCAGTGCTTGTCCCACAGCGTCGAGAGGTCGTACACCGGGCCGATCGCGTCCTTGAACAGCGCCATCGAGCGCTGGTGCGCCATGAGCGTGGAGGGCTTGTCGAAATGGTCGCCGCCGGTGCGTGCAAATGCATGGTCGACGCCGGGGTAGACGTACATCTGCGCATCGGGCTGGCCGGCGAAGGCTGCGAGCACCTGGGCGCGTGCTTCGGGCGGGCAGAACTGGTCGAGCTCCGCGAAGTGCAGGGCGATCGGGCACTCGATTTTCGGCACGAGGTCGAGCGCGCCTTCGATGCCCACGCCGTAGTAGCCCACGGCCGCGTCCACGCCCGAGTGCGCGGCGGCCAGGTAGGCCAGCTTGCCGCCGAGGCAGAAGCCCAGTGCGCCGACCTTGCCGGTGCAGGCCGGGTGCGCGCGCAGCGCTTTCACGCTCGCCGTGACGTCGGCCACGCCGGCTTCGATGTCGAACTTCTGGAAGAAGCCGAAGGCGCGCTGCCAGTCCTCGGGCGAATAGCCCAGATCGACGCCGGGCTCCATGCGCCAGAACAGGTCGGGCGCGAGCACCACGTAGCCCTCTTCGGCGTAGAGGTCGGCCACCTCGCGCACGTAGTCGTTGATGCCGAAGATTTCCTGGCACAGCACGATGCCGGGGCCGCGCCCCGAGGCCGGCAGGGCCAGGTAGCCGCGAAAGGTCTGGGTGCCGTCGCCGGTGGGAATGTCGATGGTGTCGCTCATCGGTTCGTCTCTCGAAGTGGTGGGGTCGGCGGCGATTCTGGGGAGCGTGCCGGGGCGTTGTCTGTCCATTTCGTGCAGCGGTTTGCGCCGCACGAAACGGATAGCGGGACGCCGCCGCCGCACAGAGACTGCGCCCTGCATTTGCTGCAGCCCCCACGTTCAACGAACTCACTCCCGAGGAGACCTTTCATGTCGCAGGCCACGCCCCGATCCGTCTTGTGCGCGCTCACCGTCCTGGTGGGCGCGCTGGCATTACCCGCGCAGGCGCAGACCGTGAAAGTCGGCCTGGCGATGGACCTGTCCGGCCCCTTCGCCGTCGGCGGCGCCGAGGCCAAGGCCGGCTTCGCCGTCGCGATGAAGCAGCTGGGCGGCAAGCTCGGCGGCGTGCCGGTGGAGTTCGTCGAGGCCGACACGGCAGGCAACCCCGAGATGGCGCGCCAGGTGGTCGAGCGCATGCTGCTGCGCGACAAGATCGACCTGTTCACCGGGCCCGTCGGCTCGTCGGTCGCGCTGGCCGTGGGCCCGCCGCTCTTCGCGGCCAAGGTGCCCTATCTGTCGAGCAACACCGGCCCGAGCGGCTATTCGGGCGCGGGCTGCAACCCGTACTTCTTCGGCGCCTCGTACCCGAACGACGCGTACTACGAATCGGCCGGCAAGTTCGCCTCGGACAAGGGCTTCAAGAAGGTCGCGATGATCGCGCCCAGCTACCCGGGCGGCAAGGACGCCATCAACGGCTTCAAGCACACCTTCAAGGGCGGCGTGGGCGACGAGCTGTACACCAAGCTCGGGCAGCTCGACTACTCGGCCGAGCTCGCGCAGATCCGCGCGTCGAAGCCCGATGCGCTGTACTTCTTTTTGCCCGGCGCGATGGGCGTGAGCTTCATCAAGCAGTTCGTCGGCGCGGGGCTGTCGAAAGACGTGGCGCTGATCTCCACCGCCTTCTCGGCCGACGAAGACATGATCCCCGCCGTCGGCGAGCCGATGCTCGGCCTGTTCAACACCGCGCACTGGTCGTTCGACCTCGACAACGCCGCCAACCAGCGCTTCGTGACGGCGTTCCGCCAGCAGAACAACGGGCGCAACCCGTCGTTCTATGCCGGCCAGGCCTACGACGTGCTGATGGCGATGGACGCGGCCGTGCGCGACGTCGGCGGCAAGGTGGCCGACAAGCCCGCGCTGCTGAAGGCGATCAAGGCGGCGAACTACAAGTCGGTGCGCGGCGACTTTCGCTATGGGTCGAACAACTTCCCGATCCAGAACTACTACCTGCGCGTGATCGCCAAGGACGCGAACGGGCGCATCGCCAACAAGGTGATCGGCACCGTGCTGGAGCGCTACCAGGACCGCACGGCCGTGCAGTGCGCGATGAAGTCCTGAGGCGCGTAAACGGCGCGGCCCGCCGCTCAGTGCGGCGCCAATCGCGGCTTCGTGAGCTTGGCGTTTTCCAGTTCGAGCACGAAGCGCATCGGGGGCCCTTCGACCAGCAACTGCACCTTGAGCGTTCCCGTCAACGCGTCGAAGCCGAGTTGCGCGCCTTTCCATGTTGCGGTGGCGTCGCGCGCCGACAGCGAGGCGATGTCCGCGGTCAAGCCGCGGCCGGCGGACTTCGAGTGCAGCGCGATGGCATTGGCCCCTTCATGGCGCCCCTGCAGATGCACTTGCAGGCCTGGCATGGCGAGCAACCCATCGCCGAGCCGGACCTCGCCCGACAGCCCGGTGCGGGCCATCAACAGGCGCGCCTGCGCGGTCAGTCCGGGGTCGAGGTTCTCGCGGCCTTGTCGCAGCGTCGACTCTGCGAAGGCCTGCAGTTGCAGCTTGCCGCGCTCGGAGACCCACGAGCCCAGCAGCGCGCCGCGGTGCTCGAATTCCACGCCGGCGAGCGGCGCCGACGCGAACTGGTACAGGTAGCTGCGGCCGTTGGGCGCATCGACATACAGGCCCAGCCGGCTGATGCCCATGCGCGAGTCGGGTCCGACGTGCTCGACGGTCGCATCGTTGAAGTCGATCTGGCCGTGCCGGATCGGCACCGTCACGTCGGCATCGAACAGCAAGTGCGCATCGGTGATCTGCGCGCGGACCGTGCCTTCGGCCTGGCCGAGCGGGTCAAGGCGCCACGCATCGTCTGGCGTCTGCGAGGCGTCGCCTGCCTTGCGCACGTGCGGCGCCATGTTGAGGGGGCCCTGCAGCTTCAAGCCTGCACATTCGACTTCGCGCGCCTCCACGACATCCAGGCGCGTCGCGCCGGCGTCGGTTCGTATCTGCGTCACCAGGTCGTGCACCGCCAGGCGGCCGATCTCCAGCACGAACGGCCCCGAGGCAAGCCGCAGTGCGGCGGCCTCGATGTGCTGTATCCGGATTTCGAGCCCGCCGTCAGGCCCGGGCTTGCATGTCGCGCCCTCCAGCGTGAAGCGGTTGCCGTCGGCCTTGTCTGCCGCTGACAGCTCCATTCCGAGCGCGAGGTTGAGGAGGGAAGCCGCGAGTGAGACGGTCATGGCGTTTTCTACCAGACATCGCGACGCCAGCGATGCAGGACTGCAGCGCGACCCGAGCCCACCCGTCTGCGCTCAATGCCTCGAAACAGAAAGGCGCGAATTGCCTTGCACGGTGTCACGCGAGGTGTCGCGCGGCAGCTGCCCGAAGCGCTCGCGGTAGCAGGCGGCAAAGCGGCTCAGGTGCGAGAAGCCGCAGTTCAGCGCCACCTCGGTGACGCTGGCGCCGTCGTGCCGCGCCAGCTGCGCGTGCGCGGCATCGAGCCGCATGTTGCGCAGCACCTCGCCGGGCGAGAGGTCGCGGTAGCGTCGGAAGAGCAGGGCGAGGCCGCGGCGCGTGACGCCCGCGGCCTGCGCCACGTCTTCGAGCGACAGCAGCGAGTCGAGCCGCTCGCGCATGAACTCTTCGGCGCGTCGCAGCTGTCGCAGGCTGGTTTCTTCGGTGCCGCGCTGCGCGTCGGCATGCCGCTGCAGCACCGAGTTCGGCCGGTGGCACAGCAGGTAGAGCATGAGGTTGTCTTCGCAGTGCGCGAGCCAGCGCGGGTCGTAGCGCTCGAACTCGTTCGCCGGCAGCAGCGAGGCCAGGCTCGCGACCATGCGGCACCACTGCGTGCCTGCGGCGTCGTCGAGCCGTAAGGGCATGTCGAAATCGATCTCGCCCACGGTGTCGCCACCGCGCAGCGCGAAGGCGTGGCGCGCGACTTCCTGCAGGCGGCTGAGCTCGATCTTCAGCATCAGCTGTTCGCAGTCGGCATGCCAGCGCAGGCGCACCGGCTTGTGGGCGGAAATGATGGCGCCTTGCCCGGGATGGATCTGCAGCGTCTGGCCGCCGGTGTGGATGTCGGCGTGGCCGCGCAGCGGCATCTGCACCAGCACGAAGTTGCCGAGCGCGTCGGGCTCGATGTCGACGTCGCAGCCGTAGCGCAGGATGCACAGCGACAGTGCGCTCATCTCGGCGCGGCAGAAGATGGCATCGACATCGCCCGCGCCCCACGCGCTGCGGTGCGGCTTCAGTTCGCGGGCCACGCGCGCGTCGGTCTCTTCGGCCTCGCGCGAGCGGAAGACCTCGCGTCTGTACAGCGGGGACAGTTGCTGACTCGACCATGCGTCCATGGACACTCCTGCGGGGCCAAAGTGGGGGAAAGCGACGACAACGGACGCTTAAGTTCTACGCTGGAATCTACGTCGGTGCGCCGCGCGCCGCCATGGGAATTGCCCGGGCAACGGGCGTCCCCGTTGCAAGAAGCTTGCCTGGCTTGTGTCTAAATACTGCGCAGGTTGACCCGTTTTGACAGCGCCTCCGCGCTCTCGCGCCGCTCGCTGTAGCGGTCGACCAGGTGATCCGCGCAGTCGCGCGTGAGCAGCGTGAACTTCACTAGCTCTTCCATCACGTCGACCACGCGCTCGTAGTACGGCGAGGGCTTCATGCGGCCCGCGTCGTCGAACTCGAGAAAAGCCTTGGCCACCGACGACTGGTTGGGGATGGTGATCATGCGCATCCATCGCCCGAGCACGCGCAGCTGGTTCACCGCGTTGAACGACTGCGAGCCGCCCGACACTTCCATCACCGCGAGCGTCTTGCCCTGCGTGGGCCGCACGGAGCCGACGGCCAGCGGAATCCAGTCGATCTGCGCCTTCATGATGCCGGTCATGGCGCCGTGGCGCTCGGGCGAGGTCCACACCATGCCCTCGGCCCACTGCGCGAGATCGCGCAGCTCCTGCACCTTCGGATGGTCTTCGGGTTCGCCGTCGGGCAGCGGCAGGCCGCGCGGGTCGTAGATGCGGGGCTCGGCGCCCATCGCGCGCAGCAGGCGCGCGGCCTCTTCGGTCAGCAGGCGGCTGTAGGAGCGCTCGCGCAGCGAACCGTACAGCAGCAGGATGCGCGGCGCATGCGTGGCGCGTGCGGTGGGCAGAAGCTCCTGCAGGCTGGGGACGCGGAACGCGTCGGCGTCGATGTGGGGGAGGTCAGGGCTTGGCGACACGCTGGCCTTTCGCGTCGATCACGGCTTCGCCGTCTTCCTTGGCGAACGCGCCTTGCTGCGGCTTCGGCAGGATGTCGAGCACCGCTTCGGACGGCCGGCACAGGCGCGTTCCGAGCGGCGTGACGACGATGGGGCGGTTGATCAGGATCGGGTGCTGCCCCATGAAGTCGATGAGCTGTTCGTCGCTCCACTTCGGATCGCCGAGACCCAGTTCGTCGTACGGCGTGCCTTTCTGGCGCAGCACGTCGCGCACGGGCACGCCCATCGCCGCGATCAGCGCTGTGAGCGTGGCGCGGTCGGGTGGGGTCTTCAGGTACTCGACGACGGTGGGCTCGTCGCCCGTGTTGCGGATCAGCGCGAGCACGTTGCGCGACGTGCCGCAGGCGGGGTTGTGATAGATCGTGATGTCGCTCATGGGAATCTCGGTGGACGAAAGAAAAATGAAAGGGGTCAGCCGAGGCTGAGGCGCAACGCGAGCGCGGCCAGCGTGACGGCCAGCACGGGAAGCGTCATCGCGATGCCGACCTTGAAGTAGTAGCCCCAGGCGATGGTCGTGCCCTTTTTCTCGAGCACGTGCAGCCACAGCAGCGTGGCCAGGCTGCCGATCGGCGTGATCTTGGGGCCAAGGTCGCAGCCGATGACGTTGGCGTAGATCATGGCTTCCTTCACGAGGCCCGTGGCGCCCGACGCGTCGATCGAGAGCGCGCCCACCAGCACGGTCGGCATGTTGTTCATGACCGATGACAGCCCTGCGGCCAGGAAGCCGGTGCCCATGGCGGCACCCCACACGCCGCCTTGCGCGAACACGTCGAGCAGCGACGCGATCTGGCTCGTCAGCCCGGCGTTGCGCAACCCGTAGACCACGAGGTACATGCCCAGCGAGAAGACGACGATCTGCCACGGCGCGCCATGCAGCACCTTGCGCGTGCTGATGACGTGCCCGCGCGCAGCCACGGCCAGAAGAAGGGCGGCACCCACGGCCGCCACGGCGCTGACCGGCACGCCCAGCGGCTCCAGCCCGAAGAAGCCGACGAGCAGCAGCACCAGCACGACCCAACCGGCCCGGAAGGTGGCCGGGTCACGGATGGCTTCGACGGGGTTCTTGAGCTGCGCCACGTCGTAGCTGGCTGGAATGTCGCGGCGGAAGTACAGCATCAGCACCAGAAGGCTGGCCGCGACCGCAGCGAGGTTCACCGGGATCATCACGGCCGCGTAGTCGTTGAAGCCGATCTTGAAGAAGTCGGCCGACACGATGTTCACGAGGTTCGACACGATCAGCGGCAGGCTGGCCGTGTCGGCAATGAAGCCCGCCGCCATGACGAAGGCGAGCGTGGCGGCGGGCCGGAAGCCGAGCGCCACGAGCATCGCCATCACGATGGGCGTGAGGATGAGCGCCGCGCCGTCGTTCGCAAAGAGGGCCGACACCGCCGCGCCCAGCAGCACGATGAAGGCGAACAGCCGCCGGCCGTTGCCGCGCCCCCAGCGGGCGACGTGCAGGGCAGCCCATTCGAAGAAGCCGGCTTCGTCGAGCAGCAGGCTGATGATGATGACGGCGATGAAGGTTGCGGTGGCGTTCCAGACGATGCCCCACACCACGGGGATGTCGGCCAAGTGAACGACACCGAAGAGCAGGGCGATGACGGCGCCCAGCATGGCGCTCCAGCCGATGCCGAGGCCGCGGGGCTGCCAGATGACCAGCACCAACGTGCAGGCGAAGATGAGGAGGGCTGTGGTCATGTCAGTTCTTGTTGTTGTTCAGGGCGCGTGCACAGGCCACCGGGTACTTCCCTCCGCGAATGTCCCCCGGGCTTCGCCCTCCTCCTTGATTTCGCTGCGGGAAGCACCCAGTGTCCTGCGCACGCCGAGCGCGGTCGTGGTGCTGGTTGATCAACAGCCGCACCGAACGACGCTCACGTCGATGGGGTGCCTTGCGCAGCGAAATCAAGGGGGAGCCCGAAGGGCGGAGGACATTCGCGGAGCAAGGTGCCCCGTCGGCGGGAGCACGCCAGAGCGCACGCACGCGGCGTGCAACAGCACAGACTTTCATGTCAGCAGTCGCAGGCTTGAGTAGCAGTCGCCGGAAGGCAGGCTTCCCCCTGGCAGCAGTTCTCGGTGAGGTAGCCAAGCAGGCCGTTCATCCGGTCGAACGACGCGCGGTAGATGAGGTTGCGCCCTTGCCGCTCCTGAGAGACCAGGCTCGCGTTCACCAGCTCCTTGAGATGAAAAGACAGGCCCGTGGCCGACACCGCCAGCGCTTCAGTGAGCGCACCCGGCGTCAGCCCGTCGGGCCCCGCAACCACCAGGGCACGAAACACCCGCAGGCGCACGGGTTGCGCGAGTGCGCCCAAGGCGCGGACCACATCGTTTTCTTCCATAGTTCAAGTATCTTTGAATTATTGAATCGAGGCAACCCACGCAACAAAAAGACCGGTGGCGCGAATCGGCCATCAGGTTGGCAGGCAGCGGCCACCCGCGACGCACCGTTTTTTCTACAGTCGCCTCGGTCTATCACCCAACGACGCATCCAACGAAGGAGACACCCATGTCCGACACCTATGTTCTGGTTCACGGCGCCTGGCACACCGGCGCTGAAATGGAGGCTGTGGCCGACGGCCTGCGCGCAGCCGGCCACACCGTGCATTGCCCCACCGTGGCAGGCAACAACCCCGGCGACAGCCGCGCGAACACCGGGCTGGACGACGCCATCGCGTCGGTGGTCCGCTACATCGAGGGCAAAGACCTCACGCAGGTGCGGCTCGTGGGCCACAGCTACGGCGGCATGGTGATCTCGGGCGTGGCCGATCGCATCGCGGCACGGCTGCGGCGGCTGGTCTACATCAACGCCTTCGTGCCGCTCGATGGCGAGGCGCTCAACGACATGGTGCCGCCGCATTACGTGAGCATGTTCGACGCGGTGGCGGCAGGCAACGACAACGCCGTGACGCTGCCGTTCGAGATCTGGCGCGAGGCCTTCATCAACGACGCCGACCTGGCGCTGGCGCAGTCCGCCTACGACCAGCTCAACCCGCACCCGTACCGCACCTTCACCGACAAGATCCAGCTGAAGCAGCCGCTGGCGGCGCTGGCGCTGGGCAAGTCGTACGTCAATTGCCTGCAGGACACGGCGCTGCCGCACAGCCTGCCGTGGCATCCGCGGCTGTCGGAGCGGCTCGGGTTGTTCCGGCTCGTGGAGTGCCCGGGCAGCCACGAGATGTTCTTCTCGAACCCGCAGCGGCTGGCGCAGGCGATCCTCGAAGCGGGGCGCGACTGACGGCAGTCGCGCGCTCGGTCAGCCGTTCGGAAAGAGCGCGTCGAACACGCGCAGCGACGCATAGGCGTCGTTGGCTGCATAGCGGATCTGCGATTCGCTGAGCTGCTTGTGCGCCCAGTTCGACGTGGTCGCCTTGCGCGACTTGGCGAAGCGCTGGTTGAACATCAGCGCCACCGCCGTCTTCACGCCGACCGAGCGGCGGTAGCCGCGCCGACGGAATTCGTCGTCGATGTCGAAGACGGCCTGCGGCGCAATGGCCAGGCGCAGGCGGATCATCGACAGGTCGCTCGAGAGACCGAAGCCGACCTTGCGCAGCTCGGTGGAGGCGAGCAGGCCCGCGACCACGTGGTTGCACTCGTCGCGGTGCAGCTGGAACAGCCAGGCCGTGTCGCGCGTGGCGAACTGCACCACGTGCGGGCCGGTCGACACCTCGTTCTTTGCAAAAGTGGGGCGCGACTCGGTGTCGAAGCCGGCCACGCCGGCCGTGAGCAATTCGTCTGCGGCGCGCTCGGCTTCGGCCAGCGAGGCGATGACCACGATGTCTTTCAGGTCGAGGCTGTCGAAGGGATCGAGCAGCGCGATCTGTTCGCGCTCGGGCAGCGGAGGGAGCCGGTGGCTGGGGTTGTTGCTGTTGTTGTTCTGTTCGTTCACCGGGTCTTCGCTTTCGCGGCCTTGGAGGGTGTCTTGGGTTGGGGCTTGGGCTTCTTCTGCTTCGGCGGCTGGCCCGAGCGCAGCGCAGCTTCGTAGGCGAGGCGGCCCCAGCGGGCGGCTTCCTCGCGGTCTTCGAACAGGTCGGCCGGCGCCAGCCGGTACGACATCGGCATCTCCTTGCCTGCGCGCACGTAGGTGAAGGGCGGCAGGTTGAGCGCATCGAAGTGCGCGGCGCTGCCGGCATCGGACTTGAGGTACAGCGTGTCCTTGGCGACGAGCGCGATCATGCGGCCCTCGTGCCACACGCCGTGGCCGCCGAACATGCGGCGGGTTTCGATGCGGCCGAGGCGTTCGAAGGTCTCGTGCAGGCTTTGAACGAATGCGCTCATGCGGTGATCTCGATGCGGTTGCCGTCCGGGTCGAGCACCACGCTCTCGTAGTAGCCGTCGCCGGTGCGACGCGGGCCGTCGAGCAGCGGATAGCCGTCGGCCTTCAGCCGTTGCGTGAGCGCATCGACCTCGGCGTCGGAGCCGACCGAGATCGCGAGGTGCGTCCAGCCCATGCGCTGCGCGCCGGCCTCGGCGACCACGGGCGACAGAGTGCTCGTGGTCATGGCTTCGATGCGCGCGCCGTCGCCCAGGCTCAGGAAGCACGAGGCGAAGCCCTTGGTCGGGTTGACATACCCCGCGCCGGCGGTGGCGCCGAAGTAGTCGACGTAGAAGCGCTTGCAGCGTTCGAGGTCGGTGGTCCAGAGGGCGATGTGATCGATGCGGATGCGCATGGGGAAAGAAGAAGGAAGAGGGCGGTGTCAGCCCGTGCGCCAGGGCGCGCGGGCAGGCGACCAATGGTAGGCGATGCGTTCGCGCCCGCTGCCCGGGTGCCGGTCGACCACGCCGCGCACGAGGCCGTAGCGTTCGTAGAAGCGCTGCGCCTCGGTGTTGCTGACGGCCACGTGCAGCCGCCAGCCGTGCGGCATGCGCACGCAGGCCTCGTCGAGCAGCGCCTTGCCCAGGCCCTGGCTGCGCAGGTGCGGTTCGACGAACAGCTGGGCCACGTACTCGCGTGCCGTGAGCAGCACCATGAAGGCCAGCACCTGGCCGTCGCGCTCGGCCAGAACCACGTCGGCGGGCGGGATGAATTCGGTCTGCACGCGGCGCAGCCAGTGGCCGATGGGCTCGACGTGGGCGGCGCCCCGGTTGGCCGACACCCAGGCGCGGCGCCAGATGCCGGCGAGCACCATGTTCTCTTCGGCGCCGCCATCGCGCGAGCGCAACTCGAAGGCGGGAATCTGGGCGGCAGACATGCGGACCATGATAGCCACGCCGGGTGCGAGCTGCACCCTTTGTGGTCAGCCGTTCAGCGTCTGCGCGTGGTGCGCGATGTGGTCGGCGATGAAGCTCTGGATGAAGTAGTAGCCGTGGTCGTAGCCCGCATGGCGGCGCAGCGTGAGCGGCTGGCCGGCGGCGAAGCAGGCGGCCTCGAAGACTTCGGGGTGCAGCTGCTCGGCGAGGAATTTGTCGGCCAGGCCCTGGTCGATGAGGATGCCTTGCGGATAGGGCGCCACGGTCTGCGATTGCATCAGCGCGCTGGCGTCGTGCGCGAGCCACTGCGCGCGGTCGTCGCCCGGCTCGCCCAGGTAGCCGGCGAAGGCCTTCTGGCCCCACGGGCACTGGGTGGGCGCGCAGATCGGCGCGAAGGCCGAGAGCGACAGGAAGCGCCCCGGGTGCCGCAACGCCAGCGTGAGCGCGCCGTGGCCGCCCATCGAGTGGCCGAAGATGCCCAGGCGCTGGCCGTCGACGGGCAGGTGCTGCGCCACGAGCGGCAGCAGCTCGTGGACGATCCAGCTTTCCATGCGCCAGTGCGTGGCCCAGGGCTCGGCGGTGGCGTCGAGATAGAAGCCGGCGCCGATGCCGAAGTCCCAGTTGTCCTTGGCGCCCGGCAGGCCTTCGGGCCCGGCGCCGCGCGGGCTGGTGTCGGGGGCGATGAGCGCCAGGCCCAGGCTCGCGGCCATGCGTTGTGCGCCGGCCTTCACCGCGAAGGTTTCCTCGTTGCAGGTCAGGCCCGCGAGGTAGAGCAGGGCGGGAACGGGCTTGCCTGCGGTCGCGGCCTGCGGCGGCAGGTAGACAGAGAAGCGCATCGGCAGGCCGATCTCGTGCGAGCGATGCTCGAAGAAGCGCTGCACGCCGCCGAAGGCGTGGTGTTCGGAAAGAAGTGTCGGAGTGGTGTCGGTCATGAAGAAGAGGTCGTCTGGCTGCGCATCAGTGCGGGCACGAGTTCAAGCACGGCGTCGGCGAAGGTGCGCGGTGCTTCCTGCGGCAGGTTGTGGCCTGCGCCGGGCACGAGGCGGTGCGAACGCGGCCCGCTGAAGCGGTGCGCGTGGGCCGAGGCATCGGCGGGCGGTCGCACGCCGTCGTCGATGCCATCGAAGGTGATGGCGGGCACGGTGATCGTCGGCTGCGCGGCAAGGCGCCGTTCGATGTCGGCATAGGCCGGGTCGCCGGGCACGAGGCCGAAGCGGTGGCGGTACGAATGGATCACCACGTCGACGAAGTCGGGATGGTCGAAGGCGGCGGCACTGCGTGCGAAGGTGGCGTCGTCGAAATTCCAGGTCGGTGACCACAGTTTCCAGAGCAGCTTCGCGATCGCGTTGCGGTCTTTCGCTAAACCGGCGCGGCCGCGCTCGCTGTGAAAGTAGTACTGGTACCAGAGGCTGTGTTCGTTCTCGGCCGTGTCCGGCTCCATCGCCTTCGCGATGTTCTGGATGTTGTAGCTGTTGAGCGAGACCAGCCCCGCGCAGCGCTCGGGCCACAGCGCCGCGACCACGCAGGCGGCGCGGCCGCCCCAGTCGTAGCCGGCGAGCACCGCGCGCTCTATCTTCAACGCGTCGAGCAGTGCGAGCAGGTCGGCGCCGAACGCTGCCTGTTCGCCCGAGCGCGGCGTCGCGTCGCTGAGGAAGCGCGTGCCGCCGTAGCCGCGCATGTACGGCACGACGACGCGGCAACCTTGCGCGGCCAACAGGGGCGCGACCTCGGCGTACGTGTGAATGTCGTACGGAAAGCCGTGCATCAGCAGCACGGGCGGGCCGTCGGCGGGGCCGGCTTCGTAATAGGCGACTTCGAGGACGCCCGCTTCGATGGTGCGCAAGGGTTCCATGCGGTTCATGGCGGGCGCCTCCTCGGGCTCAGTACAGCACCACGCCGCGAATGGACTCGCCGCGCTTCATCAGGTCGAAGCCCTTGTTGATGTCTTCCAGCGGCATGGTGTGCGTGATCAGGTCGTCGATGTTGATCTTGCCTTCCATGTACCAGTCGACAATCTTCGGCACGTCGGTGCGACCGCGCGCGCCGCCGAAGGCCGAGCCTTCCCACTTGCGGCCGGTGACCAGCTGGAACGGGCGCGTGCTGATCTCGGCACCGGCCTCGGCCACGCCGATGATGATGCTGCGGCCCCAGCCCTTGTGCGTGCACTCGAGCGCCTGGCGCATCACCTGCGTGTTGCCGATGCACTCGAAGCTGTAGTCGGCGCCGCCGTCGGTCAGCTGCACGATCGCGTCGACCACGTTCTCGGTGGTCTTGGGGTTGATGAAGTGCGTCATGCCGAACTTGCGGGCCATGGCCTCGCGCTCGGGGTTCAGGTCGACGCCGATGATCTTGTCGGCGCCCACCATCTTGGCGCCCTGGATCACGTTCAGGCCGATGCCGCCCAGGCCGAACACCACGACGTTCGCGCCGGCTTCGACCTTGGCCGTGAAGAGCACGGCGCCGATGCCGGTGGTCACGCCGCAGCCGATGTAGCAGACCTTGTCGAAGGGCGCGTCTTCGCGGATCTTGGCCAGCGAAATTTCGGGCGCGACCGTGTAGTTGCTGAAGGTGCTCGTGCCCATGTAGTGAAAGATGGGCTTGCCGTCGAGGCTGAAGCGCGAGGTGGCGTCGGGCATGAGGCCCTTGCCCTGCGTGCCGCGGATCAGCTGGCAGAGGTTGGTCTTGCGCGACAGGCAGAACTTGCACTGGCGGCATTCGGGCGTGTAAAGCGGAATGACGTGGTCGCCCTTTTTCAGCGTGGTGACACCCGGACCGACGTCGACCACGATGCCCGCGCCTTCATGGCCCAGGATGGCGGGGAAGATGCCTTCGGGGTCGGCGCCCGAGAGCGTGTAGTAGTCGGTGTGGCAGATGCCGGTGGCCTTGATCTCGACCAGCACTTCACCGAACTTCGGGCCCTGGAGGTCCACGGTTTCGATGGTGAGGGGTTGGCCTGCTTGCCAGGCGACGGCGGCTTTGGTTTTCATGGGATTCGGTTCTTCAGAGAGCGGAAGGGGACAAGGATACTCAGGCGCGCTTTCAGGCGGGGCCAGCGGGGAAGATACCCGACATGCCCACAAAACCGGGCAGGTGACGGAAATCCCAGACCCAGCGGCGCAGCGCGGGAAATTCGTCGAGCGGGATGCCGCCTTCGCCCGCCAGCGCCACGTACGGAAAGCAGGCGAGGTCGGCGATGGTCGGCTCGGGCGCAGCGGCGAGCCAGCGCAGGCCGGTGGCTGCGTGCTGCTCGGCGAGGTGGTCGTCGAGCACGCGGAAGGCCGCGCGCGCGCCGCGTCGGCAGGCGTCGACGTCCAGGTGCGTGTAGCCCAGCGCGTCGTGCAGCCGGGCGGCCGAGGCGGTGCGTGTGATCTCGTCGGCCATGGCGAGCCACATCGCGACCTGGCCGCGCAGCTTCGGGTCGGCGGGGTACCAGCGCTGCGATGCGTCGTAGCGGCTTGCGAGGTAGACGAGGATGGCTTGCGCATCGCGCAACACGAAGCCTTCATCGTCGATCACCGGGAGCTGACCCAGCGGGTTGATCTGTTCAAGGAATCTGGCGGACTTGTGTTCGCGACCCGGATGGAAATCGACCGGCACGCTCGCGTGGTCCACGCCGAGCCACAGCAGCATCTGCCGCACCTTGAAGCAGTTGCCCGAGAGCGGGTAGTCGTAGAGCCTGACGGTCATGCGGCGGCCCTCGCGGTGCCGAAGCGCATGCCGCGCTCGCGCAGCCAGCGGCGGTAGGTGACGGAGGTGGTGTCGCCGCGCGTGGGCGTCTCGGCGCGGCCTTCGAGCGGCATGCGCTTGAAGGCGTGGTTCTCCAGGATCGGCTTGTCCTGCCCGAAGATCGTGTGCTGAAAGGCGATGAGCTCGGCGTCGGTCGATACGTCGTCGAAGTAGGCCAGCAGCGTGTGGGCGATGACGTGCTCGTCGTCCACCGGCTGCAGGAACAGGCCGATGGCGTCGAGCTTGTCGGGCCGGTGGCTCGACTTGTAGAGCATGGCCGAGAAGGGCTGCATCACGCGGTACTTGTAGAACACCTCGCTGCCCGTGTCGTGGGCGGCCGAGGCGCGCGGCTGCCAGAAGCGGCAGTCGGTGGCCCAGATCTCGTCGGTGGCGGCGTCGACCTCGACGTTGTACTTGGCGACTTCGGTGTGCGGCACCTTGCCGAGGTAGTCGGGGTGCACGAAGGGGAAGTGCGCCATGTCCAGGAAGTTCTCGATCACGCGCAGGCCCGAGACGGCCACACCGAGCCCGCCGCAATCGACGAGGCGGCGGCCGGGCTCTTCGTGCTCGGGGAAGGCGAACAGCGCGCGCGCGGGGCGGCCGCTGGGGCAGACCCAGAGGAAGCCGTAGCGCGATTGCACGGTCAGTGCGTCGGTGCCGAGAAGGGCGTGCGGCACGCCGTCGGCATCGGTGTGCAGGTGCAGGGTTTCGCCGAGCAGCCGCGTTGTGTGGGGCAAGCCGCTCGCGGGGCCGGCGACGAGCCAGTCGTCGAGCATGTTGGGGTCGTCGGTGACGAAGGGCATGTTTTTCTTTCTTCTTTTCAGTGCGATGACGCGGCTTCGATGGCGCTGCGCAGCTGGCGCGCTGCGAGGTGCAGGCGGGCCATTGCGTCGGAACCGGGCGCTGCGTCGGTCCACAGGTGCAGGAAGCTCAGCTGCGGCTGGGCGTCGAGCAGCAATGCGGCGACGGGTGAATCGCCCAGCGTGCCTTGCCATGCATCGGGCGTTCCTGCCGGTGCGAAGCCATGCTGCGCCAGCGCGTCGCGCACTTCGGACGCGGCCACGCGCAAGGTCAACGTGCGAGCGAGGTGCCAGCCGGCGGGAACGGCGGTGACGAGTTCAGCCGGCGCGGGCGGGCCTTCGGCCGCAAGGCGCACCCACAGCATGCCCGCCGCATCCGCCGTGGCGAACACCTTGGCGCAGACGTTGCGCGGCGCCTGCATGGCCGGGTGCGCCGGGATGCGCACGCACGCGCCGCTGCCGGCCTCGTACTGCCAGCCGTGGTACGCGCAGGCCAGGCGGTCGCCGCCGGTCACCTGGCCGAGCGTGAAGCGCACGCTGCGGTGCGGGCAGCGGTTCTCCCAGGCCTGGGGCGTGCCATCGGCCGCGCGCCACAGTGCGAGCTCCTGGCCTTGCGCAAAGCCGGCGACGATGTTGGCGCCGGCGCGCACCTCGGCGGAGGGGGCGACGGGGTGCCAGGTGACTGAGGGATTCATGGGTCTTGATCGTGGGGTCGACGGAAAAGGGCGCCGCAAACCGGCATAGCATCGGCCATGCCCTTGTCGGCGGTGCCGCCTACCGTAGCGTGTCCGCCGCACCGATGAAAGCCCCATGCCAAGACGCTCCTTTTCATTCCTGCAACGACGACCCCCACGGCGGTGGCATTCATGAGCGCCGGGCGCATCGACCTCGCGCTGGTCGAGGCCTTCGTGCTCGTGATGAAGAGCGGAAGCCTCACCAAGGCCGAGAGCCTGTCGGGCGTGTCGAAGGCGACGCTGAGCCGGCAGCTCACGCGGCTGGAGGAACTGCTGGGCGCCCAGCTGCTGCTGCGCAGTTCGCGCCGCATCGCGCCGACGGAAGCCGGGCGTGCGTTCTTCGCACGCTGCGAGGGGCTGCTCGGCGAGGTGAGCGGCCGGCTGGAAACGGCGCGCACCGAGGTGCAGGAACTCACGGGCGGGGTGTCGGGGCGGCTCACGCTGCTGTCCGACACGCAGTTCAGCACCTCCTTCGTCTGCCATGTGGTGCGGATCTTTCTCGAATCGCACCCGAACGTTCGCTGCCAGCTCGACGTGGCGAACGGCTTGCAGGCCCCGCAGATCGGCGAGGTCGATTGCTATGTGGGCTCGGCGCCGCCCGACCTGCCGGACCTGGTCGCCAAGCTGCTGGGCCGGCTGGCCTATGGCCTGTACGCCAGCCCGCAGTACCTGGTGCGGCACGGCACGCCGCAGACGCCCGAGGCGCTGGCGCAGCACCGGATGATCGCGATGCACGAGCCGTCGGGGCCGCCGTCGCCGCTGCGGCTGGTGTCGCAGCAGGCCTCGGGGCGCCACGTGGTGCGCACGGAGCCGGCCTTCGAGACCAACGACCACTGGGTGATGAAAACCTTCTGCATCGACGGCCTGGGCATCGCGCCGCTGCCGGTGTTCTTTGCGGGCCCCGAGGTGGCGCAGGGCGTGCTGGTGCCGGTGCTGCCGCAGTGGCCGCCGGAGGCGCGGCGGCTGTACTGCGCCTACCAGCGGCAGCGCTACATGGGGCAGAAGCTGCGCGCGTTCGTCGACCTGATGGCGCGCTGCGTGGCGGACATCGGCTCGTACAACCACTACGTGGGCTCGACCGCGGCGGTGTCGTCTTCAGCGCGCCGGGCGCGGCCTGCAGCGCGACCATAATCGGCCTTCTTCCTGCATCCGTCTGCTTCCTTCACCGATCCATCATGAAGAAAATCCTCGTTCTCAACGGCCCCAACCTCAACCTGCTCGGCACGCGCGAGCCCGAACAGTACGGTCGCGACACGCTCGCCGACGTCGAACGCCTGTGCAAGGACACGGGCGCCAAGCTCGGCGTGGAGATCGAATGCCGCCAGTCGAACCACGAAGGCGTGCTGATCGACTGGGTCCAGGAGGCGGGCCGCGAAGTGGCCGCCGGCAACATGCTGGGCGTGGTGATGAACCCGGGCGCCTACACCCACACGTCGATCGCGCTGCACGACGCCATCAAGGGGGCGAGCGTGCCGCTGATCGAGCTGCACATCTCGAACGTGCATGCACGGGAGGAGTTCCGCCACAAGTCGTACATCTCGCCTGCGGCGCGCGGGATCATTGTGGGGCTGGGGGTGAAGGGCTATACGCTGGCCATCGCCGCGCTCGTGCCCTGACCCTTCTTCAGTAGTTCTGCTTGGGCGCAGCAGCCTTCCAGCTGCGGCTGACCCGGCCGCCGCTGTCGACGCTTTCCAGGTGGACGTCGAAGCCCCAGAGCCTTGCGACGTGCTTCAGCACTTCTTCGGCGCTGTCGTTCAGCGGCAGGTTGTTGCGCTGTGTGTGGCGCAGCGTGAGCGAGCGGTCGCCGCGCGTGGCGACGCTCCAGACCTGGATGTCGGGCTCGCGGTTGCCGATGTCGTACTGGCGTGACAGCGATTCGCGCAGCGCCTGGTAGCCGCTGTCGTCGTGGATGGCCGACACCTCGAGTTCCGATTCGCTCTGGAAATCGCGGATGGCGAACAGGCGGAAATCGCGCATCGTCTTCGGGCTCAGGAACTGGCCGACAAAGCTCTCGTCCTTGAAGTTGCGCATGGCGTAGTCGAGCGTCCTGACCCAGTCGGTGCCCGCGTAGTCGGGGAACCAGCGGCGGTCTTCCTCGGTCGGCTTTTCGCAGACGCGGCGCAGGTCGGTGAACATCTTGAAGCCCAGCGCATAGGGGTTGATGCCGCTGTAGGCGCGGTGGCCCACGGGCGGCTGGAACACCACGCTGGTGTGCGAGCTGAGCCATTCCATCATGAAGCCGTCGTCCAGCTGGCCGCGGTCGTACATGGTGTTGAGCAACGTGTAGTGCCAGAAGGTGGCCCAGCCTTCGTTCATGACCTGGGTCTGGCGCTGCGGGTAGAAGTACTGCGCGATCTTGCGCACGATGCGCACCACCTCGCGCTGCCACGGTTCGAGCAGGGCGGCGTTCTTCTCGATGAAATAGAGCAGGTTCTCCTGCGGCTCCGACGGAAAGCGGCGTGCGGCTTCGGCTTCCGACTCTGCCGCCTGCTCGCTCTTGCGCGGCAGCGTGCGCCACAGGTCGTTCACCTGCTGCTGCATGTGGCGCTCGCGGTCGGCGCGCTGTGCGCTTTCTTGCGCCAGCGAACGCTTCTGCGGGCGGCGATAGCGGTCGACGCCGTAGTTCATGAGCGCGTGGCAGGAGTCGAGCAGGTCTTCCACGGCATCGAGGCCGTGGCGCTCCTCGCACTCGGCGATGTAGTGCCGCGCGTAGACGAGGTAGTCGATGATCGACGACGCATCGGTCCACATGCGGAACAGGTAATTGCCCTTGAAGAAGCTGTTGTGCCCGTAGGCCGCGTGAGCGATCACCAGGGCCTGCATGGCCATGGTGTTTTCTTCCATGAGGTAGGCAATGCACGGATCGGAGTTGATGACGATCTCGTAGGCCAGTCCCATGTGGCCGCGCTTGTAGTTCTTCTCGGTGGAGATGAACTGCTTGCCGTAAGACCAGTGCCTGTAGATCATGGGCATGCCCACGCTGGCGTAGGCGTCCATCATCTGCTCGGCCGTGATCACCTCGAGCTGATTCGGATAGGTGTCCAGGCCGAAGCTCCTGGCTGTCTTGGCGATCTCGGTGTGGTACGTCTCGATGAGCTCGAAGGTCCAGTCGGACGGACTGGGCAGGCGCTCCAGGCGCGAGGTGGGCAGGTCGGTGCTGCGCGGCAGGACGGGGGCACCGGGAGGGCGTTCGGTGGTGGTGATCATGCGGGGACCCCTTCCTTCTTGAACAGGTCGCGGAACACCGGGTAGATGTCTTGTGCGTCCGACACCTTGCGCATCGCGAAGTTGGGCGCGACGCCCTCGAGCTGCTGGTACTCCTGCCACAGGTTCTGCTCGGTCTCGGCCACCTGCACGTAGGCGTAGTAGCGCACCACGGGCAGGATGTTGTCGACCAGCAGTTCGCGGCAGCGGCCGCTGTCCTGGTGCCAGTTGTCGCCGTCGCTGGCCTGGGCGCCGTACACGTTCCATTCGCCGCTGGCGTAGCGGGCCTTGACGATCTCGTCCATGAGCACCAGCGCGCTCGACACCACGGTGCCGCCGGTTTCGGTGGCGTGGAAGAACTCTTCCTCGGTCACCTCTTGCGCCTGCGTGTGGTGGCGCAGAAACACGAGGTCGATGCGCTCGTAGTGCCGCGTGAGAAACAGGTACAGCAGCATGAAGAAGCGCTTGGCCATGTCCTTGCGCGCCTCGTCCATCGAGCCCGACACGTCCATGAGGCAGAACATCACGGCCTTGGCGCTGGGCACGGGCGTCTTCACGCGGTTGCGGTAGCGCAGGTCGATCGGGTCGATGTAGGGCACGTGTCGCATGGTGCGGCGCAGCTCGGCGATGAGATCCTCGGTCTCGCGGATTTCCTTCTGGATGAGTGCCGTCTCGGCCTGCGGATGTGCTTTCAGGACCAGGAGGTGCGCCTCCAGGCGCTTGAGTTCCTTGCGCGGTTCGCCGCCGAGCGCAATGCGCCGCGCGAGCGCGCCGCGCATGGAGCGCACCACGTGCAGGTTGTTGGGCGAGCCGTCGCTGGTGAAGCCGGCGCGGTGGCTCTTCCACTCGGGCACTTCGGCGATCTGGGTGCGGATGAGGTGCGGCAGCGCAAGGTCGTCGAAGAAGACACGCATGAACTCCTCGCGCGTGAGGCGGAAGACGAAGTCGTCCTCGCCTTCGCCGCTGTCGCTGGCCTCGCCGCTGCCCGAGCCGCCGCCGCCCTGGCCCTCGGGGCGCGCGATGCGGTCGCCCTTGAGGTATTCCTGGTTGCCGGGGTGCACGTACTCGCGGTCGCCGCCGCGCGCATGGCCGAACACCGGCTCGGAGACATCATGGCGCGGCAGGGTCACGTCTTCGCCTTGCTCCAGTTCGCGGATGTTGCGCCCGCTGACCGCGCGCCGCACCGCCTCCTGGATCTGCCCCTTGTAGCGCCGAAGAAAGCGCTCGCGGTTGCCGATGGACTTGTTCTTGCCCGAGAGCCGACGATCGATGATCTGCTGCAGGATGGCCACGATGTTTTCAAAGCTCCTTGCAAAACGGTGGGCGATGCGATGGTTAGGTTCGTCGCATGCGCCCGTTGTTCCCGCTGTCCGCTATGAACTCTTGCGCACGCGCAGGTACCACTCGCACAGAAGCCGGACCTGCTTGGCGGTATAGCCCTTCTCGACCATGCGGGTCACGAAGTCTTCATGCTTCTTCTGCTCGTCGGCGCTGCTCTTGGTGTTGAAACTGATCACCGGCAGCAGCTCTTCGGTGTTGGAGAACATCTTCTTCTCGATGACTGCGCGCAGCTTCTCGTAGCTGGTCCACGCTGGGTTGCGCCCCGCGTTGCCGGCCCGTGCGCGCAGCACGAAGTTGACGATCTCGTTGCGGAAGTCCTTCGGGTTGCCGATGCCGGCGGGCCGCTCGATCTTCTCGAGCTCGCCGTTGAGCGAGGCGCGATCGAACACTTCGCCGGTGTCCACGTCGCGGAACTCCTGGTCCTGGATCCAGTAGTCGGCGTAGGTCACGTAGCGGTCGAAGATGTTCTGGCCGTACTCGCTGTAGCTCTCGAGGTACGCGGTCTGAATCTCTTTGCCGATGAACTCGGCATAGCGCGGCGCCAGCAGCTCCTTGATGTAGCTGATGTACTTCTGCTCGGTTTCCGGCGGAAACTGCTCGCGCTCGATCTGCTGTTCGAGCACATACATCAGGTGCACGGGGTTGGCGGCCACCTCGGTGCTGTCGAAGTTGAACACCTTCGAGATGATCTTGAAGGCGAAGCGCGTCGACACACCGCTCATGCCCTCGTCGACGCCCGCGTAGTCGCGGTACTCCTGGATCGACTTGGCCTTGGGGTCGGTGTCCTTGAGGTTCTCGCCGTCGTACACCTGCATCTTGCTGAAGGTGCTGGAGTTCTCGGGCTCCTTCAGGCGCGTGAGCACCGACAGCTGCGCCATCATGCGCAAGGTGCCGGGCGCGCACGGGGCCTTGGCCAGCGACGAGTTGCGCACCAGCTTCTCGTAGATCTTGATCTCTTCGGAGGCACGCAGGCAGTACGGCACCTTGACGATGTAGATCCGGTCGAGGAAAGCCTCGTTGTTCTTGTTGTTGCGGAACGCCTTCCACTCGCTCTCGTTGCTGTGGGCCAGCACGATGCCGTCGAAGGGAATGGCGCCGAAGCCCTCGGTGCCCTTGAAGTTGCTTTCCTGCGTGGCCGTGAGCAGCGGGTGCAGCACCTTGATGGGCGCCTTGAACATTTCCACGAACTCGAGCAGGCCCTGGTTGGCCAGGCACAGGCCGCCGGAGTAGGCGTAGGCGTCCGGGTCGTCCTGGGCGTAGGTTTCGAGCTTGCGGATGTCGACCTTGCCGACCAGCGAGGAGATGTCCTGGTTGTTCTCGTCGCCCGGCTCGGTCTTGGCGACCGCGATCTGGCGCAGCACCGAGGGGTAGCGCTTGACCACCTTGAACTGGCGAATGTCGCCGCCGTACTCCTCGAGCCGCTTCACGGCCCAGGGCGACAGGATGCGGTTCAGGTAGCGCACGGGAATGCCGAACTCTTTCTCGAGGATCTCGCCGTCTTCGAGGGTGTCGAACAGCCCCAGGGGCGATTCGTTCACCGGGGAGCCGTGGATCGCATAGAAGGGCACGTGCTCCATGAGCTGCTTCAGGCGCTCGGCGATCGAGCTCTTGCCGCCGCCGACGGGGCCCAGCAGGTAAAGGATTTGCTTCTTTTCTTCCAGGCCTTGTGCGGCGTGGCGGAAATAGGACACCACCTGCTCGATGGCATCTTCCATGCCATAGAACTCCTTGAACGCCGGATAGATCTTGATGACCTTGTTCGCGAAGATCCGCGAAAGACGGGGGTCATTGCGGGTATCTACCAGTTCCGGCTCGCCAATGGCCTGAAGCATTCGTTCGGAGGCCGTTGCATATGCCGTCGGATCGCGTTTGCAGATATCCAGATATTCCTGCAGCGAGAGAACTTCCTCGCGGGTGCGTTCGTAGCGGGCTGCAAAGTTGCTGATCACGTCCATGGTCGCGCCTCCTTAGGTCGGCGGGGCTTTTGACCCCGATGCCTACAGCCAGAGACTGCGTCGCTCCTCTTGGAAGAGGGGCCCCGCCCATGGCCGTATGCCGTGGAAAACTCCCTTACACACTACCTACTCAATCGGTTCAATCAGCATAAAGCAAAGAAAGAACCAGGCAAATGTTTTATTTATTCTGAACCCCTCTGCCGAGTAAAGTTCCTCGGAAAACAAGGAACTTCTATTCGCGTTTCTGTTAAATTGAAAAGCTCGCGCTCGCGTAATTGTCCCCGGATGAAATGACTATGCCGAATGGCTATCGTCCTCATTGCAATTCTCCGGCGAACAGGTTTCCTAATTGAACCCGGGTTCAATAAAGCCGATGCCTTTCATCAATAACGCACGACCTGTCGTTTGGTTTATTGCATATCCAAAAAAACATTAAAGCAATCCCCGCGCCACTTCCACAGCGGGTGGCTGGCGCATGCAAACGTGGGAAGACAGCGCGGGCGCCGGTCGGCGGCGTTCCGCAACGGTGCGGGGAGCACCGTTCGCGTGCCTGGCGCGCCGCCGAAGGGCGGAGGCGGCCGAAAGAGGGCACGCAGCGGGCCGACAGGGCGTCGGCCCGGCGCTGACGAAGGCCGTCAGCGCGTCAGCAGCAATATCTTCAGCTGAAGAATTCCTTGGCCTTGTCGAACCAGCCCTTGTCGGTCGGGCTGTGCTTGTCGCCGCCCTTCTTGAGCGATTCGTCGAGCTCCTTGAGCAGCTTGCGCTGGTGCTCGGTGAGCTTCACGGGCGTTTCCACGCGCACGTGGCAGTACAGGTCGCCCGGGTAGCTCGAACGCACGCCTTTGATGCCCTTGCCGCGCAGGCGGAACTGCTTGCCGCTCTGCGTGCCGTCGGGAATGTCGATGGCGGCTGCGCCCTTGAGCGTGGGCACGTTGATCTCGCCGCCGAGCGCCGCGGTGGTGACGCTCACGGGCACCACGCAGTGCAGGTCGTCGCCGTCGCGCTCGAACAGGTCGTGCTTCTTGAGGCGGATCTCGATGTACAGGTCGCCGGGCGGCCCGCCGTTGGTGCCGGGCTCGCCGTTGCCGGTGCTGCGGATGCGCATGCCGTCGTCGATGCCGGCCGGAATCTTCACCTCGAGCGTCTTGTTGTTCTTGATCTTGCCCTGGCCGTGGCACACGGTGCACGGGTCGGGAACGATCTTGCCGCTGCCGTGGCAGGTGGGGCAGGTCTGTTGCACGCTGAAGAAGCCCTGGCGCATCTGCACGGCGCCCGCGCCGTGGCAGGTGGTGCAGGTGATGGGCTTGGTGCCGGGCTTGGCGCCGGAGCCGTGGCAGGTGCCGCAGTCGTCCCAGCTCGGGATGCGGATCTGGGCGTCTTTGCCCTCGGCGGCTTCCTCGAGCGTGACTTCCATCGCGTAGCTCAGGTCGCTGCCGCGGAACACCTGGCGTCCGCTGCTGGTGCGGCCGCGGCCGCCACCGCCGAACACGTCGCCGAAGATGTCGCCGAAGGCTTCCGCGAAACCGCCGAAGCCTTCCGCGCCCGGGCCGCCGCGCATGTTGGGGTCGACGCCGGCATGGCCGTACTGGTCGTAGGCGGCGCGCTTCTGGCCGTCCGACAGCATTTCGTACGCTTCCTTCACCTCCTTGAACTTGGCCTCGGCGTCCTTGCTGGTGTCGCCGTGGTTGCGGTCGGGGTGGTGCTTCATCGCAAGCTTGCGATAAGCCTTCTTGATTTCGTCCTCGTTGGCGTTCTTGGGAACGCCGAGGGTTTCGTAGTAGTCGCGTTTGGTGGCCATGTCAGCAGATTCGGTCGGGCGGCAGGAACTCGGGGAACTGGAAGCGAGAAAGGCTGGAGCACCTGTTCAGGTGTTCCAGCCTTGTGCAAGGGGCTGAAGATCAGCCCTTCTTGACTTCCTTGACTTCGGCGTCGACCACGTTGTCGTCGGCCTGCGCGCTGGCAGAGGCTTCCGCGCCTGCCGGGCCGCTGGCTGCCGAGGCGCTGGCCGCGGCGGCCTGCGATTCGGCATACATCTTCTCGCCGAGCTTCTGGCTCGCGGTCATCAGCGTGTTGGTCTTTTCCTCGATCACGGTCTTGTCTTCACCCTTGAGGGCTTCCTCGACGTCCTTGATCGCGGCTTCGATCGCGTCCTTCTCGGCGGCTTCGAGGCTGGCCCCGTGCTCGCCGAGCGACTTCTTCACGCTGTGCACCATGGCTTCGCCCTGGTTGCGCGCCTGCACGAGTTCGAGCTTCTTCTTGTCGTCTTCGGCGTTGAGCTCGGCGTCCTTCACCATCTTCTGGATCTCGTCTTCGCTCAAGCCCGAGTTCGCCTTGATGGTGATCTTGTTTTCCTTGCCGGTGCCCTTGTCCTTGGCGCCGACGTGCAGGATGCCGTTGGCGTCGATGTCGAAGCTCACCTCGATCTGCGGCGTGCCGCGCGATGCCGGCGGAATGCCCTCGAGGTTGAACTCGCCCAGGGCCTTGTTGCCCGAAGCGATCTCACGCTCGCCCTGGAACACCTTGATCGTCACGGCCGGCTGGTTGTCTTCGGCGGTCGAGAAGGTCTGTGCGAACTTCGTCGGGATCGTGGTGTTCTTCGTGATCATCTTGGTCATCACGCCACCCATGGTCTCGATGCCCAGCGACAGCGGGGTCACGTCGAGCAGCAGCACGTCCTTGCGGTCACCCGAGAGCACCTGGCCCTGGATGGCGGCGCCGACAGCCACGGCTTCGTCGGGGTTCACGTCCTTGCGCGGTTCCTTGCCGAAGAAGGCCTTCACCTTTTCCTGCACCTTGGGCATGCGGGTCATGCCGCCGACCAGGATCACGTCGTTGATGTCGTTCACGCTGATGCCGGCGTCCTTGATGGCCAGGCGGCAAGGCGCGATGGTGCGCTCGACCAGCTCGTCGACAAGGCTTTCCAGCTTGGCGCGGGTGAGCTTGATGTTCAGGTGCTTCGGACCCGATGCATCGGCCGTGATGTACGGCAGGTTGATGTCGGTCTGCGCGCTGTTCGACAGCTCGATCTTGGCCTTTTCAGCGGCTTCCTTCAGGCGTTGCAGGGCGAGAACGTCCTTGCCCAGGTCGACGCCTTGTTCCTTTTTGAACTCGCCGATGATGTAGTCGATGATGCGCTGGTCGAAGTCTTCGCCGCCCAGGAAGGTGTCGCCGTTGGTCGACAGCACTTCGAACTGCTTTTCGCCGTCGACGTCAGCGATTTCGATGATCGACACGTCGAAGGTGCCGCCACCCAGGTCATACACGGCGATCTTGCGATCGGCCTTGTCCTGCTTGTCCAGGCCGAAGGCCAGAGCTGCAGCGGTGGGCTCGTTGATGATGCGCTTGACGTCCAGGCCCGCGATGCGGCCGGCGTCTTTGGTGGCCTGGCGCTGTGCGTCGTTGAAGTACGCCGGCACCGTGATCACGGCTTCGGTGATGGTTTCGCCGAGGTAGTCTTCGGCGGTCTTCTTCATCTTGCGCAGGATGTCGGCGCTGACCTGTTGCGGGGCCATCTTCTTGCCGCGCACTTCCACCCATGCGTCGCCGTTGTCGGCCTTGGCGATGGTGTAGGGCATCAGGTCGATGTCCTTCTGGACTTCCTTTTCCTCGAACTTGCGGCCGATCAGGCGCTTGATCGCGTACAGCGTGTTCTTGGGGTTCGTAACGGCCTGGCGCTTGGCCGAGGCACCGACCAAGACTTCACCGTCTTCCTGGTACGCGACGATCGACGGCGTGGTGCGGGCACCTTCCGAGTTCTCGATCACACGCGTGGTGTTGCCTTCCATGATCGACACGCACGAGTTGGTGGTGCCGAGGTCGATGCCGATGATCTTTGCCATGTTCTTACTCCTGAAATTCGGAAAAATATGTTGTTATGAACTTGTGGATAACCCGGCGTGATTCAAGGGATGACGCGGGGATTTCCTGTGGGAATCTTGTGGGCCGATGCCGCTTTTACTTGGGCGCGGCCACGGTGACCAGCGCCGGGCGCAGCACGCGCTCGTTGATGGTGTAGCCCTTCTGCAGCAGGCCGACCACGGTGTTGGCTTCCTGGTCGGCAGGCACCATCGAGATGGCCTGGTGCAGGTGCGGGTCGAACTTGTCGCCGGCGGCGGGGGCCACTTCGATCACCTTGTTGCGTTCGAGCGCGCTCTTGAGCTGGCGCAGCGTGGCTTCGGCGCCTTCGCGGATCTGCTCGGGCGTGGCGTCCTTGATGGCCAGGCCGGCTTCGAGGCTGTCGGTCACCGGCAGCAGGCTCTCGGCAAAGGCCTCGACCGCGAACTTGCGGGCCTTGGTGATCTCGTCGTCGGCGCGGCGGCGGGCGTTCTGCACGTCGGCTTGCGCGCGCAGGTACTGGTCGGCCAGTTCGACGTTCTTGGCCTGCAGGGCAGCCAGCTCGCCTTGTGCCACGGCCAGGGCGTCGAGCGCCTCGGCTTCGTTGGCGGCGTGCGCGGCCTCCAGTTCTTCGGGACTGGGCTCGCCTTGCAGCATTTGAGAATTCTGTGCGGATTGTTGCGGGTCAGACATTTTTCAAAGAACCGGCGTGCGCCGGAAAACAAACACAGCCAGCCACTTGGGGCTGCTCTAGGGCTTTTCAAGCGTAAAAATGCGGCCGAAAGGGCCGCAATACGGGTCGCGAAGTGGTTTTCGCGAGAGACACCGAGGAACCGGCTTCGCCGGGCCTCAGGTGTCGCCCCCGGTAGGGGGTTGGCGCAGCGGACACGAAGTGCCGCGCAGCCTGGGGGGCGAGCCCTTAATGCGCGTCGAGGAGCTCGACGTCGAACTTCAGGGTGGCGTTCGGGGGGATCACGCCGCCGGCGCCGCGGGCACCGTAGCCCAGCGCAGCGGGGATGATCAGCGTGCGCTTGCCGCCGATCTTCATGCCGGCGACGCCTTCGTCCCAGCCCTTGATGACCTGGCCGGCGCCCAGCGAGAACGCGAAGGGGTCGTTGCGGTCGCGGCTGGAGTCGAACTTGGCGCCTTGCACGCCGTCGTTGAAGAGCCAGCCGGTGTAGTGCACATGCACGTGGTGACCGGCCTTGGCTTCAGCGCCGGTGCCGACTTCGGTGTCTTCGTATTGCAGGCCGGAGGGGGTGGTGGGCATGGGAAACGCTCCTTGCGTCGATGAAATGGGAGAGGAATCGGAGCCGCGGAGTTTACCGAGGCTCGGAGCGCCCCCGCTTCAGCCCTGGCTGTCGGAGCCGGACGGCGTCGATGCGGGAGGTGTCGCGTCGGGTGCGGAAGGCGCGGGCGTCACAGGTGTGGACGCGTCGGCAGAGGCCGGCTGGGCGGCGGCCGGCCCCGCGGCCTTCTTGCTCTGCCCGAGCTGCCACTTGGCGGCAAAGGCCTGCAGGTCGGACAGGCGCTTGAGCAGGTCTTGCCCGCTCAGCGTGAGGCAGTAGCCGTCGCTGCCGTGGCTCACGACGCCGGCTTCGCGCAACTCTTTGATGCGGGTGTTGAGGGTGTTGGGAGTGATGCCGCCGACGCTGTCCTGCAGCAGCCGGAAGGTCTGGGCGTGGCCGTCGCGCAGGGCCCACAGCACACGCAGCGCATAGCGGGCTTCGAGCAGGGCGAGCAACTGGCTGATGGCTGCGTTTTCCTTGGTACTCATCGACATCATCTCCTCGAAGCTGGGCGGACCGTCGGCCGGGGGGCGGGCCGGGGCGGCGCACTCTTGTTTGTGATTGGTCGTCATGGACCGTCTGACTGGCCGACGACTATAGCGCGAAGGATCAGGATGCTACTGGTTTTATAGCTGTGCAGGCATGCAGCATGCGGGTTTCGAGACAAAGCTTCACAAATCAGGCGTAGTTGGCCATGGCTTCGCCCAGGCGGATCGCGCGGGTGGGCGACCAGTCCGGGTTGAAGGCCAGCGCAGGCGCCGGGAACAGCATGACGACGGTCGAGCCCAGCAAGAACCGGCCCATCTCGTCGCCTTTGCGGATGTCGATCTGCTGGTCGTTGTAGTGCCACTCGCGCAGCTCGCCCACGCGGGGCGGGTTGACCACGCCGTGCCATACGGTGGCCATGCTGCCCACGATGGTGGCGCCCACCAGCACGAGCACGAAGGGGCCGTTGGCCGATTCGAAGACGCACACCACGCGTTCGTTGCGCGCGAACAGGCCGGGCACGCCGCGCGCGGTGGTCGGGTTGACCGAGAACAGGTCGCCGGGCACATGGATCATGCGCACCAGCCGCCCGTCGCAGGGCATGTGGATGCGGTGGTAGTCCTTGGGGCTCAGGTACAGCGTGGCAAAGCTGCCGTGCGCGAACTTGGCAGCCAGCGCCGCGTCGCCGCCGACCAGCGCGGTGGTCGTGTAGTTGTGGCCCTTGGCCTGGAAGATCTGGTCGCCCTCGATGGCGCCGAACTGGCTGATGGCGCCGTCCACGGGGCAGACGAGGTCGGCCTGTGCGAGCGGGCGCATGCCGGGCTTGAGGGCGCGCGTGAAGAACTGGTTGAAGCTCTTGTAGTGATGGATGTCGGACTCGAGCGCTTCGCCCATGTCGACGCCGTACTTGGCAACGAAGCGGCGAATGATCCAGGTGGTGACCGCGCCTCGTTCCTTGCCTGCGACCCAGCCGGCGAAATTGGTCAGGGCCTGCTTGGGGAACAGGTATTGGGGCAGAACTGCGGAGCGATCGGACACGTTGTGAAAGGCCTGGAATGCGGAATCGGACGGGCATTCTATAAAGCGCTTCCCTCGGGGGGCGTAGGAAGCTTCCCTTGGTTCGCGGGGGGGCGGGTGCTCTTTGCGGGGCACGCGCCCGGCGGGCGGTGCGGTGCGGGCGGCCCCACTGTGCCGGCCGCTTCGCGGCTGCCCTGCGGTGCTCGCGTTTCGCGGGGTCTCGCAGAACTCGCTCCACTGCGTTCCGCTCAGACAGCTGCGAGCCCTGATCCGCGAAACGCTGCGCGCCTCGGCGGCACAGAGGGGCCGCCCGCACCACACCGCCCACCGGGCGCTTGTGGGGGTGTGGAGGCTGTCGGGCGCCGCTGCTGAGGGAGTTGGGTCAGTCGGCCTTGATGCCTGCTGCCTTGATCACCTGCGCCCACTTCTCCACTTCCGACTTCTGGAAGGCGGCGATCTGTGCGGTCGTCAGGTCGGCGGGCTCCATGCCGAAGCCCTTGAGCTTGTCCTGCATCTCGGGCGTCGCGAGGATCTTGCGGATCTCGGTGTGCAGGCGCTCGACCACGGGGGCGGGCGCGCCGGCGGGCACGAAGATCGCCTGCCACGACACCACCTCGAAGTCCTGCAGGCCGGGCACGCCCGATTCGGCGACCGTGGGCACGTCGGGCATCGAGGCCAGGCGCTTGGCCGAGGTGACGGCAATGGCGCGCAGCTTGCCGCTCTGGATGTGCGGGCCGGCCACCACGGTGGTGTCGAACATCATGTCGACCTGGCCGCCGATCACGTCCTGGATCGCCGGGCCGCTGCCCTTGTAGGGGATGTGCGTGAACTTCACGCCCGACTTGAAGCCCAGCAGCTCCAGCGCCAGGTGCTGCGAGGTGCCCGTGCCCGCCGAGGCCGACGAGAGGCCGCCGGCCTTGGCCTTGCTCGCGGCGATCACGTCCTTCAGCGTCTTGTAGGGGCTGGCCTGGTTCACGACCAGCACGACGGGGTTGGTGCCGATCAGCGTCACGGGCGCGAACGACTTCTGCGGGTCGTAGCCGAGCTTGGGGTACAGGCTCACGTTGATGGCGTGCGAGCTGATCGTGCCGCCCACCAGCGTGAAGCCGTCGGGCGCGGCGCGCGCGCCGATCTCGGAGCCCACGCTGCCGCCGGCGCCGCCCTTGTTGTCGATGATCACGCTCGTCCCGAGCGCGGTGCCGAGCCTCTGGCCGATGAGGCGGCCCAGCACGTCGGTGGTGCCGCCCGCGGGGAAGGGCACGAGGTAGGTGATGGCCTTGCCCGTGGGCCAAGTGGTGCCGCCTTGCGCAAAGGCGGGCAGGGCCGCGGCGAGCGAAACGGCGAGGGCGGACTGGATGAGTGTGCGGCGTTGCATGGCAGTGTCTCCTTGTCGTGGGGCGTTCACGGCTTGATGTTCAGTTTGGTGATCAGCGCCTTGAAGTAGGCGTTGTCCTTGGCCAGCGTGTCCTTGAACACGGCGCCGTCGGTGTAGACGTAGCCCAGGTTCTGCTTGTCCATCACCTCGTGCATGAGCGGCTCGGCGGCGGTCTTGGCGGTGATCTCGCGCAGCTTGGCCATCACTTCAGGCGGCGTGTTCTTCGGCGCGCCCAGGCCGCGCCACGTGCCGATCGACAGGTCGATGCCGCGCTCCTTGGCGGTCGGGACTTTCTCGAAGCCCTTCACGCGCTTGTCGGCCATCACCATCAGCACCTTGAGCTTGCCGCCCTGCACGTGCGTCGTGACTTCGGCGGGGCTCACGGCCACGGCCTCGATGTGGCCGCCCAGCAGCGCCAGCACGGCGGGCGCCGCGCCCTGGTAGGGGATGTGGCCGAACTTGGTGCCGGTCTTGTCTTCGAGCGCGGCGGCGGCCAGGTGCCAGATCGAGCCGTTGCCCGAGTTGCCCACGCGGATGCCTTCGGGCGACTTCTTCGCGGCGGCGAGGAACTCTTCGATCGTGTTCCACGGCGCATCGGCCTTCACGGTGATCGCGGCCGGGTCGGCGTTGAGCTGCGCAATCGGCTGGAAGTCGTCGTAGTTGAACTTGGCCAGGCCCAGGTGCGGCAGCGTGAGCAGCTCCACGGTGAGCACCGCGAGCTTGTAGCCGTCGGGCTTGGCGTTGATCACCTCGGTCCAGCCGATGGCGCCGCCCGCGCCGGGGCGGTTGACGATCACGATGCTCTGCGAGATGTGCTTGCGGCTTGCTTCCGAGAACGCGCGCGCCAGGCCGTCGGTGCCGCCGCCGGGTTGGTAGGGCACGAGCAGCTCGATGGTGCGGTTCGGGAAGTCGTTGGCTTGTGCCGCAGCGGGCGCGGCCAGGCCGAGCGAGAGGGCGGCGGTGGCCGAAAGTGCGGCAATGCCGCGGACGAACTGGCTTCTTTGCATGGTGTCTCTGTCTCCGTTGTTGATCTGTGGTGCCGAGAAGGCGGGGAGGTCAGGGCATGTACTGCCCGCCGTTCACCTCGAGCACCTGGCCTGTCACGTAGCCCGAGAGCTGTTCGGACGCGAGGTACAGGAAGGCGCCCACGCATTCGTCGGCCGTGCCCAGGCGCCCCATCGGGATGCCGGTCTTGAAGGTCTCGAGCATCGCGGGCGTCGAGAAGCGGTCCTGGAACGGCGTCTGGATCACGCCCGGCGCCACCGCGTTCACGCGGATGCGGTCGCCCACGAGTTCTCTTGCGAGGCCGTGCGTCGCCGTGCTCACGAAGCCTTTGGCGCCCGCGTACAGGTAGGCGCCGGGCCCGCCGCCGGTGCGTGCGGCCACCGAGGTCACGTTGATGATGGTGCCGCTGCCTTGCTTGCGCATCTGCGGCACGGCCTCGCGGCAGAAGGCCAGCACGGAGCGCGCGTTGATGTGCATCACCTCGTCGAACAGCGCATCGTCGAACTCGGCAATGGGCATGCGCTTGACCAGGCTGCCGGCGTTGTTCACGAGCACGTCGATGCGGCCGAACTGCGCCGTGGTTTCCTGCACGCAGGCGCGGATCGCAGCCGTGTCGCGCACGTCGGCCTGCAGCGCGAAGGCCGTGCCACCGGCGGCGCGGATGGTGTCGACCACGCGGGTCGCCGCCTCGGCCGAGCTGTTGTAGTGCACCGCCACGCGCATGCCGCGCGCGGCAAACGCGATGGCCACCGCCGCGCCGATGCCGGTGCTGGCACCGGTGACGAGGGCGGTCTTGTCCTTGAGGTCTTCCATGGATGCTCTCCTTTCGGTGTCAGGTCACGGGTGCCGGGTTGAACAGCACCAGCGCGTTGTGCAGCTTCCAGTGCTCGGCCCAGGTCTTCTTGCGGCCGCTGGCCACGTCGAGCATCAGGCGGAACATCTCCCAGCCGATGTCTTCGATGCTGGCTTCGCCGTCGGCGATGCGGCCTGCGTTCACGTCCATCAGGTCGTGCCAGCGGCGCGCGAGGTCGCTGCGCGTGGCGACCTTGATCACCGGCACCTCGGCCAGCCCGTAGGGCGTGCCGCGGCCGGTGGTGAACACATGCAGGTTCATGCCGGCCGCGAGCTGCAGCGTGCCGCAGATGAAGTCGCTGGCGGGCGTGGCGGCGTAGATCAGGCCCTTCTGCGCCACCTTCTCGCCGGGCGCGAGCACGCCGGTGATCGGCGACGAGCCCGACTTCACGATCGAGCCCATCGCCTTCTCGACGATGTTCGACAGCCCGCCCTTCTTGTTGCCGGGCGTGGTGTTGGCGCTGCGGTCGACGCGGCCCTTGTCCAGGTAGGCGTCGTACCAGGCCATCTCGCGGATCATCGCGTCGGCCACTTCGGGCGTGGACGCGCGCGAGGTGAGCTGGTCAATGCCGTCGCGCACCTCGGTGACTTCCGAGAACATCACGGTGGCGCCCGCGCGCACCAGCAGGTCGGTGCAAAAGCCTACGGCCGGGTTGGCGGTGACGCCCGAGAAAGCGTCGCTGCCGCCGCATTGCACGCCCACGACGAGTTCGCTGGCGGGCACGGTCTCGCGTCGGCGTTGGTTCAGGCGCGCGAGGTGCACGTCGGCCTGTCGCATCACCGAATCGATCATCGACATGAAGCCGACGTGCGCGTCGTCCTGCAGGCAGACCACGTCGAGATCTTCAGCGGGCGCACCGCGCTGGTCGGTGATCGGGATGGTGCCGGGCGGCAGCAGCCGCTCGGGCTGCAGCTTCTCGCAGCCCAGGCTCACGACCATCACCTCGCCGCCGAAATTCGGGTTGAGGCTGATGTTGCGCAGGGTGCGGATCGGCACGATGGCGTCGGGCGCGTCGATGGCGACGCCGCAGCCGTAGCTGTGCTCGAGCGCCACCACGTCGTCCACATGAGGGTATTTCGGCAGCAGCTCGGCCTTGATGCGCGTCACGGCGAACTCGGTCACGCCGGCCACGCACTGCACGGTCTGCGTGATGGCCAGGATGTTGCGCGTGCCCACCGAGCCGTCGGCGTTGCGGAAGCCCTCGAAGGTGTAGCCCTCGAGCGGCGGCAGGGCAGGGGGCTTGACCGTGGCAATGGGCAGGCCGTCGAGCTCGGGCGCGACCGGCATGCGCATCACGCGCTCATGCACCCAGCTGCCGCGCGGCAGCGCCTTGAGCGCGTAGCCGATCACCACGTTGTAGCGCACGATGGCCGCGCCTTCGGCCAGGTCGGTCAGCGCGACCTTGTGCCCTTGAGGCACGGTGTCGACCAGCACGAGGCCGTCGTCAAAGGCCGTGCCGGCCTTGAGGCCGCCGTCGTTCGCGACGATGGCGACGTTGTCGGCCGCGTGGATGCGGATGTACAGCGGCGGTCGGGTGTTCGCATCGGCCATCGGGAGGCCCTTTCTTCTGTCTTTACTTCACCACCATGAACAGGCCCGGGAGCCAGGTGGAAAACGCGGGAACAAAGGTAACCACCCCGAGCGCAAAGATCAATGCGCCATAGAAGGGCCAGATCGTTCGCATCACCGTGCCCACCGACACCCCGCCGATGGCACAGCCGACGAACTGCGTGGTGCCCACGGGCGGCGTGTTCAGGCCGAGCGCGCAGTTGATGAGCATCACCACCCCGAATTGCACCGAGGTCATGCCGTAGTGCTGGGCAATGGGCAAAAAGATCGGCGTGCACAGCAGGATCGTCGCGGCCATGTCCAGGAAGGTGCCCAGCACGAACAGGATGATGTTGATGAGCAGGAAGATCATCCACGGCGTGGTGGTCACCTGCGACAGCATCTCGCCCGTGAGCTGGGCCACGCCGTACAGGCTGATGAGGTAGCCGAAGGTGCTCGAGATGCCGATGAGCAGCAGGATCACGCCTGTGGTGCGCACCGCCTTCGCAGCCGCCTTGATGAAGTGCTCCCACTTCAGCGTGCGGTACACGAAGATCGTGAGGCCGAGCGCATAGAGCACCGCCACCGCCGCCGATTCGGTCGCCGTGAAGATGCCCGACAGAATGCCGCCGAGGATCAGCACCACGATGAACAGGCCCGGCAGCGCCGCCGCGAACGAACGCGCCACGATCTCCCAGCCCGGGAACTTGCCGGCGGGGTAGCCGCGCTTCACGGCCACGAGGTAGGCGGCTGCGAGGTTGCTGATGGTGAGCACGGCCGCCGGCAGCAGCGCCGCCAAAATCAGCGCCGCGATCGACACCTTGCCGCCCGCTGCGAGCGAGTAAATGATGAGGTTGTGGCTCGTCGGCATGAGTGCGCCGACCAGTGCCGCGTGCGTCGTCACATTGACCGCGTAGTCGGCGTGGTAGCCCTCCTTCTTCATCATCGGGATCATCACGGCGCCCATGGCCGAGACGTCCGCCACGGGCGAGCCCGAGACGCCGCCGAACAAGGTGCAGGCCACCACGTTCGACATGCCGAGGCCGCCGCGCACGTGGCCCACGAGGTTGCGCGCAAAGTTGACGATGCGGTCCGCGATGCCGCCGTAGAGCATGAGTTCGCCGGCGAAGATGAAGAATGGAATCGCGAGGAACGAGAAGATGCCCATGCCCGAGGTCATCTGCTGGAAGCCCACCGCGAGCGGCAGGCCTTCGTACAGCAGCGTGGCCAGGGCCGAGAGGCCGATCGAGAACGCCACCGGCACGCCGAGCAGCAGGAACAGCGTGAACGAGAGGCAAAGAATGAGAAGAGGGGTCGTCATGATGAGGTTCAGCCCCAGGCGGGTTCGACTTCGCGGCCTTGAGCGAGCGCGATGATGTGTTCGATGGAGAACATCACGATGAGGACGCCCGACACGGCGGCGGGCACGTACTTCCAGCCTTCGGAAATCCACAACGTGGGGAGGCGGTAGTCCCACACCGATTCAGCGAGCGAGGCGCAGTTCCAGGCCATGGCCAGGCCGAACAGCAGGATCAGCGCGTGGATGAGGTATTCCATCTTCAGGCGCAGCCAGTCGGGCGCGAGTACGAGGAAGGATTCAAGCCCGATGTGCCCCGCGTCGCGCACGCCCACGGCCACGCCCAGCATGGTCACGTAGAGCACCAGCAGCAGCGCGAGGCTTTCGGCCCAGGTGGGGGTGTTGTTGAGCACATAGCGGCCGAACACCTGCCAGCTCACGGCGCAGATCACCGCGACGAGACCGAGGATGCCCATCCACATGCAGGCACGGGCGAGCGTGCGGCAAAGTTTGGTGTACATGAAGGTTCTTTTTTCTGTCTCCCTCCCCTTCCGGGGGAGGGCCGGGGTGGGGGCCAGCGGCGTTGCGATGCCAGCGCCGTCGTGCCCCCATCCCAACCTTCCCCCGGAAGGGGAAGGAGCCAATCAGCAGAGGGACTTGCTTACTTGGTGTCCTGGACGCGCTTGACCAGGTCTTTCAGCTTCGCGTCCGTGATGAACTTGTCATACACCGGCTTCATCGCGGCCTGGAACGGGGCCTTGTCGACGTCGATGATCTCGGCGCCGCCGGCCTTCACCGTGGCCAGCGACTTCACTTCACGCTCCTGCCACTGCTTGCGCATGTAAGGCACCGATTCCTTCGCGGCCTGGCGCAGCCAGCCTTGCTCTTCGGTGGAGAGCTTGTCCCACACGCGCTTGGAGAACAGCAGCATCTCGGGCGCCATCGAGTGCTCGGTCTTGCTGTAGTACTTGGCGACCTCGAAGGCGCGCGCGCTTTCGTAGGTGGGGTAGTTGTTTTCTGCGGCGTCGATGAGGCCGGTCTTCAGGCCCGTGTACACCTCGCCCATGGGCATCGGCGTGGCGTTGGCGCCCATGGCTTCGAGCATCGACACCCACAGGTCGGACTGCTGCACGCGGACCTTCAGGCCCTTCATGTCGGCGAAGTTGCGCACCGCCTTCTTGGCCGTGAACATCGAGCGCGCGCCGCTGTCGTAGTAGGCCAGGCCCACGAAGCCCTGCTTCTCGCACGACTTCAGAATTTCTTCACCGACCGGACCGTCGAGCACCTTGTGCAGGTGGTCGACCGAGCGGAACAGGAAGGGCATGGTCGGCACCTGCGTCTCGGGGCAGATGTTGTTCATGGGCGCGATGTTCACGCGCACCATCTGCAACGCGCCGATCTTGGTCTGCTCGATCGTGTCTTTCTCGTTGCCGAGCGCGCTGTTGTTGAAGACCTTGATGCTGTGCTTGCCCCCGGACAACGCCTTGAGCCGTTCGCTCATGAACTTCACGGCGGTCACCGTGGGGTAGTCGTCGGGGTGGATGTCGGCCGAGCGGAACTCGGTGGCGCCTGCAGCCAGTGTGGTCAACGCGGCTGCAGCGCCGGCAGCAAGTGCGATGAGTGTCTTGTAGAGCTTCATTTGTCTCGTCCTCTTGGTGGTTGTCGTAAACAGAAAGAAAGGGGTCAGCCGAACGCCGGCTCGGGCACGCCGGCCACGCCGGGGCGCAGCGCGAACACGCCGCCGGCCAGCGGCTGGTCCGACAGGTCGATGCCGCCGGGGCGGATCGAGGTGACGAACAGCGTGTCGAGGTTCGCGCCGCCGAAGGCGCACATGGCGGGCTTCTTCACCGGCACGGCGAGCGAGCGGTCGAGCCGGCCGTCGGGCGTGAAGCGGTGCACCAGGCCGGCGTCGTTGCCGCAGATCCAGTAGCAGCCGTCGACGTCCATCGCCGCGCCGTCGGGGCGGCCGGGCAGGGGCTGCATGTCGACGAACAGGCGCCGGTTGTGGGGCGTGCCGGTGTCGGTGTCGTAGTCGAAGGCCCAGACGGCCTGCACGCTCGGGTGCGAATCCGACAGGTACATCGTGCGGCCGTCGGGGCTGAAGGCCAGGCCGTTGGGCACGATGAGGTCGTCCAGTTGCAGCGTCGCACTGTCGTTGCCGGCGCCGTAGCGGTACAGGCGGCCGACGCGTGCGCCTGCGGCCATGTCGAGCAGCATCGTGCCGGCCCAGAAGCGGCCCTGCCGGTCGCAGCGGCCGTCGTTGAAGCGCATGCCCGGCGCGGCGTGCGCCACCGGGGCGAGCGGCGTGGCCGCGAGCGTGCCGTCGGCGCGCGGGCGCAGCGAGAACAGGCCGCTTTCCATGCCGGCGATCCACTCGCCGGGCTGGCCGGCGCGCGGTGCGATGCAGGCGATCATTTCATCGGCCTGCCACTTCGCATGGCCTTCGGCGGCGTGCCAGCGGTTGAGCGTGCGCGCGGGAATGTCGACCCAGTAGAGCGCCTGCTCCGCGCCCAGCCACACGGGGCTTTCGCCCGTGCCGTTGCGCGCGTCGAGAACGAGTTCGGCTTGCATCGGGTGCCGTGCGTTCAGTCGCCGAATGGGCCTTGCGCGGTGAACGCGCCGCCCTGGTAGATGGCGTTCGGGTCGGTGGGCGCCACCTTCGGCTGCGCCTCGACCTTGTCGCGGAACACCTCGGAGCTGTCTTGCGGCACGAAGCCCAGGTGCGCGGCGGCGGCGTTGTCCCACCACAGGTCGCGGTTGGCCGACATGCCGTAGACCACCGTGTGCTTCACGTCGGGCGTGAAGAGCGACTTTTCGATCAGCGTCGTGAGGTCGCGGTAGCTGAGCCAGGTGCTCATCATGCGGCGGTTGAGCGGCTCGGGGAACGACGAGCCGATGCGGATGCTCACCGTTTCGATGGCCCAGCGGTCGAAGTAGAACTGCGCCATGTCTTCGCCGAAAGACTTCGACAGGCCGTAGTAGCCGTCGGGCCGGCGCGCGGTGTGCGCGTCGATGTGCTCGTCCTGTTTGTAGAAGCCGATCACGTGATTCGAGCTGGCGAACACCACGCGCTTCACGCCGTGGCGGCGCGCGGCCTCGTACAGGTTGAACACGCCCTTGATGTTGGCTTCGAGCACTTCTTCAAACGGGCGCTCGACCGACACGCCGCCGAAGTGGGCGATGGCGTCGCAGCCGGCCACCAGCGCGTCGACCGCGGCCTTGTCGGACAGGTCGCAGGGCACGACTTCTTCATGTGCGCCCGTGGCCGGCGCGATGTCGGCGATGTCAGAAAGGCGGATCACGTTCGCAAACGGTGCGAGCCGCTCGCGCAGCACGCGGCCCAGGCCGCCGGCGGCGCCGGTCAGCAGCAAGCGGCCGAGTGGGGAGGAGGGGGCTTCAGGCGTCGACATGTCTTCGAGATGTGTGATGGGAAGCGGAGGGAGTGGACAACTTCGTCACCGTTTTTAGGTGATAAGTTATCTGTTGTCGTACAACTGTGAGGGGATTATGATCGTCGCCATGGCCCAAACGACTGCGGGTAATCCCGAGGTTCAGAAAACGACCGCCGACAACCCGGCGGGGAGCGCCGCCTTCGTCGGGCGGCCGCGCCAACGCGCGCGCGGCCTGGCGCATGGGCTGGTGGAAGACCTGGGCGAGAAGATCCGCAGCCAGTCGCTGCGGCCGGGCGACAAGCTGCCCACCGAGTCGGCCATCATGCAAGCCTATGGTGTGAGCCGCACCGTGGTGCGCGAGGCGCTGTCGAAGCTGCAGGCGGGCGGGCTGGTCGAGACGCTGCACGGCGTGGGCACCTTCGTGCTGCAGCCGCGACCGGGTGGCATGGGCGGGGTGTTCCGCCTCGATCCCGGCGAGATCGCGACCTCGGTCGACGTGCTCGCCGTGCTCGAGCTGCGCATCAGCCTGGAGACCGAATCGGCCGGGCTGGCCGCGAGCCGGCGCACCGACGAGCAGCTGGTCGCAATGCGCCAGGCGCTCGATGCGTTCGAGCAGAACGTCACGGTGGGCGGCGACACCGTGGCGCCCGACTTCGCTTTCCACCTGGAAATCGCGCAGTCGACCGGCAACCCCTACTTCGCCGACATCATGCGGCACCTGGGTACGACGATCATCCCGCGCACGCGCATCAGCGCGATCCGCGTGCAGGACGGCAGCTACCTGAGCCGCGTGAACCGCGAGCACGAAGAAATCTATGCGGCCATTGCGCGCCGCGACCCCGAGTCGGCACGCGCCGCGATGCGCATCCACCTGACCAACAGCCGCGAGCGGCTGCGCATGGCGCAGGAAGCCGCGCAACAGCAAAAAGCCAAGACGGAGGCGGCCGGCAACGGCGCCGCTTCGTCCGACCCCACCCCTTCGCGTTGAGTTCGCCCTGAGTTTTCAGGGCTCAAGTCTGGACAAGCTGATTTTCTAGTTGTACGATGACTGATAACATGCGGCGCCATCGCGGCCACGCATGCCCCGCATCGAACTTCAGGAGACAGCACCCATGACCGTCAACCGACGCGGCGCGCTCGGCGCCGCCCTCGCCACCACACTGGCTGCCAGCCTGCCCTTGCACGCTTTCGCGCAAGGGGCGGGCGGCAACTGGCCTTCCAAGCCCATCCGTTTGATCGTGCCGTACCCGCCGGGCGGCTCGTCGGACATCATTGCGCGCGCCATCGGCCAGCCGCTCTCCGAAGCGCTGGGCCAGCCCGTGGTCATCGAGAACCGCGCGGGCGCCAACGGCAACCTCGGTGCCGACATGCTCGCCAAGGCGCCCGGCGACGGCCACACGCTCATGCTGTGCGACCTCGGCGCGCTGGCCATCAGCCCGTCGCTGTACCCCAAGCTGCCGTTCGATCCGACGAAAGACCTGCGCAGCGTGGCCATGCTGGCCTACTCGCCGCACCTGCTGGTGGTGCACCCGTCGGTGCAGGCGAACACGTTGAAGGAGCTCGTCGAGCTGTCGAAGAAGAGCGACCTCAACTTCGCCGTCACCGCCAGCGGCAGCACCGCGCACCTGGCCGGCGTCGAACTGCAGCGCAAGAGCGGCGCCAAGTGGGAGTACGTGCCCTACAAGGGCGGCGTGCAGGCCGTGCTCGACACCGTCGCGGGCCAGACGCAGGTGCTCATGAACGGCATGCTGGCCACCTACCCGCATGTGCAGAGCGGCAAGCTGAAGCTCATCGCCGTGTCGAAGTCGACGCGCATGCCGCTGATCGGCAACGTGCCGACCATCGCGGAGCAGGGCGTTCCCGGCTACGAGTCGGGCACATGGCAGGGCGTGGTCGCAGCGCGCGGCACCCCTGACGCGGTGATCGCCCGGCTCAACAAGGAGCTGGTCCGCATCATCCGCACGCCCGACATCCGGGCGCGCCTTGCGGGACAGGGCGCCGAGGTCGTGACCATGACCGCGCCCGAGCAGGACCAGTTCTTCGCCAAGGAGCGCGCGCGCTGGGCGCAAGTGATCCAGCAAGCCAACCTGAAGCTCGATTGAGCGGCCCCTTCTTCTTTCTTCTTTTCCTCATTTCTCTTTTTCACTGGACGACTTCCGATGAACCCGCAAGAACTCAAGACCATCATGGGCTCCGGCCTGCTCTCGTTCCCGCTGACCGACTTCGACAGCAACGGCGACTTCCACAAGAAGGGCTACGTCGAGCGCCTCGAATGGCTGGCGCCCTACGGCGCGAGCGCGCTGTTCGCCGCGGGCGGCACGGGCGAGTTCTTCTCGCTGACGGGTGAGGAGTACCCCGAGATCATCCAGACCGCGGTCGACACCTGCCGCGGCGTGGTGCCGATCATTGCCGGCGCCGGCGGCCCGACGCGCTTTGCCATCCAGTGCGCGCAAGCCGCAGAGAAGGCCGGCGCGCACGGCATCCTGCTGCTGCCGCACTACCTCACCGAAGCCGGCCAGGAAGGCCTGGCCGCGCACGTTGAAGCCGTGTGCAAGAGCGTGAAGTTCGGCGTGATCGTCTACAACCGCGCCTCGAGCCGCCTCAAGCCCGACACGCTGGCCCGCCTGGCCGAGCGCAACCCGAACCTCGTCGGCTTCAAGGACGGCGTGGGCGACATCGAAGCGATGGTCGCGATCTTCCAGAAGATGGGCGACCGCTTCGCCTACCTGGGCGGCCTGCCCACGGCCGAGGTCTATGCCGCGGCCTACAAGGCAATGGGCACGCCGGTGTACTCGTCGGCGGTCTTCAACTTCATTCCGAAGACGGCGATGGACTTCTATCACGCGGTCGCCAACGACGACATGGCCACGCAGCACCACCTGCTGAAGAACTTCTTCATGCCCTACCTGGAACTGCGCAACCGCGTGCCCGGCTACGCCGTGAGCATCGTGAAGGCGGGCGCCAAGGTCGTCGGCCACGGCGCCGGCCCTGTGCGCGCACCGCTCACCGACCTGAAGCCCGACGAGATGGACGCGCTGAAGGCGCTCATCGACACGCTCGGCCCGCAGTAAGCGGGCACTGATCGCAGTAGTCGACCGCACCACAAAACAAACAGGAGACAACGACATGCTCATCAGAAAATTCATCCTCGCCGCCGCAGCGACCGCCGTGTTCGCGGGTTGTGCCGCCAGCGGTGGCAGCAGCAACAGCGCATCGGCCGAACCGGCGGTGGCCGCGGCCGCCGAGCGGCTGCGCGTCGCCATGGTCGACCCGACACCGGCCGCGCTGCGCGCGCTGGTGGCCGACGACCTGAGCTACGGCCATTCGGGCGGCAAGGTCGACACGCAGGCCAGCTTCATCAGCGACCTGCTCGACCGCAAGTCGGACTTCGTGACCATCGCGATCACCGACCAGACCATCAAGGTGGTCGACGGAAACACCGCCATCGTGCGCCACACGCTCACGGCCGACACCAACGACTCGGGCAAGCCCGGCAAGGTCGCGCTGAAGATCCTCGGCATCTGGCAGAAGCAGGGCGGTGAGTGGAAGCTGCTCGCGCGCCAGGCCGTTCGTCTCACGACCTGACGGAGGCGCGATCGATGAAGAGACAACACCTCCTGGCCGCGGGCCTCGCGCTCGCCGCCACCACGCTGCTGCCGCTGCACGCTTCGGCACAAGCCGACACATGGCCGCAGCAGAAGCCCGTGACGATCATCGTGCCGTTCCCCGCCGGCGGCTCCACCGACATGGTGGCGCGCGCATTGGCGCAGCAGCTGCAGGGCAAGCTCGGCGGCAGCTTCGTGGTCGACAACCGGCCCGGTGCCACCGGCACCATCGGCACCGGCTTCGTGCGGCGCGCACTGCCCGACGGCTACACGCTGCTCGTGTCGTCGCTCGGCGCCTTCGTCGTCACGCCGCACCTGCAAAAGAGCGTGCCCTACGACGCCACCAAAGACTTCGACTACATCAGCGTGCCCGTGCAGGCGCCCAACGTGCTCGTGGCGAATGTCGCGCGGCCCGAACACACCGTGGCCGACGTGCTCGCGCTCTTGCGCAAGACGCCGGGCAAGGTCTCGTTCGCGAGCTCGGGCAACGGCTCGTCCGACCACCTGTCGGCCGAACTCTTCTGGCAGCAATCGAAGACCGAAGGCGTGCACGTGCCCTACAAGGGCGGCGCGCCGGCAGTGAACGATCTGCTGGGCAACCAGGTCGATTTTTCGTTCCAGAACGTGAACGCCGTGCTGCCGCACATCCGCGCCGGCAAGCTGCGCGCGATTGCCGTCACCGGCGACAAGCGTTCCCCCGTGCTGCCCGACGTGCCCACGCTCGCCGAAGCCGGCGTGAAGGGCGCCGAGGTCTATTCGTGGCAAGGCATGGCCGCGCCCAAGGGCCTGCCGCCCGCCACGAAGAAGAAGCTGAGCGACGCCGTCGTCGCCGCCATGCAAGACCCCGAGACGAAGAAACGCATGCTCGACCAGGGCCTGGAAATCGTCGCGAGCACCCCAGAAGACTTCACTGCTTTCCAGTTGCGCGAATGGGCGCGATGGAAGACGCTCATCGACACCCGCCACATCACTGCAGACTGAGCCACCGAGCCCGAAGATGACCTCTCCTGAATCCGCTGCTTCCCCCGTCGTGTCGGGCGCGCCCGTCGTCACCGCCATGCGCGTCGTGCCCGTTGCGGGCCACGACAGCATGCTGATGAACCTCAGCGGCGCGCACGGCCCGTTCTTCACGCGCAACCTGCTGATCCTCACCGACAGCGCCGGCCACACCGGCGTGGGCGAAGTGCCGGGCGGCGAGAAGATCCGCCAGACGCTCGAAGACGCGCGCGACCTCATCGTGGGCCAGCCCATCGGCAACCACAACGCCGTGCTCAATCGCATGCGCAGCGCGTTTGCCGCGCGCGACAGCGGCGGGCGTGGCCTGCAGACCTTCGACCTGCGCGTGACCATCCATGCCGTCACCGCCGCCGAAGCCGCGCTGCTCGACCTGCTGGGCCAGCACCTGGGCGTGCCCGTGGCTGCGCTGCTCGGCGAAGGCCAGCAGCGCGATGCGGTGCAGATGCTCGGCTACCTTTTCTACGTGGGCGACCGCACGAAGACCGACCTGGCGTACGAGACCGACCCCGGCGCCGACAACGACTGGTTCCGCCTGCGCCACGAAGAAGCCATGACGCCCGAGGCCATCGTGCGGCTGGCCGAGGCCACGCACGCGCGCTACGGCTTCACCGACTTCAAGCTCAAGGGCGGCGTGCTGCGCGGCGAAGAAGAGGTCGAGGCGATCCGCGCGCTGCACGAACGCTTTCCGCAGGCGCGCGTCACGCTCGACCCGAACGGCGGCTGGCTGCTGGCCGACGCCATCCGCCTGTGCCGCGACCTGCACGGCGTGATGGCCTATGCCGAAGACCCCTGCGGCGCCGAAGGCGTGTTCTCGGGCCGCGAGGTGATGGCCGAGTTCCGCCGCGCCACCGGCCTGCCCACCGCCACCAACATGGTCGCCACCGACTGGCGCGAGATGGTGCACAGCCTCTCGCTGCAGTCGGTCGACATTCCGCTGGCCGACCCGCATTTCTGGACGATGCAGGGCTCGGTGCGCGTGGCGCAGCTGTGCCAGGCCTGGGGCCTGACCTGGGGCTCGCATTCCAACAACCACTTCGACGTGTCGCTCGCGATGTTCACGCACGTGGCCGCTGCCGCACCCGGCAAGGTCACGGCCATCGACACGCACTGGATCTGGCAGGACGGCCAGCGCTTGACGAAGGCGCCGCTGCAGATCGAAGGCGGTCTCGTGCAGGTGCCCACGCGCGGCGGCCTGGGCATCGAGCTCGACATGGCCGAGGTCGAGAAGGCGCACCAGTTGTACCTGAAGCACGGCCTCGGGGCGCGCAACGACGCGCAGGCGATGCAGTTCCTCATTCCGAACTGGACCTTCGACAACAAGCGCCCCTGCATGGTCCGCTGAGCGCCCGGTGCCTTCGTGCGCTGACGGCTGAAACATCCAAGGAGACTGAATGAACAAGCACATGGATCGCCGTCGCCTGCTGCAAGCGGCTGCCGGCTCGGCACTCGGCGCCGTGGCCGCCGCCGCGGGCGCCCAGTCGTTTCCCTACAAGCCGCAGCAGCGCTACCCCGACCCGTCGGTGCTGATCCTCGACCCCAGCTTTGCGAGGTACCGCATCTACAGCAGCACGCTCGAGCAGGTCGGCACGGGCATGCGCTGGGCCGAGGGCCCGGTGTACCTGCCGCGCGAGGGCTACCTCGTGTGCAGCGACATTCCGAACAACCGGCTGATGCGCTACGAGGAAAAGACCGGCGAGTTCAAGGTCCACAAGGCGAATGCCGGCTACTGCAACGGCAACACGCGCGACCGACAGGGCCGCCTCATCAGCTGCGAGCACTCGGTGACGCGGCGCGTGGTGCGCACCGAGCCCGACGGGCGCATGACCGTGCTGGCCGATCGCTACCAGGGCAAGCGGCTGAACTCGCCGAACGACGTGGTCGTGAAATCGGACGACACCGTGTGGTTCACCGATCCGCTCTTCGGTATCTCGGGCACGTGGGAAGGCGAGAAGGCCGCTCCCGAGCAGGCGACGACCAACGTGTACCGCCTCACGCCCGACGGCCAGCTCTCGGCGGTGATCACCGACCTCGTGAACCCGAACGGCCTGGCCTTTTCGCCGGACGAGAAAAAGCTCTACGTCGTCGAATGGAAGGGCACGCCCAACCGCAGCCTGTGGAGCTATGACGTGGCGGCCGACGGCAGCGTGTCGAACAAGGCGAAGCTCATCGACGGCACGGGCGCCGCGGCGCTCGACGGTTTTCGCGTCGACCGCGACGGCAACCTCTGGATGGGCTGGGGCTGGAACGGCGCGCTCGCGCCCGAACCTGCCGATGCCGGCAACGGCATGAAGGTCTATCAGCCGCAGGCCAAATCCGAAGACCTCGATGGCGTCAAGATCTTCAATGCGCAAGGCAAGCCCATCGGTTTCATCCGCCTGCCCGAACGCTGTGCCAACCTCACCTTCGGCGGCCCCAAGAACAACCGCCTCTACATGGCAGCCAGCCACTCGCTGTACGCCCTCTACGTGGAGTCCGAAGGCGCCACCTAGCCTTTAGACTTTTCCAATCTCCTCACCGCAACACGCACACAAGGACATCGACGATGACTGAATTCAACAACCTCATCAATGGCGAATGGCTGGCTGGCCAAAGCTACAGCCCCAACATCAACCCCAGCAACCTGGCCGACGTGCTGGGCCAGTACACGCAGGGCGACAAGGGCCACGTCGATGCGGCCGTGGCTGCTGCCACCGCCGCCTTCCCCGCATGGGCGACGGGCAGCATCCAGGCGCGCTCCGATGCGCTCGACAAGATCGGCACGGAGATCCTCGCGCGCAAGGAAGAGCTCGGCACGCTGCTCGCACGCGAAGAAGGCAAGACCAAGGCCGAAGGCATCGGCGAGGCCACGCGCGCGGGGCAGATCTTCAAGTTCTTCGCGGGCGAATGCCTGCGCCTGTCGGGCGAGCTGCTGCCGTCGGTGCGGCCGAACATCGGCGTCGAGATCACGCGCGAGCCAGTCGGCGTGGTCGGGCTCATCACGCCGTGGAACTTTCCCATCGCGATTCCCGCATGGAAGATCGCGCCCGCGCTGGCCTTCGGCAACTGCGTAGTGCTCAAGCCCGCCGACCTCGTGCCGGGCTGCGCCTGGGCGCTGGCCGAGATCATCAGCCGCTCGGGCATTCCGGCCGGCGTGTTCAACCTCGTGATGGGCCGCGGCAGCGTGATCGGCGATGCGCTGGTCAATCACCCCGGCATCCATGCGATCAGCTTCACGGGCTCGGTGGGTGTGGGCCGCAACATCGCGGTGCAATGCGTCACGAACCACAAGAAGGTGCAGCTCGAAATGGGCGGCAAGAACCCGCAGGTGGTGCTCGACGACGCCGACCTTGCACAGGCCGTGGAGCTCAGCGTGCAGAGCGCGTTCTATTCGACGGGCCAGCGCTGCACGGCGTCGAGCCGCCTCATCGTGACCGAAGGCATCTACCCGAAGTTCATCGAGGCGATGAAGACGCGCATGGCAAAGATCAAGGTCGGCGACGCGCTCGCGCAGGGCACCGACGTGGGCCCGGTTTCGTCGAAGTCACAGCTCGACCAGGACATGGAATATGTCGCCATCGGCAAGGGCGAAGGCGCCACGCTGGCGGCCGGCGGCGAGCTGCTGAAGCTGGAGGCGGACGGCTACTACATGTCGCCGGCGCTGTTCAGCGAATCCGCCGCCCACATGCGCATCAACCGCGAGGAAGTGTTCGGCCCGGTGGCGAGCGTGATCCGCGTGAAGAACTACGAAGAAGCGCTGGCCACGGCCAACGACACCGAGTTCGGTCTGTCGGCTGGCATCGCGACCACCTCGCTGAAGTACGCGACGCACTTCAAGCGCCACAGCCAGGCGGGCATGGTGATGGTGAACCTGCCGACGGCGGGTGTGGACTATCACGTGCCGTTCGGTGGCCGCAAGGGTTCGAGCTACGGGCCGCGTGAGCAGGGCAAGTACGCGCAGGAGTTCTTCACTACGGTGAAGACGGCTTACACGTTGGCCTGACGTCTTTCCTCGAATGGATGGAAGCCCCCGCTCGGGGGCTTTTTTGCGTCTGCTTGGTTCGGGGCGCGTGCACAGGCCACCGGGTACTTCCCTCCGCGAATGTCCCCCGCTTCGCTCCTCCTTGATTTCGCTGCGGGAAGCACCCAGTGTCCTGCGCCCGCTGAGCGCTGTGGTTGTGCTGGCTGATCAACGACTGCACTGAACACGCTCACGTCGATGCGGTGCCTTGCGCAGCGAAATCAAGGAGGAGCCCGAAGGGCGGGGGACATTCGCGGAGCAAGGTACCGCGTCGGCGGGAGCGTCGCCCTGAACCACTCAAGCCAATGGCGCCCTGCGACTGCGACGCATCAGAAATTCGATCAATTCGAAGATGCCTTCGCTGATCAACGCCATCGCCGCAGCCGGCAGTGCGCCGGCCATCAACAGCTCGCGGTCATTGAGCGCCAGCCCCGTCACGATGCGCTCACCGAAACCGCCCGCGCCGATGAAGGCCGCGATCGTGGCCGTGCCGATGGCGATGGCCGTGGCCGTTCGCACGCCCGCCAACAGCGTGGGCAATGCAAGAGGCAGCAGCACCAACTGAAGGCTCTGCGGCGGTGTCATGCCCAGCGCAGTACCGGCCAGTCGCAGGCCGTGGGGCACTTCGGTCAGCCCGGTCACGGTGTTGCGCATGATCGGCAGCAGCGAGTACAGCGTGAGTGCAATGAGCGCGGGCAGGGCGCCGATGGCGCCGAGCAGCGAGATCAGCACCGCGAGCAGCGCGAGCGAGGGCACGGTCTGCATCACGCTCGCAAAGCCCAGCACCACGGCGCGCAGCCGCAGGTGCGGAAACACGAGGATCGCGAGCGGCACGCCGATGAGGATCGCCACGCCCACCGACACCGCCACCAGCAGCAGATGCTGGCGCGCGAGCGGCCAGAGGTCGGGCCCGAAGAGTTTGGCTGTGAAGCCGCGCGCGGCGCTCGGCGGCGTCTTGCCGTCCTTCGTGGCGCCGGCGAGGAAGTCGCGCGCGATGGTGTCGAAGCGCACGCCCTGCAGTTCGGCGCGCGCGTTCATCGCGATCATGGCGTGCTCGTCGATCTTGCCTTCGAGCGTCTGCAACGCAGCCCAGGCCTTCGGCAGCCGCGTCGGCAGGTCGAGGCGGTAGAGCACCACGGCGTCGTAGCGTGGGAAGTACTTCTTGTCGTCTTCCAGCACGCGCAGGCCGAGGTGGTCGATCTTGGCGTCGGTGGTGTAGATGTCGATGGCGTCGATCTGCTTGGCGGTCAGGGCGTCGTAGGCCAGGCCGTGGTCGAGACCGGTCGGTGTCTGCGTGAAGCCGTAGCTTGCCGCCAGGCCTTTCCATCCGTCGGCGCGGCCGATGAATTCGTTCGACAGCCCGATGCGCAACTCGGGGTGCTTCGCCAGGTCGCTCAGCGTGCGCAGCCCGAGCTTGTCGGCATCGGCGGCGCGCACGGCCAGCGCGTAGCCGTCGTTGAAGCCCAGCGGAATCGCCAAACCCAGCCCGAGCGGCGCGAGCGCGGTGTTCATGGCCTCGCGCGTGTCGGCGGGCGAGCCCTTGAGAATTTCGAGGGCGATGGTGCCGGTGTATTCGGCGTAGAGGTCGATGGCGCCGGAGCGCAGCGCCTCGTAGACGATGGCCGTGTTGCCCAGGCCTTGGCGTATGACGGGCGGCGATGCGGTGTGCGGCGCGGCGGTCTGCGCGAGCACTTCGGCCAGGATGTACGACTCGGTGAAGCGCTTGGAGCCGACGCGCAAGGTCTCGTCGGCGGCCTGCGCCGAAGGTGCGGCGGCCAACCAGAGCATCGCGGGAAGCCACAGGGCGGCGCGCCAGAAGCTGCGAAGCAGGTGCATCCGGGTCAGTGTATCGGCATCGCCGCGCCGGCCGTACCCGTCCGTCTCCTACACGCCGTGGTGCGCGGGGCCGATGCGCCCGGGCTGCGCAGCGGCCCATAGTGGCCGTCATGAAAAAAACAAAGCACGCGCTCCCCGGTCCCGACATCCACGGCCTGCGCGAGCTGCCCGGCCTGCGCGTGGACGGCTACAGCCTGCAGCTGCGCGACAAGGACGGCTTCGTCGGCGACCAGGCCAGCCAGACGGCGTTTCGCGAACTGCTCGAACGTTGGCGCAAGCGCCGCCGCAAGACGGGCCGCGACCCGTTGGGCAAGACCCATTCGCGCGACCTCAGCAAGAAGGACCTCGACCGCGTGCTGCAGGAAAAAACCGCGACGGCCGCCGCCGATGTGATGCATGGCGCCATCGAGGAGTTCGCCGAAGAGCTGGCCTTCGTGATCCAGCGCTTCGTGCGCCAGCCCTCGTGGCGCAAGGTGCAGCGCATCGTGGTCGGCGGCGGTTTTCCCGAGAGCGACGTGGGCGAGCGCGCGATCCTGGAGGCGGGCGCGATGCTCGAAGACCTGGGCGTGCACGTGCAACTGGGCCGGCTGTCGCACAACGTCGACGACGGCGGGCTGATCGGCTGGGTGCACCTGACGCCGCCGGCGCTGTTGAAGGGGCACGACGCGATTCTTGCGGTGGACATCGGCGGCACCAACGTGCGCTGCGGCATCGTGAAGACGCGCCATCGCAAGGCGCCCGACTTCTCGCGCGCCAAGGTGGTCCGGCGCGAGAAGTGGCGCCACGCCGACGACGGCCCGAACCGCAGCCACATGGTCGAGCGCATCGCCGACATGCTCGAGGACATGGTGATCTACGCCGAGCGCCGCAAGATCCGGCTCGCGCCTTTCATCGGCATCGGCTGTCCAGGGTTGATCCGCTCCGACGGCTCGATCGCGCGCGGCGCGCAAAACCTGCCGGGCGACTGGGAGAGTCGCGCCTTCCACCTGCCGGCCGCACTGTGGCAGCGCCTGCCGATCATCGGCTCGGGCGCGACGCTGGTGCTCATGCACAACGACGCGGTGGTGCAGGGCCTGAGCGAGCTGCCCTTCATGCGCGACGTGCGCCACTGGGGCGTGCTGACCATCGGCACTGGGCTGGGCAACGCCAGCTTCACGAACCGGCGCTGAGTTCTTCCCGCTCTTACAGATCCTCGGGCCGCAGCTCCGCGCCGACGCGCGCGATGGCTGACGCGGTGGCGACATTGCCTGCCGCATCGGTGGCACGCAGCTCGATGTTGGCCAGACCCGCGCGCGCGGGCGTCCAGTTGCAGGCGTAGGGCGCGGCGCGCAGTGCGCAGACGGTCTTGCCGTCGACGATGAAGGCCAGCTCGGCCACGCCGACATCGTCGGACGCGCTGGCCGACAGCCGCACCGGGAGGCCGGCGGCCGACGAGGCCATCGGCGGCACGTTCAGAGTCACGACCGGCGCCGTGGTGTCGGCCGGCGCGCGCACGATCACCTGCGCCGACGCGACCTCGGCATTGCCCGCGGCATCGATGGCGATCACGCGGATGATCTGCACGCCCGGCGCAGTCGGCGTCCAGTGGCAGGTGTAGGGCGGCGCGGTGAAGGTGCACAGCGGCAGGCTGTCGGTGCCGATCACCTTCACGCCGAACACGCCGACGTTGTCGACCGCGACGGGGGCCAGCGCCACCGGCTGGCCCACGGTCGCCATCGCGGGCGCGGCCAGCGACACGGCCGGCTTCTGGCTGTCGGGCACGCCCAGCGGCAGGTCGATGGTGAAGGCGGCCTGCCCTTGCACCGCCTTCTGCTCGAAGGCATCGAAGATGGTGAACCAGGTCGCGCCCGGCGCGCGGCCCGAGGCCTGGGCCTTCACGAGCAGCGTGGTCTTGCCGACGGCGAAGCAGCTGAAGCCGCAGCGCCAGTCGAAGACGAAGCGGCCTTCGGCATTCGTCGTGCCCTGTGCGATGGGCTCCAGCGGCTTGCCGGCGCCCGGGTCGCGCCACACCGAGACGGGCGCGCCGGCCAGCGCGGCGCCGCTCTCGCGTTCGGTCACGCGCACCTGCGTGGCGGTGGTCGCGGCCATGAACTTCGAGCTGCCGAGCTTGGGCCAGTCGCGCCAGTCGGTGTTGATCTGTGCCTTGGTGCCTTCGGTGAAACGGATCAGGCCGAGTGTGGCGACGCGGTTGGCGGCCGGGTCGTAGCGCTGCTCGAACACGGTGCCCAGCAGCGGGTCGAGGCGCCAGTGCTGGCGCGTCCACCAGTAGCGGTCGGTGTGCTTCACGAGGGCGAGGTCGCTGGCGGGTGCGGTCTCGGTGGTGTCGGCGACGGCGATGGCGTTGTAGTACTCGCCGGAGCCGGCGCCGAACACATGCTCCAGCTCGTGCAGCAGGGTCTTGAGCTGGCGGCCGAGGTAGTCCTTCTCGGTGGATTCGGGCGCGGCGGAGGTGATGGCGCGCGACAGGCGCAGCGGGTCGTGGATGGCGGTCCAGTTCAGGTTCCAGGTCACGCCGGTGGGCGGGAAGGTGGTGCTCGTGGTCAGGCCGCCGTGGCTGTAGCCGCGCTTCGACGGGCCGACGCACAGCACGATCTCGCCGCCGGCCACGCCGCTGAAGCCGCAGGGCGGCGCCGCGCCGGGCGCGACGATCTGCAGGTCTTTCGCGGGATCGAAGGTGAAACTGCGCACCGTCTCGCGCATAAACACGGTGTTGAGGTCGGCCACGTACTGCGCGAGCCGGCGACCGGCCTCGGGCGCGCCGATGTCGGCCGCCAGTTGCGGGTCGATGAAGAAGCGCAGGCGGTGCACGCTCGGCGTGGCGCGGCCGACTTCGTTCAGGGCCGCCCAGGTCGGGGCGGCGGACAACGGCAGCAGCAGCGCGAATGCGACGGGCAAGGCTGCGCCCAGCCGGCGCGCGAGCGCCAGCAGCGAATCCATGGAGGGCATCGATTTTTCTCCCCGTGCTCAGGGGAATCCGGCAGTGATCAACAACAAAGGGGATCGCTTCGGGCCGCGCGAAGGTGTCGCCCGGCGCCCAGCGCTCAAACCCCGCCGCGACCACCTTTGCTGGTCACGCTCCTGCATCGCATCGAGGTCGCCGAAGGCGATACGCCCTGACGGACGCCGATGCTTCTGAAGTGCGGGGAACTGGTCGCAAATTCAGGAGAGGAAGAGCAGACCGCTCATTCCCCAACGCGAAGTTGCGATAACCAGTGAACCTTTATCTTAATTTTTGACCCCCGTAGGAAGGGGGCTTGCCTCGCTGTAGTGGGTGCCTGTTATTTGGGCACTTTGTCACGACGGCGGTATTGCGCGTGCAAGCACCCTGGGGGTGCGGCGAGAAGAAAGCTCGCATCGGTTTTTCCCCGGAGCCGGGGCGCAAGATTTCCAACGGATGGCGCTTCGGTCGGCCAGACAGGCCGGGCCGGAGCGGGCTGCCCCGCGATGCAGGGGGCTCCGACAGATCGTCATCCACCGGAACCGGTGGCGATTCTAGTGGGAATGTTCAATTGGTTGCAATTGTGTTGCATTCGTGCGTCTGAAGCGATGCACGACCGTCGCTGGGCACCTACAGCTGGAACGCGACCGTCAGCAGCAGCCCTTCGGCCACGTCGCGCAGCAGCCCCGGTCGCCGCGCGCGGTAGGGCTCGCCGGCCGAGGCGGTGGCCTCGATCCACTCGGCGAACCATTCGATGTCGCTGCGGCCGTAGAACACCACGGCCGCCTCGTGGTTCAGCAGCAGGCTGCGCAGGTCGAGGTTGATCGAGCCGCACATCGCCAGTTCGTCGTCGACCACCACGGCCTTGGCGTGCGCCATGAAGGGCAGCATGCGAAAGCTCACGCCCGCGCGTGCGAGGTCGCGCATGGCGCGTGCGCGCACGAAGTCGGCGAGGCGGTGGTTCGATTGCGCGGGCATCGCGATGGTCACCTGCACACCGCGCCGCGCGGCGAGGCGCAGCGCGTCGCGCAGGCCGTCACCTGGCACGAAGTAGGGCGTGATGGCCAGCAGGCGGTGCTCGGCGCGAAAGCAGGCGTCGATGAGCAGCGCGTGCGCCGTGTCTTCGGTCTGGTCGGGGCCGCTCGGCAGGAACTGCGCCATCGCGCAGCCGGGGCCTGCGGGCACGTCGTCGGCGGTGATGGCGCGTGCCTTGCGCCCGCGCACCGAGCTCCAGTCGTGGTCGAACTGGCGCGCGGCGGCGCCGGCCACGCTGCCGCGCAGGTCGAACGACAGGTCGTGCCAGGCTTCGGGGTGGGTGTCGTTGCCGGTGAAGTACTCGCCCGCAAGGTTGCGCCCGCCCGACCAGAGCCAGCGGTCGTCGGCGATGGTGAGCTTGCGGTGGTTGCGCAGGTTGCGCGGCCCGATGCGGCGCAGGCTGAAGAAGGGGCGGAACACGGCCACCTCGCCGCCCGCCGCGCGCAGCCGGTCGAAGTGATGGCGCGGCAGCGAGAGCGCGCCGAAGCCGTCGAGCAGCACGCGCACTTTGATGCCTTCGCGCGCGCGTTTGGCAAGCCGCGCAATCACCGCGTGGCCGAGTTCGTCGTCGCCAATGATGAAGGTGCACACGTCGATGCGCTCGCGCGCGCCGTCGATCACCTCGAACAGCGCTTCGCGCGCGGCCTCGCCGTCGGCGTGCATGCGGATGGCGCAGCGACCGGGCGGCGCCAGGCCGAAGCTCTCGATGAGGTCGGCCGCCCAGTGGCCCGGCGGCATCGAACGCGGCGGCCGCGGCGCACCCGCCGGGCGCAGCTTGCGCTGGCCGAACAGCAGGTACATCGGAAGGATCACATACGGCATCAGCACCAGCCCCATGACCCATGCGATGGCGGTGGTGGGCGCGCGCTGCTCGCGGCGCGTGCGCGTGGTCAGCACATAGACCAGCAACGCGAAAGTGACGGCAAGAAAATGCTGCGAAGGGGAGGGCAGCCAGTCGAAGGCGGTGTCCGGCATGGGGCGGGTGATGCCTCGGTGCCCGCTCAGCGCTGAAGGAAGGCCGGCACGCCGCGCCCTTGCGACGCCAGGAACCGCATCATCGGATCGACCACCGCGCGCACCGCGGGCCGAGCGCCCACGCGGTCGCGCCAGGCCACGAGGCGCGGCGTGGCATCGGTCATGCCGGCGCCCTTGCGATCGGCGAACACGTGGGCCATGTAGAAGGCGATGTCGGCGAAGCCGTACGGCCCGGCCAGGTACTCGCGCGTGGCGAGCAGGTCTTCCATCTCTTCGTAGAAGCGCGCACACGCGGCGCATGCGGCCATGGCCGGCGCGCTCTGCATGTCGTGCTGCAGGCCGAAGAGCTTGACGACGTTCGGGAAGAACAGCTCGTCCGATCTCTGCTCCAGCTGTCGCGCGCGGGCCCGGTCGGCAATGCCTTCAGGCCACAACGCAGGCTGCGGGTAGCGGTCTTCGAGGTACTCGAAGATCTGCGTCGAGTCGAACAGCGCCACCTCGTTGTCGACCAGCACCGGCACCTGCTGCTTCACCGGGTTCACGCGCAGCACCTCGGGGTGCCGGGGCTCGTAGGCGTCGTCGGTGGTGAACGGCACCATGATGAGCTCGAAGGTGATGCCTTTTTCGTACGCGGCGATCTGCACCTTCGCGCCGAACATGCTGAGGGGGCCGGAGTAAATCTGCGTCGTCGTCATGCCCCCGACTTCAACAGAAAGCGCGCGTCAGGTCGAGCCCCAGACTTCCTGCGCGGTTTCGACCACGAGCCGCAGCTTGTTGCGCTGCGCTTCGACGGCGATGTTGTTGCCGTGCACCGTGCTGGAGAAGCCGCACTGCGGCGACAGCGCGAGCTGTTCGAGCGGCGCGTACTTGGCGGCCTCTTCGATGCGGCGCTTGAGCTCGTCCTTGTCTTCCATCTCGCCGAACTTGGTGGTCACGAGGCCGAGCACCACGGTCTTGCCCTTGGGCAGGTAGCGCAGCGGCTTGAAGTCGCCCGAGCGCGCGTCGTCGTACTCCATGAAGTAGGCGTCGAGGTCCATCTCCTTCAGAAGCGCCTCGGCCACGGGCTCGTAGTTGCCGGCGGCGGCGTGCGTGCTCTTGAAGTTGCCGCGGCACAGGTGCATGGCCAGCAGCATGCCCGGTGGCTTCTGCGCCACCACCTTGTTGATGAATGCTGCATAGCGGTGCGGCAGTTCGTTCGGGTCGTCACCGCGCTTGCGGGCGGCTTCGCGCATGTGCTCGTCGCACAGGTAGGCGAGGTTGGTGTCGTCCATCTGCACGTAGGTGCAGCCGGCTGCAGCCAGCGAGCGCAGTTCGTCGCCATAGGCCTTGGCCACGTCGTCGTAGAAGGTCGGGTCGAGCTCGGGGTAGGCCTCTTTGCTGATGCCGGCGCGGCCACCGCGGAAGTGCAGCATCGTCGGCGAAGGAATGGTCACCTTCGGCGTGCGGCCGGCCGACACCTGGCTCTTGAGGTACTGGAAGTCGGCGAGCTGGATGTCCTTCACGTGGCGCACCTTGTCGAGCACGCGCATCGCGGGCGGCGCCAGTTCCTCGGTGCCGTCGGGGCGGCGGATGGTGACCGGAATGTCGGTCTTCACGCCGCCGAGCTGGTCGAGGAAGTCGATGTGGAAGTAGGTGCGGCGGAACTCGCCGTCGGTGATGCTCTTCAGGCCGATGTCTTCCTGGAAGCGGACGATCTCGGTGATGGCCTTGTCTTCGACCTCGCGCAGTTGCTCGGGCGTGATCTGGCCCTTGGCTTTCTGCTCGCGTGCTTCAAGCAGGTATTGCGGGCGCAGGAAGCTGCCCACGTGGTCGTAGCGGGCGGGCAGGGCGGCATGCTGGGACATGGAATGAACTCCGTCGTGACTGTGAACGAGCGGAATCCTAGCGCCTTCGCGCGAAGCTTGTTTGTATACGTCGAACTCGGTGTTTACCCTCGAATAATGGGTTGTACGCTGGAATTTCTCGCTGTTATGTATACATTGCGTATTCATGAAGACGCCCACGACCGCCTTTCCGCTCAACGCCTGGTATGCCGCCGCCTACGACGTCGAAGTGCGCCACGCGCTGCTGCCGCGCACGATCTGCAGCCAGAAGCTGGTGATGTTCCGCCGCACCGACGGCCAGGTGGCCGCGCTCGAAGACGCCTGCTGGCACCGGCTGATGCCGCTGTCGCTGGGCCGCCTCGAAGGCGACGAGCTGGTCTGCGGCTACCACGGCCTGGTCTACAACAGCCAGGGCCGCTGCACCCACATGCCGAGCCAGGAAACGCTCAACCCCTCGGCCTGCGTGCGCAGCTTTCCGGTGGTCGAGAAGCACCGCTTCGTGTGGATCTGGCCCGGCGACCCGGCCAAGGCCGACCCCGCGCTCGTGCCCGACATGCACTGGAACGACGACGCTGCCTGGGCCGGCGACGGCAAGATGATTCGCGTCAACTGCGACTACCGCCTCGTGGTCGACAACCTCATGGACCTCACGCACGAGACCTTCGTGCACGGCTCGTCGATCGGCAACCGCGAAGTGGCCGAAGCGCCCTTCGTGGCCACGCACGGCGACCGCTCGGCCACCGTCACGCGCTGGATGGAGAACATCGACGCGCCGCCGTTCTGGGGCAACCAGATCCGCCATGCGCGCGGCTACACGGGCAAGGTCGACCGCTGGCAGATCATCCGTTTCGAAGGCCCGTGCACGGTGAACATCGACGTCGGCGTGGCCGAGGCGGGCAGCGGTGCGGTGCCGTCGGGCAGCAACCCCGGCGACCGCAGCAAGGGCGTCAACGGCTATGTGCTCAACACCATCACGCCCGAGACCGACAAGACCTGCCTGTACTTCTGGGCCTTTGCGCGCAACTACTGCCTGGGTGAACAGCGCCTCACGCACGAACTGCGCGAAGGCGTGTCGGGCATCTTCCGCGAGGACGAGATCGTGCTCGAGGCGCAGCAGAAAGCCATCGACGAGCACCCCGACCACCAGTTCTACAACCTCAACATCGACGCCGGCTCGATGTGGGCGCGCCGCCTCATCGACCGCATGATCGAGAAGGAGCGGCCCGCGCGTGCCGCGATCCCGATCCGCCCCGTCGAAACGACACAGGCCGCGTGATGAAGGTCGCCCCCCTGACTTCTGCGGAGCCCGGCGACAGCGGCAGCTCGCAGGCCGTGAAGGCGCAGTTGCGGTTGCGCGAAATGATTCTGGCGGGCGAGCTGCCCGGCGGCGCACGCATTGCCGAGGTCGCCATCTCCGAGCAACTCGGCGTGTCGCGCACGCCGGTGCGCAGCGCGCTGATGCGCCTCGAGCAGGAAGGGTTGCTCGAAGCCTTGCCCAACGGCGGCTATGCGGTGCGCACCTTTTCCGAACGCGATGTGGCCGACGCCATCGAACTGCGCGGCACGCTCGAAGGCCTCGTGGCGCGGCTCGCGGCCGAACGCGGTGCGGCGCCCGTGGTGCTGCGCGAGGCGCGCGCCTGTCTCACGCGCATCGACGAGCTGCTGCGCGAGCCCGCGCTCGACGACGCGGCCTTCTCGCGCTACGTGACGCACAACGAAAAATTCCACGCGCTGCTGTGCGAGATGGCGGGCAGCCCCCTCATCGCGCAGCAGCTCGAACGCGTGGTCAACCTGCCGTTCGCCTCGCCCTCGGGCTTCGTCATCGTGCAGGCCAATTCGCCGGCCGCGCGCGACATGCTCGTGATCGCGCAGGACCAGCACCTGCAGGTGCTCGACGCCATCGAGTCCGGCGAGGGCTCGCGCGCCGAGGCGCTGATGCGCGAGCACAGCCGCATCGCACGGCGCAACCTGCGCGAGGCGCTGCACGGCACGCCGAGCGCCGAGCAGCGTCCGCTGCCGGGCGTGCAACTGATCCGCCGTCGCGGCTGATCGACGACGTTCTTCCTTCTTTCTTTCCCTGCTGGTGTTCCCCCGATGAAAAGCGATCTCCAATGGATGCAGGCGCAGATCGTGGCGCTGCGCGACGTCACGCCCACCGTGCGCGAATTCACGCTGCGCCCCGACGCCGACTTTGTCGCCGCACATGAGCCCGGCGCCCACCTGCAGGTGCAGGTGATGACCGAGCAGGGCCGCGTGCAGACGCGCTCGTACTCGCTGGTGGGCGAGGGCGACGGCAGTTGCTGGCGCATCGCCGTCAAGCGGCTGGACGACGGTCGTGGCGGCTCGCGCGCGATGTGGCGGCTGGCCGTGGGCGACCGGCTGCAGGTGAGCGCGCCGCAGAACCACTTTCCGCTCGACCTCGCGGCGCCCGGCTACCTGCTGGTGGCGGGCGGCATCGGCATCACGCCGCTGGTGCTGATGGCGCAGCGCCTCGGCGCGCTGGCGCTACGCCGCGGCGTGCCGGTGTCGATGCTGTACGGCGCGCGCCACGCGGGCGAGTTCGGCTACCTCGACACCCTGCGCGAGGCATTGGGCGAAGCCGGCGTGCAGGCGCACGAAGGCGCCGCCCCCATCGACTTCGACGCTGCCATCGCCGCGCTGCCGCCCGGCGGCCAGCTCTACACCTGCGGCCCCGTGCCGATGCTCGAAGCCGTCAAGCGCGCCTGGGCCGCGGCCGGCCGGCCGCTCGCCGACCTGCGCTTCGAAACCTTCGGCAGCAGCGGGCGCCTCGCGACGCAGGCCTTCACCGTGCGCATTCCGCGCCACGACCTGTCGATCACCGTGCCGGCCGACTGCACGCTGCTCGACGCGCTCGATGCCGCCGGCGTGCAGACCCTGTCGGATTGCAAGCGCGGCGAGTGCGGCCTGTGCGCCATGGACGTGCTCGCGGTCGACGGCGAAGTCGACCACCGCGACGTGTTCCTGAGCCCGCACGAGAAGCAGGCAACCACGCGCATCTGTGCCTGCGTGTCACGCGCCGTGGGTACGCTCACCCTCGATTCCGCCTACCGTCCCGACCGCTGAAAACATCGGTTGCGCGATCATCGCGCAACCATTCGATTGATCGCGCAACAAAGTCCCGTGCGGCGGGTGGGTAGGTGGTTGCCTTCTCCGCCAATTGTTGCGAATTGTTCAAAATACGCCCGGTTTCGCGTTCCGTCCCTCAAAGGAAAAATTCCATGCAAAGACGCCATCTCATCCAGACCGCCGGCCTTTCGGCGATTGCGCTCGCCACCGCGCTGTCGCTGCCTGCGGCCAGCGCCCAGGACAACAGCAAGTTCAAGATCGGCCTGATCCTGCCGATGACGGGCCAGTCGGCCTCCACCGGCCGCCAGATCGAGGCCGCCGCGCGCCTGTACATGGCGCAGAACGGCGACACCGTGGCCGGCAAGAAGGTCGAGCTGATCGTGAAGGACGACACCGGCCTGCCCGACGTGACCAAGCGCCTGGCGCAGGAACTCATCGTCAACGAGAAGGTCAACGTGATTGCCGGCTTCGGCATCACCCCGGCTGCGCTGGCCGCCGCGCCGCTGGCCACGCAGTCGAAGACGCCGCAGGTCGTGATGGCCGCCGCCACCTCGAGCATCACCGAAGCCTCGCCCTACATCGTGCGCAGCAGCTTCACGCTGCCGCAGGTGTCGGTGGTGATGGGCGACTGGGCGCCGAAGAACGGAGTGAAGTCGGTCGTGACGCTGGTCACCGACTACGGCCCCGGCAACGACGCCGAGAAGTTCTTCAGCGAGCGCTTCCAGCTCAACGGCGGCAAGGTGCTCGAGAAGCTGCGCGTGCCGCTGCGCAACCCCGACTTCGCGCCGTTCCTGCAGAAGGTGCGCGACGCCAAGCCCGACGCGCTGTTCGTCTTCGTGCCCTCGGGCGCGGGCGCGGCGGTGATGAAGCAGTTCCTGGAACGCGGCATGGACAAGGCCGGCATCAAGATGATCGCCACCGGCGACGTGACCGACGACGATCAACTCAACGATATGGGCGACGGCGCGCTGGGCGTGGTCACCTCGCACCACTACTCGGCCGCGCACCCCTCGGCGCTCAACAAGAAGTTCGTCGAGGCCTTCCAGAAAGCCAACCCCAAGATGCGCCCCAACTTCATGGCCGTGGGCGGCTATGACGGCATGCGCGTGATCTACGAAGCCCTCAAGACCACCAAGGGCCAGGGCGGTGGCGAAGCACTGCTGGCCGCCATGAAGGGCCAGGTCTTCGAGAGCCCGCGCGGGCAGGTGCTGATCGATGCACAGACGCGCGACATCGTGCAGGACGTGTACCTGCGCAAGGTTGAAAAGAAGGACGGGCAGCTCTACAACGTCGAGTTCGACGTGATCAAGGGCGTGAAGGACCCGGGCAAGGCGAAGTAATTTTTGCTTCGTCGCGTGGGAGCGCTGCTGTTCAGGGCGACGCTCCCGCCGACGGGGAACCTTGCTCCGCGAATGTCCCCCGGGGCTTCGCCCCTCCTCCTTGATTTCGCTGCGCAAGGCACCCCATCGACGTGAGCGTGTTCAGAGCACTGGTTGATCGGCTGTGATCCGACAGCGTGCCTTGTGCGCAGGGCACTGGGTGCTTCCCGCAGCGAAATCAAGGAGGAGCGAAGCGGGGGACATTCGCGGAGGGAAGTACCCGGTGGCCTGCGCACCCGCCCTGAACAGCATCACCCCGAACAGCAGCATCCAGAACGAACGCACCCAGACAACCGACATGCTGACCATTCTTTTCGACGGCATCGCCTACGGCATGCTGCTCTTCGTCCTCGCCGTGGGGCTGGCCGTGACGCTCGGGCTGATGAACTTCATCAACCTCGCGCACGGTGCCTTTGCCATGGCCGGCGGCTACCTCACCGTGTTCGCGATGCAGAAGCTGGGCTTGCCGTTCCTGGCCTGCCTGCCGCTCGCGTTCATCGTCGTCGGGCTGGCCGGCGCGCTGCTGGAGCGCACGCTCTACCGGCCGATGTACGGCAAGCCGCACCTGGACCAGGTGCTGTTCTCCATCGGGCTGGCGTTCATGGCCGTCGCGGCCGTCGACTACTTTGTTGGCTCGTCGCAGCAGAACCTGCAGCTGCCCGAGTGGCTGCGCGGACGCAGCGAATTCGGCGACGGTGCGTTCCTGCTGGGCATGGGCCACTACCGCATCTTCATCATCGCCGTGTGCGCCGTGCTCACCGTGGTGCTGCAGCTCATCCTCTCGAAGACGCGCTTCGGCAGCCGCCTGCGCGCCGCCGTCGACGACCCGCGCGTGGCGGCCGGGCTGGGCATCAACGTCAACATCGTGTTCCTGCTGACCTTCGCCGTGGGCTCGGGCCTGGCCGGGCTGGGCGGCGCACTGGGCGCGGAAATCCTCGGGCTCGACCCGACCTTCCCGCTCAAGTACATGATCTATTTCCTCATCGTGGTCTCGGTCGGCGGCACCTCGTCGATCACCGGGCCGCTCGCCGCCGCACTGCTGCTCGGCATTGCCGACGTGGCGGGCAAGTACTTCATTCCGAAGATGGGCGCGTTCACCGTCTACCTGCTCATGATCCTGATCCTCATGTGGCGGCCGCAAGGCCTGTTCACGCGCAAGGGAGGCCGTTGACATGAGCGCGCCTGCCTATGAATCGGCCCTGCTGCGCACCGCGCGCTGGCGGCCCTGGGAGTTCGTGATCTGGGCCGTGGCCTTCGCGCTGCCGCTGGCCATGCCCTCGCATTCGCTGCTGGTCAACGAGATCGCCATCGTCGCGCTGTTCGCGATGTCGCTCGACCTGATCCTCGGCTACACCGGCATCGTGTCGCTTGGCCATGCGGCCTTCTTCGGCTTCGGTGCGTATGCCGCCGCGCTGTTCGCCAAGCTCGTCATGCCCGACCCGACCGTGGGCCTTGTGTTCGCCACCGTGCTGTCGGCGCTGCTGGGCCTCGTGGCCAGCGTGACCATCTTGCGCGGCAGCGACCTCACGCGGCTCATGGTCACGCTGGGCACCGCGCTGCTGCTGCTCGAACTGGCCAACAAGCTCGACTGGCTCACCGGCGGCGCCGACGGCCTGCAGGGCGTGGTCATGGGGCCGGTGCTCGGCCTCTTCGAGTTCGACCTCTACGGCCGCACGGCCGCCTGGTACTCGCTGGCCGTGATGCTCGTGCTGTTCCTCGTGATGCGCCGCATCGTGCACTCGCCCTTCGGCGCCACGCTCAAGGCGATTCGCGACAACCGGCTGCGTGCCATGGCCATCGGCATCCCGGTGGTGTCGCGGCTCGCCGTGGTCTACACCGTGGCCGCCGGCATCGCGGGCGCGGCGGGCGCGTTGCTGGCACAGACCACCGGCTTCGCCTCGCTCGACGTGCTGGCCTTCGACCGCTCGGCCGATGTGCTGCTGATGCTGGTCATCGGCGGCGTGGGCTGGCTGTATGGCGGCGTCACCGGCGCCATCGTCTTCAAGCTGCTGCAGAACTGGCTGTCGTCGGTCACGCCGCAGTACTGGATGTTCTGGATCGGCCTGATCCTTGTGCTGCTGGTGCTCGTGGGGCGCGATCGGTTGCTGAAACCATGGACGTGGTTCGGCGCCGGAAAAAAGAGGGGCGGTGCCGCATGAGCGATACCGTGCTCTCGACCCAAGGCCTCGTGATGCGCTTCGGTGGCATCACCGCCACGAACAACGTCACGATGGAACTGAAGCGCGGCGCGCGCCATGCGCTCATCGGACCGAACGGCGCCGGCAAGACCACGCTGATCAACCTGCTGACGGGCGTGCTTACGCCGACCGAAGGCCGCATCTCGCTGCTCGGCGAAGACATCACCACGCTCGCGCCGCACAAGCGCGTGGCGCGCGGGCTGGTGCGCACCTTCCAGATCAACCAGCTCTTCGATTCGATGACGCCGCTGGAAACGCTGGCGCTCGTGGTGTCGCAACAGAAGGGCATCGCCGCGCAATGGTGGCGTCCGCTGGGTGCGGACAAGCGCATCGCGGAGCGGGCAGGGCAACTGCTGGAGCAGTTCCACCTCGCCGACGTCGCGCAGCAGCAGACCAAGTTCATGGCCTACGGCAAGCGCCGCCTGCTGGAGATTGCGATTGCGCTGGCTTGTGAGCCGCGCGTGCTGCTGCTCGACGAGCCCGTGGCGGGCGTGCCCGCCGGCGAGCGCGAAGAGCTGCTGCAGACCGTGGCCGCGCTGCCGTCCGATGTGTCGGTGCTGCTCATCGAGCACGACATGGACCTGGTGTTCAGCTTTGCCGACCGCATGACGGTGCTGGTCAACGGCGCGCTGCTGACCGAGGGCGACCCGGAAACCATCGCCAACGACCCGAAAGTGAAAGAGGTCTACCTGGGCCACGGAGAACACGCCCATGTCTGAACTCTTGCGCATCGATAACCTGAGCGCCGGCTACGGCGAGGCCGTGGTGCTGCACGACGTGGCCTTCACGCTCGGCGAGGGCCAGACGCTCGCGCTGCTGGGCCGCAACGGCACCGGCAAGACCACGCTCATCAACACGCTGGCCGGTGCCACGCGCCAGCACGGCGGCACCATCGCGCTCGGCGGGCAGGCGGCGCTGCACAAGCTGCAGCCGCACCAGCGCGCGGCGGCGGGCATCGGCTGGGTGCCGCAGGAGCGCAACATCTTCAAGTCGCTCACGGTGCACGAGAACCTCACGGCGGTGGAGCGGCCGGGCAAGTGGAACCCGCAGCGCGTCTACGAGATGTTCCCGCGCCTGGCGGAGCGCAAGACCAACCTGGGCACGCAGCTCTCGGGCGGCGAGCAGCAGATGCTGGCCGTGGGCCGCGCGCTGGTGCTCAACCCCAAGCTGCTGCTGCTCGACGAGCCGCTCGAAGGGCTCGCGCCCATCATCGTGGAAGAGCTGCTGCGCGCCATTCGCCGCATCACGCAGGACGAGGGGCTGGCCGCGATCATCGTGGAGCAGCACCCGCAGGCGATCCTCGCGATTTCCGACCATGCCGTGGTGCTCGACCACGGGACCATCGTGCACACCGACACGGCGGCGGCGCTGCGCGCGCAGCCGGAGGTGCTGGATCGGTTGCTGGGCGTGGCGCGGTAGCAGCGGCCACTCACAACGAACCACAAGGAGACAGACAGATGGCGATCCCCCCAACAGTGTTCAGCGGGGGCGCCATGCTGGCGACCGCCGCCTTGCTCGCCGCATGCGGCACCGCCCCGACCGGCCCCACGCGCCTCGGCCTCGGCGCCGATCCGGCGCAGGCTTGCGCGGCGCTCACCGCACCGGTGGCGGCCACCGCCATCGGCCTGCCCAGCGGTGCGGCGACGATCGATTCCGCGGCGCTCGTGCCGGCGTCCGCGCTCGCCGTGGCCGAGCGCGGCCCCAGCCCCGCGTCGCGCATCACGCCGGCGATGCCCGCGTACTGCAAGGTGCTCGGGCGCATCGCACCGGTCGACGCGAGCGCGCCGCCGATCCTGTTCCAGGTCAACCTGCCGCTCGCATGGAACGGGCGCAGCGTGCAGTACGGCGGCGGGGGCTTCAACGGCACGCTGATCACCGGCCTTTCGCTGGTGCCCGCCGCACGCTTCGACCTGCCCACGCCGCTCGCGCAGGGCTACGTGACCTACGGCACCGACTCGGGCCACCAGAACGTGCAGGGCCAGCCGCCGCAGGCCTTTGCGCTCAACGACGAGGCGCTCGTGAACTTCGCGCATGCCTCGTACAAGAAGGTGCGCGACGTGGCGGTGGCGTTGACGCAGCGCGCCTACGGCCACGCGCCGCAGAGGCTCTACTTCATGGGCAGCTCCGAAGGCGGGCGCGAGGCGCTCACGATGGCGCAGCGCTATCCGCAGGACTTCGACGGCATCTTCAGCCGCGTGCCGGTGATCAACTGGACCGGGCTGCAGCACGCGGGCACGCGCAACGGCATCGCCACCTTCGGCGAAGGCTGGCTGCGGCCCGCGCAGGTGCAGCTGGTGCACAGCGCCGTGCTTGCGTCGTGCGACGCGACGGATGGCGTGGCCGACCGCATCGTGTCGAACCCGGTGGCCTGCCTGCAGCGCTTCGACCCGGCCACCTTGCGCTGCGCGTCGGGCACGAGCGGCGACAATTGCCTCAACGACGCGCAGGTGCAGGCGGTGCGCACGCTGCGCTCGCCGTGGCGCTCGCCCGTGCCGCTGGCGCATGGCGTCACCGAGTACCCGGGTTGGGGCATCGGCGGCGAAGGCACGCCGGCTTTCGCGTCGATGGGTGGCTGGAACGCGTGGTGGACCGGCACCGCCGCGCCGACCGTGCCGCCGCAACCGAGCAACGGCATCGCGTGGTTCTATGGCAGCGGGGCGCTGCAGTATTTCTATGCGCGCAATCCGTCGCTCGACGTGCGCAACTACCGCGCCGAAGACTTCGCCGCGCGCATCGCCACCGTGTCGCAGCTGATGGACTCGACCAACCCCGACCTCAGCGCCTTCCACGCGCGCGGTGGCAAGCTCCTCGTGCTGGAGCACATGGCCGACTACGCACAGAGCCCGTTCGCGGGCATCCGCTACTACGAGTCGGTGGTGGCGCGCATGGGCCGCGAGAACGTGGACCGCTTCATGCGCCTGTACACCGCGCCCGGGGTCGACCATGTGGGCAGCGGCGCACCGGCCAACGTCGACATGCTCGGCGCGCTGGCCGACTGGGTCGAGCGCGGGCGTGCGCCGGTCGGGCTGCAACTGCTCGAACAAGAAGTGCAGGCGCCGTTCAAGACCACGCGTGCGCGTCCGCTGTGCGAGTGGCCGCTGTGGCCGCGCTACGTGAGTGGCGATGCCTCGCAGGCGGCGAGCTTCCAGTGCAGCCGGTAGCGGCCGCTTGAATCGGCCGCGATCTTCAAGGGGCGATTGAAAGAGTTTCCGGGCGCGGGGGCTTTTTCATGTGCGGGCATCACCGCAGACTGCAGGCAACAAAACTTCTTGCCGCAGCGCACCGACCCATGAGCACCACGCCCCTCATCAGCATCGCCGTATTGAAGGCCAGGACCGGCCAGCGCGAGGCGCTGCGCGACGCCTTGAGCGCGCTGGTGGCGCCCACGCGGCAGGAGCCTGGCTGCCTCGACTACACCTTGTTCGAACTGCGCGACGAACCCGGCAGCTTCTACATGCGCGAGTCGTTCCAGGACCAGGCCGCGCTGGATGCGCACTTCGCTACGCCGTACTTCCAGGCTTTCGAAAAGCGGTTCGGCGAACTGCTGGACGCGCCGATCCGGCTGGTGTTCCTGGAGAAGGTCGCCTAGATCGCGCAGCCGTCGGGGCCGCACGCTTCAGGCGCTGCAGCTGCTGAAGGCGTCGGCGCGACGAAGGTGGCGAGTTGCGCCTTCCAGTCGTCCGCACGCCCCAGCCACGGCCCGATGTCGATGCGGCCCGTGCTGCCATCGGCCTGCGCCAGCACGAAGGTCGGGAAGCCCTGGCCGCCCGCGCGCTGCAGCAGGTCGCGGCTGGCGGCGATGTGCTGTGCGGTGGCGTCGCCCGTGTGCTGCTCGAAGGCGGTGGCGAAAGCCTCGGCATCGAAGCCGAGTTCGGCCGCCAGTGCGGCGAGCACGCCGGCTTCCGCGATGCGCTGGCCTTCGACGTAGTGCGCCTGCTGCACACGGTGCGCCATGTCGAGCCCGCCGCCCGCGCGCAGCGATTCGGCGGCGAGGATGGCGGTGATCGGCGGGGCGGAATCCATCACCGCGCCGCTGTCGCGCAGCAGGCCTTCGAAGTAGGCCTCGCCGAAGGGCTGGCCCGTGAGTTCGGCGATGCGCTTGTCGTGCGGGATCACGTAGTCGCGCCACTGCGGCGTGATGGGGCGGCGGTTGGCGCCGGTCATCATGCCGCCGCCGTGGAACGCGACGCGCAGGCCCGGCACGGCGCGTGCCGCCTCGACCAGCGGCGCGGCGGCGTAGCACCAGCCGCACAGCGGATCGAAGATGTAGTGCAGGGTGGCGGTGCCGCCGTTGCTGCTGGTTATTGCGGCCACTTCATTTCTCCCTTGATGACCTTGGCGCCGAGTTCGAGCGACGAGGCGTCTTCGAGCTTCGGGTAGCGCTGCTTCATGGCGGCGATCAACGCAGCCGAGTCCTTGGCCTTGGTGGCTTCGGTCTCGAAGGCCTTGAGGTAGTCGCGCGTGAACTTCACCGAGGCCACGGTGTAGGGCGCCGAGCCGTCGGCGTTGGGCAGGTAGTGACCGGGCACCACGGTCTTGGGGTGCAGCGCGGCGATGCGGTCGAGCGTCTTGAGCCAGTCGCGGCGCGACTGCACCGTTTGCGTGTCGGCCACCCAGACGTGGATGTTGGCCGACACCGGAATGCCCCCGACCACCGCCTTCAGCGAGGGAATCCACGCGAAGGTGCGCGCGGGTGTGGAACCGCCGAGGCCGACGACCTGGATCTTCTTGCCTTCGAGCGTGAGGCTGTTGCCGGCCAGCGGCTCGGGCACGACCAGCGCCTGGGGCGCGTTGTCCTTGAGGATCGGGCCCCAGTGCGCGAGCTTGCCGTCCTTCGAGGCCTGGATGGCGGCCACGGTCTGCGGCGTGGCGACGATCTTCGCGTCGGGGAACGCGGCGCGGATCACGTCGAGGCCGAAGTAGTAGTCGGGGTCGCTGTGGCTGATGTAGACCGTGGTCAGCTTCTTGCCGCTGTCCTTGATCTTCTGCACCAGCGCCTGCGCGTCGTTGCGCTGGAATTGGGCGTCGACCAGCACGGCATCGGTGGCGCCGGCGACCAGCGTCGACGACACGGGGAACATCGACTTCGTGCCGGGGTTGTAGACGTCGATCTTCAGCGGCTGGGCAGCCTGGGCGGCGAGCGGCGCGAGAGCAAATGCGGCGGACAGGGCGGCGGCGGCAACGAGTGTTCTGCGGAACATGGCGGTGTCTTTCGGTCGGTGGGTTGGATGGGTGACAGCGTGAACAGACCGAATGTTAGGTTGCGGGAAACGAAACAAAAACCACCGCCAGGACAATGGATCGTTTCGGTTATCGGACGAATCAGCTGTCTTCTGCGCGGTCCGTGGCGCACCGCTCGAGGTGCGCCACCAGCAGCTGCGCCGAGGGCGACAGCGTCGCCTCGCTGCGAAAGCAGATCGCAAAACGCCGGCGCGCCCAGTCGTCCGTGAGCGGCATCAGCCGCAGCCCGAAGGCCTCGGTGAAGGGCCGGGCGACTTCCGCGGGCACCACGCTGATGGCCAACCCCGCGCGCACCACGCGCAGCGCCGCGTCGAAGTTGGACACCAGCACGCGGTACACGAGCGGCTTGCCGGCCACGGCCGCCTCGCGCGCGAGCATGAGCTGCACGGCGCTCAGCGCGGGCATGCCGACGAATTCGTGGTCGAGCACCTGCTCGAAGCGCACCGCGTCGTGGCGCGCCACGGGGTGCGACGGGTGCGCGACGATCGCCAGGTGGTCCGAGCGGTAGTCGCGCCGCTCCAGCCCGTCGAGGTCGGCCGCGTCCCAGCACAGGCCGATGGAGGCCACGCCCTCGCGGATGCCGCGCACGATCTCGGGGCTCACGCGCTCTTCCATGTCGACGCGGATGTTGCGGTGCGCCGGGTCTTGCAGAAAGCCGGCCACGTCCTCGGCCAGTGATTCGGCCATGACCGAGGCCGACGCCAGGATGCGCACATGCCCACGCGCGCCGCCCGCATACGCCGCCATGTCGCGCTCGATGCGGGTGGCGCTGCCGAGCATGGCGCGTGCGTGTTCGAGCAGCGTTTCGCCGGCCGGCGTGGGCACCACGCCGCGGCGCTTGCGCAGCAGCAGCGGCGTGCCGACCGTGTCTTCGAGCTGCGCGAGGCGCTTGCTGATCGCCGAGCCGACGATGTTCGCTTGCTCGCCCGCGCGCGCAATGCTGCGGCTCTCGCAGACGGCGACGAACAGGCGCAGGGTGGTCAGGTCGAGGTCTCTCATGAAGTTCCAATATGGAAGCGAATGGCTTCCAAAATATACCTTCAGGACTGAATCGGAACTTCTACGATGGGCGCCATTCCCTCACGACGGAGACAAAACTTGATTCACGCCTTCCTGCCGCCGCGCGCGGTCGTCCGCGAAGTGGGCCTGCGCGACGGGCTGCAAAGCATCGCCCGCGTGCTGCCCACGGCGCACAAGCTCGAATGGATTCGCGACGCGCACGCGGCCGGCCAGCGCGAGATCGAGGTCGGCTCGTTCGTGCCGGCGCACCTGCTGCCGCAGCTGGCGGACACGGCCGAACTGCTGGCGTATGCGAAGACGTTGCCGGGGCTTTTCGCCTCGGTGCTCGTGCCCAACCTCAAGGGCGCCGAGCGCGCGATTGCGGGCGAGGCCGACCTGATGATGGTGCCGCTGTCGGCCAGCCACGCGCACAGCCTCGCCAACCTGCGCAAGACGCCCGACGAAGTGGTGGCCGAGGTCGGTCGCATGCGCGCGGCGCGCGATGCGGCGGGTTCGAAAACGCTGATCGACGGGGGCGTCGGCACGGCGTTCGGTTGCACGATCCAGGGCCATGTCGAACCTGACGAAGTGCTGCGGCTGATGCAGGCATTGCTCGATGCCGGCGCCGACCGCGTGAGCCTGGCCGACACGGTGGGCTACGCCGATCCGGCGATGGTGCGCAGCCTGTTCGAGCGCGCGCTGCGCATCGCGGGCGACCGCCTGTGGTGCGGCCATTTCCACGACACGCGCGGGCTGGGGCTCGCGAATGTCTACGCGGCATTGGAGGTCGGCGTCACGCGCTTCGATGCGTGCTTGGCCGGCATCGGCGGCTGTCCGCATGCGCCGGGCGCGAGCGGCAATGTCGACACCGAGGACCTCGTCTTCATGTTGGAGAGCATGGGCGTGGCGACGGGCGTCGACCTGCCAAGGCTGCTCGACCTGCGCAAGCGCGTGGCCGGCTGGCTTGATGGCGAGACGCTGCAGGGCACGGTGTGGCGCGCGGGCTTTCCGAAGACCTTTGCACTGTCGGAAGGCGTCGCGGCATGAGCAACGAAGCAAAGCGCCTGCCGCTCGCGGGCATCCGCGTGGTCGAGTTCACGCACATGGTCATGGGGCCGACCTGCGGCATGGTGCTCGCGGACCTCGGCGCGGAAGTCATCAAGGTCGAGCCCATCGACGGCGACCGCACGCGGCATTTGCTGGGCGCGGGCGCGGGCTTCTTCCCGATGTTCAACCGCAACAAGAAGAGCATCGCGCTCGACCTGCGCCACCCGCAGGGGCTCGAAGCCGCGCTGCGGCTGTGCGCCACGGCCGACGTGGTGGCGCAGAACTTCCGGCCCGGCACGATGGACAAGTACGGGCTCGGTTATGCCGCGCTGGGCAAGCTCAATCCGCGCCTCGTGTACGTGAACCACACGGGCTTTCTGCCCGGCCCGTACGAGCACCGCACCGCACTCGACGAGGTGGTGCAGATGATGGGCGGGCTCGCTTACATGACGGGCCGCCCCGGTGATCCGCTGCGCGCGGGCACCAGCGTGAACGACATCATGGGCGGCATGTTCGGCGCCATCGGCGCGATCGCCGCGCTGATGCAGCGCGCTGAAACCGGCAAGGGGCAAGAGGTGCAGTCGGCGCTGTTCGAGAACAACGTGTTCCTCGTCGGCCAGCACATGCTGCAGTACGCCATCACGGGGCAGGCGGCGGCGCCGATGCCCGAGCGCATCTCGGCCTGGGCGCTGTACGACGTGTTCACCGTGAAGGACGGCGAGCAGATCTTCCTGGCGGCGGTGAGCGACGCGCAATGGAAGACCTTCTGCGACGCGCTGGGCTTCGACGACCTGAAGGCCGACGCCACGCTGCAGACCAACAACGACCGCGTGCGCCTGCGCCCCAGCTTGCTGGCCGCGTTGCGCACGCGCCTGGCCGACCGATCAGCCGCGGAGTTGTCGGCGATCTTCGAGGCGCGCGGCCTGCCGTTCGCGCCGATCACGCGGCCCGAAGACCTGTATGCCGATCCACACCTGAAGGCCACCGGCGGGCTCGCGGACATCCGCCTGCCCGACGGCGAACGCGCTGGCGAGATGGCGCAGACGACGCTGTTCCCGATCACGCTCGGCGGCGAGCGCCTGGGCGTGCGGCTGCATCCGCCGACGCTGGGCGAACACACGCGCGAGCTGCTGGCCGAGCTGGGCTACGCCGGCGCGCAGGTGGATGCGATGCATGCCGACGCGGCCATCGCCTGAGTGCTTCATCCAAAACAAGACGAGAGACAAGACCATGACCACGAACTTTTTTCCGATGAACCGTCGCGCGATGCTGGGCTTGGGCGCAAGCGCCGCGGCGCTCGCCGCGTTTCCTGCGCTCGCGCAGGGCTCCGACAAACCGATCCGCTTCATCCTGCCGATCAGCGCAGGATCGGGCGTGGACGCCATCGCGCGCGCCGCCTCGGTCGCGCTCGGCAAGGCGCTGGGCCAGCCGGTGGTGATCGAGAACCTGCCGGGCGCCGGCGGCATCACCGGCACGTCGGCGGTGATCAAGGCACCGCCCGACGGGTTCACGCTCGGCATGGTGTCGAACAACCATGTGATCAACCCGAGCGTGTTCAAGAAGATGCCCTTCGATGCGATCAACGACATCACGCCGATCAGCGTGGTCGGCGCCACGCCGCTGGTGCTGGCCGTGAACCCGAAGCTGCCCGCGAAGAACGTGAAGGAGCTGGTGGCGCTGCTGCGCGCGAAACCCGAGGGCTACAACTACGCCTCGTCGGGCAACGGCACCATCATCCACCTCGCGGGCGAGATGTTCATGGACGAGGCCGGCGTGAAGGCGCGGCACATTCCGTACAAGGGCACGGGGCCGATGGTGACCGACATGATCGCGGGGCAGGTCGAGATGGGCGTGGTCGCGCTGCCGGCGGTGCAGCCGCATCTGAAGAGCGGCGCGCTGCGCGCCATCGGCGTGTGCGGCCCGGCACGCTCGCCGGCCGCGCCCGACATGCCGACCATCGCGGAGCAGGGGCTGCCGAACTATGCGGTCGAAGGCTGGTTCGCGGTGATCGGCCCGCCGAAGATGCAGCCGGCTGACGTCAAGCGCGTGCACGAGGCCATCGTGGCCGCCTTTGCCGCGCCCGAGGTGCGCGAGGCGATGGACAAGCAGGGCAACATCGTCAAGCCCACGTCGCCCGAGCAGGCCGCGAGCTACTTCCGTACGGAGGCCGCGCGCTATGCGGCGCTGGTGAAGAAGGCGAACGTGGTCTTGGAATGAAGGTCTTGCTCCTTCCCCTCCCGGGGGAAGGTTGGGATGGGGGCACGCGGCCTTCGATGAAGCGCCGCGTTGTCACAGAGGCTGTCGTGCCCCCACCCCGACCCTCCCCCGGAAGGGGAGGGAGAAATACACGCGAGGCCTATCAGGCCGGGCTCACCGCGCGGTACAGCGCTCGCACGAAATCCGACTGCGTGATCATCCCCGTCAGCCGCCTCTCGCTGTCGATGATCGGGATGTGGTGGTGGCCGCCTTCGGAGAACAGCGGCACCAGCTCGACCACCGGCCGGTCGGCGCTGGCCACGCGCACCTGGCGCGTCATGATCTGGCCGACCACCTCGGGCTTGTTCGAGATCACCGTGCGCGTGGCGCGGATCAGGTCGCGCAGCCGGCCCGCGATGCCGTCGTGGTGCTGCAGGTCGAGCTGGCGAAAGAAGTCGGCTTGCGTGACGATGCCGACCACGCGGCGCGTGCGGTCGGTGACCGGCAGCGCCTTGATGCGGTGCTGGTGCATCAGCGTCCAGGCTTCCTGCAGCGGCGTGCCGAACTCCACCGAGATCGGCGTGCCCGACATGATGTCGGCGCAGTGCAGCGTGCCCAGGCGGCGCTTGTACGACTCGAGCTCGGTCTGCTGGATCAGCGACTCGAGGTCGTCGCGGCTGATGTCCAGCACCTGGTTGTAGCGCGCCAGCACGGCGTCGATGTCGCTCTGGCTGAAGCGCGCATCAGGCGAAGGCGGGCGCGCCACCTGCACGTGCGGATAGCGCCGCCCCGTGAGCGTGTTGTAGGCCACGCCGGCCAGCACCAGCAGCACCGAGTTCAGGAGCACGGGGAACAGCGCCGCCGAGAAGTCGGTGGTGTGCGTGAGCACCGCCAGCAGCGCCGCCGCGCCGCCGGGCGGGTGCAGGCAGCGCGTGAAGAACATCAGGCCGATGGCGAGCGCCACGGCCACGGCGGCGGCGAGCGCGGTGTCGGGAATCCAGCTGGCGCAGGCGATGCCCACGAGCGTTGACAGCGTGTTGCCGCCGATCACCGACCAGGGCTGGGCCAGCGGGCTGGCGGGCACGGCGAACACGAGCACGGCGGTGGCGCCCATCGGCGCGACCAGCCACACGGCGTGCTCCAGCGGGACGGCCAGCCAGCGGCAGAGCAGGCCGGTGATGAGCAGCCCGATGCCTGCGCCGCCCACGGCGCGCAGGCGCTCGCGCGCGTTGACGTTGGAAGGGCCCGGGAGCCAGGCGCGCAGATAAGTCCACAGTGCGGCGAATCGCATCCCCCGTCTCCCTCAGGCTTCGTCGTGAGCCACCCGACGCCCGATGTCGGGCCAACGGTGGTGCAGCCAGACCCAGGCGACCAGCCCGATCGAGAGCATCAGCGCGGAGGTGAGGGCCAGTGCCAGCGTGGAGTGCATCACCAGCGGCGCCACCGCGCCGGCCACGACGCCGTTGGCGGTGGAGCCGATGACGGCCTGCAATGACGACGCCATGCCGCGGCGCTCGGGGTGCAGGTCGAGCACCAGCAGCGTGACCACGGGCACCATCAGCGCCCAGCCGAAGGCGAACACCGCCAGCGGCCACACGGCCCAGGCCACGTGCGCCTGGAAGAAGATGTTGGCCACCACGTTGACCACCGAGGTGACCATCATGATCAGGAAGCCGTCGCGGATCTGCCGCTTGGGCGCCACCTTGCCGGCCATGCGGCCGCTGGCGCGCGCGCCGAGCATGATGCCGCCGATGGTCAGCAGGAAGAACCAGAAGAACTGCTGCGGCTGCAGCGCCAGGTGGTCGCCCAGGAACGCGGGCGCGGCCAGCACGTAGAGGAACATCCCGTTGAAGGGCACGCCGCTCGCAAAGGCCAGCAGCAGAAAGCGCGGGTCGGAGCACAGGTCGCGGTAGCCGCGCATCAGGTGGCGCACCTGGAAGGGCTGGCGATGGTCCTTGTGCAGCGTTTCGGGCAGCAGCTTGTAGTTGGCGACGAACAGCACGACGCCCACGGCCACGAGGAACCAGAAGATCGAGTGCCAGCCCGCATGCACGAACAGGAAGCCGCCCACGATAGGCGCGATGGCCGGTGCCACGCCGAAGTAGATCGTGACCTGGCTCATCACGCGCTGCGCCTCGGCCGGCGGGAACATGTCGCGGATGACGGCGCGCGACACCACGATGCCGGCGCCGGTCGACAGGCCCTGCAGTCCGCGGAACAGCACCAGCTGCGTGATGTTCTGCGACAGCGCGCAGCCCAGCGAGGCGAGCGTGAACACGGCCAGTCCCCACAGCACCACCGGCCGGCGCCCGAAGCTGTCCGACAGCGCACCGTGGAACAGGTTCATGAACGCGAAGCCGAACAGGTAGGCCGACAGCGTCTGCTGCATCTCGGCCGGCGTCGCGCCGATGGAGTGCGCGATGCCCGCGAACGCCGGGATGTAGGTGTCGATGGAGAAGGGCCCGAGCATGCCCAGCACGGCGAGCAGCACGGCAAGCGCCCAGCGCGGGGCCTGCCAGAGTTTGTCTGCGTCGGGATTCATGGAAAGACGGCTCCGTTGTACTTGGTGTGTGTGTCGGTGGAAAAAACGAGAACGCCCGCCGCCCGGGTGAGGGGCAAGGCGGGCGCTTGGGCTTCAGCGAACCTGGATTACAGGGTGTCGATGAAGCTGCGCAGCTTGTCGGAACGCGACGGGTGCTTCAGCTTGCGCAGCGCCTTGGCTTCGATCTGGCGGATGCGCTCGCGGGTCACGTCGAACTGCTTGCCGACTTCTTCCAGCGTGTGGTCGGTCGACATTTCGATGCCGAAGCGCATGCGCAGCACCTTGGCTTCGCGCGGCGTGAGGCTGTCGAGGATGTCCTTGACCACGTCGCGCAGGCCGGCTTGCATCGCGGCCTCGATGGGGGCCGTGTTGCTGCTGTCCTCGATGAAGTCGCCCAGGTGCGAATCGTCGTCGTCGCCGATGGGGGTTTCCATCGAGATCGGCTCTTTCGCGATCTTCATGATCTTGCGGATCTTGTCTTCCGGGATCTCCATCTTGGCGGCCAGGATGCCGGCGTCGGGCTCGAAGCCGAACTCCTGCAAATGCTGGCGCGAGATGCGGTTCATCTTGTTGATCGTCTCGATCATGTGCACCGGGATGCGGATGGTGCGCGCCTGGTCGGCGATCGAGCGCGTGATGGCCTGGCGGATCCACCACGTCGCGTACGTCGAGAACTTGTAGCCGCGACGGTATTCGAACTTGTCGACCGCCTTCATCAGGCCGATGTTGCCTTCCTGGATCAGGTCCAGGAACTGCAGGCCGCGGTTGGTGTACTTCTTGGCGATGGAGATCACGAGGCGCAGGTTGGCCTCGATCATTTCCTTCTTGGCATCGCGCGAGGACGATTCGCCCTCGTTCATGCGCTTGTTGATGTCCTTGAGCTCGGTCAGCGGCACCACCACACGCGACTGGATGTCGGTGAGTTTTTGCTGCAGTTCCTGCACCGGCGGGATGTTGCGCGCGAGCACGGCGCTCCAGGGCTTGCCGGCTGCAGACTGCTTCTCGACCCACTTGAGGTTGAGCAGGTTCGAGGCGATGCGGTTGCCGTTCTTGTCGAAGCCGCTGAAGTCGCGGATGAACTCGTCCTGCGGGAAGCCGCACTTGTCCACGATGATGCGGCGCAGTTCGCGTTCCTTCTTGCGAACGTCGTCCACCTGCGTGCGCACCAGGTCGCACAGCTTCTCGATGGTCTTCGCCGTGAAGCGGATGGTCATGAGCTCGTCGGACACGGCCTGCTGGGCCTTGGTGTACGCCGGCGTGCCGTAGCCTTCCTTCTCGTAGATCTTGTGGATCTTCTCGAACATTTCGGCAATGCGGTCGAAGCGCGCGAGGGCTTCGTTCTTGAGCTCTTCGAGCTTCTTGGTCAGGGCCTTGGAGCCGCCCTTGCCGTCGTCGTCGTCTTCTTCGTCGAATTCGTCGAAGTCTTCTTCGGCCACGTAGTCGTCGGCCTCGTTCGGGTTCGAGAAGCCGTCGACGATGGTCGAGATGACGACCTTGCCTTCACGGATGGTCGCGGCCATCTCGAGGATCGCGGCGATGGTGGCGGGGGAAGCCGAGATGGCTTCCATCATGGCCATCAGGCCGCCTTCGATGCGCTTGGCGATTTCGATTTCGCCTTCGCGCGTCAGCAGCTCGACCGTGCCCATTTCGCGCATGTACATGCGAACGGGGTCGGTCGTGCGGCCGAATTCGCTGTCCACAGTGGACAGAGCCGCTTCGGCTTCTTCTTCGGCTTCTTCCACCGTGGTGGCGGTGGGCGCGGTGTTGTTCAGCAGCAGGGTTTCGGCGTCGGGCGTCTGCTCGTACACCGCCACACCCATGTCGTTGAGCATGGTGACCACGACTTCCATGGTCTCGGCGTCGACCAGCTTGTCGGGCAAGTGGTCGGAGATTTCGCCGTGCGTGAGGTAGCCGCGGGTCTTGCCCAGCGTGATCAGGGTCTTCAGGCGCGAGCGGCGCTTGGCCAGGTCTTCTTCGGAGAGCACGGTCTCGTCGAGGCCGAACTCCTTCATCAAGGCGCGTTCCTTCGCCTTGCTGATCTTCATGCGCAGCGGCTTGACCTTCTCTTCGGTGGTCGCGACGACCGCGGGCTCGTCACCGGCCAGGTCTTCCTCGATGTCCGACAGGTCGATGTCGCTCTCGCCGGCTTCCTTGGCGGCCTTGGGCTTGCGCCCGCGCTTGGCGCCGGTGGCGGGCGCAGCTGCAGCAGCGCTGGCGGCCTTGGGCGGGCGGCCAACTTTCTTGGCGGCGGGGGCAGCCGTGGCAGTGGCTGCGGCTTTCTTGGGATCGTCGAGAGAGGTCGATTTCGTGGGCACGGGTTTCACTTTCGTTGCGGCTGCCGTTTTGGACGCGGCGGCAGCCGTCTTGGTTGCCGGTTTGGCACCGGCTTTCAACGGTTTCTCTGCTGCGGGCTTGGTGGCGACGCTTTTGACGCTTTTTGCAAGTGAAGGAGCAGGCTTCTTTGAACTGGGCATACGACCTCGTTACGACAAGAAAAGACAAGCGGGATCACAGGCGCGCCGTCACGCGGACAGCACCACCAGGCCCGTGCACAGGCACGGACAGAACAATTGGGAAATGAGGAATTAATTCCTCATCAGGCAAGATGTCGGGCGAACATTTGGTATGCAGTCCTTGCGGTTATTGACCCTTTCCGCCGGAATTTACCGTTGGAGTGCGTTGCGCTAGGGGTCGGCCCGGAGGTGCTGCTGTCGCTCTTGCCTAATTTCGCCAGTTGCGAAGCCCTACATTATAGCCTGTTGCGCAAATTTCAAGCAGTATCTGTCCCCGACGCGCGAATGCGGTCTCGCAATTCGAGCCGGCGGGCTTCCAGCGCCTTGTAGCGTTCCAGGGCTTTCGGGTCTTTTCCGACCGAAGCGATGGCCTCGCTCTGCTGGGCCTTCAGGCGGTCGTCGAGCATGAAGTCGAGCACGCTCGCCAGCTCCTTGGCGGCATCGGCCAAATGTTGTTCTTCCTCGCCTTCGGGCACCGGACCGGCCTCCGACACGCTCATGAGGCGCTCGGCCAGCGGCGCGAAATCGAGCCCGCGCAGGCCTTCGCGCAGCGCCGCCCACGGTTGCACGCCGTGCTCGTGCAGCTGGCTGTCCAGCCAGGTGAAGAGGCCGCCGTGCTCGCCCGGCAGGTCGCACAGCATCACATGCAGCTCGTGCGACAGCGCCTCCCACTGCGCCATGTTCGACAGCACCAGCCGCACCGCCACGTCGGGTCGGCTCGGCGGCTTGCCGCGTCCGCGCAGCGGCTCGATGGGTTCCTCGAACTTGCCGCCCCAGCGCTTGCCCTTGGTGAACTTGCGCGGCTGGAACTTGGGTTTGCTCTCGTTTTCGTAGCGCGGGGGCTCGTAGTCCTGCGTCGGCGGCATGTCCGGGTAGTAGTCGCCCGGGTCGTTGCCGTAGCTGTCGGGCTCGCTATGGCGCTGCGGGGCCTGCGACGGCGCACCGGCACCCTTGCGGGGGCCGGGCGCGGCGGTGGCCCACAGGTCGGACAGCGCCGCGGCGTCGAGCTGGACCAGCGTGGCGATCTCGCTGAGCAGCTGCCGCTTGAGCGCGCCGTCGGGCATGGCGCTCCAGAGCGGGCGCACGTTGCTCGTCATGTGGGCGCGGCCCTCGGCCGAACTCAGGTCGCAGCCTTCGCGGGCGGCCTCGAGCATGAAGCGCGACAGCGGCGTGGCCTCGGCCACGAAGCCGGCGAAGGCCTCGGCGCCGTGCGCGCGGATGTAGCTGTCGGGGTCGTGCTCGGCCGGCAGGAACAGGAATTTGATGCTGCGCGTGTCGGTCGCGTAGGGCAGGGCGCCGTCGAGCGCCTTGCGCGCGGCACGGCGTCCGGCGGCGTCGCCGTCGAAGCTGAATACCACCGACTCGGTGAAGCGGAAGAGCTTTTGCACGTGCTCGGTGGTGCAGGCCGTGCCCAGCGTGGCCACCGCGTTCGGAAAACCGAGCTGGGCCAGCGCCACCACGTCCATGTAGCCCTCGGTGACGAGCGCGTAGCCGCGGTCACGGAAGGCGGCGCGCGCCTCGTACAGGCCGTAGAGCTCGCGGCCCTTGCTGAAGACGGGCGTTTCGGGCGAATTCAGGTACTTGGGCTTTTCGTCGCCGAGCACGCGCCCGCCGAAGCCGATGCACTCGCCCTTGACGTTGCGGATCGGGAACATCACACGGTCGCGAAAGCGGTCGTAGCGCTTGGCCTCTTCGTCGCTGAGCTTGCCTTCCTCGTTGTTGACGATCACCAGCCCGCTCTCGGCAAGCAGCGGATCGTCGTAGTCGGGAAACACGCTGGCCAGCGCGCGCCAGCCGGCCGGCGCATAGCCGATGCCGAACTGCTTGGCGACCTCGCCCGACACGCCGCGGCCCTTGAGGTAGTCGATGGCGCCGGGCGCCTGGCGCAGCGCCTTGCGGTAGGCGTCGCCGGCTTTCTCGAGCACGTCGGTCAGCGTGGCCTGTTTCTGGCGCTGGGTGGCGGCGCGGGCGCGCTCGGCGGGCGAGACGTCGTCTTCGGGCACGACCAGGCCGTACTGGCCGGCCAGGTCGTGCACGGCTTCGACGAAGCCCATGCCCGCATGTTCCATGAGGAAGCCGATGGCGTTGCCGTGCACGCCGCAACCGAAGCAGTGATAGAACTGCTTCGTCGGGCTGACCGAGAACGAGGGCGACTTCTCGCCGTGGAAGGGGCACAGCCCCATGAAATTGGCGCCGGCCTTCTTGAGCTGAACGTAGCGGCCGACAATTTCGACCACATCGGCGCGCGCGATGAGTTCCTGGATGAATGAAGCGGGGATGGTCATGGCTGCGGGGAGCGGCAAATCATACGCAAGCGCGCGGGCGGCATACTGAACCCCGCCGCAAATCCACATCACGCATGAAGACGCCCCTGCCTTTGCAACACGCCGCGCCGCTGCTGCGCCATCCGCTGCGCTTCGTCTGGGGTGCGCTCAAGGACTTCCGTGCCAACCAGGGGTTGCTGTTGGCGGGGGCGGTCGCCTACTACGCGCTGCTGTCCATCGTGCCGCTGCTGATCGTGAGCGTCATGGCGCTGTCGCACGTGATCGACCAGGGCGAGCTGCTGCGCACCATCGGGCGCTACCTTGAGTGGCTGCTGCCGGGGCAGTCGAAAGCCATCGTGGCCGAGCTGTCGAGCTTCCTGGACCACCGCTCCGTGCTCGGGCCGGTGCTGCTGGTGACGATGATTTTCTTCAGTTCGCTGGCGTTCAGCGTGCTCGAAAGCGCCATGGCGGTGATCTTTCACCACCGCAAGGACGATCACAAGCGCCACTTTCTCGTGTCGGTGGCGATGCCGTACCTCTACATCCTGAGCCTGTGCGCAGGGTTGTTGCTGGTCACGCTGGTGTCGGGCGCGCTGCAGCTCGTGGGGCAGGAAAGCGTCGACCTGCTGGGGCGCAGCTGGTCGCTGTCGGGCATTTCGGGGGTGTTGCTGTACCTGCTCGGGCTGGGCGGCGAGATCTTCATGCTGACCTCGCTCTACCTCGTGATGCCGGCCGGGCGCATGTCGTTGCGGCATGCGTTGCTGGGCGGCGTGACCGCTGCGCTCTTGTGGGAGGCCACGCGGCGCGTGCTGATCTGGTACTTTTCGACGCTGTCGCAGGTGAACATCGTCTACGGCTCGCTCACCACGGCGATCGTGGTGCTGCTGAGCCTGGAAATCGCCGCCATGCTGGTGCTGCTCGGGGCCCAGGTGATCGCGAACTACGAGCGCCTGGACCGCACCGGCAGCACGAAGCTGCCGGCGTCCGAGATCAGCGAGGGGCCAATCGAATCGCTCCGTCCAGACGAATCACCTCGCCGTTGAGCATGTCGTTCTCGATGAGCTGAAAAGGTCGGTGTTCCCCGGCGATGATTTCACCCGGATAAAATCTGATCCCTTTTCTGAGCCCAGTCGCCGTTCCCCTCTTGAACCCGAGCTTTGTGCGCCAATCTACAAAGCTGGTTTAACAAAAAATGGAGAGAGCGTGGCGAACAAATACGAACGTGGAGACATCGTCAAGCTGAATAGCGGCGGCCCAGACATGTCTGTGAAGACGGTCCCGTCGGAAGCTCGCGTGTGGTTCCGATGTGACTGGTTTGCAGGAAAGAAGCTCGAATCGGGCGAGTTCCGTGAGGAACAACTGATCTTGGTCAAGAAGAAGCCGTGACTCCGGAAGACCTCGCACAGTGGATGTACGCACGTCTTGTAGATCAGGAGTGCGTCTACCAAGATGAGTCGGTGGATCACGCGTTGTATCCCGATGGTCATGATGCGTTGTACAAAGTGACCGACGACGGAAACATTCATCTGGCGAAAGAAGTCCTGGCAGCGTTCAGGAAGTTGGATGACGAAAACGTCGTATGGGTCAAGCCGGATCGTTACTGGCGGTGGCGCTGCGACACAGACGAGCCAGGACGCGAACAGCGCGGTTGAAGAAAGGGACCATCGAGGTCCCTTTTTTTACTTCGACGCCTTCGCCATCAGCTTTTGAGCATTCTTGAACAGCAGCACGTTGTCGCCGTTGTTCTCCTTGGCGTCTTCCTTCTTGATGTTGTACTTGTCCTCCAAGGACTCCTGCATCTTCTGAAGCATGGTCACGGTCGCCATCGTCTCTTTCAGGATCGACATCTGGCTCTTGCGACGTTCAACGGCATCGCGGTCGAACAGCTGATCGACCTTGACGAGCAGAAGGCCCTGTAGCTCCTGGCAGAACTGACGCAGCATCTCGTTGATCGCCACGCCCAGTTGAGCGTGCATCTCCTTTTTCTCTTCGTAGCTCTTCTTCAGGCGAGCACGGTTGCGAGCGGCGTTTGATGTCTCTTGTGCACGGCGACGATTCTTCAACGCCAGTGCCGCCTTCTCTTCGACCGCCTTTGCTGCTCGCTCAGCCTTCGCCATCGCACGATCCATGATCGACGTCTCGACAGCTTCCACGGCTGGCGTGAACTGCGAGAGGTTTACTTTTTCTTCCATCCCTGTCTCCTTGTTGTTATTGGTTCTCTCGGTGGTGCTCGTACTTCAGGATGAGCTTCGTGAACATCTGGCCGAGTGGCGTGTTCAGGTACGGCATCAGCTGCGAGCTGTTCATCCAGATCTTTTCTTTCTTCTCGTCCGTCAGCGTGTCGTCGGTCGCCAACTGCCCGAGGCCCTTGACGCTCTTTGCGACACGTCCGATGCCGCCCATGATCGGAACGGATTCCTTCTCCATGCTGTACTTCGGTGTCAGGCCGAGCCATTCACCAGCTTGACCCATTGAAGGCTCAAGCACCTTCATCGCCGTCATCAGCAAAGAGGAGGGTAGAAGAAGTGTGTTGTTCAGCGCTCGGCCCCAGATCGCGTTCTGCGTGCGCTCGTCGTCAATGTCGTGCTTTCCGTACATCAGCTGCCACGTGTAGGCGCCCGCGTAGTTGTACGCTGCGAGCTTCATGTACGTCTTCAGGATCTCAGTAGGTCCAGCCTGGAACGTGGGAACAATCTGCTTGTCGATTGCCGCACGAATGAAAGACGTGAACTGAAGCACGGTCGAGAAGAAACCGGAATGCTCCCCGCGCTCGATCACCATCTTGGTCGTCGCGTCAGGTTCAAGGATGTACGAGTTGATGGCGCGCTTGTTGAACCCCATGAAGTGCTCGGCTGCCTGTGCGTCATCCCACAGATGGGTATTTGGGTAGTCGATCCCGTCCACTGTCTGGCCGTGCCTCAAGACCTGCACATGCACGCGCTGTGTCATCGGATCATCAAGGTTCGTCGCCAGACCGAAACGGTTGTATTCGGACAACTGTGTTTCGTTCAGTGATCGATTGCCCTTCAGGAACTTGATGAAGTTGTCATTGATGTCGGTCGTCATCATCTTGCGGCCGGAATCGTTGAAAGCCTTCATGCCGCTGAAGACGTGAGTCGTATCAGCGAACCACTGAGCACCGCGCCTCCATGTTGAGACGCGAGCACGGTCCATCTCAGAGACGACCGTATTCATGCCGTCGTTCATCGAGTCATACATGAAGTGGCGTTGGATCGTTCCAAGGCGTCGTGCCTGTTCGAAGTCAATCGATCCTGGTGCCGATGGGTCAGCAATCGCACGTCGGATGCCTGCGACGATCTCAGTAGGGAACTCGACGAACACACGTTTGATCGAATCGAGCACCGTCATCGAGTGCAAGTCGCCCATGTTCGCGTTCAGCGAGCGACCGAGCATCATCCCGCTCATTCCAGTGCGGAGAGTTGAAATGATGTCCGATTGCTTCTCAGCAACGCCAAGCGCCCGATCCAGGCCCCATTGAAGCTGCTCTGTGTCCTTCTTTGCTCTCGTGAGAATCTTTGCCTGCTCAGCTTCAAACTGACCCGGCTTCAGGTCTGCTCGTTGACCAAGTTCGACAATCTGGTTCTCAGCCTCTTGATGAACCTGTGCGATACGTTTGTTGTAGACGGTTGTCCACTCAGGGCTTTCGAAGTGCTCACGAGGAACGATGGCACGGGCGCTACGCTTGACATACATCTCCGTCAGAAGACTCGCATCGTTCTCAAGGAAGTCGATGAAGGCATTCGTCGGCAAGTGCCCGAGAACGACACCCTTTGAGGAATCCGGTCCACCAGTTGCACCACGGAACTCAAGCGCGCTGAACTCACCATCGGAGTCACGGAAGTGATGGTAGAGGCGCCAAGCCTGATCAAGCGGCGTGCCTTCGATCTCAGGATTGTGGAAGCGAGCAGCGATGCGGACGAACGGCGGCAGGTCATCACCCGGGATCATCGCAATGATCTTGTCGCGACTCCACAGGCGAGCTTGGCCGTACGTTTCCGAAATTCCACGCTCAGCATCGGTGTCGATACGCCACGCGCCAGCGCGGTTTCCTCGTGTAGCAATGTCGTTCGTGATCTGCTGATTGAGCATTCGGCTGTAACGGGTGACGGATGGGATCGGTGCTTCAAATCCGTTGTCGCCGGCGAACTTCGCCAGCATGTTGAAGTCCTTGCGTGCAGGGTCGTTCGCCATGCTTCTACGCGTCCCTTTCAGCACAGGGATTTCTGCAGCATTTGAACGGAAGCGATCCACAAGCTCATACGCGCGAATGCGGTCGCCGTTCGTGATCACCTGTTCCGCCCAATCGACAATCGCCTCGTGCTGCTCGGCACTCATCTTCGACCACTCGGCCTTGTACTCAGAAAGGTTGTGGTTCTCCAGTTCATCCAGCTTGTCGAGGTAACGATGCTTGAACGATTCGACCTTCGAGCCAAGAGGCATAGGGTTGCCCGAGCCTGATTCGGAAAGACGTGTTGCGGTGTTGAGGGGAAGCAAGTCAGCTGCCAGCGCGCGTGTGCTTTGGTTCTTCGACATCAGCATGTAGCTGTTGAAAGTCGTTGTCGCATCCCACTTGTCGCCGGTCAGATTGCGCGCCAACCGGTCAACGCCGGTTGCGACAGCCGTCAGGCGTGGACTGGTTGAGTCGAGCGCGTACTGACCCGGAACACCATCAAACGGGAATGTTGCAGGCGTGTCATGCCCGCGCCCCAGAAGTTGTCCTGGCTGGGCGTAGGCTGCACCGCCACTGTGATCTGGAGCTTCAATGTCCTTGCCGACCTGATCGACTACCGTGCGTGGTGGAAGGCCTTGCATTAAAGAGTCATCGAACAATTCAAACTGACGGCCAGCCTCATCGCTACGAACACGGAGGTTGTTCGCCGCTGCCGTTTCGCCAAGAACTTCGTCCTTGCGGGCGACGAGAGGTGCGTTGTTCCATGAGCGTAGAGGCGTCGTGTCAGGTTCGAGGACTGCTTTTCCAAGCTCTTGCTCGGCTGTCGTCCCCTTGTTGATGAATGCCTGACGTGCAGCTTCTTCGTTCGGGCCAACGGAGGCTCGGCGAGCGATAGCGCCACCGATACCTTCAAATGCGCCTTGGAATGCACCACCAAGGATTGCAGCGCCAGCGACGGTGTATGCGGATTCCTGCATCGTGCGGGTTTCCTGCAGCTGGTGCAGCGCTGTTTCCTTGCCCGCCGTCAACGCCGCATTCGTACCCGAAGCGATGCCAACACGAGCCACAACCGCACCGACGCGGGAAAGCGTTGCCGGGATGGCACGGTAAGCCACTGGAGGGACGGCAAGCGATGCCAAGGTGCCGAGCAACACTTCATCCTGAGAGAACGTAGCGCGAATCTGTTGGCCGAAGGAGGCATAGCTCAGGAGGTCACGTGCTTCGTCCTCCTGCTGCTTCTTGACCTCAGGCGCATCGTTGCGGTGGTCGAAGTTGTCGATTACGTTGTTTAGGCGAGCGTCAGCCGCACGGACCTCCTTGAACGTCGGGCGCCATTGATCACCCATAGCAGAGCGGGAATTGACGTTGTCACCCTGTGTGTGGGTCAATTGTGTGGAGAGCCGCTCTTCCGGCTTGAGTAGACCTGCCATTACCAGTCTCCCTGTGGTTGTTGTGTGCTTGGGTTGCTAGGGGTGTTGAAGCTGGCAGCAGATCGAGCGAGAGGGTTGCCCTTCTTTCCTGTGCGCTCTGCGAGTCCTGGCTTCTTGACGATCACCTCCGGTGGGCGCTTGTCGTTCGGATCGAATTCGATCTCTACCGGGCCGCGCGCGTCAATGAGAGGCTTCGGAACCCCCGTGCGTTTGTCCAGGACGTTGACGCGATAGACAGGGTGCTTTCCCTTCTGACCGACGTACGTGTACTGCGTGTTCTCTGTGCCGCTCAGCGTTGTGGTGATAACGACGTCCTTGCCGTCCTTGTCCAGACCGCGTTCATTGATCTGAAAGCCCTTCAGGTATTTCTCCTGCTGGTACTTCAGGTCCGGCTCGGCAATGCCGAACTTGTCCGGCTGCTTGTAGCGGACGACCTTCTTGCCGTCTGTTGTTGAGACGGAGTAGTCACGCTGAACAACTGCCGCAGCGTCTTTCGATGCAGCGTCAGCGTCCTGGTTGTTCGTCTTGAATGAGTTGCCGAAGTTCGCCTGGTACGTCGCTTCCACCTGAGGCGGAAGGGTTGCGCCCTTGAAGGCAGGACCGAGAACCTTCTGTGCAGAGAACGGAGCCATCTTGGTGGACGTGCTGTCCGTGTTCAGCTTGATGCGGTCCTTGATGACAGCTTGTTCCTCGGGCGTGCGGATCTGGTCATCGAGTACGCCCTTGCGAGCGGCCTCAGGTGTCATGCCGTGGCGGTCCACGTTGTGAATGATCGTCTGCATCGGCTTCGGCAGCTGCTCCATGACGTTCGAATCGATCTTCGTCAGGGTGGACAGCCGGCGAACTGCATCTGCCGCAATCGCGGGGTCGTTGCTGTTTGCGCGTTGCTTCAGTTCGCGTTCGCGCTTCTCTGGGAGGTAGCCAAAGCGACCGACATACTGCTGGTCGAAATCTTGTTGCTGTGCCGGGTTGAGCTTGTTGTATCCGTTCGCCGTCTGAAGCTTGTCGTATAGCGCGTCGCCCATCTTGCGGCTCTTCGGATCGGTTGGATCGATCCGTGCGCCACTGGCAACGAAGTCACCAAGGCCAGCATCCGCTTGACCTTCCTTGGCAACGCGGTTCGCATCTGCTTGTGCCTTGCGCTGGCGTTGCTCAAGTTCATTCGTCATCTGGACGACGCTGCGACCAACGACATCGAGCATGGGGTTGCCCGGATCGTTGGCGATCATGTCCTTCATCTTTGAGCGTTCAAGTACAAGGCGTTGGCCGATCTGGTGAGAGCTCGTCTTCGGATCGGTCATGAACAGAATCACTTCGTTCTGGTAGCCGTTCGCCTCGACGCGCTGTTGCTTCTCCAGTTCGCGTGCCTTCTCTTCATCCGCACGCTTGGCGTACTGACCGAAGTCGTTTTGCAAGTCGAGCAGCTTTGTCGTTGAGAATCCGCGCAGCGGGTCGGCTATCAATGCAGACTGGTCGCCCGACTTGTCAGCGGCAGCACGTAGCGCAAGGCTGGCATCCGTCAGCTCAACAACCCGCTTCGGGTCTTGGATGGCGAGCGTCTTCATCGCACCGTCACTCCAGATGCGGTTCTTGCGAGTCGCTACTTGGTCAGGCGTGAACAACACTGCAGCCGGACCCGATTCGTAGGCCTCTGCTGCCGCGGCACTGGCTGCAAGCGCACCCAAGATGTCACCGCCCGCGCTCAACGTTGCAGCGCGTGTCTGGTGGCTCTGGGCGATCTGCTCGATGTTGCGACGACCAATGTCAGCGATGCGAGGTTGAACGACACTGCGCATGTACGATTCATTTGCCGCGCCGACCCACTTCTGTTCGTAAGCGCCTTTCTCGTCTCCCAGCCAGTCGACCTTGTACTTCGGCGAAAGTTCTGCCTTCGCTTGATCCAGACGTTGGTTGTAGTCGGTCTGAAGCTGTTCGGGCGTCCACATCTCGCCCTTTTCCTGTTGCTGTTTCTGCTGCTCGACACGAATCTGTGCTTCACGCGCACCCAGTTCAGCGCCGTACGCTTCGAGCTTCTGTCTGTCGTTTGTGATGCCAGCCTTGCGGATGACTTCTGCACTCTGTTCAATCGTGTCGCCCAGCTTCGCCATTGCGAGCGCTGGCAGCGTTGCAGATTGAATGGAGTCTTCCGGAACGAGTTGTGCCGCGCGTGGTGCCTGGGCAGCACCAGCACTCAGTTTTCCGAATGTGTTACGTGGATCAAGCGCCATTATTCGCGTCCCCATTTGAATGTGTCACCCCATCCGGCCACCTGTGGGCTGCTGGAGCTTGTTGTTGTTCTTGCGCCGGAGTTGTACTTGCCTGCTGCGCTGACAGCAGAACTGAGCAACGTGCCGACTGCCTGTGCTTGAAGTGCTTGACCTTGCGCATCGCCTTGCTTGATCTGCTGCATTGCGTTCGACGTGCCACCCTTGATGATGTTTTCTGCGCCAAGCTTTCCGGCGATGTACTTCTGGCCGCCGTCATGGAGCATCGCCAGAGCGTCAGCAGCGACGAGGTTGTCCGTCTCTTCTTGGAGGACTTGGGCGGTTCCGCTGTCGTACGTGAAGCCAGACGCAGCGACGAGCGCCTGCTGTGAGCTGCGGAACTCGCGTGCTTGGCCTTGAAGCTTCTGCGCGTTCACCTGAGCAACACGGCGTGCTTCCTCTGCCTCGTACATCAGCGCACCGGCCTCTGCACCTGCGTTCTGTGCGGCAATAGCGGCACTGTCCCGGCCGGCGCGTGATGCAGCCTTACCTGCTTGCGCTTGTTGGTTCGCGCTGTACGCGCCAGCGGCTACGGTTACACCCGCAATCACCAGTGATGAAACTGCTGCCATCTTCCTGTCCCTTTACAAATCTAGCTTGTAGAAGCCGCCGACGTGTTCCATACCTACGTACTGGTACAGCCGCTCGACGTGCTTCGAGAACACACCTGTTGTGTTCGTCACTTGCGCCTGTGATGCGCCTTTTTCTCTCGCCTGACGGAACGCTTCTTTGAGAAGGTTCACTGCCGTCATTCCGCCGCGATGTGCCGGGTGGATGAACAGGGCGTTGTCGTACATCACCTTCGTCGTGCGGCAGAACCACATCACGTCTACACCGCCAACGAATCCACCGACGATCTCTCCGCTGTCATCACGGCAAACGATCACGATGCCGCTATCAGAATCAACCAGGTTGACGAGGATGTCGAACACCTTCCCGCCGTCGAAATCGTTGTAGCGCCCATAGTTCGGGCTCTCGTTGAACATGACGACTGCCAGCTTCACCAGCGGCAGCACGTCCTCCATAGTTGCGTTCTCAATAATCATGTTGTGTCTCCCTTGCTTCTCTATTTATGTTTCGCAGGGAGCACTAGTCGTTCACGGATACCTTCATGACGACCGCCAGCAACGTGAACGGCATCGGCAGTTCTTGTTCGATCTTCATGTTGAGCGGTGTTCCCCAGCCCATCGACGCGAGGCGCTTGTCACCGGAGTACGGAACGGGAGCCTTGTCGGCAAGCTGTCCAATTGAATTGAACGCAACTGGGCTGCCGTTCACCTTGCAACTGACCGTCTGATCGACAACCAGAGTGACTTCGTGGACTGATAGCTGGCGACCGCGAGCTGTACCGCCATCCACCTGAGGGTTCGGGTGGAGAAGTTCGATCGTTGTCGTGTACGGAAGGCCGATGGCGACTTCCTTTGCTGCCACATCGAGCACGATCTGACCGCCCGTGACGATCTTGCGTGTGGCATTGCTGTTGTCACCGACGATGACGACTTCCTTACCCTCTAGGTGGCCCAGTCCCGTCCAAGTTGTTTTGGCAACCGCATTGGCACCGAAGATCGTGGCGTCGGACAGGGACTTCAGCACATAGTCAATGCTCTCGATGTACTTCTTGTAGACGCCGTTGACGAGGCGTTCGACGCAAACATAGGTCGTGTCGCTGTTGTTCTCAGGGATCGTCGCCACGGCCTTGAACCAGCCGTCCGTATCATGGCGCGCCCACGCAATGACATCCTGTTCGTTCAGGTAGGTCAGAGAGACAAGGTAGCCGTCCTTGCGGATCAGCCAGACATTGAAGTCCGGGTCTTGCTGGAACGCCATGTCGATGACACCTGTGCCCGTGATGTGTTCGGAAGTCACGGTCATGTCGGCTGCGGTGTTCGACCCTTTGCCCAGGTCATAGGCTGCAGCACGGACACGGCGGCCGTCGCGCTGGACAAACACAGCAGCGTTCCCGATGCGCAGAGGGGAGACGAGGTTGCAGCCGTATGTGGTCTGAGGTTTGACGATGGCCGTCTTTGGTGTGTAGACGCCACTCGTTGAACTCATCACGAACTCGTTTGCGTAGCTCATGATCAGCAGGTCCGTTGGGGACGGCACCATGTGCAAGATCATGTCGTTGGAAGAGCTTGCGAGCGTCAGTTCGACACCGTCGTTGTCGTCCGGTCCGCGTGTGAAGTTCGTGATGTCGAGGTCTGAGCCTGACTTCGAACCCCATAGCGTCTGTGGTTGTGCTGGAGTGCCAGCCAGGAACATGCGCTGTTGGTAGAAGGCAATCGCGGCTGGGTAGTTGCCTGCTTTGAAAAGCAGGGCCATCGCGCCTGACACGGAGCCGACGACGCTCCATTCCTGGCGTTGCGAGTCGGCATAAATGCAAGTGACCGTCCATGTCTCGGCTGGGCTTCCTGCTTTGCTCGCTGCAACCATCTGGCCGTAGCCGGTTCCTGCGAATGTCGCAGTAGCAGCGCCCCCACCGCCAGGACTCGTCACGGTGAACACGCCGCCTGCCGTGTATGGGTTCGTTGTGTTGCTGATGATGCGGAAGCGAATGTTCGCGTTCTCGTACCAGTAGTCCGTCAGAGCGCGGTGGACGAACGCCATGTCAGTGAATGTCCAGCTGGTATCGCCAGTACGGAAGAGGCGCTTCGGCGGGTAGTTCGGGTGCGTGAAGTACACGCTGTTGCCGAACTGGGCAAAGCGAAGTTCGTTCAGTTCGTCGCTCGTGTACGGGTGCGTGATTTCGTAGCGAACGCCCGGCGATGTCTCGATGAAGTCGCCGTCCTTGATGAACTGGATGCGGCTGTTGTTGAACACGCACAAGAAGCTCTGCGTGCGCGAGTAGATGAACGGCACCAACTTGACGGCGAACGAGCTGTCACGCACCTCGCCATGGAAGAACGTGCCAGGACGACGCTTCGTTCCACCGTGATAGAACGGCAGAGCGTTGAGCATCGTCTTCGTGCTGGTGTCGTAACCCTTGAGGTCCGTGCGACCAAGCATCTTCGGAGAGACTTCACCGCCCAAGAAGGCGGTCTGGATCATCGTTGTCTTCGCCATGCTTAGAACCTCACGGCGATGAACGAGCTGGCATCTGGGCCGAAGTCGTCTGAGATGTCCTCCGAGGCGTCGATGGCAAGTGCCGATTGCAGGGCGAGTTGGAGGTTTTGCTGAGCGAGCGATACCTGATCGGCACTCTTGGTGATCGGATACGCGAGGCGAAGTGTCATCGCCGCCGTCAGAACCTCGATGAACCCCTGCGACCACTGCGATGTGTCGGTCACTTCAGCGACGTACTTGAGGAAGCACGTGCTCTTGTTCGTGACGATGCGACGGCCTTCAGCGTTGTACTTCTGGTCGCCGTCAACAGTCAGGATGCGCAGGCAATCCGCCGGGAGCGTGAACTGATACTTGTATTGGTAGAGCGGCGTTTCGACATCTGGCGGTAGCTCGATGCGACGGATGGCGAAGTTCCACGGGTGCTTGTCGAGGTATGCGCGAACGAGTTGCTCATAGAACGTGTTGCAGAGAGCGGCTTCCGTCCCTGCGTCGTTCAGACTGTGAATTGGATTTGCGCCGAGTTGCGCAAGTGCGATGTTGCAGATCGAGACTGCGCTGACCATTGCCATGAGACATCCCCCTAGATGGATTCGTTAGGGGGTATTTATGGAAACGGTGGACCGGATGAGAGGCGACTGACAAATGAGCAATGAAAGAAAACACGTCGCGCTGCTCACCGGCTGTGTATTTATCGAGCAGGCAAAAAGAAAGGGCTCCAAACGGAGCCCTTGTTCATTCACCTAGGTTGCTTAGACTGCGCAAGGCATCTCGATCACACCCGTTGGGTCGATGATTACAGCGCCTGCGCTGATCTTCGCCATCACTTGCCATGCGTCCATCTGAACGACACGCTCCACTGCCACCTTTGGTTCTTGGCCGATTGCCAAGCCGACCGCGCGCTTGTTGAAGTAAAGAGCCGTTTGAACGTTCGTTGCTGTCGGCAGCAAGTTCGAAACGATGACGTTGAATCCCATGAACTTGCCAACTTCGCCGGACACTGCTGGCAACAGACCTGCTGTGTAGTCAGCACTGATGACCTTTACTTCGTTCATCATTTCGCTGAGAGCCTTGGAGCCGATGACCATGAAGCGGTCTGCTTCATCTACGTCAGCTGCATTCAACAGTGTGAAAGCTTCCAAGTGCTTTGCGTATGTCCACCCACCAGCCGTTGTGCCTGTGACGTTGGAGCCAGCAAGAGCCGCTGTGATGATGATTTCATCGAGCTTGCGGTTGATCGTGCTCGTGACCTGAGTCACATACTCTTGGCGGAGAGCAACGTTGGTCTTGATCTCGTCGAGGTCATCCAAGTACTCTGTGGAATACCAGTCGCCCAGTGTTGCGACAACGCGGCTGTGATCGCCTTCAAACGGAACTAGGTTGCCGTTGCGTGGCTTCTGTGCCGCTGTGCCCTTGCCGAGGATAGGGAAGCCATACGTGGATCCAATCACGCCGTTCGCTTGACGGACTGCGCTACGCAGCTTTGTGTTGGACTGCTGGAATACTTGGTGGATTTCCTCGGAGAACTGAGGAATGAAAATGTTTGGTTGTGTGTTAGCCATGGTTGCCCCTTCTTTTTGTTTTTGTTAGGCAGGAGTTAATTGATTGCTGGCTTGTCTTCGTCCTTCGAAGGGCCTCAACTACTTCACCTACACAGGGCAATCGCGTATCTGTTCGGTCTTTCGTTATTCCTATTTATTGCGGTGCTGAAAATTCACAGCACAAGAAAAAAAGGCTCCCGAGGGAGCCTTGATGTGTTTGGTCTGATTTGGTTACTTGCTGTTCTTCGCGTACCAGTCGGCAACCTTGCCTTGGAGCTCTTTTCCGGTCTTCGTGTTCTTGTAGTAGTCGGGATGGGCCATCATCTTGCGAATCTCGTCTTTGCCGACGCCGACAGGTCCCGAGGACTTAACTCGCGTCACGTCTTCACCCAGTTCGCTGCCGATGCGGGAAAGGATGTCGATGATGAAAGGGTTGTTCCCGATCACTTCAATTGGAATGTGTGAGGGCACGTACGTTTCAAACGCGTTGATTGCGTTCTGCACGTTCTTTTCGTAGTCAGAACCCCATTGCTTCTCCAGGTACACCTTCGCCTTCTCTGGGGTGTCGGTCGTTTGCTCGTATGCCTTCTCGTATTGCTCAAGTGCCCACTGGTATTGCGCAGGCGTCAGGCCAGCCTTCAGTGCGTCTTCCTTGAAAGCCTTGTTCGACTCATCATCCAGCTGGATTGACTTCGGTGTGTACTCGTAGGCATCGACAGATTCAGGAGCGAAGTTGCCCTTGGTGCTGATCTTCTTCTCGAGAGACTGGTAGCTCTTAGCCAGGTTCTGGAAATCAGGCTTGCCGTCACGGAGGAACTTGGCTGGAACCCAGCTGAGGTCTTCATCGTCGCCGCTGTCTTCAGCCTTTGCCTCGACCTTCGCAGTCGTGTCGACTGGCTTCTCTGCTGGTGTTGCAGGGACGGTTGTTTGAGCTTGAGGTGTCAGCACTGTCGCAGCGGGTGTAGCTGTCTCAGTTGCTGGCGCGGATTTTTGGTCTTGTGAGTTGTCTGCCATTGCAGGCTCCTTTTCTTGTTGTTATCTGACCTGCTTGAACAAGTCTGCTTTTGTGCCGGTCTCAGGAAGAACTTCCTTCTGACGGCGCTTGTATTCGGCGAGCCATTGCTCACGAATCTCTTGTGGCGTGTCTGCTGTCACGCCGTCTTCGTACTTCCACGCCTTCGGTGCTGGCTGTACTGGTGTTGCTTGCACTTCGGGTGCTGGTGTCTTGCGCTTGAATGTCATTCGTCTTGTGCCTCATCGGGTAGTTGTGCGAGCTTCTGCAAGACGAATCGCACAACACTTCGCTGCCCTTCGAGGAAGGCGGTGTGGTACGGGTCTTCTCTGGTGTAGCTGGCGATGTCGTAGAACAGGGCAGTCAGGTCTTCGAGGACCTTCTGCCCGGTTGTGTCTCGTGCAAAGAGGGATTGATACGCTTGCGCGTCAACGGGTTGGTACATAGATGTGATTCCTTTCACTTCTATTTATGCAAACCGCCCGACGCGTTTATTGCGTGATCTGATCAACCAGTTCGTTTGCCTGTCCTGGCTCTGGGCGCGCGCTCAATGCGCGCGCTGCTGCCTCACGTTGAGCGGCCTCAGCTTCTGCTTGCGCACGTTGCTGGCGAATCTGATCGATCTCGCGTTGATCGCGCATCAGTTCTACGGGGATGCCGAGAATCTCTGCTCGCTTCTGTGCAGCCTTGTCCACGTCATACGTGTCAGCGACTTGAGGTCCGAACGCCTGCATCGACTGAGCAAGGCTGGATTCGTAGCGATCCATCGCCGTCACATCGTCCATGCGCTGCGCACGGGCGAGTGGTGACTTGAACTCAGGAATGAAGCGCATCTCCATCAACTCATCCGGTGGCTGACCGAGGAGACCAGCGCGGAAGGCCAGGTTGAAGCAACGCTCGATCAGGGGGTTCAGGAACTCAGCTTGGAGGCGGCTGAACGTAGGACCGAGAATTTGTCGGATGATCTGCGTGCGAGTACGAACCTCTTCAGCGGTCATCGGTGCGCCGCTCTGCGAAGGTGCCAGCTCGTCCGACATCATCACGCGCTTGATCTGACCCTGAAGGCGCATGATTTCGCCTTCAGCGATACGCCAGTTGCCGCCGGATGCCAGAGGCTTGATGTTGTCTGGATCGGCGACCATGATCACCTTGCGGGGGCCGATGCGGACGGTTGACGGGTTGAACACGCCGTCATGCTTCGCCACGAACGTCCCAGCGATTGCCATCTCACCGTTCGTCAGCACCATCTCGACCAGCTTGTTCAACGTCTTCACGTCTGGCAGTGCGTCGTTCAACGGGCCGACTGCGTACTCTGTTCCCGGGATGACGGACCAGCGAGGGATGACCAACGGAAACTCTTGGTAGCCAGACTCGTAGCAGACCTCGCCCGACTTCTCACAGACGTACGTCGATTCGAACGGCATCGCCTTCGCCATCTTTCCCGCTGAGCGTTTGCCAGCTCGGAAGCGAGGACGGATGCAGTGGATGTACGGGTGCTTGACGATGCTTGTCGGGTCGTTCTCCAGCAAGCTCTTCGCTGACGGAGGAAGGTTGGCGGCACCGAACTTTTCCGCCGCCTCTGCCACAGTCATCATCAAGCGGCGGTAGACGGTATCGACCTTCTGAGCCTTGGTGCTGTCTGCGATGTACAGACTTGCAAGGGGCCAGTGTTCGAAATGCAGGCGACCTGACTCTTCGTTCATCTCAATGAACAAGCCGGCCTGACCAGCAACCGCGATGTCGATGAAGAACTCGTACGCCTCGGCGTTGTAGTTCGAAGAGTGGATCATCGAGAACAACGTCTCGGACGACTGCTGCAGCCACGCACGCACAGGCCGCGGAATGTAGGCGTCAGGTGTGTTCGGGACGGAAAGACTGAACCACTGAGACGTGCTCGGTGTCAGGCCGCCGATCATTGATGCTGACAACAGGCGGCATGCATCCGTCCCTGTGCTGTCAAACAGTTTGGCTTGATCCGTGCGTGCTCTCGTTGCATTCGTGAACGGATCGTCGTTGCCGTAGAAGCCTTGACCTCGCAGCGGGTACGAGTATTCGAAAGCTTCCTTCCATGTCTGTTCAAGAACGCTGCGTTGTGATTGCAGGCGTTTGAATGACTTCAGGATCTCTTGTCCTTTGTTGTCTCCCATAGCGACCTTCCTTGTTTTTATTGTTTTGGTGCGCCTGTCACTCCGCTCGTCATGATTCGCTCAAGGAGGGATTGCTTCGCTTTTGTTTTTTCTTCTTCGTCTTGCTGGCCGGGTGCGAACAACTGCTGCTTGTCATCTGCACCGAGGACCTTCTTGTCCTCTTGCGCAACCAAGTCGTTGTCCTTGACGTTCGCAACACGCAACATGTCGCCCAACATAGTCTCGTTGCTGATCTTTTGTTCAGCCGCCAACTTCTCGTGCTTCGCCTTCTCAGCAGCTACGCGCTCTGCCTCACGTGCTGCACGTTCCGCTTCGAACTGAGCGGCCTGTGCTGCCTGTTGCCGTTGAAGCTCCGCTTGTTGCTGGTTGAATGCGTCCGCCTGCGCCTGGAGCTGTGATTGCCATTCAGCGCGTTGTGTGGCGTTCTGCGCTTCGATCTGCTCACGTTCACGCGCAAGCTGGTAGTCCCAATCCAGCTGCTTGACCACTTGCTCACGCTGCTGCACGTACGACGCATTGACAGCCTGCCTGCCATTCATCTCAATGCCGCCGAATCCTTCGAAGCCCTCTGGTGCCAGCGCATAGAACTGGCCTGTCTCTTCGCTCGTCCAACCAGTCACCCAGTCGTACGTGTAGTCCTCGACACCGACTTGCGTCATCTCGACATCGCCACCACTGGCTTCCCACACACCACGTTGGCCGGTGCGTTTCTCTGTCACTCGTTTCAGTGCCATAAGAACGCTCCTTACCCAGCCTTGGACGCTTGCTTGCGTCGCGTGCTCAGGCTTTGGTTGGCGTCGTCGTAGTTGTTGTCGTCGTCCAAGTAATAGAACGACTCCAGGTACGTCTTGCGGCGTGCTTGGTCTGCGGCGAGTTGTTGGCTGTTGAGCTCGCTGTTGTTGCGTGCCTTCTCAGCTTCTTGTTGTGCGGCGAGTTCCTTTTGCTGCTCTTCTTGCAACAGACGGTCTTGCTCTTTCTGCTTGTCCGCCGCCAGTTGGTCTTGGTACTGCTGGCGTTGCTGGTCGGACTGCTGCTGGAGTTGCAGCATTCGTTGACTCTGGGCCTCGCGTTCGAACGACATCTGGTTGTCGATGCGGCTTCGCTCGGCGTCTTGCTCTGCCTTCAAGCGGTCACGTTCAGCACCAGCACGTGCTTCAGCTTGGAGCTGAAGCATCAGTTGGTCCTGCATGCTTGGTCCTTTACTTCCTTTTCCCATTCTTTTTCTCCCATTCGGTTTGATTGAATGGGGCTATTTATGGAAAGAAGTTGAATAGGCCGTTGAAGCACTGGTCCCGTAATGGACGGTTTTGAAAAATCGCGCAATTTCAAAGTCGTCTATAAAAATTCTGGGCAGATTCCTTTCTGGGGCATACCCGTTTTTCGCCGGGGAGCTATACGGTCGAGCCAAAAAGTTCTCCGCAGCGGACGCCCAGCATTCATCACTGTGAGCTTCCCCAGCGAGCGAGAAGACCTGGAGCAATGTCGCTCTCGCTGCGGTACATGCTCGTCAGGTCTCAATGTGGATTGCAGGCAGTAGAACGGCCGAGAAGCGACTGAAACGGTCTGGTTGGTGGGATGGCACCAGCACGTCTGGGAAACGTCTTCTAGGAGGTGGGCGAGCAAATCACTATGGATGACATGCTTCCTCCCAGCTACAGCCGCGATGTGATCCCAAATCTGATGCAAGGACCACGCAAAAACAATAGGGTTATAGCCGGCTAAAATTATTTGAATCGTCCATGTCGCAGCGATTCAGGATTTGAATCGACCATCAAGGCAGCAGGATCGATTCAATTTGTGAGGTACCACAGACAAATGCAGGTCTGTCTAGGTCGTCTCACACATCGATAAAGCTCACGGAGGCCACTCTCTTTGCAGTGGGAGCGGCATCGAAACCGCCTGACTGTCTTGAAGAGTTGAGCTAGCAATAGAAGAACTGTGGCTGTTCTTCGTTGGTTTCATTGCCTCTCTCAATCCTTCTCTTCTATTAGTCCATTCATCCATGTCTATCTTGGATGTCTTCTTGATGCTATTGATGTGGTCAAGGAGGTTTTTGACATAGGCGTTTGCTGGAGAAAAACAAATACCAGACTGAGATGTCAGCTCATTTCCACTTGAGATGTTGACCTTGATTGAACTCGTGTTGATGGTCACGTCATCGATTAACAAACCAAGGAAACGAAATGAACGAAACGATTAAAGAACTGCTGATGTCGGTCAAGGGGAAGTCTTTTGACGAGGCATTTCAGTTTGTCGATCAGTACTTCCAAAACATCATGTTCTCTATTGAGGCTGATGAGTGGAAGGTTCGGATGTCTCAAACGGAAAAGGAGAAGTTCATCAATGCACTGCTGACATGCAAAAAGAAGTAATTCAATTCATCTATTTCAATTCACTTATTTGATTCAAGGAAACAACCATGACCGAACAAACCACTGCTACCTCTGCTGCAACGTCCAAGCGTCAAGCTCAACTGGAAGCTCTGATTGCCAAGGAGGAAAAGGCGAGGGCGGAACGGATGGCAAACCTCAAGGCTCGTCTGGAGAAGGAGCAATCGAAGACGAAGGAGCTGGCTGTCGGAATGGAAGGGCTCGGAGCAGTGATGGATCAATTGGACGACCTGGCTACCAAGCACTCTGTCTCGATGTTGAAGCTGCTGGACTTCCTGGCTAAGCAGAAGGTCGGCGAGACGGCACGGGTTGTCTATCGCAGGAAGCGTGAGCCGAAAGCTCCCAAGGAGCCGAAGGCACCACGGAAAGTTGCAGCAAAGAAGGTCGTGAAGAAGTAAGACGACCTCATCTCAATCCTCAAGGGCCGCAAGGCCCTTTTCTTTTTTCCGTCTGTGGTAGCTGCCGACAGCTTTCAGGCGACGCTCAACGAAGGATGCATTGAACTCCTTCATGATCTTGTTGAGCTTGACGATCTGCCTAACAAGCTCGTCATCGTCAATCCATCCTTGCTTGTGCAGTTGCTTCAAATAGAACGCGACATGTTTGGCAAGTGATACACCCAGTACTGGCTTCTGTGTCTGGAATTTCCGTCCGTCTGCTGTGTAGATGAAGTAGATGTGAACCGGAATGGCTGGGTTTGGTTGTCGTCCGTACATGGAAATCCTTTGGTGCATCACCTATTTATGGGGCTGATGCCACCTGATTTCCCGTGCTAGGTAGTCCCGGATGAAAAAACAAAAGGCCCACACCTGTTTGAATGTGGGCCTACTTGCTTCTTAAGGAGATGTGACCTTCACAGGCGACAGATGTATTTATGCAACAATGTCATTGGCCGATTTTGGTCGTTTACTTGGAAGAAGAATGAGCAAGCCAACGCTGGAGCTGAGTGGTTTTGATGGGACTATTGAAGGTCATCCGGACCTCACCGCTCTTTTTAAAGTGATCCTTAATGCCGAGCCGGTAATGACTTCCGTTGGCAAGCAAAATGGAAGGCCAATAGTAGGCGTAGGCAATTTGGAAGAGCCGAAAGTATTGTTTATTTTTACACAAACAGATGAGGGCTACACTCTTACCCGTAGCAGGTAGTTCTGAGTAGCAGGTGTCGGTCTTCCTTCACCTGCTTGTTAGATTTACTGATGGGCAAATCAATGCATACAGCGACCCGCACGGGGTTCCTGTTACCGTAGCACTCGTTTGTAGGGAAATTGGATTCATCTCCATCATTTAATTCATCTGCTTGTTGAGTTTGACTGAAGTCGGAGAGGAGAACAACTTGTCGCTGCGCGAATCACCTTCACATCTGCTCCTTTCGTCGCATCTGTTCAGTTGATTGATTTCATCCAAGAAATTTTGGACACAGTTATCCCTAATGCCTGCCGCAAAAATCTAATTTGCGGTGAGAGCCCCTGACCATGCCTGCCTAACGTCATCGCTGCAGTTGCGTTCCGCCTTGACGATGGACCAGTTGTGAAGTGATCCGTTCGGTCTGCTGGTTGTCATCGATCATCAAGGAACCCGATGCAGCTTTGAGCTATGTGCTCTGGCGATACTGGCAGACGTTGCAAGTGTTGGGACACGTTCATCTGTTCTCTCGCCCGGTCTCTCGGCATAGTGCTGAGAAGTTAGGTTTGGGTTTCGGAAATGAGGAAACCCACGACGGCCTTGGACAGCTTTTATCGTGGGTTTCGAAGTGATCGTTACGGTGGGGTTGTCCAAGACCTTGAATGTATTTATGTCGATGGACAGAACCGAAGCAAAAAAATAGGTTAATGGTTACTAACCTCAGCTTTCACCCCAATGTTTTCTTTTTAATGGGGTAAAGAGCCTGACTGCTCACCGTATAGAGTGAGCAGGTCGGAGGCTTCTTTGCCGAGGCGACAGGCTTCGTTCGCAGTAGCCTTCATTTCCTCAAGCGTCATGTTGTTCGGGTGGCGCAGCTTTTCGTGAAGGCGCCATCTCCGGTTGGATGTAGAGCAGTACTTTTCAAAGAGGGGCCATGCAGCGTTGATGCGGTCGATGTTCATGTTGGTCTCCTTCATGCCTGTATTTATGACGGATCGAACACAACATTCCTCGCCGGGGAAATCGAAGCGGGATGGGTCCTCCGCATAAATAGAAGTGCATCTTGAAAGGAAGCACTCATGGAACTCATCACCATCCTCACACCGCTCGCAATCGGCACACTGCTGATCGTCATCTACAACCAGCACCAAGCGCTCAAGCGATCCAAGCTACAGGCACAGCTTGCACAGTCGAAGTACCAACTGCTCCTGGCTGTGCAGTCGGAGCTTCCTCTTGACTGACATCCACGGCATCAGCAGGAAGGAATGGAAGTTCGTAGCGAACGCATCCAGAGCCGACTTCGAGCTGCTGGTTGCCGCTGAGGAATGGAAGGTGCTGGACAACCTGGCCGAGAAGGTCAGGTACTACGGCACTCAGTTCGAACCGGAGGCCGGTCATCAAGACTTCCTCGACCTGTACGACTACACCTCCGAATACTTGACCCAGCATGGCGAACTACCGCCAGCCGTCCAAAAGCTAGTACGAGGGGAATGACCCCTGTGAGGCATTCCAGATCAACGCATGCGCCTGCTTGACGGCACGACCAGCAACGGCGTTCAGGATGTTCTTTCCGTCCGCATCACTTGGCTTGGCCTGAGGGGCAAGGCGAAGTTCGACCGCCACCTCCCACAGCTTCTTTTCCTCGATCACCCGCGCATGGAAGACATCCAGCAGCTTGTTGATCTGAGCAACGTTCGGTAGGCGCGCAAGGGGGTACTCGGCAAACGACTCCCGCACGGGTCGGCCGCGCTTGACCTTCTTCAGTGACTTCAGCTTCTGCTCGATGTCGGCCAGGAGCACCGATGTTGGGTTCGCAAGGTTGACGAGCAGCACAGCCTCGTTCAGCCCGAGCTCGTCCGTCTCCCAGAGGCTCCATTGCTCGGCCTCTTCCTTGGTGTCGATCACCCTTGAGATGAACGGCGGCACTTCCTCCAGCAGCTCGCCCACCTCATCCCACCAGTCCTCGAACGAGAGCGACTGTGCCGTGCCGAGGTCTTTCCTCACTGACGCCTTCCAGTCCTTCAACGGGACCAGCTGAAGGCATTTCCACCAGAGCTTGTACGGGTTCTTTTCCATCCAAAAAGCATAACAGATCAATTGAGGAAATTAATTGACTAGCGAATTCCTAGCGTCAAAAAAATACATTAACTCATCGCTTCTGCATCGCCAGAACGAATGCCTCGAAAGAGGGTTGCTCCTTAACAATTTGGGTTGGACTTCAGATTTCGCATTCCGAATACCCCAATAAAGAGGGTAGGGAAGGATAACTCGTTCAACCACTATCAGTAGTGAGCCTATCCCTTGAAGGCGTAACGCTCACAAATCAACTTTTATAGGAGGTTTTATAGAGGTAAATCTAATCTAGTTTTATCGGTGTAGGAAGAGAGTCACACCCTCAAACGGCTGTGGCTCTTTTTGTTTGTATTTCAATTTACTAGGGAGTTTTAAATGAGCGATACGTTCTATTTGTACAAATGCGGCTGCTGCGAGCGGCTATTCATCTCGTCGGCCACTGAAAAGAATGTGATGGAGATCACCTCCACACAAGCTCAGATGTGGCTTGAGGCAAAGGCGAAGCTGGGATTTCCCCTGACTTCTATTCAAAAAGACATTCTTAAAGGAAAAATTTAAATGAGTAACAGCAATCAAAAACTTCAAAACGTCATCAGTTTGGTGATGTCGGACCTGGACCTGATTCATGAGCAGGTGTGCTTCCGGGAGGAAGACTTCGGAGGCAACGCGTGGACCGCAGCATCCGTGAACGTCACCTACAACATCTGCCTGTGGAAGGCGGCGATTGTTGAAGAGGTCGGAGATCTGAACCTCTACCGTGAATGGGAAGCGAAGTGCGAGGCGATCAAGGCTGTGATGGTCGAGCTGGCAAAGCAGGAAGGAGGTGCAGCATGAGCAAACTCTCCCTAACCACTGGCAACGCCCGGACCGATGCGGCGCTTGAGTCGCTCATCAATGCCTACGGCGAATGCGCGAGGATCATTCGATGCGACGGTAAAGCGATCGATCAGGTTCGCACGGTCGCTAGCCTCATCGCAAACGTGATGGTCGATCTTTCCAGCGAGTCGGAAGTGGACAAGCTGTTCAGTGACGTGCCAGAGATCGTAGAGGCGAATCGTCGGCTGTACATCGAAGAGCACGATGATGGCCTTGAAGTGAGGCAGTACCGCTGGTATCTCGGAGCGATTGGGTCGCTGCTGCATGACGATGTGGTGAGAGGGCCGCTCAACCATGAGCGCATCACGTACGGCCAGACGCCACTCACTGGTGATCTGCGAACCGATCTGCCGATGCTGCTTGAAGAGTACCGTGCGTGGAGGGACAAGCAGCAGAACTGAAACAGTAGCTCGCTAGGGAACTGAGGAATTTCTTCGGTTTTCTGGCGACCTTCTCTAAATAAATGGGTCGGTGAGAACAGCACATGCGGTGCTCGACTCCCGACCCATTCATTTTTCTTGAGGAGGAAACACAAATGAGCAACACGAACGCAGCACTACAGCACCCAGTCATCACGATCCGCGTCACAGAAATCTTCGGCCATGTGGTCAAGTACAAGCTGTGGCATGTCGGTGAGAAGGGCAAGGAATTCACGTTCGCCGGAATGATCATGGCGGACAGAGACACCATCGCAACGATGGAGCCGGGTCGCGGCTATCAGGTTGTGCAGTCAGTGGACTCATTCAACTGCACGCACTGGACGGCAGCACACCCATACGCCGGCGGCAAGGTGATCAAGCAGGACGCAATCATCGAGCGTGTTGCGGCGAAGAAGGCAGAGCGCAAGTACAACGAAGCATGGCTGGACACCGTTGAGTTCTGAGCCATAAGTACAGGACCAAGGAGAAAAACATGAACGAACGATTGAAACGCGACTTCGAGGAATGGAAGTCACAACCGGGAAACCAAGCGGGCGAGGTGACGTCAAGCCAGATTCGGCAAGCGACACAGAAGCTGAAGCAGTACGACTCAGACGGCGTGCCGTTGATGACCGCGGCGCTTGCAACCTTCCTGTTGCAGTACGAACAATAAAAAAGGGGCCGCAAGGCCCCTTCGCTTTTGGTCGATGTGCTTCAGTACTCGTCTGGCAGAAGCACCGTTGTCACCGATCGATCCCACTCAGTGATGATGTAAATCTTGACGTTCGTTGGTGGCAGGAAATACACGCTCAGGACGCGCAAACCGTTTGCCACAGCGTACTCGTTCGCCTCCTTGTCTGCTGTTTGCAGATCACCCCAATCGCCTTTTGCATGTCTCGTGATGTACGTGACAGGGTTCTCTCCGCTGTCATCGAAGGCCCCGATTGCGCCTTTCGTGGCAACCACTTTTCCTAGTTCAAGCATTCGCTCTCCTTGTTGATGGAGCGAGCACCGTCCTGGCTGAACCCCATTTCAACAACTGGGAGCACCGCAGCGGTTCTGCCGGGACGAGCAGGTCATTCCCGTTGTCTTTCTCATAAATACAGGGGAGGGTGGACATCACCTCAACTGCAATGAAAGGCAACCAATGATTCGCAAACCAAAGAACAGTACGAACTTCCACTTCCGATTCAACTACATGGGAAAGACGTACTCGGGCTCAACGGGAACATCGAGCCGACACCTCGCCACCCAGTACCTCAGCAAGTACCGCGATGAGGTCTACAAGAAGGTAGCGCTGGGGGAAGTGGACGAGCCAGACCGAATGAAGCTGAGTGAGGCAATTGCTCAGTACTTCAAGGACAACCGCCACACGACGATCCCAACCACGTACACCACATGCAGCACCAAGCTGTTCGGCAAGAAGCGATGCAACCGCACGCACAAGATGCTGCGTGTCTATGGCCTTCGAGACGAATCAATCGAGACGTACAAGGACAAAGACATCCAGAAGCTGATCAACGAACGTCGGAATGAGGGGAACAAGAACACGACGATCCTCTATGAGCTTGTGTTCCTCAGTGTCGTGTTCAAGCACGTCAAGCGTCTCGGCTACCAAGTACCTGACATCGACTTCGATGAACTGAAGAAGGCGAACAAGCTGAATGCGAATCGCGGCCGCCTGCGCTTCCTCTCGATGCCAGAAGAGAAGAAGTTGCTGATCGAACTGTCCCGAACGCTCGACGCTGACAACGAATTCACCAAGCTGTGCCGCGTGAACGCCCTTCACTTCGCTGTGATGCTGCTCGACATCGGTTGTCGTATGGGCGAACTTCAGAACCTCAAGTGGTCAGACATCGACATGGAGAAGCGACAGATTCAACTCTACCGCTCCAAGGTAGACAACGAATCCGCACTGGCGATGACGAACCGTGTGCATGAAGTGCTGACCGACCGCCTTGCCTCGAAGGCCGAAGAGCAAACGATGGTGTTTGAGGGAATGATTCAGCGCGCCAAGGGCAAGGGTCGCGGGACGTTGAAGTGCCGTGCTGCATTCAGGAGTGCATGTGAGCGGGCAGGGATCACGGGCTGCTCGTTCCATACGCTGCGTCATACCCATGCATCTCGTCTCGTTCAGGCTGGTGTGTCGCTGTACGTTGTGCAGCACCAGCTCGGCCACTCGTCGCCAACCACGACAACTCGCTACGCGCATCTGGCACCACAGCAGGCAACGATGCAAGCAGCAAGCGTGCTCAATCAAATTCAGGAGGCAGCATGACCATTTTTGAACTGATTGCATGGTACGGAGGCTTTGCCGCGTTCCTGTACGGCGCTCTGTGGATCGAGAAGGCAGTGAAGAAGAACAAGAAGAGGCGGTTCGACCTTGAGACCGAACGGATCAACAGGACTCGAGATCGCATGCTCGCTGAGGAACGAATGAGCACATAACCGCGCCCTCACCAAAACCATAAATACCCCCTGACGGCTACGGCCTCAGGGGGTATTTTCTTTGGCAAACAAGAAGCAAAGCTCGATCACATACGAGCAAGTTGACGGCACGACAGTGGGGTTCAGGGAGTTCTATGCGGTGTATGCCGTCATGGAAGGGTTTGGCTCCGTCCCGTCGTTTCACTGGGACATGGTTGACTTCCTTGAGAACGACGACCAATGGCTGAACAACGTCGGGGTGATGCAGTGCTTCCGTGGTGCGAGCAAGTCATCGCTCAGCGCCGCATGGATCGCTTGGCGGCTTGCTCGTGACCCAACGCTGCTGTTCCTGATCCAGTCGGCAGACGACTCACTGGCGATGAAGATGTCCAGCGACATCGCCAAGATCATCACGAACCACCCGCACTGTTCGCACCTTCTCAGTTCAACAAACAAGTGGACTGAACGTGGTTTTCGAGTACGAGGCGCAACATCAGGCCGAAACCTCAGCGTCACAGCACGCGGCATCTTCTCCAACGTCACTGGCTTCCGCGCACACATCCTCGTCTATGACGACTGCGAGGTTCTGAACACGGCCAGGTCTGAGCCACTGCGCGACGACCTCCGCACCCGTATCTCAGAATCTGCACGCCTGCTGCATCCAAACGGCAAGCGCCTGTTCATCGGCACGCCTCACGCCGTCGATTCGATCTACCCGGAAATGATCGACCGTGGAGCCTCATCGTTCCGCGTTCCATTCCTCGAAAAATTGACTGGCGAGTGGCCTGCATGCACGGGGGTATCGAACTGGCCCGAGCGTTGGCCGCTGGAACTGATCGAGCAGGTTCAACGCTCATGCAAAGGCAAGGCGGAGTTCTACTCCCAGTACCAGTTGATCCCGACGCTGGCAGAAGACAGCTACCTCGACCCTGCATTCATCCGCACGTACAAGGGCGAGCCCGAATTCATCGAGTCAAACGGAAGCAAGCTCTATCGCCTTGACGGCAAGAAGATCACTGCGCACTGTGCATTCTGGGACCCGTCACTGTCAAAGGCGGGCCGGGATAACTCAGTTCTCGCCATCGTGCTCTGCACGCAGGACGGGCAAATCTTTATCCACCGCACTGTCTCACTCGTGGGGGAGATCGAACGCCAGTGCGAGCAAGTCCGCAAGCTGCTGATCGACTTCCACGTTCCGACTTGCTACATCGAAACGAACGGCATCGGCTCGTTTGTGCCGCAGCTATTGCTCAAGCACACGGCGGGCCTGGGGATCGCAATCGACGGCAAGCACACGTCCACCAAGAAGTCCGAATCGATCCAGACGGCCTACGAGACGCCGCTCAGTGCGGGAATCTTGTATGTGCACGAGAGCGTGATGGACACGCAGTTCCTTTCGCAGCTTCGTGACTTCAATCCTCGCTTCATGAAGGGCAAGGACGACTTCATTGACGCCCCAGCGAAGGCGATCCACCTGTTGCCGATCTCGCTGCGCTCAGGTGCTGCGCTTGATCCGAACGGCTTCGAGCCGTATCGAGCGTACGGAACTGTGATCGACATCGAGCGCGACTACGCATGACGGATACCCATAAATAAGAAAAACAACGAGGAGGGACGATGACAGTCTCAGTTCAAGATCCAATCAAAAAGTATTTCGGAAACGGCTCGGCCGTCAGCTTCACCTATCCGTACCTGCTGCTCGACCAAGCAGACTTGAAGGTCTATCTCAACGGCGTTCTGGCGTCGGGCTACACAGTTACGGGGATCGGAAACGGCGGCGGTGGCGCGGTGATCTTTCCATCACCTCCGGCGAGCGGCACGCTGGTCATCCTCCAACGCCTTGTGGTGCTGAACAGAGAGACTGACTACCAAGAGGCTGCCGCAATTCCGACCGACACCCTTGATCGCGACTTCGACCGTGCATGGCTTGCGATTCAGGACACACGTGCAGCTGCACCGTTGACGCTCAATGGCTTGGGTGAGCTTGACGCAACGACAAAGCGGATCATCAATCTGGCCGATCCGATCAATGCGCAGGATGCTGTAACAAAAGCATGGGCGGAGACGGCGGGCACAGCCCAAGTCGCGCTCGCAGCTGCACAGGCGGTGATCGCCTCGAATGCAGCCAATGTTGCATCAGCAAGCTCGGCGGCTGCATCCTCCTCTCAATCTGCGGCGGCTGCATCGGCAACGATTGCAAACGCGGCGGTGGCAACTGTCGGAGTGTCGGAAACCAATGCTGCGGCGAGCGCAGTTGCTGCCGCTAGCTCACAGACCGGCGCAGCTGGATCGGCGGCGCAGGCAGTCACACAGGCGGGGCTAGCAGATGCTTCCAAGGTCGCAGCGGGAGTGTCCGAGGTAAACGCGGCTACGTCCGCTACGAACGCAAACACATCGAAGGTGGCGGCTGGTGTCTCTGAGACAAACGCAAGTGCTTCCGCAGTAAATGCAGCAGCAAGCGCTACGGCGGCAGCTGCGAGTGCAGCAAGCATCGCTGGTGGGCCGGTTGCTTCGATTGCCGGTCTCACTGGGGCCGTGACATCTGCAGCACTGAAGACGGCAACAGCGCTCAATCTGGTCAACAACACAGCCGACCTGAGCAAGCCGATAAGCACAGCAACACAGGCGGCGATCAATGCGCTAGCGGTCGCAACGACTGGAGACTTCAAGTTCGTGATGCGTGCGACTGCTCCAACTGGATGGGTCGCAGGCGATGGATCGACCATCGGGAATGTCGGCAGCGGCGCGACTCGTGCCAACGTTGACACACAAGCACTGTTCACCGCGTGGTGGACGGACTACACGAACGCACAGCTTCCGATCCTCACTTCGACAGGCACAGCAAGCACTCGCGGTGCCAGTGCCGCAGCCGACTGGACCGCTGGCAAGCGCCTCACCGTGTTCGATGTGCGCGAGAGGTTCATTCGTAGCTCGGGGACGGTCGTCATCAACGGCACCAAGTACGCCGAGTCTGTCGGCCCTCACACCCACCCAATCTCGCCGATGGTGGCGCTACCCGGCACAGGCGGCGGCAGCGGCTTCACGTACAACCAAGTCAGCACTGGCTCACCTCTTGGTGCAGGCAACACCGGAAGCCCAGCAGGAACTGAAACGGCACCTGTTCACATCGCAATGTTGGGGTGCTTCAAGCTATGACGTCCACGGGCCGGACGCTGCATGACCATAAATAGGGGGAAACAAAAATGACAGTATCTATGACCACGCCTACAAACCAGCCGATCAGCCTCACGAAGGCCGCATCAGCAATCCTTGTCCCCGTCATCGTCGCCCTCATCATCGGCGGGTTCACTTTGATCTGGAAGATGGACCGACTGACGGAAACCCTGACGTACAAATTTGAGACAGTCGCCAATCAAGTGAAGGGCCACGATGGCAAGCTTGAGGAGATCGACCGCCGCATCCGTGTGCTTGAACTCGAAGTCGCTCTAAACGCAAGGGGTCGCCGATGATCGTCAGGAATTTTTGGAGATCATGGTCATGGATTGCAGCATCGATCGGCCTCGTGCTTCCTGAACTGCTGTCCCTAATCGCATCGAACTCCGATCTGATTCCCTACCTCGACGCAGAAGCCACGGATGCGATTCGACTCGTGTGCCTGGTGCTCGTCGTCGTCTTGCGCCCGATCCCTCAGAAGGCTTTGCGCAATGACTGAGCGGTAGTGACTGGAGCGCCAGCTTACGGAGCAGCGACCGGCGCAAGGCGTTGCCGGCTTGCTAAATGTCCGACTTCGCCTTCTTGGCTGCATCTTCCCGCGCGCCGTTCGCACGGTTCTTGGCAGCTTCGCGGTCCGCCTCAAGGCGCTGTCTGCGCGCGGTCAAGACCGAGGGGTTGGTTAGCACGACCCGGGCGGCACCCAGCTTCATGGTCTCATCAGCACGCGTCCATGTGATGCCGTTGTCGTAAGAATCGCGCGCATTCGCCACCTCGGAGGTGGGCGGTCCATACCGTTGCGTGAACGCCTCCAGGAATGTGCCTGGATTTTTTCCTTCATGGAAAACGATGATCTCGCTCGCCTGCGCATCGAAAAAGCTGATACGAATGAGCTTGACTTGGTTTCCACCAATGGTTGCCATCCGCTGCATGGCTGGCGTCAACGAACTGGCAGGCAGATAAGTTGTCGTGCAATCCTGAAATTGCTGCCACATCCCTTGTGGAAGCCCGCTCTTCTTGACTGCGCACGTACGGACCTCAAGGTTCGACTCGCAGACCGTGGTCAGGTAGTTCTGGCGATCTGGTGAGCACTTGAATGCAGAGGTGCCGGTTGCCAAGCCGGCAAGCGCGTCCTGCTTGACATTGAGATTGAGGCCCTTCACTTCGAAAGTGGGCACGGCGGTCTGTGCCGGGGCGGGCACGCCAGTCGCACTGAGGACCGAAAACAGCAAGAGGGGCAGCGCGGTCCTTTTAGAAATCACCACGACGCTTCTCCTTGTCGGCCTTCGCTTTCACCCCATCAGCTTGGACCTTTGCATCTTCAAGCGCTTTCGCTGCAGCATCACGCTGCGCGCCAACGACCGGGCTGTGGATTTGCACACGATCACGCGACAGGGCCAACTGTTCGCCCTTGCCGTACCAGAAAGTCATTCCATCGCGCCTCTCGCGTGGCGCGCCGTATTTCGAAGAAAGCGCATCCTCGGCCGGTGCATTTTCCAGATTCGCGAACAACGTAACGTTGAGGGTCTTGTTCTGGAAGAACGAAACCTGGACCTCGACGACGTTCCGGCCTGCGAAGGTGGTCAGTGCCTGTACGCCTGCAGGCAGGCTAGAGGGGGCCGCCTGCACGGTCTTGCATTCCATCCGCTGCATCGGACCTTTTGGGGTGTCGACAACTTGCGGAATGCACGTCTTGGAATCCAGCACAGCGAAGCAGGTCTCCACTAGTTGGAAAGAGGGGCTGGGCTTGCAACTGAAGAACGAGCGACCCGGCGTCATGGCCATCAAACTCTCTTTGGTGAGCGCTAACGTGAGCCCTTTCAACTCGAAATTCTTCGCTTCGGTACTCCACTCAGCTTGCTGCTGCTTCCTGGTCGCCGCAGCACTCGCCTTCGCCTCAATGGCACTTGCTCGCCCGAGAATCTGCTGGTTCCGCTCCATGATGTCGGCAGTCGTGAGCTGAGCTGCGCAACTGTCTTCGAACCTGCGTCTGGCCATGGTGGCTGCGTTCTGATCACGCTGCGTGGCCTCCTGCGGCGGCACGATGCAGGAAGTCGATCGGGCAGCGCCCTGCGCGTAGTACTCCTTGATAACCAAGTAGGAGCAGAAGTTGCGCTTGTTCGTTTCGACGGCCTGCCTTAGCTCATCGATCGACTGCCGGCCATACATCCAGTCTCCGGAATCGTTGACCGAAGCGATGCACTCTCGTGGTGGGCGAGGCGACCAACCCGCCGATTGCTGCGCCGCGTCAGGCGCAGCCGGCGAAGCTGAAGTTATCGGCACATCCGGCCGAAGCTCTCTGGCTCGCAGGCTCTGCGGTGTCGAGCCCAACGGCTGGGCTGCGGCACCTTGCTGGCCAGCCTTCGCTAGACCATCAAGTGCCTGAAAGAAGTTTTGCACATCGCGCTGCTGCGCGCTGGCGCTACAGCCAAAGGCCGCAAGCGATACAAAAAGGGTGATGGCGGGCAATGCCCGGCCAACTTCGAATCCGCGGCGCATAAGGTCCCTCATGTTGTTCTGGGGACAACCAGGGATTCGGGCCGTCCTTCCACGCTTTGACGCGCGTGTCGATGATACGAATGGATACATGGCCGGTCAATGCGATCGTAGCGATACCAAGATCGAGCTACGGCCCGCGACCGCAAACGCAATCGCTTCAATCTCCAATTGCTGTCTCGGAAATCTAGGAATCCGTCAAGACGTGTTCGTGGGGCGCTTGTCGCGGCTCACGAAGAATTGATTCGTGCAGCGGCCAAGTGGTCCGTCTATCGCTTGTTGAGATCGAATCGCTGGCCTTCGTTCAGCATGGTCTGGTTTTAGGCAATCAGCAGACCCTCATTTCTCCTGCGCCTGCTTGCAACTAGTGCCCTGCTTGAGGGTGTCTGAACCAGAGCAGAAGTAGGTCTTGGTATTGCACTTGGCGGTCCATGAGGAAGTGTGCATGTTCAATCTGTAGTCTGAGATTGAGACTTCACTTGGACTGCAGCCGATCGCGCCGGACGAAGCCGACTGCAAACTTGCCGTTGATGCTGCACAACCGGAAAGCAAGAGCAATGGTATGAGGCGCATCCCTCGGAGTCGGCAAGTCTTCATGTAGGGCCCTAACGACAAGAGAACATCTTGCGGAATGTGCCTTGGATCACGCCTTCCGACAAGAGCCGCACAGGGCGCTCCCTCAAATTCGTGCTGTTCGGGTGCCTCGTTGTCGCGCTGATGGGGCTGTGATGCGTGTCGATGCATTCCCATCTCAGTGAAAAAAGAGGTAGGAGCTACTGATCGGCTTGGGGTTGCGATTGTTGTGCGCGTTCGGCAGCTTCTTTCTTTGCGGCTGCGGCCATGTCGAACATCTTCTTCTGCATCGCTCGTGAGTCGATGACGACTTGAAGTCGGCGAGCTTCTTCGGCACGCAGACGGGCTGCACCAGCTGGATCAAAGCGCTCGCCAACATAGTTGGCCTGGTTCTCTTCCGGAAAATCTTCGAAGTAATCTGACCATTCACCCATCTCGTTCTCCTCGTTGAATGTTCGACTCTGCAAGGTGCTAGGCACCGTACTCCATGTTCAACCTCTGTTTGATCTTGAAACGCAACTGACGCCAGATCGAAATCGGCTCGTAGGTCTCGAAGGTGACGCTTGGATGCTTCTGTGTTGAGGTCCGTGCGTAAGCGCCGACGATGTCCTTCCTAGACAAGTCCACATGAACTTCATACCGTTCATTGCGCGCCCTCAGTATGGAACTCCCGCTATAGGCATCTCTGGAGAGCTCATCGCCAAAATGGTTCGCCCATAGGTCGGGAACGGAGAGAAGCTTGCCGTCGCCGAGTACAAATCCGTAGTCGGTGACCTCCAGCGTGTGGTCACTACGGCTGATTACGTGCATTGCGTAGCCAGGTGATTCGTCATAATGAGCTGACCCATAGCGGACTTGAATTCTGTCTGACTCTGCACGTACCTTCCACCACCAGTTGATGAGGAATGACATGAGGCCGCCCACCATTGCACCAACGGTAGAGGCGATGCCGACGATCTTTCCGATCTCTTCGATGTCCATGTCAAATCGCTCCGCTTAGAGCTTCCGAGCGTCGCTTTGCGCGACGCAGTTCCCCGTAGCGGTTACACGTCTTTCCTGGCGACCCATTGGGTGTGCTCACGCGAGAACGCATTCTCTGCATCGCCGACAAACAGGGAAAACTCCTCATCGGTACTGGGTAGCAGCGACTGCTCTCGGATAAGGCTAATTTCATGTGCCGCCAGCGCGTAAGACGCAGCAAGTTCAGAAAACCTCTTTGCTTGCATCCAACTCAATAAGCTGGCCGCAGCAGCGACCAAGACGTCAGTCGGCCAGTACGGCACTTCGACAAACTTGATCCTCAGGATTGCGCAGACGACGGCGACCGCATTGGTCACGATTAGCGCCCAGAAGAACCCATTGGAAGTTCTTCGGTTGAAGGCCGCTTTTTTGACATACCAAGTGAGCTGGTTACCAATGCGACTCGTTGCGTACTTCGCCTTTCTTTCCTCTAGGGATTGCGCCCGCATCTGAGCCATGACTTCAGTTATCTGGGGTGCGTCCAGGTGGTTCGTAAGGCTCTGGACGACCTCTCTGTTCTGCTCAACGACAGCTTTCAACTTCTGCCGCAAGTCGCTCTTGGCCGCAGCGTCGCCGCCTTGGAAAGGCTCGGCTCGGCAGACGTAGCGCCAAGTAATTGTCTTGATGGACTCAGCCACCGCCCGACCGGCATACCAAAGGCGATCAGGTCGCCGGCTGAACAGGTAGATCGAGCATGACAACGCCCCGAGCAGTGCAAGCAGTTGAAATGCCGCAACTGACCAGTGGGGGATGCTCACAATAGACAGCACAGCCGCGACAACCAGCAAGATCAAGTGCAACTTAAGAGCGCGGAAAAAGTGCCTCTGTGACGCCAGTGATAGTTCGTCGGCTGACCTGTAGAGGGCGGGAAAGTCCTGCTCTTGCATACCTCGGACCTTCAATCAGTAGCCGAGCTGGGTGTAGACGTGATCCTTGTAGTGGAAGTCGTCATTCGCCCCCATCTCGTAGTTCGCCAGCGCGTGGGCGATGATCTTTGGAGAGAACGGCACGAAAATGGCTCCAATGTTTCGGATGATCGGTGGGCAGGTTGCGTCGACGACGCGGCGGGAACCGTCGATGTTGATGCCGATGATCCTGCACTTCTTCTCGATGGCGACCTCCATCTCCCAGCGGACGTACTTGTGCTTTGACCGCGTGTCCTGACCGATCAGCACGGCAAACGTGCCGGCCATGTCGATACGCTCGCGGCACTTTCGCTTGATGTAGGCCTCATTCTCGGAATTGATCTCGTTTTCGAGTTGGACGTCTGCGAAATTGAAGTCAATGTGCTCATTGGCTTTCCATGCCTGCATGAGCCTGTAGTACCGAATGTCAGTGCTGCTGAATCCGACGAACGTCCGTGGAAGTCCCATGCTCAATACCCCTTATGAAATAATTTGGTTACATCTGGGGCATGTTACCTGCACTTCAAGTTATTAAGAAAGATTACTTCTTAGATGGGAGTGCTGAGCGTTTGTTGACGGCAGACGAAGGCTGCGTGTTGAGGAGACGGCGAACCTTCGACCCTCGCATTGCGAACGACATCCGGATCGTCAACTCGCCGCACCTTTTTGCCGGAGTCAATAGGGTTACATGATCACCCTTGCGTCTGAGGTGATCCCATTTCCAACGACGGCTTACCCCACTGAATTCGCAGCTTCGATTGAGTGACCAAACTCGATAGTCACCCTAAATCGCATCGCTACAAAAAAGGGAGCGCGAAGCTCCCTATTCATGCGGCTTTTAGCGAGGGGCCAATCGAATCGCTCCGTCCAGACGAATCACCTCGCCGTTGAGCATGTCGTTCTCGATGATGTGCTTGGCCAGCTTGGCGTAGTCGTCGGGCGTACCCAGGCGCGAGGGGAAGGGCACGCTGGCGGCCAGCGCGTCCTGCACCTCTTGCGGCATGCCGAACAGCATGGGCGTGCCGAAGATGCCGGGGGCGATGGTCATGTTGCGGATGCCGCTGCGCGCGAGGTCGCGGGCGATCGGCAGGGTCATGCCGACCACACCGCCCTTCGAGGCGCTGTAGGCGGCCTGACCGATCTGGCCGTCGTAGGCCGCGACCGAGGCGGTCGAAATCAGCACGCCGCGTTCGCCGGTGGCTTCGGGCTCGTTCTTGCCCATGGCATCGGCCGCGAGGCGGATCATGTTGAAGCTGCCGATCAGGTTGACCGTGACGGTCTTGCTGAACACGGCCAGCGCGTGCGGGCCGTTCTTGCCCACGGTCTTCTCGGCCGGTGCGATGCCGGCGCAATTGACCAGGCCCATGAGCTTGCCGAGCTTGACGGCGGCAGCCACCACGGCCTGGCCGTCGGCTTCCTGGCTCACGTCGCACTTGACGAACACGCCGCCGATTTCCTTCGCAACGGCTTCGCCCTTGTCAGCCTGCATGTCGGCGATGATCACCTTGGCGCCGTTGGCGGCCAGCATGCGCGCCGTGCCTTCGCCGAGGCCCGAAGCGCCACCGGTCACGATAAAAACCTTGCCGTCGATTTGCATGAAAAGTCTCCAGAGATGAGACCTGCATTATCGAAGACGCCGCCGGACGAAAAAAAAGGCCTCGTCGTGAGACGAGGCCCTGAATTGGATCCGTGAGGACCCAAGGAGACAACTGGTGGTGGTCGGTGCTTAGCGCTTGCGCGAAGCGGTGGCCGTCTTGGCAGCGGCGACGGCTTGGGTCGACACGGCGTTGAAGTTGGCTTCGGCGACGTCCGACGCTTGCTTGACGGCCTTCTGGACCGATTCGAAAGCGTTGTTGGCGGCAGCCACGGCGCTCTTCAGCACGGCGACGGCGGTTTCCGAGCCGGCGGGGGCGTTCTTGGAAGCGCTGTCGACGAGGCCGACGAAGGCTTGCTGGGCTTCAGCGGCCTTGGCTTCGAAAGCCTTCGAGAATTCGGTGCTGGTGCCTTGGGCGATGTCGTACAGGTGACGGCTGTAGGCAGCGGTCTTTTCGGCCAGGGGCTGGAACAGGCTGGCTTGCAGCGTCAGCAGCTCCTGGGCGTCCTTGACGTTCAGGGCAGCTTGAGCGGTGCTCTGGGCTTCGGTCAGGGCGGCCTTGGAAGCGGTCACGTTCAGTTCGACCAGCTTTTCAACGCCTTCGAAAGCCTTGGTGGTCAGGCCGAACAGGGTTTCGAGGTTTGCTTTTTGAGCGGCGAGGATTTGGTCAGCGGTCAGGGCCATTTGAGATCTCCAGAAAGGATGATGGGGTGGTCGATTCACGTTGCGCTGCGCCTCGTCGTTCATGTTGCGGTGCAGCATGGCCTGAAGTATAGGCAGCTGAACGCAGCGATCAAGCGGTTTTTGCTGCTGTGCAGCAATTTAGAAGTGGCCTTCTAAATCGGGCCTGCGCGGCCAGAATGCGGCCATGCGTGCTTTCTATTCCGGGCAGTTCGTGCTGCCCCTGCCGCCGGGCCACCGCTTTCCCATGTCGCGCTACGCGATGCTGCGCGACCGCCTGCAAGAGCAACTGCCGGCCGTCGAGATGGACCCGGCTCCGCGCGCCACCGACGACGAGCTTGCGCTGGCCCACACGCCCGAATGGATCGCCGCCGTCAGCGAAGGCCGCGTGAGCCCGCAGGCCATGCGCGAGATCGGCTTCCCCTGGAGCGAGGCGATGGTCGAGCGCTCGCGCCGTTCCACCGGCGCCACCATCGCGGCTTGCCGCGCCGCCTTCGCGGGCGGCGTGTCGGCCAACATGGCGGGCGGCACGCACCACGCCTACGCAGACAAGGGCAGCGGCTTCTGCGTCTTCAACGACGCAGCGGTGGCCGCGCGGCTCATGCAGGCTGAGCAGGCCCGCGCCGGCCGGCTGCTCAGGGTGGCGATGATCGATCTCGACGTGCACCAGGGCAACGGCACCGCCCGCATCTTCCAGGGCGACCCGAGCGTGTTCACGCTGTCGGTGCACGGCCAGAAGAACTTCCCGTTCCGCAAGGAGGCGAGCGACCTCGACGTGGAGCTGCCCGACGGCTGCGGCGACGCCGACTACCTCGCGGCGCTGGAGCACGCGCTCGACGAACTCGACCGCCGCTTCTCCCCCGGCCTCGTGATCTATCTGGCCGGCGCCGACCCCTTCGAGCGCGACCGGCTGGGTCGCCTCAAGCTGAGCTTCGACGGCCTGGAGGCGCGCGACCGCCGCGTGTTCGACTGGACCTGGCAGCGCCGCATCCCGACGGCCTTCGCGATGGCCGGTGGCTACGCCAGCGACATCGCCGAGACGGTGCAGGTGCAGCTGGGCACCTTCCGGGTGGCGCTGGACTACTGGCGCCGCTGGCAAAATGCCGCGCGATGAGCGCCCCGACACCTACTCCCAAGCCCACGCCCCACACCCGCAGCGCCTACCGGGCGTTTCGCAGCATCCCGACGCGCTGGGCCGACAACGACATGTACGGCCACGTCAACAACGTCGTCTACTACAGCTGGTTCGACACCGCGGTGAACGCGCTGCTCATCGAGCGCGGCGCGCTCGACATCCACGGCGGCCAGACGATCGGCTTCGTGGTCGAGACGCAGTGCAACTATTTCGCGCCGGTCGCGTTCCCGCAGACGGTGGAGGCGGGCATCCGCGTGGCGCAAGCAGGGCGCTCGAGCGTGCGCTACGAGATCGCACTCTTCGCCGAGGGCTCCGACAGCGCCGCCGCGCAGGGCCACTTCGTGCATGTGTACGTCGACCGCGCAACGCAGCGGCCGGTGCCATTGCCCGAGGCGCTGCAGCAGGTGGTCGATTCGCTGCGCGCCTGAGTGCCCACGAAAAACGGCGCCCGCAGGCGCCGTCGTGGTCAGTGGGGCATGACCCCGCTTACATCGTCTTCTTCATGGCCTTGATGTCGGCCTTGCCCTGGGCTTCGTCGGCCTTGGCCTGCTTCACGCAGGCGGACTTGGCCTCGCCCTGCTGGTCGTCGCACTTTTCCTTCGCGACTTCATAGGCGGCCTTCACCTTCTCTTCGGCCACCTTGCGGGCATGGCTGTCGCTCGGCTGGTACTGCTGTTCCAGTTCGGCCTTGGCCACTTCTTCCTTGCCCTTGGCTTCCTTCTGGCAGACGTCCTTGGCGTTGTCCTTCATCGTGTCGCACTGGGCCTTGGCGACCTTGTAGTCGGCCTCGACCTTTTCCTTGGCGACCTTGTACTCGTCCTTGGTCATCGCGCCGGCCTGGCTGGCAACGAAGCAGGTGGAGGCGAGGGCGAGCATGACGAGGTGTTGTTTTTTCATGGTGTGTGTCCTTTGCGGTGAGTGGCTGGAAGAAGGAGGGCGCAGGGCGCTGTCGTTCTCAGTACTTTTCGAACCAGAGGGCGTCGGGCGAGCGGCCGTCGCGAGATTCCCAGTCCTTGACCTGCTTCTCGGCCTCGTCGCGGCTGATGCCGTGGCGTTCCTGGATGCGGCCCAGCAGCTGGTCGCGCTTGCCGGCGATGACGTCGAAGTCGTCGTCGGTCAGCTTGCCCCATTGCTCCTTGACCTTGCCCTTGAGCTGCTTCCAGTTGCCTTCGATGGTGTCCTTGTTCATGCGAATCTCCTTGCGTAAGAGTGATGACCCGGCGGAACATGCCGCCGCCGTGAAATCAATGTCGCGTGGGTGATTCCCCCTGCCGGTAGGACGTGCAGTGCGGCCTTCGTAGGCAGAGGCCGACTCAGGCCGTGATAATGGAACGGACGCCGCAGCCAGAGACCCGAGACACCGCGCACCGCACCATGATCATTCACAGCCTGCTCGACACCGACCTCTACAAGTTCACGATGATGCAGGTGGTCCTGCACCACTTTCCGGGGGCGCGGGTCGAGTACCGCTTCAAGTGCCGCAACCCCGGCGTCAACCTCGCGCAGTTCGCGGGACAGATCCGCGACGAGATCCGCAGCCTGTGTTCGCTGCAGTTCCGCGACGCCGAACTCGCCTACCTGCGATCGATGCGCTTCATCAAGAGCGACTTCGTCGACTTCCTCGGGCTGTTCCGGCTCAATGAGAAGTACATCAACGTCATCCCCCAGCCCTCGGGCGAGCTCGAGATCCGCATCAAGGGCCCGTGGCTGCACACCATCCTGTTCGAGATCCCGGTGCTGGCCATCGTGAACGAGGTCTACTTTCGCAACACGCAGAAGAACCCCGACTTCGAAGAAGGCCGCCGCCGCCTCGACATCAAGATCAGCCAGCTGCAAGAGGCCGGCCTCGGCGACCTCAAGATTGCCGACTACGGCACGCGCCGCCGCTTCTCCAAAGACTGGCATGAAGAGGTGCTGCGCACGCTGACCCAGCGGCTTGGCGCCGTGGTCTCGCCGCCGGCCAAGTCGCCCGCCGGCGAACACCTGCCGCAGCTGGCGGGCACCAGCAACGTGCTGTACGCCATGAAGCTGGGCCTCATTCCGCTGGGCACCATGGCGCACGAGTACCTGCAGGCCTGCCAGGCGCTGGGCCCGCGGCTGCGCGACAGCCAGATCTTCGGCTTCGAGAGCTGGGCCCGTGAGTACCGCGGCGACCTGGGCATTGCGCTGTCCGACGTGTACGGAATGAGCGCCTTCCTGCGCGACTTCGACCTGTACTTCTGCAAGCTCTTCGACGGCGCGCGCCACGACAGCGGCGACCCGTTCCAGTGGGGCGAGCGCATGCTGGCGCACTACCACGCGAACCGGGTCGATCCGCTCACCAAGACGCTGATCTTCAGCGACGGCCTCACGGTGCCCCGCACCATCGAGCTCTACCAGCAGTTCCGCGGCCGCTGCCTGCTGGCCTTCGGCATCGGCACCAACCTCACCAACGACCTCGGCTACGAGCCGCTGCAGATCGTCATCAAGATGATCCAGTGCAACGACCAGCCGGTGGCCAAGCTGTCGGACACGCCGTCCAAGAACATGTGCGAGGACGAGAAATACCTGGCCTACCTGCGCCAGGTGTTCGAGATCGAACAACCCCCCGTGTGAACCCTGTACCGATCTCCGTGCAGCACTTCGTCTGGTACGGTACAGCCCCATGAAAAAATCCCTCCGACTGGCCGCGGCCGCGCTGCTGCCGCTGATGTTTCCTGCCCTGGCGTCGGCCGCCGAATTCAACGGCGCCACGCTGTCGCCGCTGTGGGGCGTGCCCTTCGCGGGCATCCTGCTGTCGATCGCGCTCATGCCGTTGCTGGTGCCGTCGTTCTGGCACCACCACTACGGCAAGGTGTCGGCGGCCTGGTCGCTGGCCTTCCTGCTGCCGTTCGCCGCGATCTACGGCGCGCCGCTGGCCGGGGCGCAGACGGTGCATGCGCTGGTCGAGGAATACATCCCCTTCATCATCCTGCTCACTGCGCTGTTCACGGTGGCGGGGGGCATCCACATCCGCGGCAACCTGCATGGCGCGCCCGGGCTCAACACGGCCATCCTGGCCATCGGAGCGGTGCTCGCGAGCTTCATGGGGACCACGGGCGCCTCGATGCTGCTGATTCGCCCGCTGATCCGCGCCAACGACAACCGGGCGAACCGCGCACACGTGGTCGTGTTCTTCATCTTCATCGTCTCGAACGCGGGCGGCTCGCTCACGCCGCTGGGCGATCCGCCGCTGTTCCTGGGCTTCCTGAAGGGCGTCGACTTCTTCTGGACCGCCAAGCACATCCTGCCCGACACGCTGTTCATCCTGGCCGTGCTGCTCGTGCTGTTCTACCTGATCGACCGTTACTACTACCGCAAGGAAGGCGTGCTGCCGGTCGACCCGACGCCCGACACCAAGCGCATCGGCTTCGACGGCGCCATCAACTTCGTGCTGCTCGGCGGCGTGGTCGCGCTGGTGCTGATCAGCGGCTTCTGGAAGTCGCCGGTCACCTTCGACATCTACGGTTCCACGATGGGTCTGCCGGGGCTGGTGCGCGATGTGGGCCTCATTGCCATCACGCTGCTGTCGCTGAAGATCACCGCCGCCAAGGTGCACGCCGACAACCAGTTCGAGTGGGGCCCGATGGCCGAGGTGGCCAAGCTCTTCGCCGGCATCTTCCTGACCATCATCCCGGTGATCGCCATGCTCAAGGCCGGCACGCAGGGCCCGTTCGGCGCCATCGTCGCGGCCGTGACGCGCGCCGACGGCCAGCCCGACCCGGCCATGTACTTCTGGGCCACCGGCATCCTGAGCTCGTTCCTGGACAACGCGCCCACCTACCTCGTGTTCTTCAACACGGCGGGCGGCGACCCGGTGGCGCTCATGACCACCTACGCCACCACGCTGGCCGCCATCTCGGCGGGCGCCGTGTTCATGGGCGCGAACACGTACATCGGCAACGCGCCGAACCTGATGGTCAAGGCCATCGCCGAAAGCCGCGGCGTGCGCATGCCCAGCTTCTTCGGCTACATGCTGTGGTCGGGTGCGATCCTGATCCCGCTGTTCGTGCTGACCACCTTCATCTTCTTCGTCTGATCCTTCCCACACGTTCAAGAAAGAGACACGTTCCATGAGCAGCAGCAAGCCCAAGATCCTGGTCGCGCGCGCGGTGTTCCCCGAGACCCTCGCGCGCCTGGCGCAGCACTTCGAGGTCGAGTCGAACCAGGCCGATGAGACCTGGAGCAAGGACCAACTGATCGCGAAGCTGCAAGGCAAGCAGGGCGCCTTCACCACCGGCAGCGAGCGAATCGATGCCGCCGTGCTCGACGCCTGCCCCGAGCTGAAGATCTGCGCCAACATGGCCGTGGGCTACAACAACTTCGACGTCGACGCCATGGCCGCGCGCGGCGTGCTCGGCACCAACGCGCCCGACGTGCTGACCGAGACCACGGCCGACTTCGGCTTTGCGCTGCTCATGGCCACTGCGCGCCGCATCACCGAGAGCGAACACTTCCTGCGTGCCGGCAAGTGGGAAAAGTGGAGCTACGACATGTTCGCCGGCTCCGACATCCACGGGTCCACGCTCGGCATCATCGGCATGGGCCGCATCGGGCAGGGCATTGCCAAGCGTGGCGCACACGGCTTCGGCATGAACGTGATCTATCACAACCGTTCGCGCCTCGATGCCGCGCTCGAAGCCGAATGCAAGGCCAGCTACGTCGGCAAGGAAGAGCTGCTCAAGACCGCCGACCACGTCGTGCTGGTCGTGCCGTACTCGCCGGCGTCGCACCACACCATCGGCGCGGCCGAGATCGCGCTCATGAAGCCGACCGCCACGCTGATCAACATCGCGCGCGGCGGCATCGTCGACGACGCCGCGCTGGCCGTGGCGCTGCGCGAAAAGCGCATCGCCGCCGCCGGCCTCGACGTGTTCGAGGGCGAGCCGAAGGTCCACCCCGACCTGCTCACCGTGCCCAACGTCGTGCTCACGCCGCACATCGCCAGCGCCACCGTGCCCACGCGCCGCGCGATGGCCGACCTGGCGGCCGACAACCTCATCGCCTGGGGCAGCGGCAAGGGCCCACTGACACCCGTCACGCCGGTGCCATCGGCCACGAAATAGTCCAACCTGACCGCGAGAGCGACACGCCCCCACCTTGGAACTGACGGAATTGATTCTTCTCGCACTGGCCGCACTCGCCGTGGTGCAGCTGGTGCTGGTCATCTGGCTGCTGGCGCGCCGGCAACCCGCACCTGATCACAGCGAGATGCTCGGCGTGCTTGCCGCGATGGGCAACGCCAACGAGCGCACCGAACGCGAACTGCGCCGCGAGATCGGTGAGAGCTCGCGCGGTGCACGCCAGGAAACCGCACAGGCCTTCGCCACCTTCCAGCAGTCATTGACGCAACAGGGCGCCGAGGCCACGCGCACGCAGAACGCGCAGCTCGACGCCTTCGCGCTGCAGCTCGCGTCGCTGCAGAAAACCCTGGCCGACACGCTGAATACCCAGCTGCAGGGGCTGAGCGAATCGAACGCACGCCGCCTTGCCGAGGTGCGCACGACCATGGAAACCCAGCTCGCGCAGCTGCAGCAAAGCAACGCCGCCAAGCTCGACGAGATGCGCAAGACCGTCGACGAAAAGCTGCAGAGCACGCTCGAAGCGCGCCTGGGCGAGAGCTTCAAGCAGGTGGCCGACCGGCTCGAGCAGGTGCACAAGGGCCTGGGCGAAATGCAGACGCTGGCCGTGGGCGTCGGCAGCCTGCAGCGCGTGCTGACCAACGTGAAGACGCGCGGCGTGTTCGGCGAAGTGCAGCTCGAGGCGCTGCTCGAACAGGTGCTCACGCCCGAGCAGTACGCGCGCCAGATCGAGACCAAGCCGCGCAGCGGCCAGCGCGTCGACTTCGCGATCCGCTTTCCGGGGCGCGGCGACGACGGTGCACCGGTGTGGCTGCCGATCGACGCCAAGTTTCCGCGCGACGACTACGAACGCCTCATCGACGCCCACGAGCGCGCCGATGCCGCCGGCGCCGAGGCCGCGGCCAAGGCACTCGAAGCCCGCATCCGCACCGAGGCCAAGTCGATCGCCGAGAACTACCTCGCGGCGCCGCACACCACCGACTTCGCGATCCTGTTCCTGCCGGTCGAAAGCCTTTATGCCGAGGTGCTGCGCCGCCCCGGCCTGATGGACGCGATCCAGCGCCAGCACCGCGTGACGCTGGCCGGCCCGACCACCTTGCTCGCGATGCTGAACAGCCTGCACATGGGCTTTCGCACGCTGGCGCTGGAGCGCCAGGCTTCCGAAGTCTGGAAGGTGCTCGGCGCGGTCAAGACCGAGTTCGAGCGCTATGGCGAATGGGTGGCGCGCATCAAGGAACAGGTGGCCAAGGCCTCCGACACCATCGACAAGGCCGACACGCGCGCCAAGCAGATGCGGCTGGCGCTGCGCAAGGTCGAGGCCTTGCCCGAGGCGCAGTCTGAAGCATTGCTGCCACCCGCTGCTGACACTGACAGCGAGGGCGACGACACCCCGTGAAAGGTTCTGAACTGCTGCGCGTCATCGTGGCGCAGGTCTGCCTGCACGCCACGATGGCGGGCATGCGACTCGCCACCCCGCTGCTCGCGCTGCAGCAAGGCTACAGCGCAGCGGCTGTCGGCCTGCTGATCGCGCTGTTCGCGCTGACCCAGGTGTTCCTTGCGCTGCCGGCCGGGCGCTTCGCCGACCGGCATGGGCTCAAGCGGCCGCTGTGGCTGTCGGTGATCGCGGCCTCGGGCGGGGCAGGGCTGGCATTGATTTTTCCGGTGTTCCCCGTCATGTGCATCGCCGCGCTCCTGACCGGTGGCGCCACCGGCGCGACCGTGATCGCGCTGCAGCGGCACGTGGGGCGCTCGGCCACCGACCCGACGCAGCTCAAGCGCGTGTTCAGCTGGCTGGCCATTGCGCCGGCGGCGGCGAACTTCGTCGGGCCCTTCCTGGCCGGCATGCTGATCGACCATGCCGGCCGCGCGCCGGCCGACCTGCTGGCGTTTCGCATCTGCTTCGCCGTGATGGCCTTCCTGCCGCTGCTGTGCTGGCTGCTGGCGCGCGGCGCGCACGAGCCGCCGCGGGTGCCGCCGGTGCCGGGCGCCGTGCCCACGCGCGCCTGGGACCTGCTGCGCGAGCCGATGTTCCGCCGCCTGCTGTTTGTGAACTGGCTGCAGTCGTCGAGCTGGGACGTGCACGCCTTCGTGCTGCCGGTGCTGGGCCACGACCGGGGCATCAGCGCCTCGGTGATCGGCTCCATCCTCGGCGCCTTCGCGATCGCCGCGGCGATCATTCGCGTGGTGCTTCCGCTGATCGCGTCGCGCGCGTCGGAGCGCAGCGTGATCCTGAGCTCGACCGTCGTCACGGCCGCCGTGTTCGCCGTCTATCCGTTGCTGAATTCGCCGTGGACCATGGGCATCTGCTCCGTGATCCTGGGCTTCGCGCTCGGCGCGGTGCAGCCGATGGTGATGAGCATGCTGCACCAGATCACGCCGCATGCGCGGCATGGCGAGGCGCTCGGACTGCGGCTCATGACCATCAACGCATCGAGCGTCGCGATGCCGATGCTGTTCGGCTCGCTCGGCGCGCTGATCGGCATCACCGGCGTGTTCTGGGTGGTGGGCGGCGTGCTGGCGCTGGGCGCGAAAGCGACCTGGGGATTGAAGCTCTGACGTGCGCGGGAGGGCGCCTGACTGCGGCCTGAATCCCACGTTGCAAATAACAGTAATTCTCATTTGATTGACAAAATACTGACCCAAAGTCAGTATCGGCGCCTTCTTCGTTCCTGACCCGAAGGCGTCCATGGACTCCCATTCCCCGTCGGCGGCTGCCGACCCGCGCCGCCGCCTGGCCCTGGTGGCGGCGGTCTACCTCGGCAGCTTTATCGCCACGCTCGACGTGAGCATCGTCAACGTCGCGCTGCCCACGTTGCAGCGCGCGCTCGCGACCGACCTGGCCGGGTTGCAGTGGGTGATCGACATCTATGCGCTGTGCCTGTCGGCCTTCATGCTGTCGGCCGGCCCCCTCGGCGACCGCTACGGCCGCAAGCGCGCCTGGCTGGCTGGCGTGGTGGTCTTCACCGTGGGCTCGGCGATGTGCGCGATGGCGTCGGGCCTGCCGATGTTGCTTGCGGGCCGCGCAGTGCAGGGCGTGGCGGGCGCGCTGATGATCCCGGGCGCGCTGTCGCTGCTGGCGCATGCCTTCCCCGAGCCGGCGAGTCGCGCGCGGGTGATCGGCGGCTGGTCGTCGTTCACGGCGCTGTCGCTGATCCTCGGGCCGATGCTCGGCGGCCTGCTGGTGGACCACGCGGGCTGGCAGAGCATCTTCCTCATCAACCTGCCGATCGGCGTGCTGACCGTGGCGCTGGGCATGTGGGGCCTGCGCGAGTCGTCGCACCCCGAGCATGCAGCGCTTGACCCGGCGGGGCAGGTGCTCAGCGTGCTCTGGCTGGGCGCGCTGACCTACGGACTCATTGCCGCGGGCGAGCACGGCTGGGGCTCGCGCCACGCGGCGATGGCACTCGTCGCGGCGGGTGTCGGGTTGGCGCTGTTCCTGGCCGTGGAGGCGCGCGTGGAGCGGCCGCTGCTGCCGCTCGCGCTGTTCCGCGACGCGCGCTTTTCGGTCACCAACTTCGCCTCGTTCGTGCTCGGCTTTTCGACCTACGCCAGCCTGTTCTTCTTCTCGCTGTTCCTGCAGCAGGTGCAGGGCTGGTCGGCCAGCGAGACCGGCTGGCGGCTGGTGCCGCAGTTCGTGGCGACGGGCATCGTGGCCTCGCAGTTCGGCCGGCTGGCGCGCCGCTTCGAGGTCCACACGCTGATGGTCGCGGGCTACGGGCTGATCGGTGCAGCGATGCTTCTGCTGACGCTGTTCTCGGCCGACACGCCGTACCTGCCGCTGGCGTTGATCTTTGTCGCGCTCGGTGCGGGCGCAGGCTTGGCCGTGCCAGCCACGAGCACGGCGGTGATGGCCTCGGTGCCCGCACAGCGCTCGGGCATGGCCTCGGCGACCATGAACGCGTTGCGACAGGGCGGCATGCTGATCGGCATCGCGCTGCTCGGCACGCTGATGCGCACGCGCGCCACCGCGTTGATGACCGACTCGCTCGCGCGTGCCGGCGTGCCCGAGGCATCGCAGGCGGCGGTGGCAGCGGTTTCGCGGCACGACCTCGGCGCGCTCGCGGCGCTCGACGCCGGTACCGCGCAGCGGCTGTTGAGCGATGCGCTCGCGGGCGGCTTCCATGCCGCGATGGCCTGTGCCGGCGTGGCCGGGTTGGTGGCTGCGGGACTGCTGCTGCGTGTCAGGCCGCGTGCCGACGCGCTCGCCGCTGCCACGCGCGCCTGAGCTGGGAGCCGCTCGCCATGCCCGCTGTACGCGTTCCTTTCTTGCGCCGGAGTGCCCGGCGCCTTCTTGTGATTCCGAAGGAGACTTTCATGGTCCGTCACGAACTCAGCCAATGGCCGCTGGTCATCAGCGTGTCTGCAGGCTTGCAGACGCTGGAAAGCATGCAGGCCTTCACCGAAGACTGGAACCGCTGGCTCGACCGCGGCGAGCCCTTTGTCTCGCTGCGCGTGTTCGCGGACGCCGACGCGCTGGTGCATCCCGAGGGCAGTGCGCAGCGCGCCAAGCAGTGGCTGCAGGCGCGCGGCGCCGACATCCGCCGCCACATGATGGGCATGGCGAGCGTGGTGCCCGCCGATCAGTTCGAGAAGATCAGCAAGATGAACGTCGAGAAGCTCTTCGGCATCCCTGCAAGCACTTTCGCCCGCACCGACGAAGCACTGACCTGGTTGCGTGAGCGCGTGATGGCGCCGCGCGGTCTGGCCCTCGATGCCGCCGCGGCGCGCGCCGCCATCGATACGGCACGCACCGGCACCACGGCGGGTTCCTGACCATGACAAACAGCAGCCCCGACGACACCCCCGCCACCGCACGCCGCCGCACCAAGGCGCCGCAGACCCGCGCCGCCGCGCTGATGGACGCCGCCGAGCAGCTGTTCATCACCAAAGGCATTGCCGCCACCAGCATCGACGACATCGCGGCCGGCGCGCAGGTGGCCAAGGGCACCTTCTACCTGTACTTCCCGTCGAAAGAGGCGATGCTCGGCGCGCTGCAACAGCGCTTCGTCGACACCTTCTGCGGGCGTCTGCAGGAGGCGATGGACCGCCACGCACCGGGCAAGTACCGCGCACGGCTCAAGGCCTGGGTGGAAACGGGGCTGGAGACCTACCTCGACAACGTCGCGTTGCACGACGTCGTGTTCCACGAGTACCGGCCCGAAGACCGGCGCATGCGCAACGACAACGTCGTCATCACGCAGCTCGTGACCCTGCTGACGCAGGGTGACGCCGCGGGCGTGTGGGAGGTCGAGGACGCGACGTTGACGGCCGTGATCCTCTTCAATGCGCTGCACGGCGTGGCCGACGATGCCGTGGCCATGGGGCCGCATGCGAACCCCGTGGCCGACCGCCGCCGCCGCGCCCGCGCGCTCACGCGCTTCTTCGAGCAGGCCCTGCGGCCCGACGACAGCGACGACGCCTGATCCGCTCGATCAGAGCTTGTAGAAACGCTTGATCGCGTCCCACGCGTCTTCCGGCGCGTCGACGTACTCGAAGAGCTTCACGTCACCGGGCGAGATCACGCCTTCGTCGACCAGGAAGTCGAAGTCGATCATCTTCTTCCAGTAGGCCGAGCCGAACAGCACGATCGGCACGGGCTTCGACTTCTTGGTCTGCACCAGCGTGATGACTTCGAACAGCTCGTCGAGCGTGCCGAAGCCGCCCGGGAACGCCACCAGCGCCTTCGCACGCATCATGAAATGCATCTTGCGGATCGCGAAGTAGTGGAACTTGAAGCTCAGCGCCGGCGTGACGTAGGGGTTGGCTTCTTCTTCCATCGGCAGCGCGATGGCCAGGCCGACCGAGAGGCCGCCGGCTTCGTGCGCGCCGCGGTTGGCCGCCTGCATGATGCCGGGGCCGCCGCCCGTGCACACGAAGAGCTTGTCTTGTGGTTCCTTCTTCTCGCTGTACTGCGCGACCAGCTTGCCGAAGGTGCGCGCCTTCTCGTAGTAGTGCGAGTTGCGCGCGAGCCGGCGCCAGCGGTCGGCCGCGGCCGTGTCGCCGGCCGCCTCGGCCTGCGTGACCAGCGCGACGGCTTCGTCTTCGCTGCGGAAGCGCGCGCTGCCGAAGACCACCACCGTGTTCTCGATGCCGTGCGCGCGCTGCTCAAGGTCGGGCTTCATCAGCTCCAACTGCATGCGGATGCCGCGCGTTTCGCGGCGCAGCAGGAACTCGGGGTCGGCGAAGGCCAGGCGCGAAGGATCAGGGTCCAGGGGGAGGCCCCGGTCGGAATGGGACTGCAGCGTGGCCCAGGCATCGGCCAGGCGCTTGTCGTGAATGTTGTGCGTGTTGTTCATGGAGCTGTCGAGCTGAATTGACTTGGCATTGTGCGCCGACGCAAGCGGTGTGCCCGCCAACGAAAAAGGCTCCTTGCGGAGCCTTTTCGGGGTGGTGGTCAGCCGGGTGCGAACGCGCTCAGACGCGCTTGCGGTATTCGCCGGTGCGCGTGTCGATTTCGATCTTGTCGCCTTGTGCAACGAAGAGCGGCACGCCGATTTCGAAGCCGGTGGCGATCTTGGCAGGCTTCATGACCTTGCCCGAGGTGTCGCCCTTGACGGCCGGCTCGGTCCAGGTGATTTCGCGCTCGACGCTGGTCGGCAGTTCGACCGAGATGGCCTTGCCGTCGTAGAACACCACTTCGACAGCCATGCCGTCTTCGAGGTAGTTCAGGGCGTCGCCCATGTTCTCGGCTTCGACTTCGTACTGGTTGTACTCGGTGTCCATGCAGACGTACATCGGGTCGGCGAAGTAGGAGTAGGTGCACTCCTTCTTGTCGAGCACGATCTGGTCGATCTTGTCGTCGGCCTTGAAGACCACTTCGGTGTTGAAGTTGGCGATCAGGCTCTTGAGCTTCATGCGCACGGTGGCGCTGTTGCGGCCGCCGCGGCTGTATTCGGTCTTCAGGACGACCATCGGGTCCTTGCCGTGCATGATGACGTTGCCGGCGCGGATTTCTTGAGCGATTTTCATATCAGGTTCTCTGGATGTTGGCCGCTCGGTGCGCGGGGCCCTCGGCGCTGTGTGCCGTCGTATCTGGCCCCGCCGTACATGTCCCGCGGCAGGTTTGGCGAAAGGCGTCCCGGACCACGGCGGTCAGGGCTGAATTCCGCAAAGCCCGCTATTTTAGCTTTTTCCGGCGACCAGCTGCCGCAGTTGGGCCAGCAGATCGTCCTGCGCGAGCAGCCTGTCGCGCGCCGCACGGGCGGTCTTGCGCCATGCCGCCAGCGGGCCGGGTGGGGGCAGGGCACGGTCGCCGAAGCCGTTCCAGGCGTGGTGAAAAAGCCGCAGCTCCGGCGGGGCGCCGAGCCAGTCGAGCCAGGCGTTGAGCTTGACGTGGTGCGCGTCGTCGTCCTGCGGGTAGATCTGCCAGACCAGCGGCGCGCCGGCCCAGAGGGCGCGCACCAGCGAGTCTTCGCCGCGCACGAAGTTGAGGTCGCAGGCCCACAGCAGGTGGTCGAAATCCGTCTGGCTGAGGTAGGGGAGGTATGAAATTGATAGCGAACTTTGAACGTCCAACGGGCGATCTGGCATGCACGCCTGCACGGCGCGTGCGGCCCGGCCCGCGGTGACCAGCAAGCGCGTGGGCTGCGGGTCGGCGGCCAGCTGGGCGAGCAAGGCAGCCAGCGCCGGGGGCTCATAACAGAAGAGCGAGACCAGACGTTCGCCCTTCCGCCAGGGAATCTGCTGCGCCTCCAGCCAGCGCGCCCGGTCGAAGCGCGCCTGGCGCGCCATCAGGTCGGGCTCGCGCAGCAGGCCGCCGGTCGCGGGCGTGAAGCCCGGATAGAAGAAACGTTTCGTCAGCCCCGCGCCCGGGCCCTTGAACACCGGCGACGGCAGCCGGTGCAGCTTCTCCACATAAGGTTCAGCGGACAGGTATTCGAGGTTGATCCAGGCCTGCGCATGGCTCGGGGCTTGTGCGAAACGTGCGACGAGTTCCGACTCCGGGTCGCAACCGAAAGCTTCGACCAGAACATCAGGCACCGAATCGGCAACGGCGCGGCGCACGACTTCGGCGTCGGACCAGTCGATCACTTGCACGCCCTCGCAGCCGGCCGGAGCTATCCAGTGCAGCGCCGTCGGGTCGTCGACCCACAGCCGCGCGCGCTCGCCCGCCGCCGCCAGCTGGCAGGCCAGGCGCCAGCAGACGCCCAGGTCGCCGTGGTTGTCGATGACCTTGCAGAAGATGTCCCATTGCATGTGCGTGCCCATGGCCGCGAGTGTGCCCGTCTTCGCGGTCGCTCAGGCGCAGGCGAAAACGCCGCGTGATTGCTATGCTGGCTCTCGCCACAACAACCATCGGAGAGAGCCAGACCATGAGGATGCAGACCCGTCGCCGTTCATCGTTTTCTTCTTCGCCCTTGAGCACCGCCAAACGCGGCGTGCTCGCGCTCTCGCTGGCCCTGGCCGGCATCGCCGGCGCCCAGGCGCAGACCGCGCCGCTCACCGCGCAGCAGCAGCGCTTCCGCGAGATCTACAAGGAGCTGATCGAGATCAACACCACCCACTCGGTGGGTGACAACACCGCCGCGGCGCGGGCCATGGAAAAACGGCTGATCGACGCCGGCTTCGCTGCGGGCGACATCCAGATCTTCGAGCCGTTCCCGAAGAAGGGGAACCTGGTGCTGCGCTTCAAGGGCGACGGCAGCAAGAAGCCGCTGCTGCTGCTGGCGCACATCGACGTGGTCGAGGCCCGCCGCGAAGACTGGAAGACCGATCCCTTCAAACTGCAGGAAACCGGCGGCTACTTCACGGCGCGCGGCGCCATCGACGACAAGGCCATGGCCGCGGCGCTGGTCTCCGTGCTGGGGCAGCTCAAGCAGGAAGGCTTCAAGCCCAAGCGCGACATCATCCTGGCGCTCACGGCCGACGAGGAGCGCGGCGACGCGCTGAGCAACGGTGCCTTCTGGCTCATCAGCAACAAGCCCGAGCTGCTGCAGGCCGAGTTCGGCATCAACGAAGGCGGCGGCGGCGAGCTGCGCGGCGGCAAGCCGAACTTGCACCGCATGCAGGTGGCCGAGAAGATGTACACCACCTACATGCTCGAGATGCGCGACGTGGGCGGCCACAGCTCGGTACCGACCAAGACCAACCCGATCTACGCGCTCTCGGCCGGCCTGGAGCGCCTGGGCAACTACGCCTTCCCGATCAAGCTCGCGGACGTCACCAAGACCTACTTCGCGCGCAGCGCACCCTTTGCCACCGGCCAGCTGGCCGACGATATGCGCGCCATCGGCAGCGGCACCCCCGACGCCGGCGTGCTCGAGCGCATGACGGCCAACCCGGCCTACAACGCGCAGCTGCGCACCACCTGCGTGGCGACGATGGTGCAGGCCGGCCATGCCGAGAACGCGCTGCCGCAATCGGCCAAGGCCACGGTCAATTGCCGCATCCTGCCGCACGACGACCCTGAAGAAGTCGAGCGCCTGCTGACCCAGGCGGTGGGCAACGACAAGATCGTGGTGCGCAACATGGGCAAGCCGCTGCGCAGCCCGGCGTCGCCGCTCAACGGCGACCTCGTGAAGACGGTCGAGACGCTCACGCAGCAGATGTGGCCCGGCGTGCCCGTGGTGCCCGCCATGAGCACCGGCGCCACCGACAGCCGCTTCCTGCGCAACGCCGGCATCCCGATGTACGGCGTGACCGGCATGTTCCTGGAGCCGGCCGATGCGCGCGCGCACGGGCTCGATGAACGCATCGAGATCCAGCGCCTGTACGACGGGCGCGAGTTTCTGTACCGGCTGGTGTCGGAAGTCGCGAAGTAAGTAGATAGGTGATCAGGCAAGGGGGCTGGCACAGCGAAGGCTGCACCAGCCCCTTTGTCGTTCAGGGCGTGAAGGTGTCGCCCAGCACGATGCCTTCGCGGCGCGGATCTGCGCCGCCGGTCAGCACGGGCTTGCCGCCGACGTTCGTGCGTAGGATGGTGCTCACGCCGCTGGACTGCGGGGTCACCGACACCTTGTGACCCAGCCCGATCAGCCCGGCGACCAGCGGGTCGTTGAGGCCCGAGTTGGTCTCGTCGACATTCGGGTGCTCGCCGCCGACGTTGGTGGTCACGGAGTTGGGAGCCCCGAAGTCGACCAGCGACGTGGCCTGTTGCGCATCCAGGCCCCAGTCGATCGCGCCGACCAGCGTCTTCACCACGTACTGGATGATGTTGCTGCCGCCGGGCGAGCCGGTGCCCATCACAAATTCGCCCACGCTGCCGTCGGCGTTCTTCTTGAACACCAGCGTAGGCGCCATCGAGCTGCGCGGACGCTTGCCCGGAGCGACGCGGTTGGCAACCTTGTAGGTCTGCGTGGGCTTGCCGTACGGTTCGTCCGAGAAATCTGTCAGCTGGTTGTTCAGCAGGAAGCCCTGCGTCATGTGGGCCGACCCCATTCCGCCTTCCACCGTGGTGGTCATCACGACCACGTTGCCCTGCTTGTCGACGATGGTGAAATGTGTGGTGCCGTGCTCTTCGGTCTTGTCGATGCCGAGCGGAACGTCGCCAAGATCGCCGGGCTGGGCGGTGCCCATGCTCTTCGCCAGACTGATGAGGCTGGCACGGCCCTGCAGGTAGGGCTTATTGATCAGGGAATCGATCGAGCCGTACGGCAGCGGGACGAAGTCGGTGTCGGCCACGTACTTTTCGCGGTCGGCGTACGCCAGGCGTTCGGCCTCACTCACCAGGTGCACACCCATCACGCTCGGCTTGCCGCCTTCGAGGTCGATGGCGGTCGGCTTGTGCAGGCCGAGATTGAAGGTCTCGAGGATGCCGAGCGTCTGCATCACCGCAATGCCACCCGAGGACGGCGGCGACATGCCGCACACGTAGTAATCGCGGTAGGTGCCGCAGACCGGGTCGCGGCGCTTGGCCTTGTAGCTGGCCAGGTCGGCCAGCGTGGTCTTGCCGGGCGTGATGGCCGAGCCGTCGCTGGCTGCCGTGGTGACGCCGATCTTGTCGACGATGCCCTTGGCGATGTCGCCCGCGTAGAAGACGTTGGCGCCTTGCGTGGCGATGGCGTTCAGCGTCTTGGCGTAGGCCGGGTTCGTGAGCTTGGTGCCCAGCGCCTTCGGCGTGCCGTCGGCGTTGAAGAAGTAGGCCGTGGCGTCGGCGTCGCGCTTCAGGTGTGTCGCGGAGCCCGCGATGGCGGTCGCCATGCGTCCGCCGATCAGGAAGCCGTCGGACGCGAGCGTGATGCCGTAGCCGAACAGGTCTTTCCAGGGCAGTTTGCCGTGGTCTTGATAAGCGATGTCGAGCATGCGGACGGCACCGGGCGTACCGATGGAACGGCCACTCCAGCGGGCGCTGGGCACGGGCGCGCTGGTGTCGGTGGCATCGTCCACATAGCGCAGGTAGTTCTCGGTGGCAGCCGCAGGCGCCGTCTCGCGCCCGTCATACGCCTGCACCTTCTTCGTCGCCGAGTCGTAGTGCAGCATGAAGGCGCCGCCGCCCAGCCCGCTCGACTGCGGTTCGACCAGGCCGAGCACCGCCTGCACCGCCACCGCCGCATCGACCGCGCTGCCGCCGGCTTTCAGCACGTCGCAGCCGGCGCGCGTGGCCAGCGGGTGGTTCGCGACCACCATGTAGTTCTTGGCGTACACCAGCTTGTGGCCGGGCACATAACCCGACGCCGGTTCCGGTGCGGCCGGGTCGCCTGGGTCGCCCGAGCCGACGACCACGGAGCTGCCGCTGCTCGGAATCTGGCAGCCGTTGTCGGCGGCTGGCGGGGCCGTGGGGCCGGGCTGGTTGGCCGCGTTGATCGCGGCGATGGCCGCGACCAGTGCGGCGTTGTTCTGTGCGTTGTTGTTGCTGTTGCCGCCGCAGCCGGCCACGACCAGGGAGAGCGCAAGGGGCGTCAGGGCCCACCACGCGCGCACGGAGTTTTTCTTCATCAGAGTTTCCCTTTGCTGTTTTTGAAAGACAGGAATGACAACGGGCGCTCCTCGCGCCCGCGCCCATCATGAGCACATTTCGTTCCCGCTCGTGTCGCGTGCGTACGGGTGTGGCCGGGTTCGCTGCGGGGCCTCACGCCGCGCGCCACAATAGCCGTCATGTCCGACGTGCATTCCGATCAATTGCTCAGTGAAGTCGCGGCCCTGCCGCAGCTGCCGGGCGTCTACCGCTATTTCGACGCGGCCGGTGCCGTGCTGTATGTGGGCAAGGCGCGCAACCTCAAGAAGCGGGTGGCCAACTACTTCCAGAAGAGCCACGGGGGCACCCGCATCGGCCACATGATCTCGAAGATCGTGCGCATGGAGACCACGGTGGTGCGCTCCGAAGCCGAGGCGCTGCTGCTCGAGAACAACCTGATCAAGACGCTCAAGCCGCGCTACAACATCCTGTTTCGCGACGACAAGAGCTACCCCTACCTGAAGATCGCCTCGCACGCGTTTCCGCGGCTGGCCTACTACCGTGGCGCGGTCGACAAGAAGCACCGCTACTTCGGGCCGTACCCGAGCGCGTGGGCGGTGAAGGAATCGATCCAGCTGCTGCAGAAGGTGTTCCGCCTGCGCACCTGCGAGGACACGGTGTACGCCAACCGCACGCGGCCCTGCCTGCTGTACCAGATCAAGCGCTGCAGCGGCCCCTGCGTGGCGCTCATCTCGCCCGAGGACTACGCGCAGGACGTGGCCAGCGCCGAAGCCTTCCTGATGGGCGACACGCAACTCGTGCTCTCGAAGCTCGAGCAACGCATGACGACGCATGCCGAGAAGCTCGAGTTCGAGCAGGCGGCCGAGCTGCGCAACCAGATGTCGGCGATCTCGCGCGTGCTGCACCAGCAGTCGATCGAGGTGGTGTCCGACAAGGACGTCGACATCCTCGCGGTCAAGGTGCAGGGCGGCAAGGCCTGCGTCAACCTCGCGATGGTGCGCGGCGGGCGCCACCTGGGCGACCGCGCGTACTTTCCGGTGCACGTGGACGATGCGGCGCAGATTCACCACGGCGAGCTCGACGCCGAAGAGGGCGCCGACCCGGTGGCCGCCGACCCGATCGAGGTGCAGGTGCTCGAGGCCTTCATCGCGCAGCACTACATCGACGTGCCGGTGCCCGCCACGCTGGTGCTGGGCCGGCAGGTGAGCCGTGCGCTCATCGAGGCGATTTCGCAGCAGGCCGGCGCGCGCATCACGGCGGTGTTCCAGCCGCACGAACAGCGCCGCCACTGGCTCGAGATGGCCGAGACCAACGCCGGCCTGCAGCTGGCGCGGTTGCTGGCCGAAGAGGGCTCGCAGCAGGCGCGCACCCGCGCGCTGGCCGACGCGCTCGAGCTGGCGTCGGACGACCTGGACAACTTCCGCGTCGAGTGCTTCGACATCTCGCACACGGCGGGCGAGGCCACGCAGGCCTCGTGCGTGGTGTTCGCGCACCACGCGATGCAGAACCGCGAGTACCGCCGCTACAACATCGAGGGCATCACGCCCGGCGACGACTACGCCGCCATGCGCCAGGTGCTGCATCGCCGCTACGGCAAGCTGGCCGAGGTGATGGCGGCCGAGACCGAGGCGCTGGCCCCGGGCGACGCCGAGAGCGAAGGGGCCGAAGGCGTCGAGGCGCCCCCGCCCAAGACCCCGGCCGCGCGCATGCCCGACCTGGTGCTGGTCGACGGCGGCAAGGGCCAGGTGTCGATGGCGCGCGAGGTGTTCAGCGAACTGGGCCTGCCGCTGTCGCTGATCGTCGGCGTCGAGAAGGGCGAAGGCCGCAAGGTCGGGCTCGAAGAACTCGTGTTCGCCGACGGCCGCGAGAAGGTCTACCTCGGCAAGGATTCGGCGGCCCTGATGCTGGTGGCCCAGATCCGCGACGAGGCGCACCGTTTCGCCATCACCGGCATGCGGGCCAAGCGCGCCAAGGTGCGGGTGGGCGGCAGCCAGCTCGAAGACATTCCGGGCATCGGCCCGAAGCGCCGGGCGCGCCTGCTGCAGCGTTTCGGCGGCATCCGCGGCGTGGCGGCGGCGAGCGTGGAAGACATCGCCTCGGTCGAGGGCATTGCCACCGAGCTGGCCGAGGAAATCTATCGCGCGCTGCGTTGAAGACGGGATTGCCCCCGACCTTCCAGCGCTTCACGCCTGCATGACACAATCGCCCGCATGTTCTGGACCCTACCGACCATCATGACCTGGACGCGCATCGTCGCGATTCCGTTGATCGTCGGCGTTTTCTACCTGCCGATCAGCGAGCCGATGCGCAACCTGATCGCCACGGTCATGTTCATCGTTTTCGCCGCCACCGACTGGCTCGACGGCTACCTGGCGCGCAAGCTCAACCAGACCTCGGCCTTCGGCGCCTTCCTCGATCCGGTGGCCGACAAGTTCCTGGTGTGCGCCGCGCTGCTGGTGCTGGTGCATCTGCAGCGCGCCGACGTGTTCGTGGCGCTCATCATCATCGGCCGCGAGATCGCTATCTCGGCGCTGCGCGAATGGATGGCGCGCATCGGCGCCGGCAAGAGCGTGGCGGTCCACATGATCGGCAAGGTCAAGACGACCGTGCAGATGGTCGCGATTCCCTTCCTGCTCTATGACGGGCATCTCTTCAAGGTGATCGACACGGGCCTCTGGGGCCAGTGGCTGATCTGGATCTCGGCGGTGCTCACCGTCTGGTCGATGGTCTATTACCTGCAAAAGGCCATTCCCGAGATCCGGGCTCACTCCAAATGACCGCGGCCGTCTCGGCCCGCAACGCAGGCTGGCTGCGGGCGATGCCGGCGGTCTTCGTGCTGATCTGGAGCACGGGTTTCATCGTTGCGCGCTATGGCATGCCCTACGCGCCGCCCCTCAAGTTTCTCGCCGTGCGCTATGCGCTGTCGCTCGCCTGCTTCGGCCTCTGGGTCACGCTCGCACGCGTGGCGTGGCCGTCGAAGCGCACGCAATGGGGGCACCTCGCGGTCACGGGCGTGCTGATGCAGGCCGGCTACCTCGGTGGTGTCTGGGCTGCCGTGCATGCAGGCATGGGCGCGGGGCTCGTCGCGCTGCTGGTCGGCATCCAGCCGGTGCTCACGGCGGTCTGGCTGTCTTTCAACGGCGGGCGCATTTCGGGGCGGCAATGGGCCGGGCTTGCCCTGGGCTTCGCGGGGCTGGTGCTCGTGGTGTCGCGCAAGCTGGGGCAGGGCACCGAGGTCAACGCGCTGACGATGGGGCTGGCCGTGATGGCGCTGCTGTCGATCACGGCGGGCACGCTGTACCAGAAGCGCTTCGTTGCGCCCTGCGATGTGCGCAGCGCCAGCGCGGTGCAGATGGCGGCCGCGCTGCTCGTGACCCTGCCTTTTGCCGCGCTCGAGGCGCAGGCCATCGAATGGAACACGCATTCGATCGGCGCGATGGCGTGGTCGGTGCTGGCGCTGTCGTTGGGCGGCAGTTCGCTGCTCTATATGTTGATCCAGCGCGGCACGGCCACCGCCGTCACCAGCCTGCTGTACCTCGTGCCGCCGTGCACGGCGCTGATGGCCTGGCTGCTGTTCGCCGAACCGATCACCTGGACCACGGTGCTGGGCATCGGCCTGACAGCCATCGGCGTGAGCCTCGTGGTGCGTGCCGAGCGCTGACCGCGCTTTCTCTTTCTTCAGCGCCCGCCCGGCTTGACCGGCTTCCAGGGCTCCGAGCGGAACTGCTCGACCAGGTGATCGACCAGCAAGCGCACGCGCCGCGGCGTCTTCGGCCGCCAGGGCGCGACCCAGTGGATGTCGGCATCGGGCATGCTGTACTGCGGCAACACGCGCACCAGGTCGCCGTTTGCCAGCTGCGGCGCGATGTCCCAGAGGCTGCGCAGCATCACGCCGTGGCCCGCGAGGCACCAGTCGCGCACCATCTCTCCTGAATTGCTCGTGAGCGGACCGTGCACCCGCACGCGGGCCGTGCTGCCGTCGCGCGCGTGGCGCAGCGTCCAGAGCGCGAACTGGCGCGGCTGGGCGGCGTCGCCGTTCTCGCGCGCGATCAGGCAGTCGTGCGTGGCCAGCGCTTCCACCGTGGCGGGCGTGCCGCGGCGTGCCAGGTAATCGGGCGAGGCGGCCAGCACGCGCTGGTTGCGTGCGATGCGGCGCGTGGTCCAGTCGGCGGCGCGGTGCTGCTGCACCGCCCACAGCCAGACCGCACCGTCGTAGCCTTCGGCGCCGAGGTCGGGCAGTTGCTCGGTCAGCAGCAGCTCGACCTGCAGGCCCGGGTGCTGCGCCTGGAAGTCGGCGAGGGCCGGGCCGAGCCAGCGCCGGCCGAAGCCGAAGGTGGCGGCGAGGCGGACCGTGCCGATCAGCGCGTTCTGCCGTTCGCCGAGTTCGCTTTCGAGCGCCGCGAAGCCTTCGAGCAGCGTGCGCGCGTGCAGGCACACGGCCTCGCCTTCGGCCGTGACACTGAGCCGCCGCGTCGTGCGGTCGAACAGCCGTTGCCCGAGCCGGACCTCCAGCGCGCCGAGCCGCTTGGTGATGACCGAAGGCACCACGTCGAGCGTGGCGGCCGCGCCGGCCAGGCTGCCCTGGTCGCGGATGGCCAGCACCAGTTCGAGATCGCCGCGTTCCATCGCGTGAGGATTCATGCCAAAACGGAAAGTATGAATTGGCTGATTGTTGCTTGATGGCTGCCGGGGTGCAACGCACAATCGTGGCGTGACGGCCTCTTTCCTCGACTTCTCCCGCTTCGACATCGCCCGAGATGGCGTGCGCGTCCACGGTCGCATCGGCGGGCAGGGCGCCCCCTTGCTGCTGTTGCACGGTCATCCGCAGACGCATGCGATCTGGCACCGCGTGGCGCCCGCACTGGCCGAGCGCTTCACGGTGGTTGCCGTGGACCTGCGCGGTTATGGCGATTCGGGCCGCCCCGCGGCCGACGCCGAGCACGCGGTCTACAGCAAGCGGGAGATGGCGCGCGACGCGCTGGCCGCGATGCATCACCATGGCTTCGAACGCTTTGCCGTGCTCGCGCACGACCGCGGCGCGCGCGTGGCGCACCGGCTCGCGGCCGACCATCCGGGTGCGGTCGAGCGCATGCTGCTGCTCGACATCGCGCCGACGCTGGCGATGTACGAAGGCACTTCCGAAGCGTTTGCCAAGGCCTACTGGCACTGGTTCTTCTTGATCCAGCCGCCGCCGCTGCCCGAGGCGCTCATCGCTTCCGATCCGGTGCGCTATATACGCAGCGTGATGGGCGGGCGACATGCGGGGCTCGCGCCGTTCGCGCCCGAGGTGCTGGCCGAATACGAGCGCTGCATCGCCATCCCGGGCACCGCCGAAGCCATCTGCGAGGACTACCGCGCCTCCGCCACCATCGACCTCGTGCACGACCGCGCCGACATCGCTGCCGGCCGGCGCCTCGCGCAGCCGCTGCGCGTGCTGTGGGGCGAACACGGGGCGGTGGGGCGCGCATTCGACGTGCTCTCGCTGTGGCGCGAACGGGCCGACGACGTGTCGGGCCGCGCGCTGCCCTGCGGCCACTACATCCCCGAAGAAGCCCCCGACGCCTTGCTGGCCGAGGCGCTGAATTTTTTCGTTTCCCCTGAACACCCAGGAGCCAACCCATGAGCACCCACAGAATCGCAGTCATCGCCGGCGACGGCATCGGCAAGGAAGTCATGCCCGAGGGGCTGCGCGTGCTCGATGCGGCGGCGCGCAAATTCGGCATCGACCTGAAGTTCGACCACTTCGACTTCTCGAGCTGGGACTATTGCGAGAAGCACGGCCAGATGCTGCCCGACAACTGGAAAGACCAGATCGGCGGTCACGACGCCATCTTCTTCGGCGCGGTCGGCTGGCCCGAGAAGATTCCCGACCACGTGTCGCTGTGGGGCTCGCTGCTGATGTTCCGCCGCGAGTTCGACCAGTACATCAACCTGCGTCCCGCGCGCCTGATGCCGGGCATCATCGCGCCCGTGGTGCGCCGCGACGGCTCGCCGCGCGCGCCCGGCGAGATCGACATGTACATCGTGCGCGAGAACACCGAGGGCGAGTACTCGAGCATCGGCGGGCGCATGTACCAGGGCACGCCGCGCGAGATCGTGGTGCAGGAAACCGTGATGTCGCGCATCGGCGTCGACCGCGTGCTGAAGTTCGCGTTCGAGCTCGCGCAGTCGCGGCCGAAGAAGCACCTGACGAGCGCCACCAAGTCGAACGGCATCTCGATCACCATGCCGTACTGGGACGAGCGCGTGGTGGAAATGGCCAAGGGCTATCCGGGCATCACGCTCGACAAGTTCCACATCGACATCCTCACGGCGCACTTCGTGCAGCGGCCCGACTTCTTCGATGTGGTGGTGGCGAGCAACCTGTTCGGCGACATCCTCTCCGACCTCGGCCCCGCCTGCACCGGCACCATCGGCATCGCGCCGAGTGCCAACCTCAACCCCGAGCGCACCACGCCCTCGCTGTTCGAGCCGGTGCACGGCTCGGCACCCGACATCGCCGGCCAGGGCATCGCCAACCCGATCGGCCAGATCTGGTGCGGCGCGATGATGCTGGAGTTTCTCGGCCACAAGGATGCGCACGACGCGATCCTGGCGACCATCGAGAAGGTGCTTGCGCCCCAAAGCGGCGCACCGCGCACCCCCGACATCGGCGGTCGGGCGAGCACCGCCGACCTCGGAAAGGCAATTGCCGAGGCCCTTTGAAAAGTACGTCGCGAAACGCCCCTAAAATCGCGCGCTCCGCTGGGCTGCGCAGCGGCGTGTCTTATTGACACCCCGCAGACCAGTGGTTGTAATCCTCGCTGGCAGTGCGCTGCCGAGGCGTCAGGCCTGCCATGTTCTTGAGTCGCACCCGTCGCGGCCAGGTCGCAGCTGACGAAAGCCGACCAACTTTATTTCTTCGACAAGGGGCCCTTGTGAACAAGACCGAACTGATTGAGCACATCGCAAAGAACGCCGATATTTCCAAAGCCGCAGCGACCCGTGCGCTCGAATCCACCATTGGCGCCATTCGTACCACGCTCAAGAAGGGCGGCTCCGTGTCGCTCGTCGGTTTCGGCACTTTCGCAGTAGGTAAACGCGCAGCCCGCACCGGCCGGAATCCCCGCACCGGCGAGGCGATTAAAATCAAGGCAGCCAAGATCCCGAAGTTCCGTCCCGGCAAGGCGCTCAAAGACGCGCTGAACTGAGGCTGTAGACTCGGAGAGTATTTCAGGTGGGGTGCTTAGCTCAGTTGGTAGAGCGGCGCCCTTACAAGGCGTAGGTCGGGGGTTCGAGCCCCTCAGCACCCACCACCACCCGATGCAAAGGCGAACACCGGTTCGCCTTTTTTATTGCCTTCCGGCGCCCGTCCAAAAGAGTGTTCAAGCATGTTTGATACCTTCCGCAAGTACAACAAGATCGTGATGATTTTCTTGTTCTTGCTGATCATTCCCTCGTTCGTTTTCTTCGGCGTCGAGCGTTACCAGGGACTCGGCGGCGACGAGAAAGTGGCTCGCATCGAGGGCCACGACATCACCAAGCCCGAGTGGGACCAGCAGCACCGCGTCGAGACCGACCGCATCCGCCAGCAGTCGCCCAACGTCGATCCGACGCTGCTCGACTCCGACGCGCTGCGCTACGCCACGCTGGAGCGCATGGTGCGCGATCGCGTGCTGGCCACCGCGGCGACCAAGGCCAACGTGTCGGTGTCTGAAGACCGCCTCTCGCGCATGTTCGCGCAGGACGCCGGCCTGGCCGCCTTCCGCACGGCCGACGGCAAGTTCGACCGCGAAGCCTTCCTTCGCGCCACCGGCCGCACGCCCGAGCAGTACGAAGCCTCGGTGCGCGCCGATCTCGCATCGCAGCAGGTGCTGCTGGGCGTGACCGGCACGAGCTTCGCGCCGCCGGCGCTGACCGCGGCCACCGTGAATGCTTTCTACGACCGCCGCGAGATCCAGGTGGCGCGCTTCGCCCCCGAGAGCTTCGCGTCGAAGGTCACGGTCAGCGATGCCGACATCGAGACCTACTACAAGGACCACACGGCGCAGTTCCAGGCGCCGGAGCAGGCCAGCATCGAGTACCTCGTGCTCGACCTCGAAGCCGCGAAGAAGAACATCGTCGCGAACGAAGCCGACCTCAAGACCTACTACGAGCAGAACACCGCGCGCTTCGGCACTAAGGAAGAGCGCCGTGCGAGCCACATCCTGATCACCGCGCCGACCAGCATGTCCAGCGGCGACCGCGCCAAGGCGAAGGCCAAGGCCGAGCAGCTGTTGGCCGACGTGAAGAAGGCGCCCGCCACCTTCGCCGACGTGGCACGCAAGAACTCGCAAGACCCCGGCTCGGCCGAGAAGGGCGGCGACCTCGACTTCGTCACGCGCGGCGCGATGGTCAAGCCTTTCGAAGACGCGATGTTCGCGCTCAAGAAGGGCGACATCAGCGACCTCGTCGAAACCGAGTTCGGCTATCACATCATTCACCTGACCGACATCAAGCCGGCCGTGGTGCCGCCTTTCGAGAAGGTGCGCGCGACCATCGAGAACGACGTGCGCGCCCAACAGGCCACGCAAGAATTCGCGAAGGCTGCGGAAATTTTCACGGACAGCGTGTATCAGCAACCCGAGAGCCTCAAGCCGGCCGCCGAGAAGCTGAAGCTCACGATCCAGACCGCGACCAACGTGCCGCGCACGCCCGCACCGGGCGCCACCGGTCCGCTGGCCAGCCGCAACTTCCTGCAGGCGTTGTATGCCTCCGACTCGCTCGAGCGCAAGCAGAACACCGAAGCCATCGAAGTCGGTCCGAGCCAGCTCGCATCGGGCCGCGTAACGCAGTACACGGCCGCGCATCCGATTCCGCTGGCCGAGGTGAAGGACAAGATCCGAGCGCAGCTCATCACCGAACGCGCCGCTGCTCTGGCCAAGACCGAGGGCGAAGCCAAGCTCGCTGCCTGGAAGGTGAAGGCCGACGGCGCTACGTTCGGCGCGCCGGTCACGGTGTCGCGCATCGACGCGCAGTCGCAGCCCGCACCGGTGATCGACGCCGCGCTGCGTGCCGACGGTGCCAAGCTGCCCGCGCTGCTCGGCGTGGACCTGGGCGCGCAAGGCTACGCCGTGGTCCGCGTGACCAAGGTCGTGCCGCGCACGCCTCCGACCGCCGAACAGGCACAGCAGGAAAGCATGCAGATCGCCCAGTCGGTGACCGCCGCCGAAGCCGCTGCGTACTACGAGCTGCTGAAGCAACGCTTCAAGGTCGAGATCCTCGTGCCGAAGCCGGCCGACACGCTGCCGACCGCTGCAGCGGCTCGCTGATACAGACGCGCAACTGCTGCTCGCAACAAGCCCGGGTCCGACGACCCGGGCTTTTTTTTGGTCGCACGAGGGACAAGCGCGGTTCGCGCTTCTTGCCAGAATCCGGCGCATGGGAACCCTTTACCTCGTGCGCCACGGGCAGGCCAGTTTCGGTGCTGCCGACTATGACAACCTGAGCGAGCTCGGACACCGGCAGGCCGTGCGCCTCGGCGAGTACTGGCGCGAGCGCGGCATGCGTTTCGATGCCGTCATCACCGGCACGCTGAAGCGCCACAAGCAGACCTGGGAGGGCATCGCGCAGGGGCTCGGGCTGTCACGCGACGATGTGCTGCCGTGGCCGGGACTCAACGAGTACGACAGCGAGGCCGTCATCGCGACGGTGCACCAGGGCAAGCTCGAGAAGCCCGATTCACCCGAGATGTACCGCCATCACTTTCGCCTGCTGCGCGACGGGCTGGGCGCGTGGATGCAGGGCCGCACGGCGCCGGTCGGCATGCCGAGCTACGTCGACTTCCTGGCCGGCGTGACCACGGCGCTGGACCATGTGCGCGAGCGGCACCATGGCGCGAAGGTGCTGGTGGTATCGAGCGGCGGGCCGATCAGCACCGCGGTCGGCCATGTGCTGGGCACCAGCGCCGAGACGACCATCGAACTCAACCTGCGCATCCGCAACAGCTCGGTGACCGAGTTTGCCTTCACGCCGAAGCGGCACATGCTCGTGACCTACAACACCTTGCCGCACCTCGACGGCCCGGCGTACGAGGATTGGGTCACTTATTCCTGAACAGCGTCAGGCCTGCCAAACGCCGTAGCCGGCGCGGCGCAGGGCGATGCCCAGGTCGACCTCCATCAGGCGCGCATCGTCATACGGCATCGGGTTGTGGCGTTCGTAGAGCGCAGGCAGCAGCCGCAGGCCGAACTCCTGCACGAAGCGGTTGGCCTGAATGCCGGCCTTGTGCTTGTCGAAGCGGATGTCGGGGTCCAGGCCGGTCATGCCGACATAGACGAAGGGCTTGCCGAGCTGGTAGTCGGGGTTGGCGCGCCGGAAGCGGCCGTTGTTCCAGACGCGATCGTCGAGTTCGACCACATAGACGTGGTGACGGGCGCGTGGTTTGCGGGGCATCGGCGGGGAGGCCTCGCGAGGCTGGCTGAAGAAGTGTGGGGGTTCAGTCAGCCGGAACCGCCGGCCGCGTGGCGCGGCACGGCGTCACGGGCATCAGCTCTTGCGCTTGATGAGACCGTAGAGAACCAGCAGCACGATCGCGCCCAGCACGGACGCGATGAAGCCGGCGCCCTGGCCGGCGGTGTACCAGCCCATCGCCTGGCCGAGGTAGGTGACGCCCACCGAACCTGCGATGCCGATCAGCGTGGTCACGATGAAGCCGGCGGAGTCGTTGCCCGGCTTGACGGCCCGCGCCACGAGACCCACGACGAACCCGATCAGGATAGTCCAGACGATGCTCATGAAGAAGTTCCTTTGATGAAGTGAAGTGGCGAAAGCCGGGCCCGGGCGGGCCGCTCTATTCATGATAGCGGAGCCATTCGCGCGCCGGCATCGGGGCAGGCACATCGGACGTGCGACCGCGAAGTTGTGCCGATGAGGCAGGGCGCCTGTGTTGCGGCAAGCCATCGCGGACCGCTTTTGAAGGAGCCCGCCGCAGTCCGATGTGGCATTTCGGCGTCTTTGATGATCGCAAGAGTGAAAGCCGCGATTTTTAACGCTACAATCAGAGGCTCTACGGTGGCTGTAGCTCAGTTGGTAGAGTCCCAGATTGTGATTCTGGTCGTCGTGGGTTCGAGTCCCATCAGCCACCCCAAAAAATTCCGTCCCTGCGCTATTTCTCAATAGCACCCAAGGGATTCCAACGCCGGGCTTGCCCGGCGTTGTCATTTCTGGCTTCGCCGTCGCTTCAAGCGCCGGGTTGCAAGCCGCATTCTTTCCCCTGCTCCCCCCGATTTTGAAAGTGCCCAAAATGGTGCGTGCGTGTTGCGCCTTGTTGCATTCAACCAATGCGTCTGCATTTTTCTGCTGAAAAGGCGCTTGTGGCAAAAGCGGTTTGAATTAGAATTCAGCCGTTTTCAATTCACAACAGGAGTCCAACAATGGCTTCGTCACTCGCCGATATCAATTCCCAGATCCAGAAGCACGACGAGCAGATTGCCCAATTGCGCAAGCAGGCCGAAGACCTGCGTAACCAGGAACGGGCCGGCGTGATCGAAGAAGTGCGCAGGAAGATTGCGGAATACGGTTTGACCGCTTCCGATCTGAAGCTCGGTGGTGGCCGTGCCGCCGCAACCAAGCGCAGTGCAGGTCCTGCAGCCGCCAAGGCTGCTGCCAAATACCGCGGCCCGACGGGCGAAACCTGGTCCGGTGGCCGTGGCCGCAAGCCGCGCTGGGTCACGGAAGCCCTGGCAGCCGGCAAGTCGCTCTCCGATTACGAGATCAAGTGATTGCCTGCAGAATCAGTTGGACATTCGCCCAATAAAAAAGCCCGCTTCGGCGGGCTTTTTTATTGGGAAGCGCACATGCGGATGCGCGCTCGTCCGATCAGTTCACCATCACCAGTTTTCCCTTGACGCCGCGCGATCCCATGTGCGCATAGGCGGCCTTCAATTCGGCCATCGGCATCGTGCTGTCGATCACGGGCTTGATTTTTCCCTGGCCGTACCACTGGGCCAATTCGGCCATCATCTGTGCATTGGCCTTGGGTTCGCGCTTGGCGAAATCGCCCCAGAACACGCCCACGAGCGACGCGCCTTTGAGCAGCGTCAGATTCAATGGCAGCGACGGGATCGGGCCCGACGCAAAACCGACCACCAAATAGCGACCGCGCCAGCCAATCGAGCGGAATGCCGGTTCTGCGAAATCGCCGCCCACGGGGTCGTAAATCACGTCCGGGCCTTTACCGTCGGTCGCAGCCTTGATGGCATCACGGAAGCCATTGGGCAGTGCGTGCGTCGTGTAATTGATCGTCGCGTCGGCGCCAATCGAGCGGCAGAGTTCGCACTTCTCGTCGGTCGATGCTGCTGCAATCACTTTGGCGCCTGCCGCCTTGGCGATCTGGATGGCCGCCGTGCCCACGCCGCCGGCCGCGCCGAGCACCAGCACGGTTTCACCGGCCTTGAGCTGCGCGCGGTCCATCAGCGCGTGCCACGAGGTGGCGTAGATCATGATGAAAGCGGCGGCATCCACGTGGCCGAAGCCTTCGGGCAGCGGCATGCACAGCGCGGCGGGTGCCAGCGTGTGGGTGCCGAAGCCGCCGGTGCCCGAGAGGCACGCCACGTTCTGGCCGACCTTGAGGTGCGTCACGCCTTCGCCCACCGCCTGAATCACGCCCGCATATTCCGATCCGGGAACGAAGGGCAGCGGCGGCTTCATCTGGTACTTGTTCTGCACGATCAGCAGGTCGGGGAAATTCAGGCTGGCCGCCTTGATTTCGATCAGCACCTGGCCCGGGCCCGGCGTGGGGGTGGGCAGTTCTTTCCAGGTCAGCGCGTCGACGCCGGTGGGGTTTTCGCAAAGCCATGCGTGCATGCTCGGGGTCTCCTTCGAATGAGTCGTGTGGGCAATGAATTCGGGGCGATGATAGGCGGCGCTGTGGTGCGGCGTTGTCCCTGCTGCGACGCACCCCGCACCTACAATCCGCTGCACCCAGAAGCACCATGAAGATACTTATTTCCAATGACGATGGCTTTCAGGCGCCGGGCATCGTCGCGCTGCACGACGCGCTCAAGGACATCGCCGACGTCGAGGTGGTGGCACCCGAGCACAACAACAGCGCCAAGTCGAATGCACTGACGCTGGCCGCGCCGCTGTACGTGCACAAGGCGCACAACGGTTTCCGCTACGTGACGGGCACACCGGCCGATTGCGTGCACATCGCGCTCAAGGGCCTGCTCGACTACCGGCCCGACCTCGTGGTCTCGGGCATCAACAACGGCGCCAACATGGGCGACGACACCATTTATTCGGGCACCGTGGGCGCGGCGATGGAGGCCTACCTGTTCGGCATCCCGGCCATTGCGTTCTCGCAGATCGAAAAGGGCTGGGCGCATGTCGATGCGGCGGCCCAGGTGGCGCGCCGGCTGGTGCAGCAGATCGAGCGCGAAAAGATGATCGGTGGCCCCGCCTTCCTGCTGAACGTGAACGTGCCGAACCGCCCGTTCGACGAACTGAAGCCGATCAAGGTCTGCCGCCTCGGCCGCCGCCACGCCGCCGAGAAGGTGATCACGCAGGACAGCCCGCGCGGAGAAACCATGTACTGGATCGCCGGTGCAGGCAGTGCCAAGGACAGCGGGGAGGGCACCGACTTCCACGCGACCGCGGCCGGCCACATCGCGCTGACGCCGTTGCAGATCGACCTGACGGACCACGCCAACCTTGGCCAATGGCGCGAGACGGTTGCACGTCTCGGCAATTGACGACATGGCGACCCCTCCACGGCCCAGTTTCCCGGTTCGACTGACCCCCACCGCCTCGGCAGCCACGCGCGGGCGCATGCCCGCCGTGCCGGTCAAGCCGATGGTGCCGTCCACGCCCTCGATGGCCTCCGACGCCATACGGGCGCGCATGGTGCAGAGGCTCGCGGCCCAGGGCATCAGCGATGCGCGCGTGCTGCGTGCCATGGGCGCGGTCGAGCGGCACCGTTTTGTCGACAGCGCGCTGGTCAACCAGGCCTACGAAGACACCAGCCTGCCGATCGGGCTGGGTCAGACCATTTCCAAGCCCAACGTGGTGGCCCGCATGATCGAGCTGCTGCTGGGCGCGCCGGCGCTGGCCGGCAAGCCGCAAGACCGGCTCGGGCGCGTGCTCGAGATCGGCACCGGCTGCGGTTACCAGGCCGCGGTGCTGAACGAGGTGGCCACCGAGGTCTACAGCATCGAGCGCCTGCGCGGGCTGCACGAGCGCGCGCGCACCAATCTGCGGCACTTCCGGCTGGCCACCGTTCACCTGATGCTGGGCGACGGCATGATCGGCTACGCCAAGGGCGCGCCGTACGCGGGCATCATCGCGGCGGCCGGTGGCGAGTCCGTGCCCGAGGCCTGGATCGCACAGCTCGCCGTGGGTGGACGCATCGTCGCGCCGACTCATTCCGCCACCGGTGGACAAGCCCTTGTCGTGATCGACAAGACCCCCCGGGGACTCGAGCGGCGCATTCTTGAGGCGGTTCACTTTGTCCCCCTAAAATCGGGCATCGCTTGAAGGAATAACAAATGCAGGGTTTTGGCAATCGGAGTTTGTTCGCAGGCATCACGTTGGCAGTTGTGCTCGTGATCGCGGGCTGCTCCGCACCGCGTGGTCCCGCACCGGTCGAAGACCGGGGCACGATTACGCGCGCACCCGGGGCGACGACGCCCGGTGGTCCCCCCATCACGACCGATGCGTCCGGCAAACCGCTCGCCGGTATCGAGAACTACGGCAAGCCCGGCTACTACGCCGTGCGCCCTGGCGACTCCATCCGTCGCATCGGCAGCGAAACGGGCCAGCGCTGGCAGGACATCGTGCGCTGGAACAATCTCGACAACCCCGATCTGATCGAAGTCGGCCAGGTGCTGCGCGTGATTCCGCCGAGCGGCGCGAGCACGGCGGTTGCCACGGCACCGTCCACCACGGCGCCGTCGGCCACTGAGGCGACGACCAAGCCGGTGACCCCGCAGGCCTCTGTCACGCCGGCCGTGCCGGCCAGCGGCGCGAGCGGCTCCACCAAGCCCCCCGTCACGGCCTCGCCCTCGGGCCCGAGCAGTTCGGGCGACGACGACCTGGGTTGGATCTGGCCTGCCAGCGGTTCGCTCATCGCCGGGTTCGACGAAGCCAAGAACAAGGGCTACGACATCAGCGGCAAGGCCGGCGATCCCGTGCTGGCCGCGGCCGACGGCCGTGTCGTCTACGCCGGCGCAGGCCTGCGCGGCTACGGCAACCTGATCATCCTGAAGCACAACAACACCTACCTCACGGCGTATGCGCACAACCAGACGCTGCTCGTGAAGGAAGACCAGTCGGTTCAGAAGGGCCAGAAGATCGCCGAAATGGGCAACAGCGACGCCGATCGCGTGAAGCTGCATTTCGAGATCCGCCGCCAGGGCAAGCCCGTCGACCCGTCGCGTTACCTGCCCAACCGGTGATGCCATGGCTGCCTCCCGCCCTCGCCGCACACTGCCCGTGCGCGGGCTGGCGGGGCAGGGCAGCCCTTCACCCCAAAACAACGGCGGTCGCAATGGCCACCAGGACAGCGGCGACGAGCCGCTGAGCGCAGACTCTCTTCCCGACGACCCCACCGCGGATCCGTCGATTCCCTCTGCGGTATCGACCCCGCTTCACGGTGCGACCGCCGAAGTCATGGGTGGCGAGGGCGCCGATGCCCTGACCATCTACCTGCGCCAGGTCCGGCGCACCGAGCTCTTCACCCCCGCCGAGGAATACACCACCGCCTGCGCCGCGCGCGCCGGCGACTTCGCGGCGCGGCAATCGATGATCGAGCACAACCTGCGGCTCGTGGTCAACATCGCCAAGAACTACCTGGGACGCGGCATGCCGCTGTCCGACCTCATCGAGGAAGGCAACCTCGGGCTGATGCACGCCATCACCAAGTTCGAGCCCGAGCGCGGGTTTCGCTTCTCCACCTACGCGACCTGGTGGATCCGCCAATCGGTCGAACGCGCCGCCATCACGCAGGCGCGGGCGATCCGCCTGCCGGTGCATGTCGTGCGGGAGCTGCAGCAAGTCTTGAGGGCGCGGCGCGCGCTCGAAGGCGATGCCGACTTCATGGCGAGCCGACCCGACGGTGTGCGCGTCGAGGACATGGCCGCGCTGCTCGGTCGCGACGTGCAGGCGGTGACCGACCTGCTGGCGCTGGCCGAGGCGCCGCGTTCGCTCGATGCAGGCGACGCCCACGGCGAAGAAGGTTTCACGCTGGCCGACACCGTGGCTTCCGACGACGAGCAAGGCAACCCGGCCGGCGTGACGCACACGCACGAGGTGGAGCGCTTGCTCGATCAGTGGGTGCAGGCGCTCAACGCGCGGGAGCGCGAGGTGCTTGAAGGCCGCTACGGCCTGCACGACCGGGAGCCCGAAACGCTCGAGGTGCTGAGCGTGCGGCTGGGCCTGACGCGCGAGCGCGTGCGGCAGATCCAGAACGAGGCGCTGGCCAAGATGCGCAAGCAGTTGGCACGCTCCGGCGTCGGCCGCGACGCGTTGTTCTAGCCGCCTGACAGAAAGAAGGTAACCCGTCGCGGCCGGACCACCCTGGCGACGCTGAGACAATCGGGGGATGACGGAATCCATCGAAGAAAAGAAAGTCCCCGCGAGCCCCGCCGATGAATGGCTCCAGGTTGAGTCGCTCGACCTGGACGCGCAAGGCGTTTCACACAAGTCCGACGGCATGGTCGTGTTCATCGAAGGCGCACTGCCCTTCGAGGAAGTGCAGTTCAACGTCCATCGCCGCAAGAACAACTGGGAACAGGGCACGGTCACGCAGATCCGCCGCGAATCCTCGCAGCGCGTGCGCCCCGGCTGTCCGCACTTCGGCCTGCACACGGGCGCGTGCGGTGGCTGCAAGATGCAGCACCTCGACGCCGCTGCCCAGGTCGCGGTGAAGCAGCGGGCGCTCGAAGACAACCTCTGGCACCTCGGCAAGGTCAAGCCCGAGAACGTGCTGCGTCCGCTCGAAGGCCCGGCCTGGCATTACCGCTACCGGGCGCGCCTGTCGGTGCGCCATGTGGTCAAGAAGGGCACGGTGCTGATCGGCTTCCACGAGCGCAAGAGCCGCTACCTGGCCGACATGCAGGTCTGCCCCGTGCTGCCCAAGCAGGTCAGCGCCATGCTGATGCCGTTGCGCGCGCTGATCGGCTCGATGGATGCGCGCGAGACCTGCCCGCAGATCGAACTGGCCTGCGGCGACGCGCCGGGTTCGACCGCGCTGGGCACCATCGCCTTGGTGCTGCGGCACCTCGAGCCGCTGTCGGATGCCGACATCGGGCGGCTCAAGGCGTTTGCGGCCGAGAACGAGGGCGTTCAATGGTGGCTGCAGGCCAAGGGCCCGGACACCGTGAAGCTGCTGGAGGAGGGCGGCATGCCGCTGGCCTACCGCCTGCCCGCGTTCGGTGTGACGATGCCGTTCAAGCCCACCGATTTCACCCAGGTCAACCCGCACATCAACCGCGCGCTGGTCGGCAAGGCGCTGCGCCTGCTCGACGTGCAGCCCGAAGAGCGCGTGATCGACTGGTTCTGCGGCCTGGGCAACTTCACGCTGCCGCTGGCCAGCCAGGCGCGCGAGGTGCTGGGCATCGAAGGCAGCGACACGCTGGTGGCGCGCGCGACCGAGAACTTCAAGAGAAATCAGCCTGCAACGCCCGAGCGGCGCGCGCTTTCAGCCACCCAGTTCGTGACGCGCAACCTGTTCGAGATGACGCCCGAGATGCTGGTGGCCGACGGCAGCGCCGACAAGTGGCTGGTCGACCCACCGCGCGAAGGCGCCTTCGCGCTGGCCAAGGCGATGGCCGACCTGCATCTGCAACCCGAACTTCGCGCCAATGGCTGGACGCCGCCGAAGCGCATCGTGTACGTGAGCTGCAACCCGTCGACGCTGGCGCGCGATGCCGGCCTGCTGGTGCACCAGGCGGGCTACCGCTGCACCTTCGCGGGCGTGGTGAACATGTTCCCGCACACGGCGCACGTCGAGTCGATTGCGGTCTTCGAGCTGGAATGAAAAAAGGCCCGAAAGGGCCTTTTTTCTTGGGGTTGGAGGTAACCGATCAGTCGCGCTCGCCGCCGAAGATGCCCAGCAGGGCCAGCAGGCTCTGGAACACGTTGAACATGTCCAGGTACAGGGCCAGCGTGGCGCTGATGTAGTTGGTTTCGCCGCCGTCCATGATCTGCTTCAGGTCATAGAGCATGTAGGCCGAGAAGATGCCGATGGCCGCCACCGAGATCACCAGCATGCCGGTGCTCGAGCCCACGAAGACGTTGATGACCGCGCCGAGCATCAGCACCAGCGCGCCGACGAACAGGAACTTGCCCATGCCCGACAGGTCACGCTTGATGACCGTGGCCAGCGACGCCATCACGAAGAACACGCCGGCGGTGCCGCCGAAGGCCGTCATGATCAGTTCGGGGCCGTTCTTGAAGCCGAGCACCATCGCGAGCAGGCGCGAGAGCATCAGGCCCATGAAGAAGGTGAAGCCCAGCAGCACCGGCACGCCGGCGGCCGAGTTTTTGGTCTTCTCGATCGCGAACATGAAGCCGAAGGCGCCGCCGAGGAAGACCATCAGGCCGAGTCCGCCGGTGAGCGAACGGGTGATGCCGGTGCTCACGCCGACCCAGGCGCCCAGCACGGTGGGCAGCAGGCTCAGCGCCAGCAGCCAGTAGGTGTTGCGCAGCACGCGCTGGCGTTCGGCCTGCGGCAGTGTCTGGCCGTAGCCGGTGGAAGTGTCGAGGGTGGTTACACGGTCGTTCATGGCCGAAGCTCCTGAGGTTGCTGCATGCAATAACACACAGTTGGGCGCATTCTAGGGGGCTGCAAGAGGGCCCCCGGCAAAGACCGTATGCCCGATGTTCTTAAGCCCCGGCGGGACGCTGCGGCGCCCCGCCGTTATGCTGTCGGGTTTCGACGCAACCTGAGCTTATTCATGAAGACCAAATCATTCCTCGAACTCGCCGACGTCAAGGCCATCGCCGCTGCAGCGGAAGCCGAGGCCCTGAAGAACAACTGGGCCGTGACCATCGCCATCTCCGACGACGCCGGCAACCTGCTCTGGCTGCAGCGCCTGGACGGTGCCGCCGCGCTGTCCTCGCACATCGCCCCCGCCAAGGCACACACCGCCGCCATGGGCCGTCGCGACAGCAAGGTCTATGAAGACATCATCAACGGCGGCCGCACCGCGTTCCTGACGGCGCCCCTGGTGGAAGGCCTGCTCGAAGGCGGCGTGCCGATCGTGAAGGACGGCCACGTCATCGGCGCAGTCGGCGTGAGCGGCGTGAAGTCGAACGAAGACGCGCAAATCGCCAAGGCCGGCATCGCCGCGCTCGGCCTGTAAGCCTTTTCGCTTCGCCCAAAGCAAAACGCCGACCAGATAGTCGGCGTTTTCGTTTTTGGGGCTTCAGCGTGAAAAAAAGCTTGGCTAGTCGGCGAACCGTTGGCTAGCAAAAAACGACCCTTCGGAGATGAATCTCCTCGAGTCGCCCCACGATGAAACTTGCGCGAGGGGCGGGCTGATCGACTTACTTGGTCAGGATCAGCTTGCCGAGTTTGGTGGCTTGAAGCCGGTAGAGCGAGCCGTTGTGCATGATGCCCACGGTCTTGCTTCCTTTCAGAAGCTCCGTGCTTTCGACCATTGGCGCCGGACGCGCCACCTGGATCGATGCATGACCGCCACCCGATTGGTCGAGCGAAGGGTGGTTCAGAACAGAAAAGGCATTCGGGGTGGCTGGCATCTGGAGTTCCTTTATGGAAGCGATGAGTGAATGATAATGATTCTCAATATAAAGTCAATCGTCGCGATCAACTTTTTTTCGATCATTTGCTCATTCGTTCAGATCACTTCGTGTCGGGCTCGGTGATGAAGCCGATCTTGCGCACGCCGGCTTCACGCGCCTCGGCCATGGCCTTGGCCACGCGCTCGTAGCGCACGGCCTTGTCGCCGCGGATGTGCAGCTCGGGCTGCGGTTCCTTGGCGGCTTCGGCGGCCAGGCGGTTCGGCAGTTGGCTGTCGTCGATCTTCTCTTCGTTCCAGTAGTAAGAGCCATCGGCCGTGACGCTGAACAGGATGTTCTGCGGCTTGGGCTGCTCGGGCTCGCTGCTGGCGCGGGGCAGGTCGATGTTCACGGCGTGCTTCATGACTGGCACGGTGATGATGAAGATGATCAGGAGCACCAGCATGACGTCGACCAGCGGCGTCATGTTGATCTCGTTCATCACCTCATCGGGTTCGTCTTGGGTTCCGAAAGCCATGATGCTGCTCAGCCCTTCTTGAGCGGAACCACGACGGCTTCACCGCTGCCGCTTTGCACGCGGGCGCCGGTCACGAAGTAGGCGTGCAGGTCGTGGGCGAAGCTGTTGAGCTTGGTCAGCACGAACTTGTTGCCGCGCACCAGCGCGTTGTAGCCCAGCACGGCGGGGATCGCGACCGCCAAGCCCAGCGCCGTCATGATCAGTGCTTCGCCGATCGGGCCGGCCACCTTGTCGATGGTCGCCTGGCCGGCAGAGCCGATGCTCATTAGCGCGTGGTAGATGCCCCAGACCGTGCCGAACAGGCCGATGAACGGTGCCGTCGAGCCCACCGAAGCGAGGATGGCGAGGCCGGTCTGCAGGCGTGCCGTGAAGGCGTCGATGCCGTTGCGCAGCGAACGCGTGATCCAGTCGCTCACGTCGAGCGCGTCATGCAGGTGCGCCTTGGTGTTGCGGTGGTGGGCGGCGGCTTCGCGGCCCTCGAGCGCCAGGGCGCGGAACGGGTTGCCGTCGTCGGTGCCCAGTTTGTTCAGGGCGGTGGCGAAGTCTTCGCTGTGCCAGAAGTCTTGCGAGTGCTTGGCGAAGCGCTTGTAGCGGATGACGTCGAGCGCCTTCACGATGATCACGATCCACGACGCGAGGGACATGCCGATCAACAGAACCGCGACAGCCTTGGTGACGAAGTCGCCCTGATTCCAGACGTTCATCAAGCCAAAATGGGAATCCATACGAAGTTGCTCCAGAGAAAAATTAGTTCAGGACGTAGTTGACGGGGGCGTCGTAAGACATGGCCTGCACCACGCCGTTGACCTTGCCGGGCACGAACCGGCATTTCATGATGTATTCCACGGCGGCCTCGTCGAGGCGATCGAAGCCGCTGGATTTCTTGACCTCGGCGCTCTTGGGCAGGCCGTCGGCGCCCACGAGCACGCGCACGATCACCTTGCCCTGCTCGCCGAGCCGCTTGCTCATGGCGGGGTAGACCGCTTTCGGGTTCTGCAGGTAGTCGGCATTGCTCGACGGCAGCTGCACGGCGGGCGGCGCCGGAGGTGCCGGCGGCGGTGCGGGAGGGGCTGGCGGCGCGGGCGGTGCCGGTGGCGCGGCCGGGGGCGGCGGCTCCGTGGTGCCGACGGGCGCGCTCGGCGCAGGCGTCGGCTTGGGCTCGCGAATGGCCTGCGGGCGCGGCGGCGGCGGCGCCTTGTTCACCTTGGGTTGCGGCGGCGGAGGAGGCGGGGGGGGCGGATCGGCCTTGGGTTTCGGCGGTTCGACGAACTGGCTCAGGATCTCGACGGGAATCACCACTTCGGCGGCCCGGCGCAGCAGGCCGCTTTGCAGCGCCCACAGCGCGGCGCCGTGAAACAGGATCACACCGCCGGCGATGACGACAGTGCGCGACAGGCCAAGGAAAGAGGGAGGGGGGGCAAAGCGGTCAGACACGATCAACCATTCGAATGCGGGCACTACAAATCGTGCCCCGATTGCAGCAAAACCGCTACAGAGACGCTACTTGCGAAAAATCCACCAGACAGAGCCGGCGACGAGGATCAGGCTGCCGCCGAGAGCCGAGACGAGTTCCATGCTTTGCTTTCCTTGATGGAGTTGGCAAGCTGGATCGCTCTCGGCGCCGATTCGCAGTGGAGTGCGGCGACCGGGTGAGAGACGCTGCACTGCGCCACGATGTCGCGGGCACAACCTTCACACTGACCACACTGGGTGGCCACGCCGAGTTCGAACTGGACTTCGTCGAACGTCATCCCGGCTCGCACATGACGTGCGATTTCACGGTCAGAGACTCGGCGGCAGACGCAAACGATCATGGTGGTGAAAGCGGCAGTTGGCTGGCTGTTGGATGTGACTCATTATAAATAAGAATCCATCGCATTTGCAATAACTATGACTGACATGCGGTCGGAGTTTGCAAGCCGGTGTTACACCTCGGCCCAGAGCCGCAAGAGGTTGTGATAGTGGCCGGTGAGCGCCACGGTTTCCTCGCATTCGCCCAGGCGGGCGCGCAGTTTCTGGATGGTCTGGTCGAGTTCGAACAGCATCCCGCGCTGCGCGTCGCTGCGCACCATGCTCTGCAGCCAGAAGAACGAGCACACCCGCGCCCCGCGCGTGACCGGGTGCACGCGGTGCAGGCTGCTTGCCGGGTAAAGGATCAGGTCGCCGGCTGGCAGCTTGACCTCGTGCGAGCCGTAGGTGTCGATCACTTCCAACTCGCCGCCGTCGTAATCGTCCGGGTCGCTCAGGAAGAGGGTGCACGACAGGTCGGTGCGCAGCTGCTGGCTGCTGCCCGGCACCGCGCGAACCGAGCCGTCGACATGCACACCGTAGTGTTCGCCGCCTTCGTAGCGGTTGAACAGTGGCGGCACGAAACGCGCAGGCAGTGCTGCCGAGAAGAACAGCGCGTGGCGCGAGAGCGCGGCCAGGATGGTCGCGCCGAGTTCGCGCGAGACGGGCGAAGACTCCGGCAACTGGCGGTTGCGCTTCACCTGCGCGCCCTGGTCACCCACGGTTTCGCGGCCGTCGACCCATTGGGTGGCGTCGAGCGCGGCGCGCATCTCGCGCACCTGGTCTGGGCTCAGCACGTCGGGCACATGCAGCATCATTTCGGTGAACTCCACAAGAAAAAAGCCCCGGCGCAGGCCGGGGCTTGAGTGTCGCACTGCGCCTGCCGCAGGGGCCGGCACAGAGGCGACGCGGTCGTCGGGATCAGAACGCGAAGTTCGCGGTGATCTTGGCCGAGCGAGGCGTGCCCGGCGTGTAGCGGTAGCCGCTCTTGTTGATGGCTGCCGCGTACTGCTTGTCGAACAGGTTGGCGATGTTCAGCTGGATGTCGATGTTCTTGTTGATGCGGTACGACGCCATGGCGTCGAACACCCAGTAAGAATCGATGTACGCAGGCGTGCCCACCGCGCCGTCGGTGCCGCGGTGCAGCTTGCCGTTGTAGCGCGCGCCGCCGCCGACCGTCAGGCCGAACGGAAACTGGTAGGTGGTCCAGGCCGTGAACGAGTTCTTCGGCGTGTAGGTCAGCACGTTGGTGCCGTCGGCGGTGACGTTGGGGCCGCTCTGCACCTTGGTGTCCATCGTCGTGAAGCCGGCGCTCATGCCCCAGCGTTCCGTGATGGTGCCTGCCACGCCCAGCTCGATGCCCTGCACGCGCTTCTTGCCGCTCTGGTAGTACAGCGCGGTGTTGGTCGGGTCTTGCACCACTTCGTTGGTCACGTCGGTGCGGTAGACCGCGCCGGTCAGCGACAGCTTGTCGTCCAGCACGTCCCACTTCGTGCCGACTTCAAAAGTCTTGGCCTTCTGCGGCAGGAAGTCGGTGCGCGCCGCGCTGTTGCCCGTGCCGGCAGCCGACAGCGAGAAGTTCGCGCCGCCCGGGGGCTGGGCCGAGGTGCCGTAGGCCGCATAGATGCTGCCGTTCTTCGCGGGCTTGTAGACCACGCCGATCTTGCCCGTGAACAGGTTGTCCGACAGCTTGAGCGACGAGGGCACCAGCGTGCCGACCGGCAGGCCGGGGTTGGTCGTTGCGGTCGACAGCGTCGCGCTCTGGAACGAGGTGTTGTAGTGGTCGAAGCGCAGGCCACCGGTGATCTGCCACTGCTCGTTGAGCTTGACGGTGTCGAAGGCGTAGAGGCCGACCGTGTTGGTCACGCCCTTGCTGTCGGCGCCGCTGAGCATGCGGTTGTAGCCGTTCACGTACGGGTTCGGCGCGTAGAGGTTGGCCACCGGCCAGGCGCCGTTCTGCACGACCTTGCCGTTGAACGTCGCACCGGGGCTGAAGTAGCCCAGGCTCGATTGCTCTTCACGGATCAGCTCGACGCCCGCGCTGAGCGAGTGGCTCAGGCTGCCGGTGTTGAACTTGGCGGTCACGTTCGTCTGGTTGACGAAGATCGTGTTTTCCTGGTTCTTGTTGGTCGGCGAGTTGCGTGTGACCGTCCACGACGCGGGCAGGCCCGGAATCGGCGTGTCCAGGAAGGCGGCGCCGGCTGCCGGCGGCCGGCCGGTTGCTGCAAGGCCCGCGAGCATGAACGACGTCAGCATGTAGTCCTGCTTCGTCTTGCCGTAGCGGGTCGTGTTGCGCAGCGTCACGTCGGGCGTGAAGTCGTGCTCCACGCGCGCGGTGAACATGTCGGCCGTCACCTTGTTGAAGTCGTATGCGGTGCCGTAGAAGTTCTTCGGATCGACCGGTGCCGCGTAGTTCAGGAAGCTGCGGCGACGTGCGCCGAGGGCGACCGGATCGGGGTTTGAATAGCTGGGCAGGCCGATGGTCGGCACGCCGCCGTCAGGCACGTTGTCCTGGTCGACGTGCAGGTAGTCGAAGTAGAAGCGCGTGGGCGAGTTCAGGCCGAGTGCGATCGACGGTGCAATGGCGGTGCGCTTGTTCTTCACGAAGTCGCGGCCGGGCACGCCGCCGTCTTCCATTGCTGCATTCAGGCGGAAGGCCGCGCCGATGCCGTTGGCGCTGCTGAGCGACTTGTTCCAGTCGATGCTGCCGCGCTTGTAGTCGGCGCTGCCGAAACCGAGCGAGCCCAGGAAGCTGTCTTCGAGCTTCGGCTTCTTGGTCACGAGGTTGATGTAGCCGGTGGGCGAGGCGCGGCCCACGTCGGTGCCCGACGGGCCCTTCACCACTTCAACTTGCTCGATGTTGAACATGTCGCGCGAGACCGAGCCCAGGTCGCGGATGCCGTCCACGAAGATGCTGCTGGAGCTGTCGAAGCCGCGCATGAACACGGCGTCGCCGGTGTTCGTGTTGCCGTTCTCGCCCAGGAAGAAGGTGCCGACGCCGGCGGTGTTGCGCAGCGCTTCGGTCAGCGTGGTCGCGCCCTGTTCGCGAATGATCTGTTCCTTGATCACCTGGATCGTCTGCGGCGTGTTCACCAGCGGGGCCGTGAACTTCGGGTTGGCCGAGGTGTCGGTCTTGTAGTCGGCGGCCGTCGAATCCTGCACGCGGACTTCAGGCAGTGCGCGCCCGGTCTGGGCAAAGGCGGCGGGGGCTGCGAGGGCCAGCAGCGTGGCTGCGGCGGCACCCGACAGGTGAGGAACTGCGCGGGCGACGGCGTGTTTGCGGCTCTTGATGTAGGCCATGTTGTTTTCTCCAGAAAGGGCGGGCGGGCAGGGCTCGACTGGCTGGGTCCGGGCGGCGCACTCTCAGGGGAGAAAAGGGCGGCAAGACTGGCTGGGTGAGCTGATTTGCGAGGGTTTTTGCAAATCGATGCAAATGATATTGCTTCTCAATACCAAGGTGCTAAAAAGTGAACTTTTAAGCCAAAAGTTTCTCGCCACCCGTTGCCGGGACGCAACTGAGCCCGCCGCGCGAGCTGTTCAGTAGACGTCGCGGCGGTAGCGCCCGCTGGCCGACAGCTCGGCCCAGAGGTCGTCGCCGGCGATCTGCCGCAGCGCGGCATCGACGCCCGACGCCATGCCCTGCAGGCTGCCGCAGACATAGACGGCGGCGCCGTCGCGCAGCCAGGCCTGCAGCGTGTCGGCCACCTGCAGCAGGCGATGCTGCACGTAGAAGCGCTCGGCCTGATCGCGCGAGAACACCATGTCGAGCCGGGCGAGCGTGCCGTCGGCCTGCCAGGCCTCGATCTCCTCGCGGCAGAGGAAGTCGTGCGCGGACTGGCGCTCGCCGAACACCAGCCAGTTGTCTTTTCGCCCGGCGGCGGCGCGTGTGCGCAGGTGGGCGCGCAAGCCGGCCAGGCCGGTGCCGTTGCCGATCAGGATCAGCGGGCGGTTCTCATTGCCCTCGAGCCTGAAGCCGCGGTGCGCCCGCAAGCGCAGCGCGACGCTGTCGCCGACCGAGAGCGTCGAGGTGAGCAGGCCCGACGCAGCGCCCATCGAGCCGTCGGGGTGCTGCTCCTGCCGCACGAGCAGTTGCAACTCGCCGTCGGCGGGTAGGGAGGCGATCGAGTAATCGCGCGGCCGTGCCGGATCGCTCGCGACGGCGACCTGCACGAGGTCGCCCGACGCCCAGTGCGGCAGGGCGCCGGCTTGCGGCGTCAGGCCGAGGTGAAAGACGGGGCCGCCCGTGCTGCCGGCGTTGAGCAGTTCGCGCCGCGTGAGCCGCCAGGGCGCAAAGCTCGCCGGGGCGTCGTCGATGTCCTCGGGTGCATCGCCCCAGCGGGACTGCCAATCGGCGAGCGCGACGGGGTCGCTGTTGTCGACCTCGATGGCGTCGAAGTCGCGCACGGCGCCGGACGTGTGAAGCCACGCGTCGAGCGCGCGCCCGAAGCCGCAGAAGTGGGCGTACTGGCGATCGCCCAGCGCGAGCACGGCGTAGCGCAGCGAAGGCAGCGCCAACGGCGCGCCCATCACGCGTTCGGCGAACACGCTGGCGCCGTCGGGTGCATCGCCCTCGCCGTAAGTGCTGGCCACGAAGAGGGCACGTCGGGCCGAGGCGAGCGTGGCGCTGTCAAGCGCGTTGAGCGCCATCACGCGCACCGCGGTGCCGGCTGCGCGCAGTCGCCGCGCGGTCTGCCACGCGATGGTTTCGGCCTGACCGGTCTGGCTGGCGAACAGCACGAGGGTGGGCGACGCCTGCTCGCCGTCACCGGCTGACAGCACTGCGGCTTCGCGGGCGGCCATGGCATGCAGCCGCCGCTGGCGCGCATAGATGCCCAGGCACAGCGCGGCATAGGCCGCGACCGTCGCGCTGGCGCCCAGCGCACGCCACAAGGTCTCTGTCATGCGCCGGCCTGCGCCTGCCACGCCCGCGTGGCGCGCTCGGAGACCGATCCGTCGTCGGCGCGGGAAATGAACAGGGCCGCGATGTCGCGCGGCTGCGCAAAGGCCAGGCCCTCGTCGGGTCCGAGCACGGTCAGCACGGTGGCGAGCGCGTCCGCCTGCATGCATTGCGGATGCAGCACCGTGACGCTGGCCAGCGCGTGCGCCACCGGTTCGCCGTCGCGCGGATCGATGGTGTGCGACCAGCTGCGGCCTTCGAGCGCGCGCCGGTGCCAGCGGTCGCCCGAGGTCGCCACTGCCATGTCGGCCAGCGCGATGCGTTGCGGGGTCGGCATCTCGGTGTCGACCTGCACCTGCCACGGCACGCCGCCGGGCCGCCGGCCGATGCCGCGCAGCTCGCCGCCGATTTCGAACAGCAGGTCGCTGAGGCCGAGTGCGCGCAGCGCGTCGACGCCGTGGTCCACCGCGAAACCCTTGGCGATGCCTGAGAGGTCAAGCTGCACGCCGCCGGGTTGCAGCAGTGTGTGGTTGGAGGCATCGAATGTCAGCCGTTGCCAGCCGACGTGCGAGTGAATTGCGGCCAGCGCGTCGGGCGCCGGCAGGGCGTTGTCCTGCGACGCTGCGGGGCCGAAGCCCCAGCTCGCCACCAATGCGCCGACCGTCGGATCGATCGCGCCGCCGCTGGCCTGCGCCCACGTGAGCGCGCACTGCATCACCTGCGCAAACTCCGCCGGCAGCGCATGGCGCGAACCGGCGGGCGCGGTGTTGAAGCGACTGATGAGGGAGTCCGGCTCCCAATGGCTCATCTGCGCGATCACGCGCGCGTGCGCGGCTTCGACCGCCTCGCGCACCTGCGCGAGCGGCAGCATCTGCGGGTTGTCGAAGCGCAGCGACCAGGTCGTGCCCATCGTCTGCCCGCCGAGCTGCTGAAGGCTGGCGGGATCGGCGCGACGGGGGACGGCCGCGTTGGCGTAGCCGCCCGCGCGCCAGGTGCTGAACGAAAGACTCAAGGGAACGGGAGGATCAGGGCATCACTTCCAGGGTGGCCGCGTAGCTCAGGCGGCGTTCCTTGGCTTGCGGCACGGTGGTCTTGCTGTCCTTGGTGCTGGCGTCGAGCCAGTACATGCCGGCGTTCGGCCAGGTCACGCTGAACTGGCCCTTGTCGTCGGTCTTGAGCTTGACCTCGTCGAGCTTGTCGCGGTACTGGGTGTTGCCGGCGGTAACGGTCACTTCGAGGTCCTTGGCGGGCTTGCCGTCCAGGTGCAGCGTGAAGGTCGCCTTCTCGCCCTTGACGAGGTCGGTCGGGCTGCCGGTGGAGATCAGTTCCAGGCCCTGGCCGATGGGCTTGAGCGCCGAGGGCTTGCCGACGGTCACGAAGGTCTCGATGCGGCCGGCCGATTGCGTGATCGTCACCTCTTGCGCGTCGGCCGGGATTTCCTTGGCGATGGTTTCGGCCGTGCCGCGGGCGCGCTTGTTCTGGCCCGTGGCCTTGTCCTTCCAGGCGGCGAACGCGCCGTTGTTGACCACCGCGATGCGGTAGGTGCCCGCCTGTGCCACGTTCACGTCGAACACGTTGCGCAGCTTGAGCTTGGCTTCGGATTCAGGCTTGACCACGCTGCCGTCGGGAGCGGTGATCTGCAGGCCCTCCAGGCGCAACGGCGCGTGGTTGGCGACAAACAGGTCGTTCGACACGGCCGCGTCGACGCTCACGGTGTCGGCCTTCGACAGCACGGTGGTCGAGGGCAGCAGCCAGGCGTTGTGCGCCTGAGTCACGGAAGCAACGGCCGAAAGGGCGAGGGCGAGGCCGGCGGCGCGCAGGGTGAAGCGGGTCATGGGGGTCCTTGGAATGAGAGAGCGGGCGAAGGGGGCGGATCGGTCGGAAGTCAGGGCTTGAGTTCGAGCTTAATTTCGCCGAGCTCTTCCTTGCCGGCTGCAACCGGTTGCGCGGCGGCGGTGGGCGGCCACTGGAACGGGATGGTCACGACCTCGCGGCCGCCGACTTCACGGGCGGCTTCCACCACCAGCTTGTAGGCGCCGGGGGCGAGCTTGGGCATAGCGCCCGAGCCTTCGGTGAAGCTCAGCTGGTGCTTGCCCGCGGGCTTGGAGGCGCCGGTGATGCCGTCGACCGGCACCGCCAGTTCACGGCCGCCGCGGCGCCACCACTGGCGCATGTCCTTGAGCCACTTGGTGCCTTCGCCCTCGGGGTTGTTGGTCTTGGTGCGCACGTCGTACCAGACGGCCAGCGTGCCGGCCATCGTGCTGTCGGCGCGCTCGATCCAGGTCGCCACGTAGGGGCGGTGGTACTCCGACACATTGAGTCGGGGAATCTCGATGTTGACCGACAGGCCGGCGGCAAGGGCCGGGGCCGCGAACAGCGCCGACATGGCGATCGGTGCGAGCGAGTAGCGAAGGTGCACGGGAAACCTCTTTTCCTGAATCAACAAAAACAACGTGCCGACCGGTCCAGCTATCGGATCGGTCAGTGAATGAACAGCAGCGCGAGCAGCACGGGCACCACCAACCCCATGCCCACCATGGGCCAGGTGAAGGGGCGGTTGCCCGCATGCATCTTGAGAATGAACAGCCCGGTGACCGAGAAGACCAGCGTGGCGGCCGCGAAGATGTCGATGAACCAGCTCCAGGCGGTGCCGGTGTTGCGGCCCTTGTGCAGGTCGTTGAAATAGGAGAGCCAGCCGCGGTCGGTGCGCTCGTATTCGACCTCGCCCTCGGGCAGGCTCAGGCGCAGCCAGGCGTCGCCGCCGGGGCGGGGGAGCGAGAGGTAGATTTCGTCGTCGGACCACTCGGCCTCGCGGCCGGCGGTGTCGATGTCCCACTGCTTGCGCAGCCAGGCTTGCAGTTCGGCGGGCAGCGGGGCCTTGCCTTGTTGAGCCTTGGCGGCCGGCAGTTGCTGTTCGAGGCGGGCGCGCAGCGCGTCGTCGACGGTGCCGTTGTGCGTGGTGACGACCGGCTTGGCCTCGATCTGGCCCGCGTGGTTGAGCGTGAAGCCCGTGACGCTGAACAGGATCATCCCGACGAGACAGATGGCAGAACTGACCCAATGCCACTCGTGGAGGGTCTTGAGCCAATAGGCGCGGCGGCGGTTGTCGGAACGGGCGGGGGCAGTCATCGAAAGCGCGAATTGTATTCGCGCGAATGAGAATGACTGCTATTCAGTGGGGATAAAGTTAAGTAAAGAGCAATAAAAAACGGGGCCGAGGCCCCGTTTGTTTGCAATGCCGTGGCGGCGTTGCGTTGTGCTTACTCGAGCTCGCCCATCTGCGACTGCAGGTAGTTCTGCAGGCCGACGCGGTCGATCAGGTCGATCTGCGTCTCGAGGAAGTCGATGTGCTCCTCGGTGTCGTCCAGGATCTCTTGCAGCAGGTCGCGCGAGACATAGTCGCGCACCGATTCGCAATGCGCGATGCCGTCCTTGATGGTCGCTTGCGCCCCGGTTTCGGCGCCGAGGTCGCAACGCAGCAGTTCGGGCACGTCTTCGCCGATGTTCAGCTTGCCCAGGTCCTGCAGGTTGGGCAGGCCGTCGAGCATGAAGATGCGGTCCATGAGCTTGTCGGCGTGCTTCATCTCGCCGATGGATTCTTCGTATTCTTTCTTCGCCAGCTTGTCCAGGCCCCAGTGCTTGAGCATGCGGTAGTGGAGGAAGTACTGGTTGATCGCAGTCAGCTCGTTCTTGAGCTGCGCCTGCAGGTGTTCGATGACTTTGGGGTCGCCCTTCATGATTATTTTCCTTGTTCTGAAAGCGGTGATTGTCCGAGGGGAGAACACGCACTTGCAAGCAAACCCATGCTGCGCCGGTCTGCATGCGTGTGATGGTGATACACGTTCGTATTGACCTGGCGCAAGGCGATGCGCGGCGCGATCGCAAACATAGCGGGTTCCAATACTTTCAATAGTTGATATCTATCAAAAACAATATATTGGTAGTTATACTCATGGCTCGCACTTTTCTTTCCAACCGCAGCATCCAAGGAATCACATGTCCCTGATCAACACCGCAGTCCAACCCTTCAAGACCCAGGCTTACCTCAATGGCAAGTTCATCGATGTGTCCGACGAGACGCTCAAGGGCAAGTGGTCTGTGCTGATCTTCATGCCGGCGGCCTTCACCTTCAACTGCCCGACCGAAGTCGAAGACGCGGCCGACCACTACCCCGAGTTCCAGAAGCTGGGTGCCGAGGTCTACATCGTGACCACCGACACGCACTTCTCGCACAAGGTCTGGCACGACACGTCGCCGGCCGTCGGCAAGGCCAAGTTCCCCCTGGTGGGCGACCCGACCCACACGCTGACCAACGCGTTCGGCGTGCACATCCCCGAAGAAGGCCTGGCACTGCGCGGCACCTTCGTGATCAACCCCGACGGCATCATCAAGACCGCCGAAGTGCACTCCAACGAAATCGCCCGCGACGTCAAGGAAACCCTGCGCAAGCTCAAGGCAGCGGTCTACACCGCCGAGCACCCGAACGAAGTCTGCCCGGCCAAGTGGAATGACGGCGACAAGACCATCGCTCCGTCGTTCGACCTCGTCGGCAAGATCTAAGCGCCCCGCGCAAAGCCCGGGCGCTCACGAGGCCCCGGGCTTTTTTGTCCCCAGTTGATAGTTTTCAGATATCGAAAGTGAGTCCCTCATGCTTGACGCCAGCACCAAAGCCCAATTGAAGAGTTACCTCGAACGCGCCACGCAGCCGATCGAGATCGTTGCCTCGCTCGACGACAGCAAGGCTTCGGGCGAAATGCTGTCGCTGCTGAAGGACGTTGCCGAAGTCTCGCCGCTGGTCACGCTGACCGAAAGCCGCGACGACAACCACCGCAAGCCCTCGTTCTCGGTCAACCGCCCGAGCGAAAACCACGGCCCGCGCTTTGCCGGCCTGCCGATGGGCCATGAATTCACGTCGCTGATCCTTGCGCTGCTGCAGATCGGCGGCTACCCCCCCAAGGTCGAGCAGGCCGTGCTCGACCAGATCAAGGCGCTCGACGGCGATTTCGAGTTCGAAATCTACGTCTCGCTCACCTGCCACAACTGCCCCGACGTGGTCCAGGCGCTGAACCTGATGGCCATCCAGAACCCGCGCATTCGCACCACGATGATCGAAGGCGGCACCTTCCCCGACGAAGTGAAGGAACGCCAGATCATGGCCGTGCCGACGGTGTTCCTGAACGGCACCGAGTTCGGCCAGGGCCGCATGAGCCTGGAAGAAATCCTCGCCAAGATCGACACCAGCGGCGTCGAGCGCGAAGCCGCCAAGATCGCCGCCAAGGACGCGTTCGACGTGCTGATCGTCGGCGGTGGCCCGGCCGGTGCCGCCGCCGCCGTGTACGCCGCGCGCAAGGGCATCCGCACGGGTGTCGCCTCGGAGCGCTTCGGCGGCCAGGTGCTCGACACGTTGGGCATCGAGAACTTCATCTCGATCAAGGAAACCGAAGGACCGAAGTTCGCCCATGCGCTCGAAGAGCACGTGCGCGACTACGACGTCGACATCATGAATCTGCAGCGCGCCAAGGCGCTGGTGCCGGGCAAGGACCTCATCGAGGTGCAGCTCGAAAGCGGCGCGTCGCTCAAGAGCAAGACGGTCATCATCTCGACCGGTGCCCGCTGGCGCAACATCAACGTGCCCGGGGAGCACGAGTTCAAGAACAAGGGCGTGGCCTACTGCCCGCACTGCGACGGCCCGCTGTTCAAGGGCAAGCGCGTCGCCGTCATCGGCGGCGGCAACTCGGGTGTTGAAGCCGCCATCGACCTCGCCGGCATCGTCGGCCATGTCACGCTGATCGAGTTCGACACGCAACTGCGCGCCGATGCCGTGCTGCAGCGCAAGCTCAAGAGCCTGAAGAACGTCGACATCTTCACCAATGCGCAGACCACCGAGATCACCGGCGACCAGAAGGTCAACGGCCTGGTCTACAAGGACCGCGCATCGGGCGAGCTGAAGAAGGTCGAACTCGAAGGCGTGTTCATCCAGATCGGCCTCGTGCCCAACACCGACTGGCTCAAGGGCACGGTCGAGCTCACGAAGCACGGCGAGATCGTTGTCGACGCGCGCGGCCAGACCTCGGTGCCCGGCGTGTTCGCGGCGGGTGACGTCACCACGGTGCCGTTCAAGCAGATCATCATCGCGGCCGGCGACGGCGCGAAGGCGGCGCTCGGCGCGTTCGACCACCTGATCCGCACGACGGCGCCGGCCTGAGTTCAGGGGGCTTTGAAAGAAAAAGGGGGGCCATCGAACAGATGGCCTCCTTTTTTTTCTCGTGCGAACTGGAGGGGCGGGTCAGTAGATCAACCGCTCCGGCCGTAGCTCCTGCAGGATCGTGGTGGCGATTTCCTCGATCGACTTGGTGGTCGTCGAGAGCCAGCGGATGCCGGCGCGCCGCATCATGGCCTCGGCCTCGCTGACTTCGTGGCGGCAGTTCTCGAGGCTGGCATAGCGCGAGTTGGGCCGGCGCTCGTTGCGGATCTCGCTCAGCCGCTCGGGCTGGATCGTCAGGCCGAAGATCTTCTTGCGGTGCGGGCTCAGCGCCGGCGGGAGCTGGCGGCGGTCGAAGTCTTCGGGAATCAACGGGTAGTTGGCCGCCTTCAGGCCGTGCTGCATCGCCAGGTAGAGCGAGGTCGGCGTCTTGCCGCTGCGGCTCACGCCGACCAGGATCAGGTCGGCGCCTTCGAGGTCGCGGTTGCTCTGGCCGTCGTCATGCTGCAGGCTGAAATCGATGGCCGCGATGCGGTCGTTGTACGCCTTGCTCTTGCTGACATCGCTGAAGCGGCCGATGCGATGGTTCGACTTCATGGCCAGCTCGATTTCGAGCGGGCGCACGAAGGTGCCGAACATGTCGAGCAGCATGCCCTTGCAGCCGGTTTCGATCACGCCCAGCACGTCCATGTTGGCCAGCGTGGTGAACACGATGGGCCGGACGCCCTCGATTTCGGCCGTGTGGTTGATCTGCCGCACCGCCTGGTGCGCCTTGTCGACCGTGTCGGTGAAGGGCAGCCGCACGTGGCGCGGCTTCATCTCGAACTGGGCCAGAACGGCATTGCCGAAGGTTTCGGCGGTGATGCCGGTGCCGTCGGAGACGAAGAAAACAGTGCGTGTATGCATGGTGTTGCTTTTGCGGCGGAGTCCTGCGGCGCGCGCGACCTGCCACGCCTACAATCCGGGCCATTATCGGGAATCCGCTTTCCCAACCCCCTCGAATTCTTTCCATGCACACCGCGACCGCACCCAAAGCAACGACAACGATCGTGCTGCGCCGTCTGCATGCAGCGCCGGTTTCAACTTCTGGAGCTTCCCCATGTCTGCACTTTTCGAGGCGACCGCACTGGTCGTGCCATTTGAAAACCTGAGGATGACCGACGTCGAGTCGGTTGGCGGCAAAAACGCCAGCCTCGGCGAAATGATCTCGCAGCTGCCACAGGGCGTGCGCGTGCCGACCGGTTTTGCGACCACGGCCCACGCGTTCCGTCAGTTCCTGGCGCACGACGGCCTGGCCGACAAGATCAGCAAGCGCCTTGCCGCGCTGGACACCGAAGACGTGCGCGCCCTGGCCGTGGCCGGCGCCGAAATCCGCGCCATGGTCGAGGCCCAGCCGTTCCCGGCCGACCTGCAGAAAGCCATCGGCGAAGCCTTCGCCACGCTGAGCGCCGGCAATCCGTCCGCCTCGTTCGCCGTGCGTTCGTCGGCCACCGCCGAAGACCTGCCCGACGCTTCGTTCGCCGGTCAGCAGGAAACCTTCCTGAACGTGGTCGGCATCGACGACGTGCTGCACAAGATGAAGGAGGTGTTCGCCTCCCTCTACAACGACCGCGCCATCAGCTACCGCGTGCACAAGGGCTTCGAGCACGACGTGGTCGCGCTGTCGGCTGGCGTGCAGCGCATGGTGCGCTCCGACCTCGGCGCCGCTGGCGTGATGTTCACCATCGACACCGAGTCGGGCTTCGACCAGGTCGTGTTCATCACCTCGAGCTACGGCCTGGGCGAGACGGTGGTGCAGGGCTCGGTGAATCCCGACGAGTTCTACGTGCACAAGCCGACCCTCAAGGCCGGCAAGAAGGCCGTCATCCGCCGCAACCTCGGCTCCAAGCTGATCCAGATGGAGTTCGCCACGCCCGAAGAGAAGAAGGCGAGCGGCAAGCTGGTCAAGACCACCGACGTCAAGGCCGAGCAGCGCAACCGTTACTCGCTGAGCGACGCCGATGTCGAGCAACTGGCCCGCTACGCGCTGGTGATCGAAGAACACTACGGTCGTCCGATGGACATCGAGTGGGGCAAGGACGGCACCGACGGCCACCTCTACATCCTGCAGGCGCGTCCCGAGACCGTGAAGAGCCAGCAGCAGGGCAAGGCCGAGCAGCGCTACAAGCTGCTGGGCAAAGGCGCCGTGCTGGCCGAAGGCCGTGCCATCGGCCAGAAGATCGGCACCGGTGCCGTGCGCATCGTGCACAACATCAGCGAAATGGACCAGGTGCAGGCCGGCGACGTGCTCGTCACCGACATGACCGACCCCAACTGGGAGCCGGTGATGAAGCGCGCCGCCGCCATCGTCACCAACCGCGGCGGGCGCACCTGCCACGCGGCCATCATTGCGCGCGAACTCGGCATTCCGGCCGTGGTCGGCTGCGGCGACGCCACCGACCTGCTGAAGGACGGCACGCTCGTCACCGTGAGCTGCGCCGAAGGCGACACCGGCTTCATCTACGACGGCCTGCTCGAGACCGAAGTGACCGAAGTGCAGCGCGGCGTGATGCCCGAGATCGATCTGAAGATCATGATGAACGTGGGCAACCCTCAGCTCGCCTTCGACTTCGCGCAGCTGCCGAACCACGGCGTGGGCCTGGCCCGCCTGGAGTTCATCATCAACAACAACATCGGCGTGCACCCGAAGGCGATCCTCGACTACCCGAACGTCGACAACGACCTGAAGAAGGCCGTCGAGTCGGTGGCCCGCGGCCATGCGTCGCCGCGCGCGTTCTACGTCGACAAGGTGACCGAAGGCGTCGCGACCATCGCCGCGGCCTTCTGGCCCAAGCCCGTCATCGTGCGCCTGTCGGACTTCAAGTCGAACGAGTACCGCAAGCTGATCGGCGGCAGCCGCTACGAGCCCGAAGAAGAAAACCCGATGCTGGGCTTCCGCGGTGCCGCGCGCTACCTGAGCGCCGACTTCGGCGAGGCCTTTGCCATGGAGTGCGAGGCGCTCAAGCGCGTGCGCAACGACATGGGCCTGACCAACGTGCAGATCATGGTGCCCTTCGTGCGCACGCTGGGCCAGGCCGAGCGCGTGACCACGCTGCTGGGCGAGCACGGCCTGAAGCGCGGTGAAAACTCGCTCAAGCTGATCATGATGTGCGAGGTGCCGAGCAATGCCGTGCTGCCGGAAGAGTTCCTGAAGTTCTTCGACGGTTTCTCGATCGGTTCGAACGACCTGACCCAGCTCACGCTGGGCCTGGACCGCGACTCCGGCCTCGAGCTGCTGGCGGCCGACTTCGACGAGCGCGACCCGGCCATCAAGGCACTGCTGAGCCGCGTCATCAAGGCCTGCAAGGCCGAAGGCAAGTACGTCGGCATCTGCGGCCAGGGCCCCAGCGATCACCCGGACTTCGCACTGTGGCTGGCGGAGCAGGGCATCGAATCGATCTCGCTGAACCCGGACAGCGTGATCGACACCTGGCAACAGCTGGCCCAGAGAGGCTGAGCCAGCGCGCGACCGGGCATGCCCGGCCGTGCGATGCAACGCGGCGAATGGCGGAAATCCCCATGGGGGATTCCCCCGTGCTTGCCCCGTGCAAATGAAACAAAGTGCGTTTCCGGTGTCAGACTCGTGACATTCGCAGGCGCCGTATCGCGGCTGCCCGCCTGAGGCGGCACAGGCCCGCCCGGGCCCGTGTCAGCACTTCGCCGGAGACCCCCATGATTCTTGTCAAGACGGAAGCCGGACAGCAGGTCCTCAAGGACCGCTCGGTGCCGTTGACGCCGCGTCAGCGCTCGGCCTTCATCCAGTTCGACGGCAAGCGCTCGATCGACGACGTGCTCGGCTCGGGCCTGGGCATCGGACGCGAGGAGATCGAACAGATGATCGCGCTGGACTTGCTGGCGCCCTTGGCCGGCCAGCCGGCTGCCGCGCCTCCAGTTCCGGCAGCCCCGGCAGCTGCCGCGTCTTCCGGCCGCAGCCGGCAGCAGCGCTACAAGGACGCGTACCCCATCGCCACCCAACTGACCGGCAGCCTGGGCCTGATGGGCTTCCGGCTCAACCTCCAAGTCGAGGGCACGACAAGCTACGAAGACCTCCTGGCGCTGGCGCCCAAGATCCGCGCCGCCGTGGGCCCGGAGAAGGCCGCGGCCCTCGACAAGGCCCTCAACGACTGAGGCGCCTTGCCGGATCTCGCAAGACAGGGCTATAATCGCCGGCTTTGCCTTGCCATACCGCGCCCGACGCTGCGGATGGCTTTTCCTCTTCCACGGAAGAATCCACAAGGAGTGCCATGCGTCACTACGAAATCATCTTGCTCATCCACCCGGATCAGAGCGAACAAGTTCCGGCCATGCTGGAGCGTTACAAGGGCCTGATCACGGCCGGCGGCGGCAAGGTCCACCGCGTTGAAGACTGGGGCCGCCGTCAGCTGGCTTACCAGATCAACAAGCTCAACAAGGCCCACTACCTGTGCGTCAACATCGAAGCTGAACAAGCCGTGATGGGTGAACTGGAACACGCGTTCAAGTTCAACGATGCCGTGCTGCGTCACCTGACCGTTCATAAGAAGAAGGCCGACACCGGTCCTTCGTCGATGATGAAGACGGTCGAGCGCGAAGAGGCCCGCAAGGCCCAGCAGGCCGAATACGCCGCCAACAACAACTGATGGCGTGACGGCTGCCGCTGCGGCGACCGGGGTCAACCAGCTTCTGCTGACCGCCTCTGTCGCCGAACTCGGAACCCTGCGATACACGCCAGCCGGCCTTCCCGCCCTCGATCTGAAGCTCGACCATGAGTCGACGCTCCAGGAGGCAGGGAAGCCCCGGCAGGTGAAAACGGCCCTTAAAGCCGTTGCGTTCGGCGCCATCGCCGAGCGGCTCGCAGCGCAGTCGATGGGAAGTCTCTGGCGATTCCAGGGGTTTCTCGCGACACCGGGCAACGGCAAGCATCCGGTCCTGCACATCCAGGATTTTCAGCAAGATTAATTTTCGACAAGAGGTCCCCCAATGGCCACGTTCAAGAAATTCAACAAAGACAAGCGCCCGAAGCGCAACACCCAGTCGCTGCTGTTCAAGCGCAAGCGCTTCTGCCGTTTCACCGTCGCTGGCGTCGAAGAAATCGACTACAAGGACATCGACACGCTGCGTGACTTCATCAGCGAAAACGGCAAGATCATCCCCGCACGCCTGACCGGCACGCGCGCGATCTACCAACGTCAGCTGAACACCGCCATCAAGCGCGCGCGCTTCCTGGCCATGGTGCCGTACAGCGACCAGCACCGCGTCTAAGAAGGAGTACACACCATGCAAATCATTCTTCTGGACAAGGTTCTGAACGTCGGCGGCCTGGGCGACATCGTCAAGGTCAAGGACGGCTACGCACGCAACTTCCTGATCCCCTCGGGCCGCGCCCGTCGCGCCACCACTGCCAACAAGGCCGAATTCGAAGCCAAGCGCGTCGAACTCGAAAAGGCTGCGGCCGCCAAGCTGGCCGAGTCGCAAGCCCAGGGCGAAAAGCTCGCCGGCTCGACCGTCAAGCTGACCCAAAAGGCTGGCGTGGACGGCCGTCTGTTCGGTTCGGTCACCAACGGCGACATCGCCGAAGAGCTGAACAAGCAAGGCTACAAGGTTGCGAAGTCGCAAGTGCGTCTGCCCAACGGCCCGATCAAGGTTGTTGGCGACAACACCGTGAGCGTCTCGCTGCACACCGACGTGGTCGTCGAGATCACCGTCACGGTCTACGGCGAAACCGCCTGATCGTTTGCAGCGCCCCGTGCGCTGACGCAAGAAAGCCGCCTTCGGGCGGCTTTTTCTTTTCTGCGCGCGAGTTGTCCAAGTTGTCCACCTCGGCGCACCGGAAGTTCACTGTTTATCAACAACCTTGTCCACACACGCCGCGCCCCGCGCGGCTTAGCATGCAGGGTTGCAAGGGAAGTCCATGTCCGCCGTTTTCTCCTATGCCGACAATGATTCGTCGGCCGACCGCCAGATCGCGCAATTGCGCATTCCGCCTCATTCCATCGAGGCCGAATCCAGTGTGCTGGGGGGCTTGCTGCTGGACAACGGCGCCTGGGACCGCATGGGCGACCTGCTGGTCGACGGCGACTTCTACCGCCATGAGCACAAGCTGATCTACGCGGCCATCGGCGGGCTGATCAATGCCAGCAAGCCGGCCGACGTGATCACGGTCTTCGAGCAGCTGCAGAACCTCGGCAAGGCCGACGACATCGGCGGGCTGGTCTACCTGAACTCGCTCGCGCAGTACGTGCCGAGCGCGAGCAACATCCGGCGGTACGCCGAGATCGTGCGCGAGCGCTCCATCCTGCGCAAGCTCGTGTCTGCCGCCGACGAGATCGCAACCAACGCCTTCAATCCGCAGGGCAAGGCGGTCGACAAGATCCTGGACGAAGCCGAGCAGAAGATCTTCAACATCGGCGAAGAAGGCACGCGGATGAAGCAGGGCTTCCAGAGCATGGATGCCCTGGTGGTCGAGCTGCTCGACCGCGTGACCGAGATGGCCGAGAACCCGAACGACATCACGGGCGTGCGCACGGGCTTTCACGATTTCGACAAGATGACCTCGGGCCTGCAGCCGGGCGACATGATCGTGCTGGCCGCGCGTCCGTCGATGGGCAAGACCTCGCTCGCGATCAACATCGCCGAGCACGTGGCGCTCGAAGAGGGGCTGCCGGTCGCTGTGTTCTCGATGGAAATGGGCGCCGCCCAGCTGGCGGTGCGTATCGTGGGTTCCATCGGCCGCATCGACCAGGGCCACCTGCGCACCGGCAAGCTCAGCGACGAAGAGTGGCCGCGCCTGACCGAAGCCATCGAGAAGCTGCGCACGGTGTCGCTGCACATCGACGAGACGCCGGGTCTTTCGTCCAGCGAGCTGCGCGCCAATGCGCGCCGGCTGGCGCGCCAGTACGGGCGCCTCGGCCTGATCGTGGTCGACTACCTGCAGCTCATGTCGACCAGCACCTCGGGCGACGAGAACCGCGCCACGGCCGTGGGCGAAATTTCGCGCGGCCTGAAGATGCTGGCCAAGGAACTGAAGTGCCCGGTGATCGCGCTGTCGCAGCTCAGCCGCGGCGTGGAAGCGCGTACCGACAAGCGCCCCATGATGAGCGACTTGCGCGAATCCGGCGCCATCGAGCAGGACGCGGACATCATCATGTTCATCTACCGCGACGACTACTACAACAAGGAGTCGAAGGAGCCGGGCGTGGCCGAGGTGATCATCAGCAAGCACCGGAACGGCCCGACCGGCACGGTCAAGCTGGCCTTCCTGAAGCCGATCACCAAGTTCGAGAACTTGGTCGGCTACAGCAACAACGACGACTACTGACCGGCCGCGCGGCAGGCCGTCAGCCGACGTCGCTGCCGGGTTCGGGCGTCGAGGCCGGCGGCTTCTGCTCCCACTCCTTGTGCCGCGCCGCCTCGGCCTTCACCTGCCGCAGCAGGTCGGCCAGCGTCTTGCCCGGCTCATCTTGGAAACGGACGGCGAGCACGTCCACTGCCTCCATGCGATCGACCCGGAAGCCGCGGAAATCGTTGCGCAGCTCGCACCATGTCGAGAGCGTCCAGACCTTGCCCCAATAGAAGCAGCCCAGCGGCCGCACCGTGCGCTCGCTGGCATCGCCCGAGACGTCGCGGTAATGCAGCCGCAGTTTCTGGTGGGCCTGCACGGCCTCGCGCAGCGTCTGCAGCCGGGTGCGCAAGGCGTCGTCGAGGCCGAGCGCGGGCGCATACAGCGCCAGCGCCTCGGCCGAGACGCGAGCCGCCGGCGGCAGCACCGACAAAATCTTTCCCAAGCCTGTCTCGATGTTGCGTGCCATTGCCGGATCGACCCAGCTCTGGGTCATGCGTGCGGCGGCCACGAGTGCCGACGCTTCGTCTTGCGTGAACATCAACGGCGGCAACTCGAAGCCCGCGCCCAGCCGGTAGCCGACGCCGGCCTCGCCTTCGATGGGCACACCCTGGTGCTGCAGGTCGGCCACGTCGCGGTACACCGTGCGCTCCGACACCTCCAGGCGCTGCGCCAGAAAAGCGGCCGTGGTGAGCCGGCGGCCGCGGATGAGCTGCACGAGCTGGAAGAGGCGGTCGGCGCGGCGCATCAACGCGTACCGACGAGGTTCCTGGCGAAGTCCTCGACAAAGTAGCGCTTGCCGCGCTGGACTACCGTGTGGCCTTCGGCTTCGAGCCGTGACATCTGGGCCTCGATGCCGCCTGGGTAGTTGGGGTTGAGCTCGCCGCCGATCTTGAGCGTGCGCCAGTAGGGCGTGCGCGGCGTGCGGCTGTCTCCGGTCATCGCTTCCTCGGTGGCGTGCGCCACCATGTGGGCGAAGATGGCCGTGGTCACGGTGCAGCCGATGGTGGCCTGGTGCCGTGCCGCGATTTCTTCGCCGATGCCAAGCACCGTCGCGAGTCGGCCTTCGGGCACGCCGCGCATGGCCTCCTCGACTTCGGCGGGCGAGGGCGTGGCGATGGTGCCCTCTCCATGCCGCGCGCGCATGGCCGGGGGAATGGCCTTCACGTTCGGCAGGTTCGGGTAGCCGGCCAGCCTGTCGCGCCAGCCCTTGCGTGTGCTCATGAGACTCCGATGTAGATCGCCACTGCGTCCGGCCCCTCGTAGGCTTCGAAATCGCTGCGGTAGCGGCGAACGATTTCCGGGTGCGCCTCGAAATACTGCCAGATGCGCTGCCAGGTGGCGATCACCATCTGCGGCATGTCGCCGCGGCCGGTGAACACGAGGTAGTCGCCCGTTTCGATGGCGACGCTGTCCGCGCCCTCCGAGACGGCCACGCCGGCCGTCACGTCGAAGGCGCCGTGCGCGTCCGATTCGTAGGCGGAGTAGACGCTGAAGATGCGCGTGTCGCCGGTGCGGTGCGGCGTCGAGTCGTAGGTCTGCTCGCCGAAGAAGCGGTTCCACAGCGCGCCGATGCGCGCGGTGGCGGGGTCGATCTCTTCGCGGTTGGTGGTGCGTGCGGTGAGGCCTGAGACCCGGAAGGCGTCGTGGTGTTGGCGGATGGGGTCCATGAGGTTTTTCTCCGGAGGTGTCGGATGAGGAGGGCGAAGGCGCTCAAAACAGAAGCGCCTTCGGTTCGGCCTTCATCGTCTGTGCGATCAGTTTCATGTCGATGTCAGTGATGTCGAACAGGCCGAAGCGGAATTTGTAGCCCCATTGCTTCGGGGTTTCGATGAAGGCGAGGCGTTCGATCAGCGGGGCGATGGGCGCCTCGTGTGCGGCGACGTAGGCCACGTCGCGACGCCACGGGACGAAGCCGTTGCCCATGTCGAACTCGTAGGGATCGCCGGGCTGGACGATGCCGAGCGACACGAAGCTTTGCAGCTTGTCCGTGCCGCCGAACACCGTGGCCGGCGAATAGTAGGCCACGCGGTCGCCCACTGCCACGCGCTTGAGCGGCGCCAGCTTGCCGTGGCCCAGCTGCATGAACCCGAGCGGCCGGTGGTCCCGCCCGCGCCGGGCATGCTCGGCGCTGGCGACCGCAATCCAGTTGCGTTGTGCCATGGTCTCAGGCCGGGGCGTGCAGGCCGACTTCGTTCCCTTCGGTGTCGCGCAGGTGGGCGATGAAGCCCATGCCCGGTGGCAGCGCCGACTTGGGTGCCACGATCTGTCCGCCGGCCGCCTCGACGCGCGAGAGCACGGCATCGATGCCGGTGCAGTCGAGGTAGACGCGGATGCCGCTGCCGGCCTGCGCGCTGGTGTTGGCGCCGGGCTTCAGCGCGCCGCCGGTGGCGGGTTCGTCGTAGGGGAACACGACCAAGGGGTTGCCGCCGAAGTCCTCGCGGCGCAGCTTGCGCGCGAGCACGGTTTCGTAGAAGGCCTGGGCGCGGTCCAGATCGGCGACGGGAATCTCGAACCAGGTGATGGCGGTGGTTGTCATGAGGTGCTCGCTTTCGTTCGTTGTTGCGTTGGAAGGAGCCTGCATGGTGCGAGCCGCCTCCTGACAACGTCTTGTCAGTAGCCTGTCATGACGGACGAAAAAAAGCCCGCGATGCTCCGGGAGCATGCGCGGGCTTCGATCGGCCGGAGCCGATGGATTTACAGCACGTCGCTTGCGAAATCCGCCAGCCGCGAGCGTTCGCCGCGCGCCAGCGTGATGTGCCCGCCGTGCGGCCAGCCCTTGAACTTGTCGACCGCGAAGGTCAGGCCCGACGAGCCTTCGGTGAGGTAGGGCGTGTCGATCTGCGCGAGGTTGCCCATGCAGATGATCTTCGTGCCGGGGCCGGCGCGGGTGATCAGCGTCTTCATCTGCTTGGGCGTCAAGTTCTGCGCCTCGTCGATGATCACGTACTTGTTCAGGAAGGTGCGCCCGCGCATGAAGTTCATGCTCTTGACCTTGATGCGGCTGCGGATCAACTCGTTGGTGGCTGCGCGGCCCCACTCGCCGGCGCCGCCGCCATCGCCCTTGGCCAGGAACTCGAGGTTGTCGTCGAGCGCGCCCATCCAGGGGCCCATCTTTTCTTCCTCGGTGCCGGGCAGGAAGCCGATGTCTTCGCCGACGCTCACCGTGGCGCGGGTCATGATGATCTCGGTGTAGCGGCGGTCGTCCAGCACCTGCGTGAGGCCCGAGGCCAGCGCCATCAGGGTCTTGCCGGTGCCGGCGGTGCCGGTCAGCGTGACGAAGTCGATCTCCGGGTCCATCAGCAGGTTCATCGCGAAGTTCTGCTCGCGGTTGCGCGTGTTCACGCCCCACACGGCGTTCTTGCCCGAGCTGTAGTCCTTGAGCGTCTTGAGCACCGCGGTCTTGTCGCGGATCTCGGTGACGCGCGCGTACATGCTCGGCTCGCCGGGCGCCTCGAAGAAGACGAACTGGTTGATGTACAGGTTGGGCACGATCGGACCGCTGATCCGGTAGAACGTGTTGCTGCCGCTCTGCCAGCTTTCGACGGTCTTGCTCTGGCGGGTCCAGAAGTCGGGTGGGAGCGCCAGCGAGCCGGCGTAGAGCAGGTCGCCGTCTTCCAGCGTCTTGTCGTTCTGGTAGTCGTCGGTGGCCAGGCCCAGGGCACGCGCCTTGACGCGCATGTTGATGTCCTTGGACACCAGCACCACTTCCTGCTTCGCCTTTCCCGGGCGGTCTTTCGCGTATTCGTCGCGCAGGGCCTGGACCACGCCCAGGATCTGGTTGTCGGCCTTGCCTTGGGGCAGGCTGACCGGCAGCGAATAGTCGAGCGGCGCGGTCTGGAAGAACAGACGGCCGCCGGCCTCGCGATGGCCGGTGGTGTCGAGCTTCAGGCCCTTGTCGATGTCGGCGTCCTGTGCGCCGGCCAACGCATCGAGCGTGCGGCTGGTCTGGCGGCCGTTGCGGGCGACTTCGGTCGTACCCTTCTTGTGGCCGTCGAGCTCTTCCAGCACGATCATCGGCAGGAAGATGTCGTGCTCCTCGAAGCGGAACAAGCACATCGGGTCGTGCAGCAGCACGTTCGTGTCGAGCACGAACAGCTTGGCCGGGCCGGTCGACTTGCGCTTGGGGCGCGCCGGGCTATGGAGCGACGCGACAGGTGCGACGGCTGCGGGCGGCGGCGTGGGCACGCGCGTCTCGACCTGCACCATTGCGGGCTGTGGTTGCTGCTGCGGTGCGCTCACCGGTGCCGACGTGGGCGCCGGGGCGGGCGCAGCCTTCGTTTTCGATCGGCGTGCCGGACGCGCGGCCGGCGCATCGCCGCCGCCTTCGGTGCCGAGGTTGTCGAACAGCTCCAGCGGCTGCGGCCCGCTCTTGGCGGGAGCGTCGTCGCGCGCGTCGCCGGAGCGGCGCGAGCTTCTGTGCGAGGAGCGGGCGGGTGCATCGATCGCATCCGGCGAGAGCAATGCGGCGCGTTTCGTGGGGGCGGGAGGCAATGGCATGGGTCAGGTCGCTCGCAAGAAAAGGGGGGAACCGGAAAACGAAAAAGCCGCCTGTAAACCCAGGCGGCTTCGTTCGGTGGATGCGGTCGTGGAGCTCAACGGCATGAAGCCATTATGCACACCGCGAAAGACGCACCGGAGGCTCTTTGCGTACCGCGTGGGGCAATTCCCACGACTTGACGCAAAAGCGCACGCCCGGTGCCCTGCAGCGCGATCAGGCCGCCTTCTTGAGCGCCTTGACAGCCTTGAGCACGTCTTCGACATGGCCCGGGACCTTGAGTCCGCGCCATTCGGCCTTCAGGATGCCGTCGGCGCCGATCAGGAAGGTGCTGCGCTCGATGCCCTTGACCTTCTTGCCGTACATGATCTTGTTCTTGACCACGCCGAACATGTGGCACATTTTTTCTTCGGTGTCGGCAATCAGTTCGAACGGGAGTTCGAGCTTGGCCTTGAATTCGTCGTGCGACTTCATGTTGTCGCGCGACACGCCGAAGACGGTGGCGCCTGCTTTTTCGAAGTCTTTGTAGTGATCGCGAAACTGCATCGCTTCGGTCGTGCAACCCGGAGTGTTATCTTTCGGGTAAAAATACATGACCAGCACGTGGCCGAGGTGCGAGGTATTCGAGACCTTCAGGCCGCCCGTGGCGTTGGCGTCGAATTCAGGAATGGGTTTGTTGACAACGATCGCCATGAAACTTGTTTTCTCCGTTAGATTCCGTTCTCCGAGCCCTCTCAGCCTTTTTCGGGCTTGCTCGATGAACGGAGGATTGGTCGTTGCTAACTCTGGGTAGCTGGCCGGTTCGCAACCCGGTATTTTACCTCGAAAACCCCTCCCTCAGCCACCCGCCGGGCTCTCGACGAGCAGGGCGGCGATCACGTGCCGGCCTTCGCCGGCCAGGATGTTGTAGGTTCGGCAGGCCGCCGGGGTGTCCATGGTCTCCACGCCGGTGCGTTGCGCCATCAGGGGCTGCAGCCATGCGGGCTGGGGAAATCGGATGCGGGTTCCGCTGCCGAAAATAACCAATTCGGCGCCCAAAGAGGCCAATTGCGCGAAATGTTCGGGGCCTAGCTCGTCGAAACGCGTGCAATCCCAGACAAAGCGTTCGCCACGCGAACCCACGACGACGCTGCCCTCCACCTTTTCGTTGTTGATCGCGACCCAGCCGGGGCCGTGTGCGGTGAGGGTCTGGGCGTCGGATTTGTCGGGCTGGAGCTTCATCGGGGCACTGGGAACTGTGGTCAAATTATAGGTTTTCCCTAGTGACACGAGGCTCGCAAGGGCCTTTGACCTTCGAGTAAACCCGCCCGGGAGGGCCCCTTTGAAGCAGCTCAAGAAATCGGCCAAGCTGGCCAACGTCCTCTATGACATCCGCGGTCCCATCATGGACGCCGCCAAGCAGATGGAGGAAGAAGGCCAGAAGATCATCAAGCTCAACATCGGCAATCTGGCCGTGTTCGGGTTCGATGCGCCTGAGGAGATCCAGCAGGACATGATCCGCAACCTGCCGACCTCGGCGGGTTACTCGGACAGCAAGGGTGTTTTCGCGGCGCGCAAGGCCGTGATGCACGAGACCCAGAAGCAGGGCATCGCGGGCGTCACGCTCGATGACATCTACCTGGGCAACGGCGCCAGCGAGCTGATCGCCATGTCGACCAACGCGCTGCTCAACGACGGCGACGAGCTGCTGCTGCCGGCCCCCGACTACCCGCTGTGGACCGCCTCCACGAGCCTGTCGGGCGGCACGCCGGTGCACTACCTGTGCGACGAGGACAACGGCTGGATGCCGAACCTGGCCGACATCCGCGCCAAGATCACGCCGCGCACAAAGGGCATCGTGGTCATCAACCCGAACAATCCGACCGGCGCGCTCTATTCCGACGACCTGCTCAAGAGCCTCGTCGAGATCGCCCGCGAGCACGGCCTCGTCATCTTCGCCGACGAGGTCTACGACAAGGTGCTGTACGACGGTGTCAAGCACACCGCCATTGCCAGCCTGTCGACCGATGTGCTCACGCTGACCTTCAATTCGCTCTCCAAGAGCTACCGTTCGTGCGGCTACCGCGCCGGCTGGCTCGTGGTGTCGGGCGACAAGCGCAGCGCACAGGACTACATCGAGGGCCTGAACATGCTCTCGAACATGCGCCTGTGCGCCAACGTGCCGGGCCAATGGGCCATCCAGACGGCGCTTGGCGGCTATCAGAGCATCAACGACCTCGTGTGCGAGGGCGGCCGCCTGCGTCGCCAGCGCGACCTGGCCTACGAACTGATCACCGCCATTCCGGGCGTGAGCTGCGTCAAGCCCAGCGCCGCGCTCTACATGTTTCCCAAGCTCGACCCTGAGGTCTATCCGATTGCGGACGACCGCCAGTTCTTCCTTGAGCTGCTGAAAGAAACCCGCGTGATGCTGGTGCAGGGCACCGGCTTCAACTGGGCCACGCCGGACCACTTCCGCATCGTGTTCCTGCCCCATGAAGACGACTTGCGCGAGGCCATCAACCGCATCGCCAAGTTCCTGGAGCAGTACCGGTTGCGTCGCAAGACGGGACCATGAAATCCGCCTGCGTCGCTGCCGCGCTGTTGCTGGGCGCACTGTCTGTCGGCGCGGCCGGGAAGAAAGAGCTGGTCTCGTTTTCGCACAACGACTGGGAGCTGGTCTGCGACAACACGCGCACCTGCCGCGCCGCCGGCTACCAGGCGGATGGCGGAGAGCATCAGCAGGTGTCGATGCTGATCACCCGCGCGGCCGGGCCGAACACGGCCCTCGACATCCAGCTGCAGATCGGCGATGACGGCGGTGCCAAGGGGCCGCTGCGCTTCAAGGTCGGCAAGGCGGCCCTGTCCGGCCTCGACGCGGGAACCGCCAGCTTCGACGAAGGCCAGATCCGCGCCGTGCTGCCCGAGCTGCTCAAGAGCGACGACGCCACCGTCACGGCCAACGGCGGCAAGAAGTGGACGCTGTCGCTCGCCGGCCTCAACGCCGTGCTGCTGAAAATGGACGAAACGCAGGGGCGCGTCGGCACCCCGGGCGCGCTGGTGCGCAAGGGCACCAAGCCCGAAGCTTCCGTGCTGCCCCCCGTGCCGGCCCCCGTCGTCAACGTGGTCAAGCCGCCCAAGGCAAAGCCCGGCGACGCGGCACTGCCCGCGCGCATCTTTCCGTCGCTCGATATCGCCGCAGTGAAGGAACAGTGCAACAACAGCACGGACTTCAGCGCCAAGTCGCTCGAAATCGTCCGCCTGAGCGGCAGCAAGGTGCTGCTGTCCATGGGCTGCGGCATGGGCGCGTACAACTATTCGAGCCTGCTCTGGATCGCCAACGACAAGCCGCCCTATGCGCCGGTGTCCCTCGAAGCGAACGGCGACTTCGACGACAAGGACGCCAGCGTCACCTCGGCCATGAAGGGCCGCGGCATCGGCGACTGCTGGTCGAGCGAAACCTGGCACTTCAACGGCACGACCTTCGTGCGCACCGGCGCGTCCGGCGACGGCATGTGCCGCGGCTTCGCAGGCGGCGCCTGGAGCCTGCCGCGCTACGTCAGCCGCCTCGTGGACGCCGCAGCACCGCCCCTCACCTCCTCCAAACCATGAACGCGACCCCTCCCATGAAATCCATCCAAGTAGGCCTGCTCGGCGCAGGCACGGTCGGCAGCGGCACCTTCAAGGTGCTCCAGCGCAACCAGGAAGAAATCAAGCGCCGCGCCGGCCGCGGCATCGAGATCACCATGGTGGCCGACCTCGACACCGCCCGTGCTCGCGAAGTGGCCGGTGAAGGCGTGACCGTGGTCGCCGATGCGCGCGAAGTCATCGCCAACCCCGACATCGACATCGTCATCGAGCTCATCGGCGGCTACGGCATTGCCAAGCAGCTCGTGCTCGAGGCCATCGCGGCCGGCAAGCACGTGGTCACGGCCAACAAGGCGCTGCTCGCCGTGCACGGCACCGAGATCTTCGCGGCCGCGCACGCCAAGGGCGTGATGGTGGCCTTCGAGGCCGCGGTGGCCGGCGGCATCCCGATCATCAAGGCGCTGCGCGAAGGCCTCACGGCCAACAGCATCCAGTGGCTGGCCGGCATCATCAATGGCACGACCAACTTCATCCTGTCCGAAATGCGCGATAAGGGCCTCGATTTCGCCACCGTGCTGAAGGAAGCCCAGCGCCTGGGCTACGCCGAAGCCGACCCGACCTTCGACATCGAAGGCGTCGACGCCGCGCACAAGGTCACGCTGATGAGCGCCATCGCGTTCGGCATCCCCGTGCAATTCGACAAGGCGCACGTCGAGGGCATCACCAAGCTCGCCGCGCAGGACATCAAGTACGCCGAACAACTCGGCTACCGCATCAAGCTGCTGGGCATCACCAAGCGCACTGCCCAGGGCATCGAGCTGCGCGTGCACCCGTCGCTGGTGCCGTCCAAGCGCCTGCTGGCCAACGTCGAGGGCGCGATGAACGCCGTGGTCGTGCACGGCGACGCCGTCGGCACCACGCTGTACTACGGCAAGGGCGCCGGCAGCGAGCCGACCGCCAGCGCCGTCATTGCCGACCTCGTCGACATCACCCGCCTGCACACCGCCGACGCCGCGCACCGCGTGCCGCACCTGGCCTTCCACCCCGATGCCATGAGCGACCTGAAGGTGCTGCCGATGTCGGAAGTCGTCACCAGCTATTACCTGCGCCTGCGCGTGGCCGACCAGGCCGGCGTGCTCGCCAAGGTGACGGGCCTGCTCGCCACCGCCGGCATCAGCATCGACGCGGTGCTGCAGCGCGAAGCCGACGAAGTGGGCGGCGAAGGCTCCACGCAGACCGACCTCATCATCCTCACGCACGACGCGCGCGAAGGCACCGTCGACGACGTCATGGCCGAGCTGCAGGCGCTGCCGACCGTGCTCGAACCCATCGTGCGCATCCGCAAGGAAGAGTTGAAGTGAACTACCTGAGCACCCGCGGCCACCCCGACCGCAAGCGCTTCTGCGAAATCCTCCTCGAAGGCCTCGCGCCCGATGGAGGCCTCTACCTGCCCGAGACGTACCCGCAGGTCGACACCGACACGCTCGCCAAATGGCGCACGCTGCCGTACAACGAGCTGGCCTTCGAGATCCTCTCGCTGTACATCGACGACATTCCCGCAGCCGACCTGAAGGCGATCTGCGCGAAGACCTACACGGCCGAGGTGTTCGGCTCCGACGAGATCGTGCCGCTGCGCGAGCTCGAAGACGGCGTGTACCTCGAAGCCCTGTCCAACGGCCCCACGCTGGCCTTCAAGGACATGGCGATGCAGCTGCTGGGCAATCTGTTCGAGTACGAACTGGCCCGCCGCGGCGCCGAGCTCAACATCCTGGGCGCCACCAGCGGCGACACCGGCAGCGCGGCCGAGTACGCCATGCGCGGCAAGAAGGGCGTGCGCGTCTTCATGACCTCGCCCGACGGCCGCATGAGCCCGTTCCAGCAGGCGCAGATGTTCAGCCTGCAAGACGAGAACATCCACAACATCGCCATCACCGGCGTGTTCGACGACTGCCAGGACATCGTCAAGGCGGTGTCGAACGACCTGGGCTTCAAGCGCAAGTACCGCATCGGCACGGTCAACTCGATCAACTGGGCGCGCCTGCTGGCGCAGGTCGTCTACTACTTCGCGGGCTACTTCCAGGCCACCGCAAGCAACGACAAGCCCGTGAGCTTCACGGTGCCTTCGGGCAACTTCGGCAACGTCTGCGCGGGCCACGTGGCGCGCATGATGGGCCTGCCGATCCAGACGCTGGTGGTCGCCACCAACGAGAACGACGTGCTCGACGAATTCTTCCGCACCGGCGTGTACCGCGTGCGCGCCGCAGTCGACACGCACGAAACCTCAAGCCCGTCGATGGACATCAGCAAGGCCAGCAACTTCGAGCGCTTCGTGTTCGACCTGGTCGGTCGCGATGCGGCCCGCCTGCGCCAGCTGTTCGTGGACGACCTGGGCCTGCGCGGCAGCTTCGACCTGAGCGCCGACCCAGTGTTCCAGCAGGCGGCCGAGCGCTTCGGCTTCCGCAGCGGCCGCAGCACGCATGCCGACCGGCTCGCGATGATCCGCGACACCGAGAAGCGCTTCGCCACGCTGATCGACCCGCACACCGCCGACGGCCTCAAGGCCGCGCGCGAGCAGCTCACGCCCGGCGTGCCGATGGTGGTGCTCGAAACCGCACTGCCGATCAAGTTCGCGGCCACGGTGGTCGAGGCGCTGGGCGAAGAACCCGCGCGCCCGAAGAAGTTCGAAGGCATCGAAGCCTTGCCCAAGCGCGTGGTCCAGCTGCCGGCCGATGCCGAGGCCGTCAAGGCCTACATCGCCGAGCACTGCGACTGACGCAGGCGGCCACGGCATGAAGGTCGTCGGCTTCGCCGGTTACTCCGGCGCAGGCAAGACCACGCTGGTGGAGCGCCTGATTCCCGTGCTGAAGCAGCGCGGCCTGCGCGTGTCGGTGGTCAAGCACGCACACCACCGCTTCGACATCGACCATGCCGGCAAGGACACCTGGCGCCACCGGCAGGCCGGGGCCTTCGAGGTGGTCGTGGCGTCCGACCAGCGGCTTGCGCTCATGCGTGAGTTCGAGGTGCCCGCCGATCTCACGGTGCACCAGTTGCTCGCCGAGTTGCACCCGGCGGTCGACTGGGTGCTGGTCGAGGGCTTCCGGCACAGCGACGTGCACAAGATCGAGGTCTGGCGCCCGAGCGACGACGGCGAGGCGCCGCGCTCTGCGCTGTACATCGACGACCCCTTCGTCACCGCCATCGCCACCGATGCGCCGGCCGGCCTGCCCGAGCCCACGGTGCGCCCGGTGCTCGACCTCAACGACGCCGAGGCCATTGCGACGTGGTTGATCGACAGCGGCGAGCGCTTCGACTACAACCCCGAACACCATGGCTGACTCTTCTCCCGTTCCCTTCGCCGCCTCGTCCTTGCGCCCGCCGCTGATGCCGCTCGATGAAGCGATCGCGGCGCTGCTTGCGAAGGTGCAGTCGGTGCTGCCGGCCGAAAGCGTCGGCACCTTCGACGCCGACGGGCGCGTGCTGGCGCAGGACCTCGTCTCGGGCCTCACCGTGCCGCCGCGCGACAACAGCGCGATGGACGGCTATGCCGTGCGCGCGGCCGATTGCGCCACGCCCGGCACCGAGTTGACCGTGACGCAGCGCATCCCCGCAGGCACCGTCGGCACGCCGCTCGCGGCCGGCACGGCGGCGCGCATCTTCACGGGTGCGCAGATTCCAGAGGGTGCCGACGCAGTCGTCATGCAGGAAGACACGACCGCCACGCCGCAAGAGGGCGGCCTGGGCTCGGTGCGCATCGCCATCGCGCCCGTGGCCGGCCAGTGGGTGCGCCGCGCGGGCGAAGACGTGGCCTCGGGCGATGTGGTGCTCAAGCGCGGCGAACGCCTCACGCCCGCCGCGCTCGGCCTGGCCGCCAGCGTCGGCTTCGACACGCTGCAGGTTGCGCGCAAGCCGCGCGTGGCCATGCTCTCCACCGGCGACGAGCTGGTGATGCCCGGTGAGGTCGCGCCCGACGCCATGAAGCCCGGCGCGATCTACAACTCGAACCGCTTCTTCATGCGCGCGCTGCTGCATCGGCTGGGCTGCGAGGTGAACGACCTGGGCATCGTGCCCGACAACCGCGACGCCACCATCGCCGCGCTGCGCGATGCGGCCGAGACGAGCGACCTGATCATCACGACCGGTGGCGTCTCGGTCGGCGAAGAGGACCACATCCGCGCCGCGCTGCAGTCGCTCGGCGAACTGCAGCAGTGGGCGCTGTCGATGAAGCCCGGCAAGCCTTTCGCCTACGGCTCGATTGCCCGCAGCAACGGGCAGGGCGCCTGCCACGTCACGGGTCTGCCCGGCAACCCGGTGTCGAGCTTCCTGACCTTCCTGATGCTGGTGCGGCCCTTCCTGCTCACGCTGCAGGGCGCCACGCGCGTGACGCCCGAGGCCGTGCCGCTGCGCGCCGATTTCGACTGGCTGCGCGCCGACAAGCGCCGCGAGTTCCTGCGCGTGCGGCGCAACGCGGCGGGCGGGCTCGACCTGTTCGCCAACCAGAGTTCGGGCGTGCTCACGTCGATGGTCTGGGGCGACGGCCTGGTCGACAACCCGGCGGGCCGGACGATCAAGACCGGCGACACCGTGAACTTCATTCCCCTCGCATCGCTGCTCGGCTGAGTCTTCCCATGAAAGTCCGCATCCGTTATTTCGCCTCCGTGCGCGAGGCACTGTCCAACAGCGGCGAAACCGTCGACACGCAGGCCGGCACGCTCACGGCCCTGCGCGACGAACTCATTGCCCGCGGCGGCGCCTACGCCAGCGCGCTCGCACGCGGCAAGGCCGTGCGCATGGCGCTCGACCAGGCCATGAGCGACGAAGCCGCCGCGCTGAGCGACGACTGCGAAGTCGCGTTCTTCCCGCCCGTCACGGGCGGCTGAGCCGCGCGTCCAGCGCCACGAGGCGCTCGCGCAGGCCGTCCGACGCGCGCGTCATCGGCGAGCGCAGCTCGTCACGCAATTCGCCCGCATGCGCCAGCAGCGCCTTCAGCGGGCCCGGGTTCGGTTCGGCAAACAGCATCTCCAGCAGCGGTTGCAGCGGTTGCCATTCGGCGCGCGCTTCGGCCAGCCGGTTCTCGGCCAGCAGGCGCACCAGCCGCACGAGACGCCTCGTCTGCACATGGCCGCTGGCCGCGATGGCGCCCACGCCGCCCTCGGCCATGGTCGCGAAGATCTGGTGGTCTTCGCCCGTGAGCACCTGCAGCCGGCCATCGGCGATCACCGCGCGCGTCTTGGCCATGTCGCCGCCGCAGTCCTTGATGCCGCGGATGCGCGGGTGCCCGGCCAGCGCCAGCAGCGTCTCGCGCGCGATCGTCACGCCGGTGCGGTAGGGAATGTCGTAGACCAGCACCGGCACCGTGCTGGCATCGGCGATGGCGTGGAACCATTCGACGACACCGGCCTGCGACGGGCGGATGTAGTGCGGCGCGGACACCAGCAGGCCCGCCAGCGGGCGTTCCGAGAGCTTGCGCGCCCAGGCCGTGGCCTTGCCCAGGTGGTAGCCCGACACGCCCATGACGACCGGCAGGCCGCCCGCGGCGGTCAGCACGGTGTCGAGCACGGCCAACTGCTCGGCCTCGTCGAGCGCGGCGGCCTCGCCGGTCGAGCCGCAGGGCACGAAGCCCGTCACGCCGTCGTCGGCAAGCCGCCGGACGAGCGCCGCCAGGGCGGTGTGATCGACCGCGCCGTCGCGGAACGGGGTGACGAGCGCGACCCAGAGGCCCGAGAAATCGGAGGGGGTGTCGGCGGTTGGTTGTTGTTGTGGCACGCAGGCTTCCTTTCAGGAATCGACCGATGGAAAGAACCACCGTCCGATGCGCGCGCAACCCAAGAGGGGCCAAAGCCTTGGCAGGGTTCCGTCGCTCATCCGACGACGGAACCTCGGCTCCGGTCAGACGAGCTTTGGTTTTTTGGCTTTGCTGCCCTGGCGCGCGCAACGGCTCTCGGGCTGCGACAGCAGCGGGGAGAACGTGGCGAGACAAGGCATTGCGGCAGTCTAGCCTAGGAGGCCTAGGCTGATGAAGTGCCGAAGTTCGCAATGACTGCCATTGCGGTGGACGCCCAGCACGGGGCGCGCCGCTCGCCATGTGCACACACGGGTTGAAGGGGGCTGGAACGCGTCGATCTCCTCTCCTGGGAGGAAAAGAATCCAGAGCGAAGCCCTGTTGCAACCACACCAATGAGGCGTTCTGACGTGGTCGGCGTGCGATGGATTTTGCAAACTACTCCGCACTCTCTTTGAGTTTGTCCGCTGGCAGGAGCCGCGTGACCATTGTTTGCTTTGGTGCAGGGTGCGCACGCCCCAGACTTTTTGACCGATCACTCGTCAAGGTCCAGTGCGTGTCTTCCATCTTTACCATCTCACGAACCGTCTGCATCAGCAGCGCCGCCATGCCCAGCTTGCTGGGCAGTCCCGCACTGGAATTCAAATCCCTCGACGGTCGCGAAGCGTTGGGGGAGCTCTTCGAATACACCGTGCGGCTGCAGACCCCCGACAGCCCGGCGCTCACCGAGTACGTCACCGCCAATATTCCGGTCAAGCAACTGATCGGCAAGGAGTTCGGCATTCGCCTCGAACTCGACGGCAAGGGCTTTGGCGTGGCTGCCCGCACGGGCGCAGGCACACGCGAGATCAACGGCCTGGTGACCAGCGCACGGTTCGTGCAGCACGAAAACCGCCGGGGCATCTACGAGATATCCCTGCAGCCCTGGCTGACCCTGGCCACCCGCACCAGCGACTACAAGATCTTCCAGAACAAGACCCCGCTGGAGATCATCGAGGAGGTGCTCGCCGACTACAGCTTTCCGACGGAGAAGCGGCTCACCCATCGCTACCCCCAAAGGGTGTTCCAGGTCCAGTACGGCGAAACGGACTTCGAGTTCATCACGCGGCTGATGCAGGAATTCGGCATCTACTATTTCTTTGAACACAAAGAGGGTGCCCACAAACTGATCCTGGTGGACGACGTCGGCGCGCACATGAAGTTCGAGAGCCAGGCCTATCACGCCATTCGCTACGACCCGCCAGGCCACAAGATCGACGAGGAATACTGCGACAACTTCTGCAGCGTCGAAAACCTGGAGTCGGGCCAGTGGGTCACCGACGATTTCGACTTCACCAAGCCACGCGCCCGGCTCCAGCAAGTCTCCAAGATGCCGCGCCACACGGGCAACAACGCGCAGGAAATGTACAGGTGGCCGGGAGACTACAGCGATCCGGACGAAGGCGGCGATCTGGCGCGCACGCGCATGGAAGCCGCCGGTGCTCCTGGCAGCCGTGGCAGAGGAAGCGGCAACCTGCGGGCCGTGGTGACGGGCTGCACCTTCTCGCTGGCCAACTACCCTCAAGACATAGCGAACCTCGAGTACCTAGTCATCGCCAGTACCTTGCGCCTGCACGAAAGCGCGCATGCCAGCGGACAGGAAGACTACGTTTGCCGCACCGACTTCGAGGTTCAACCCGCCAACAAGATCTTTCGCTCACCGCAGACCCAGCCCAAACCCAGAACCACGGGCCCGCAAACAGCCATCGTCACCGGCCCCAGCGGTCAGGAAATATGGACCGACGAGTACGGCCGCATCAAGGCCAGCTTCCATTGGAACCGCTACTGCACGAAGGACGAAAACTCTTCTTGCTGGATTCGCGTGTCCTCCCCTTGGGCGGGCACCAACTTCGGCGGCATGCACATTCCACGCATCGGCCAGGAAGTGATCGTCGACTTCGAGAACGGCGACCCGGACCGGCCCATCGTCACCGGCCGGGTCTACAACCGGTTGAACATGCCGCCCAGGCAATTGCCCGAGCAGAAGAACCTATCCGGTTTTCGCAGCCGGGAACTGAGCGCGGACGGCAAAGGCCCGGGTGGGCGAAGCAACCACCTCGAACTGGACGACAAGGCCGGAAAGATCCAGGCGCAACTCAAGAGCGATCACCAGTGCAGCAGCCTGAGCCTGGGGCACATCGGGCGCATCGAAGACACGGCGGGGCGCAAGGACGACCGGGGCCAGGGCGTCGAACTGCGCACCGATGGGCATGGCGCCATCCGTGCCGCCAAGGGCTTGCTGCTCACGACCGAGGCCAGGTCCAACGCGCAGGCCCACATCACCGACATGGGAGAGACCGTAGCGCGCCTGACGGCCGCACGCGATCTGCACGAGGGGATGAGCGATACCGCGCAGAAGGCGAAGGCGCACCTGGCTGGCGATCAGGATGTGGTCACCGAGGTCCTGAAGGCGCAGAACGACGCCATCAAGGGCAAGGGCGGCAATGCATCGGAAGGGCAATTCCCGGAACTGAGTGAACCTCACTTGGTGCTTGCCAGCCCGACGGGCATTCACAGCACCGCCGGCACGACGACGCACATCGCGAGCATCGAGCACACCTCCCTCAGTAGTGGCGGGCACACCAGCATCAGCGCGGGCAAGAGCCTGTTGGCCAGCGTCAAGGACGCCGTGCGCCTCTTCGCCTACAAGGCCATTCGACTGACGGCGGCCACTGCGGGCATCGACATTGTGGCGCTGCAGAACAGCATCAACCTCATGGCCAAGCTCGATATCAAGCTGGAAGCCAACCGGATCACGATCACCGCCAAGGAAGAGATCCTGGTCAACGGGGGGAGCAGCTACACGCGGTGGAACGCCTCGGGCATCGTACATGGCACCAATGGGGTGTGGTGTGAACATGCGGCACAGCATTCGCTGATCGGCCCTGCGAGCTTGCCTGTGCCCCACAGCCTTCTTCCGATCGTGGAAATAGAGCAAAACAAAGAACACCGGTATGTGCAGAAATTCGACATCACCACATTGGTCGACTACGGCCCCATGGCCGAAGTATTGCAAGGCAAGTCATACCGAATCTATTTACCAGACGGCAGCTTGGTCCAGCAAGGCTATGTGTCCGAGACAACGGCTTTGGTCCATACCGAAACTTCGGTCAAGGTGCGTTGCGAGATTGGCGCAGGCGATTGGGATGTGCATGAGAACGGCTATGACTACAACCAAGTCAATGGCGGTGAAGCTAAACAAAATGACGACAACCGAGATAGCAGGCAATGACCACTTACTCCTTTAACTCCACGACTGGTAGAGTTTCAAACGCCCCGGCCAATACCGTAAGATCGGAAAAAAACATGCCCAGTATCACCGACCCTGTTGTGAGAAAACCCGGCGACGTCGATGTAGAAGCAACTTTTGTTTTTGTTGATTCGGTTAAGCACGGTATCAAAGGGCTGACGGTCAAGATTGAGGGGGGCGAGAAAAGCGAGATAGCTGTCACTGCGGAGGATGGGACCGCAGTTATCTGGCACAACGCGAAGCGCGGCGAGCCAATCAAGATCTACGTCAAGAAGCGAAGCGGAGATTTCGACCTCAAAGGCACGGTTGCGCCGAAATTGGATGTAAACAATTACACCATTCAAAGTCCCGAATATCATATCGAGGCCATTACCAGACTGACTTCCGAAGAGCAGTTGGCAAAAGACCTGAATATCCCCGTTGTGAAGAGCGGTGAAGTCATGACGGTGCAGCGACTGACAGGGGAGTTGGCCCCCTATATTGCATCTAAGCAGGTGGTGACAGAAGCTGGAAAAGTGATCAAGGACAGCCCTGTGCGAAAAAAAATCAAAACCCAAGACCCGAAAACCAAAAAAATAACAACAAAAATAGAAATCGAGCACCACTATCATGCGGTAGACACAAAAAAACCGCGCACAGTCGTAATGCACGTGCTTGGATCGAGATTGAACTACCCGACTACGCTTGAAGTGACTGAAGCTCAATATGCCGCCATGGCCAAGGAGCTTGGATGCGAGGTGGCTGCAATCAAAGCAGTAGCACAAACAGAAACCACTGGCGAAGCGTATTTTTCCAATGGATTGCCAGTAATTCTATTTGAGCGCCATAAATTTTTCAAACTAACCAAGCCTGCAAAAGGAGGGCACCCATACGCCAAATTTTCGGATATTTGCAATCCTATAGTTGGCGGTTATAACCCGCCTGAAGGCTATGCCCACGACGCGTTGAAAATTTGGCAGTATGAACGAATGGTGAAGGCGGCCCAGTTGGATCGCGCCGCAGCAGTTGCATCATGTTCTTGGGGTGCTTTTCAGGTGATGGGTGAATATTGGAGTTCGATGGGATACAGCAGCCCGGAAAGCCTTGCAAATGAATGCATGGCTTCCATTGATGGGCAAGCCAAGCTTTTCATGAAATACATAAAAATGAAAAACAAAGAGGTGGGGATAATAAAAAAACTGATAGATAAAGATTGGGAGGGATTTACTGGCTACTACAATGGAGCAAACTGGAAATCCCAAAATCCAAGCTACCCCGCAAAAATGAAGAAGGCCTATGATGAGAATAAGTAAATCGATCATCCTGATTGCGATTTATTTTTTGACGCCGTTCTCCTTTGCCGGGAGGTTGCTTCAGTTTGAATATCCATCGCTCCTGATATTTAAGTCCCAAGCTGGGGTTTATGGGTATTACAGATCGACTTTGCCGGAAGTAAGTGGGATTAGAAAATCGCCGATTGAATGCAGATTTTTCTTTTACTCCAAGGGTCGGCCGGCGATTGAAAGTGGGAAATATTTTGCTGATGTTTTTCTCACTGAAGGAGCTTTTTCAAAAAGAAATAAATCATCCGACACTTTCGCTTCGATATATCATCAAGATTCCACTTGGTTTATTCAAGTGCAGCAACAAGACGCGAGTTGCGATGGTGCGGCGGGTTGGGATTTTCGACTTGGCCCGAACGACAGAGACGTCACAAGATTTGATGTCACGGTCAACACCGGGGCCATGTATTTACGCCTTGCTTTAAAAAAAGAGAAGATTCTTCCTCACTGGAAAAGTATTTCTTCTCAAGCGATTAAAAATTTAAACCCCGGTGATGTCGTCGCTGTCACGAAGGAAGAGTTCATGTTCTCCAAAGTCAGATGGTTGAGCCCTGAGACAGGCGAGATAATTGAAGGATGGGTAAGAACGGAGACTCTTGTAAACCCATTCCCTGATTGAAAAAATTTCGAATAGATATTTTTTTCGGTCGGTGATCGGTCTTCGCCTCGCTTGGCAGTAGGTGAGAAAAGGATTTTGACGGTATGAATAACGCAACGACGTTGGGCCCGACGCCGCCCAAATCACTCTCAGCAGCAGGATGTTTCGGCAGCTTCGTGGCGCCATCGCTGCTGTTCATTGACGACTTCGAGGTCCAACAGATGATTGTGCAGATGTGCTGTTTGGGCTGGAATGTTGGGTTGTTCTCCGACGCGGATCAGCGTGAAGCGTGCATCGATCAGGTATATGCCACGGTCGCGATCCACGTGCAGCCACCGGGCGTCGAGCGAGCGTGGAAGCGGGAGGTGCGCGAACTAGCAGAGCTCAAGCGCGAGTTGTTTCCTTGGCTGCTCCAGACCCTGCCCGAAGCCGATCTGCACCGGGGTGATCGTCACAACGTGCTGATTGCTGGAAATGGCGCAAACGCGATTGAACGCGAAGTGGTGACGTTTCCGCATGTGGGCGGCGTGCTGCACCTCGTCAAGTTGTTGCACACGATGGAGGTCGACATGCAGATGGAGGTCGAGCGGGTTGGCAAAGCGAAGCGAAAGCGCGGAGCATTGACGGATGTGGGAGCGACGCAAATTGCGAATGCCTGCTGCGCGCAGCGGGCTGATTTGCGGAGCTATAGAAAAATGCTCGAGCACTGGCAGGAGATTCAGATGGCCGAGTTCTATCAACGAGTGACCAGATCTGCGCTCGGCGTGGTTGACAGAATCGAGGGACGCGCTCGGGAGGTTCTGGCTATTCTTTGGCGTTGATGCAAAGAGAGGCGAGCGGCCAGCATCTATGTGTTGATCGAATCGAAGCCGCGCTGGTGCGCTCGCTCCGACGCTGAATCTACATTGCGATGCCACAATTCGGACATGAACGTTGCGCGTGTTTCGATCCAGACGGCCGATTTCGATCTCTCTGAAGAGGTCGCCACGTTGCGTGCCGGCGACAAACGCGTGGGCGCCGTCTGCAGTTTTGTCGGCACGGTCAGGGACCGCAACGACGGCAGCACCATCGCCTCGATGGAGCTGGAGCACTACCCCGGCATGACCGAGAAGGCCATCGAGGCCATGATCGACGAAGCCCACACGCGCTTCGACATCCTCGGCGCGCGCGTGATCCATCGCGTGGGGCTGCTGCAGCCGCTCGACCAGATCATGATGGTGGCGGTGGTGTCCGCCCACCGCGGCCAGAGCTTCCAGGCCTGCGAGTTCCTGATGGACTACCTGAAGACGCAGGCGCCGTTCTGGAAGAAGGAGCAGACGCCCGAGGGCGCCCGCTGGGTCGATGCCCGCGTGACCGACGACGAGGCGCTGGCACGCTGGGGCATCGCGGCGTCGAACAGCGCCACCTGAGCGGCGCGTTCGGGGTCTGCGAAGTTCAGGGCGCGATCAGTGCCGAGGTCGCCAGTGCCTTGGCTTCCGCGCCGCAATCCTGAGCGGGCACCGCGCCTGCCGCGCGTGCCTTCGCAATCTCCGACCGCGCGCCCGTCATCTGCGCCTGGAACACCGGGTTCGTGTGCAGCTTCGCCACGGTCGCCGCGCCGACCAGCCGGCCGTTCTCGATGTCGCTCTGCCAGTGCACGCCGCAGATCGCGCGGCTCTGCGAGAAGGCGCGGCCGCGCTGCAGCAGCGCATCGGCGCGTTCGGGGGCGAGTTCCGTCAGCACCAGTGCCCAGGCCCAGCCCAGGGCTGCGTGGCCTGAGGGGTAGGAGCCGTCCTTGGCCAGAAAGGCTTCTTCGGCGGGCGTGCAGCTGCCGGTCTTGAACGCGACGAAGGGGCGCGTGCGGTTGTAGGTGTTCTTGGCCTTGTAGGTGGCCGAGCCGGCATCGGCCAGCGTGCGGCGCAGCAGCATGTTCAGGTTCGGCGTGGCCTGCTCAGAGATGGGCATGCCCAGCGCGCACGAGAACACCTCGGCGGCCTTCGGAAACTTGAGGTTGGCGTCCTGCACCGCCAGTGCGCCGCGCGGCGTGCCCTGCAGGGCCGTGAGCGCGCGGAAGGTGGCGCCGTCGGCTGCCAGCGCAGGCGAGCCTTCGGCCGGGGGCGGGGGCAGCAGGGCGAGGCTGTCGGGCAGCTCGGCGGTGGGCAGGTAGCCCTTCAGATAGCCCGAGCCGGGGCGCAATTCGCCGACTTCGGCAGGAGAAATGGGGGCGGTGGTGCCGCAGGCGCCAAGCAGCAGCGCAGCCGCCAGCGAGGCGGCGAGGGTCGTGAATTGCATGAGGGATGTGTCTCCGGCTTTGTTTTTTTGAAAGGTGAGGTCCCATCGTAGAGGGACCCCACCGGGCCGGAAGATCACCCAGGTGACGGCCGTGTCAGGCCGCGCAGATCAGGGCTTGAAGCCGCTCGCCTGGATGATCTTTTCCCAGGTCTGCGTGTAGCTGCGCACGCGGCCCGCGAACTGGCCCTGGGGCTCGTAGCCGACCGTCAGGCCCATGGTGGTGAGCTTCTGCTTCACGTCGGGCATGGCCAGCACCTTCTGCAGCGCGTCGCCGTATTTGTCGATGACCGCTTGCGGCGTGCCCACCGGCGCGAAGATGCCGTAGTAGGGCAGGTCTTCCAGGTTCGCAAAGCCCAGCTCGGTGAAGGTCGGCACGTTCGGCAGCAGGGCCTGGCGCTTGGCGCCGATGGACGCCACGATGCGCACCTTGCCCGCGCGGTGGTTCTCGATGAAGTCCGGCACCGAGGCGATGCCCGCGGTGATCTGGTTGCCCAGCATGTCGGCCGTCATGGGCGCGCTGCCGCGGTACGGTGCGGGCTGCACGTCGATCTTGTACTTGTCCGAGATCATCTTCACGAGGAACTCGGGGATCGACGCGGGCGCCGGCACGCCGATGGTTTCTTTGCCGCCCTTTTGCGTGCGGATCCACTTCACGTACTCGTCGATGCTCTTGGCCGGCGTGCCGCCCGACACCGCCAGCACGTTGGCAAAGGTGGCAAAGCCGGCCACGGGCACGAAGTCGGTGGCGGGGTTGAAGCCCGGGTTCTTCACCACCTGCGGCAGGATCGAAATGGAGTGGTCGTGCGACAGGAACAGCGTGTGGCCGTCGGCCGGCGCGGCCTTCAGCGCCTGCGCCGCAATCTGGCCGCCCGCACCCGCGCGGTTCTCGACCACCACGGGCACGCCCAGCACGTCCTTGAGCTTTTCGCCCAGGGTGCGCGCAATCGCGTCGGTGCCCGCGCCGGCGGGAAAGCCGACCAGGAGGCGCACCGGCGTGCCGCTCTGGGCCTGTGCCAGGCCGGCCATGCCCAGGGCAGCCGCCAAAAGACCCACGCTGAACGCGCGGCGCATCGGCTGGACGCGCTGCATTGAAAAAACCATGATCGACTCCATTCGAGATAAAGAGAGAAATGCCTGTGGCAGGACGCTGCGGGGCCCGGTGCAATACCCGTGCCCAGGGTGCAAATCCGATTCACAACCTTGAATCGTGCCCGAACAGCCCTATTTTGGATGCAGGAATACCACCATGCGACAAGACAAACTCACCACCAAATTTCAGGAAGCACTGAGCGACGCCCAGACGCTGGCGCTCGGTAACGACAACGCCTACATCGAACCGGCCCACCTGCTGGTCGCGATGCTGCGCCAGGACGACGGCCCGCGTGCCCTGCTGGAGCGTGCCGGCGTCAACGTGCCCGGGCTGCTGCAGGCGGCCGAGGGCGCCATCAAGAAGCTGCCCCAGGTGCAGGGCCACGACATCGTGCAGGTCGGCCCCGAGCTGGGCAAGCTGCTGCAGGCGACCGAGAAGGAAGCCATCAAGCGCAGTGACCAGTTCATTGCGGGCGAACTCTTTCTGCTCGCCGTGGCCGACAGCAAGGCCGACATCGGCAAGCTCGCCAAGGACAACGGCCTGAGCCGCAAGTCGCTCGAATCGGCCATCGAGGCCGTGCGTGGCGGGCAGGGCGTGAACAGCGCCGATGCCGAAGGCCAGCGCGAAGCCCTCAAGAAATACTGCATGGACCTCACCGAGCGCGCCCGCCTAGGCAAGCTTGACCCGGTCATCGGCCGCGACGAAGAAATCCGCCGCGCCATCCAGGTGCTGCAACGCCGCACCAAGAACAACCCCGTGCTCATCGGCGAACCCGGCGTGGGCAAGACCGCCATCGTCGAAGGCCTGGCGCAGCGCATCGTCGCGGGCGAAGTGCCCGAGTCGCTCAAGGGCAAACGCGTGCTGTCGCTCGACATGGCCGCGCTGCTCGCGGGCGCCAAGTTCCGCGGCGAGTTCGAAGAGCGCCTGAAGACTGTTCTGAACGAACTCGCGAAGGACGAAGGCCAGACCATCGTCTTCATCGACGAGCTGCACACCATGGTCGGTGCCGGCAAGGCCGAAGGCGCGATGGACGCGGGCAACATGCTCAAGCCTGCGCTCGCGCGCGGCGAGCTGCACTGCGTCGGCGCCACCACGCTCGACGAGTACCGCAAGTACATCGAGAAAGACGCCGCCCTGGAGCGTCGCTTCCAGAAGATCATCGTGGGCGAGCCCAGCGTCGAGGCCACCATCGCCATCCTGCGCGGCCTGCAGGAAAAATACGAAGTGCACCACGGCGTGCAGATCACCGACCCGGCCATCGTGGCCGCGGCCGAACTGTCTGACCGCTACATCACCGACCGCTTCCTGCCCGACAAGGCCATCGACCTGATCGACGAGGCCGCGGCCAAGATCAAGATCGAGATGGACTCCAAGCCCGAGGTCATGGACCGCCTCGACCGCCGGCTGATTCAGCTGCAGATCGAGCGCGAAGCCGTGCGCCGCGAAAAGGACGAAGCCTCGCAGAAGCGCTTCGGCCTCATCGAGGACGAGATCGCCAAGCTGCAAAAAGAAATCGCCGACTACGACGAGATCTGGCAGGCCGAGAAGGCCCAGGCCCAGGGCAGCGCGCACGTGCGCGAAGACATCGACAAGATCAAGTTCCAGATCGAAGAGTGGAAGCGCAAGGGCGACTTCAACAAGGTCGCCGAGCTGCAATACGGTCAGCTGCCTGCGCTCGAGAAGCGCCTGAAGGAAGCCGAAGAGAGCGAGGCGAACAAAGGCAAGTCCAGCGCGCCCACGCTGCTGCGCACGCAGGTCGGCGCCGAAGAAATCGCCGAGGTCGTGGCACGTGCCACCGGCATCCCGGTCGCCAAGCTGATGCAGGGCGAGCGCGACAAGCTGCTCGTGATGGAAGACAAGCTGCATGAGCGCGTCGTCGGCCAGGACGAGGCCATCGGTGCGGTCGCGAATGCGATCCGCCGCTCGCGCTCGGGCCTGTCGGACCCGAACCGCCCCACGGGTTCGTTCCTGTTCCTCGGCCCCACGGGCGTGGGGAAGACCGAGCTGTGCAAGGCGCTCGCGGGCTTCCTGTTCGACAGCGAAGACCACCTCATCCGCATCGACATGAGCGAGTTCATGGAGAAGCATTCGGTCGCCCGCCTCATCGGCGCGCCGCCGGGCTACGTGGGCTATGAAGAGGGCGGCTACCTCACGGAAGCCGTGCGCCGCAAGCCCTACAGCGTGGTGCTGCTCGACGAGGTGGAGAAGGCCCACCCCGACGTGTTCAACGTGCTGCTGCAGGTGCTCGACGACGGTCGCCTCACGGACGGCCAGGGCCGCACCGTGGACTTCAAGAACACCGTCATCGTGATGACCAGCAACATCGGCTCGCCGATCATCCAGGCGATGGTGGGCCAGCCCAGCGAGGACATCAAGGAAGCGGTGTGGGACGAGCTGAAGAACTACTTCCGCCCCGAGTTCCTGAACCGCATCGACGAGACGGTCGTGTTTCACGCGCTCGACGCGAAGAACATCGAATCGATCGCGGCGATCCAGCTCAAGGTGCTCAAGGCCCGTCTTGCGAAGATGGACCTGGGCCTGGAGGTGTCGCCCGCGGCGCTGGCCGAAATCGCCAAGGTCGGCTTCGACCCGGTGTTCGGTGCGCGTCCGCTCAAGCGCGCCATCCAGCAGCGCATCGAGAACCCGCTCTCGCGGCTGTTGCTCGACGGCAGCTTCGGGCCGAAGGACACGATCGAGGTCGAAACCGACCCGATCCAGTCGCCGGGCCAGTTCTCGTTCCGCAAGGGCGGGGAACCAACGGCGGCTGCATCGGCCTAAAGTCGGATGATGAACTTCATTCTTCGCGTCATTCTTCTGCTCCTGGGGCTGGTCTTCGCGGCCAGCCTGGCCGTGGCGGCCCTGCTGCTGGCGGCGGTGTGGGGTGTGCGCTACGCCTGGGGGCGCCTCACGGGCAAGCCCGTGACGCCCTGGGTCATGCGTTTCAACCCGCGCTCAGGCTTCGACCGATTTCGCCATGCGGCACAACAGCCGGCCGAGCCCACGGCGGCTGACGTGGTCAGCGCCCGTGCACGCGGCGAGTCGGTGCGCAGCCCGGTCGTGCTGGGCCCCGCCGACGATGTGACCGACGTGCGGGCCCGGCCCGTGCGCGGCGACTGAGCCCCGTTTCCCCCGATCAGGCGCTGTACAGCGCCTCGATCTCGTTGGCGTAAGACTTGTAGATGCTGGAGCGCCGCACCTTCATGGTGGCGGTGACTTCACCGTCGTCATGGTCCAACTCTTTGGTGAGCAGATGAAAACGTCTGATCTGCGACACCTGCGCCAGCTTCCCATTGCCGCGCGCCACTTCGGCCTCGATCAGCGCGCGCACCTTGGGTTCTTCCACCAGCGAGCGGAAATGCGTGAAGGGCAGGCGCTGGGCTTCGGCCCATTTGCCGACCGTTTCGTAGTCGATCTGCAGCAGCGCGCCCACGAACTTGCGGCCGTCCGCCACCACGATGCATTCCTTGATGAAGGGGCTGCCCTTCATGGTGTTCTCGATCTCCGAGGGTGTGAGGTTCTTGCCGCCGGCGGTGATCATGATGTCCTTCAGCCGATCGACGATGCGCAGCTGGCCGCCGGCTTCTTCGCGCACCACGTCGCCCGTGTGCAGCCATCCATCGCGGATCGATGAGGCCGTGGCCTCGGGGTTCTTGTAGTAGCCCTCGAACACCATGTCGCCGCGCACCAGCAGCTCGCCCGCTTCGCCCACGCGGTGCTCGGTGCCTTGCGTGGGCGGGCCGACGGTGCCGATGGTCACGGCGTCGGCGCGGTGGCCCGCGACCATGCCGGTCGATTCGGTCAACCCATACACCTCGACCAGCGGCACGCCCAGCGTGCGAAAGAAGCGCACCACGTCCGCCGGAATCGGCGCCGCGCCCGTGAGCGCGATGCGTGCGCGGCGCAGGCCGATGAAGTTCTGCAGCGCGCGCAGCACGGTCCAGTAGGCGAGGGCGAAGCGGCCCCGTTCGGCCAGCGTCCAGGCGCTGCGCGGTTTCTCGGCCAGCGGCGCGCAGGCCTCGATGGCCTTGTGGAACAACGCGCGCTGCAATCTGCCGGCTTCCTGCATCTTGATGCTGATGCCCGCATGCAGCTTTTCCCAGATGCGCGGCACGCCGAGGAACATGGTGGGCGCGACCTCGCGCAGGTCTTCCTGCACGGTGCGGATCGATTCGCCGAAGTTGACCTGCGAGCCCAGATACAGCGGCACGAAGGCCGTGAGCATCTGCTCGGCCACGTGGCACAGCGGCAGGTACGACAGGTGCGTGGTGCCGCCGTCGAGCCCGAGCCGCTCGACGATGCCGGGCACGACGCCGCGGATGTTGCGGTACGAAATCATCGCGCCCTTGGGCTTGCCGGTGGAGCCCGAGGTGTAGATCATCAAACCGATGTCGGCGAGCGTCTGGCGCTGCAGGGCGGCGTCGATGAGCGCGGTGCCGTCGCGGGCCAGCACTTCGGCGCCGGCCTGCTCGACTTCGGCAAAGGTCGCGATGCGCTCGCGCACCTCGGGCGGGTAGCTCGCGAGGCCCTTGGTCTCGATCACGATGATCTTGCGCAGACTCGGCAGCTGGTCGAGCGCGTCGAGCACCTTGTCGGTCTGCTCCTGGTCCTCGCAGACGATCACTTCGATGTCCGCATGGCCGACCACGTACGCGACCTCGTTGCTCGGGCTGGTGGGGTACACGCCCACGGTCACGGCGCCGATGAGCCCCGCGCCCATCTGCGCGAGCAGCCATTCGACGCGGTTCTCGGAAATCACGCCCAGGTGCCCGCCGGGCGCAAGGCCCATTGCGTGCAGGCCCAGGCCGAAGCGGCTGGCGCGCTGCAGGTAGCCGGCCCAGTCCAGCGGGTGCCAGATGCCGAAGTCCTTCTGCCGGATCGCGATGCGCTGCGGCTGCAGGCGCGCCTGCTCGCGCAGCATCTGCGGCAGCGTGAGCGAAGGAAGCGGGTTCATCGTCATGACAGCCAGCGCTTGCGGCGCTTGTAGTGCTTCAGCTCGCGGAAGCTGCGCGATTCGCCACTGCCGCCCACGCCCAGGTAGAACTCGCGCACGTCGGGGTCGGCCGCGAGGCGCTCGGCACTCCCGTCGATCACGACCTTGCCGCTTTCCATGATGTAGCCCGTGTGGGCGATGGCCAGTGCCACGCTGGCGTTCTGTTCCACCAGCAGCATCGAGGTGCCGCGCTCGGCGTTGATGCGCGCGATGATCGTGAAGATGTCTTCGACGAGCTTGGGCGAGAGGCCCAGCGAGGGCTCGTCGAGCAAGATCAATTGAGGCTGCGCGACCAGCGCGCGGCCGATGGCGAGCATCTGCTGCTCGCCGCCCGAGAGGTAGCCCGCAAGGCCCTTGCGGCGCTCATGCAGGCGAGGGAAGTAGGCGTAGACGTCGTCGAAGTTGCGCGATGCCGGCGCAGCGCCCGTGCGCCCCGTCAGCGCGTAGGTCGCGGCCACCAGGTTCTCTTCGACCGTGAGGTCTTCGAACACACGACGGCCTTCCATCACATGGCTCAGGCCGCGCCGCACCAGCTGCTGCGGCGCGAGCCGATCGGTCGGTGCGCCGTCGAACACGATGCGCCCGGCCTCGACCTCGCCGTCTTCCAGCGCGAGCAGGCCCGACACCGCCTTCAGCGTGGTCGACTTGCCCGCGCCGTTGCTGCCCAGCAGCGCCACGATCTGCCCGCGCGGCACGGCCAGCGACAGGCCGCGCAGCACCTGCACGACCTTGTTGTAGACCACCTCGATGTTGTTGACCTCGAGCACGAGGTCGGGCGGTGCCGCGCGCGCGTCCATCGTGCCGGTCAGTTCAGTGCGATCCAGTCCGACGCCGGCACCATCTTCTGCGCCTTCATGTCGGCCTTGTAGACGCGGCCCACGGGAATCGAGTTGCCCTTGATGGTGATCGGCGTGCCGATGATCCCGCCCGTGTCGAAGTCCTTGATGGTGTTGAGCGCGGCCTTCAGGTTCTTGCCGTCCAGCGGCTTGCCGGCGTCGAGCGTGCGTTTGGCGGCTTCGGTGAACAGCATCGCCGTGAGAAAGCCCTGCGTGTAGGCCGTGCTCTGGTACTCGGGGCGCAGCGCGCGGATCTTGTCGAGCATCGGCGCCTTGGCTGTGGTGTCGTAGTAGTAGCGGTAGGGCATGACGCCCATGAAGCCGTCGCCGCCTTCGCCCATCTTCATGACGGTGGAGCTGTCCATGGTCCAGAAGGTGCCCATCCACTTGCTGGTCATGCCCATCTGCTTGCCCTGCTGCACGAACTCGGGAATGGGCGCGAGGATGTAGCCGTGGAAGATCGTGTAGTCGGGCGCGGCGCGGCGCAGCTTGATGACCTCGGTCGACACGTCGACGCTGCCCGCGGGCGTCATGAGCTTCACCGGCACGCTCAGGCCCAGCTTCTTCGCGGCGGCTTCGCTGGCCTCGATCGGGTCGCGGCCGAACTCGGAGTCGGAGTACACGAAGGCCACCTTTGCGCCCGGCTTTTCCTTGGCGATGTGGCGCAGCAGGATGCCGATCTGCTCGGTGTAGTCGGGGCCCACGAGAAACTGGTTCGGGTACTTGGCCGGGTCGTTGAGTTCGGTGGCGAACGACGCGCCCGCCATCAGAATCTGGCCGCCGCGGTCCAGCTCGGGGTTGATGGTCTTCGAGAAACCGGTGGAGTCGCCGTAGTAGAGGTTGACCTTGTTCTGGCTCGTGATCTTCTTGAAGGCCGCCACCGACACGTCCACCTTGTAGCCCGTGTCTTCCGGCACGTAGCGCAGCTTGCGGCCCTTGATGCCGCCCGCGTCGTTGACGATCTTCACGTAGTCGGCAATGCCGGCGTTGATGCCCACGCCCGCGAAGGCGAACACACCGGTCATGGGGATCGAGCCGCCGATGACGATGTCTTCGTTGGCTTGCGCGTGCGCGGCAAAGGGCACGGTGGCGGCCAGGCCGGCTGCGAGCAGCAGGGCGCGGCGCTGGTGAGAAGGCTTCTTCGTTGTCTTGGGCATGTGTGTCTCCTGGTTCTAGTTACGGAACGGCCATAGGTGAAAGAAGCGGCGCAGGCGCCGCCACACTTCTGCGAGCCCGTGCGGCTCGAACACCAGAAATCCGACGATGAGCAGGCCGAAGACGACGGTGCGCACCGGCGAGAGGAACACGGTCATCTCGACGCCGCCCGGCAGCAGGTCGACCACCAGCTTGAGCAGCTCGGGCACCATGGTCATGAACACGGCGCCGAAGATGCCGCCCAGGATGGTGCCCATGCCGCCGACGATGATCGCGGCCAGGAAGAAGATCGACATCAGCAGCGGAAAGCTCTCGGGCGTGACCACGCGAAAGAAGTAGGCCCACAGCCCGCCCGCCACGCCCGCGTAGAACGACGAGAGTCCGAACGACAGCAGCTTGTAGCGCAGCAGCGGAATGCCCAGCACCTCGGCCGAGATGTCGCGGTCGCGGATGGCGATGAAGGCGCGCCCCACGCGCGTGCGGAACAGGTTGGCCGCGCCGAGCACCATGAGCACCATCACCGGAACGATCACCCAGTACAGGCGGAACGAGGTGTCCAGCGGCAGGCCGAAGAGCTGCGCGGGCGGCAGCGAGATGCCCGTGGTGCCGCCCGTGAGCTTGAGGTTGGCGAACAGGAAGTGCGTGATGAACGAGGCCGCGATGGTCGCGATGGCCAGGTACAGGCCCTTCACGCGCAGCGACGGAATGCCGACGACCAATCCGCCGAGCATCGCGACCACGCCGCCCGCGAGGATGTTCAGCAGGAAGGGCGTGCCCAGCCGCGTCTGCATGATCGCGACGGTGTACGCGCCCAGGCCCATGAACGCGGCCTGGCCCAGGCTCACGAGGCCCGTGTAGCCCGTGAGGATGTTCAGGCCCGTGGCGCTCGCGACGTTGATGGCGACGAGGCACGCGAGGTACAGCCAGTAGTCGCTGGCCATGAAGGGGAACAGCACGAGCAGCGCGACGCCGACCGCGAGCCACACCTTCTGCGTGCGCGAGTCGAACAGCGCCGCGTCGGCGGTGTAGCTTTGCTTGAGGGTGCCGATGCGCATGGCTAGAGTCTCTCGATCTCGTGCGTGCCGAAGAGCCCGTACGGCCGCACCATCAGCACGAACACCAGCACGATGAAGGTGGCGAGCAGCTTGTATTCGCCGCCGAGGTAAGAACCGGCCAGTGCTTCGATCAGCCCGATGAGCACGCCGCCCACCAGCGCGCCCAGCACGCTGTCGAGCCCGCCGACGATCACCACCACCAGCACCGACAACCCGAACACGCCCATCGACGACGAGATGCCGCCGATGGCGCCGACGATGATGCCGGCCACCGCCGCGATCATGGACGAGGCCACCCAGGCCAGCGAGAACACGCGCGGCACGTGGATGCCCATCGAGTACGCCGCCGCCTGGTCCGAGGCCGTGGCCCGCAGCGCGACGCCGCCGCGCCAGAAGCGAAACAGCAGCAGCACCAGCCCGATCAGCACCACCGCGATCAGTGCGCCATAAGCGATCTTCGGCGCCAGGAAGGCCTCGCCGACCATCACGGGCGTGTTGGGCAAAAACTCGGGCAGGCGGCGCTGGTCGGCGGTCCAGATGATCTCGACCAGCCCGACGAGGATCGACGCCAGCCCCACCGTCACCATGAACACCGAGATCGGCGGCTCGCCCAGCAGCGGGCGGATCATGGTGCGCTCGATCACCGCGCCCAGCAGGCCGGTGCCGATCACCGAGCCCAGCACCGCCATCCAGATCGGCAGCGAGAAGCTCGCGGCGAAGGTGAAGAACAGGTAGGCGCCGACCATCAGCATCTCGCCGATGGCGATGTTGACCACGCGCGTGGCTTTGTAGACCAGCACGAAGGCCAGCGCCGCGAGCGCATACAGGCCGCCGCCGGCAATGCCGGTGAGCGCGATCTCGAAGAGGTAGGCCCAATCCATCAGGCGGCTCCCACGGCAGCTTCGCCGCGCAGCCGGCGACGCAGCTCACCGACATCGCCCGCGCCGAGGTAGGCGCGAATCACTTCGGGGTCGGCCTGCACCTGCGCCGGCGTGCCTTGCGCAATGACCTGGCCGAAGTTGAGCACCACCACGTGGTCCGACAGGTCCATCACCATGCCCATGTCGTGTTCGACCATCAGCACCGTGATGCCCCACTCGCGCCGCACGTCGAGGATGAAGCGCGCCATGTCTTCGGTCTCCTCGCGGTTCATGCCGGCCACGGGCTCGTCGAGCATCAGCACCTTGGGCTGCATGGCCAGCGCGCGCGCCATTTCCACGCGCTTCTGCAGGCCGTAGGGCAGGGCGGCCACCGAGGCGTGGCGGATGTGGTCGATCTCGAGGAAATCGATGATGCGTTCTTCGACGTCGCGGCGCAGCTCGGCCTCTTCGCGGCGCGCGCGGCCCAGGTAGAAGAGGGCGTCGAACACATTGGTCTTCAGGTGCGTGTGGCGGCCGAGCTTGATGTTGTCGAGCACGGTCATGCCGCGGAACAGCGCGATGTTCTGGAAGCTGCGCGCCAGGCCGAGCGCGGCGCGTTTGGGAGCGGGCAGGCGGGTGATGTCCGCGCCTTCGAACAGCACGCGGCCCTGCGAGGGCTTGTAGAAGCCCGAGATGGTGTTGAACAGCGAGGTCTTGCCCGCGCCGTTGGGCCCGATCACCGCGGTGATGGAGCCGGACGCGACGCTGAAGCCGACGTTGGTGAGCGCCTTCACGCCGCCGAATGCCAGCGTCAACGCCTCGGCCTGCAGCACCGGGGCCGTGGCGGAAGGTGCGGACATGGAGGGTTCCCGTCGGGTCTCGTCAGGCATGGCTAAGGGGCGCGCCGCAAGGTCAGGGTTTGTGTCCAGCAGCGAAATGCTACTGGCCCGTAAAATTCCTACTGGTCGGTAATGTCTGTGTTCGCCGCAGGTCGCGGCATCGGGACTTTCCCCGCCCGCACAAACCCCATGCCCCGTTCTTCCGCCGTTCCAGCCTCAGCGCCCACTTCTCCGTGGGAACCCGCCGACCGCCGCGCGCAGCAGCGCGAGGTGAAGCGCATGGCCGTGTTGCGCACGGCCGCCCAGCTCTTCAACGAGCGCGGCTTCCACGCGACCTCGCTCGACGACATTGCCGAGCGGCTCAACGTGAGCAAGCCCACGCTGTACTACTACATCGAGAACAAGGACCAGATCCTGCTCGAGTGCGTGAAGATGGCGCTCGACCTCATGCAGACCGGCATCGGCGAGGTGCGCGCCGCGGGCGGCAGCGCCATCGACCAGCTCAAGGCCTGCATGCGCATCTACTCGGGCGTGGTCACGCAGGACTTCGGCATGTGCGTGATCCGCATCGGCGAAGACCCGCTGCCCGATCCGCTCAAGAAGGAACTGCGCCGCCTCAAGGCCGGCATCGACGGGCATTTCCGCCGCCTGATCGAAGAGGGCGTGGCCGAAGGCGCACTCGCGCCCTGCGACGCGAAGATGGCCGCCTTCATGCTGGCCGGCGCGCTGAGCTGGATCGGCCGCTGGTACCGCCCCGACGGCGACCTCACGCCCGACCAGATCGCCGACCAGGGCATCGAGCTGCTGCTCAACGGCGTGCTGCAGCGCGCCCCGACGAAAGCAAAGACATGACGACAACCCCAGAGACTTCTTCTTCCGCACCCCTGCTGGTGGGCCGCGAAGGCGCGGTGGCCACGCTGCGCTTCAACCGGCCGGCCGCGCTCAATGCCATCGACGTGCCGATGGCCACCGCCTTCCTCGCCGCCGCACGCACCTTGGCTGCCGACAAGGGCGTGCGCGCCGTGCTGCTGAGCGGCGCGGGCAAGGGCTTCATGGCCGGCGGCGACTTGGGCGTGCTGAGCGCCGACCCGAAGCAGGGCGCGGCCGACCTCATCGGCCCGCTGCACGAGGCGCTGACCGTGCTCGACGCCATGGACGCACCGCTGGTCGCACAGGTGCACGGCGTGGCGGCCGGCGCCGGCCTGAGCCTGATGCTGCAGGCCGACTTCGTGCTCGCGGCCGAAGGCACGCGCTTCAACCTGGCCTACGTGAACATCGGCACCAGCTGCGACGTCGGTGCCTCGTGGGCGCTGCCGCGCCTCGTCGGCATGCGCCGCGCGCTCGAGATCGCGATGCTCGGCGACACCTACGACACCGCCGCCGCCGAGCGCATGGGCCTGATCAATCGCGTGGTGCCTGCGGCCGAGCTTGAATCCGAAGCCATGGCCCTCGCGCAGCGGCTGGCCAAGGGGCCGACTGTGGCGCTGGGCAACCTGCGCCGGCTGATGCGCGGCTCGCTCGACCGCGACCTCGCGAGCCAGCTCGACGCCGAGTCGGCCGCGTTCCAGTCGTGCGCGGCCACCGACGATTTCCGCATCGGCCTCGATGCCTTTTTCGGCAAGAAGCCCGCGGCCTTCACCGGCCGCTGAAGAATTCCTTGTTTTCGTTTTTTCAATCCAGGAGATCCATCCCATGACTTCACGCGACATCTTCGTGGTCGGCACCGCCCGCACCGCCATCGGCACCTTCGGCGGTGCACTGAAAGACGTGCCCAACACGCAACTGGCCACCACCGCCGTCAAGGCCGCCATCGAACGCAGCGGCGTGGCCGCAGACGCCATCGGCCATGTGGTCATGGGCAACGTGATTCCCACCGACGTGAAGGACGCGTACCTGAGCCGCGTGGCCGCCATCGATGCGGGCTGCCCGATCGAGACACCGGCCTTCAACGTCAACCGCCTGTGCGGCTCGGGCCTGCAGGCCATCGTGTCGGCGGCGCAAGCCATTGCGCTGGGCGACTGCGACATCGCCATCGGCGGCGGCTCCGAATCGATGAGTCGCGGCCCGTACTTCGACACCTCGGCGCGCTATGGCGCACGCATGGGCGACGCGGTGCTGGTCGACTACATGCTGGGCATCCTGCACGACCCGTGGGAGAAGATCCACATGGGCATCACCGCCGAGAACGTGGCCGCACGCTACGGCATCACGCGTGAGCAGATGGACGAACTGGCCGTGACCAGCCAGCAGCGCGCCGCCGCCGCCATTGCCGCGGGCCGCTTCAAGGAGCAGATCGTTCCGGTCGAGGTGAAGACGCGCAAGGGCGTCGTGCTGTTCGACACCGATGAGCATGTGCGCGCCGACACCACCATCGACACGCTCGCGAAGATGAAGCCCGCGTTCAAGAAGGACGGCCTCGTGACCGCCGGCAATGCGTCGGGCATCAACGACGGCGCAGCCGCCGTCGTGCTGGCCGAAGGTGGCCGCGTGAAGGCGCTGGGCCTGAAGCCGCTGGCACGTCTGGTCGGCTACGCACACGCAGGTGTCGAACCCGCGTACATGGGCATCGGCCCGGTGCCCGCCACGCGCAAGGTGCTGGAGCGCACGGGCCTGAAGGTTGCCGACTTCGACGTGATCGAGTCGAACGAAGCCTTCGCGGCACAGGCCTGCGCCGTCATCAAGGAACTGGGCTTCGACCCGGCCAAGGTGAACCCGAACGGCTCGGGCATTTCGCTGGGCCACCCGGTGGGCGCGACCGGCGCGATCATCACGACGAAGGCGATTGCCGAGCTGCACCGCACGGGCGGCCGCTATGCGCTGGTCACGATGTGCATCGGTGGCGGCCAAGGCATCGCCGCTGTCTTCGAGCGCGTTTGAAGGCACACTCGCGGGCATGCTCCGCCCCCCACTCCTGATCGACCCCGACGAGGTCGACTTCAGCGCCATCCGTGCGCAGGGGGCGGGCGGGCAGAACGTCAACAAGGTGTCGAGCGCGGTGCACCTGCGCTACGACATCCATGCCTGCTCGCTGCCCGCCGACGTGAAGGAACGGCTGCTCGCCTTGCGCGACAGCCGCATCACGCAGGAAGGCGTGTTCGTGCTCAAGGCGCAGCAGCACCGCACGCAGGAGATGAACCGCGCCGACGCGCTCGCGCGGCTGCAGGCGGTGATCGACAGCGTGGCCACGCCGCCGCGCGTGCGGCGCGCCACCAAGCCCACCTACGGTTCGAAGCAGCGCCGGCTCGAAGGCAAGAGCCAGCGCTCGCAGATCAAGAACCTGCGCGGGCGGGTGCAGGACTGACCGGCTTGTCGCCGCGCAGCCGCTGGATCTGCAGCGTCACGCCGACCACATACAGCGCGCCGAGCACCGCGGTGATCGCCTTCAGTTCGGGCGCCTCGGCGCTCGGCAGCAGCGGCGCGCCCAGCGGCAGGCGCGTCAGTGTTTCGGTGAAGGCCGGAATCCAGTGGAAGAGAAAGCTCGCCGAATAGGCGACGGCCTCGATGTAGCGCGATTTCGGCCCGAGCCGCCCGTACCCCGCCAGCGCGCCGACGGCCAGCGCCACCAAAGTGATGATGCCCAGCGCATGCGGCTTGCCGAAGCCGCCGTGCTGGAAGATGCCGAAGCCCGTGAGGCAGGTCAGCACCGTGGTCCAGATGAAGACCTGGCCCAAGCCGGTGCGCAGGGTGATTTCCTTGTAGCGCAGCAGGGCCCAGAGGCCTGCGAACACGGCGATCAGGCTGATCGCGGTGTGAACCGTGCCGAGTGACGTCAATCCCAGCCATCCTGTGGGTGCCATGCGGATCTCCTCGTGGTCGTGGTGCGGCATTCTGGTGCCGTCCGTAACTTGTGTCATCTGTTTCAAAAAAACCGTAAGTCCCCGTTTGCACGCCCGAAACATTGGGCAAGCAAAATGGAGGGCATGAGTGCTTTCGTTTCGCGCGTCGTGTCGGCGTTGCTAGTGACCTTCGCGTGCATCGGACTGGCCGGCTGTGGTCAGGAAGGAGCAGGCGAGCAGGCGGCGGGCCCATCCGCCGCACAGGAACTTGCATGGGACGCCCTGATCCCCAAGGACTGGGACCCCACCAAGCGCTACCGCAACATCAGCCTCGAGGCGTTGCGCGACAACGACCCGCGCGCGATCCAGATGCTCGACGAGATGCGTGCCGTCTGGGACAACGCGCCGGTCAACGTCACGCTCGACGGCACCGTCGCCAAGCTCTCGGGCTTCGTGGTGCCGCTCGATGCCACGCCCGACGGCATCCGCGAGTTCCTGCTGGTGCCGTACTTCGGCGCCTGCATCCACACCCCGCCCCCGCCCGCCAACCAGATCGTCCATGTGATCGCGCCCGCGCCCGTGAAGGGGCTGCGCGCGATGGACACGGTGCGCGTCAGCGGCATGCTGAAGGCGGCGCGCTACGCGTCGGCGGACATGGGGGTGAGCGGCTACGAGATCGCGTCGGCGGCGGTCGAGCGGCTGGTGGTCACGCAGGGGCCATGAGCGCCGCCAGCTCGCCCAGGGCCGGCTCCAGCAGCCGGTAGCTCAGCCGCTCGGCGACCCGGAACGCAGCGCCCGGGATTCACGACGATCTTGTTACTCCCCCACCCAGCCCTCGCTCGAATAGATTGCCCCTCATCACTTCGAAAGGGCAAGAACCATGAACCCGGCCTACACCGGCGGTTGCGCGTGCGGCGCCATTCGCTACGAGATTTCAGGGGAACCCGTGTTCCAGAACGACTGCCAGTGCCTGGACTGCCAACGCAAGAGCGGCACGGGCCATGGCTCGTATCTCAGCTTCGCGGGCGCCGAGGTGAAGCAGACCGGCGCGGCCACGCTGTGGAGCCTCAAGGGCGACAGCGGCAACGTCAAGACGCGCGCCTTCTGCCCGACCTGCGGCTCGCCCGTGTACATGACCTTCGCGGCGATGCCCGGCGTCTTCACCGTGCATGCCGCGAGCCTGGACGACCCGGGGCGCTACCGGCCGCAGGCGGTCACGTACGCGGTGCGCGGGCACGCCTGGGACTTTCTCGACCCGGCACTGCCGAAGTTCGAGCGGATGCCGCCGGGCTGAACCCAGCCGGTCAGGCCATGCGTTGCGACAGGAAATCGAGGAACGAGGTGATCCGCGCCGACAGCTGCGTGTTGCGGTAGTACACGGCGTTGACGGGCTGGCGCACGTCGACCGTGTCCTTCGGCAGCACATGCACCAGCGCGCCGCTGGCGCGGTCGGTGGCGGTCATGAAGTCCGACAGGCAGACGATGCCCACGCCGGCCAGCGCGAGCTGGCGCAGCGTCTCGCCGCTCGATGCGACGACGGTGGGCGTGATGGTCCATTCGTCGCCGTGCACGCCGCGCAGCGGCCAGCGGTTCAGCGACTCGGGCTGCGTGAAGCCCAGCAGCGCGTGGCCGGCCAGCTCGTCCACCTTGCGCGGCTTGCCGTGGGCCTCCAGGTACGCGGGGCTTGCGAGCACGCGCAGCCGGTGCGTGCCGAGCGGGCGCGCATGCAGCGTGGAATCGCGCAGCGGGCCGATGCGTATCGCTACGTCGGTGCGCCGCTCCAGCAGGTCGATGGGCAGGTCGTCGGTGTCGAGTTCGAGGCTGATCTGCGGGTAGAGCCGGCGGAACTCCGGCACCAGCGGCACGATGGCGTGCAGCATGAAAGGCGAGGCCGCGTTCACGCGCAGGCGGCCGGCCGGCTGCTGGCGGCGCGCGGCCATGTGTTCTTCGGCGTCGTCGATCGCGTCGAGGATGGCCCGCGTGCGCTGCAAAAAGGCGGCGCCTTCTTCGGTGAGTTCGAGCCGCCGCGTGGTGCGGCGCATCAGCGTGGTGCCGAGCTTCTGTTCGAGCCGGCTCAGCGCGCGGCTGATGCCCGACACGGTCTGGCCGAGCTGGTCGGCTGCGGCGGTGATCGAGCCGGTGTCCACCACGGCGCGGAAGGCGACCAGTTCTTCGATGGTGGTTTTCATGGCGCCCGTGTCCGGGAAGAGAGGCGCGCGGTCAGGCCGCGGCTTCGGCCTCTTCAGGCATCTCGATGCGCGGCATCAGCGCGGCCAGCGCCTCGGCGTCGGTGCGGTAGCTGAAGAGCATCGGCCCCGGCGCGAGCAGGCCGGCGCGTTCCAGCACCTGCATCGCGGGCAGCTTCATGCCGCTCAGGTGCAGGCGCACGCCCTTGGATTCCATCATCCGGCGGATCGAGCCGAACACTTCGGCGCCGGTGATGTCGATGCGGTTGATCGGCTGCGCAAACAGGCACACGTCGGTCAGGTCGGGGCGCTCGGCCAGCGCGACCGTGAGCGCGCGCTCCAGCGTGGAGGCGGAGGCGAAGTCGAGTTCGGCGTCCATGCGCACGGCATAGAGCTGCGGCGCGAGCGGCGGCAGCTTCCAGAGGTGGCGGTCGCGCAGGCTGCCGTCGGGGTGCAGGCCCACTTCGATGATGCGCGGGTGCAGGTGGCGGTACATGTAGTGCGCCAGGCTGGCGAGCAGGCCGCCCAGCACGCCCCAGTAGATGCTCGGCGCGGTGGCGATGGTGAGCACGAAGGTGCCGAAGGCGATGCCTGCCTCCAGCTTCGAGATGCGCCACAGCGCAGTGAAGCTCGACGGCTTCACCAGTCCGAGGATGGCCGTGACCACCACCGCCGCCAGCACCGCCTGCGGCACGTGGTACAGCAGCGGCATGAGCCACAGCAGCGCACCGGCCACCACGGCCACGCTGAACAGCGTCGCCCAGCCGGTCTGCGCGCCTGCGTAGAGCGTGATGGCCGAGCGCGAGAACGACGAGCTGGTGGGGAACGCGCCCGAGAAGCCTGAGGCCAGCTTGGCCAGGCCCTGGCCGATGAGGTCCTGGTTTTCGTTCCACAGCGTGCCGGCCCGGCCGTTGTCGACCTTGGCGCTCGAGGCGGTTTCAAGAAAGCTCACCAGCGTGATCATCAGCGCGGGCAGCACCAGCGCGCTGAAGGTGTGCGCCGGCAGTAGGCCGGGCCAGTAGAACGAGGGCAGGCCCGAGGGCAGGGCGCCCACCACGGCGCCGCCGCGCAGCGCGTAGTTGATGGTCCAGCTGATGGCCGCGGCGCCGGCCACCAGCGCCATCGTGGTCGGGAAGCGCGGCACCCAGCGCTTGCCCAGCCACAGCACGGCGATGCTGCCCAGGCCGAAGGCGATGGCCGTGAGGTCGGGCAGCGGCCCGCCTTGCAGCACCTGCGGAATGGTGCGGCCCGTGAAGCCCAGCAGCGCGGGCAGCTGCGAGATCGCAATCAGCACCGCCGCGCCCTGCGTGAAGCCGATCAGCACCGGCGAATTGACCAGCCGCAGCAGCCAGCCGAAGCGCCCCGCGCCGAGCACGATCTGGATCGCGCCCGACATCAGCGTGAGCCACACCGCCATCGCCACCCATTCGTCGCTGCCCGCCACCGCCAGCGGCGCGAGCGACGCGCCGACCAGCAGGCTGGTGAGCGCGGTCGGCCCCACCGACAGCCGCTGCGACGAGCTGAACATCACGGCGATGAGCGCCGGGAACAGCGCCGCGTACACGCCAGTGACCAGCGGCATGCCCGCCAGCGCTGCGTAGGCCACACCCTGCGGCAGCACCATCAGCGCGACGGTGATGCCGGCCATGGCCTCGTTGCGCAGCAGCGCGGCGGACGGACGAGGCCAGGCGAGGCAGGGAACCCAGCGCGCGAGGCGCTGGCGAAGAGAGGGTGCGGGGGAGGAGGAAGGGGAAGCCGGATTCATGAAGCGGGGCGCGCGCACGGCGGGCACGCCGCGCGCGGAGAGCGGGAGAGAGAGAAAGAGCCTAGATCAGGGAGGTCGCGTTTTTGAGGACGTAGTCGCAGGCCTTTTCCTTGACCTTCGACGACAGCCCCTTGAGGTTGAGCGACTTGCCGTCGCCGCCCTTGAGCAGGCCCTTGGCGCCGCTCGCAAAGTCGTTTTCCTGTTTCTTCTGGCCCGTGATCTTGGCCAGCAGCTTGTCCTTGACGGACGCTGCATCGCCGCCGAGGTAGTTGTTCTTGACGCAGTACTCGAGCACGCCGGCCGCGCTGCCGATGGTGCTGGAGCCGACGGCTGGCATCTTGAAGCCACCGAGGCTGAGGCCGCTGAGTGCCGAGCCGCCTCCGCTGCTGTTGCCGGTGCTGCTACTGCTGCCTTGCGAGTTGACTGCCGCGCCGGCCTGTTCTTTCAGCTGGTCGAGCAGGTTGTTGGCCTGCACCGAGGCGCCTGCGGCGAGCAGGGCGAGGGCGACGAATGTGGAGCGAACGTGCATGGTGGCCTCCTGGGACGGACATGGGGGGAGAAGCGCCCACCAGCATACCGGAGCGCCCGGAATGTCTCTATCGCGCGGGGCACAGCGGCACGGGGTGCGCACGGCCCGAAAAAACACTCAGCCCTTGCGGAACAGCAGCACCGAGTTCGTGCCGCCGAAGGCGAAGGAGTTGCTGATGGCGGCGTCGAGCGTGGGCGCGGCGCTGTCGCCGAGGGCGACGAGGTTCATCTGGCAGTCGGGGTCGATGGCGCTGCAGTTCGCGTTGGGCGGCAGCTCGCGCCGGTGCAGCGCCAGCACCGTGATGAGCGCCTCGATGGCCCCGGCCGCGCCCAGCATGTGGCCGTGCAGCGCCTTGGTCGAGCTGACGCGCAGGGCGTCGAAGTCGCCGCCCCAGACCTCGGCCAGCGCGTTGCGTTCGACCACGTCGCCGATGCGCGTGGCCGTGCCGTGCGCATTGCAGTAGCCCACGTCGCGCGGCTGCAGGCCGGCCTGGCGCAGCGCGGCGCGCAGGGCGCGGGCCTGGCCGGGCGCGTCGGGCTTGGTGAGGTGTGTGGCGTCGCTGCTCAGGCCCCAGCCGGCCAACGTGGCGTAGCGGCGGGCGCCGCGCGCGCGGGCGCGCTCGGCCGATTCAAGAATCAGGAAAGCCGAACCTTCGCCCAGCGCAAAGCCACTGCGATCCGTGGCAAAGGGGCGCACCGCGCCGGCCGCTTCGCCGGGCTGGAACCCAGCCAGCGTCTGCATGGCCTGCCAGGCCAGCACCACGCCCGGGACGATCAGCGCTTCGCTGCCGCCCGCGATGGCGATGTCGACCTCGCCGCGCTGCACCGCCTTGGCGGCCTCGGCGATGGCCACCGACGACGAGGCGCAGGCGACCGAATAGGTGAGCACCGGGCCCAGCACGCCGTTGCGCATCGCCACGTGGGCCGCCGGCGCATTGGGCATGAAGGCAGGAATGGTGAGCGGCGAGACGCGCCCGTTGCCGCGGTAGGCGGCCTCGAGCGCGGCGGCGCCGCCCATGCCGCAACCGGCGTAGACGCCCACGCGCTCGGCATCGACGCCGTCATCGCTCATCGCCAGGCCGGCGTCGCGCAAGGCGAGGTCGGCGGCGGCCACGGCGAGCTGGCTCACGCGGTCGACCCCCGCGAGCTGCAGCTTGGTGAACCAGCGCGTCTCGTCGAAGGCGACCGTGGCGGCGGCGGCGGGTTTGGGGAGTTCGGGGAAAACCGGCGCGAGGGCCGAGCGGCCCTGCAGCAGGGCGTTGAACAGCGCGTCGGGCTCGGCGCCGTGGGGCGCCATGACGCCCAGTCCGGTGACGGCGACTTCGTGTGTGCTCACGCTGGTTTGGCGGCCCGGACCTTGTCGACCAGCTGCGCGAGCTCGGCCAGGGTGTCGATGGTCGCGTCTTCGTCGGGCATGGTGATGCCGAAATGGTCTTCGATGGCGAACAGGAATTCGGCCAGTGCCAGCGAATCGAGTCCGCCGGTTTCACGCATCGAGGCGTGGGGGTCGAGCTTGGACGGTTCGATGCCGTACTTCTCGTGGATCAGGTCCTGCAATTCCTTCAGCGAACTCATCTGCGATGCCTGTCGTCTTGTGCCGCCGTTGATCGATGGGCTGCCGGGTCCTTGCGGATGGCGGGCCACGGGTCGATCCCTTCCTCGTTCGGCCTGTGTTGAATGATCAATGGTGATTGATGATATCCGCTTCGACCTTAGGGAAATCCTCTGGTCGACCTCGGATCAGCGTTTGCCGGGACGCCAGCGCAGCGAGGGCAGCGCGAAGGCCAGCCCGAGTAGCGCACCGGCCACCGCGTCGAGCACCACGTGCTGCTTGACCGCCAGCGTGGAGTAGGCAATGGCGGCAAACCAGGCCCAGTTGATCGCATGCAACAGCCACGGCGTGCGCGCCGCGCGCAGCACGTCGGCCATTCGCACGGCGGTGAAGATGGCGACCGCCACGTGCATCGACGGGCAGGCGTTGCCCGCCGCGTCCACGCCCTGCAGCATCGCGAAGCCGGGATAGCCCGAGACGTCGATGCTCAGCGGCGGGATCTGCGTCGGCCAGACATAGAAGATGCCCAGGCCGCTCAGGCACAGCGCGACGATCCACAGCCCATAGACCACCAGCTCGCGGAACGTGAGCTGCAGCCCCGGCGCGATGCCCACGTACACCCACAGCGACAGGTAGGCGCCGAGCGTGTAGGGCTGGAACGGAATCAGGTGGTCCAGTGCCGTCAGCGGCATCACCGTGACCGGAAAGGCCGGGTTGCGCAGCAGGTGGAAGTAGCCGATGAAGAACAGCCACGTGAAGGCCGTGGTGCCGACCGCCTTCAGCAGGAAATGGCGGCGGATGCGCAGCCAGATGTCGGCGGTCCACGTTGCAGGCCTGGCCTCGGCCGCGATGTGCAGGGGGATCGGTGAGTGCATGGTGTCGGTGTCGGTCGCCGATCTTGCCAGAGCACCATGGCGTGCCCGCTCCATGCCCTGCGGTATCAAAGGGTGGCCGGCCGCTTGCGGTGCTGGAACGATGTGGGCGAGCGCCCGGTGGCCGCCTTGAACATGGCGCAGAAGGCGCTGTCGGTGGCGTAGCCGCTGGCCGACGCCACCTGGCTCACGGCCATGCCGCGTGCCAGCAGCGGCAGCGCGTGCGCCATCACGGCCTGCTGGCGCCATTGCTGCCAGCTCATGCCGAGCTGGTCGCGAAACAGCCGCGCCACCGTGCGCTCGCTGGCGCCGATGGCGGCGGCGCGCTCGGCCAGCGTGGCGCGGTCGGCCGGGTTGCGCAGCAGCGTTTCGCACAGCTGGCGCAGGCGCTTGTCGGAGGGCAGCGGCACGTCGATGCGGATCTGCGTGGCGCGCTCGACCTCGTCGACCAGCAGCGGCGCGATCATGCGTTCGCGCTGCGGCGCATGCGGGTCGGCCGGCGGCAGGCCGTCGGGCGTGGTGTCGAGCGCAAGCATCAGGGCGCGCAGCAGCGGGCTGATCTCGAGCACCTCGCACTTCTCCCAGGTGGGCGCGATCCAGGCGTGCAGGTAGACGGTGCGCAGCTCGGCGTCTTCGATCAGCGTGATGCTGTGCTGCATGTTCGCCGGCACCCAGAGCGCGCGCGAGGGCGGCACGATGTAGCTGCCGTCTTGCGTGCTCAGGCGGATCACGCCGCGCGTCGAGAACGTGAGCTGCGGCCACGGGTGCTCGTGCAGTTCGACCAGCGTGTCGGCGCTTAAAAAGTGTTCCTTGGCGCGCAGCGGGCGCACCGCGTCGGGGGCGTACAGGTGCGGCGTGAGCGGGCCCACGCTGGTGGTCGGCGCGGTGGGCGTTCCGCGCGGCTTGGTGGGAGCGGCTGGCTCGGAAGCGGGCAGGGCGGTCGGAGCGGTGGGGGGAACGGCGCTTGGCATAGTTTCGACAAATGTTGTCGCTGTATCGCCATTCTGCCGCGTCGCCGCCGCATAGCATCGGTGCCCGCACCGGTTTTTTGTAGCAATCCATGTCTTCCACTTCCTCGACAGCCGCTCCCGCCACCACTTTGCGCACCGACGCCCAACTGATCGGGCTGGTCGGCCTGGCGCATGCGGTCAGCCACTTCAGCCAGCTGATCCTGGCGCCGCTGTTCCCGTGGCTGAAGGACGCGTTCAACGTGAGCTACACCGAGCTGGGCGCGGTGCTCACCGTGTTCTTCGTGGTCTCGTGCATCGTGCAGGCGGCCTCGGGCTTCATCGTCGACAAGCTGGGCCCGCGCCCGGTGCTGTTCGTCGGGCTGGGTGCGCTGGGGCTCGCGGCCTTCGGGTACGCCATGGCGCAGAGCTACTGGATGCTGCTGGCCTGTGCCGTGGTCGGCGGCATCGGCAACGGCGTGTTCCACCCGGTCGACTACACGCTGTTCAACCGTAAGGTCGCGCCCACGCGGCTGGGCCATGCCTACAGCGTGCACGGCATCACCGGCAGCCTGGGCTGGGCGCTGGCGCCTGCCTTCGTGGTGCCGATCGCCATCGCCTTCTCGTGGCGCGTGGCGCTGGCCTCGGCCGGCGTGGTGGCCATCGTGGTGCTGCTGATCCTGTGGATCTACCGCAGCGTGCTGGCGCTCGACGCGGCGGCCGTGCACAAGGCCACGGGGCACGGCGAGCCCACGCCGGTCGGCGGCGAGTTCGACTTCCTGCGCATCCCGGCCGTGTGGATGTGCTTCGGTTTCTTCTTTTTCTACGCCGCCGTGATCAGCGTGGTGCAGACCTTCGCGCCCGTGGCCGCGGGCCACCTGCACGCGGTGCCAGTGGCGCTGGTGGCGGTGTGCCTCACGGTCTACATGGTGGCGAGCGCGGCCGGCATGGTGGTGGGCGGCTTCCTGGCCTCCGACCCGTCGCGTTGCGAGCGCATCGTGGGCGCGGGCTTCGGCGTGGCGGCGGCGCTGGCGTTGGTGCTGGCCTTTGCGCAGTTCCCGCCCGTGATGGTGCCGGTGCTGTTCGGCGCGATGGGTTTCGTCTCGGGCATCGCCGGGCCGTCGCGCGACCTGCTGGTGAAGAAGTCGACGCCGCCCAATGCGACCGGGCGCGTCTACGGCGTGGTGTACGCGGGCCTGGACATCGGCCAGGCCGTGGCGCCGCTGGTGTTCGGCCGCCTGATGGACGCCGGCCAGTACACGAGCGTGATCGTCGGACTGGCGCTGGTGCAGGGCGTGCTGATCGCCAGCGCCTTCAATGTGCGGCGCGTGCGTCGCACGGCGCTGGTTCCCGCATCGGCGTAAACCGCCAGAGGGCGAGGCAGCGGCCCCTATCATCGGCCGCATGCAAGCCTTGTATGTCTATGTGATCGTCGGCGCTGTGCTGGCGGGGTTCGTGCAGGGCCTGTCGGGCTTCGCTTTCGGCATGGTCGCGATGTCCGTGTGGGCCTGGACGCTGGAGCCGCAACTGGCCGCCGTGCTCGCGCTGTTCGGGGCGCTCACGGGGCAGGTGATTGCGGCGCTCACGGTGCGGCGGACTTTCGACAAGCGCATCCTCTGGCCTTTCGTGCTCGGTGGCCTGGTCGGCGTGCCCTTCGGTGTGTGGCTGCTGCCGCATCTGGACATCGTGCTGTTCAAGGTGTGCCTGGGCACGCTGCTGGTGCTGTGGTGCCCGGCCATGCTGATGTCGCAGCACCTGCCGAAGATCACCTTCGGTGGCCGCGCGGCAGACGGCGTCGCGGGCGTCATCGGCGGCGTGATGGCGGGCATCGGCGGCTTCTCGGGCGTGGTGCCCACGTTGTGGTGCACGCTGCGCGGTTTCCAGCGCGACACGCAACGCGCTGTGATCCAGAACTTCAACCTCTCGATGCTGGCCGTGGCCTTCGCGGTGCATGTGGCGAGCGGGAGCATCGGACGTTCGGTGGTGCCTCTTCTGGCACTGGTCGCGGCGGCTGTCGCGGTGCCGGTGTTGTTGGGGGCTCGGCTGTATATCGGGATCAGTGAAGCGGCGTTTCGCAAGATCGTGTTGAGTCTGTTGACCTTGTCGGGTATCGCGATGCTGGCGTCGGCGGTGCCCGCGTTGCTGCAGCGCAGCTGACGCCCGCGCCGGCGTCAAACGGCGCACCTCTTTTTCACAAAACTACCTTGACCCTCTCGTAACGGCACGCTCTACGATGCCTTCAACTTGAGAGGGAAGGCATGTACCTGAGGATTGGTGAACTGGCCCGGCGCACCGGGCTGACCGTGCGCGCGCTGCGGCACTACGACGACATCGGCCTGCTGGTGCCGTCGCAGCGCTCGGACGGTGGCTACCGTCTGTACGACCGCACCGACGTCGCGCGGCTGTACCGCATCCAGGCGCTGCGCCGGCTCGACCTGTCGCTGGCCGAGATCCAGGGCCTGCTCGACCGTGCGGCCGACGGGCTGTCGGAGGTTGTGGCGCAGCAGCTGTCGCAGCTCGAACGCGAGATCGCGCAGGCCACGGCATTGCGCACGCACCTGCTGACGCTGCAAGCCCAGTTGCAGGCCCGCACCGAACCCGCCATCGACGACTGGCTCGTGGCGCTCGAGCGCACGGTCGCGGGCGCGAAGTATTTCAGCGACGACGAACTCGGCCGGCTCCAGGCGGGCCGCGACGGTTTCGCCGATGCGGTGGCACCCGAGCGCGCCGAGCTGACCGCGACGCTCCATGCCCTGGTTGCCGCGGGCGCCTCGCCGGAAAGCGCGCAGGCGCAGGCCCTCGCGCAGCGCTGGATCGCGCTGCTGCTCGAAGAAGCCGGCGGCGATGAAGCCTTGCTCATGCAGCTCTACGCCATGCACTGGAACGAGCCCGCGCTGCACTCGCTGACCGGTGTCGACCGCGCCGGCATGCAGTTCATCTCGCATGCGATGGCATACGCGCGGCTGCAGCGGTACGGCGCGCATTGCGACGCCGCCGAGATGGCCTTGCTCGCGCAACACTACGTTGCGCAGACCGACGCCTGGCCCCCGCTGATCGCCGATGTGCGACAGCAGATGCGGCAGGGCGCGACGCCTGACAGCGCGCCGGTGCGCTTGCTGGCCGCCCGCTGGCAGGCGCTGTCCCTGGCCAAGGCCGGCGGCGATGCGGCACTGAACGCGAAGCTGCAGGAGGCCTTCCGCAACGACCCCGCGCTGCGCGCCGGCTCGGGCATCGACGCGCCGCTGGCGGCCTACATCGGACGCGCCATCGCGCAGCTCGCCGAACCCCATTCCCTTTGAACGACCAGGAACTCCCAGTGACCGCCATGCCCCGGGCCCACGCCCATTTCTTCACCGGCAACTACGCCCCGCTCACCGAGGAGCACGACATCGCGGCCCTCGCCATCGACGGTGCGATCCCGCCGGAACTCTCGGGCACGCTCTACCGCGTGGGGCCGAGCCCGCAGCATGCGCCGCGCGACGACAACTACCACCGGTTTTCGGGCGACGGCATGGTGCATGCGTTTCACATCGATGGCGGGCAGGTGTCGTACCGCAACCGCTGGGCGCGCACGCCCAAGTGGCAGCTGGAGCACGAGGCCGGGCACGCGCTGTTCGGCTCCTTCGGCAATCCCGCGACCAGCGACCCGGCGGTGATCGGGCGCAACAGCGGCACGGCCAACACCAGCATGCTCTGGCACGGTGGCCGGCTGTTCGCGCTCGAGGAATCGCACCAGCCCTTCGAGCTCGACGCCTTCACGCTGGCGTCGAAAGGGCACCAGAGCTTCGGCGACCGCCTGACGACGCGCTGCACCGCGCATCCGAAGCACGACCCGCACAGCGGCGAGCTGCATTTCTTCGCCTACTCACCCGACGGCCCCGGCACGCCCGGCATGCTCTACGGCGTGATGGACAGCCAGTGCGAAGTGACCGCGCTGCAGGCCTTCGACGCGCCGTACGCCAGCATGGCGCACGACTTCATGCTGACGCGCGGGCATGTGCTCTTTCCGGTCATGCCTTTGACCACCAGCGTGGAGCGCGCGATGCGCGGCCTGCCATTGCTGGCCTGGGATGGCGACAAGCGCACGCACGTCGGCGTGATGCGACGTGGTGCCGCGGTCGACACGCTGCGCTGGTTCGAGACCGAGGCCTGCCACATGTTCCACGTCATGAACGCATGGGACGAGGGCGACACCGTCGTCGCGCTCGTGATGCAGTCGGACACCGCGCCCGGCTTGCCCGATGCGCAGGGCCGACCCGGCGATCCGCACGCGATGGCCGCGCGCCTGTGCCGCTGGACCTTCGACCTGGCCGGCAGCGGCAATGATTTCCAGCGCGAGTACCTCGACGATCTGGTCGGCGAGTTCCCGCGCATCGACGAGCGCTTCGCGGGCAGCCGCACCCGGTACGGCTTCTATGCCTGCCATGCGACCGCCCGCGCCCGGGGCGATGCCGAGAGCGTGCTTTTCGACAGCCTTGCGCACTTCGATCTGGAGACGGGCGAGCGCCAGCTCCATACGCTGCCGCCGGGCGATGTCGTGTCGGAGCCGGTGTTCGTGCCGCGCGCACCGCACGCCGACGAAGGCGACGGCTGGCTCCTGGCCGTGGTCTGGCGCGCGCAAACGCGACGCAGCGACCTGATCGTGCTCGACGCCCGCGACCTGCGCGCCGCGCCGGTCTCGACAGCCCGGCTGCCGCACCGCGTGCCGTTCGGCTTCCACGGCAACTGGCGGCCGAACGCGTAGCCGCCGGTGGGTCAGCGTGGCAGCGCCAGCGCGAACGGCAGGCTTGCCACGCCCAGGATGGTCGACAGCGTGACCAACCCCGCGACATACGGCCCGTTGTAGCCCATGCGCGCCGCCAGCACATAGGCACTCGAGGCGGTCGGCACCGCAGAAAAAGCCATCAGCACCGAAGCCTGTGTCGCATCCAGCTTCAAAGCCAGCGACAACCCCCAGGCAACCAGCGGCAAGAGGAAATGCCGTATCGCCAGCACTGACACCGCCAGCGTCTTGCCTCGCCCCAGCGTCGCGAACTGCATGCCCGCACCCGCAGCAAGCAGCCCCAACGCCAGCGAGGCTGCACCGATCCGCGTGAGCGTCGGCGTCAGCCAGGTCGGCACCGTGAGGCCCAGCACGTTGGCGATCAGGCCCGCCAGCGTGGCCACGATCAGCGGGTTGCGCACCAGCTGGCGCACGAAGCCGGTCTGCGCGTGGCGCGTCATCGGCCACACGGCGGCGATGTTGAACATCGGCACGCACACGCCGATCAGCACGGCAATCAGCAGCAGGCCCTCGGGCCCGGCCAGCCGCTCGGCCAGCGCCAGGCAGATGAAGGAGTTGAAGCGGAACGCGATCTGCGCGCTGGCGGCGTGGTCGTGCCGGTCGATGTGCGAGCGCAGGCCTGGCACGAAGGGCAGGGCGTAGGCCATCGCGATGCCGGCCAGCCCGACACCCACGCCCGCGGTCAGCAGGCTCGAGGTGGCACCAAAGTCGAGCGGGCTGCGCACGATCGAATGGAACAGCAGGACGGGAAATAGAAAGTAATACACCAGGCTCTCGACCTGGTCCCACACGCGGCGGTCGAGCGCGGTGTAGCGGCACAGGAGCCAGCCGATGGCGATGAGGGAGAAGTCGGGGAAGAGCAGCTGCGCGTAGTTCACCGCTTCGAGCATAAACCGCCACAACTGTGGGTATTCCACAGCATGAAGGAAAGCCCCGACCCGCTAGCATCCGGGCTTCGCTTTTTTCCGGCCCCGGCCGGTCCCGTCTAGTCAAGGAGTTATCGATGCAACGTCGTCAATGGAGCGCGCTTGCGGGCGCCGCCGCGCTGGTCGCAGTGGCAGGTCAGAGTTTCGCGCAGGGCTATCCCACCAAGCCGGTCGAACTGAGCGTGCCGTTCGCACCCGGCGGCACGACGGACATCGTGGCGCGCGTGATCGCCGACCCGCTGGGCAAGGTGCTGGGCCAGCCCGTGGTGGTGATCAACCGCGCCGGTGGCGGCGGCATCGTGGGCGCGGCCGAAACCGCGCGCGCGCCGGCCGACGGCTACAAGCTGGGCGTGGCCACGGTGTCGAGCACGGCGGCCAACCCGGCCATCAACCCGAAGACGCCGTACGACCCGATCACCGACTTCACGCCGATCATCAACATCGCGGCCACGCCGAACGTGATCGCCGTGAACCCGAGCTTCCCGGCCAAGAACTACGCCGAGTTCGTGGCCGAGCTGAAGAAGAACCCGGGCAAGTATTCGTACGCCTCGTCGGGCACGGGCGGCATCGGCCACCTGCTGATGGAGTTGTACAAGAGCCTGACCACCACCTTCGTCACGCACATCCCGTACCGCGGCGCGGGCCCGGCGCTGAACGACGTGGTGGCCGGCCAGGTGCCGATCATTTTCGACAACCTGCCTTCGGCGATGCCCTTCATCCAGAGCGGCCGCCTGGTGCCGATCGTGGTGTCGGCGCCGACGCGCGTGGCCGGCCTGCCGAACGTGCCGACCTTCAAGGAAGTCGGCCTGGAGCCGGTGAACCGCATGGCTTACTACGGCATCCTCGGCCCCAAGGGCCTGCCGAAGGAAGTGGTCGACAAGATCAACGCGGGCGTGAAGAAGGCGGTGGAAGATCCGGCCGTGAAGAAGCGCATCGAAGACACCGGCTCGCTGATCGTGGCCAACACGCCCGACCAGTTCGCCGCGCAGATCAAGGCCGAGTTCGACGTGTACAAGCAGGTCGTGAAGAAGCAGAACCTCAAGCTCGACTGAGCCCCTTCGCTTCCCCTGAAAGCCGCCCGCGTTCCGGGCGGCTTTTTCTTTTGTTATCTTGCACCGCATGACCGAGGCCGCCGCCGCTCCCCCCACCGCCGACATCGACACCTTCATCGACGCCCTCTGGCTCGAGGACGGGCTGTCGAAGAACACGCTGGCCGCGTACCGCCGCGACCTCGCGCTGTTCGCGCAGTGGCTGCGCGAACAGCGGGGCGGCATGGAGCTCGATGCCGCCCGCGAGACCGACCTGCAGGCCTACATGGGCGTGCGCCTGTCCACCAAGGGCAAGGCGACCTCGGCGAACCGCCGCCTCACGGTGTTCAAGCGCTACTACCGCTGGGCGCTGCGCGAGCGCCGCATCACGGCCGACCCGAGCATCCGGCTCATGCCCGCACGCCAGATGCCGCGCGCCATCAAGACGCTGTCCGAGAAGCAGGTCGACGACCTGTTGGCCGCGCCCGATGTCGAGAGCCCGCTCGGCCTGCGCGACCGCGCCATGCTGGAGCTGATGTACGCAAGCGGCCTGCGCGTGAGCGAGCTGGTGGCACTGAAGGCCATCGACATGAGCCTCAACGACGGTGTGTTGCGCGTGCTCGGCAAGGGCAACAAGGAACGCCTCGTGCCCTTCGGCGGCGAGGCCCGGCGCTGGATCGAGCGCTACCTGGAGGAATCGCGCCCCGTGATCCTCGACGGCCAGCAGACGCCCGACCTGTTCGTGACCGCACGCGGCGCGGGCATGACGCGCGTGATGTTCTGGGTCATCGTGAAGAAGCAGGCCGCTGCAGCCGGCATCCACGTGCCGCTGTCGCCGCACACGCTGCGCCATGCGTTCGCCACGCACCTGCTGAACCACGGCGTCGACCTGCGCGCGGTGCAGCTGCTGCTGGGCCATGCCGACATCTCGACCACCACCATCTACACGCACGTGGCGCGCGAGCGCCTGAAGCAGCTGCACGCGCAGCACCATCCGCGCGGCTGACGCAGCGGTCGTTCGTTCAGCTCTTGCGCTTGCGCGCCTCGATGGCCGGCACCAGCGTGTCGTAGAAGGCGCTGACCATGCGCATCTCGCGCCGCTCGGCCAGGCACAGCACGTGGGCGTAGGTAAAGATCTCGGTGTCGCTGAAGCCGACCATGTGCAGGTTGGGCCCCGGCACAAACTCCACGCCCGACACGGCCGCGATGCCCAGGCCTTGGGCCACGGCTTCGCGGATCACTTCGCGGCTGCTGATCTCCATCACCACGTCGACCTCGACCTTGGCTTTCGTGAGCGCCAGTTCGAGCGCCTTGCGCGTGGTCGATCCTTGCTCGCGCAGGATGAGCCGCTCGCCCTGCAGTTCCGCGAGCCGGATGTTGCGCCGCTTCGCGAAGCGGTGCGTGGAGGGCACGAACATCACGACAGGGTGCTGGCTGAAGGGCACCGACAGAAAGCGGTCGTCGCGCACCAGCTGCGCGAGCACACCCACGTCGGCGCTGTAGTCGAGCAGGCGGTCGAGCACGTCCTGTGAATTGCCGGTGCTCACCGTGACCTTCACGTCGGGGTAGCGCAGGCTGAAGTCGACCAGCATCTTGGTCACGTGGTACGGGCCCACGGCCGCCACGCGCAGGTGGCCGGTGCGCAGCGTGCCGGCGTCGCCGAGCAGCGCCACCGCATCGCCTTCGAGGCTGAAGATCTGCTGCGCGAGCTGCATGAGCTGTTCGCCGATTTCGGTGAGCTGCACGCGCCGGCCGCGCCGGTGGAACAGCTCGACCTGGTAGGCCTCTTCGAGAAAGCGCACCTGCGTGGTGATGGTGGGCTGGCTCACATGCAGGTGTTCGGCAGCCCGCGTGAAGCTGCCTTCGCGGGCCACGGCATAGAAGGAACGCAACTGGGTGAGGCGCATCGCGGGAGCCTTTCTGATCTATAGGTTCAGTATATAGATCATCGAAAAAATTTGAATTTGATAGATATGAGTACCAGTGATGTACTCGCGCTCAAGACGGACCAGGCCTCGACAGAAACACGCCGGACGTCCCGAATCCTCGCGCTGTCATGACCATGACACGCACGACTGGAAGACTCGAGACGGGTACTTTTGCCCTTCGAAACGACCTGAGGATTCCATGCAACGCAGACCACTGGAGACAACCATGATGAAGCGTAGAAAGTTGCTGCTCGGCACTGCCGCCGTGACAGCGTCCGCCTTCGTGCCGATGGCACGGGCACAGCAGGTTCTCACTGTCGGGCTGATTCCTTCCGAGGACTCGCGCGCCATGATTGCCAACAGCCAGGCCATGATGGACATGCTGTCCAAGGCCCTCGGCTTCGCGGTCAAGCCCTTCGTGGCGGCCGACTACAACGGGGTGATCGAGGCGCTGCGTTCCAAGCGGCTCGACGTGGCCTACCTCGGACCGTTCTCTTATGTGCTGGGCACCACGGTGGCCGACATCGAGGCCTTTGCAGTGGCCGAGACCAAGAAGGCCGGGCGCTCCTACTATCACAGCCAGATCGTGACCCACAAGGACACCGGCATCAAGACGGTGGCCGACCTCAAGGGCAGGACCTTCGCCTTCGTCGACCCCAGCTCCACCTCGGGCCACCTGTTCCCGAAGGCCGGCCTGATCAAGGTGGGCTTCAACCCCGACAAGGATTTCGGCCGCGTGATCTTTTCGGGCTCGCACGACTCGAGCGCGATCGCGGTGCAGAACAAGAAGGTGGACGCCGCGGCCATTGCCGACCGCATCCTCGACGCTGCAGTGTCCAAGGGCCTGGTCAAGCGCGAAGACCTGGTCGAGGTCTGGAAGTCGGAGCCGATTCCCGAGTCGCCCACCGTGTGGCGCAAGGACCTGCCCGCCGACCTGAAGGCGCGCGTGCAGGCCGCCTTCCTGCAGGTCAAAGACATCCCCTGGTCCGACCAGGGCCTGCTCAACGGTTTCCACCCGACCAACGACGCGGCCTACAACATCATCCGCGACACGGCCAAGGTGCTGAACCTCGACCTGAGGAAGATGAAATGATCGAAATCCGCGGGCTGTGCAAGCGCTACGGCGACTTCACCGCGCTTCACCGTGTCGACCTCACGGTGGCCAAGGGTGAGTTCGTCGTCATCCTCGGCGCGTCGGGTGCGGGCAAGTCGACCTTGCTGCGTTGCATCAACCACCTGGCCGAGCCGAGCGAAGGCGAGATCCACGTGGACGGAGAGCGCTCACGCGGCGACCGTGCCGGGCTGCGCAAGGTGCGCCGCGACGTCGCGATGATCTTCCAGCACTACAACGTGGTGCCGCGTCTGTCGGTGCTCAAGAACGTGCTGACAGGGCGGCTGGGTTCCATGCCTGCGCTGCTGTCGTGGTTCCAGGTGTTCCCCGCGAAGGACATCGCCATCGCCCGCGAATGCCTGCGCCGCGTCGAGCTCGACCACAAGGCCGACCTTCGCACCGACACGCTCTCGGGCGGACAGAAGCAGCGCGTGGGCATTGCCCGCGCACTGGCGCAGAAGCCCAAGGTGATCCTGGCCGACGAACCCGTGGCCAGCCTCGACCCGAAGACCTCGCGCAAGGTGCTCAACTACCTGAAGCAGGCCAGCCGGCAGGACGGCATCACGGTGATCTGCAACCTGCACCAGGTCGACTACGCGCGCGAGTTCGCGCAGCGCGTGATCGGCGTGGCGGCCGGGCGCATCGTGTTCGAAGGCCGGCCCGACGAGCTGACCGACGAGGTGCTGCACCTCATCTATCCGGGTGGCGTGGACGAGGGCGCTGAAGTCGCCCCTGCAGGCGCAGAGCCTGCAACGCCGGCCGTGCCCGCCGCGGCCCTTCATGCGGCGCCGGCGCGCACCGCCCCGCAACTCGCCATGGAGCAATCATGATCGCCATCGGACGCTTCAACGTGCTGATCGCCAAGAGCGGCGGCAACCCCGGCTGGTGGAAATACGCCGTGGCCGTGCTTGCCGGCATCGGCGTGCTCTGGTGGGCGGCCATCGGCAGCCAGGTGAGCTTCGGCGAACTGGCCAAGGGCATGCCGTGGATCGCCGACTTCCTCGGGCGCATGCTGCCGCCCAACTGGGAGTTCATGCAGAAGCTCGTGGGCCCCGCCATCGAGACCGTGCAGATCGCGCTGTGGGGCACGCTGCTCGCGGTGATTCTGGCGGTGCCGCTGTGCTTCTTCGCGGCGCGCAACATCTCGCCGAACGTCGCCGTGTTCCATGCGATGCGGCAGGTGCTGAACATCACGCGCGGCATCAACGAGATCATCCTCGCGCTGATCTTCGTGGCGGCCGTTGGCCTCGGTCCGTTCCCCGGCGTGCTGGCACTGGCACTGCATGGCGCGGGCATGCTCGGCAAGTTCTTCGCCGAGTCGATCGAGGAGATCGACCAGGGTCCGCTCGAGGCGCTGCGCGCCACCGGCGCCGGACCGATCCAGACCATCATCTTCGGCGTCATTCCGCAGGTGATCACCGCATGGATCGGCGTGATCGTCTACCGCTTCGAGACCAATCTGCGCCAGGCCACCGTGCTGGGCATGGTGGGCGCGGGCGGCATCGGCTTCGAGCTGGTGGGCAGCATGAAGCTGTTCCAGTACCAGGACACGGCCACCTGCATCCTGGTGATCGTCGTGATGGTCATGACGGCCGACTACCTCTCGACCCGGCTGCGTGGCTGGATCCAGCAGGGCGCGCACCGATGAGTCGCTCTTTCTCAGCCTCGTTCCAAGCGCCTGTCCCCGCGGCTTTGGCCGCCTCCTGAAGAAACCTCTCCATGAGCGCCAACTACCACAACCCTGTGCACAGCGTGTACGGGGCAGGGGCCCTGCTGTCCCTGCCAAAGCTGCTCGAAGGCCGGCGCGCCGCGCTGGTGACCTTTCCCGAGGCGCGCGCGCTCGGGCTGCTCGACCGGCTGGAGGCGGTGCTCGGCGACGCGCTGGCCTGCACGCTCGACCAGACGCGGCCCAACCCCGACGTGGCGGAACTGGCCGAAACCTACGAATGGTTCTGGCGCACGCATGCCGACGTCGAGGTGATCGTCGCGGTCGGCGGCGGCAGCGCCATCGACACCGCGAAGGCGCTGATGGTGGCCGACGACCACGGGCGCTTTGCCGACCTGGTGGCGGGGCTTACGGGCGAGCGGCCCTTCGTGGCCACGCGCCACAAGACGCTCATCGCCGTGCCCACCACCGCGGGCACCGGCAGCGAGGTCACGCCCTGGGCCACCATCTGGGACCGCGAGCGGCAGAAGAAATACTCGCTGCACCTGCCGCAGACCTGGCCGAGCCATGCCATCGTCGACCCCGAGCTGATGCTGTCGCTTCCCGCGGCGGTCACGCTGCAGAGTGGGCTCGATGCGCTGTCGCACGCGCTCGAGGCGATCTGGAACGTCAACGCCAATCCGATGTCCGACACCTTCGCCGTGGCGGCCGTGCAGGACACGCTGGAGGTGCTGCCGCAGCTCATGGCCCGGCTCGACGACGTGGCGCTGCGCGGGCGCATGGCGCTGGCAGCGCTGAAGGCCGGCATGGCGTTTTCCAACACCAAGACCGCGCTCGCGCATTCCATCTCGTACGAGATGACGCTGCGCTACGGCCTGCCGCACGGCATCGCCTGTTCGTTCCCGCTGCCGATGGTGCTGGCGCGCGCCATTGGCCGTCGGCCCGACCGCGACGCGGTGCTGGCGCAGGCGCTGCGCATGCCGCTGGCCGACGCGCCGGCGCTGCTCGCGGCCTTCATCGAATCGCTGGGCGTGAAGACGCGCTTCGCCGACTACGGCGTGGGCGAGGACGAGGCGCGCGAGATGCTGCGCCACGCGCAGGGCGGGGCGCGCGGGCGCAACTTCATCGGCAACGACGTGGAGGCGCAGGAAGCCTGAGCAGGTGCGAGCCGGAGGTCCGGCGATGTTTCAAAATGGATGCTCTTATTCAAGAGACATCGAGAGACATCCATGAACCTTCGCAGACTCTGCACCGGCCTCGCACTGGCCACGACCGCCGGCCTGGCCATCGCCCAGGGCTATCCCACCGCCAAGCCCATCCGCCTGATCGTCGGCTACCCGCCCGGCGGCGGCATCGACTTCGCCGCGCGCACGGTGCAGGTGCCGCTGCAAGAGGCGCTCAAGCAGCAGCTGGTGGTCGACTACAAGCCCGGCGCGAGCGGCATGATCGCGGCGACCGAACTCACGCGCCAGCCGGCCGATGGCTACACACTGCTGCTGGCCAACACCGGCCCCTTCGCCATCGCGCCGTACCTGCAGAGCAAGCCGCCGTACGACCCGATCAAGCAGTTCACCTACATCGGTCAGATCAGCCAGGGCAGCTACATCGCGGTGACGCGGCCCGACCATCCGGCGAAGAACCTCAAGGAGTTCGTGGCGTGGGCCAAGGGCCAGCCCGGCAAGGTCAACTTCGCCTCGGGCGGCAACGGCACCTCGACGCACCTGAACGGCGAGCTCATGAACCAGGTGACGGGCCTGGACATGACGCACGTGCCGTACAAGGGCAGCGCGCCTGCGGTGCAAGACCTGCTCGGCGGGCAGACGCAGATCCTCATCGACGCGGGCAGCGTGCTGCTGCCGCAGGTGAAGGGCGGCAAGCTCAAGGCGCTGGCCGTGACCGGCCCGGTGCGCGACCCGCAACTGCCCGACGTGCCGACCGTGAAGGAACTAGGCCTCGCGGGCATGGAGGCGGTCGGTTTCCAGGGGCTGGTCGGCCCCGCCAACATGCCGAAGGAGGTGGTCGATCGCCTGTCGGGTGAACTCGCCAAAGCACTGGCGACGCCCGAGATCAAGGCCAAGTTCGCGACGGCCGGCGCCGAGGTGCATCCGCTCGGCCCGGCGGCGTTTGCGGCTTTCGTCAAGGCGGACAATGAGAAATGGTCCAAGCTGATCCGCGAGCGCAAGCTGCAGCTGGACTGACCGATCTCCTTTCCTTTCGACGCATGTTTCTCACTGACACCATGAACTTCCTCGCCGCCTCCAAGCACTCGCGCCGCACCACGACCCGGCTGCTCGCCGCCGCGGCGCTGTGCGCGGCCAGCGGCGCGCATGCGCAGGCCGTGCCGCGCACCGTGCGGCTCATCGTGGCCTACCCGGCGGGCGGCGTGAGCGACGTGGTCGCCCGCGCGCTCGGCGACCGGCTCGCCACGCAACTGGGCACCACGGTGATCGTCGACAACCGCGCAGGCGCGAGCGGCGCCATCGGCATGGACGCCGTGGCCAAGGCCGCGCCCGATGGCGCGACGCTGGGCTTCTCGGCCATCAGCCCGCTGGTGCTGAGCCCGCACCTGGGCAAGCTGCCGTTCGACCCGCTGAAGGACATCGTGCCGGTGGCCAGCGTGATGTATTCGCCCGTGCTGCTGGTGGCCACGCCCGCGAGCAAGGCGAAAGATTTCCGTGCGCTGATTGCCGAAGCCAAGACGCAGCCCGGCGCGGTGCGCTGGGCCACGTCGGGGCCGGCCTCGCTCGGCCACATCGTGCTCGAGCAGGTGCGCGCAACGGCCGGCGTGGACATCACGCACGTGCCGTACAAGGGCGGCGGCCAGCAGCTCAACGACGCGCTGAGCGGGCAGTTCGAAATTCTGTCGACCAACGCCAGCCCGACGCTGTCGGCGCACATCCAGTCGGGCAAGCTGCGTCCGCTGGCGGCCGGCGCGCCCGCGCGGCTTGAGAGCCTGCCGCAGGTGCCCACGCTGGCCGAGCTGGGCTACAGCGCGGCCAACATCCATTCGCTGTTCGGTGTGTTCGCGCCCGCGGGCACGCCGGCGGCGCTGGTGGCCAAGTACAACGCCGAGATCAACAAGGCGCTCGCCAGCCCCGAACTGCGCGCCAAGCTCACGGCCACCGACAACGTGCCCGCCACGGGCACGCCGTCCGCCTTCGCCAAGGAAATCGCCAGCGAGTTCGAGAGCAACGGCCGCATCGTGAAGGCCGCGGGCATCAAGGCCGATTGACCCCGGCGCTTGCAGGGGCGAGATTGCCTACCTTATAGTAGGTAGATGCACGACGCTTCCACCCTGGCCCCCGGCGGCACTCGCGATCAGATCCTCGCGGTGGCGCGCGGGCTCATCGAAACCCGTTCGTACCTGGGCTTCAGCTTCCAGGACGTGGCCAACGCGGTGGGCGTGCGCAAGGCCAGCCTGTACCACCACTTTCCCACCAAGGAAGCGCTGGGCATCGCGGTGATCCAGGGCGCCACGCAGGGCTTCAAGGACTGGGTGGCGGCGCGCGCCCGCGAGCCCAAGGACGCGCTCGAATCGTATTTCCGCATGTACCGCAACACGCTGAAGGCCGGCTCGGGCCTGTGCCCGGCGGGCGCGCTGGCGCCGGGCTGGGACTGCATCAACGAAGACCTGCGCCAGGCCGTGCAGGCCTTGCGCAACACGCAGGTGATGTGGCTCACCGGCGTGCTCGGCGCGCTGGTGCCGGCGCAGGCACAGAAAGACAACCCCGTGGCCTCGCTCGCGGCCTTCGTGTTCTCGTCGTGCCAGGGCGCGTTGCTCGCGTCGCGCATGACAGGCCGCGTCGAAGACTTCGACGACGCCATCGCCCAGCTGCGGCGCGCGCTGCCGCTGGACTGACCGATCTGTTTCACCACGGGCACGCCGGGCGTGCCTTTTTTTGAACCCCGAAGCCTACCGATTGGATGGTAGTTTTTCTCCAAGGAGTGTTCCCATGAAAGCCGTGATTTCCGCCTACGCCCGTTCCCCGTTCCACTTCGCCAGGAAGGGCGCGCTGGCCGAGGTGCGCCCCGACACGCTCGCCGCCGGCGTGGTGCAGGGCCTGCTGCAGCGCACCGACCTCGACCCCGCGCTGCTCGAAGACATCATCCTGGGCTGCGCCTACCCCGAGGCGTCGCAGGGCAACAACCTCGCGCGCGTCGTCGGGCTGCTGGCCGGGCTGCCGCACGAAGTGGGCGGCATGACGGTGAACCGCTTCTGCGGCTCGTCGATGCAGGCCGTGCACATCGCCGCCGCGCAGATCGAGGCGGGCATGGGCGAGGCTTTCCTGTGCGTGGGCGTGGAGTCGATGACGATGGTGCCGCAGGGCGGCTTCAACTTCTCGCCCAGCCCCGAGCTGCTGGCGAACACCGATGCCTACATCTCGATGGGCGAGACCGCCGAGAACGTCGCGCAGCGCTGGAACGTGAGCCGCGCCGACCAGGAAGCGCTGGCCGTCGAGTCGCACCGCAAGGCGGCCGAAGCGCGTGCGCAGGGCCGGCTGGCCGCCGAGATCGTGCCGGTGCGGCTGGCCTCCGGCGAGGTGGCCGATGCCGACGGCTGCATCCGCCCGTCGACCTCGGCCGAGGCGCTGGCCAACCTCAAGCCCGTGTTTCGTCCGGACGGCGTGGTCACGGCCGGCACCTCATCGCCGCTGACCGACGGCGCGGCCGTGGTGCTGGTCACCAGCGACGCCTTCGCCGTCAAGCACGGCCTGAAGCCGCTGGCGCGCATCCGTTCGTTCGCGACCGTGGGCGTCGACCCGGCCGTCATGGGCATCGGCCCGATTCCCGCCACGCGCAAGGCGCTCGCACGTGCGGGCCTGAGCGTGGCCGACCTGGACGTGGTCGAGATCAACGAAGCCTTCTCGTCGCAGGCGCTGGCCTGCATCCGCGACCTCGGGCTCGATCCGGCGACGGTGAACCTCGACGGCGGCGGCCTGGCCATCGGCCACCCGCTGGGCGCGACCGGCGCGCGCATCACGGGCAAGGCGGCTTCGTTGCTGGCGCGCGAGAACGGCCGTTATGCGCTGGCGACCCAATGCATCGGCGGCGGGCAGGGCATTGCCACCATCCTCGAGCGCGTCTGATCGCCCGAGAATGACGGGCAACGAAACAAGGAGACTCCCATGGCCACGCTGTTGTATCTCGAAGACCTGAAGGTCGGCGATCGTTTCCAGAGCGGCGAACACCTGCTCGACGTGGCGCAGATCAAGGCCTTCGCGCAGCAGTTCGACCCGCAGCCCTTCCACACCGATGAAGAGGCTGCAAAAAACACCTTCTTCGGCGGGCTGGCCGCGAGCGGCTGGCACACGGCGGCGCTCACGATGAAGCTGCTGGTCGACAGCGGCATCCCGCTGGCCGACGGCATCATCGGCTCGGGTGGCGAGCTGCAATGGCCCAAGCCCACGCGGCCCGGCGACGTGCTGCATGTGCTGAGCGAGGTGGTCGACATCACGCCCTCGCGCTCCAAGCCCGGCCGCGCGATGGTCACGATGCGCTGCCAGACGCGCAACCAGCGCGGCGAGGTGCTGCAGTACTTCACGCCGAAGCTGGTGGTGCACAGCCGCACCGCGACGTCTTGAATCTCAGACGACGCGCAGGCCCAGTTCCTCGACCAGCGCGGCGGCCTGCCGGTGGGAGATGGTCGCGCCCTTGAACGGCGCGGCGTTGGCCAGCCGCAGGCCGCCCAGGTCCACGTCGCGCAGGTCGGCGCCTTCGAAGCGCGCGAGCTTCAGGTGCGCGTTGCGCAGGCTGCCGCCTTCGAAGATGGTCTCGCGGAAATCGCAGCCCGACAGGTCGGCCTCCGACAGGTCGAGCTGCGCGAGCGTCTGCTTGCGGAACGACAGGCCGCGCAGGTGCGCGTCGATCAGCAGCGAGTCCTTGAAAACCACGCCCAGCGCCGACACCTCGCCGAAGTGCGCGCCGGTGAGCTTCACGCCCGTGAAGAGCGCCGAGGCCAGCTTGGCGCGCGCCCACTGCGTGTTGTTCAGGTCGCAGTCCTGGAAGCGCGCGTTCGTGAGGTCGGCGAGCCCGAAGTCGGCCTGGCGCGCGCGGCATCCCACCCAGCGCGTGTCGGCCAGCTGCGCGCGGTCGAAGGAGGTTTCGGCAAAGCTGCACAGCGTGAACTGCGCACCGCGCAGGTCGAGGCGCGACAGGTCGGCCTCGTCGAAATGGCAGCGTTCGAAGTGCGGCGGCGTGTCGCGGTCTTGCAGGCAGGCTTGCAGGTCGGCGCGTGACCAGGTCTGGTCGGAAATCACATCGGTCATCACGAGAATTATTCGGGGCGGGAATCGGTCAGCGCGCGCAGCTCTGCGGGGCTGAAGCCCGCCCGGCTGCGTGCTTCGAGGTTGAAAGGCGGCTTGTGGCGCGGCGCGTCGTAGCGCGCGACCAGGGCCGGGTAGTTGGCTTCGGCGTCGAGCCCGGCGCGTTCGCACAGCCAGCGGTACCAGTGGTTGCCGATGGCCACGTGGCCCACTTCGTCGCGCAGGATGATGTCGAGGATCTCGACCGCGCGCAGCGCATCGGGCGTGTTCACGCGCTTGAGCTTGGACTGGATCAGCGGCGTGGCGTCGAGCCCGCGCGCCTCGAGCGTGCGCGGCACCAGCGCCATGCGCGCGAGCACGTCGTCTTTCGTCTTCTCGCACATGTTCCACAGGCCGTCGTGGCCCGGAAAGTCGCCGTAGCGCCAGCCCATGCCCTGCAGGTGCGTGTGCAGCATCGTGAAGTGCTGCGCCTCTTCGTCGGCCACGCGCAGCCAGTCGCGGTAGTAGGCCTCGGGCATGCCGTCGTAGCGCCACACGGCGTCCAGCGCGAGGTTGATCGCGTTGAACTCGATGTGGCAGATCGAATGGATCAGCGCGGCGCGGCCGTCGGGCGTGAAGGGCGAGCGCTTCTGCACCGCGGTGGCGGCCACGCGCAGCGGGCGCTCGGGGCGGCCCGGCACGCCGTCATCGTCGCCGGGCGTGCGCAGGGGCTCGAGTGCTATGGAAACAGTAGCTGCCTGTGCAGCTGTGGCGCGCGTGGCGGCCACCTTGTCGTCGGGGTCTGTCAGGCGCAGCGCGGCCAGCGCGCTCAATCGGGGGTGCATCCCTACAATTCTAGTTTTGCCCCTCCGGAGACAACCACGATGGCGATTTACGAATTGGATGGCATTGCCCCGCGCCTTGGCGAAGGCGCATGGGTCGCGGACAGCGCCCAGGTCATGGGCAATGTCGAACTGGCACAGAACGCGAGCGTCTGGTTCGGCGCCGTGCTGCGCGGCGACACCGAGGTGCTGACCATCGGGCGCAACAGCAACATCCAGGACCTGTCGGTGCTGCATGCCGACATCGGCTGCCCGCTGACCATCGGCGACAACGTGACGGTGGGGCACCAGGTGATGCTGCACGGCTGCACCATCGGCGACAACTCGCTGATCGGCATCCAGGCGGTGGTCTTGAATAACGCCAAGATCGGCCGCAATTCGATCGTTGGCGCCGGCAGCGTCGTGACCGAGGGCAAGGAGTTTCCCGACAACTCCCTCATCATCGGCTCGCCCGCCAAGGTGGTGCGCACGCTCGACGATGCCGCCGCCGCCAAGCTGCGGCAAAGCGCCGAGCACTATGTAGAAAACGCCCATCGCTTCGCGAAGGGCCTGAAAAAAATCGCCTGACCCGCGCAGGCACTGAGAGAAAGAATCCGTTTTGAGCGAGCTGCACAAATTCCTGTTCGATGGCCTGCCGGTGCGCGGCATGATCGTGCGCCTGACGGATGCGTGGCAGGAGATCCTTGCGCGGCGCGCCTCCAACACCGCCACCGGCCCGTACCCGCCGCCGGTGGCCGAACTGCTCGGCGAGATGACGGCTGCGGCCACGCTGATGCAGTCAAACATCAAGTTCAACGGCGCGTTGATCCTGCAGATCTTCGGCGACGGCCCCGTGAAGGTGGCCGTGGCCGAGGCCAAGCCCGACCTGAGCGTGCGCGCCACTGCCAAGGTGATCGGTGACCTGCCGGCCGACGCGCACCTGCCCGACATGGTCAACGTGAACAACAAGGGCCGCTGCGCGATCACGCTCGACCCGAAAGACAAGCTCCCGGGCGCCACGCCGTACCAGGGCGTCGTGCCGCTGTTCGGCGAGGACGGTGAAAAGCTCGGCAAGCTCAGCGACGTGCTCCAGCACTACATGCTGCAAAGCGAGCAGCTCGACACCACGCTGGTGCTCGCGGCCGACGACCAGGTGGCGGCCGGCCTGCTGATCCAGCGCCTGCCCATCAAGGGCGAGGGCAACCTCGAAGGCACCTCCGACAAGGACCGCGACCAGGCCAGTGAAGACCGCATCGGCCGCAACGAGGAATACAACCGCATCTCGATCCTCGCGTCGAGCCTCACGCGCGACGAGCTGCTCACGCTCGACGTCGAGACCATCCTGCGACGCCTGTTCTGGGAAGAAAAGCTGCTGCGCTTCGAACCGCAGGCCGGCCTGCAGGGCCCGCACTTCGCATGCACCTGCGGCCGCGAGCGCGTGGCGCAGATGATCCGCGGGCTCGGTGTGGAAGAGGCCGAGGAAATCCTCGCCGAGCGCGGCGACATCGAGGTCGGCTGCGACTTCTGCGGCAAGCAGTACCGCTTCGACGCGATCGACACCGCGCAGCTGTTCAAGCCGCCGAGCGACCAGCTGCCGGGCAGCCCGGTCGTCCAGTAAGCGCGACGCGGGTCAGTCGGGCTGCGGCTGCTGTTGTCGCAGCACCTTGACCATCGCGGCCAGGCGCTCGTTGCCCAGGCCCGCGCCCAGCGCACGGTCGAACTGCCCCATCAAAAAGTCCGGAAAGCTCGCGTCGAGCTGCGCCTCGCGCGCCTGCTTCACGAACAGCCGGCCGGAGCCTGCGCAGGTGGCCATCGAACTCTCGGGCTTGCCGTACTGGCCGGCGTGGATGGCTTCGCCCTCGGCCTGGATCATTTCGCCGAGCACCGGCGAGATCGCGCCGATCATCTGAGAGAACCCGTCCACCGGCAGCCCCTCGGCTTCGCAGATGCGCACGCCGTGAAAGAAGCCGCTCATCGCGCCGAACATGCACGAGAGCGTGGCCAAGTCCCACGCGGCCGCGTTGCCGATCGGCTCGCCCATGTGCTGGATGTTGCCGGCGATGGCTTCGAGCAGCGGCCGACAGGCGGCAAGGGCGCGTGCTTCGCCGGAGATGAAGAGCGGCGTGTCAGGCCGGCCGATCTGGCCCGGCGTGGCGAGCAGGGCGCCGTCGAGGTAGGCCACGCCGCTCAGCGCGGCCCAGTCGTCGCGCGCGTCCTGCGGCGTGCCGGTGCTCAGCTGCACCAGCACCTTGCCGCGCAGCGCATCGTGAACGCCGGGCGCGGCGAGGATGGCGCGCGACGCCGGGTAGTCGGCCACGCAGACCAGCACCACGGGGCTGGCCTGCACGGCGGCGAGGGCTGTCGGTGCGAGCACCGTGCCTGGGTTCAACAGAGGCTTCGCGCGCTCGGCGGTGCGGTTCCACACCGTCAGCGTGAATTTCGATGATTGAAGGGCGCGCGCGAGGGCAATGCCCATGGGGCCGAGGCCGATGAGGGAAACGTCGGTCATGTGAGGTCCTTGGTGAGAGATCGGATCAAGCGGCAGCCGGTGTCAGGCCCTGGCCCAGCCCGCCGTCGACGGTGAGCCGTGCGCCCGTCGTGAAGGTCGCCTCGAAGGCGAAGAAGAGCACCGCGCGCGCCACTTCGGCCGACGTGCCGTGGCGACGCATCGGCGTGATCTGGTCGCCCAGGCGCATGAACTCGGCGCGCTCTTCGGCGCTCGCGTCGGTCACGCCGAGCGTGGGCGTGTCGATGAAGCCGGGGCTCACCACGTTCACGCGGATGCCGCGCGTCACCAGCTCCGCCGCGAAACCCGAGGCCATCGAGCGCAGGGCGGCCTTGGTGGCGCTGTAGACACTCAGGCCATGCATGCCGCCTTCGTCCGCGATGGACGAGGTGAAGACGATCGCGCTGCCCGCCGGCATCAACGGCGCCAGGCGCTGCACCGTGAAGAACGGGCCCTTGGTGTTGACCGCGAACGCGCGGTCGTAGCCCGCTTCGGTCACCTGTTCGAAGGGTTCGAGCGACGAGATGCCCGCGTTGATGTGCAGCAGGTCGATGCGGTCGAAGCGCTCGCGCACCATGGCGGCCAGTGCATCGATGTCGGTCAGCGAAGCGGTGTCGGACGCCAGCACGTGGGCCCGCGTACCGAACGGGCCGAGCACGCGTCGTGCGGCCTCCAGGTTCTGCGGGTTGCGGCCGGTCACGAGCACGTCGGCGCCGCCTTCGAGCAGCGCCTGCGCGGTGGCCAGGCCCATGCCGAGGGTGCCGCCGGTGATGACGGCTTTCTTGCCTGCGTAGGGTGTAGATGAGGTGGTGTTCATGGCCGTCGATGATCCGGATCGCTCGGCTTGCGGTCGCGCACGTTCAGCCGTGGGGGAGCACAAACGGTCGACGGCATGCACGCCGCTCGCGGCCCATAATGTTTCGATGAGCGATACCGATCTGGACACCGATCTGCGCGGGCACGGTGGTGCGGCGCCCGAGGTGGCGCTGTCGGCCGACAGCTTTGTCGCGCCACCCGCCACCGACAGCCTGCGCGTCGACGTGCGCCAGACCCCCGGCGGTGTGGTCGGCTACGAGGCGCTGCCCGACCACCGCCTCAAGCTGCACGCAGGTGCGCCAGTGGCAGGCGCGTGCCAGTTCCATCGCTTTCTCTACACGCGCGGCGACCTCGACATCCTGCCGGCCGGCAGCACCGACATCTGGCACGAGGAATCGGCGAGCACCTCGGTGGTGGTGCGCATGGCGCCCGCGTTGCTGGTGCGCACGGCCGACGAGATGGGCCTGCCGGCCGAGCGCGCGGTGCTCGGCGAACGCCACCAGTTCCGCAATCCACAGATCGAGCACATTGCCTGGGCGCTCGACGCCGAGCGCCGTGCGGGCTTTCCCAACGGCCGGCTCTACACCGACAGCCTGGGCACTGCGCTCGCGGTGCAGCTGATCGCCGCCGGCCCGCAGGTGGCGCCGTCACCCGCGCAGGGGCTGACGCGGCTGCAGCTGAAACGCGTCACGGAGTTCATCGAGGCGCATCTGGACGGTGACCTGTCGCTGGCCGCACTGGCCGAGGTCGCGGGCCTGAGCGCCTCGCACCTGAAGACGCAGTTCAAGCGCTCGACCGGGCAGGCGGTGCATGCCTACGTGGTGCATCGCCGCGTCGATCGCGCGCGCAGCCTGCTGCTGAACAGCGAACTGCCCGCGAGCCTCGTGGCGCTCGAGAGCGGCTTTTCGCACCAGAGCCACATGGCGCGCTGCATGCGCCGCGTGCTGGGCCTCACGCCCGGCGAGGTGCGGCGCGCAGCGTAGTGTTCAGCGGGCTTCGTCGTCGAAGCCGCTGAACGCGATGTCGGGTGCGCTCGTGTTGTGCTTCGAGGGCAGGCTGCGGCCGAAGCGCACCTGCGTGGCGTTCAGCGTCTTCACCTCGGGCAGCGGCAGCACCTGCTCGGCGGCCTGTGGCGAGGCCTGCCAGCGCACCTCGCTCATGTCGGCGTTGTCGGGCGTCACGTACATCGAACGCAGCACCGCAAAGGGCTGCTTCGCGCTCGCCGTGGGCTTCGAGAGCGTCACGTCGAGCGCGGTACGGGTGCGGCTGATTTCGGTCACACGCGCCACCGCCTTGCCACCGTCGGCAAAGTTCAGGTGGATGGCGAGCGGCTTCGGTATCACGCGGATCGACGCGATGTTCACCACCGGCCGCCCGGCCTGCTCGACCGGGCCGAGCAGGAACGACGAGCCGTACACGCCATCGCCGAAGCGCGCCTCGGGCAGCGGCTTGAGGCGCCAGTAGCCGTCGGAGGGGTAGAGCACGATGGCTTCGAGCGCCTTGCCGTTCTCCTTCTTGAACACCTGCAGCAGGTGAAAGCCGCGGTCGTGGCGCGCGCCGACCTGCACCGGCACGCGCGCCGATCGCCAGAAGGTCGGCAGCGTCATGCCGACGATGCGCCATTGCGCGTTGTCGAGCAGCACGACGGTGCGCTTCTTGAAACGGTGCGCCGGGTCGGTCGGGTGGGCGCCGCCGTCGAAATTGCAGCCCGAGAAATCGGGCGCGGTGACGTCGTTGCCGATGCTGCCGAGGTAGCTGGGTTGCAGCGCTTCGATGCGCATGTGGCGGATGCCGTCGCCGCGCAGCACCATCGACACGTTGTCTTCCTCGGCGCAGGCTGTCGGGGTGGTGGCGTTCTCGACGGTGGCGGCCACGGGCGCTGCAGAAGCGGCGCCGGCGGTCAGCAGCAGGGCGAGGAAAGCGGCGGCGGGAGCGCGCGGGGCAGGGCGCGCAGCAATCGAAACGGGCATCGGGTCTCCGGTGAAGGGGAGAGGGCGCGCGAGCACCTGCGAACCGAAAGGCTCAGGTGGGGTCGCGGTGCGCCATCAGGTCGCTGAAGAGCTTATGTTCGCATTCCGGGTCGGAACACTTCTCGCAAGGCCATGTCCACGAGGCGGGCTTCGCATCGCAGCGGGTGCGCGTGCGGGCGCGGCCTTCGTTGCCGGCGATGGTGTTGATCGCATTCCATGCGTTCGCCAGCCGTTCGCCGCCGCTGCCGTGCACCACGGCATACGAGAGTCCGGCGCGCGAGAGCGCAGCGCGCACCAGCGTGTCGGTCGGCTGGCGCGCATGCGGGCCGTCGCGCATGTCGTCGGCCACCCAGGGCAGGTCGAGCGCGGTGAGCAAGGTGATGGCATAGCGCCGCTGCGCGGCGAGTGCGCTGTCGTAGAGCGAGGCGTCGGCGAACAGCTGCTCGCTGTAGACGGCCGTCATGAGCGCCGTGGTGTCGGCCACCACCACGCCCGCGGTGGCAGCGGCGGCGATGCGGCGCATCTGTTCGTCGGCGATGGCCTGTTGCTCGTCGGGGCGCGGCGTGCGGCCTTCGCGTTCGCACCATTCGCGCAGGTACTCGCCCACCAGCGTGACGGGCGTGCCGCGGTCTTGCAGGCGCTGCGCGATGGCGCGCGAGAGCTCGGTCTTGCCGGTGCTCTCGGCACCCACGAGCGCGATGACGCAGCCGGTCGGCAGGTTCGGCGTCATGCGGGCACCGCCTTCGCTGCGGCCTTCGGCAGGCGTCGCTGCCATGCCAGGAAGCCGGCCACGCTGAGCACGGCGAACACCGCGTACAGCGCCGTCGTGAGCCACAGGCCCTTGTGGATGAACAGGCCCACGCTGACCACGTTCACGGCCAGCCAGATGAGCCAGTTCTCGATGAACTTGCGCCCGAGCAGAAACTGCCCGACCAGGCTCAGGCCGGTGACAAAGCCGTCCCACCAGGGTACGTCGGTGTTGGTGAAGCGGCGCAGGAAGAGGGCGACCACGGGCCACGCAATGGCGCAGGCCACGAGGGCGTAGGCGGTGCCGCGCGGCGACAGCCGGCTGACCCGCAAGGCGCTGCCGTCGGCGCGAAAGCCGCGCAGCCATTGCGCCCAGCCCCACAGGGCGACGACAGCGAAGAAGACTTGAAGGGAGGCGTCGCCGTAGATGCGTGCGTTGGCGAACACCACCACGTAGAGCAGCGAGCTGACGATGGCCAGCGGCCAGCCCCAGTGGATCTCGCGCATGTTGCAGCCGACCATCGCGAGCGCGAGCACGGCGGCGACGAGTTCGAGCCAGGTGACGGGAGAACCCCACAGCGCAAAGGCGGAGGCCGAGAGAAGCTCTGGCATCGAGAAGCGGTGGCGAAGGAAAGGGTCAGTGCGCGATCTGCACGAAGACTTCGTTCGGTTTGACCATGCCGAGTTCCGCGCGGGCGCGTTCCTCGACCATCTCGAGGCCGTCTTTCAGGTCATTGACTTCGGACGCGAGCCGCTCGTTGTTGAGCGCGGCCTTGGCGTTGGCGTCCTTCTGGTCGGCCAGCTGGGTGCGCAGCTGGGCGACCTCGCGCACGCTGCCGCGCCCGTTCCACAGCTGCCACTGCAGGATGACCAGCAGCAGCACCAGGATGAGAGGAGGGACGAAGCGCGCGCGCATGCAGGCTGCGAGGCGCTACTTGAGGTTGTAGAACGCGCCGCGGCCCGGGTAGACGGCGATGTCGCCGAGGTCTTCTTCGATGCGCAGCAGCTGGTTGTACTTGGCGATGCGGTCCGAACGCGACAGCGAGCCGGTCTTGATCTGGCCGGCGTTGGTGCCCACGGCGATGTCGGCGATGGTGCTGTCTTCGGTTTCGCCCGAGCGGTGCGAAATGACGGCCGTGTAGCCGGCGCGCTTGGCCATCTCGATGGCGGCGAAGGTTTCGGTCAGCGTGCCGATCTGGTTGATCTTGATCAGGATCGAGTTGGCGATGCCCTTGTCGATGCCTTCTTGCAGGATCTTGGTATTGGTGACGAACAGGTCGTCGCCCACCAGCTGCACGCGCTTGCCCAGGCGTTCGGTCAGGTGCTTCCAGCCGTCCCAGTCACCTTCGTGCATGCCGTCTTCGATGCTGATGATCGGGTACTTGTCGACCCAGGTGGCGAGCATGTCGGTCCAGCTCTCGGCCGTGAGCGAGAGGTTCTCGCCCGACAGCACGTACTTGCCGTCCTTGTAGAACTCGCTGGCCGCGCAGTCCAGGCCCAGGGCGATCTGTTCGCCGGCGGTGTAGCCGGCCTTGTCGATGGCTTCCAGGATGAGCTGGATGGCTGCTTCGTGGCTCTCGACGCTGGGGGCAAAGCCGCCTTCGTCGCCCACGGCCGTGCTGATGCCGCGGTCGCCCAGGATCTTCTTCAGGGCGTGGAACACTTCGGCGCCGTAACGCACGGCCTCGCGGAAGCTCTTGGCGCCCACGGGGATGATCATGAACTCTTGCAGGTCCAGGCTGTTGTTGGCGTGCGCGCCGCCGTTGATGACGTTCATCATCGGCACCGGCAGCTGCATGCCGCCCATGCCGCCGAAGTAGCGGTACAGCGGCAGGCCCGATTCTTCAGCCGCGGCGCGGGCCACGGCCATCGACACGGCGAGCGTGGCGTTGGCACCCAGGCGGGCCTTGTTGTCGGTGCCGTCCAGGTCGATCATCGTGCGATCGAGGAAGGCCTGTTCGCTGGCGTCCAGGCCCAGCACGGCTTCCGAGATCTCGGTGTTGATGTTCTCGACGGCCTTCAGCACGCCCTTGCCGAGGTAGCGGCTCTTGTCGCCGTCGCGCAGCTCGATGGCCTCGCGCGAACCGGTCGAAGCGCCCGAGGGCACGGCCGCACGGCCCATGGTGCCCGATTCGAGCAGCACGTCGCACTCGACGGTGGGGTTGCCTCGGCTGTCGAGAATTTCGCGGCCGACGATGTCAACGATTGCACTCATCTCTATTTCTTTCTCTGGGTCTCTTGGTGGAGTGGACTGGCAAAAAACGGAATCAAAGGCCTTCGACCGCGATCATGTTCATGATGGCGGCGCCGGCACGCGCTTCGCGTGCCTTCAGGTATTCGGGCGTTTCGTAGAAGGCCTTGGCCTGCTCGAAGCTGGGGAATTTGAGCACGACGACGCGGGTGGGTTTCCAGTCGCCCTCGAGCGGCTGCACCTGGCCGCCGCGCACGCAGACTTCGGCGCCGTGCGCCTGCATCGCGACGCTCGACCACTTCTTGTATTCCTCGTACTGCGTCGGGTTGGTAACTTCGACGTGGGCAATGACGTAACCGCTGCTCATGCTTGAAAACTGTCCTCTAGGAATGCGTTTTTCTTGGTGACCCGGTCGAGCGCCAGCAGCGTTTCGAGCAGGGCCTTCATGTGCTTGAGCGGCACGGCGTTGGGGCCGTCGCTCAGGGCTTTGTTCGGGTCGGGGTGGGTCTCCATGAAGAGACCGGCCACGCCCACGGCCACGGCCGCACGCGAGAGCACCGGCACCATTTCGCGCTGGCCGCCCGAGCTGGTGCCCTGGCCGCCGGGCAGCTGCACCGAGTGCGTGGCGTCGAACACCACCGGCGCCTTCGTCTCGCGCATGATCGCGAGCGAACGCATGTCCGAGACGAGGTTGTTGTAGCCGAAGCTGGCGCCGCGTTCGCAGGCCATGAAGCTGTCTTCGTCGAGGCCAGCTTCCTTGGCGGCAGCGCGGGCCTTGTCGATCACGTTCTTCATGTCGTGCGGTGCGAGGAACTGGCCCTTCTTGATGTTCACCGGCTTGCCCGACTGCGCCGCGGCGTGGATGAAATCGGTCTGGCGGCACAGGAACGCAGGCGTCTGCAGCACGTCGACCACCTTGGCGGCCTCGGTGATGTCGTCATGCGTGTGCACGTCGGTCAGCACGGGCAGGCCGAGTTCGCGCTTCACCTTGGCCAGGATTTCGAGGCCCTTGTCGCGGCCCGGGCCGCGAAAGCTCGTGCCCGACGAGCGGTTGGCCTTGTCGAAGCTGCTCTTGAAGATGAACGGAATGCCCAGCGACGCCGTGATTTCCTTCAGCGTGCCGGCCGTGTCCATCTGCAGCTGCTCGGATTCGACCACGCAGGGGCCGGCGATCAGGAAGAAAGGCTGGTCCAGCCCGATGTCGAACCCGCAGAGTTTCATGCGACGGCCTTGAGCGTCTTGCTGGTGCTGCCCGCGCCCTTGTCCTTGTGGTCGAGCGCCGCCTTGATGAAGGCGTTGAACAACGGATGGCCGCCCCACGGGGTCGACTTGAACTCGGGGTGGAACTGCACGCCCATGAACCACGGGTGCACGTCTTGCGGCAGCTCGACGATTTCGGTCAGGTGCTCGCGCTGCGTGAGCGCGGAGATCACGAGGCCCGCATTGCGCAGTTCGTCGAGGTAGTTGACGTTGGCTTCGTAGCGGTGGCGGTGGCGCTCGGTGACCACGTCGCCGTAGATGCTGTGCGCCAGCGTGCCGGGCGAGACGTCGGAGCTTTGCGCGCCCAGGCGCATCGTGCCGCCGAGGTCGGACTTCTCGTCGCGCGTCTTCACGGTGCCGTCGGCGTCCTTCCACTCGGTGATCAATGCGATCACGGGGGTGGGCGTTTCCGGGTCGAACTCGGTGCTGTTGGCGTTCTTGAGGCCGGCCACGTGGCGGGCGTACTCGATGGTGGCCACCTGCATGCCCAGGCAGATGCCCAGGTACGGCACCTTCGATTCGCGGGCGAAGCGGGCGGCCGAGATCTTGCCTTCGACACCGCGCTGGCCGAAGCCGCCCGGCACGAGGATGGCGTCGTATTTCGCCAGGCGCGACACGTCTTGCGTCGAGATGGTTTCGGAGTCGATGTAGTCGATCTTCACGCGCGCATGGTTCTTCATGCCGGCGTGGCGCAGCGCCTCGTTGAGCGACTTGTAGCTGTCCGACAGGTCGACGTACTTGCCGACCATGGCAATCGACACTTCCTGTTGCGGATGTTCGACTTCGTACACCAGGTCGTCCCAGCGCGTGAGCTTGGCCGGCGGCGTGTTGATGCGCAGCTTGTCGCAGATCAAGCCGTCCAGGCCCTGTTCGTGCAGCATGCGGGGCACCTTGTAGATGGTGTCCACGTCCCACATCGAGATCACGCCCCATTCGGGCACGTTCGAGAACAGCGAGATCTTGGCGCGCTCGTCGTCGGGAATCGGGCGGTCGGCGCGGCACAGCAGCACGTCGGCCTGGATGCCGATGGCGCGCAGTTCCTTGGCGGTGTGCTGCGTGGGCTTGGTCTTGAGCTCGCCGGCGGCGGCGATCCAGGGCACGTACGAGAGGTGCACGAAGGCCGAGTTGTTCGGGCCGTTGCGCAGGCTCATCTGGCGCACGGCTTCCAGGAAGGGCAGCGATTCGATGTCGCCGACCGTGCCGCCGATCTCGACGATGGCCACGTCGACTTCGTGCGAGGTGCCGATGCCGGCGCCGCGCTTGATGTATTCCTGGATCTCGTTGGTGATGTGCGGAATCACCTGCACGGTCTTGCCGAGGTAGTCGCCGCGGCGTTCCTTCTCGAGCACGGTCTTGTAGATCTGACCGGTCGTGAAGTTGTTGGCCTTGCGCATCCGCGTGTTGATGAAGCGCTCGTAGTGGCCGAGGTCGAGGTCGGTCTCGGCGCCGTCATCGGTGACGAACACCTCGCCATGCTGGAACGGTGACATCGTGCCGGGGTCGACATTGATGTACGGATCGAGCTTGATGAGGGTGACTTGGAGGCCGCGCGATTCGAGGATCGCGGCGAGCGAGGCGGAGGCGATTCCCTTGCCAAGGGAAGATACGACACCACCGGTGACGAAGACAAATTTGGTCATGCCAGTTCCGGACGCGTGAATCCGGGCAGTGGGAAATTGCGATTATAGGTGTCCCCTTTGTGCCTCCACGGCCCAAGGCCATCCCATTCCTGATCTTGTCGGTATGTGAGCAACAATATGTCCCATGCAAGATCTCGCCGGCAAACACATCGTCCTCGGACTCACAGGGGGCATCGCCTGCTACAAATCGGCCGAGCTGTGCCGCCTGCTCGTGAAGGCGGGCGCCACGGTGCAGGTCGTGATGACCGAGGCAGCCGAGCAGTTCATGACGCCGGTCACGATGCAGGCGCTCTCGGGGCGCACCGTCTACACCTCGCAGTGGGACGCCCGCGAGCCCAACAACATGCCGCACATCAACCTGAGCCGCGAGGCCGACGTGATCGTGCTGGCGCCCTGCAGCGCCGACTTCATTGCGCGACTGGTACAGGGGCGTTCCGATGAACTGCTGAGCCTGCTGTGCCTGGCGCGTCCAACCGACCGCGTGCCGCTGTTGATCGCCCCGGCCATGAACCGCGAGATGTGGGCCCATCCGGCCACGCAGCGCAACCTGATGCAGGTGGCCGCCGACGGCGCGACGGTGCTGGGCGTGGGCAGCGGCTGGCAGGCCTGCGGCGAAACCGGTGACGGGCGCATGCTCGAACCGGCGCAGCTGCTTGAGGACATCACGGCCTTCTTCCAGTCCAAGCTGCTGGCGGGCCAGAAGGTGCTGGTCACCGCCGGCCCGACCTTCGAGGCGCTGGACCCGATCCGTGGCATCACCAACCACTCGTCCGGCAAGATGGGTTTCGCCATCGCCCGCGCGGCGCGCGAAGCCGGTGCCGAGGTCACGCTGGTGGCCGGCCCGGTGCACCTGCCGACACCGCGCGGCGTGAGCCGCATCGACGTGTTGTCGGCGCAGGAGATGCTCGAAGCCACCACCCGCGCTGCACAGGCAGCTAGTATTTTTGTAGCAACGGCCGCCGTGGCCGACTGGCGGCCGGCGACGCACAGCGACCAGAAGATCAAGAAGGACGGCAGCGGCCAGACGCCGGTGCTGCACTTCGTCGAGAACCCCGACATCCTGCTCACCGTGGCCAAGAGCGAGCGCGCGCAGACCAGGAAGCTGTTCTGCGTGGGCTTTGCCGCCGAGAGCGAGAACCTCGCCGAGCACGCCAAGGCCAAGCGCGAGCGCAAGGGCATTCCGCTGCTGGTGGGCAACATCGGCCCGCTGACCTTCGGGCAGGACGACAACGCGCTGCTGCTGGTGGATGCCAAGGGCGTGCGCGAGCTGCCCCGCGCGCCCAAGCTCCGGCTGGCGCGTGAGCTGATGACGGAAATTGCCGCGCGACTTCCTGATTGGAGGGCCTGATGAACACCGAATCGAACACACCACCCAATGGCGACTTCGCTCGCTACGTGGAGCAGCTTTCGGCGCGCGCGGGCCAGTCGGCCCGCGTTCCCGGCAAGGAGTCCGAGCACGGGCTGGACGTCGGCATGACGCCTTCGCCCGGCGCGCAGGGGACCGTTGCCACGCGGCGTGAATCGCCAAGTGGCGAGGCCGCGAAAGCCGACAACAAGGCCCTCGCCCCGGCGTCGCTCAAGGTGCTGGCCGGTGCGGCCGCGTTCGTGTTCCTGGTGCTGTGGGCTCTCGGCGTGTCGCTCCCCGTGCTGGTCCTGGGAACCGCCGCGGCCGCGTGGTTCGGCAAGCGCTTTCTCAAGGGCCTCAACCTGAGGCCCGGCGTCGCCAAGTGGCAGCAGGTGCTCGAAGAGGCCGCCCGCAAGCAAAAAGAACAGCAACAGAAGTAAATAAGGCAGCAAGTCAGTGAAAGTCGACGTCCGAATCCTCGATCCGCGCATGGTGGATCAATTGCCCGCGTATGCCACCCCCGGAAGTGCCGGCCTCGACCTGCGGGCCTGCCTCGATGCGCCGGTCACGCTCGAACCCAATGCCTGGCAACTGGTGGGCACCGGCATCGCGATCCACCTGGCCGATCCGGCCTATGCGGCGCTGATCCTTCCGCGCTCGGGCCTGGGCCACAAGCACGGCATCGTGCTGGGCAACCTCGTCGGCCTGATCGACAGCGACTACCAGGGCGAGCTGAAGGTCAGCGCCTGGAACCGCAGCAACACGCCTTTCGTGCTGCAGCCGATGGAACGGCTCGCCCAACTGGTCATCGTGCCGGTGGTGCAGGCGCAGTTTCAGGTCGTCACCGAATTTGCAGCCTCGCAACGCGGCGAGGGCGGCTACGGCTCGACCGGCAAGCACTGAGCGTTTGGTGGCCCGGCAAAGCTGAAGAGCACCTGAGTATCCAAGGCGTAAAGAGCGGAACTGCCGGCGCGCGGCTCGCCTCGAAGGTTTCAGCGTGTGTCTTTGGTCATCGCGGCTTCGGCTGAGGCGTTAGACACAGCAGGCACGCCGTCCGTCCGGGCGCGTGCTGTTTTCTTCGAGGAGCCTCTTTCATGAACATCTCAATGCGCTTCATTTCCGTCACTGCGTCCGTGCTCGCACTGGCCACGCTCACGGCCTGTGTCGCGCCGGCCCCGGTCTACCAGACCTCGCGCTACCCCTACCAGGCCCCGCCGCGGGCGATCCAGTACCAGGAAGCCGCCTACGTCGAGTACGGCCACGTGGCCAACATCGAGGTGCTGCGCAGCGAAACCGCTGGTACCGGCACCACGGGTGGCGGTGCCGTGGCGGGTGGCCTCATCGGCGGCGTGGTGGGCAACCAGTTCGGACACGGCAACGGCCGCGCCGCAGCCACCGCGCTCGGCCTCGTGGGCGGCGCCCTGCTGGGCAACACCATCGAGGCCCAGCAGAACGGCCCGCGCGCCTACGAAAGCTACCGCGTCTCGGTGCAGACCGACCGGGGCGGCTACCGTGCCTTCGACGTGCAAAACCCGGGCGACCTGCGCATCGGCGACCGCGTGCGCATCGACAACGGCCACATCTCGCGCATGTAAGCGGTCGGCCGCGCGCACCAAGAAAAAAGCCGGGCAATGCCCGGCTTTTGCTTTGTTGGATGGTGTGGTCTCAGTGCAGCATCTGGTTGCCCGGCGCCATCGGCGGCACCTTGAAGAAGGCGGTGCCGGCCGTGCCGCGGCCGACTTCTTCTTCGGTCGCTTCGCGCACCGAACGCACCGTGATGTCCAGGCGAATCGCAATGCCCGCCAGCGGATGGTTGCCGTCGAGCACGAGGTGGTCGGGGTAGATCTCGGCCACGGTGTAGATCGCATCCTTGGGGATGCCGTCGCTCACGCCCTTGGGCAGGGCGGAGCCGTCGAAGGTCATGCCTTCCTCGGTGCCTTCGGGGAACAGCGAACGCGGCTCCAGGAAGAGCAGCTGGTCGTTGAAGTCGCCGAAGCCCTGCTCGGGTTCGATCTGCAGTTGGACGCGCGCGCCGGGCTCATGGCCCTGCAGGGCGGCCTCGATCACGTCGAAGAGGTCGTCACCACCCACCATGAATTCCACCGGCTCGTCGAGCACGTCCAGCACATCGCCCAGCGTGTCTTTCATGGTCCAGGTCAGGCCGACCACGCATTGTTCAGAGATTTCCATTGCAGAATTCTCCCATGGAGATCAATCAACCGCTGCCGTTGCTCGGCGGCCTGAGTCCCGCGCAGTTCATGCGCCGGTACTGGCAAAAGAAACCCCTGCTGATCCGGCAGGCCATTCCTTCGATGGTGCCGCCGATCGACCGCCCCGCGCTCTTTGCGCTGGCGGAGCGCGAGGAGGTCGAGTCCCGCCTGATCCGGCATGGAAAAGCCGGCTGGTCGCTGAAGCACGGCCCGCTGCCCCGGCGCGCGCTGCCGCCGCTGAAGCAGCCGGGCTGGACGATGCTGGTGCAAGGCGTCGACCTGCACCACGACGGCGTGCACGAGCTGCTGCGGCAGTTCCGCTTTCTGCCCGATGCGCGCCTGGACGACCTGATGATCAGCTACGCGAGCGACACCGGCGGGGTCGGCCCGCATTTCGACAGCTACGACGTGTTCCTGCTGCAGGCGCAGGGCCAGCGCCGCTGGTCCATCGGCAAGCAGTCCGACCTGCGGCTGCAGCCCGGTGTGCCGCTCAAGGTGCTCGAGAACTTCGAGCCCGAGCAGACCTTCGTGCTCGAGCCCGGCGACATGCTGTACCTGCCGCCGAAGTACGCCCACGACGGCGTGGCGGTGGGCGACGACTGCATGACGTACTCCATCGGGCTGCGCTCGTCCGCCGTGGGCGAACTGGGCGCAGACCTGCTGGCGCGCGTCGCGCAGGCCTATTCGGAAGACCTGGAAGACGCCGGTCCCGCCGAACTCGCGCGTTATCGCGACCCGTCGCAGCCTGCGGTCGAGGCCCCGGCCGCGATGCCGGCAGCGCTGCAGGATTTCGCGCGCAAGGCCGTCGAAGCCGCGCTGCGCGACCCCGACGCGATCGACCGCGCGCTGGGCGAATCGCTCACCGAGCCGAAGGCGAACGTCTGGTTCGGCGAGGGCGTCCAAGCGCCCGAGGTGCTGCGCGAGGTCACGCTCGACCGCCGCACGCGCATGCTCTACGACGCGCGGCACATCTACATCAACGGCGAGAGCTTCCGCGCCGGCGGGGCCGACGCCACGCTGATGCGGCGGCTGGCCGACCAGCGCGCGCTTGGCGCGCGCGACCTGGCCCGTGCCAGCGAGGGCGCGCGGGCGCTGCTGGGCGATTGGTGCGAGGCGGGCTGGCTGCATGCCGGGTGAGGGCGCCGTACCGGTCCTGATCGAAGGCCGCTTCGACGGCCGGGAGGCCTTCGCCGACCTCGTCCGTAACGCCTTGTCTGCCGCCACGGACCAGGGCTGGAGCGAGATCGTCTTCAGCGACCCCGACTTCACCGACTGGCCCCTGGGCGAGCGCGCCAGCATCGAGGCGCTGCAGGCCTGGTCGGCCAGCGGGCGCCGCCTGTTGCTGCTGGCACGGCGCTTCGACCTGGTCGAACGCGGCCATGCGCGCTTCGTGACGTGGCGCCGCACCTGGGACCACATCGTCGAATGCCGGGCGGCAGGCCGCACGGGCTCGGCCGAGGAGGTGCCCAGTGCCCTCTGGACACCCACCTGGTGCCTGCACCGCATCGACCCCGAACGCAGCCGCGGCGTCTGCAGCAGCGAGGCGCGTGCACGGCGTGACCTGCGCGAAAGCTTCGACGAGTGCTGGCGCCAGGGGCGGCCGGTCTTTGCGGCCTCCACGCTCGGCTTGTAAGCCAATGCCGCAAATACACCCCCGCGACATATCCGGGCGGGGTTGGCGGTCTAGAATTTTTTGGTTCCAGATCTTCATTGCCAAAGGAGTCCTCATGAAGAAGCCGTCGTCCGTCCTGATTGCCTCGCTGATCGCCGCTGCCGCCCTGGTGGCCTGCGGAAAGAAGGAGGACGCCGCGCCTGCGGTCGTGACCCCGCCGCCCGCTCCCGTGACCGAACCCGCACCCGCCGCACCGCCGGCCGCCGCGCCTGCATCGGCACCGTCGGCCGCCGCTTCGTCGGCGCTGGACGCTGCCAACGCCGCGACCGAAGCCGCCAAGAAGGGCGAGGCACCGAAGCAGTAATTCCGCTGTCAGGTCCACAGCATGCAAAAAGCCGCCCTCGGGCGGCTTTTTCATGGGGGGAGGGTGATGCCGCGGCTTCTCAGACGTCGAGCCAGGGCGAGCCCTCGGCAGCGGTCGCCGTGAGCATCTCGGCCTCGTCGCCACCCAGTGCGTCGGCCATGAGGCGGCGCACGATCTCGGGTCGGTTGTTCTGCTCGCTCAGGTGCGCCGCAACCACGTGGCGCAGCCCGTCGTGCAGCACGGCGCGAGCGATCTCGGCTGCCGCGGTGTTCGACAGGTGGCCGTAGTTGCCGCCCACGCGCTGCTTCAGAAACGACGGGTAGGCCGAACCGGCGAGCAGGTCGCTGTCGTGGTTGAACTCGAGCAGCAGCGCGTGCGCGCCGCGCAGCCGGGCCAGCACATGGCTGGTGGCGTGGCCCAGATCGGTCAGCACGCCCAGCGTGCGGTTGCCGTCGGTGCAGCGCAGCTGCAGCGGCTCGCGGGCGTCGTGGGGCACGGTGAAGGGCTGCAGGCAGAGGTCGCCGACCGTGAACTCGGCGTCGTCGCGCGCCAGGTGCAGGCGGCCTTCGTAGTCGCGGCCGCCGGTGGCGAGCCAGGTGCCTTCGCTCATCCAGACCGGGATGCGGTCGCGCAGCGACAGCGCATGGGCGCAACCGATGTGGTCGCCATGCTCGTGCGTGATGAAGACGGCGTCGAGGTCCGCTGCGGCAAGGCCCGCCTGGGCCAGCCGCCGGTCGAGCTGGCGAATGCCGAAGCCGCAGTCGACGAGGAGGCGGGTGGTGCGGCCGGCGCTGGTCGTCGATTCGACCAGCGCGGCGTTGCCCGTGCTGCCGCTGCCGAGGCTTCGGAAGCGGAGCATGCGGGTTACTTCAGGTCGTCGGCGATGACCTTGACGATGCGCTGCGCGTTGGCCGAGGTTTCGGGTGCGCCGGCGTCGTTCAGGACCGAGACCGTGGTGGCTTCGCCCTGGCTCTTGACCGAGATGCGGAACTTGATCGGCGCTTCGTCCTTCTTGGAGCCGCTGAACAGCTTGCCGAAGAAGCCGTCGTCCTTCTTGTCGGGGTTCGGCGTCACGTAGCGCACGAAGTAGACGCCGGCGCTGCGGTCGCGGTCTTCGACGGTGAAGCCGGTGCGGTCCAGGGCCAGGCCGACACGGCGCCATGCGCGGTCGAAGCCTTCGTTGATCTGTACGACCGGCTGGTTGCCGATGCTGGCCACGGTGGCGGTCTTGGGCGTTGCGGTGGTCGCGGCGAGGATCTTCGACTGCTCTTGCGTCACGCCGAGCTTGACCATCAGGCGGCGCAGGAATTCCGTCTCGAGCTCAGGATCGCTCGGGCGGGCCTGCCACACGGTCTGGTCCTGGCGGGAGTTGTTGTAGACCTCCTGCATGCCGCGGTGGCTGACGAAGATCTCGGTGCTGCCGTTGGGGTTACGCTCCAGGCGGGTGCGGAAGCGATCGAGTTCGCCGGTCGAGTAGACCGAGTCGACCAGCTTGCCCAGCGTGCCGCGGATGATGTCCTGCGGCAGCTTGGCGCGGTTCTCGGCCCAGTCGGTTTCCATGATGCCCAGGTTGCGCTGGTCGGTGGTCAGCAGAAAGCCGCTTTCCTGCCAGAAGTCTTTGACGGGCTCCCAGAGCTGGTCGGGCGTGCGGTTGATGACGATCCAGCGCTGCGTGCCCGAGCGCTCCATGCGCACGTCGCCGATGTTGGCCACGGCGGTGGGGATGCCCGGTGCGTTCGCGACGCCCGCCTGGTAGGCGTTGGCAGTGACGGAACCGCCTGGCACCGCGTAGCGGTTGTCACGCGAGAGCTGCGAGAGATCGGGTGGGACTTCGAGCGTCGGGGCCTTGCCTGCGCTCTTGTAGTCGATCTTGTCGCTCTCGAGGACGGAGCAGGCGGCGAGGCTGGCAACGAGGGCCAGCAGTGCAAGTCGCGAAATATTCTTCAACGTCGTCTTCCTTGGTGGAATGGTTCGGTCAATCGATGGGCCCCAGCGCCCCGCCCTCTCTGAGCACTGTTCCGGCAAAAGGTTGCTTGACCTTGTTGCGAACAGGGGGAAAAGGCAGGCGGGAACCGGTGTGATCGGTGGGAAGCTCGGTCAGTCCTTGAGCAGGCCGGTGGCGCGCAGGGCGCCCTCGACCGCCGGGCGGCTCGCTTCGCCGAGTTCCGTGAGCGGCAGTCGCAGGGCGCCGCCGCACAGACCCAGGCGGGCCATGGCCCACTTGAGCGGGATCGGGTTGGGTTCGACGAACAGGTTGCGGTGCAGCGGCATCAGTTCGAACTGGATCTGCATGGCGCGCTTCACGTCGCCAGCCAGCGCGGCCACGCACAGCTCGTGCATCTTGCGCGGCGCCACGTTGGCCGTGACGCTGATGTTGCCCTGGCCGCCGCACAGCATGAGCGCCACCGCGGTCGGGTCGTCGCCGGAGTACACGGCAAAGCTCTTCGGCAGATCGCGGATGAGCCACTGGGCACGCTCGATGTTGCCGGTGGCTTCCTTGATGCCGATGATGCCGGGCACCTGCGCCAGGCGCAGCACGGTGTCGTGCGCCATATCGGCGACGGTGCGGCCGGGCACGTTGTACAGCACGACGGGCAAGTCGCCGACAGCTTCGGCGATGGCCTTGAAGTGCTGGTACTGGCCCTCTTGCGTGGGCTTGTTGTAGTAGGGAACGACCTGGAGTTGCGAGTCGGCGCCGACGCCTTTGGCGAACTTGGCGAGCTCGATGGCTTCCTTGGTCGAGTTCGCGCCGCAGCCGGCCATCACGGGCACGCGGCCCCGGGCTTGCTCGACGGATACGCGGATGATTTCGCAGTGCTCTTCCACATCGACCGTCGGCGATTCGCCGGTGGTGCCGACCACGCCAAGGCAGTCGGTGCCTTCGTCAATGTGCCAGTCGATGAGCCGCCGCAGGGCGGGGTAGTCGACACTGCCGTCGTCGTGCATCGGCGTGACGAGCGCGACGATGCTGCCTGTCAGTTGCTCCAAGGGAATCTCTTTGTCGGTGGACGAAAGCGGCCATTCTACTGACTCCGGCCGGGCCGGAGACAGTTGTGTCGGCGCGCTCAGCTGCCCTTCAGGAAGTGGCGCAGCGGGGCGCCCGCGGCCGCTTCGCCGGGCCGCACGGCGGCAATGCGCTGGACGAAGCGCGCCGGCTCCGGCAGGAAGCCGTCTTCATAGGCGATCACCTGCAGGCTGGCGCAGGCCCCGAGCAGCTCGCCCGGCTGCAGCAGGAAATCGGGGCGCGAGGGCTTGCCGACGGTTTCATTGCCGGCCGCGAAGGTCTCGTACAGCAGCACGCCGCCCGGCGCCACGGCGGCCACGATGTCGGCCATGCGCGGGCGCCAGAGGTAGTTGGTGACGACCACCGCGCCGAAGCGCTGGGCCGTGAAGGGCCAGGGGCCCGATTCGATGTCGGCCGCCACCACGCGCCCGAACGCGCCGGCTGCCTCGACGGCCTCGGGTGACCGGTCGACGCCGGTCGCTGCATGCCCGCGCCCGGCGAACCACTGCATGTGCCGCCCGGACCCGCAGGCCACATCGAGCACCGTGGCGTTCGGGGCGAGCAGGTGCGACCAGCGCACGATCCATTCGGACGGTGCCGTGTTCGCGTGCATGGGAATTGCTACATCTTTCATAGCTGCTTCCGCCCGATGGACGGGCGTTTCAAGGCTAAATCGTTCAGAAACAGGACCACACCTGGTCGACCAGCGTGACCAGGAACGCCGGATGCACGTACAGCGCGAACACGCCGCCCAGCGCCGCCAGCACGGCGGTGAGCCAGGCGGCTTGGGCCAGGTAGTGGTTGCGCGTACGGGGCGTCATCGCGGTTCTCCTTAACAGGGGCGGTCAGCCCGCCACGGCGGCCGGCCGGACCCCGCGCGCAATGGCGCTTTCCTTGACCGGCAGGTTGATCAGCGCCGCGAACACGCCCAGCGCGATCGAGATGTACCAGACGATGTTGTAGCTGCCCGTCGTGTCGTACAGGAAGCCGCCGAGCCACACGCCCAGGAACGACCCCACCTGGTGGCTCAGGAACACGAAGCCGCTGAGCATCGACAGGTGGGCCACGCCGAAGATGCCCGCCACGATGGCGTTGGTGGCCGGCACGGTCGACAGCCACAGGAAGCCCATCGCCGCCGAGAAGACGTACACGCTGAGCGGCGAGATCGGCACCAGCAGGAAGAGGGCGATCGACACCGCCCGCGCCAGGTAGATGGCCGCCAGAATCTTCGGCTTGGACAGCTTCTGCCCCAGCAGGCCGACCGTGTAGGTGCCGAAGACGTTGAACAGGCCAATCAACGCCAGCGCGTAGCCCGCCACGTCGGCCGACAGGCTCTGGTCGCGCAGGTAGGTCGGCATGTGGATGCCGATGAAGGCCAGCTGGAAGCCGCACACGAAGTAGCCCGCCATCAGCAGCCCGAAGCTCGGGTAGCGGAAAGCCTCGCCCACGGCCTGCAGCACTGACTGGTCGCGGTGGCCGGCCAGCGCCGCGGTCTTGGGTTCGCGCAGGCCGAAGGCCAGCGGGACGATCACGAGCACCACCACCGCCAGCACCGCCAGCGCGGTCTGCCAGCCGAAGGCGCCGATCAGGCGGCCTTCGATGGGCGCCATGAGGAACTGGCCGAACGAGCCGGCCGCTGCCGCCACGCCCATGGCCCACGAGCGGCGCTCGGCCGGGATCTGCCGGCCGATCACGCCGTAGATCACGGCGTAGGTCGAGCCCGCCTGCGCGGCGCCGATCAGCACGCCCGCGCTCAGGGTGAACAGCAGTGGCGTGGGCGAATGCGCCATGCCGAACAGGCCCAGCGCGTAGAAGATCGCGCCGCCGATCAGCACGCGGAACGCGCCGAAGCGGTCGGCCAGCATGCCGGCGAACACGCCGAAGATGCCCCACGACAGGTTCTGCACCGCGAGCGCGAACGAGAAGGTCTGCCGGCTCCAGTCCTGCGCCTGCGTGATGGGCTGCAGCCAGAGGCCGAAGCCGTGGCGGATGCCCATCGAGAGCGTGACGATCATGGCGCCGCAGAACAGCACCTGCTTGATCGAAAGGGTGGGAGCGGGGGAGGCTTGCATCCTTTGAATGTAGCGAATGCATGCTGTGGCAGGTGTCGTGGCGGCCAAAGCCATTGATGATTTGTGGGCGCGGTTTCGATGCGCGGACGGCATCAAAGAAAGAAGGCAGGCGCGCGGCCTGCCTTCAGCGTGTTGTCAGCGCGCCGGCGCCGTTGCCGCGCCGCGCACGCCCGGAAAGCCGTGCTCGCAGGCCCGCCATGCCAGCACCAGCCCCGGCACCAGCAACGCAAGTAGCGCCCAGGGCAGGCTGCCCGCGCCGCCGCCCTGCAGCAGCAGGCCGCCCACCAGCCCGCCGCCCGCGATGGCGAGGTTCCAGGTGGTCACCACCATCGACTGCGCCACGTCCGCCGCATCGCCGGCCGCCTGGGCCGAGGCGGTCTGGAACAGCGTTGCCGCGCCGCCGAAGGCCAGGCCCCAGACTGCGACCGCGAGGTACACGCCCGCCGCCGATCCGCCTGCTGCGGCGAGCATCAGCGCCGCCAGCGCGAAGGCCGCCGTGCCGGCCAGCACCAGCACGCGCAGCCAGCGGTCGATCAGCACGCCCGTGAGCCAGATGCCGCCCAGCGAGGCCGCGCCGAAGACCAGCAGCACCCGTCCGACCTGTGCGCCGAGCCCGGCGTGCGCCAGGAAGGGCGCGATGTAGGTGTAGAGGATGTTGTGCGCCAGCACGAAGGCGAACATCACGGCCAGCACCGGCCGCACGCCCGGCAGCAGGAACACGCGGCGCACGCTTTGCTGGCGTCCGGCGGCCTGGCCCGGGAAGTCGGGCACCTGCCAGCGCACCCAGCCGAGCAGCAGCACCGACAGCGCCGACATGATCAAAAAGGCCGGCCGCCAGCCGACGCTCGCGCCCAGCAGCGTGCCCGCCGGAATGCCCAGCGACAGCGCCAGCGGCGCGCCCAGCATCGCCACGGCAATGGCGCGGCCCTGCTGCGACGGCGTCACCATGCGCGCGGCATGCCCGGCCAGCAGCGCCCACAGCAGGCCCGCGAAGACGCCGGCGAAGAAGCGCGCGACCAGCGTCAGCGTGTAGTCGTGCGACAGCGCCGTCACCGTGTTGACCACCGCGAAGCCGCCGATGGCGCCCATCAGCAGCGGCCGGCGCCGCCAGCCGCGCGTGAAGGCCACCAGCGGAATGGCCGCCACCAGCGAGCCCAGCGCGTACACGGTGACGAGCTGGCCGACCAGCGCGGGCGCAACGCCCAGGTCGGCGCCGATCTGCGGCAGCAGGCCGGCCGGCATCGCCTCGGTGAGGATGGTGATGAAGCCGCCGGCTGCCAGTGCCAGCAGGCCGGACAGGGGCAGCCGGGAAGAAGAGGTCGTGTCACGCATAGACGGCATCCCGCAGGTCGGTGACGAAGCGGCCCGACATGCCTTCGTAGAGCGTGTTCGTGAAGGCCACCACGCTGAGCCCGCGCGCCCGGTCGACGAACCAGGCGTGGCCGTAGGCGCCGCCCCAGCGCCAGGTGCCGGGCGATTCGGGCGTCTGCGTGGGCTGCGGGTCGTGCAGCACCGAGAAGCCCAGGCCGAAGCCCCAGCCCGGCGCATCCGCCGGGCCCCGGTCGCCCGTGTGGTTGCGGCCCATCGCGTCGACGGTGGCGGCGCGCAGCAGCGGGGCGCCACCGGTGCGCAGCGTCTCGAGCAGGCGCAAGAAGTCGCCCGCGCTGCCGACCATGCCGGCGCCGCCCGAGGGCCAGGCGCTGGCGTCGAAGGCGCGTGCCGGGTCGAAGCGGATGCCGACGGCGCCCTCGAACGGCGTGGCGACGACGGGGCCGTCCATGCGCTGCGGCGGCGTGGCGCCGGGTCCGTTCACGTAGGGCGTGGCGAGCCGCGGGTCGCCGGGTGCGGCGGCGAAGCCCGTGTTGTGCATCTGCAGCGGCACGGTCACCAGCGTGCGCACCGCCTCGGGTAGCGGCAGGCCGCTGGCGGCCTCGACCACCGCGCCGACCGCGTCGATGGCCAGCGAATAGAGCCAGCCTGTGCCGGGTGGATACAGCAGCGGCACGCCCGCCAGGCGCTGCAGATTGCCAGCCAGCGTGAGTCCGTCGTCGCGGTCCATGCCGTCGGACACGCCGGCGCGCGCGTACGGGCCGTCGTCCGAACTTTCGAAGAAGCGGTAGCCCAGCCCGGCTGTGTGGGTCAGCAACTGCCGCAATGTGATGACGGCTTCGTCGGTGCTATCAGGCAAGCGAGGGCGGAAGTCCGGCAGCCAGCGCGTCACCGGGTCGTCCAGGCCCAGGCGGCCCTGGTCCACGAGCACCATCGCGGCGGTCGAGACGATGGGCTTGGACACCGAGGCCAGCCGGAACAGCGCGTCCTCGCGCATCGGCAGGCCGGCTTCGCGGTCGGCCAGCCCGGCGGCGCGCCGGTGGACGAGGCGCCCGCCGTGGCGCACCAGCACCACCGCGCCAACTAATCGCTCCTCGGCGAGCGCGCGGTCGATGGCGGCGTCGATGCGCGACGGGTCCGGGCCCGGCCAGGCCGGGGCAAAAGTGGGGGAAATTTCGGGGAGAAAGGTCATGCGGCCCACGATAGGAAGAAGCCGACTTCGGATAAAGACGGCTACAGTTCCACTCAATGCGGACACCAAAGTCCGCAATGGAGATTCCCCATGGACAGCCTCAGCGGCTTTGCCGTCTTCGTTCAGGTCGCTGAAACCCGCAGCTTCGTGGCGGCCGGGCGCGCGCTCGGCGTGTCGGCCTCGGCCGTGGGCAAGCGCGTGGCGCGGCTCGAGGAACGGCTGGCCGTGCGCCTGTTTCACCGCAGCACGCGCAGCATCACGCTCACCGCCGAGGGCGCGCTGTTCCTGGCGCGCAGCCGCCGCGTGCTGGCCGAGATCGAGGCCGCCGAGCAGGAGCTGTCGCACGCCGCAGAGGCGCCGCGCGGGCGGCTGCGCGTGAGCCTGCCGCTGGTCAGCTCGCTGGTGCTGCCGGTGCTGGCCGACTTCATGGCCGCCTACCCGGCCATCGAGCTCGACCTCGACTTCAGCGACCGCCTCGTCGACGTCATCGAGGAAGGCTTCGACGCCGTGGTGCGCACCGGCGAGCCGGCGGATTCACGGCTGTCGTCGCGCCAGCTCGGCGAGTTCTCGCAACTGCTCGTGGCTTCGCCCGGGTACCTGGCGCGCCACGGCACGCCCGCCTCGCCGGACGATCTGGCCCGGCACGCCTGCCTGCACTACCGCTACCCGGCGACCGGCCAGGTGGAGGTCTGGCCGCTGGCGCCCGGGCCCGACGGCAGCGAGGTGCGCCCGCCGGTCTCGATGATCTGCAACAACATCGAGACCCGCCTGTGCTTCGCCCTGCGCGGGCGCGGCATCGCCTGCCTGCCCGACTTCAGCGTGCGTGCCGCGCTGGCAGAGGGCACGCTGCAACCCGTGCTGGCCGACCACCTGCGGCGGCCCCGTACCATCGCGTTCCGCGTGCTCTGGCCGTCGGGGCGCCATCCGTCGCCCAAGCTGCGGGCGTTCATCGACTTCCTGGGCGCGCGGATGTTCGGCCCGCCCGTAGAAATCAGCGCCTGATGTGCGAAAAGACCGAAGCCGGTGCCTGTATGGGTATCCAGTCATTTCAACCCAACTGACTACAATCCGCCCCCATGGCGACTTCCCCCAAGACATCTTCAGATTCCGCTTCCGGCTATTCGGAAGGCTCCATCCGCGTGCTCAAGGGCCTCGAGCCCGTGAAGCAGCGCCCGGGCATGTACACCCGGACCGACAACCCCCTGCACATCATTCAGGAAGTGCTCGACAACGCCGCCGACGAAGCGCTGGCGGGCTACGGCAAGAAGATCAAGGTCACGCTGCACACCGACGGCTCGGTCAGCATCGATGACGACGGCCGCGGCATTCCCTTCGGCATGCACCCCGAAGAGAAGGCACCCGTGGTCGAGCTGGTGTTCACCCGGCTGCACGCCGGCGGCAAATTCGACAAGGGCTCGGGCGGCGCTTACAGCTTCTCGGGCGGCCTGCACGGCGTGGGCGTGTCGGTGACCAACGCGCTGTCGAAGCGCCTCGAAGTGACCTCGCACCGCGAAGGCTCGATCGCCAAGCTCGCCTTCAGCGCCGGCGACGTGATCGAGGCACTCGAAATCCGCAAGCTCGAAGCGGGCGAGCGCAAGCAGGGCACCACCGTGCGCGCCTGGCCCGACGCCAAGTACTTCGAGACCGCCGCGCTGCCCATGGGCGAACTCACCCACCTGCTGCGCAGCAAGGCCGTGCTGATGCCCGGCGTGAGCGTCACGCTGACGGTCGAGAAGACCGGGGAAAGCCAGCAGTGGCTCTACAAGGGCGGCCTGAGCGACTACCTCATGCAGACGCTCAACGGCGACCCGGTGATCCCGCTGTTCGAAGGCAGCGGCCATGCCGACAAGAACGCCGACAACTTCGCCGAAGGCGAGGGCGCCGACTGGTGCGTGGCCTTCACCGAAGACGGCCAGCCGGTGCGCGAGAGTTATGTCAACCTGATTCCCACCAGCGCCGGCGGCACGCACGAAAGCGGCCTGCGCGACGGCCTGTTCACCGCGGTGAAGAGCTTCATCGAGCTGCACTCGCTGCTGCCCAAGGGCGTGAAGCTGCTGCCTGAAGACGTGTTTGCGCGCGCCTCGTACGTGCTCAGCGCCAAGGTGCTCGACCCGCAGTTCCAGGGCCAGATCAAGGAACGCCTGAATTCGCGCGACGCGGTGCGCCTGGTGTCCAGCTTCGTGCGCCCCACGCTCGAGCTGTGGCTCAACCAGCACGTCGACTACGGCAAGAAGCTCGCCGAGCTGGCCATCAAGGCCGCGCAGACGCGCCAGCGCGCCGGCCAGAAGGTCGAGAAGCGCAAGGGCTCCGGCGTGGCCGTGCTGCCCGGCAAGCTCACCGACTGCGAGAGCAAGGACATCAGCCACAACGAAGTGTTCCTGGTCGAGGGCGACTCCGCCGGCGGCAGCGCCAAGATGGGCCGCGACAAGGAAAGCCAGGCCATCCTGCCGCTGCGCGGCAAGGTGCTCAACACCTGGGAAGTCGAGCGCGACCGCCTGTTCGCCAACACCGAAATCCACGACATCTCGGTGGCCGTGGGCGTCGATCCGCACGGACCTACTGACACGCCCGACATGAGCGGCCTGCGCTACGGCAAGATCTGCATCCTGTCGGATGCCGACGTGGACGGCTCGCACATCCAGGTGCTGCTGCTCACGCTGTTCTTCCGGCACTTTCCCAAGCTCATCGAAGCCGGTCACGTGTATGTCGCAAAGCCGCCATTGTTCCGGGTCGATGCGCCCGCGCGCGGCAAGAAGCCGGCCTCCAAGGTCTACGCGCTGGACGAGGGCGAACTCACCGCCACGCTCGACAAACTGCGCAAGGACGGCGTGCGCGAAGGCGCCTGGAACATCAGCCGCTTCAAGGGCCTGGGCGAAATGAACGCGGAACAATTGTGGGAAACCACGCTCAATCCGGACACCCGGCGCCTGATGAAGGTCCAATTGGGTCGGTTCGACTTTTCGTCCACCCAGGGCGAGATCACCAAGCTGATGGGCAAGGGCGAAGCGGCGGCGCGGCGCGAGCTCATGGAATTGCGCGCAGACGACGTCGACATCGACGTCTGAGCTTTCCCTTTTCTTTCCTTCTTCTCACACGCCATGTCGGTTCTCAAGCGTTCGCTGTGGTTGGCCCTTCTGCTGTGCATGCAGCAGGGGCTCGCGCACGCCGCCGACATCTACGGCTACATCGACAGCAACGGCGTGGCGCACTTCGCGGCCGAGAAGGTCGACGAGCGCTACAAGATCTTCTTCCAGGGCGGCCAGAGCTTCGACACCGCCAAGGGCATTTCGCCGCTGGGCCGAGGCAACATCAATCGTCGGCTCGACGGCAAGGTGTCGTCGGCGTCGCAGAACCTGCTCGCCATGTTCGAGGCCTCACCCGGCTACAAGACCGCCAAGTCGGCGCTGCGCGATGCGTCGAGCAAGCACGCCATCGACTACGAGCTGCTGCAGGCGCTGGTCGCTACCGAGTCGGGCTTCGACGCCAGGGCCGTCTCGCCCAAGGGCGCGATGGGGCTCATGCAGCTCATGCCCGCCACCGCGCAGCGCTACGGCGTGGCGACGGACAAGCGCGGCACGATCGAGAAAAAGCTGTTCGACCCGCACATCAACATCGCCGCCGGCTCGCGCTACCTGCGCGACCTGATCGCGATGTTCCCGGGCCAGATTGAGCTCGCATTGGCCGCCTACAACGCGGGCGAGGGCGCGGTGCAGCGCGCGGGCAACAAGATCCCGAACTACAAGGAAACGCAGAACTACGTGCAGACCGTGCTGCAGCTGTATGCGTACCTGAAGCCCTCGGCCGTGACGGTGGGCGGCAACCTGCGCAGCGGCACGGGCAGCAGCGGTGGCGGCAAGACGCCGGGGCGCATCCGCATGGAGATGTCGGTGCCCAAGGGCGGCGCGATCGGCCGCGGGAACATGCCGTCCGAGTCGCCGCGCAACGTGCCGACCATGCCTGAGGTGCCCGAACTGTCCGACGTGCCGACCAGTGCGGCCGAGCCAGGCGATGCTTCGCCGCCGTCTCCGTTGTCGTGACGCCGAAGACCGCGATGCACCCCTCTTTCACTTTGGGCTGAGCGCACCACGCACGCAGCCCCACGCAACTGTTTTCTTTCTCTCTTCTTCATGGACGACTCTCAACCTCCGCTCGACCTTGCAGGCCCCACCGACGGCGACACCACCCTCACGCTGGCCGACTACGCGCAGACCGCCTACCTCGAATACGCCCTGAGCGTGGTCAAGGGCCGCGCGTTGCCCGATGTGTCCGACGGCCAGAAGCCGGTGCAGCGGCGCATCCTGTACTCGATGTCGCGCATGGGCCTGGGCTTCGGCGGCACCAACGGCACCGTGGGCGCCAAGCCCGTGAAGAGCGCGCGCGTCGTCGGTGACGTGCTCGGCCGCTTCCACCCGCACAGCGACCAGGCCGCGTACGACGCGCTGGTGCGCATGGCGCAAGACTTTTCGCAGCGCTACCCGCTGGTCGACGGCCAGGGCAACTTCGGCAGCCGCGACGGCGACGGCGCCGCGGCCATGCGCTACACCGAAGCGCGCCTGGCGCGCATCACCAGCCTGCTGCTCGACGAAATCGACGAAGGCACGGTCGACTTCATTCCCAACTACGACGGCAGCACCGAAGAGCCGCGCCTGCTGCCCGCGCGGCTGCCGTTCACGCTGCTCAATGGCGCCAGCGGCATCGCCGTGGGCCTGGCCACCGAAATCCCGAGCCACAACCTGCGCGAGATTGCCGACGCCTGCGTCGCGCTGATCAAGTCGAACGGCAAGCTCAGCGAAGAAGAACTGCTGGCGATCGTGCCCGGCCCCGACTACCCGGGCGGCGCGCAGATCATCAGTGGCGCCAGCGACATCGCCGATGCGTACCGCACCGGTCGCGGCTCGCTCAAGGTGCGCGCGCGCTGGACGATCGAAGACCTCGCGCGCGGCCAGTGGCAGCTCGTGGTCAACGAACTGCCGCCGGGCGTCAGCACGCAGAAGGTGCTCGAAGAAATCGAGGAAATCACCAACCCGAAGGTCAAGGCCGGCAAGAAGGCGCTGAGCGCCGACCAGACCCAGCTGAAGGCCGCCATGCTGTCGATGCTCGACGTGGTGCGCGACGAGTCGAGCAAGGACGCCGCCGTGCGCCTGGTGTTCGAGCCCAAGACCTCGCGCATCAGCCAGGACGAGTTCGCGACCACGCTGCTCGCGCAGACCTCGCTTGAAACCTCGTCGTCGATCAACCTGACGATGGTCGGCATCGACGGCAAGCCGACGCAGAAGTCGCTGCGCCAGATGCTCAACGAGTGGATCGCGTTCCGCGAGATCACCGTCGAGAAGCGTTCACGCCATCGCCTGAACAAGGTGCTGGACCGCATCCACATCCTCGAAGGCCGGCAGCTGGTGCTGCTGAACATCGACGAAGTCATTGCCATCATCCGCGCCGCGGAAGACCCGAAGGCGGCGCTCATTGCGCGCTTCAACCTCAGCGACCGCCAGGCCGAGGACATCCTTGAAATTCGGCTGCGCCAGCTTGCGCGGCTCGAAGCCATCAAGATCGAACAGGAGCTGGCCGGCCTGCGCGACGAGCAGAAGAAGCTCGAAGACATCCTTTCCAGCCCGGCCACGCTGCGCCGCCTGCTGATCAAGGAAATCGAAGCCGACGCCAAGACCTTCGAAGACCCGCGCCGCACGCTCATCCAGGCCGAGAAGCGCGCCGTGGCCGAAGTGAAGGTGGTCGACGAGCCCGTCACCGTGATCGTGTCGCAGAAGGGCTGGGTGCGCGCGCAGAAGGGCTGGGCCAGCGAGAAAGCCGCCGCGAATGCAGACAAGGGCGGCACCGCGCCCGAGTACAGCTTCAAGTCGGGCGACACGCTCTACGGCGCCTTCGAATGCCGCAGCGTCGACACGCTGCTGGTCTTCGGCAGCGCCAAGGACAAGAGCGTGCGCGTCTACACCGTGCCCGTGGCCTCGTTGCCCGGCGCGCGCGGCGACGGCCAGCCCGTCACCACGCTCATCGAGCTCGATGCCGGCACGCACGTCACGCACTTCTTCGCGGGCCCGGTGGGCGCCTGCGTGCTGCTCGCCAACACCGGCGGCTACGGCTTCATGGCCACCGTCGAGAACATGATGTCGCGCCAGCGCGGCGGCAAGGCCTTCATCGACGTGGGCGAGGGCGAGCAGCTGTGCCGTCCGTCGCTGGTGGGTGGTGCGAGCGGCGCCGAGCCGATGCCTGCGGCCACGCACGTGGCCTGCGCCTCGAGCGGCAAGCGCATCCTGACCTTCGACATCGCCGAGCTCAAGAGCCTGCCCAAGGGCGGTCGCGGCCTGACGCTGATCGACCTGGAGGCCAAGGACACGCTGGCCGGTGCGGTGGCCTACACGCGCAGCGTGCGCATCGAAGGCGTCGCCCGCGGCGGCAAGGAGCGCGAAGAAACGCTCGAGATCCGCTCGCTCAACAACGCGATGGGGACCCGCGGGCGCAAGGGCAAGGTGGCAGACCTCGGGTTCACGCCGGCGAGCGTGCTGCGGGTGCTCTGATGCTGGGCGGCATCGACATCAGCATCCTCGGCGTGATCCTCGCCGTGGTCACGGGCTTCGGCAGCTACATCCTGGGGCGCCGCATGCGCGAGAAGCGGCAGGGCAAGCGGCGCGCGAAAGACCGCGCCATCGCGCAGGCCAACGAGACGCGTCAGGTGCGGCGCGCGCGCGAGCGGCGCGAGCAGGAAGGCAAGTAAGCAAGCCGAGGGGCTTGCTTACCAGCCGTCGTAGCCGCCGACGTTCTCGCGCGTCACGAGCTTCGAGGGCAACAGCAGCACGCGCTGCGGCGGTGTCTGGCCCGCCAGGAGCTTCAACCCGATTTCGGCCGCCCGCTGGCCCATCAACGTGGGCGACTGCGTCGCGCTGCCGGCGATCAATGTGGCCGGGTCTTGCAGGCGTTGCACCACCTCCGGTGAGCCGTCCATCGCGGTGATGACGAGGTCGCGCCGCCCTGCGACCCGGGCCGCCATTTCCGCGCCGATGCCGCACAGGTCGTTGATCGCAAACACGCCCGACAGCTTCGGATGGTGCGCGAGCAGTCGCGTCATCTGCTCGACGCCGCCGTCCTTGGTGGCGCCGCCGCCGAGCGCGATCGGCACGACGCGCACGCCGGGCGCGGCGCCCAACGCCTCGCGGCAACCCTTGACGCGGCCGACTGCGGCTGTGTTCGGAGGGCCGTCGATGATGCCCACTTCGCCTTTGCCGCCGAGCGTGCGCACCAGATGTTCACAGGCCAGCTTGCCCGCCGCGCGGCTGTCGGTCACCACGGCTGCATCGGCGCCCTGCACGAGCGCATCGACCGCCACGACCTTGATGCCGGCCGCGCGCGCCTCCGCGACGCGGACGTGGAGGCTGGTCGAGTCGACGGGTGTCACGATCACGAGCTGCACGCGCTGGCGGATCATTTCCTTGAACTGCTCGTCCTGGCGCTGCGGATCGAACCCGCTCGACACGACCGTGATCTGCGCGGCGCCGCGTCCTTCCTGGTTCAGGGTCGACTCCACCGCGCGGGCGATGTAGGCGAAGAAGGGGTTGCGCAGATCGCTGACGAGCACGCCGACACGTGGGCCTTTGCCTTGCGGGTTGCCGTGCGTCGCGAGCGCGTTGCCGGCGAGGCCCATGCCGAGAACGATGGCCAGCAGCCAGATGCGCGGGCGTCGTTTCGTGAGCGGGGATGCAAGGGGCATCGTCGAGAGCGGAAGCAGTGAGCGGAATTCGATGATGACAGGTTCGATGCGTCCTGACACCCCTCGCGCAGGGGGTCTGCGGGGCGTTACCGGCATTCGTGGTGGTTCATGCCGCAAAGCATGCGCCGTGGTGCGCGCGCACCCTTCGAAAGCACTCGAACCAGCGGTCCAAGTGCCCCCGAAGGGTGGTTGCCTCTGCCTCGGTGACGGGGCCTCATGTCGCACCGGTTCCTGTTGTCGTCGTGCTCCCTGTGGCTGCTGCCTTGCAGACGATCTGGCTTCCCCGCCGGCGCTTCCTTCGAGGGAGTCGTCGCGGCGGTGAGGCGATTGAACCGATGGTCAGTTAACCGTCCGTAAACCTTTTAAAAGTGGCGAGAAACAATCGAAATATTCACCGGTGCGTGGAGGATGGCGCGCTCACTTCAGGCCGGCCCACCAACGCACGTTGGTGCGCGCCTGCCCGACCGTCAGCACTTCGCCGATCACCGGCGTGGCCAGGTCGATCTTCTTTGCCTGCGCCAGGTCGGCGATGCGGTCCAGCGGGTCGTGCCAGGTGTGGAAGGCCAGGTCGAAGGTGCTGTTGTGCACCGAATAGAGCACCTTGCCGCGCAGGTCTTCGAAGGCCTGCACGCTCTGCTCGGGTGTCATGTGCACGCCGGGCCAGTAGGCGTCGTAGGCGCCGTTTTCCATCAGCGCGAGGTCGAAGCCGCCGAAGCGTTCGCCGATCTGCTTGAAGCCCGGAAAGTAGCCCGAGTCGCCGCTGTAGAAAATGCGCTGGTCGCCGCTTTGCACCACCCACGAGGCCCACAGGGTGCGGTCGCGGTCGGTCAGCGTGACCGCGCGGCCCGAGAAGTGCTGCGCGGGCGTGGCCGTGAGCTTCACGCCCGCATGCTCGCCGCCCTGCCACCAGTCGAGCTCGGTCACGCGCTCGGCCGGCACGCCCATCTCGACGAGCCGGGCGCGTATGCCCAGCGGCACGAAGTAGCGCTGCACGCGTGTGGCGAGGTACTCGATGGTGGCGACGTCCAGGTGGTCGTAGTGGTCGTGCGAAAGAATCACGGCCTCGATCGGCGGCAGCTGCTCCAGCTGGATCGGCGGCTTGTGAAAGCGCTTCGGCCCGACCCACGTGAAGGGCGAGACGCGCTCGCTGAACACGGGGTCGATGAGCCAGTACTTGCCCTTGAGCTTCAGCAGGTGCGACGAGTGGCCCAGGCGCACCACATGGTTGGCGTCGGTGGCGAGCGCGTCGAGCGCCTGGGGCGTCAGCGCGCGCACCGGAATCGGGTCGACCGGCACGGTGTCGACCTTGCTGCCGACGATGAAGCGCGACCAGATGCGCCACGTGCTGGCCGCTGGCAGCAGTTCGGGGTTGGCCATGTTCTGGAACACGCCGCCCTTGAACTGCGGCGATTTTTCATAGGGCGTTTCCCCGCCGCCGGCGCTGCTGCAGCCGGCCACGAAGGCGCAACCCGCCGCGGCAAGCACCGCACTGCGGCGCAGCAGTCGGGGGAGATAAGCGCCTTGCGAACCCGAGTCGTCAGCCATGAGGAAGCCTTCTTGATGTGTATTGGTCTTGAGGCGCGAGACTAGCGGGAGTCGGCCTTTCAATGGTTTCAGCGACAGAAACATTCGGCGCGCGGGGGCAATCCGCGCGCCGGCGGCATACTCCGGCGATCCACGGCTACAGCCCTTCATTGCCATGAAAACTGCCATCCTCGTCATCGACATGCAGCGCGGCCTTTGCGACGATCCGCCCCGGCCGTACGAATCCGAAGTGGTCATCGGGCGCATCAACGCCCTCACGGCACGGGCCCGCGAGGCTGGCGTGCCGGTGGCCTTCGTCCAACACGAGAACGCCATCGACCTGGAATTCGATTCCGAACGCTGGCAGCTGGCCGATGCCTTGCAGGTGACGCCAGCCGACGCCCGCCTGCGCAAGACCACGCCCGATTCGTTCCTGCGCACGCCGCTCGAGGCCTGGCTGACGGAGCAGGGCGTGCGGCGCGTGGTGGTCTGCGGCTATTCGTCCGAGTTCTGCGTCGACACCACCGTGCGCCGTGCTGCCGCGCTGGGCTACGAGGTGGTGTTGGCGGCCGACGCCCACACCTCGCACGACAAGCCGCATGCCAAGGGCGCCTTCATCCGCGCGCACCACAACGCGACGCTGGCGGACATCACGAGCTTCGGCGTGCCGATCCGCGCGGTCGACAGCGCGCAGATCGTTCTCTAAGGCATGCGCCCGGTCGCCAGAGCATGGGCCCAGTCGGGCCGCCCGTGCTTCAGCGCCAGCGCCGACATGGCCGTGTGGTCGTAGGGCACTGAAACCAGCCGGGCGGTCCAGCCACCCTCGCGCTGCTCGGCGATGGCATAGCGTGCATTCGGCGAACCTGTTTCGACGGCATGCGGATGCGGGTGGATGTCGGCATACGCCGGCAGGCCGACGCTGCCCGGGTTGACGATCAATTGCCCGCTGGACGCGTGCACCGCGCGCGGCACATGCGTGTGGCCGCACGCGATCAGTTCGGCCTCGACGTGGCCGAGGCGCGCATCGATTTCCTGCAGCGTGGCCGCACGGAAATTCGCGGGCTCCACGGTTTCCAGGAAGTATTCGAGATCGCTGGCGGGCGTGCCATGGCAGAGCACAACCTCAGGGCTGAAGCGAAGGTGGGGCACCAGCGACGCCATCCATTCGAATTCCTTCGCACCGAGCCGCGCATGCGCGAACGCGTCGGACGGGCCGCGCCCTCCGGCAGGCAAGGAGAGAAGCTGGCGTTCATGGTTTCCGGACAGCTGAACCCAGTCCTGCGCCATCAGGAACTGCGCGGTCTCCAGCGGCATCAACGGGCCGGAAAGGCTGTCGCCCAGATTGACGATGGCATCCGCGCCGCGGCGGGCGATGTCCTCGGCCACGGCTTCGAGCGCGGGGAGATTTCCGTGGATGTCGGAGACGATGGCAATGCGCATTCGCGGGCCTTGGGCATGGAGCAGGGTGGGCGCGATCTTAGATCGCGCGTCTGCGGCCCGTGTCGGCCCGGTGTCACCCCACGAGCTTTCGCGCGATCAGGTCCTTCATGATCTCGCTGGTGCCGCCGTAGATGCGCTGCACGCGCGCATCGGCATACATCCGCGCGATCGGGTACTCGACCATGTAGCCGTAGCCGCCAAAGAGCTGCAGGCACTCGTCGGTCACCTTGCCCTGTTGCTCGGTGCACCACAGCTTGGCCATGTAGGCGGCTTCCTGGTCGAGCGTGCCGTCGACCATGCGCTGGATGCAGTCGTTGACGAAGGTGCGCACCACGTGCGCGATGGTGGCGCACTCGGCGAGCTTGAAGCGCGTGTTCTGAAAGTCGAACACCGTCTGCCCGAAGGCCTTGCGCTGCTGCGTGTATTCCACCGTCAGCTCCACCGCGCGCTCGATCACCGCGGCGGCCGGCACGCACAGGAACAGGCGTTCATACGACAGCTGGCTCATGAGCTGAATGAAGCCGTCGCCCTCCTTGCCGCCGAGCAGGTGGTCGGCCGGAACGCGCACGCCGTCGAAGAAGATCTCGGCCGTGTCCGATGCGTGCTGACCCAGCTTTTCGAGCCGCCGGCCGACGCGAAAGCCCGGCAGGTCCTCGGTCTCGAGCACGACCAGCGACACGCCGCGGCTGCCCGCCTCGCCGGTGCGCACCGCCACCACCAGCAGGTTGCCCGTGAAGCCGTTGGTGATGAAGGTCTTGGCGCCATCGATCACGTAGTGGTCGCCGTCGCGCCGGGCACGGGTGCGCAGCGCCTTCAGGTCCGATCCGCAGCCGGGCTCGGTGAGCGCGATGCCGGCCAGCATCTCGCCGCTGGCGAGCTTCGGAAGCCAGCGCATCTTTTGCGCCTCGGTGCCGTAGTCGAGGATGTAGTGCGCGGCGAGGTTGTGCACGCCGGTGTTGGCGGGAAACTCGGCCTTGGCCAGTTCGTCCTGCACCACCATCTGGTAGGCCGGCGAGGCGCCCGCACCGCCATAGGCCTCGTCTACTTCGGGCAGCAGGAAACCCATTTCCCCGAACGGGCGCCAGACCTCGCGCGGAATGAAACCCTGGCGGCGCCAGCCGTCCAGGTGCGGCGAGAGCTCGGCTGCGATGTAGCGGCGCGCCTGCTCGCGGAAGGCGTCGATGTCTTCGTCCATCCAGCGATGGCGGTACAGCTGTGGAAGCATGGGTTTGTCTCCGTCGGACCCGCGAAGGCAGGGTCTCTTTGTGAGTGCCCATGGTAGGAATCAACGATGCCGCAGCGCGAGTGCGCATCGCATCGTTCCGATGGCAAAAGACCTCAGTTCTTCACACGGACCCTGCGTCGCGGCGCCGAGGCGTCAGTCCGCCCCCGCCCGCCACACCCGCGCCAGCGCCGCCAGCTTGCCCCGCAAACTCAGCTTGTCGTTCGACAGCGCATCGATGAAGTCCGACAGCCGCTGCGACTTCACCATCGTGTAGATCGTGAGCCAGGTGGTGAAGGTGAACACCACGCCGAACCAGATCGCCTTGCGCCACAGCGGCGCGTCGGCCTCGGCCAGCAGGTTCATGCCGAGGAAGCCTGTCGTCACGGTGCCGATGAGGCCGAACAGCGTGACCACCGTGAGCCGCACGACGGTGCTGGCCTGACGGCGCAGGCTGTCGGCGTCGAGGTAGGTGTTCATGTCGGCGATGCGCGCCTTCACCTCGTCGTACAGCGGGTCGAGCCGCAGGTGCGTGGCGCACATGTGGGAGAGCGCGCGCACCTGCGCCTGCTCGGAAATTTCGTGGAACCAGTAGCGGTGCGTGAAGCGCAGGAAGCGCTCGAAGCTCGCGCGGATGGCGCGCTTGAACTGCTTCACGCTCGGCGTGTTGCGGATGTCGAGTTTGTTGAGCGCCTCGACCAGCTGGTCCGAGAACATCAGCAGCGAGGCCTTCTGGAAATGCGCGATGAGGAACAGCAGGAAGTGCTGGTGCCTGAACTGCGCGAGCACGCCGCGGTCGCGGCAGCAGAAGAACTCGGAGCGCGCGTCGCCCACCACGATGAGCGCGTGGCCGTTGCACAGGTAGCGCGTGTTGGGGGCGGCGCCCGCGTTCACCCAGAAGCGGTCGTAGCAGTAGGTGTGCTCGAAGTCGGCCAGATGCTGCTCTGCGTAGGGCAGGTGGGCGTCGGCCCCGCCCGCGCCTGTGACGAGCGCAAGCCGCACGAAGTCGTCGCGCGTGAGGCGGCGCGGATCGTCGAGCGACAGGTAGGCCATCACCGGCATGCGGTAGTACTCGATCTGGCGGTAGCGCAGCACGCCGGGGTCGTCCGAATGGTCGCTCACCAGCGGCTGCATCAGGTAGGCCCAGTGCGCGGCGATGCGCGGTGCGCGGTGCTGGGCCACGTGCGACAGGAAGGCGTTGCGCTGCTGCGCGTCGGAGGCGGCGAGCACGCGGCCGTCGGCGCCCAGCCACTCGACGCTGGCCATGCAGTGCAGGGCGGCGCCGTCGGGCTCCCAGCCTGAAGGGTAGGCACGGCCGAAGCGGTAGAGGATGTCCTGCGCCTGCGCGAGGCTCAGGTGGTCGGTGCCGACCTCGAGGTTGAGCAGCACCACGTCGATGTCGAAGAAGAAGTACAGGTCGCAGTGAATCACGTCGAGCGTGACGGGGGCCTCGCCGGGCCGCGCCACCAGCCGCACGGACGCGATGTCGCGGCGGCGGAACACGCGCATGGGCGAATCGCCGTCGCTGGTTCCATCGTTGCTGCCGCGCGATCGGCCTTCGCCGTACAGGAAGCGCTGCACATACGGCAGGAAGCTCACGAACTCGTTGTAGTGGCGCTCATGGAAGCGGCCGCTGTCGCCGGTGTATTCGTCCACCTCTTCGCGCCAGGGCGATGCGTCGCCCATGTCGCGCAGCACGTGCCAGGGGCCGTGGTGCGAGGGGGCCGCACCGGGCGCCGGCACGAGGCGCAAGGGCCAGAGCAGCGCCTGCCGGAAATGCTGCACGACGGGGCTGTCAGCCGGGGTGCTTGCCGTGGAGGAAATTGGGTCCGCATGGGGGTTCGGCATCGCGCCAGTGTAGGCAGGCGGGTGGGTCAAAACGCCCACCTAGGGGAATCCCTAGATTGCTCTGAAACCGGTTTCATTTAAGCTGCAAGCATTCCTTTCAGGGTCCGTGCCCGGCTTCTCCGGGCTCGCTCCACCATGAACTACCAGTTCCAATTCGACGCCGTCTTTGCCGCCTGGCCGCTGTTGCTCAAGGGCACGTGGATCACGGTTCAGCTCTCGCTCATCGCCACCCTGCTGGGGCTGGTGGTCGCCATTTTTTGCGCCTGGGGCAAGACCTCGGGGCCGGGCTGGCTGCGCTTCATCGTCAATGCGTACATCGAGGTGATCCGCAACACGCCGTTCATCGTGCAGTTGTTTTTCTTCTTCTTCGCGCTGCCGGCCATCGGCCTGCGCTGGTCGCCGCAAACGGCCGCGCTGGTGGCCATGGTGGTGAACCTCGGCGCCTACGCCACGGAGATCATCCGCGCGGGCATCGAGTCGATTCCCAAGGGGCAGATCGAGGCGGGCCGCGCGCTCAACCTCAAGCCCTGGGAAATCTTCCGCTTCGTGATCATCAAGCCTGCGCTGAAGGCGATCTACCCGGCGCTCACGAGCCAGTTCATCCTGCTGATGCTGAGCTCGGCCGTGGTGTCGGTCATCTCGGCCGACGACCTGACCTCGGTGGCCGCCAACCTGCAGTCGCAGACCTTCCGCAGCTTCGAGATCTACATCGTGGTTGCTGCCATCTACCTCGCGCTGGCGCTGGCCTTCTCGGCCATGTTCAAGCTGATCTACAAGCGCACGCTCAACTACCCGGACCGCCGGTAACTGACTGACCACGACGGACGGAGCACACACCATGCGCACCTTCGGTTTTCCCGAATTCCTTTTCATCCTCGAAGCGGCCAAGTGGACGCTCGCGCTGTCAGCCATCGCCTTCGTGGGCGGCGCTATTCTTGGGCTTCTCATCGCGCTGATGCGCACGTCGGAATCGACGTGGGCGCGCGCCGTGTCGACCACCTTCATCCAGATCTTCCAGGGCACGCCGCTGCTGCTGCAGCTGTTCCTGGTGTTCTTCGGCGCGCCGGTGCTGGGGCTGGACATCAACCCGTGGGTGGCCGCGGGCGTGGCGCTCATCCTGAACAGCGCGGCCTTCCTCGGCGAAATCTGGCGCGGCTGCATCCAGGCGATTCCGCGCGGCCAGTGGGAGGCGGCGCAGGCGCTCAACCTCAAGTACACGGCGCGCATGCGCGACGTGGTGCTGCCGCAGGCTTTCAAGATCGCGCTGGCGCCCACGGTGGGCTACCTGGTGCAGATCATCAAGGGCACGTCGCTCGCGGCCATCATCGGTTTCGTCGAGATCACGCGCGCCGGGCAGATCGTCAACAACGCCACCTTCCAGCCGCTCATCGTGTTCTCGGTGGTGGCCGCCATCTACTTCGTGATCTGCTGGCCGCTGTCGCTGCTCGCGGCACGCATGGAGCGCAAGCGCGCTCTCGCGCTGGCCCGCTGATCGATCCTCGTTTTTCTCGTCGCTTCCTTTCTTTTTCAGGAGACACATCCCATGACCCGTTCCACCACCCGCCGCGTTGCGCTCGCCGCCCTGGGCCTCGGCGCCGCCCTGACCGTGTTCGCTCCCTTCGCGTCCGCACAGACCGTGGCCGACATCAAGAAGAAGGGCGAGATCACCATCGGCATGCTGGTCGACTTCCCGCCCTACGGCACCACCGACGCGAAGAACCAGCCCGACGGCTACGACGCCGACGTGGCCAAGCTGCTGGCCAAGGACTGGGGCGTCAAGGCCAACATCGTGCCGGTCACCGGCCCGAACCGCATTCCCTTCCTGCTGACCAACAAGGTCGACCTGCTGGTGGCTTCGCTGGCCGTGACGCCCGAGCGCGCCAAGCAGGTGCAGTTCTCGCAGCCCTACGCAGCCGCGACCATCGTGCTGTACGGCGCGACCAAGACCTCGATCAAGGCCGCTGGCGACCTGAAGGGCCTGCGCGTGGGCGTGGCCCGCGCTTCGACGCAAGACGTGGCCGTGACCAAGGCCGCACCCGAAGGCACCGAAATCCGCCGCTTCGACGACGACGCCTCTGCCATGCAGGCGCTGATCTCGGGCCAGGTCGATGCGATCGGCTGCTCGGTCACCGTGGCAGCGCAGATCGCCAAGCGCGTGCCGGCCAACACCTTCGAGAACAAGTTCACTCTGGTGCAGCAGTCGATGGGCATCGCGATGCGTCCGGGCCAGGAAGAGCTGACCAAGGCCGTGAACGAATTCGTGCAGAAGAACACCGCCAATGGCGAGCTGAACAAGCTCTATCAAAAGTGGCTGCAGGCCGACCTGCCGAAGATGCAATAAGCGAAAGCGCTTGAAGGGAATCCTGGCATGACGACGGAATCGATCATCCGCATGGAAGCGGTCAACAAGTGGTACGGTGAATTCCAGGTGTTGACCGGCATCGACCTGTCGGTGCGCCAGGGCGAGCGCATCGTGATCTGCGGGCCTTCGGGCTCGGGCAAGTCGACGCTCATCCGCTGCATCAACCGGCTCGAGACGGTGCAGAAGGGCCGCATCGTGGTCGACGGCATCGACCTCACGGCGGGCGGCAAGAACGTCGACGCGGTGCGTGCCGAAGTCGGCATGGTGTTCCAGCAGTTCAACCTGTTCCCGCACCTCACCATTCTGGAGAACTGCACGCTGGCGCCGATGCGCTCGCGCGGCATGACCAAGGCGCAGGCGGAAGAGGTGGCCATGAAGTACCTCACGCGCGTGCGCATTCCCGAGCAGGCCAGGAAGTACCCGAGTCAGCTCTCGGGCGGCCAGCAGCAGCGCGTGGCCATTGCGCGCGCGCTGTGCATGTCGCCCAAGATCATGCTGTTCGACGAGCCCACGTCGGCGCTCGACCCCGAGATGGTCAAGGAAGTGCTCGACACCATGATCGGCCTGGCCGAAGACGGCATGACCATGCTGTGCGTCACGCACGAGATGGGCTTTGCCCGCAGCGTGGCCGACCGCGTGATCTTCATGGCCGACGGCAAGATCGTCGAGCAGGCACCGCCGCAGGAGTTCTTCGGCAACCCCAAGGACGAGCGCACGCGCCAGTTCCTCGGCCAGATCCTCAGCTCGCACCAAGCTCACTGATGGCCTTCGAAGTCCTGATTTCTCTGTCGTCCTTCGGTGCGGCCGAGGTGGGGCGGCACGGCCAGCTCTGGTGCTCGCAACTCTCGCGCGCCGCGGGCGCCGATTCGGTGGAAGTGCGCGGCGAGATGCTGCGTGACGCCGATGCGGAACTGTCGGCATTGAATGGTCTTGCTTCCGTGTACTCCAGCCCCGAGGGCCTGTGGGCCGAAGGCGGCTGGCTCGACAGTGCCGCGCTGCAACGCGGCATCGCTGCCGCCACGCGCGTGGGCGCGAAGCGGCTCAAGATGGCCATCGGCGATTTCCAGCCCTCGTCGCACGGCTCGCTCTGGGGCCTGAAAGTCGCGCTGGCCGAAACCCGCGTCGAGCTGCTGATCGAGAACGACCAGACCGTGCGCGCCGGCACGCTGGCCGCGCTGCAGACCTTCTTCGACGTGGCCGACCGCGCCGGCGTGTCGCTGGGCATGACCTTCGACATGGGCAACTGGCACTGGCTCGGCGAGTGCCCGCTGCAGGCCGCGCAGGCGCTCGGCCATCGCGTACGCTATGTGCATTGCAAGGGCGCGCAGCGCCTGCCGCACAAGTGGGTGGCGGTGCCGATGGGCGATTCGGTCGCGCCGTGGCGCGCGGTGCTGCGCGCACTGCCGGCCGATGTGCCGCACGCCATCGAATACCCGCTCGTGGGCGACGACCTGCTGGTCGTCACCCGCACGCAGATCGACTTCATCCGCGCCGCACGGGCGTAGGGACACACACATGACGGAACCCACCGCTTTCGATGTCGCCTTGTTCGGCGAAGCCATGCTGCTGCTGGTGGCCGACCGGCCCGGCCCGCTGGAAGATGCCCAGTCGTTCCACAAGCGCACCGCCGGCGCCGAGACCAATGTGGCCATCGGCCTGTCGCGCCTCGGCCTCAAGGTCGGCTGGGCCAGCCGCCTGGGCACCGATTCGATGGGCCGCGCGTTGCTGGCCGCGATGCGCGCCGAATGCATCGACTGCTCACACGTGATCACCGACGCGACGCAGCGCACCGGCTTCCAGTTCAAGGGCCGCGTCACCGACGGCAGCGACCCGCCGATCGAATACCACCGCAAGGGCTCGGCCGCGAGCCACATGGGTCCGGCCGACGTCGACGAAGCCTGGCTGCGCTCGGCACGCCACCTGCATGCCACCGGCGTGTTCGCGGCCATCTCCGAGACCAGCCTGCAGGCTGCGCTCAAGACCATGGACGTGATGCGCGCGGCCGGCCGCACCATCTCGTTCGATACCAACCTGCGGCCCACGCTGTGGTCGTCCACCGAGACCATGCGCCACTGGGTGAACGAACTCGCGTCACGGGCCGACTGGGTGCTGCCCGGCATCGAAGAGGGCCTGCTGCTCACGGGCCACGACAAGCCCGAAGACGTCGCGAAGTTCTACCGCGAACGCGGCGCGAAGCTGGTCGTCGTCAAGCTCGGTGCCGCCGGCGCGTACTACGACAGCGACGTGGCTGGCACCGGCCATGTAGCCGGCTTCCCGGTGAAGGAAGTGATCGACACCGTGGGCGCGGGCGACGGCTTTGCCGCCGGCGTGGTGAGCGCGCTGCTCGAAGGCAAGAGCGTGCCCGACGCGGTGCGCCGCGGCGCCTGGATCGGCGCGCGCGCCGTGCAGGTGCTCGGCGACACCGAAGGCCTGCCGACGCGGGCGCAACTCGACGAGGCGGGGCTCTGATGACCAAGAAGAATGTGCTGGTGTTCCGGGCGCTGCCCGAAGACCAACTCGCGCGCCTGCAGGCCGCGCACCACGTCACCGTGGCCGATCCGCGCAAGGCGCCCGAGGCCTTTGCCGCTGCGCTCGCCACCGCGAACGGGCTGATCGGTTCGAGCTACAACGTCGACGCCGCGCTGCTGGATGCGGCGCCGCAGCTCGAAGTGATTTCGAGCGTGTCGGTCGGCCTCGACAACTACGCGCTGGCCGAACTGCACCAGCGCGGCATCGTGCTGTGCCACACGCCCGACGTGCTCACCGAGACGGTCGCCGACACGGTGTTCGCGATCCTCATGGCCACGCAGCGCCGCGTGGTGGAGCTGTCGAACCTCGTGCGCGAAGGTCGCTGGACGAAGAACATCGGCGAAGAATTCTTCGGCACCGACGTGCACGGCAAGACGCTGGGCATCCTCGGCTTCGGCCGCATCGGCCAGGCCGTGGCGCGTCGTGCCGCGCTGGGCTTCGGCATGCCGGTGCTGTACCACGCGCGCCGCCCGGTCGACCTGGCCACGCAGGCGCCCGAGTTGCAAGGCCGTGCCACGCACACGCCGCTCGATGATTTGCTCGCGCGCGCCGACATCGTGCTCGCGATGCTGCCGCTGACCGACGCCACGCGCGGCATGATCGACGCCGCTTTCTTCGCGCGCATGAAGCCGGGCGCCTCGTTCATCAACGGTGGCCGTGGCGCCACCGTGAACGAAGCCGCGCTGCTCGACGCGCTCGACCACGGCACCTTGCGCGCCGCCGGCCTCGACGTGTTCGCGAAGGAACCGCTGCCGGCCGAGTCGCCTCTGCGCATGCACCCGCGTGTGACGCCGCTGCCGCACATCGGCTCGGCCACGCACGAGACGCGGCATGCGATGGCCGAGCTGGCCACGACCAATCTGTTGCAGGTGCTGGCCGGCGAGAAGCCGACGGCGCCGTACGACACGGCAGGCGCATGAGACCGCCCATGTCTTTCTCCCTCCCCTCCCGGGGGAGGGCCGGGGTGGGGGCCAGCGGCGCATCCATCGAGCGCTCTGCCTGCCCCCATCCCAGCCTTCCCCCGGAAGGGGAAGGAGCAATACAGACACAGCGGCCGCGAAGGCCCGGACTGTCTTGCTCCCTCTCCCCTCGGGGAGAGGGCGGGGGTGAGGGCCGCGGCCGTCGCGCACGCACGGCCTGCATCAGTGCCGCTGGCCCTCACCCCAACCCTCTCCCCGAGGGGAGAGGGAGCCAATGCCGGCCACCGCGTTCCTCGCCTTTCGGGGGCAGACCATGAAACCCACAGGCCGCGCCACCATCGCCGACGTCGCTGAGGCCGCGGGCGTCTCCAAGGCCACCGTCTCGCGCTTCCTGAACCACCGCGAGCGCCTGCTGAGCCCCGACATCGCCACGCGCGTCGAGGCCGCCATCGCCAAGCTGGCGTACTCGCCCAGCCCGATGGCGCAGGCGCTGAGCCATGGCCGCTCGCGGCTCATCGGCCTGATCGTGGCCGATATCACCAACCCGTACTCCGTGGCCGTGCTGCGCGGCGCCGAGAAGGCCTGCCAGGACGCCGGCTACCTCGTGATGCTGTTCAACCTCGGCAACGAGAGCGAACGTGAGCGCGAGGCCATCAATGCGCTCGCGGGCTACCAGGTCGACGGCTTCATCCTCAACACGCTGGGGCGCGGCAGCAACGTGGTCGATGCGGTCACGCTGCACGGCAAGCCCGCCGTGCTGGTCGACCGCCGGCACACGGGCATGCACACCGACTTCGTCTCGCTCGACAACCACGCCGCGATGCGCGACACCTGCGGCCATCTGGTCGAGGGCGGCTACCGCGAGTTGCTGTACGTCACCGAGCCGCAGAAGGGCGTCAGCTCGCGGCGCGAGCGCACGGCCGCCTTCGGTGCTTGCGTGGCGGCGCACGAGCCGCGCGTGGCGGGCGAGGTCTTCGAATCGGTCGAGGGCGAGAACGACGCGCTCGACGAGGCCTTGCGCGCGCTGCGCCAGCGCGCCAAGCGCGGCCGCCGCGCGGCGGTGGTCGCGGGCAATGCCGTGGTCACGCTGCGCGTGGCACAGGCGATGGCGCGGCTCGACTGGCGCTTCGGCGCCGACCTGGGCTTCGTGGGCTTCGACGATCCCGAATGGGCTTCGCTCATCGGGCCGGGCCTGAGCACCGTGGCGCAACCGACCGACGAGATCGGCCGTGCCGCCGCCACCTGCCTCATCGAGCGCCTGCGCGGGCTCGACGCGGCGCCGCGTCAGCTGCTGCTGCCGGGCGAACTCATGGTGCGAGGCTCATCGACGGCACAGCCGTAGCGGGTTCCGCGAAGGCGTCAGGCCCGCGCATCCAGCCGGCCGCACGCTCCGCGATCATGACCGTCGGCGCGTTGGTGTTGCCGCCGATCAGCGTCGGCATCACCGAGGCATCGACCACGCGCAGGCCCGCGATGCCGTGCACGCGCAGCTGCGGATCGACCACCGCCATCGCATCGACGCCCATCTTGCAGGTGCCCACCGGGTGGTAGATGGTGTCGGCGCGCGCGCGGATGTGCTGTTCGAGCTGCGCGTCGGTGTGGGCGTCGGCGGTGTAGACCTCGCGGTGGCGGTACTTTTCGAGCGCGGGCGAACGCATGATCTCGCGCGTCTTCTTCACGCCCTGCAGCAGCAGTGCCATGTCTTCCGGGTCGGCCAGGAAGCGCGGATCGATGCGCGGTGCCGAGTCGGGGCTGGCGTCGGTCAGGCGCACGTCGCCCCGCCCCTTGGGGCGCAGCACGCACACGTGGCACGAGAAGCCGAAGCCCGCATGCAGCTTGCGTGCGTGGTCGTCGGTGATCGCGATCACGAAGTGCAGCTGCAGGTCGGGCCGGCGCAGCTCGGGCGATGACTTGATGAAAGCGCCGCCTTCCGCGAAAGGCGTAGCGACCAGGCCCGTGCCGTCGCGGCGCCACTGGCCGATGGCCTTCAGCAGCTGCAGCCCGCCGACCGGTCCGATGCCGAACATATCGGTCTGCTTCGACTTGTAGGCGACGATGAAGTCGCAGTGGTCCTGCAGGTTCTGCCCCACGCCGCGCAGCGCATGCCGCACCGCGATGCCGTGGCGCGCGAGTTCGTCGGGGTCGCCGATGCCCGAGAGCATCAGCAGCTGCGGCGAGTTGAAGGCGCCGCCGCACAGCGCCACCTCGCGGCGCGCGCGAATCGTCTCGACATTGCCGCCGCGCCGCACCTCGACACCCACCGCGCGCCGGTCTTCGAGCACCACGCGCAGGGCCTGCGTGCCGGTCAGCACCGAGAGGTTGGGGCGCTGGTCCATCACCGGGTGCAGGTAGGCCGCGGCGGCCGAGCAGCGCTCGCCGTTCTTTGGGCCGCCGTGGAACTGCGTGACCTGGTAGAGCCCCGCGCCTTCCTGCTCGGGGCCGTTGAAGTCGTCGTTGCGCGGAATGCCGCACTCGGCGGCCGCGCGCACGAAGGCCTCGCTGAGGGCGCGCGGGCTTTGCTGTTCCGCCACCTGCAGCGGGCCGTCGGCGCCGTGCAGCGCGCTCGCACCGCGCTGGTTGCCCTCGGCGCGCAGGAAGTGCGGCAGCACCTCGTCGAAGCTCCAGCCGGCGCAGCCTGAACGTGCCCAGTCGTCGTAGTCCTCGCGGTGGCCGCGCACGTAGAGCATGGCGTTGATGGCGCTGGAGCCGCCGAGGCAGCGCCCGCGCGGCTGGTAGCCGCGGCGCCCGTTCAGGCCGGGCTGCGGCACGGTCTGGTAGGCGTAGTTGTTGATGCGCGGGCGGCCTGGCAGCATCGCGACCACGGCGGCCGGCGCCCGCACGAGGATGCCGCGACCGTCGCCGCCGGCCTCGATCAGGCAGACCGTCACCGACGGGTCTTCGCTCAGGCGCGAGGCCAGCGTCGCGCCGCCCGAGCCGCCGCCCACGATCACGTAGTCGAATTCCGCCATGGCATCTGGTCCTTCTTGTCGTTGGATGTTCGGAGCGCCGATGCGCGCACCGGCATTGTGGCCAGCGACCCCGGGGTCGGGCCCAGCGGGTTTCCCCTGCTGGCCACGGGAAACCGTGGGCCAGGCGCAGGTTGCGGCCAGAATCGGTGCATGCCCGCCACCATCCTGCTGATCGACGACCATGCGATGTTCCGCGAGGGCCTGTTCCTCGCGCTGCGCGAGGCCGAGCCCTCGATGACCGTCGCCACGGCCCGCAACGGCGCCGAAGCGCTCGAAGCACTCGCCACCTTGCCCCGGCTCGATGCGGTGATGACCGACTACTACCTGCCCGACCTCGGCGGCGCGGCCCTGCTGGCCGAGCTGCACCGGCGGCGCAGCGGCCTGCGCATCCTGGTGCTGTCGGCCTCCGAAGATCCGCAGGACATCGACACCGCGCTCGACGCCGGCGCGCAGGGCTTCGTGCACAAGTCGGCCGACAGCCAGCAGCTCATGGACGCGCTGCGCCGCGTCATGGCGGGCGAGCAGAACGTGGTGCAGGCCTCGCCGGCGGGCGCTGCCATGCTGCCCGTGCTGTCGACGCCGACCGATGCGCTGAGCACGCTCACGGGGCGGCAGTCCGAGGTGCTGCAGCTCTTGTGCGAAGGGCTGCGCAACGCCGAGATTGCGCTGCGCCTGGCCACCAGTGAGAAGACGATCAAGGCGCACATCTCGGCGATCTTCGGCGCGCTCGGCGTGACGAGCCGCACGCAGGCCGTGATTGCGGCGCGCCGCGCGGGGATGCTCGGGCGCCCGCGCTAGCTAGCGCCGCAATGCAATCAACGCGGCTGCTGCTGCGTCGTGCAGTGGATGCCACCGCCACCGGCGGCAATGGCGTCGATGTCGAGCTGCACCACCTCCCGCTTCGGGAACAGCTCGCGCAGCAGCGCGCGGGCGTTGCCGTCGGCACGCGCATCGCCGAACTGCGGCGCAATGACCGCACCGTTGCAGACGTAGAAGTTGATGTAGCCCGCCGCGAACTCGTCCGACTCGAAGGTGCTGCGCACCGTCTCCGGGCCGCGCAGCACTTCCACGCGCAGGCGCTGCCCGCGCGCATCGGTGGCCTGGCGCAGGATCTCCAGGTGGCGCCGGGTCACGGCGTGGTCGTAGGAATCGGGGTCGTCGTCCAGGCCCGCGACCACCACGCCCGGCGCGGCAAAGCGCGCATAGAAATCGGTGTGACCGTCGGTGATGTCGCGGCCCGCGATGCCGGGCAGCCAGATGATCTTGCGCAGGCCCAGCAGGCGCTTCAGCTCGGCTTCGCAGGCGTCCTTGCGCAGGCCGGGGTTGCGGTTGGCATTGAGCACGCAGCTCTCGTTGATGATGGCTGTGCCCGCGCCGTCGACCTCGATGCCGCCGCCTTCGAGCACGAGCCGCGTGCGCAGGCGCTGCACCTCGGCGGCGTCGGTCACGTATTCGGCCACCCCGGCGTCGCGCGCATGCGATTGCTTGTTGCCCCAGCCGTTGAAGTTGAAGTCGACGCCGGCCCACTCGCCCGCGCCGTTGCGCACGAACACCGGGCCGGTGTCGCGCATCCAGAGGTCGTCGACCGGCTGCACCTCGAGCGTCACGCGGTTGCCGCACAGCCGCGCCGCCAGGTCGTGCTCCTGCTCGCGCACCAGCAGGTGCACGGGCTCGAAGGCGGCGATGGTGCGTGCGATCTGCGCCAGGTGCTCGCGCGCCGGCTTCAGCAGGCGCCGTCCCCAGACGCGCTCGCTGGGGCCGAAGGACATCCAGGTGGCGCGGTGCGCATCGCCTTCGTCGGGCATGTGCCAGGTATCGGGTGTCGCGGCCGTGGCGACCAGGCCCAACGAGGCCAGGGGCGCCAGGCCCATGCCGTGCAGCAGGCGGCGGCGGGTCAAGGGAAGGTGCATGTCGGTCTCCGCAATGAAGGGCAGGGGCGCGGCGTCACGCCGGTTCCTGTTGCGTCGTGCAGTGGATGCCGCCGCCGCCCGCGGCGATGGCGTCGATGTCCAGCTGCACGAACTGGTGGCTGGGCAGGTGCGCGGCCAGTGCGGCGCGGGCTGCGTTGTCGGCCACGGCGTCGCCGAACTCGGGCAGGAACACCGCCTTGTCGGTGAGCAGGAAGTTGACGTAGCCGGCTGCGAACTCCTTGCGTGCGTAGGTGGGGCGCACCTGGCTCGGCGTCTTCAGCGTGACGATCTGCAAGGGGCGGCCGCGTGCATCGGTGGCGCCGGTCAGCAGCTCCAGGTGGCGGCGCGTCACGGCGTGGTCGTACGAATTTGGGTCGGTGTCGAGTGCCGCCACGACCACGCCGGGCTTGAGAAAGCGGGCGTAGAAGTCGGTGTGGCCGTCGGTGATGTCGCGGCCCGCGATGCCGGGCAGCCAGATGATCTTGTCCAGCCCCAGCATGCGCTTGAGTTCGACCTCTGCATCGGCCTTGCTGACGCCCGGGTTGCGGTTGGTGTTGAGCACGCAACTCTCCGTGACGATCGCCGTGCCTTGCCCATCGACCTCGATGCCGCCGCCTTCCATCACCAGGCTGCTGCGCAACAGCGGCACGCCCGTGAGTTCGGCCATGCGCGCCGCCACCGTGGCGTCGCGTGCATGGGTCTGCTGGTTGCCCCAGCCGTTGAAGTTGAAGCTCACGGCGGCGCGCTCGCCGCGGGCGTTGCGCACGAAGACGCAGCCCGTGTCGCGCATCCAGAGGTCGTCGATGGCGTGTTCGATCAGGTGCACGTTGGAGCCGCAGAGTTGGCGGGCCGTGGAAACATCCGCGGGGTTCACCAGCATCTTGACCGGTTCGTAGACGCTGATGGCATTGGCGATGCGCGCTAGCGCCTGAAACACCGGCTGGCGCATCTCGGCCGTCCAGATGGATTCGCGCGCCGCAAAGGCCATCCACACGGCGCGGTGGGCGTCGCCTTCGTCGGGCATGCGCCAGCCGGACGCGGGCGCCGGGGCCGGGGCGGGAGCCGGCGAAGGGGTGGGCATGGGCACGGGGAAGGGCGGCAGCATGCCACTGCCGCCACCACCGCCGCCGCCACAAGCGGTCACGAATCCACCAAAAAGGCCCAGGCCGCTCAGGCCGAGAAGAGTGCGTCGCGTTGTCATTCGAATCAGGGTTACTACTAGGAAGCCTTGGATTCTGTCGACGCCTATCTATCTACACAATTGATGTCTTTTCACCAGATTGATCGATCTGGCTCATGCCATTGGCATCTTCCTGCGCAAACAGCCGCAGGCTGTCGAACACCTCCCGCACCAGCGGCAGGCGTGACGGGCCCTCGGTGCGCGAGATCCAGAGGGTGCCCAGCGGCAGGCTCGGGCTGTCCGCCAACTGTCGCAATTGCCCCGTGCGCAAGGCGTCGTCGGCCAGCAGGCGCGACACCAGCGCGATGCCCCGGCCGCGCAGCGCTGCGTCGAGCACCAGGCGTGGGTCGTCGTAGATCGCGGCCTTGCGCAGGCCGCCGAAATGCGCGCGGATGAAGGGGCCGATGCGGTCGCTCGTGAGGTCTTCTTCGAGGCACAGCAGGCCGAGGTTGGCATCTTCTTTCTGTGCGGGCGGGCCGACGGCCACGAGTTCGTCGGTGAGCAGCGGCACCTCGAACACGCCCTCTTGCCGCAGCGGTTCGCGCGTGATCGCGATGTCCACGTCGAGCTCGTCGATGAAGCGCGCGCTTTCGTCGACCGAGATGATCGGGCACAGCTCGGGGTGCGCCTGCAGCAGCCGATCGACACGCGGCTGCAGCCAGCCGCTGGCTACCGGCGCGGGACACACCAGCGTGACGAGGCGGTCGTCCATGTAGGTTTCGATGCGCGCCAGCCCGTTGCGGATGTGCTCGAGCGACTTGCCCACGCTGTCCAGCAGCAGGCTGCCCGCCACCGTCAGCTCCACGCCGCGCCCCTTGCGCCGGAACAGCGGCTGGCCGACCTGCTGCTCGAGCTGCGAAATCTGATGGCTCACGGCGGACTGCGAGACGAACAGCTCTTCCGCCGCGCGCGAGTAATTGCCCAGGCGCGCCGCCGCCTCGAAGCCGATGAGGAACTTGAAAGAGGGCAGCCGGGCGTTGGACATATGAATGGCGTCGATGGGTTTAGCGGGAAATGTCGCTGTTCCATCGACGGAATTCAAGCGTGACGCGCGAGCCCGCAGTTCGCGGTGCCGACGTCAGCCAGCAATCAACTGCGACACCGTCGCCTGCAACTGCGCCGGGTCCACCGGCTTGTGCAGCATCTGCCAGCCGCGCGCCGCCACGTCGCTCAGGCGCCGCGGATCGGTGTCGCCGCTCACGATCAGCGCGGGAATGCCGTCGTCGTTGTAGTCCTCATGCAGGCGGTCGACCACATCGATGCCGGTTTCGCCGGCGCGCAGGCGGTAGTCGCTGATGATGAGCGCCGGCTTGCCGGCCTGGCGTGCGGCGAGCGCCAGCAGCTCATCGCCGCTTTCGGCCGCGATCACGCGCAGGCCCCAGCTTTCGAGCAGCAGCTGCAGGCCGTAGCGGCTTTCTCCGTCGTCCTCGGCCACGAGCACGAGGCGGCCGGTGTCGGCCGGCAACGGCGGGGGCGGCGCTTCGGGCGCGGGCAGCGCCTGCCGCGCCAGCGGCACCGTCACCGCGAACACCGTGCCCCGGCCCACGCGCGAGCGCAGCGCCAGCGGATGGCCGAGCAGCGCGGCGGTGCGCCGCACGATGGCCAGGCCCAGGCCCAGCCCCTTGGTGCGGTCGCGCTCGGGGTTGCCGAGCTGGTGGAACTCCCAGAACACCTGCTCCTGCTCGGTGGGCGGAATGCCGACGCCGGTGTCCCACACCTCGATGCGCAGCGCGTCGGCGCCCGCGCGGCGGCAGCCGATGAGCACGCCACCGCGCGCCGTGTAGCGGATCGCGTTCTCCACCAGGTTGCGCAGCACGCGGTCGAGCAGTGCGGGGTCGGAGTGCACCACGGCATCGACTGGGCGCAAGCGCAGCGACAGTGACTTGCCCGCCGCCTGCGGCGCGAACTCCAGCACGATCTGGTCGAGCAGGCCGGCCAGCGCAAACGGCCGCGCCTTCACGCGCACCACGCCCGCATCGAGCCGCGAGACATTGAGCAGCCCTTCGAACAGCAGCCCCATCGCAGCGGCGGCGCGGCCGATGCTGTCGACGAGGTGCCGGCTCGCTGCCGGCAGCGCCTGCCCGCGCAGCACGCCCACGAACAGGCTCAGCGCATGCACCGGCTGGCGCAGGTCGTGGCTGGCGGCGGCGAGGAAGCGCGACTTGGCCAGGTCGCTGCGCTCGGCCGCGTCTTTCTCGAGGCGCAGCTGCCGCAGCAGGTAGAGGTTTTCAAAACGCAGCTCGAGCGAATCGACCTGCGTGCGGTACATGCGCTGCGCGAAGGCCAGCGTGACGAACAGGTAGAGCACGCCGGCCGCCGACATCACGCGCAGCAGCACGTCGTCGAGCGTGGCCATCGCGAGGATCGCGGGCGCGAAGTACGTCACCTGGAAACCGTAGAGCAGCCCCAGGTCGATGCAGTACGCGTAGATCGCGCCCGTGCCCATGGTGAGCATCGCCACCACGATGAACATCTGCTGCGGCAGAGCGACCTGCAGCATCCACCCCGCGAGCGGCAACCCCCACAGCAACCCGCCGAGCACCGCGCCGACCATGGCACCGCGCTGCCAGCGCCGCAGCGCGGCCGTATCGTGCTCGGCCAAGCGGTAGCGCGCCACCTGCCAGGCACGCGCCGCCGTCAGCGCCGTGTTGGCGCCGACCCAGGCGAGCAACTGCTCGTGTGCGACGGCGCCCCACAGCGCCACGACGACCAGCCCCGCCGTGAGCATCACGCCGAGCAGCGAGAACGGAAAGTTGCGTCGCAAGGCGGCCATGCGCGCGGCAAAGACGGGGTCGGCGGGCGTCGTGGGTGGGGTGGCGCTCATCGGTGGGGCGGAGTGGCGGGGAGGTGAAGGGCAGGGCAGTCGGTGCACGCAAGTTAGGGCATCGCGTGGGGCCTGTCATGAGACTTTAGTCCAAGGCCCGTGGGGGCCGTGCCCGGGCCGCGCCTGGACCTAAGGTTTTCCCGAAGAGGGTGCATGCGCTGCGCATCGGATGCACGGCCGTGTCATTGGAGGGGCGCGAAGGAGACCTATTTTTTAGTTCACCCGTTGCGAAAAACGATGCTTGGTGCGCTCACGCCGCACTTCTACATTCGCCTCGCTGGCCCTCGGTGTCTCGCACCACCGGTCGGCCCACACGCCGAATGACTCCACCTCATCGCATCGAAGAAAAGGAATCCGCCATGGCCAATCTCCGGGACCCCGGTCGCCGAAGTCTCCTCAAGACGTCCCTCATCGCCGGCGGACTTTCCGCGGGTGGCCTGCTGTCGGTCGATGCCTTCGCGCAGGGCAAGGCACGCATCAACATGCAGTTGGGCTGGATCGTCGGGGTCAACCAGATCGGCGAAGTGGTCGCGAAGCGCATGGGCTTCTACGAGCAGGAAGGCATCGACTTCGCGATCCAGCCGGGCGGCCCCAACATCGACGGCGTGGCCATCATCGCGTCGGGCCGCTACGAAGTGGGGCAGGTGTCGTCGAGCCCGTCGATCATGCTGGCCGTGTCGCAGGGCTTGCCGATCAAGTGCTTCGCGGCCGGCGCGCAAAAGCACCCGTACACCTACTTCTCGCTCGCCAAGAATCCGGTGCGCAAGCCGGCCGACCTCATCGGCAAGCGCGTGGGCATTCCGTCGACCGCGGCCATCCTGCTGCGCGCGCTGCTGGCCAAGAACAAGATCCTCGAGAAGGACGTGAAGGTGGTCTCCGTCGGCGCCGACATGACGCCGCTGCTCACCGGGCAGGTCGATGTGGTCACGGGCTGGCTCACGAGCACCACCGCCATCAAGGTGCTGGGCCCCGACCGTGTCGAGATGACGCTGTGGGACGCCGGCGTGCGGCTGTATGCGCTGCCTTACTACGCATCGACCAAGACACTGGAAACGCAGCCGAAGATCATCGAGGCCTTCCTGCGCGCCACCGCCAAGGGCTGGCAGCATGTGCGCGCCAACCGCGACCAGGCGGTGGACATGCTGGTCAAGGAGTACCCCAACCTCAAGCGCGAAGACGAGCGCGTCGCGGTCGACGTGATGCTCGACTACTCTTTCGGCGGCGCCGCGCAGACCCAGGGCTGGGGCGCGATGGACCCGGCCGTGTGGCAGGAGCAGATCACCACCTATTCGGAGCTGGGCCAGTTCACCGCGCGCACGCCGAAGGTCGAGGACGTGATCTCGCTCGATGCGCTCAAGGCCACCGCGGCCGCGCGTGCAGGGAAGGCCTGACGCGATGGCCGCCGTTCTCAACGCGCCACCGGCTTCTGCACCAGCCATCGCTTGCCGCGACATCGGCGTGCGCTTCTTCACCGAGCGCCGCGACGTCACCGCCATCGGAAGCCTCGACCTCGACGTGGCGCAGGGCGAGTTCCTGACCCTGCTCGGCCCTTCGGGTTGCGGCAAGTCGACCTTTCTTCGCGTGGTGGCCGACCTGCTGCAGCCCAGCCGCGGCCGCATCGAGGTGCTGTCTTCCACGCCGCAGGCCGCACGCAAGAACCGCGACATCGGCTTTGTCTTTCAAGATGCGGCGTTGTTGCCGTGGCGCACGGCATTGCAGAACGTCGAGCTGCCGCTGCAGGTCGGTGGTGGCGCGAGCCGCAAGGGCCGCCGCTCGCCGCAGGAACTGCTCGAACTGGTGGGTCTGAAAGACCGCCTGGGCGCGTTCCCGCACGAGATGTCGGGCGGCCAGCGCCAGCGCGTGTCGATTGCGCGCGCGCTTGCGAGCGACCCGAAGATCCTGCTGATGGACGAGCCCTTCGGCGCGCTCGACGAGATCACGCGCGACCGGCTCAACGAAGAAATTCTTCGCGTGTGGCGCGAGACCGGCGTGACGATTCTGTTCGTCACGCACAGCATCCACGAGGCCGCCTTTCTGGGCCAGCGCGTGCTGATGCTCGCCGCCAACCCGGGCCGCGTGCGCGAGATCGTGCCCGTCGAGCTGCCGGCCGACCGCACGCTCGAAATGCGCGAGACCCCCGAATTCGTTCGCCTCACGAGCCATCTGCGCCGTGTGCTCGAAACCTGCTGAGGCCGATGCCATGAACACCCGTTCCTTCGACTCCGCCGTGCCCGGCGCCTTTGCCGCACCGGCCGATCCCGAATACATCGCCTGGGCCGCCGCGCGCCAGCGCCGCCTGTGGCGACGCCGCATCCTGCCGGCGCTCGGCATCGTCGGCCTGGTCTTCCTGTGGTGGGCCGTGATCGTCGTGTTCGACGTCAAGCCCTTCATCGCGCCCACGCCCTGGGCCGTGCTGGAGACGCTCTACGCCAAGCGCGACGTGCTGCTCGACAACCTGCTGCCCACCGCCATGGAGGCGGCCGGTGGCTTCGTGCTCGGCAACCTCGCGGCCATCGCCATCGCAACGGTCTTCGTGCACAACAAGACGCTGCAGGACATCTTCTTTCCGGTGGTGCTGATGTTCAACGCCGTGCCGCTGGTCGCCAAGGCGCCGGTGCTCGTGCTGATCATGGGCAACGGCATGGAGCCCAAGATCACCATCGCGGCGCTGGTGTGCTTCTTTCCGACGCTGGTGAACATGGTGCGCGGGCTGGAGTCGGTCAACCCGCAGGCGATGGAGCTGATGCGCGTGCTGTCGGCCAGCAAGACCGAGATCTTCTTCCGGTTGCGCCTGCTGAATGCATTGCCTTACCTGTTCTCGGCCCTGCGCATCGCGGCGTCGATGTGCGTCATCGGTGCGGTGGTGGGCGAGTGGGTCGGTGCCACGGTGGGCATCGGCGCCATGATTTTGCAGGCCACCTTCAACTTCGATTCGCCGCTGCTCTACGCCGCGATCGTCATGAGCGCCACGCTCTCGGGCCTGTTCTTCCTGCTGGTGACGCTGGCCGAGCGCTGGGTCATCCGCTGGCAACCGGAAGCCGCCCCGTGATCCCTCGGGCGCATTTCAAACACACATCCCAACACATCAACAGGAGAGTTCTATGAGCCGTATTGGCGACTGGATGCAGGAGCCCGCGCACGACGTGCGCGTGGCAGCCGAATCGGACGTGGTGGTGGTCGGTGGCGGCCCCGCGGGGCAGGCCGCTGCGTTGGCCGCCGCGCGCAACGGCGCCAGCGTGACCTTGCTGGAGCGCTACAACCACCTGGGCGGCCTGGCCTCGGGCGGCATGGTGCTGGTGCTCGACGACATGTGGGACAGTCACCAGCAGGAAATTTCGGTGCGCGGCATCTGCCTGGAAATGATCGAGCGCATGTCGGCGCTGGGCCTGGCCGAGTACCCGCGCCAGCAGGACTGGGGCACGCTGCCCGAATCGGTACGGCGCTGGAAGCGCTGGGGCACCTACGACTTCCACAGCAAGGAAAAGCCGCACCCCATCTGCTTTGCCGCTGCCTTCGATCCCGATGCGTGGAAGCGCACCTCGCTCGAGATGGTGCAGCAGGCCGGCATCGAGCTGCGCCTGCACTCGTGGTTCTCGCGCACGCTGGTGGAGGACGGCAACGTCAAGGGCGTGGTCTGCGAAACCAAGGGCGGGCGCGAAGCCATCCTGGGCAAGGTGGTGATCGACACCACCGGCGACCTCGATGTGGCCGCCTCGGCCGGCGCGCCGCACATCAGCGGCAGCTACATCGTGACCACCGTGTTCCGCCTCGGCGCGGTCGACACCGACGAAGCCGAGCGCTTCGAGCGCGAAGAGCCCGTGGCCTGGCAAGCGCTGGACCGCGAGGTCAAGCACATGCTCGGCGGTGCCTGGGATGCGTGGTGGCTCAAGACGCCGCTGCCCGGCGTGGTGTGGTGCAACTGCCCGCACATGCCGGGGCTCGACGGCCTGAAGGTCAGCGACCTCACGCGCGCCGAAGTGCAGGGCCGCGCCACCATCCACAAGGTGATCGAGTTCGTGCGCGCCAAGCTGCCTGGTTTTTCGAAGTGCACGCTGATCGACATGGCGCCGCAGACCGGCATCCGCCAGACCCGCCTGCTCGAAGGCGCCTACGTGATGACCAAGGAAGACGTGGCCCAGCGCACGCGCTTCGACGACAGCGTGGCGCGCGGCCGCGACTACTACTACCCGTACCGCACGCTGCTGCCGCGCAGCGTCGAGAACCTGCTGGTGGCCGGCCGCCACTACTCGGCCACCTCGGCCGCGCAGAAGATCTCTCGCGAAATCCCGCCCTGCATGGCGATGGGCGAGGCCACCGGCACTGCCGCGGCGCTGGCGCTGAATGCCGGCGTGTCGGTGCGCGATGTCGATGTGGCCACGCTGCAGAAAACGCTGCGCGCGCAGGGCGCCGACCCCGGCGACCAGAAGGGACCGAACGCCGACGTGCCCGCCATCGCGCGTTCGTTCAACAAGGAGGCCGCATGAGCACCGGCGCACTGCCGCTCGACGGCATCCGCGTGATCGACTTCACGCAGGTCATGATGGGCCCGGTCTGCACGCAGATGCTGGCCGACCATGGGGCAGACGTCATCAAGGTCGAGCGCAAGGGCGCGGGCGACCTGAGTCGCTCGACCTTCGCGCCTGTGGCTGGCAACGACAACCCGATCTTCTGCAGCCTGAACCGCAACAAGCGCAGCGTCGAGATCGACCTGCGCGACGCGGACCAGATGGAGCTGGTGAAGGCGCTGATTGCCGGCGCCGACGTGGTCACCAACAACTTCCGCGCCGGCGTGATGGAGCGGCTGGGGCTGGGCTACGAAGACTGCAAGCGCCTGAACCCGCGCATCATCTACGCGGTGGGCACCGGTTTCGGCGAGACCGGCCCCTACGCCCACAAGGGTGGACAGGACGTGCTGGCGCAGGCACTCACCGGCGTGATGGCGCGCCGCGCCGACGCCTCGGTGCCGGTGTCGATCTACCCGACTGCGCTGGCCGACTACACCGCCGGCATGCACATGGTGCAAGGCATTCTGCTGGCGCTGCTGCAGCGCGAGCGCACCGGCGAAGGCCAGAAGATTTCGGTGTCGCTCTACAACTCCATGCTCGCGATGCAGATGCAGGAAGCGGCCATGGTCATGATGGAAGACTCCGAAGTGAACTGGGCCGCGATGCCGCTGTCGGGCGTGTTCGACACGCAGACCGGGCCGCTGGTGCTGGTGGGCGCCTTCAAGGCCAACCCGCTGCGCGACATCTGCACGGCGCTGGGCATCGACGACCTGTCGGCCGATGCGCGCTTCTCGGGCATGGCGGCGCAGTTCGCCCACAAGGCCGAGCTGCATGCGATCTTCCGCGAGCGCTTTGCCAGCAACACGCGCGACCACTGGCTGGCAAAGCTCGAGGAACAAGACCTGCTCTCGGCCCCCGTGCGCGACATGCGCGAGGCGCTGGTCGATCCGCAGACGCTGCACAACGCGATGATTCTCGAAGGCGATGCGTCGTCGAGCCGTCCGCTCAAATTCATCGCCAGCCCGATCCAGATGTCGGGCGCCAAGGCCGGCCTGCGGCGCGAACCGCCCAGGCTCGGGCAGCACACCGAAGAAGTGCTGGCGGAAGCGCGCGCGCTGATCGAGGAGGCCGACGCATGAGTGTTCTCTACGACGTCGTCGACCATGTCGCCACGGTCACCATCGACCGGCCCGAGGTGCTCAATGCGGTCGACCTGCCGACCGAGGTCGAGCTGCAGCGCATCTGGACCGACATCGAATCGCGCGACGACATCCGCGCGGTGGTGCTCACCGGTGCGGGCGAGCGCTCGTTCTGCGCGGGTGCCGACCTGAAGAACACCTCGAACCTGAAAGGCGTCGAGTACTGGGCCGCAGCCCGCGCCGGCGGCTTCGGCGGCATCGCGCTGCGCGAGACGCTGGACGTGCCGGTGATCGCGCGCGTCAACGGCCTGGCGCTCGGCGGCGGCTTCGAGATGGTGCTGGGCTGCGACATCGTGGTGGCCTGCGAAGAAGCCAGCTTCGGCCTGCCCGAACCGCTGGTGGGGCGCCTGCCGCTGGACGGCGGCATGCTGCTGCTGCAGCGGCAGATTCCCTACCGCCAGGCCATGGGCATGATGCTCACCGGCCAGCGCGTGAAGGCGCAGCGCGCGCTCGAGATGGGCCTGGTCAACGAGGTGGTGCCGCGCGCCGAGCTCGACATCGCCGTCCACCGCTGGGTGCAGCAGATGCTGGCCTGCGCGCCGCTGTCGCTCAAGGCCATCAAGCAGGTGGTGCGGCGCACCGGCACGCTGGCGCCGGCCGACGCGCACCGCATGCGGCTGCCGGCGCTGGTCGCGGCGCTGCAGTCCGAAGACGCCAACGAAGGCGTGCTGGCGTTCCAGCAGAAACGCAAGCCGCAGTGGCTGGGCCGCTAGGCACCCGGCCCTTCATGCCATGGCCTACGTCATTACCGCTGCCTGCATCGACGTCAAGGACGGTGCCTGCGTCAAGTGCTGTCCGGTGGACTGCATCTACGAAGGCGAGCGCACTCTGTACATTCACCCGGATGAATGCATCGACTGCGGCGTTTGCGTGTCTGCCTGTCCCACCCAGGCCATCTACGAAGACCTTCGGCTGCCGCCCGAAATGGAACACTTCACGGCCATCAACCGCGAATTTTTCGCGGCCAATGTCAGCGGGCTCGGCTCGCCCGGCGGCGCCGACGCGAAGCGCGTGGCCTGCGACCATCCGGCCGTTGCCGCGTTTCCGCAAGCACCGGGCTGAGCCCGCGTTGCGCGGGAGGGCCGGTTGATGCACGCCAGCATCCTCAAGTACTTCATCGAGGTCGCGAGCTGCGGCTCGGTGCGCAAGGCCTCGGAGCGGCTCTACGTGGCGGCCAGCGCCGTCAACCGCCAGATCCACAAGCTCGAAGACGAGCTGGGCGTGGAACTGTTCGACCGCATGCCCAACGGCCTGCGGCTCAATGCGGCGGGCGAGCGGCTGCTCAAGCACGCGCAGGAAACGCTGCACCAGTACCAGGTGATGCGCACCGAGCTCGATGCGCTGAAGGGCGAGCGCACCGGTCACGTGAAGGTGGCGGCCATGGACTCCTTCTTCGAAGAGATGCTGCCCTCGGCGGTGGAAGATTTTCTGCAGGTGTTCCCGGCCGTCACGTACACCATCACCGCGGTGCAGCCGATGGACGTGCCGCAGATGGTGATGTCGGGGCAGGTCGACGTGGGCATGACCTTCGTGAGCCGTCTGCCGGGTGGCGTGGCCGCGGTGGCGCTGGCCAACCTGCCGATCGGCGTGGTGATGCCGCCGGGCCATCCGCTGGCCAACCACGCCAGCGTGTCGCTGAAGGAGTGCGCGCGCTACCCGTTCCTGCGCTCCAGTTCGCACCCGGTCATCAGCGCCGGGCTGTCGCCCGAGTTCGCGGCGTTCTGGGACGACATGGAGCCGGCTGCCACCTGCAATTCGACGCCGATGCTCAAGCGGCTGATCATGGCGGGCAAGGGCATTTCGTGCTTCTCGAAGATCGCCTTCATCGAAGACCTGAAGCGCGGCGACCTGATCTGGCGGCCCTTCGAGCTGCCTGCGCTCGACCAGTTGCAGGTCGGCATCGTGGTGCCGTCGCAGCGCGTGCTGCCGCATGTCACGCAGAACTTTGTCGGCCGCATGGCGCGGCGGCTGACCCAGCTGGAGATTGCCGCCGCTGCCGTGTGAATGCGGTGGCGCGGGCGGCTTTGTTCTATTTGCCTTCCAGGATGCCGGCGGTCCGGCACAGCGCTTCGGTCAGGAGCACGGTGTCGCGGCCGGCTTTCTGGCTCGAGACCACGAAGGCGTTGCTGTCGTTGAACAGGCGATAGGCCATGGCCGACTCCGGGGACGGTTGCTTGCCCGTCTGTCGTGCCTCTTCGGCGAGCGCCTGGCGGAACGTGATCAACCGCGAGTCCGGGTGCTGCCTGCGCAAAGCTTCGAAGACCTCACGCGGCGTGGAGCGGTCCGTCAGCGACGGAAAGACCTCGCGCAATTCCGCGAGCGGCACGCAGCCCGATTCGCGGCTCATGACGAACCACCTCGGTTCCGCCGCATGGCTCGGCATCGCGTGCGCTGCAATGAACAGGGTGGCCAGGGCGACGAAGGTGCGGGATGCTGCGATCAAGGCCGGAATCTCCAGGAAAGGGGCGGGACGCACATTCTGCTGCGGGCCGTGCATGGCATCATCGTGCGCCACTCCCACCCGCATGCCCATGTCCGCCGATTCCTTCGTCCGCCGCGTTCGCAGCCAGCTCGACCAGTTGTCCGCGACCGAACGCCAGCTTGCCGATTTCGTCCTGGAATTTCCCGGCGAGCTGGCCAGCTACGCGGGCAACGAACTGGCGGAGCTTGCGGGCGTGTCGCCCTCTACGGTGAGCCGCTTCATCCGGCGCATCGGCTACGAGAACTACGAGGAAGCCCGGCGCCAGGTGCGCGAAGAAAAGCAGACGGGCTCGCCGCTGTTCCAGAACGCGACCGAAGCCTCGAAGCGCGGCCACCTCGTGGCCACGCACTTCCAGCAGTCGCAGGCCAACCTGGCGAGTACCTTCGAGCGCCTGAGCGACAAGCAGATGGCCGAGATCGTGAAGGCGATCATCGGCGCGGGGCAGGTGCTGATCTTCGGCACGCGCAGCAGCCACGCGTTCGCGCTGTACCTGCGCTGGCAGATCATCCAGGTGGTGCCGCGCGTCACGGCCATTCCGGGCCCCGGCGAAACGCTGGCCGAGCACTTGGCGGGGCTGGGCGAACGCGACTGCGTGATCGTGTTCGGCACGCGCCGCCAGACGCGCCAGCTCGACACGCTGCTCGCAGGCGCGCAGCGCGTCGGCGCGAAGATCGTCTACATCAGCGACCGCGCCTCGCCCGATTTCGCGGGCGCCACGTGGTCGCTTCAATGCGACTGCCGCGGCCCGGGGCTGCTCGACAACCACGCGGCCGTGATGGGCGTGTGCGACCTGATCGCCACGATGGTGATCGAGGCTGCGGGCTCGGCCGGCCGCAAGCGGCTGGCGGCGATCGAGCTGGGGCACGAGGAAAACGACGAGCTTTAAGAGGCCGCGCGCGGCCTCTCGCTGATTACTTCGCCGCCTCGTTGCGCGGCAACTGCGCCTTCAACAACAGCGCCATCTCCTTCTTGCGCGCCGGCGGCAGCCGCGGCGTGATCGCGCCGAAGCTGATTGCCGCCAGCGTGGTGGCCGACGCCGCAAAGGTGCGCCCCACGCCCGACACGCCTTCGGTGAGCGTGTCCACGATGTCGGCATGGCCCGCCGCGCGCGTGCGCTTCACGGCCTGCTTCATGCGCTCGCGGGTGAAGCCGGCCTGCGCGTACTCGGTGGTGTGGCGCTCGAGGATGCGGTCGATCTCGGCGTCGGACAGCGCGGCCATCAGCGCCAGCCCGCCCGCGCCCAGGCCCAGCAGGCGGCGCCCGCCGACGTCGGTGGTGAACACCTTCACCGGAAAGTGCCCCTCTTCGCGGTGCAGGCACACGCAGTAATCGCCCTGGCGGATCACGAGGAACACGGTGTCGCCCGACATGCGCGCGAGCTTCTGCATGAGGGCGCGGCACGAGTCCACCAGCGGCACGCGGCGCATCGAGGCAAAGCCCAGTTGCATGGCGTCGATGCCCAGGCGGTAGGCCTTGCCGTCGGGGTCGCGTTCGGCGAACTGCTCCTCGGCCAGGCACGAGAGCAGGCGGTGCACGGTGGAGCGCTCCAGCCCCGAGGCGGCGATCACTTCGGTGAGCTTGATGCCTTCCTCGTGGTGCTCGGCCAGCAGGCGCAGCAGCTGCAAAGCGCGCCGCAGGCTCTGGGCGCCGGCGGTCTCTCTGGGTTCGTCCATATAGTGGGAAAAATTGGAATTAGTGTTTGGGATGCAGGAATTTCGAAGTCTAAACTGCCCTCGCCCAAGACCCAGACCAGACACAGACCCGGAGACACACGATGGCGTACGACACCCTCGAAATCGAACACCACGGCGCCGTGCGCCGCATCCTGCTGGCCCGCGATGCCCAGCGCAACGCCCAGAGCCAGCAGATGCTGGACGAGCTCATGGCCGCCTTCGACGACGCCGCGCGCGACGACACGGTGAACGCCGTGGTGCTCGGCGGCAAGGGCGCGCACTTCTCGGCCGGCCACGACCTCAAGCAGGCGCAGGCCGAGCGCGCCAACTTCACCGTGGAAGAGCGCTGGGCCTACGAAGAGCTGCGCTACTTCGACTACTCGATGCGCATCTGGGACTTTCCCAAGCCCACCATCGCGCAGGTGCAGGGCGCCTGCGTGGCGGGCGGTTTCATGATCGCCAACATGTGCGACCTGGTGGTCGCGGGCGAGTCGGCCTTCTTCAGCGACCCCGTGGGCCACACGCTGGGCGCGGCGGCCACCGAGGTGCTGATCCACCCGTGGGTGATGGGCGCGCGCAAGGCCAAGGAAATGCTCTATACCGGCGGCAAGCTGTCGGCGCAGGAGGCGCAAGCGATCGGCATGGTGAACCGTGTGGTGCCCGATGCCGAGCTGGCCGACGCTGCACTCGCGCTTGCGCAGCAGATCGCCAAGGCGCCGCCGTTCGGGCTGCGCCTGATCAAGCGTTCGATCAACCGCACGCTCGACGCGCAGGGCCTGCGCACCGCGCTGGCCGCGCACTTCGACACGCACCAGCTCTCGCACCTGAGCGAGGGCTTTCTCACGGCCCGCGACCGCGGCCTGGCTTCGGCCATCCAGAAGAACCCCGCCTCCGCCTGAATCAAGATGACCCTGCACCGCCTCGAACCCCTGCTGAACCCGGCCTCCATCGCCGTGATCGGCGCCAGCGGCAATGCCGCGCGCATCGGCGGCATGCCGCTCGCGCACCTCACGAAATTCGGCTACCAGGGCGCGATCTACCCGATCAATCCCAAGTACGAAGAAGTCTTCGGCCTGCGCTGCTGGCCCGACCTCGAAGCGCTGCCCGCCGCACCTGACCTGGTGGTGCTGGCACTGGCTGCGGCCGAGGTCACACCGATGCTGAAGCGCTGCCAGGCGCGCGGCGTGCGTGCCGTCATCGTGTATGCCGCGGGCTTTGCCGAAGCCGGGGACGCGGGTGCTGCATTGCAGGCCGAGCTGGAAGCCTTCGTGGCCACCACCGACATGGTGGTGGCGGGCCCGAACGCCATGGGCTTTGCCAACCTCAACACGCAGGCCCATACCAACTTCGCATCGGTGTTCAACACCGCGCCGATGCAGCAGGGGCCGGGCCGCGTGAGCCTGCTCACGCAAAGCGGCAATGTGTGCGCCGCGGTGTACGCCATTGCGCGGCGGCTGGGCGTGGACTTCAGCCACTTCATCAACACCGGCAACGAAGCCTGCGTGGACTTCGCGCAGTACCTCGAGTACCTGGCGCAGGACGACGCGACCGAAGTGGGCATCGGCTACATCGAAGAGCTGCGCGACGGCCCGCGCTTCATGGAGGCCGCGGCCGAGTTCGTGCGGCGCGACAAGCTGCTCATCCTCTACAAGGCCGGCGAGACCGAGAAGGGCTCCGAGGCCGTGCGCTCGCACACCTCGGCGCTGGCGGGCGACCAGCAGATCTATCAGGCGGCGTTCCGCCAGCTCAACATCATCCAGAGCCACGACTTCGCGCAGATGGCGCAGCTCGCGCACCTGGCGGGCTACCGGCAGCGCAGCGCGGGCAAGCGCGTGGCAATCATCACGATCTCGGGCGCGCTCGGCGCAATCCTGGCCGACAAGTTCATCGGCCAAGGGCTCGACGTGCCGACGCTGCCGCAGCCGCTGCAAGACCAGCTGCGCGCCGGCATTCCCGACTACGGCATGGTCTCCAACCCGGTCGACGTGACGGGCAACGTGGTGAACGACCCCGGCTTCGTGCACACGGCGATGGAAGCGCTGGCGGTGTCCGACGCGATCGACGCCATCGTGGTCTACGCGCCGGGCTACATGCTCGACCGCATGGCCGACGACCTGTGCGCCGTGGCCGAAAAGCACTCGCGCCTGATCGTCGCCATCGACACCGGCGCGGCCAAGACGCGCGAACAGTTGCGCGCAGGCGGCGTGCCGGTGTTCGAGGACATCGGCGTGGCGGTGTCGGCGTTGTCGCCCTTCCTGCTGTGGCAGGAGCGGCGCAAGCACAACCCGTGGCTGCAGGTGCGCAGCCAGCCCGCGCCCCCGCGCGCCACGCTGGCGGGCCGTGCCGACGAACACACCACCAAGCGCTACCTCGCCGAGTTCGGCGTGCAGCCGGTCGACGAGGCCGTGGCGCGCACGGCGGATGAAGCCGCGGCAGTGGCCGAGCGGCTGGGCTTTCCGGTCGTGCTGAAGGTGCTCAGTGCCGACATCGCGCACAAGACCGAGGCCGGCGGCGTGCGCCTGCGGCTGGGCAATGCGCAAGAGGTGCGCAAGGCCTTCGACGAAGTGATGGCTTCGGCGCGCGCCTACGCGCCTACGGCGCAGATCGACGGCGCGCTGCTGCAGAAGATGGAAGCGGGGCAGGCCGAACTCATCCTCGGTGCCACGCGCGACCCGGTGTTCGGCATGACGCTCACCGTGGGCCTGGGCGGCGTGCTCACCGAGCTGTACAAGGACGTGAGCCACCGCGTGCTGCCCGTCGACGCTGCCATGGCGCGCGACATGCTCGGCGAGCTCAAGGCCTTTCCGTTGCTCACGGGCTACCGCGGCCGGCCGCTGGGCGACGTCGAGGCCGCATGCCGTGCCATCGCCGGTTTTTCACGCGCCGTGCTGGCGCTGCAGGAACAGGCAGACGAGGTCGAAGTCAACCCGCTGCTCGTGAAGGAACAGGGCCAGGGCGTGCGTGCGCTCGACGCGCTGGTCCTGGCTTCGTAGACAGAACCACAACCATCGACAGAGACAGGAGACATCCCATGTTCAAGAAAGCACTGGCCTGCGTGGCCCTGGTCGCCGCCGCTTTTGCGGCCAGCACCGCCGTGGCGCAGACCTACCCGACCAAGCCGGTCACGCTCGTCGTGCCGTTCTCGCCGGGCGGCGCGGCCGACATCATGTCGCGCCTGCTCGCCGAACGGCTGCACAAGCGCCTGGGCCAGCCCGTGCTGGTGGAGAACAAGCCCGGCGCCGGCACCATGATCGCGTCGGAATACGTCGCCAAGGCCGCGCCCGACGGCCACACGCTGCTGCTCGCGGCCTCGTCGCTGGGCATTGCGCCCAGCCTCTACAGCAAGGTCAACTACGACCCCGTGAAAGACTTCGCGCCCGTCTCGCAGGTGGCCTCGGTGGTGCACGTGCTCGTGGTGCATCCGAGCATTCCGGCCAGGAACGTGGGCGAGCTCGTGAGCTGGCTCAAGGCCAACCCCAACAAGGCCAACTACGGTTCAGTGGGCGCGGGCACGTCGACGCACCTGGAGGCCGAGCTCTTCAACAGCGTGGCCGGCGTAAAGATGCAGCACATCCCGTACAAGGGCAGCGCGCCCGCGCTCACCGACATGATCGGCGGCCAGCTGCAGGTGATGTTCGACGCGTATGCGTCTTCGGGCCCCTTCATCAAGGACGGCAAGGTGCGCCTCTTGGCCGTGACCACGGCGCAGCGCTCGCAGTCGCTGCCCGACACGCCCACCGTCGCCGAGTCGGGCCTGCCCGGCTACGAAGCCATGCCGTGGCTCGGCGTGGTCGCACCGGCCAAGACGCCCGCAGCGGTCGTGAACAAGCTGCACGACGAGCTGCAGGAAGTGCTCAAGGAACCCGAGGTGAAGGACAAGTTCCGCAGCCTGGGCCTGGACATCATCGGCAACAAGCCCGACGAGTTCGCCGCGTTCCTGCGCAAGGACATCGTGAAGTGGGCCAAGGTCATCAAGGACTCCGGCGCAAAGGCCGACTGACATCCGCAGTACATCAGCAAGAACGAGAAAGCAGACAAGCATGCAAGTGGGTTATTCGGCAGAAGACGAAGCCTTCCGCCTCACGTTGCGCGACTGGTTCGAGACGCACTATCCGCGCTTCGTCGCGGCCTGGCCCGGGGGCGCGCCCGACGCCAACGAGCTGACCTGGCGCCGCGCCTGGGAAGACCACGTGTGCCAGGCCGGCTGGTCGGGCCTGGGCTGGCCTGAGGCCCACGGCGGCAAGGCCTGGCCGCTCACGCGGCAGGCGATCTTCCACGAGGAGCAGGCCCGCATCGGCGCGCCGCTGGGCGTGAACATCATCGGCCACGGCATCCTGGCGCCCACGCTGATCCACTTCGCAAGCGAGGCGCAGAAGGCGCGCTTTCTGCCGGGCATTTTGAGCAACCGCGAGATCTGGTGCCAGGGCTACTCCGAGCCCGGCGCGGGCTCCGACCTGGCGGCGTTGTCCACGCGCGCCGAGCGGCGCGGCGACCACTACGTGCTCAACGGCCACAAGGTGTGGACCTCGTTCGCACACATTGCTGACTACTGCTTCGTGCTCGCGCGCACCGACGCCGCGGCCGCGCGCCACAAGGGCATCAGCTTCCTGCTGGTCGACATGAAGAGCCCCGGCGTGCGCGTGGAACCCATCCGCCAGATCACGGGCGAGTCGGACTTCAACGAGGTCTTCTTCGACGACGTGAAGGTGCCGCTCGACGCACTCGTGGGTGAAGAGAACGGCGGCTGGCGCCTGGCGATGGCCGCCGCGAGCTTCGAGCGCGGCACCTACTTCATTCCGCGCCAGGTCCGCTTCACGCAGGAGCTGGGCGCGCTCACGCGGCTGGCGGCCAGTGTGCAGAAGGGCGGACGCCCCGCGCTCGACTGCCCGCACCTGCGGCGCGACCTCGCGCGGCTGGCGGTCGACAGCCATGTGCTCAAGCTCAAGTCGTACCGCGCGCTCACGCACGCGATGCGCGGCGGGCCGCCGGGGCCCGAAGGTTCGTCGACCAAGCTGCACTGGAGCGAGTCGCACCAGAAGCTGCTCGCCACGGCGATGGACGTGCTGGGCGAGCGCGCGCTGGCCGGCCCCGAGCCCACGGGCGCCGACCCGCAGGCCGCGGCCTGGGTGCGCGACTACCTGTGGACCCGCGCCGAAACCATCCTGGCGGGCACCTCCGAAGTGCAGCGCAACATCCTGGCCGAGCAGATGCTGGGCCTGCCCAAGAACTGACTGAAGACGACGACACGAACGCCATGGATTTCGCATTGAACGACGAGCAGCAGATGCTGCATGCGTCGGCCCACCGCTTCTTCGCCGACCACCACCCGCTCGCGCGCGCACGGCGCGCCTTGCCCTGGACCGATGCCACGCAGCAGTCGCTGTGGGCCGACATGGCCGGCATGGGCTGGATGGCGCTGCTGGTGCCCGAGGCGCACGACGGCCTGGGGCTCGGCATGAGCGAGGCCTGCATCGTGGCCGAGGCCGCAGGCCGGCAGTTGCTGAACCTGCCATTGGCCGGCAGCGCCGTGCTGTTGCCGCTGTGGCTGCAGGCGTGTGGCGACGCACCGCCCGATACGTTGCGCGGGGGGGTGCGCGCGGCGATGGCGGGCGACCGCGCCTTCCATTGCGTCGCGGAGGGCGATGCATGGATCGATCACGCGGGGCAGGCTTCGGACCTCGTAGTGGTGCAGGGCTGGCATGACGATGCCGTGCCGCTGCGTGTGGCGTTGCTGCCGATGCCGGAGGGCGTTGCATCCGATGCGCTCGACCCTACGTTGCGGCAAGCGGCGGCGACTCCTGCGCCGTCACTCGCATGGGAGACACTGCCCATCGCCCCCGAAGCACGCGCCCGCGTGCGCGCCGCCCATCGCCTCGCACTTGCCGCCGAACTCGTCGGCACCGCACAAGCCGCACTCGACCTGGCCTGCGCCTACGCCCGCGAGCGCGTGCAGTTCGGCAAAGCCATCGGCAGCTACCAGGCCATCAAGCACCAGCTCGCCAACGCCTGGATGGGCGTCGACAACGCACGCCTGGCCGTGCGCTACGCCGCTGCCGCGCTCGACGGCGGCCTGCCCGACTGGCGCTTCGCGTGCGCCGCAGCCGAGTTCTCGGCCATCGAAGGCGCGCAGCAGACCACCCGCACGGCCATCCAGGTGCATGGCGGCATGGGCTTCACCTGGGAGCACGACGCGCACCTGCACCTGAAGCGCGCGCAGCACCTGGCGACGCGCCTGGGCGGTGCGTCGCGTGCGCTGGACCGGGTCGAGGCGCTCGCGCTGGCCTGAGCGGCTTCAGGCCAGCGGCGCGGCATCTGCGCGCAGACCATCGATCAGCAGCGACAGGCTCGCCCGGAACTCGGTCTCTGCATCGCTGGCCGTGGCAGCAGTCGCGATCTCGATCAGATGGGGGAACCGGTCCGGCGGCAGCGCCTGGAACCGCGCGATGGTCTCGTCGGGCGATTCGTCGGCCTGCAGCGTGAGCGGCCCGGCGAGCTCGGCCTGCGCGGCGCCCATGATGAGCGCGGACACCGCGCGAAAACCCACGAGCAAGCGGGCACCGCTGCGGCCGCTTTGGGCCAGCGTGTGCAGCAGGGCTTCGGTCACCTCGAACACCGTCGGCGAACGGCTGCGCTTCGTGAGGATCAGCGGAATCACATGGGGATGGTCGCGGATCACGCGCCACAGCGCGATCGCGATGTCTTCCAGCGCTTCATGCCAGGGCTGGTGGCCGTCGGTCCCCCAGCGCACCTTGCCCAGCACCGCTTCGACCACCAGCATCTCCAGCTCTTCGCGTTGCGACACGTAGTTGTAGAGCGTCATGGCGCCAGTCTCCAGCCGGCTCGCCAGCGCACGCATGGTCAGGCCGGAGAGGCCGTCCGCATCGACCAGCGCCAGCGCGGCCTGCTGGAGCTGTTCACGGGTGAATTTGGCGGGACGTCCCACGCTTGACTCCGTTCTCGAAGGGGTTGTAAAGTAATAAACGTACAGTGTACTTAAAAATCGGAAGACGCTTTCCAGCAACCTGGTCCGGCGTCTTCGCAACCCTTCTGAAGGACCTTCGATGAAGTTCTCGCCCGGCGATGTGGTGCCCGCCACGGTCCTGGAAACGATCCACGGAAAGCCCTTGCAGCTGCCGGAGGCCGGCGCGCGCTGGGTCCACCTGCAGTTTCGCCGCTTCGCGGGCTGCCCGGTCTGCAACTTCCATCTGCTGACTTTTGCCCGAAGGCAAGGTGAGCTGGCGGCAGCGGGCATCCGCGAGGTCGTGCTCTTTCACTCGTCCGCTCAGGAGATGCGCAAGTACCAGGCGCAGCTGCCGTTCGACTGCGTGGCCGACCCGACCAAGAGCCACTATCGGCGCTTCGGCGTGGAAACCTCGCGGCTGGCGTTCATGCATCCGCGCGTTTTCTGGAGCGGCCTGCGCTGGATTCTTGCGACGGGCCGGTTCTACAAGCGGGCGGAGAACGGCATCACGGGTTTGCCGGCCGACCTGCTCATCGATGGGCGGGGCACCGTGGTCGCCGCCAGGTACGGCCGGCACGCAGACGATCACTGGGACGTCGACGAGCTGCTGGCGCTGGCCGGTTCGGCGAGGTCCTAGCGGCGCACGCCCTCGGTGCACGAGCGCCCGCTGCAGGTGCGTTCGCGCCCCTTTTTTTCAGTCCAACCCCTGAGGACCCACTGCCTGAGCCTGAGAAACCCCGGCACGCCGCTTGCTTGAGGCTGTCCTTGTCTGAAATTTGGATTTCAAATAATCAAAGTAGGTGAAATCCATATGCCATTCAGACGCGTTGCCGCCTACGATTCGATCCGCGACATCGGGCTGCCACGCGCAAGCAAGCACTTCATTCCTTCTTCAGAGGTTTCTCATGGCTGGACCTGCACTTTCTTCCGGGCCCGACTCGCCCCGAGTCGCCGAGCTCGATCGCGCGCTCGACACCATCGGCGTCACGCGCTCGCACCACACGATCATTTTTCTGATCCTCATCGGCTGCCTGTTCGATGCCTTCGAGCAGAACGCGGTGGGCATCGTCGGCCCCATGCTGCGCGAGCAGTGGGGGCTGAGCGCGTCGGACATCGGTTTCCTGAACACCGTCACCTTTGCCTGCGCGGCCATCGGGCGGATCATTTCGGGCTTCATTGCCGACCGCTACGGCCGCCGCGTGATGCTGTCGATCGACCTGCTGCTGTTCACGCTCGGCGCAGGCATCTGCGCGATGGCGCCCAACTTCACGGTGATGGCGCTGGGCCGCGCGGTCGTGGGCTTTGGGCTGGGCGGTGAGATCGCCATTGCCGTGACCATGCTGGCCGAGTTCTGCTCGACCAAGTTCCGCGGCACGGCCGTGGGGATGGTGAACGTGGGCGCGGGCGGGCTCGGCAACTTTCTCGCGCCGGGCTTCGGCCTGCTGGTGTTCTGGATGTTCCCGGGCGACAACGCGTGGCGCTGGCTGTTTGCCTGCCTCATGGTGCCGGCGCTGCTCGGCGCCTTCTACCGTCGCTACATCCCCGAGACGCCGCGTTTCCTGCTGTCGCAAGGCCGCGTGAAGGAAACGAATGCAGTGCTGTCGCGCCTCGCCTCGGGGCGGCTGTCGGGCAAGCCAGCGACGCCACACCCCTACATCACCGACGACGGCACGCTCGCGCAGGCCGCACGGCCGAAGGTGCGCGTGACCGAGATCTTCCGCGGCGCGCTGGCGCGGCGCACCGTGCCGCTGTGCATCACGATCTGGATGACCTACGGCGCGCAGATCTCGGTGCTCACGCTGATGCCGACCATCCTCGTGACGCTGGGCTACAGCATGTCCAAGAGCCTGCTGTTCACGATGGTGATGCAGGGCGGCAGCCTGCTGGGCGCCATTGCGGCCTCGCTGCTGGGCTTTCACTTTCCGCGCAAGCGCGTGCTCACGGCCGGCGCCGTGTGCGCCTGCCTCGCGGCGCTGACCATCGGCTTCGTGGCCAAGAGCATCGTCGTGATCCTCATTGCGGGCGCGGTGTTCCAGTTCTTCGTGCTGCTGCTGAACACCACCATCTGGATCTTCGCGCCCGAGCTGTACCCGACGCGCGTGCGCGCCTTCGGCACGGCCTTCATCCTTGCGACGGGCACTGCGGCAGGCGCGTTGATGCCGCTGGTCGCAGGCCGCTTGTTCGATGCCTTCGGGCTGGTCGGTGTGTTCGGCCTGGCCGCTGCGATGTACGCGGTGTTCGTGATCAGCGTGCAGTGCGTGCCCGAGACCTACGGCCAGTCGCCCGATGCGCTGCCGTTGCCCGGCGAGGCCGAGCCTGAAGCGCGTGCGCCTGACGCGACGCTGGCCCGTTCGAACTGAGCCGCGCAGCGACCGATCTCCCAAGACAAAAGAAAGCGCCTTTCCGCATGCCCGACATCCTGCTCATCAACCCCAACGCATCCGTCGCGACCACCGACATGATGGTCGGCATTGCGTCCGCCGAAGCTCCCGCCGGTTGCCGCGTGACCGGCCGCACCGCGATGCAGGGCCCGCCGATGATCGTCAACGAAGACGAGCTGAACGCGGCGGCGCTCGAGGTGCTGAAGGTGTGGCGCGCGGCAGCCGGCGAGGGTTGGGACGGCGTGATCGTCAGCGCCTTCGGTGACCCCGGCGTGGAGCTGCTGCGGCGCGAAGCCGGAGTGCCCGTGGTCGGCATCGCCGAAGCCTCGATGCTCGCGGCGGGCGAGGGCGGCCGGCGCTTCGGCATCGCCACCGTCACGCCCGACCTCGTGGTGCCGATCGAGGCACGCGCCGCGGCGCTCGGACTGCGCGCGCAGTACAGCGGCATCCGCTTGACGCAGGGCGATCCGCGTGCGCTCGCGGCCGATGCGCACGCGCTCGAAGAGGCACTGGCACAAGCCGTGCAACGCTGCATCGACGACGACGGCGCGCAGGCCGTGATCATCGGCGGCGGTCCGCTCGGGCAGGCCGCACTGGCGTTGACGCCGCGCTTCGACGTGCCGGTGATCGCACCGATCGGCGCTGCGATGCGGCTGCTGTGTTCGAAGCTCGCGGTCACACCGTGAGACGATCGTCGCAGCGATGAGATGCGAGGCGTTTGGGCAATGAACGCCTTCTAGAATCAAACGACACACTTGTCCGAAAACATCGGGCAAGCCGCATCGTTCGTTTTCTTTTTTCATGCCTCACTTTCGACCGCGTTCCGCTTTCCTCGCTTTCCTTCTTCTCTCTTCCTTCGGCGCTGTCGCTCAACAAAACGCGACACCCCAACTCGTCCTCGTGCCGAACCACGAACGCGTGAAGGAATCCTCCCAGGCCCCCGCACTCGACCTTGCCGTGACGCGCTTCGCGGGCATGGCGTCAGGCTCGTACTACTGGCCTGAAGGCCTGCTGGCCGAGCAGCTGATCTCGGGCCTGGCCTCGCGTCCCGACCGCAAGCAGCAGGCGCTGCCTGAAGGCCAACGACTGCTTTCGTCGTACCGCCGGCCCTACGACGGCGGCGAGCGCGCGGCCGTGCTGGTCGACGACCGCAGCGGCGACGTGCTGGCTGCCGCGCTGGTGCATCGCAGCTGCGGCAAGGACTCGTCGTCGAGCGGTTGCCTCGACGACCAGCACGCCGTGCTCTCGGTCTTTTTGCGCCCCGGCTTCGATCGCACCAAGGCGCAACCGCTGGTCGCATGGAGCCAGCAGGTTCCCGACCGCATGCAGGGCGGCGAGGGCGTGGGCGAGAAGATCGCCACCACCGAGTACGTCACGATGGACGCCGCGCGCACCACGGCGCGCCCGATCGTGCGGCCCAACAAGGCTTTCTCCGCGCAGGTGCCGCTGTACCCCAAGGCGCTGATCTACGGCACCGCGCAAGACGCGCTGAGCGACGCCAAGGCCAAGCGCGTGCTGCGCCTGCAGACCGTCGACACGCCGGAGCAGGTGCTGGCGTTCTACAAGCAGCTGTCGCCGCCGCTGAAGGACATCGAGTCCAGCAACGGCTTCATCGCCGGCAGCCGCGACGGCCTGAGCTTCTCCGTCAGCACGACGATCCCGCGCGACATGCCCGCGATCACGAACATCGAAGTGGAAATTTCCGAATGAAGAAGACCTTGATTCAGTCGGCGCTGGCGTCGCTTGTGTTCGCCTGCGCGCTCACCGCTCACGCACAAGATGCTGCAGCGCCCGTCACGACGGAGCTGCCGCCACCCGCGCTGCGCCTGAGCGAGCAGACGCGCATCCGCAGCGCCGTGATCGGCCTGGTCGGCTACGCGCGCGGCAGCTACACCGAGCCCGACACGCTGATCGCGCAGCAGCTGCTCGAGGGCATGCGCTCGAAGTTCGATGTCACGCGCACCGTGTGGCCCGACGGCCGCCAGGTTATTGCGTCCGTCAGCGGCGGTGGTCACGGCGAAGAGCGCGCCGCCATGCTGATCGATGCCGACGGCCGCGTGCAGGCGGTGGGGCTGGTCAACGGCCACTGCCGCGCAGCCGCGAAGCGCGACGATCCCAAGGTGTGCAACCCCTTGCCGCAGACCGTGCTGTCGGTCTTCCAGCATGCGGGTGCCAGCCAGGTCGACGCCGCGCCGCTGGTGGCCTGGAGCAAGCAGCTGCCCTCGTACCTCGCGGCCATGGCCGAGAGCGACGATCCGGCGGACGTGGCGGCTGCGCAGAAGATCGCCAGCGTCGAATACATCACCGGCCAGCCCAATGTGCCGGGCTGGCGCGTCGCGCAGTTGCCGCCGGGCTTCCCCGCGTCGCTGCATCCGATGCTCGTGCAGACGGCCGAGGTGAACAGCTCGGCCAGCGCCGGCAAGATCGTGCTGCCCAAGGGCCTGGCCGGCCTGCCGATGCGCACGGCCTACGAGCGCTCGCAGCGCCCCGAGGCGCAGTTGCCCGATGCCGAGGTCACGCTGCGCAGCTACGAGCCGATCGCCAAGCTGGTCGACACCTACCGCGAACTCGCCAAGGGCGCGACGCTGGACGAAGAGGGCCGCGAGGTCGTCTTCAACGGCACCGACGGCGCGGGCCGCTACAGCGTGCGCCTGCGCGACGCGAAGGAAACCGGCGTGTTCATCACCGTGGCGAGCTGGAAGCGCAAGTAGCAACAGCAACCGCTGCTGCTGCGAGAACCCGGCGGCTCAGCTGCAATCGCTGTAGCCGCCCAGCGTGTCGCAGTGCAGGCAGCGGAACACGTAGACCGCGGCGTGGCGCTCGCGCGAGGGCGTGGCAAGCAGCCACTGCCACTCGGCCTCGGTCGGCAGCTGTTCCTGCGCCTGCATGTCCTGCTTGAACGCGCGCGCCGACTCGGAGGCCAGCAGCGCGCGGTCGACATGCTCGATCTCGCCGAGAAAGCATCCCGCGTCGTTGCAGTGCGCCCACCACTGCTCCTGCTGGTAGCTGAAGAAGCTGGGCGTGCGCCGGGACACCTCGTCCACCACCGCCGGCGGCAGCGCGACCTCGCCCATGCCGACGGAGGCGGCGTCGTTGAATTCGCCGTCGAACTTCGCCGCGGCCGAGCCGTCGGCGATGCACCAGGGGCAGAACTGCGAGGCATCGCCCACGGCGTAGAAGCTGCCGTCGTAGATGTAGCCGGTCGCCCGCCCGCAGCATTCGCAGGTGTCGCCCGCCGTGCGCATCACGCCGGATTCGAAAGGATCTGCGTAATAGCGGAAGACCGGCAACGCGCGCGACGGGTCGGGCTGCACGGCTTCGGGCGTGCGCCGCTGCGCCATGGCCGCACGCAGGTCGCTCGCATAAGGCGCGGACCAGCGGGCGGTGTGGGCCTCGAACAGGAAGATCTCGTCGCCAATAACGCCTGTGGCTTCGTCGCGCAGCACCAGCAGTTGGCGGCTCATCGTGTAGTCGTGCGCGATGCTGAGGCCGTGACGCGGAAAGTGCGTGTTCCGCAGCGCGATCTGCGTGAAGTGAAGAATGTCTTCTGCCGTGCGCTTGAGCTGCTTGCGGTCGCTGCTGTCGCGCACCGGGTGCAGCTGCCACTCGGCATCGCGCCGCTGCGGATCGCCGAAGCGGCCGCCGTTGATGGTGGCGTAGCAGTGGCGCAAGACCGGGGGCAGGGCGGTGCCGAGCTTTTCTTCCAGCGCGCGCAGGGCGTGTTCGGGAGCGGGGGGCGCGTCGTGTGAATGCATGGCGATGGGACAAGGCAACGAGGGGACGCCGTCGAGTATGCCGAACGGATGAGCGGCCTTGCATGGCCCTTTGCGGCCCGGATGTCAATCGGCGGATTCTTGCTGCGGCCCTCCGATGACACCGAGGCGGCGGCGCGGGGTGCTCACGAGAATCGATGCATGACCCTGGCCGTCAGAGCCTGCCGCATCCACCTCGAGGAGACAACCACCATGCATCGCTGCCGTTCCCTTCCAGGCCTTTTGCGCCTGCTGCTTCGCACCACGGTCCTGTGGGCGTTCGCCGTGCTCGCGGTGCCCGCGCTGGCCGCCTACAACCAGAGCCTCACGCGCACGCTCGACGCGGGCCAGATCTACGGCAAGGTTGCCGCCAACAACACGCACGCCTTCCTGGGCATTCCATTCGCGCAGCCGCCGGTCGGCAACCTGCGCTGGCGCGCCCCGCAGCCGCCGCAGCCGTGGAGCGGCGCGCGCGCCGCGACCACGCTGGCCGGCATGTGCGCGCAGGTCGGCAACCCCTTCGGCGAGCCCGATCCGGCCACCTTCGGCCAGCCTGTGGGCACGGAGGACTGCCTGTACCTCAACGTGTGGCGCCCGAACTCCAGCGCCGAGAACCTGCCGGTGTTCTTCTGGATCCACGGCGGCAGCAACACGAAGGGCTCGGCGCGCGAGCCGGCCTACGACGGTGCCTACCTGGCGCAGAAGGCCAACATGGTGGTGGTCACGGTGCAGTACCGCATGGGCATGCTGGGCTGGCTGAACCATCCGGCGATGAAGACGGGCAACGCGCTGGACGACTCGGGCAACTTCACCACGCTCGACCTCGTGCGCGCGCTCGACTGGGTGAAGGCCAACGCCCGCGCCTTCGGTGGCAACCCGGGGCTGGTGACGGTGGCGGGCCAGTCGGCCGGCTGCATCAACACCTGGGGCCTGCTGCAGTCGCCGCTGGCCGACGGCAAGTTCCATCGCGCGGTGTGCATGTCGGGCGTGCCCAACGCCTACCCGCCGGTGGTGGGCACGCTGGCGGCCGACTCGCTCATCGACAGCCTGCTGGTCGACACCGGCCGCGCCTCCACGGCGTTGCAGGCCGCGGCACAGCGCGTGACGATGAGCCAGTCCGACATCGCCGCGCTGCTGCGCGGCGCGAGCGCGGCGCAGATCATGAAGTTCACGCCCAGCCCCGTGGTGCCGGGCCACTTCACCGACGGCACCGTGATCCGCGCGAGCGGGCTGCCCGGCCTGATTGCGGGCAACTACAACAAGATGCCGCTGATGATCGGCTCCACGCACGACGAGGGCTCCTACTTCGCCTTCCTGTTCGGCATGGGCCAGCCGTCGCAGCAGGAGTTCTGGAACCTCGCCAACTACGCGGCGCCCGGCACCGTCACCTTCAACCAGCTGATCAAGCCCGAGTTCCAGCCGATCTACACGCAGACCCATGAAGTGATCAGCTACGCGCTGGACAACGTGATCGACAACGTGATCCGCGTGCTGCGCCTGCAGAACGGCGACATCTACCGCTACAACTACAACTGGGACGACACGCCGCAGCCCTGGAAGGACACCTTCGGCGCGTTCCACGGCATCGACGTGGCGGCGCTGTTCGGCAACTTCGTGACCGACGAGCCGAACTTCATGCGCTTTGCCTGGAGCAGCGCGAACGCCAGCAGCCGCAAGGCGCTGTCGGACAAGTTCATCGGCCACACGGCGAGCTTCGCCCGCTACGGCGCACCGAGCCGCATGTTCGATGGCCAGACGACCTGGAACAACTGGACCAATTTCGTGTGCCTGCTGTGCAGCAAGCGGATGGTCTTCGACAACCAGCCGCGCATGTCGGCCGACGACTACCTGTTCTTCTGGCCGCGCTATTCGCTGCTGTCGCCGCAGCAGCGCGAGTTCCTGTTCCAGCAGATCGACTTCAACGCGCTGCCCGACTCCGTCGATCCGTTGCGCAACGGCACCCGCTGAGTTCCTGACGCGACCTACTGAATGATCCCGTGGCGCACTGCATAGAGCACCAGCTCCGCCGTGCTGGCCACGCCCAGCTTGTCGAGGATGTTGCTGCGGTGCGTGCTCACGGTCTTCACGCTGATGAGCATCTCGTCGCCGATGGCGGTGAGCGAGATGCCCTTGAGCATCATGAGCATGATCTGGTGCTCGCGCACCGTGAGCCGCTGGTGCGCGGGGCGGTCGTCGCGGCCTTCGAGCTGGCCACTGACCTGCGAGGCGGCGCGCGCGCTCAGGTACTGGCCGCCGGCCGCCACGCAGCGGATGGCGCGCACCAGCTCGGCGGGCTCCGCATCCTTGGCGATGTAGCCGCGCGCACCGGCCTGGATGGCGACCAGCGCGTACTGTTCCTCGGCGTACATCGACAGCATGAGCACCGGCAGCGCGGGCTGCGCGGCGCGCATCGAGGCCAGCACCTCCAGGCCGTTGCGGCCTTCCATGTTGATGTCGAGCAGCACCACGTCGAAGCGGCGCTGGCGCACGAGCTCGAGCGCCTCGGCGCCGTTGCCGGCCTCGGCCGTGGTGCGCAGGTCGGTCTCGTCGAGCAGCAGGCGCTGCAGGCCCGAGCGGAAGATCGTGTGGTCGTCGACCATCAGGATGTCGATCATGCGGCGCCGCTCTCCTGGTGCAGCGGCACGCTCAGCGCGAGCCGCGTGCCCGCGCCGGGCGCCGAGCGGATGTGCAGCTCGCCGCCGATCTCGCGTGCGCGCTCGCGCATGCTCAACAGGCCGAGCGCGCTGCCCTCGGGCGCGTCGACGTCGAAGCCGCAGCCGTCGTCATGCAGCGTGAGGCGCAGGCGCTCGCCTTCCACGCGCAAGCGCACGTCGACGTGCTGCGCCTTCGAGTGGCGCGAGACGTTCGTCAGGCCTTCCTGGAAGATGCGGTAGACCGCCGTTGCGTGTTTGGGCGCAAGCCGCAGCGCGGGCGCGTCGGCGTCCAGCGAATGGGGCACGCCCGAGCGCCGCGTGAAAGCCTGCAGCTCGTTCGCGAGCGCCACCGACAGGTCGAGGTGGTCGAGCGCGCTGGGGCGCAGCGCTTCGGAGATCTGCTTCACCGTGTCGATGGTCTGCTGCGTGAGCGCGATCAGGCCCTGCGTGAGCGCCTGCACCTCGGGGTTGTCGGCGCGGCGCTGGATGCGCGTGGCGTCCATCTTGATCGAGGTCAGCATGCCGCCGAGCACGTCGTGCACATCGCGTGACAGCGCCAGCCGTTGTTCCTCGAGCTTGTTGGCGGTGTAGGCGGCCAGCGCCTGCAGCTGCTCGCGCGAGCGCTGGCGTTCTTCCTCGTGGCGCACGCGCTCGGTCACGTCGACGCCCACGCCCATCACGGCGGGCCGGCCGCGGTAGGTGATGCGCGAGCCGTGCACTTCGACGAAGCGCACGCGGCCGTCGCGGTGCAGGCCGCGCGTGATGAAGTGCATGCTCGGCGGCAGCCCCGCCAGCCGGGCGCTGATGCGCGAGCGCACCACCTCGAGAAAGTCGGGCGGCACGATCTGCGCGAGCGACATGCCGGTCGCTTCTTCGGCCGTGTAGCCCGCGATGCCGGCCCAGGTCGCGTTGCAGTACACGAAGCGGTCGTCCTGGATCACGTAGATGCCCGCGACCATCTGTTCCACGATGGTGTCGAAGGGAATGTCCGGCAGGCGCTCGGGTGCGGGATCGGTCATGGGGTGGGCGGTGGCGCGCTGGATGATAGGACGCGGGCCGTGCCACGCACCCCGCGCCCGAGGGTTTGCGAGCAGCAGGGTTCCCCGTAGCGTCGGCCGGAAATGTCCGATGGCCGCGGCGTGCGGTGCGCCGCCAAGATCGGGGCCCGCCTGCTTCAGGCTGCCCCATGGCCGGCGACACCGGCAAGGACGACACCACGATGGTCTACCGCTGGCTTGCGTTTCTGGGTCTTCTCTTCCTCGGCCTGCCGGGCCGCGCCGACGAGATCGTGGTGGGACAGTCGCTGCCGCTGAGCGGGCCGCTCGGCGAGGCCGGGCGCAACGTGAAGGACGGCATCGACGCCTACCTCGCCCGCGTGCAGCGCGACGGCCTGCTCGGGCGGCACAAGCTGGTGTGGCGCGCGCTGGACGACGGCTACTCGGTGGAGCGCCACACGCAGAACATCCGGCAACTCGTGGTGCAGGACAAGGTCGATGCGCTGGGCCTGTCGGCCGGCACTTCGCACATCGATGCGGCCTACCCGACGATGCGCGAGGCGGGCACGCCGCTGATCGGTGCGATGACGGGGGCCTCGTCGCTGCACGGCGCGCAGCGTGCGCTCATCTACCACCTGCGCGCGAGCTACGCGGACGAGGTGCGTCAACTGGTCGCGCAGGCCGTGTCGGTGCGGCAGCGGCGCGCGTTCGCGGTCTGGCAAGACGACGGGCTGGGGCGCGATGCGTTCGCGGCGTTGGAGACCGCGCTGCGCGGCGCGGGCATCGAACTCGTGGGGCAGCAGGGCGTGGCGCTGGCGCAGATGGACGGCGCCGCGCTGGCCGCGAGCGTGCGTGCGGCGAAGCCCGATGCGCTGTTCGCGCTGTGCGTGACGCCGTGTGGGGTGAAGCTGCTGTCGGGGCTGGCGGCGGAGAGTGGCATCACACGGCCGACGCCGTACATGCTCTCGATCGTCAATGGCGAGGCGCTCGCGAAGAGCGTGGGGCCGGCGGCGCGCGGCACCGTGATCTCGCAGGTCATGCCCAACCCGCGCCTGGCAACGTCGCCGCTGGTGCAGCGCTACCAGCAGGACATGCGCAGCCACATGGGCCGCGACGAGTTCAGCTACTTCTCGCTGGAAGGGTACGTGGTGGCGATGGTGACGGTGGAAGCGGCGCGCACCGCGCTGGCCGCCTCACCACGCCGTTCGATGCAGGACGCCATGAAGCTGATGCTTCGGCGTGAGATCGAGGGGATTCCGGTGTCGGGGGGTGACGACCCGGGAGTGCGTCCGCATCCAGTGACGCTCTCAATGATTGGCAACGGAGGACGGCTCATCCACTGAAGGCGCGAATAAACCTACTGCGCGTCCCGATCTCGCATCTGCGGTCCTCACCGTACGGGTGTACGGTTCCGGTCCTCGATGCGACCTCGGGCCGCTCGCTACGGTTTCTTCACGCCTTCAGAGACCGAGCCGCCCGAAAGAAAGATCAGCTGATCTCGGCGATCAGGTCGATCTCGACGCAGGCGCCCATCGGGACTTGCGCCACGCCGAAGGCGCTGCGTGCATGCGCGCCCTTTTCGGCGCCGAAGACTTCGGCGAAGAACTCGCTCGCGCCGTTGGTCACCAGGTGCTGCTCGGTGAAGGTGCCGACCGAGTTCACGAGGCTCATCAGCTTGACGATGCGCTTGATCTTGTTGAGGTCGCCCACGGCGGCGTGCAGCGTGCCGAGCAGGTCGATGGCGATGGCGCGTGCGGCCAGCTTGCCTTCTTCGGTGGTGATGTTGGCGCCGAGCTGGCCCACCCACGGCTTGCCGTCCTTCTTGGCGATGTGGCCCGAGAGGAACACGAGATTGCCGGTCTGCACGAAGGGCAGGTAGGCGGCCGCGGGGACGGCGACCGGGGGCAGGGTGATGCCGAGGCTGGAAAGCTTGTCGTAAACGCTCATGGAGACTCCTGATCTGGGGATAACGGTGACAGGTGTGATTGTGTCTGCGTTTGCGCCGGCGATTGCGGCAACGCGATCACTTCCCCCACGGGTTGCACGGTCACGCCGACATGCAGCGTGTGGCGCGCACCGCCATGCAGTACGCCGCGCATCGGCGAGACGTCGGAGTAGTCGCGCCCGATGGCGAGCGTGACGTAGTCCTCGCCGGGCTGGCGGCCGTTGGTGGGGTCGAAGTCGGCCCAGTCGCCGACGCTCTCGGGGCCTTCGCCCTCGCCGGGCAAATACACCGACACCCACGCATGCGAGGCGTCGGCGCCCACCAGGCGCGGCTGGCCCGGCGGCGGTTGCGTGAGCAGGTAGCCGCTCACGTAGCGCGCCGGCAAGCCCATGGCGCGAAAGCACGCGATGAGGATGTGGGCAAAGTCCTGGCACACGCCCTTGCGCTGCGCCAACGCTTCGACGGCGGGGGTGTTGATCTCAGTGCTGTCGGCGTCGTAGGCGAAGTCGCGGTACATGCGCTCGGTGAGGTCCATCGCCACGTCGAAGGTGGGACGCTCGGCTACGAAGCTGGCGCGCGCGTAGGCCACGAAGTCGTCGTGGCGCGGCACGTACGGCGAGGGAAAGACGAACTCCGAGGCGGGGTCGAAGGGCGCGTCCTTGCGAAAGCGGAAGCGCTCGCGTACGGTCTCCCAGGGCAGCTCGCGCGCCACGGCGGGCGAGAGCACGGGCTCCGACGTTTTCACGACGCTCTCGGCCGTGACGATGAGGTGATCGTGCGTGGCCTCGAGCGCAAAGAAGGCGCGCGTGTTGCCGTACAGGTCGGGCACTTCGGTGTGCTGCGCGGGTGCGGGGTCGATCGTGAGCTGGTGGCTCACGAGCTCCTGCGACGCGGTGGCCAGCGGGCGCAGGTGCGCCAGGTGCTGCGCCGTCTCGACCGCCGGCGCGTACGCGTAGCGCGTTTCGTGGGTGACGTGCAGCAGCATCGCGCGGGCCCGTTGCTTACTTCGATTCGGCGCCGAAGTGCGAGGCGTAGATCTTGGCGTAGGTGCCGTCGGCCTTGATGTCGGCCAGGCCCTTGTCGATCTTCGCGAGCAACTCGGCGTTGCCCTTCTTCACGGCGATGCCGTACTGCTCGGCCGAGAAGCCGGCGTCGCTCACCGTCTTGAAGCCGCCGCCCGGGTTGTTGGCCAGGTAGTGCGCGACCACGCCGTTGTCCGCCACCACGGCCTGCACGCCGCCGGCTTCGAGTTCCTTGAGCGCCAGCGGCGTCGACTCGAAGCGCTTGATGTCGGTGCTCGACTTGCCGAGCAGCTTGCCCACCACCTCATCGCCGGTGGTGCCGTTCTGCACGCCGACCTTGAGCTTCTTGATGTCGTCGAACTGCGCGACCGTCGAATCGCTCTTCACGGCGATGAGCTGGCGGGCCTCGAAGTAGGGCTGCGAGAAGTCCATCGTCTGGCGGCGCTCGGGCGTGATCGTGATGGCCGACACCAGCAGGTCGCGGTCGCCCAGGTCGAGCGTGTTGAAGATGCCTTCCCACGGCGTGTTGACGAACTTCACTTCGATGCCGGCCTTCTGCGCGACGGCCTTCACCACGTCGATGTCGAAGCCCACGACCTCGCCCTTTTCGTTCTGCGATTCGAAGGGCGTGTAGGCCGCGTCGGTGCCGACGACCAGCACGCGCGGTGCGGCAGCGGGCGGCGGCGTGGAAGCGGCCGCGGGCGTGGCGGATTCCTGCTTGCCGCAACCGGCGAGCGCGAGGCCGACCAGCAGGCTGGCGGCGGTCAGTGTGAGACGGCGGTTGAGGGCGATGCCTGACATGGAAATGCCTCCTTCGAAATATCGTTGTCTAGTTATGAGATCAGGCCCCGACGGAACGCAGCGATTCCGAGGTGAGCGTGAAGTAGCGCGTGCCGATGGCGTCCGACACGTGGTACGCCGCCGTCTCGCAGGTGGCGAGCAGCTGCACCAGCGCGGGGTAGTCGGCGCCGGGGCCGGCTGCGCACAGGTGTTCGAGCGTCCAGGTGGCCGGGTCGGGCAGTTCGTACGACAGGGCAGTGAGCTTGCCCGGTGCGCTGCCTGCGAGCCGCGCGATGCGCCCGCGCAGCGTCTGCGTGACCCAGGCCAGCGAGCGCGGGTTCTCGGCATCGAGCACCAGAAGGTCGACCAGCGTGGCGACGTCGCGGCGCTGCTGGTAGCGCGCATGGAAGGTGATGGTGCTGTCGAACAGTGCCACCATGGCCTCGAAGCCGCTCACCTCGTGCACCGCGCCGTTGGCAAAGCCGGCCTCGAGCGCGCTCGACAAGAAGGCCAGCCGCTCGATGTGGCGGCCGATCGACAGCAGCCGCCACGCGTCGTCGCGCGTCATGCGGTCGGTCTGCGCGCCGGTCATGGCTGCCAATGCGGTGCTGGCGGATTCGAGTGCGCGCAGCGCGGCGCCGGCCGCAAAGCTGCCTTCGCCGGCCTGTTCGGCCGCGCGCCGCAGGAAGTCGCTTTCGGCGCGCACGATCTGGTTCCAGTTGTCCTGCGACAGCCGTTCGCGCACGGCCGCCGCGGCCTGCCGGATGCTGCGCAGGCTGTAGCCCACGCTGCCGCCTTCGTCGACGTCGCCCAGCTCGGCGATGAGTGCGCGTTCGAACACGCGGCGCGAATGCGTCGCCCGCGTGGTGTCTTGTGATGGCGCGCTGCCCGGCGCCTCGGCCGGCACCAGCGAATTGCGCACCGCCATGCGGTGCAGCCATTCGAGCAGCGGGCGCGACGACTGGTCTTCGCTGCCCAGCAGGTTGAGCGTGAGCCGCGCGAGTCGCACCGCGTTCTCGGCGCGCTCGGTGTAGCGGCCGAGCCAGAACATGTTCTCGGCCGCGCGGCTGGTGACCGGCGCGCGATGCCGCGCGAGCGAGGCCGGCGTGGCGTGCGGTTGCAGCAGCGTGGTGCGGTCGACCTCGCCGTGCGTCTGCACCCAGACGTCGGCACTGCTGCCGCCGCGCTGCATGGAGGCGATCTGCGCGTCGGGGCCCGCGAGGCGCGCGAGCCCGCCGGGCAGCACGCGCCACGACTGCGGGCCGTCGCTCACCGCGAACACGCGCAGCATCAGCGCGCGCGGTGCGATGTGGCCGGGGCCGAGGTCACTGGCCCAGGTCGGCATCTGCGACAGCGGCAGGTAGCCCTGCACCGTGTGGACGTCGCCTTCGCGCACGATGCGGCCGGCCCATTCGTCGAGTTCGCGGCGGCCGAGCTGGCTGCCGAGCACCGCGTCGAAGCTGGCGCGCCCCTCGAAACCGGGGTAGGTCGGCTTGATGGCGCTCTCGCCGAGCTGCGGCAGCACGGCCTCGAGCGAGGCGCGTTCGCCGCACCACCAGGTCGGCAGTGCCGGCAGCTTGAGCTTCTCGCCGATGAGCCGCAGCGCCAGCCCCGGCAGGAAGCCCAGCAGCGCGGGCGACTCAAGAAAGGCCGAGCCCGGCATGTTGGCCACCAGCAGGTTGCCCGCGCGGATCGCCTGCAGCAGGCCCGGCACGCCGAGCGTGGAGTCGGGGCGCAGCTCCAGCGGGTCGAGGAACTGGTCGTCGAGCCGCTTGATGAGGCCGTGCACGGGGCGCAGGCCCTGCAGCGTTTTCAGGTACACGCGCTGGTCGCGCACCGTGAGGTCGCTGCCCTCGACCAGCGTGAGGCCGAGGTAGCGCGCCAGGTAGGCGTGCTCGAAGTAGGTTTCGTTGTACGGGCCGGGCGTGAGCAGCGCGATGTGCGGCGGCGAGCCCGACGGGCACATGCGCTGCAGGCCTTCCATCATGGCGCTGTAGGTGGCGGCCAGCCGCTGCACGTGCAGCGCCTCGAAGGCCTGCGGAAACTGCCGCGTGATCGCGAGGCGGTTCTCCAGCAGGTAGCCCAGGCCCGAAGGCGCCTGCGTGCGCTGCGACACCACCCACCAGTTGCCATCGGGGCCGCGCGCGAGGTCGAAGGCGGCAATGTGCAGCCAGGTGTCGCCCGCGGGCTTCACGCCGTGCAGCGCGCGCAGGTAGCCCGGATGGCCGCGCACCAGCGCCGGCGGCAACAGGCCCTCGGCCAGCAACTGCTGCGGGCCGTAGGCATCGGCCATCACGCGGTCGAGCACGCGCACGCGCTGCTGCACACCGTCCTCGATCTGCGCCCAGCTCTCGGGCGAGACGATCAGCGGGAACAGGTCGAGCGACCACGGCCGCTGCGGCCCATTGGCGTCGGCGTACACGTTGTAGGTGACGCCGTTGTCACGGATCTGCCGCTCGAGGCTGACCGCGCGGCGGGGCAGGTCATTGAAGCCACCGGGGCCGAGCTGTTCGAAGAAGGCGTTCCAGGCGGGGGTGAGGGGGGGCTGGTCGCTGGAAGAAGAGGGTTCCGGTCCCTGGGACTGGGATTGGGAGGACGAGGGGGACTGGGACTGGGACTGGGACTGGGACTGCGATTGCGATTGCGACGGAGCCGGTCGCTCCCCCGCGGTGTCGTACAGCAGCGGTGCCGCGGCGGGCGCCGGGGCCGCGCCCGGCAGGGGCCGCGAGGGCACCGCAGGCGTCGCCTGCCCGCGCAATTCATCGAAATGCCCAGGCAGCGCCGCCGGCGCGAGCGAAGACGCCAGCGCCGCCGGATGCTCCGGGGCCTGGGCGTCGAACAGGGATTCGTTCAGGGGTTCCACAGGGGGGAGATTGTCACATCACCGTCACTGGGGTCGATCCGGCGATGCGACAGGGTTCCCCTGAGCCCTCGGGCCGGTCAGCGCCGCAAGTCCAGCGTGAACGGAAACTCCCGGCTGCCCGGCAGGTCGATGGTGGCCGGTGGCGTGCGCAGCAGGCCCGGCGTGTGGCCCATGCGGGTGAAGCGCGAGTGGCGACGGCTTTCGGCCTCGTAGGCGTTGACCGGGAAGGTGTCGTAGTTGAGCCCGCCCGGGTGGGCGACGAAGTACTGGCAGCCGCCCAGCGAGCGCTTCATCCAGGTGTCGACGAGGTCGAAGGTCAGCGGTGCGTGGGCCGGGATGCTCGGGTGCAGCGCCGAGGGCGGGTTCCACGCCTTGTAGCGCACACCGGCCACGAACTCGCCGGTGACGCCGGTGGGCTGCAGCGGCAGCACCTTGCCGTTGACGGTGACGACGTGGCGGCTTTCGTTCAGGCCGGTCACGCGCACCTCGATGCGCTCCAGCGACGAATCGACATAGCGCACCGTGCCGCCGGCCGAGCCTTCCTCGCCCATCACGTGCCACGGTTCGAGCGCGTTGCGCAGCGACAGCTCCACGCCCATCGACTGCATCTGGCCCACGAGCGGGAAGCGGAACTCGAAGTGCGGCGCGAACCAGTCGGCATCGAACGCAAAGCCGGCCTGGCGCATCTCGCTGATGACGTCGTCGAAATCCATCTTGACGAAGGTCGGCAGCAGGAAGCGGTCGTGCAGCTCGGTGCCCCAGCGGGTGACGGGCGCCTCGTAGGGCGCGTCCCAGAAGCGCGCCACGAGGGCGCGAATGAGCAGCTGCTGCGCGATGCTCATGCGCGCATGCGGCGGCATCTCGAACGCGCGCAGTTCCAGCAGGCCCAGGCGGCCGGTGCTGGAGTCGGGCGAGTAGAGCTTGTCGATGCAGAACTCGCTGCGGTGCGTGTTGCCCGACACGTCGATCAGGATGTTGCGCAGCGTGCGGTCGACCAGCCACGCGGGCATGTTCTGGCCGTAGATTTCGCGGTTCTTTGCGATTTCTTTCAGCGCAATTTCGAGCTCGTAGACCTGGTCGTTGCGCGCTTCGTCGACGCGCGGCGCCTGGCTCGTCGGGCCGATGAACATGCCCGAGAACAGGTAGCTCAGCGACGGGTGGTTGTGCCAGTACAGCAGCAGGCTGGCCAGCAGCTCGGGCCGGCGCAGGAAGGGGCTGTCGGCGGGCGTGGCGCCGCCCATCACGAAGTGGTTGCCACCGCCGGTGCCGGTATGGCGGCCATCGGTCATGAACTTCTCGGCCGACAGGCGGGTTTCGAACGCGGCGTTGTAGAGAAACTCGGTGTGGTCGACGAGTTCCTTCCAGTTGTGGGCCGGGTGGATGTTGACTTCGATCACGCCCGGGTCGGGCGTCACGGCCAGCATCTTCAGGCGCGGGTCGCGCGGCGGCGGATAGCCCTCCATCACGATGCGCACGCCGAGCTGTTTCGCGGTGGCTTCGATGGCGGCGACGAGGTCGAGGTAGTCCTCCAGGCGCGCGAGCGGCGGCATGAAGACGTAGAGCACGCCCGAGGCGCTGCCTTTCTTCTCGGCCGCGGGGCCGTTGGCACGGCGCGGGTCGCGCACCTCGACGCACAGCGCGGTGCGCGTGACCCAGTGGGCGGATTCGCCGCGCAGTGGCTGGCGCGTGGCGGGTGTGGCGGAGGCACTGGCGGCATCAGCGGCTGCTACTGCTGCCGCATCGCCCTTCGCCGCATCGCCGGGGCTCTGCATGCGCAGCGACGCGGCCACCACGGGCGGCGTGCCGAAGGTGTAGGGCACGTCGCCCAGTTCGGCACCGGCCGCCGTCGTGGCGGTGGCGTAGCGCGCGCGGTAGTCGGACGCGCTCGGCAAGGCGCCGCGCGGCGCGGTCGGGTCGCGCTCGATGAGGTAGGGGTAGTCGCCCTTGCTGGCCCACGGCTGCGAGTCGAGCGGCAGGCGGTAGCCCATGGGCGAGTCGCCCGGGATCAGGAACAGGCGGTCGTCGCGCAGGAACCAGGGGCCGGTCTTCCAGCCGGGGCCGGCGAGCGCGGGCGTGTCGATGTTCGCGTTGCCGGGTTCGATGGGCAGCATGTAGCCGATGACGGCGTCGAGCTTCTGCGTGAAGACGCGGCGCAGGCGCACGCGTTCAAGTTCGTCGTCGAGCTTGGAGTCGAAGGGGTCGACGTTCACCGGCAGGCGACGCTCACGCCAGAGGTAGTAGTAGGTGTCTTCGTAGCCGGGCTGCATGTAGCGCTCGGTGAGGCCCAGCTTGTGCGCCAGCACGGTGGTGAAGCGGCGCGCGTCTTCGCTTGTGTAGTGCGTGGGCACGCGCTCGTCGGCGAACAGCTCGGGGTCGTGCCACAGCGTCTGGCCGTCGGCGCGCCAGAAGATCGACAGCGCCCAGCGCGGCAGCTGCTCGCCCGGGTACCACTTGCCCTGGCCGAAATGCAGGAAGCCGCCCTGGCCGTACTCTGCGCGCAGCTTGTGCACGAGCTCGGTGGCGTAGCCGCGCTTGGTGGGGCCGAGCGCGTCGGTGTTCCATTCGGGCGCGTCGCGGTCGCTGGTGGCCACGTAGGTGGGCTCACCGCCCATCGTGAGGCGCACGTCGCCAGCCACGAGGCGCGCATCGACGGCGTCGCCGAGCGCGAGCACCTCGGCCCATTGTTCTTCGGTGTAGGGCTTGGTGACGCGTGGCGATTCGTAGATGCGCGTGACCTTCATCTCGTGGCTGAACTCGACCTCGGATTCGTCGACGCCGCCCTCGATGGGCGCGGCGCTCGACGGCGAGGGCGTGCAGGCCAGCGGAATGTGGCCTTCACCGGCCATGAGGCCCGAGGTGGCGTCGAGGCCGATCCAGCCGGCGCCCGGCAGGAACACCTCGCACCAGGCGTGCAGGTCGGTGAAGTCGACCGTGGTGCCGCTCGGGCCGTCGAGCGCCTTCACGTCGGGCGTGAGCTGGATCAGGTAGCCCGAGACGAAACGCGCGGCCAGGCCCATGTGGCGCAGCAGCTGCACCAGCAGCCAGCCCGAGTCGCGGCACGAGCCGCTGCCGTTGGTGAGCGTTTCTTCCGGCGTCTGCACGCCGGGCTCCATGCGGATGAGGTAGTTGACGTCCTGCTGCACCTGCTGGTTGATGCCAACCAGGAAGTCGATGGTGCGCTGCTCCTTGCGATCGACCTTGTCGAGGTAGGCCTCCAGCAGCGGCGTGACCGGGTCGGCCACGAGGTAGGGCGCCAGCTCTTCGGCTTGCGAGGCCGTGTACTTGAACGGGAAGTTCTCGGCCTGCGGCTCGAGAAAGAAGTCGAAGGGGTTGTAGACCGCCATCTCGACCACGAGGTCGACCGTGACCTTGAACTCGCGCGTTTTCTCGGGAAACACGAGCCGCGCCTGGTAGTTGGCGAACGGGTCTTGCATCCAGTTGACGAAGTGCTCAGCCGGTTCGACCCGCAGCGAATACGAGATCACATTGCTGCGGCAATGGGGCGCGGGGCGCAGTCGCACGACTTGCGGGCCCAACTGCACCAGGCGGTCGTATGTGTAGTGGGTGACGTGGTGGAGTGCGGCGTGAATGGACATGCGTAGGGGCGTGCAGTGCAGCGAGGTTGCATCGAAAAGATGTCTCTGGTGAGACGCATACTAGCCCAGTTGCCAAGCAATTAACGCGCCATCGAGCGTGGATTGGGGGAGGGTTTGCATCATGGTTTCAGAGGTGTCTGGAGGTCGGTCGCGGCGTGCGTCCGGCGTGGTGGCGGGTGGGTCGGGGGCCTTCGTTGCGCTCGGCGGCACGCTGCTCGGCGCGGCCTTGCAGCTGCGCCAGCCGCAGCTGTGGGAGGCCGGCGTTTACGTTGCGTTGCTGCTCGTGGGGCTCGGCGGCGGATGGCTGCTGTGGCGGTGGCGCGGGCGTCGGCTGATCGTGCTGGTGCTGTCGCTGGCCTGCGGCGCGATGGCCGGTGCGGGTCTGGCCGGATGGCGTGCGACGGCCTATGCGGATGGGGCGCTGAGTCCGCAGCTCGAAGGGCGCGACCTGCGGCTCACGGGCGTGGTCTCTCAGATGCCGCAGCACAGCGAGATCGGAACGCGCTTCCGTTTCGATGTGGAGGCCGCGCAATGGGCCGAGGCTTCGCGCGGCGCTGCGCCGCCGAAGGTGCCCTCACGCATCGCGCTCGCCTGGTACGGCGAACACAGCGGCGTGTGGGAGCAACCCGCCGAGCGGCGTGCGTCCACGGCGCGCAGCGTGGGCGAGGTGCACGCCGGTCAGCGCTGGCAACTGACCGTGCGCCTGCGCGCGCCGCACGGCAACCTCAATCCGCACGGCTTCGACAGCGAGCTGTGGGCGTGGGAGCAGGGCGTGCATGCCCAGGGCCATGTGCGGGCCGGGGCACGCGACCTCGCGCCGCGACTGCTGGGCACCACGTGGCTACACCCGATCGAGCGGGCACGTGAGGCCGTGCGCGATGACGTCTTCGCGCGCGTGGACGACCGGCGGCAGGCCGGCGTGATCGCCGCGCTGGTCACGGGCGACCAAGGCGCCATCGACCGCGCCGACTGGGATGTGTTCCGTGCCACCGGCGTGGCGCACCTGATGTCGATCTCGGGCCTGCACATCACGCTGTTCGCATGGTTCGCGGCGCATGTCGTGGGCGCGCTCTGGCGACGCAGCAGCCGGCTCATGCTGTGGCTGCCCGCGCAGCAAGCTGCCCTCGCGGGTGGTGTGCTGCTGGCCGCGCTCTATGCGCTCTTCAGTGGATGGGGTGTGCCCTCGCAGCGCACGGTCTGGATGCTCGCGGCCGTGGCGCTGCTGCGCCTGACCGGCAGGCGCTGGCCGTGGCCGTATGTCTGGCTGCTGACGGCAGCGGTCGTGGTGGCCGCCGACCCATGGGCGCTGCTGCAGGCCGGCTTCTGGCTCAGCTTCGTGGCGGTGGCGGTGCTGTTCGCCTCGGCAACGGCCGTGCCGGGCGAGGGCAGGGTGGGGGCGCTCACGCGGCTGCGCCGCTTCTTCCGCGAGCAATGGACCATCACGCTGGCGCTCGCGCCGCTGAGCCTTCTGCTGTTCCAGCAGGTGTCCGCGGTCGGGCTCGTGGCCAATGCGATCGCGATCCCGTGGGTGACGCTGGTGATCACGCCACTGGCGATGCTCGGCGTGGCGGTGCCGCCGCTGTGGGACGTGGCGGCCGGCGCCGTGAAGCTGTTCGCCCTGTTGCTGCAAGCGTTCGCGGGCTTGCCGTTCGCCACGCTGTCGATGGCCGCACCGCCGCCGTGGCTGGCTGCGGGCGGCGTGGCGGGTGGCGTGCTGCTGGCGATGCGCCTGCCGTGGTCGATGCGCACCCTCGGCCTGCCGCTGTTGTTGCCGGTGCTGCTGTGGCAGCCGGTGCGGCCCGCCGTGGGCGAGTTCGACCTGCTCGCCGCCGACATCGGGCAGGGCAACGCGGTCCTCGTGCGCACCGCCACGCACAGCCTGCTGTACGACACCGGGCCGCGCTACGGGCTCGACAGCGACGCGGGTCACCGCGTGCTCGTGCCCCTGCTGCGCGCCCGCGGCGAACGGCTCGACACGCTGCTGCTGAGCCACCGCGACATCGATCACACGGGCGGTGCGCCCGCCGTGCTCGCCACGCAGCCGCAGGCCGCGCTGCTGAGTTCCATCGAGGCCGGGCATCCGCTGCAGGCGCTGCGCCCCGCGCGCCGCTGCGAGGCCGGGCAGCGCTGGACCTGGGACGGCGTCGATTTCGAGCTGCTGTTTCCCTATGCCACCGACTACCGCAGCTTCACGCGGCCCAATGCCGTGTCGTGCGTGCTGCGCATCGGCAACGGCCGCGCCACGGCGTTGTTGGCCGGTGACATCGAGCGGCTGCAGGAGGCCGCGCTGGTGTCGCGAACCCCCGGGCTGCAGGCCGACGTGCTGCTGGTGCCGCACCATGGCAGCAAGACGTCGTCGAGCGAGGCCTTCCTTGACGCGGTCCAACCGCGCATCGCGCTGGTCCAGGCCGGCTACCGCAGCCGCTTCGGCCACCCGGCGCCCGAGGTGGTGGCGCGCTACGTCGAACGCGGCGTGCAGGTGATCGACAGCCCGCGCTGCGGCGCCGCGCACTGGGCGAGCCCGCGGCCGGCCGAGGTGACGTGTGAACGCGCGCATGATCTGCGCTACTGGCGCCACCGGATGCCCTGAAGGACCGAAACGCCAAATGCCCTCGCATTGCGTTCAAACCTAGGGCTTCTACTGGCCTTGAACTTGCTAAGCTATGGCTCAAGGAGATTGGTCGTTCCATGCACAAATTCGACGAGATGTATGAGCAGCTCCCCTATGCGGGCGCTGCAATCCGGCAACACTACAAACGCTACGACCAATGGCTTGCGAAGCAACCCGGTGAGGTGATGCGATCGCGGCGTGAAGAGGCGGAGATGATTTTCCGCCGGGTCGGCATCACCTTCGCGGTGTATGGCGCCAAGGACGAGGACGGCTCCGGCACCGAGCGGTTGATCCCGTTCGACCTGCTGCCCCGGATCATTCCCTCCCACGAGTGGGAGAGCATGGAAAAGGGGCTGGTGCAACGTGTCACGGCGCTCAACCGCTTCCTGTACGACGTGTACCACGACCAGGACATCATCAAGGCCGGCATCATTCCGGCCGAGCAGATCCTGAACAACGCCCAGTTCCGCCCCGAGATGATGGGTGTGAACGTGCCGCACAACGTCTACTCGAACATCTCGGGCATCGACATCGTGCGCGCCCCCGATGCCCAAGGCAACGGCGAGTACTACGTGCTCGAAGACAACCTGCGCGTGCCCAGCGGCGTGAGCTACATGCTCGAAAACCGCAAGATGATGATGCGGCTCTTCCCCGAGCTGTTCAACCAGAACCGCATCGCGCCGGTCGCCCACTACCCCGACCTGCTGCTCGAAACGCTGCGCGCCAGCGCACCGCCGGCCACGGCCGAGCCCACGGTGGTGGTGCTCACGCCCGGCATGTACAACAGCGCCTACTTCGAGCACGCCTTCCTGGCCCAGCAGATGGGCGTGGAACTGGTCGAAGGGCAAGACCTGTTCGTGAAGGACGACTTCGTCTACATGCGCACCACGCGCGGCCCGTTGCGGGTTGACGTGATCTACCGCCGTGTCGACGACGACTTTCTCGACCCCGACGTGTTCCGCCCGACCTCCACGCTCGGCACGGCCGGCCTCATGCGCGCCTACCGCGCGGGCAATGTCGTCATCTGCAATGCCGTGGGCACCGGCGTGGCCGACGACAAGTCGATCTACCCGTACGTGCCGAAGATGATCGAGTTCTACCTCGGCGAGAAGCCGATCCTGAAGAACGTGCCGACCTACATGTGCCGCAACAAGGACGAGCTGCAGTACACGCTCGACAACATGAAGGACCTGGTCGTCAAGGAGGTGCATGGCGCCGGCGGCTACGGCATGCTCATCGGCCCGGCCGCCACGCAGGCCGAGATCGAAGACTTCAAGAAGGCCGTCATCGCCAAGCCCGACGGCTACATCGCCCAGCCCACGCTGAGCCTGTCGACCTCGCCGACCTTCGTCGACGCCGGCATCGCGCCGCGCCACATCGACCTGCGTCCCTTCGTGCTCTCGGGCAGCGAGGTGCAGATGGTGCCCGGCGGCCTCACGCGCGTGGCGCTCAAGGAGGGGTCGCTGGTGGTCAACTCGTCGCAGGGCGGTGGCACCAAGGACACCTGGATTCTCGAAGCGGACCGCACGGCCAAGCCGAAGGCGGCCACGCAGTCGCAAAGCCAATCGCAGTAGGAGCACAAACGATGCTGTCCCGCACCGCAGACCACCTCTACTGGATGTCGCGCTACACCGAGCGTGCCGAAAACACGGCGCGCATGCTCGACGTCAACTACCAGACCTCGCTGCTGCCGCAGTCGGCCGAGGTCGCCAAGTACGGCTGGCAGGGCGTGCTGTCCATCAGCGAGCTGCTGCCGCTGTACAACGACAAGTACGACCACATCGCGCCGAATGAGGTCATGGAGTTCATGGTCAAGGACGAGAGCAATCCGTCGTCGATCGTCTCCTGCCTGAAGGCCGCCCGCGAGAACGCCCGTGCCGTGCGCGGTGCGCTCACCACCGAGGCCTGGGAAACGCAGAACACCACCTGGCTCGAAGTGAACCGCATGCTGCGCGCTGGCGATTTCGAGCGCGACCCGGGGCAGTTCTTTGAGTGGGTCAAGTTCCGCTCGCACCTGTCGCGCGGCGTCACGCTGGGCACCATGCTCCAAGATGAGGCGTTCTACTTCTCGCGCCTAGGCACCTTTTTGGAGCGTGCCGACAACACGGCACGCCTGGTCGACGTGAAGTTCCACGCGCTCAACAGCGAGTTCTTCGGTGCCGCCACCGAGGAAGACCAGGAGTACGACTTCTATCACTGGAGCGCGATCCTGCGCAGCGTCTCGGCCTTCGAGGTGTACCGCAAGGTGTACCGCGACGTGATCAAGCCCGAGCGCGTGGCCGAGCTGCTCATTCTTCGCGCCGACATGCCGCGCTCGCTGCACGCGAGCCTGGTCGAGGTGGTCAGCAACCTCGCGAAGGTGCAGAACGAGCAGAGCGCCGAAACGCAACGCCGTGCAGGCAAGCTGCTGGCCGACCTGCAGTACGCGCGGGTCGATGAGATTCTGGCGACCGGGTTGCATGCGTACCTCACGCAGTTCCTTGATCGCGTGAATGAGCTGGGCGGGCGCATCAGCCAGGACTTCCTGGTGCCGGCGCACTGAGCGAACGGATCGCGACGCCTGTGCCGATGAGGGTGATAGCCCATTCGCCACGGGCCTTTTCCATCGAGGGCTTTCTCGCACCCGAAGAGTGCGAGCAGTTGATTTCGCTGGCCGAGCGTGAAGGTTTCGCCTCGGCCGGCGTTCGTACCGCGGACGGACCGAAGGCCATGCCTGCCATTCGCAACAACGAACGCGCGATGCTGCCCTCGCCGGAGTGGGTCGAACTGCTGTGGGCGCGGTTGGGGCAGGTCGCATTGCCTGAGGTCGCCGGGCAGGTGCCCCAGGGCCTGCCGAAGGACTTGCGCTTCTACAAATATTCGCCCGGCCAGCGCTTCAAGATGCACAAGGATGGGCCGTGGCATGAAGACGGGCTGACGAGCCAGCTCACGCTGCTGGTCTACCTGAACGACGGCTTCACAGGCGGCGACACCGACTTCCGCGAATTCCGCGTCAAGCCGGAAGTCGGCGCGGCCCTGCTGTTCATCCACGACACGTGGCACGAAGGCGCCGCCATCGAGTCCGGAACCAAGTACGTGCTGCGCTCCGATGTGATGTACGGCAACGCCGTTTGAGCGCGCTGCACCGCAGGCTGTCGGCTGCCTCGGCGTCCTAGCGGGAGAACGACTCCACCACCACCGGAATCTCCGGCGCCTGCCACTGGTAGGCATCACCCAGCACATTGCGCTCCGCCTTCTGCCCGCTCCAGCGAATGCCCAGCAGGTCCATCAAGCTCCAGCCCGCCCAGTCCGCGCGAAAGGGCTGTTGCGCAGCGACGCCGGTGGGCAATGCCTCGCGGTTGCGCCAGACGACGGCCGGGATGCGGTAGCCCGAGGCGGTCGCGGGGCTGTGGCCTGCGCGGTCGCTGCCGTGGCCGACTTCCTGGCCGTGGTCCGACAGGTACATCCAGGCGCGGTAGTCGTCCGGCTTGCCCGTGCTGCGGGTCTGCTGCAGCAGCTCCGACACCACGAAGTCGTGGTACAGCAGCGCGGCGTCGTACTGCTGGCGGAAGTGCCGCACCCAAGCTGAGCGGCCGTTCTTCACGAGGCCGGTTTCGATCGCATCGACGTTGTCGTCGAAAGGGTTGGCGTTCTCTGGAAAGCGCAGGCTGTAATGCGGGTGCGCGCCCATCAGGTGGACCACGATGAGCTTGCGCTCGGTGCTGGTGTCGTCCAGCGCTTCCTGCACGCAGTCGAGGATCTCGCCGTCGAGCGAGGCGCTGGCGCGGCCCGGCGTGCGGTTCACCATGTCGACCACGTCGGCATAGCGTGCGTGCTCCTGCTCGATGGCCAGGTCGTCGTGGTTGCTGATCCACCAGACCTTGTAGCCGGCGGCGCGGGCCAGGGCGAGCAGGTGGGGCGGGTTCCCGGCGTCCTCGTTGTTCCCGCTGTTTCCGTTGGCGGGCTGGCCGAAATGGAACATGTTGCGCAGCGCGGGCAGGGTGCTTGCGTCCACTGACCACGCGTTCTGCAGCACGGCCATGCGATCGCCTTCTTGCGCCTTGTGCGCCTGCAGGCGCGGCGTGGTCGGGCGGCCGTAGCCGTACAGGCCCATGTTGTCGCGGTTGATGCTGTCGGTGATGACGAGCACGACTGTCGACGGCCCCTCGCGCGAGAACACCGGGGCGATCTGCCGGGCCTGGGCCATCTGTGCATCGCGGGTTTTTTCCTGGCCGGCCCAGGCGGCGCGCTGATCCTGCAGCGACTGCGACCACTGGGTCCAGAAGACGACCGGGTGCAGCCGGCGCCAGGGTTTGCTCACATAGGCCACGCAGGCCGCGAGCAGGATCAGGAGCAGCAGCGAGCGCACCCAGAACGGCCGCCGCGCACGCGGCGCCGTGGCACCGCGCCGCGCGAACAGTCCCGCCACCACGCCCGCCGCCGTGAGCGCGGCCGACCAGACGACGGCGGAGCGCCAGTGCATGCGGAGGTACTCGACGCTTTCGCGTGCGTTGGTGTTGGCGGCCGCGCCCAGCACCATGGCGCTGTCGGGTGCGGCCTGGTAGGTGTCGAGCAGGTAAGCGCGCACCACGGCGTCGAGCCCGAAGCCCATGACCCAGAGCCACACGAGCGCCGTGCGCCAGCGCCGCAGGCGCGCGCTGTGCAGCGGCCACAGCAGCCAGAGCACGGGCGGGGCGGCGAGCACCGCGAGCTGAGCGATGCGGCGGCCGTCGTGGCCCAGCGCGATGAGCGCCAGCAGCGTGGCGCCGACCACGCCGCAGGCCAGCAGGGCGCTGGCGGTGGGACGCGGGGCGTCGATGTGAGGATGTGTCAAACGCGGCGTTGGGGGGAGTCGAAGGCGGCCGAATTCTGCCCCGCACCCTGCGGCAACGCGTTCAGTGTCCCGACCCTCGCGGGGTCTTTGGGACACGTCTCAGGGATATCCCCGCGGAACTTATTCCCGCCCAGCGTCCCAGAGGGGCTTCGCCCGGCGTTTGCCGGACCCGTGTCTTCTTGAAAGGAACCCTCGCCCCATGGCCCGATTCAGCCGCCGACTGCCCGCGCTCCTGCTCGCATTCTTTTTCTCGTGGATGGTGCTGCCGTCCGCCTTTGCCGCGCAGCCGCAGATGGTCAGTGTCGCGGTCAAGACGCTGAACATGCGCACCGCCCCCAGCCAGCGCGCCGAGGCGCACTGGACGGTGAGCCGGGGTTATCCGCTGCGCGTGATCGGCCGCAAGGGCGACTGGCTGCGGGTCACCGACTTCGAGAACGACAAGGCCTGGGTCTTCCGTTCGATGACGAGCAAGACGCCGCACCATGTCGTGAAGGCGAAGACCGCGCAACTGCGTCGCGCACCCGGCGCGCGCAGCCCGGTCGTGAAGCGGGCCGTGTACGGCGACGTGCTGCGCACCCTCGAGCGCCGCGGCGACTGGGTGAAGGTGCGCCACGAAGGCGGCACCACCGGCTGGGTGCTGAAGCGCTCCCTCTGGGGCTGGTAAGCGCGCGTCAGCCACCGACCCCGTTGCTAACAGCTGCTAGAAACTAGCGCGATTCCTTCGTGGGACACCGCGAAACCGGCTTCGCCGGGCCGCAGGTGTCGCCCCCGGTAGGGGGTTGGCGAAGCGACACGAAGTGCGCGCAGCCTGGGGGCGAGCCTCAAGTGCTCGTGGCCTGGCGCACTGCGCGCTCCCAGCGCGCCATCGATTCCTCGGCCTGCGCACGGCCCATGGTCGGCATGAAGCGGCGCTCGATCTTCCACAGCTTCGAGAGCTGGCGCGCGTCGGTGTAGACGCCGGTCGACAGCCCCGCGAGGTAGGCCGCGCCCAGCGCAGTGGTCTCGATCACCTCGGGCCGCACCACCGGAATGCCCAGCAGGTCGGCCTGGAACTGCATCAGCAGGTCGTTGACGCTCGCGCCGCCGTCCACGCGCAGCTCGGCCACGGGCTTGCCGCCCGCGGCCACGGCATCGCGGCTCATGGCCTGCAGCAGCGCGGCACTTTGATAAGCGATGCTTTCGAGCGCGGCGCGCGCGATGTGCGCGACCGTGGTGCCGCGCGTGAGGCCGGTGATCGTGCCGCGCGCGTCCGCATCCCAGTAGGGCGCGCCCAGGCCGGTGAAGGCCGGCACCATCATCACGCCGCCCGCATCGGGCACGCTCTCGGCGAGCGACTGCACTTCGGCGCTGCCCTTGATGGCCTTGAGGCCGTCGCGCAGCCACTGCACCACGGCGCCGCCGACGAACACGCTGCCTTCCATGGCGTACTGCGGCGTCGCGTCGGTCTGCGCGGCGCTCGTCACGAGCAGGCCGTTCTGCGAGGGCTGGAAGGCCGCGCCTGTGTGCATCAGCAGGAAGCAGCCGGTGCCGTAGGTGTTCTTGGCCATGCCGGCCTCGAAACAGGCCTGGCCGAAGAGGGCGCTCTGCTGGTCGCCGGCCACGCCGCCGATGGGCAGCGTGTGGCCGAGCAGCGCGGCATCGGTGTCGGCAAAGTGCGAGCTCGACGGCTGCACCTTCGGCAGCAGCGCGGCGGGGATCTTCAGCGCGGAGAGCAGGTCGGCGTCCCATTCGTTGGTGTGCACGTTGAACAGCATGGTGCGCGAGGCGTTGCTCACGTCGGTCACGTGCACCTTGCCGCCGGTGAGCTGCCACATGAGCCAGCTGTCGACAGTGCCGAAGGCCAGTTCGCCGCGTTCAGCCTGCGCGCGCGCGCCGGGCACGTGGTCCAGCAGCCAGCGCAGCTTGGTGCCCGAGAAGTACGCGTCGATCACGAGGCCGGTCTTGTCGCGGATGGTGTCCGTCATGCCTTCGTCGCGCAGCTGCGCGCACAGCGGTTCGGCGCGGCGGTCCTGCCAGACGATGGCGTGGTGCACGGGCTGGCCGGTGGCGCGGTTCCACAGCACGGTGGTCTCGCGCTGGTTGGTGATGCCGATGGCGTGGATGTCGGTGGGCTGCAGCTTGGCCTTGGCCAGCACCTCGCGCGCGGTGGCGAGCTGGCTGCGCCAGATTTCCATCGGGTCGTGCTCGACCCAGCCCGGCTGCGGGTAGATCTGCGTGAGTTCCTTTTGCGCGATGGCGACGATGCGGCCTTCGCGGTCGAACACGATGCTGCGCGAGCTGGAGGTGCCCTGGTCGAGGGCGAGCAGGTAGGTGGTCATTCGGTGGATGTTTCTGGGGTCAGAGGTCGCGCGCGATTTCCAGCCGCACCTGCGCGGCATGCAGCAGGTCGGGAAACGGCGGCGGCGGCGCGGCGTCGGTGAACAGGCGGTCGATCTGCGAGAGCGTGCCCAGCTCGATCATCGCCGGCCGGTTGAACTTGCTCGCGTCGGCCGCCAGCCACACCTCGCGTGCCTGGGCAATGATGGTCTGCGCGACCTTCACCTCGCGCAGGTCGAAGTCGCGCAGCGAGCCGTCGGCCTCGATGCTCGACACGCCGATGAGCGCGATGTCGACCTTGAACTGGCGGATGAAGTCGATGGTGGCCTCGCCCACCACGGCGCGGTCGCGCGGGCGCACCGAGCCGCCGGCCACGATCACCTCGCAGGCCGTGTTGCCGCTCAGGATGGTCGCGACGTTCAGGTTGTTGGTGATCACGCGCAGGCCCGTGTGGCGCATCAGCGCCTTGGCGATGGCCTCGGTGGTGGTGCCGATGTTGAGGATCAGCGAGCAGTCGTTGGGCACCAGCTCGGCCACGCGGCGCGCGATGCGCGCTTTGCCGTCGGCGTTGAGCGTTTCGCGCTGTTGGTAGCCGATGTTCTCGGTGGTCGAACTCGGCACGCGCACGCCGCCGTGGAAACGCGTCAGCAAGCCCGCATCGGCCAGCCGCTGCACGTCGCGGCGCACGGTCTGCAGCGTCACGCCCAGCATGTCGGCGAGCTGTTCGACGGTGACGGAGCCGCGCGCGCGCACGGTGTCGAGAAGATTGATCTGGCGCGGATTGGAGTTCACAGAGACGTCGTGGAAAGCGGAAAGACTGGGGTCGAGGGTACAGGCCGCGTCACTTTAAAACGAAAGAAAACGAATCTGAGTAAGGGAAAACTCGGAGGAAAATCGCGCCAAAAGGAATCCAAATGAAAAAACTCGAAAATACAATCTCGGCCTTTGCTGACAAAAGTCACGAACCTACGGACCCCCAGCCTGTGACCGATTTCTCTTCTCCAGCGGCCGCGCCGGCCACCGAATGCGATGTGCTGATCGTCGGCGGCGGCATCAACGGGTGCGGCATTGCGCGCGACCTGGCCGGCCGGGGCTGGCGCGTGGTGTTGTGCGAGAAGGACGACCTGGCCTCGCACACCTCTTCTTCTTCGACCAAGCTGATCCACGGCGGGCTGCGCTACCTGGAGTACTACGAGTTCTCGCTGGTGCGCAAGGCGCTGCAGGAGCGCGAAGTGTTGCTCAAGAGCGCGCCGCACATCATGTGGCCGCTGCGCTTCGTGATGCCGCACGACCCGTCGATGCGCCCGGCCTGGATGATCCGCATCGGCCTGTTCATGTACGACCACCTCGCCAAGCGCGAGGTGCTGCCGCCGTCGCGCGGCATCGACCTGCGCCAGCACGCGGCCGGCGCGCCGCTCAAGGCGCAGTACAAGCGCGGCTTCGTGTACTCGGACGGCTGGGTCGACGATGCGCGGCTGGTGGTGCTCAACGCCATCGATGCGCGCTCGAAGGGCGCCGAGGTGCTCACGCGCACGCGCTGCATCCATGCGCAACGCGGCGCCGACGGCTGGGTCGCCACGCTCGAAGGCCCCGACGGCGCGCACCGCACCGTGCGCGCACGCGCCGTGGTGAACGCGGCCGGCCCGTGGGCCGAGTCCTTCCTGCGCGGCGTGGCCCAGTCGGCGCGCGGCGAGGCGCTGGCCACCAAGAGCCTGCGGCTCGTGAAGGGCAGCCACATCATCGTGCCGCGCCTGTTCGACCACGACCACGCCTACATCTTCCAGAACCCCGACAAGCGGATCATCTTCGCCATTCCTTACCAGGGCGCGTTCACGCTGATCGGCACCACCGACATCGAGATCAGCGGCGACGATCCCGGCGGCGCGCGCATCGCGCAGGAAGAAATCGACTACCTCTGCACCCAGGCCAGCCGCTACTTCGACAAGGCCATCGTGCCGGCCGACGTGGTCTGGACCTACTCGGGCGTGCGCCCGCTGCTGGACGACGCCTCGGGCGACCCCTCGGCCGTTACGCGCGACTACCTGCTCGAGTCGAACACCACCGCCGCGCCGCTGCTGTCGGTGTGGGGCGGCAAGATCACCACCTTCCGCAAGCTGGCCGAAGATGCCGCCGACGAGGTCGGCAAGATGCTCGGCCAGTCGGGCGCGCAACGCCCGGCATGGACCGACGGCGCCTTCCTGGCCGGCGGCGACCTGTCGGCCTGGATCGGCGCGCCCAAGCGCCCCGACGACGACTTCGGCCGCTTCGTGACGGCCGTGCAGGCGAAGTACCCCTGGCTCGACGCCAAGGTCGCGCTGCGGCTGGCGCGCGGCTACGGCGCGCGCGTGGCCGAACTGGTCGGCGAGTCGCAGGCGCTGGCCGACATGGGCGCCGAGGTCGCGCCCGGCCTGTATGAGCGCGAGCTGCGCTTTTTGCAGGCGCGCGAATGGGCCGTGAGCTCGGACGACGTGCTCTGGCGCCGCACCAAGCTCGGCCTGCACTACACGCCCGCCGAGCGCGAGCAGGTGGCGATCTGGCTGCAGGCCCACGCGACGAACAACAACGACACCGTGGAAGTGGAGGTGAGCTGATGCAGCTGACTCTGGAGCGCGTCACCAAGAAGGTCGGCGCGCACACCTGGCTCTACGAGCAGAGCATTGCGCCCAAAAGCGGCGCGGTGACCGTGCTGCTCGGCGCCACGCAGGCCGGCAAGACCAGCCTGATGCGTCTCATGGCCGGGCTCGACACACCGAGCACCGGGCGTGTGCTGGTCGACGGCAAGGACGTCACCGGCACGCCGGTGCGCGAGCGCAACGTCGCGATGGTCTACCAGCAGTTCATCAACTACCCCTCGCTCAAGGTGTTCGACAACATCGCCTCGCCGCTGAAGCTGCGCGGCGAATCGAACATCGAGGCGCGCGTGAAGGCGCTGGCCGACAAGCTGCACATCGGCATGTTCCTCGACCGCCTGCCGGCCGAGCTGTCGGGCGGCCAGCAGCAGCGCGTGGCGCTGGCGCGTGCGCTCGCCAAGAACGCACCGCTCATGCTGCTCGACGAGCCGCTGGTCAACCTCGACTACAAGCTGCGCGAAGGCTTGCGCGAAGAACTCACGCAGCTCTTTGCCACCGGCGACTCGACCGTCATCTACGCCACCACCGAGCCCGGCGAAGCGCTGCTGCTCGGCGGCTACACGGCCGTGATGGATGCCGGCGAGCTGCTGCAGTACGGCCCGACCGCCGAGGTGTTCCATGCGCCGCAGTCGCTGCGCGTGGCACGCGCCTTCAGCGATCCGCCGATGAACCTGCTGGCGGGCACGGCCACCGCCGGCCAGGTGCAACTCGCAGGCGGGCCCGCACTCACGCTGGCCCTGCCTGAAAGCGTGTCGGGCCCCGTCACCGTCGGCCTGCGCGCGAGTGCCTTGAATGTGGGTGCAGGGGAGGGCGACATCGCCTTGTCCGGCAAGGTGGAGCTGGCCGAGATTTCGGGCTCCGACACCTTCGTGCACGTCGATACCGCGGTGGGCGAACTGGTGGCGCAGCTCACCGGTGTGCACCGCTTCGAGCTGGGCGCCGCGATCACGCTGTACTTCAGCGCGTCGCAGGCCTATGTGTTCGATGCCAGCGAAAAGCTGGCGCGCGCGCCGGCATGGCGCAAAGGAAGCTAGTCATGGCACGCATCGATCTCGACCTGGCCCACGCCTACCGCGCCAACCCCACGCAGGACAGCGACTACGCGCTGCTCCCGCTCAAGATGAGCTTCCGCGATGGCGGCGCGTATGCCCTGCTCGGCCCTTCGGGCTGCGGCAAGACGACCATGCTCAACATCATCTCGGGCCTGCTCGTGCCCTCGCAGGGCAGCGTGAGCTTCGACGGCCGCGACATGACGCGCGCCACGCCGCAGGAACGCAACATCGCGCAGGTGTTCCAGTTCCCGGTGATCTACGACACCATGACCGTGGCCGAGAACCTCGCGTTCCCGCTGCGCAACCGCAAGGTGCCCGAAGACCAGATCAAGAAGCGCGTCGGCGAAATCGCCGAAATGCTCGACATGAGCGGCCAGCTCAACCAGCGCGCCGCGGGCCTGGCGGCCGACGCCAAGCAGAAGATTTCGCTGGGCCGCGGGCTGGTGCGCAGCGACGTGTCGGCGGTGCTGTTCGACGAACCGCTCACCGTGATCGACCCGCACCTGAAGTGGCAGCTGCGCCGCAAGCTCAAGCAGATCCACCGCGAGCTCAAGCTCACGCTGATCTACGTGACGCACGACCAGGTCGAGGCGCTCACTTTCGCCGAAGAGGTGGTGGTCATGACGCGCGGCAAGGCCGTGCAGGTGGGCAGCGCCGAGGCGCTGTTCGAGCGGCCGGCCCACACCTTCGTCGGGCATTTCATCGGTTCGCCGGGCATGAACTTTTTGTCGGCCCACAGCGCCAACGGTGCGCTCGAAGTGGCGGGCACGCCGCTGGTGCCGACGCGCGAACTGCCGCCCGGCGCGCTCAAGATCGGCATCCGGCCCGAGTACCTGCGCCTGTCGAATGCGGGCGCCGCCGGCGCCGTGCCGGCTGTGGTGAAGCAGGTGCAGGACGTCGGCACGCACGCGATGTTGAGTGCGGAGGTCGGCGGTGGCGTGGTCAAGGTTCGCATGCACTCGGACGAACAGCCGCCGGCGGTGGGCGACACGGTGTGGCTGCGGGTGCTTGATACGCACACGTGCTACTACAAGGACGAGGAGCTGGTCGCATGAACCCAACCAACAAGCCGATCAACCAGAAGGCATGGTGGCTCGTGCTGCCCGTGCTGATCTGCGTGGCCTTCTCGGCCATCGTGCCGCTGATGACGGTGGTCAACTACTCCGTGCAGGACATCATCTCGCCCGACCGGCGCGTGTTCGTCGGCACCGAATGGTTTGCCGCCGTGATGCGCGACGACGAGCTGCACCAGGCGCTGTGGCGCCAGCTGGGCTTCTCGCTCTCGGTGCTGCTGGTGGAGATTCCGCTGGGCATCGCGCTCGCGCTGTCGATGCCGGCCACGGGCTGGAAGTCGTCGGCGGTGCTGGTGGTGGTGGCGCTGTCGCTGCTCATTCCGTGGAACGTGGTGGGCACCATCTGGCAGATCTACGGGCGCGCCGACATCGGCCTCCTGGGCCACGCGCTGCAGGTCATGGGCATCGAATACAACTACACCGGCAGCGCGACCGACGCGTGGCTCACGGTGCTGGTGATGGACGTGTGGCACTGGACGCCGCTGGTGGCCTTGCTCTGCTATGCGGGGCTGCGCTCGATTCCCGACGCCTACTACCAGGCCGCACGCATCGACGGCGCCAGCAAGTTCGCGGTGTTCCGCTACATCCAGCTGCCCAAGATGCGCGGCGTGCTGATGATTGCCGTGCTGCTGCGCTTCATGGACAGCTTCATGATCTACACCGAGCCCTTCGTGCTGACGGGCGGCGGGCCGGGCAACGCGACCACCTTCCTGAGCCAGTACCTCACGCAGAAGGCCGTGGGGCAGTTCGACCTGGGGCCGGCTGCAGCCTTCTCGCTGATCTATTTCCTGATCATCCTGTTGTTCTGCTTCGTGCTCTACAACTGGATGCAGCGGGTGGGTACGCAAGAAGTGGAGAAAGAACAATGAACGAGAAACGCTTCCACAAGCGCAGCATCTTTTTGCTGCTGTACATCCTGTTCGCGCTGTTGCCCATCTACTGGATGATCAACATGAGCTTCAAGACGAACGAGGAGATCGTGTCGAGCTTCTCGTTCTTTCCGCAGCAGCTCACCTGGGCCAACTACGCGCGCATCTTCACCGACGAGTCGTGGTACTCGGGCTACATCAACAGCCTGATCTACGTGGCGATCAACACGGTGATCTCGCTCACCGTGGCGCTGCCGGCAGCGTATGCGTTCTCGCGCTATTCGTTCCTGGGCGACAAGCACGTGTTCTTCTGGTTGCTCACGAACCGCATGACGCCGCCCGCGGTGTTTCTGCTGCCGTTCTTCCAGCTGTACAGCACGGTCGGGTTGATGGACACGCACCTGGGCGTGGCGCTGGCGCACCTGCTCTTCAACGTGCCGCTGGCGGTGTGGATTCTCGAAGGCTTCATGAGCGGCATTCCGCGTGAGATCGACGAGACGGCGTACATCGACGGCTACTCGTTCCCGCGATTCTTCCTCACCATCTTCCTGCCGCTCATCAAGGCCGGCGTGGGCGTGGCGGCGTTCTTCTGCTTCATGTTCAGCTGGGTCGAGCTGCTGCTGGCGCGCACGCTCACGAGCGTGAACGCCAAGCCCATCGTGGCGACGATGACGCGCACGGTGAGCGCCTCGGGCATGGACTGGGCGACGCTGGCCGCGGCGGGTGTGCTCACCATCGTGCCGGGCGCGATCGTGATCTGGTTTGTCCGCCACTACATCGCAAAAGGCTTTGCGATGGGCCGCGTCTAAGGAGACCAAGACATGTTCGACTGGATGGTCTGGACCACCCCCGTGGCCGTTTTCTTCACCTGCATCGCGCTCATGCTGGTCGGCATGACCGTGTGGGAGATCAAGTCGCCCACCGTCATGCGGCGCGGCTGGCTGCCCATTGCCACCACGCGCGGCGACCGGCTGTTCATCGGCCTGCTGTCCGCTGCGTACGTGAACCTGGTCTTCGTCGGCGTGGCCGGCAAGGTGCAGGAGTGGATGAGCCTGGAGGCCGAACCTTCGATCTGGATCGGCTTCGTGCTGTCGATGCTGGTTCTTGCCCTGGTCATGCGTAAAGGCTAGAAAAATGTGCCCCCCGGCTTGTCACTTCGTGTACTTCTCCACCCCCCAAGGGGGAGGCGCGGCTCGCCTTGGGGCGGCCCGGCGGCGACCGCAACCTTAATTTCGCCAACGCGTCCGGCTCTCCGCCTCCCCGGAGCCGCGATGAAAAAACCGGGGAAGCACAACCGAGGAGACATATTCATGAAGATGCGCTACACGGCATTGGCAATGGCGGCGGCGATGGTCGCCGCGCACGGCGCATGGGCCGCAGAGCCCGAGGCCAAGAAATGGATCGACAGCGAGTTCCAGCCGTCGACCCTGAGCAAGGACCAGCAGGCGGCCGAGATGAAGTGGTTCATCGATGCGGCCAAGAAGCTGCAGGCCAAGGGCGTCAAGGAAATCTCGGTGGTGTCGGAGACCATCACCACGCATGAATACGAATCGAAGACGCTGGCCAAGGCCTTCGAGGAAATCACCGGCATCAAGGTGAAGCACGACCTGATCCAGGAAGGCGACGTGGTCGAGAAGCTGCAGACCTCGATGCAGTCGGGCAAGTCGATCTACGACGGCTGGATTTCCGACTCCGACCTGATCGGTACGCACTACCGCTACGGCAAGATGATGAACCTCACCGACTACATGGCCGGTGCGGGCAAGGAGTACACCAACCCCGGGCTCGACATCAAGGACTTCATCGGCACCAAGTTCACCACTGCGCCCGACGGCAAGCTGTACCAGCTGCCCGACCAGCAGTTCGCCAACCTGTACTGGTTCCGCGCCGACCTGTTTGCGCGCAAGGACCTGCAGGACAAGTTCAAGGCCAAGTACGGCTACGACCTGGGCGTGCCGCTGAACTGGAGCGCCTACGAAGACATCGCCGAGTTCTTCAGCGTCGACGTGAAGACCATCGACGGCAAACCGATCTACGGCCACATGGACTACGGCAAGAAAGACCCGTCGCTGGGCTGGCGCTTCACCGACGCGTGGCTCTCGATGGCCGGCACCGCCGACATCGGCACCCCGAACGGCATGCCGATCGACGAGTGGGGCATTCGCGTGGCCGACGACAAGTGCACGCCCGTGGGCGCCGCCGTGTCGCGCGGCGGTGCGACCAACTCGCCGGCCGCCGTGTACGCGCTCACCAAGTACATCGACTGGATGAAGAAGTACGCGCCCAAGGAAGCCATGGGCATGACCTTCGGCGAAGCCGGCCCGGTGCCCGCGCAGGGCCAGATTGCCCAGCAGATCTTCTGGTACACGGCCTTCACGGCCGACATGACCAAGAAGGGCCTGCCCGTGGTGAACGAGGACGGCACGCCCAAGTGGCGCATGGCGCCCGGCCCGAACGGCCCGTACTGGAAGCAGGGCATGCAGAACGGCTACCAGGACGTGGGTTCGTGGTCGTTCTTCAACGGCCATGACGCCAACAAGACGGCAGCCGCCTGGCTCTACGCCCAGTTCGTGACCTCCAAGAGCGTGTCGCTCAAGAAGACCATCGTGGGCCTGACCCCGATCCGCGAATCGGACATCCAGAGCAAGGCCATGACCGACATGGCGCCCAAGCTGGGCGGCCTGGTCGAGTTCTACCGCAGCCCGGCCCGCGTGGCGTGGACGCCCACCGGCACCAACGTGCCCGACTACCCGAAGCTGGCGCAGCTGTGGTGGAAGAACGTGGCCGAAGCCGTCACGGGCGAGAAGACCCCGCAAAAAGCCATGGACAACCTGGCCGACGAGATGGACAACGTGATGGGCCGCCTGCAACGCGCCGGCATGGCCCATTGCGCACCCAAGCTCAATCCGAAGGGCGACCCGAACAAGTGGCTCAGCGACAAGAACGCCCCGTGGAAGAAGCTGGCCAACGAAAAGCCCAAGGGCGAGACCATCGACTACAACAAGCTGCTGAGCGCCTGGAAGGACGGCAAGGTGCGCTGAACGCACACCGGGCATCACAAATGCAAACAAGGGCCGTGCCGCGAGGTGCGGCCCTTTTTCGCGTTCTGCCCGAATGGTTCGTCGGATTCATGCGACGCCATGACCAATGGCAGATGCACCTTTGAAAAGCTTCGCTTACATTCGACGGCCCCCGCCACGCCCCGCCAGTGAATCCAAGTTCTTCCAGCCCCACCGCCAGCCCTCTTGCCACCCCGAGCGCGCGTGTCAAACGCGTCCTGCTGATCCAGTACTCGCAGACCGGGCAGCTCGACCGCGTGGCCGGGCAGATCGCCGCGCCGCTGCGCGCCGATCCGGGCATCGAACTGCATGTGGAAACGCTGCGGCCGCTGCAGAGCTTTCCCTGGCCCTGGCCGTTCCTGACTTTTTTCGACGCCTTCCCCGAGTCGGCCCACATGAAGCCGGGCCCGCTGGCGCCGCTGACCCTCACGGGCGATGAAGACTTCGACCTCGTCATCCTGCCGTACCAGGTCTGGTTCCTGGCGCCCGCGCAGCCGATTGCGGCCTTCCTGCAGCACCCCGTGGCGGCGCGACTGCTCAAGGGAAAACCCGTGGTCACGGTCATTGCGTGCCGCAACATGTGGCTGCTGGCCCACGAAAAGCTCAAGGGACTGCTCGCCGCCACTGGCGCGCGCCTGATCGACAACGTGGTGCTGACCGACCCCGGCCCCACGCTGGCCACCTTCTTCACTACGCCGGCCTGGCTCATCTGGGGCCGCAAGCGCGGTTTCTGGGGCATGCCCGACGCGGGCCTGAGCGAAGAGCAGATTCGCCGCTGCAGCCGCTTCGGCCGCGCCCTGCGCGACGCGCTGCACGCAGGTAAAGAGCAGGGCGATGCGCCCTTGCTGGCCGGGCTGGGTGCGGTGCGCGCCGACGCGCGCCTGCTGGTCAGCGAGAAGGCCGGCACGCGCAGCTTCTACCTCTGGGGCAAGCTGATCATGGCGGCCGGTGGGCCGGGCGCGGCGGTGCGCAAACCGCTGCTGCTGCTGTACGTGTTGTTTCTGCTGGCGCTGATCGTTACCGTCGTGCCGGTGAGCCTGACCCTGCAGGCGCTGCTGCGTCCTTTGTTCCGAGGGTGGCTGACTAAAATGACCGCTCAATTCGAGCGCCCGTCGGGCTCTGCCACGGACCGGCTCCCTCTTTATGACGACTGATGTTTTCCTGACCCGCACCGCTGCCTTCCTGCCTTTTTCTCCGGTCAGCAACGAAGACATCGAAGAAGTGCTGGGTCGCATCGGCGGCAAGGTGTCGCGTGCGCGACGCCTCATCCTGCGCAGCAACGGCATCCAGTCGCGCCACTACGCCATCGACCGCGCCACCGGCCAACTGGCCATGACCAATGCACAGCTCACCGCCGCGGCCATCCGCGCGCTGGGCGACGACATCGGCCCGGTCGACTGCCTGGCGACCGGCACCTCGCTGCCCGACCAGCTCATGCCCAACCACGCAGTGATGGTGCACGGCGAACTCGGCTGGCCCCGGCTCGAGGTGGTGGCCTGCGCCGGCATCTGCCTGGCCGGCGCGGCGGCGCTCAAGCATGCGTGGCTCTCGGTGCGTGCGGGCGATGCGCGGCGCGCGGTCGCCACGGGTTCCGAGCTGGCCTCGGCCGTGATGCGCGGCATCAACTTCGAGGCCGAGCTCGAACACAAGATCGAGGCGCTCGAAGCGCGCCCCGAGATCGCCTTCGAGAAAGACTTCTTGCGCTGGATGCTGTCCGACGGCGCCGGCGCGGTGCTGCTGGAGCGCGAGCCGCGCGGGCCGCTGTCGCTGCGCGTCGAATGGATCGAGCTGTCATCGGCCGCGCACGAACTGCCGGTGTGCATGTACGCCGGTGCCGACAAGAACGCGCAGGGCGGCCTCGACGGCTGGGCCCGCACCTCGCCCGCCGACTGGCAGCGCGACTCGACCTTCGCGGTCAAGCAGGACGTGCGCCTGCTCAACGACAACATCGTGCGCGCCACGCTGACCGAGCCGCTCGCAGCCCTCATCGAGCGCCGCGGGCTGAAGACCGACGACATCGACTGGTTCTTGCCGCACCTGTCGTCGCACTATTTCGTCGAGCCCGTGGCCGCCAGCCTGGCCTCGCTGGGCCTGCCGATTCCGCGCGAGCGCTGGTTCAGCAACCTCGCGACCAAGGGCAACACCGGTTCGGCCTCGCCGTACATCATGCTGGACGAGCTGTTCCGTTCCGGTCGCATCAAGCCCGGCCAGAAGTTGCTGATGTTCGTGCCCGAAAGCGGTCGCTTCTCGAGCGGCTTCATCTACCTGGAGGCGGTGTAGCCATGGACCTCGATGCCGTGCCACAGGAGGGCAACGCGACCCTCGCCGGCCATTCCAAGCTGATGTACGCCCGCGACGCGCAAGGCCGCGTCGTCACCACCACGTCGAAGGGCTGGGAGGCGGAAGAGATCGTCACCAGCCACGCGGTCGACGTGCTGGTCGAGCAGGCACAAGAGGCCAAGACGCGCGTGAAGGCCGGGCTGGCTTCGCCGCTCGAATACTGGATGTACGAGCGCCGCATGGACGTGGCGCTGCTCTCGCAGACCAGCGGCTTCTGGCAATGGCGCGTGCGCCGCCACCTGCAGCCGCGCCATTTCGCCGCGCTGTCGCCGGCCCAGCTCGCCCGCTACGGCCAGGCGCTGGGCTTGCCCGTTTCCACCCTGCAAGGCCTGCCGTGAACTTCCAACACCAACAGGCGGCGCACTGCGAAAGCGGCGTCATCTCCAGCCTCATGCGCCACCACGGCGCGCCGATGAGCGAGGCGATGGCGCTGGGGTTGTCGTCGGCGCTGTCGTTCGCCTACCTGCCGTTCATCAAGCTGTCGGGCCTGCCGCTCATCTCGTACCGCATGCCGCCCAAGGCCATCATCAAGGGCCTGCTGGCGCCGATGGCCGCGCGCTTTCGCTTCGAGACCTTCCGCAGCCCGCAAGCCGGGCAGCAGCGGCTCGACGCGTTGCTGGCCGACGGTCAGCTCGTGGGCCTGCAGACCTCGGTCTACTGGCTGCCGTACTTTCCGCCGAACATGCGCTTTCACTTCAACGCGCACAACCTGCTGGTCTACGGCAAGGACGGCGACGACTACCTGATCAGCGACCCCGTGTTCGAGGCACCCGTGCGCTGCGCGAGCGAAGACCTGTCGCGCGCCCGCTTCGCCAAGGGCGTGCTGGCGCCCAAGGGGCTCATGTACTACCCGCAGGCCATCGAGCGCAAGGCGGTCGACGCCGCCTCGGTCACCAAGGCCATCCGCAAGACCGTGCGCAACATGCTCGCGCCCGTGCCCATCGTCGGCGTGCGCGGCATGCGCACGCTGGCCAAGCGCATGCAGAAGCTGTCGCCCAGCGATCCGCGCAGCGTCGACTTCATCGGCCACCTGGTGCGCATGCAGGAAGAAATCGGCACGGGCGGGGCGGGCTTCCGCTTCATCTACGCGGGCTTCCTGCAGGAGGCGGCGCAGCTGCTCGACAAGCCGCAGCTCACGCAGATGTCCGAACGCCTGATCGCCATCGGCGACGGCTGGCGCGCGTTCGCGCTCAAGGCGGCGCGCATGGTGAAGGGGCGCGAGCCTGTGGATCCGGTCGCGCTCGCCGGCAAGCTGCGCGAGCAGGCGCAGCAGGAAGAAACCTTCTTCCGCGACCTCAAGGCCGCTGTTGCCTGATGTTGGAGCTGCACCAGCTCGGCTACCGCTACCCGCACGCTGACAAGGCCGCGCTGGCCGACGTGTCGCTCGCCGTGCCGCGCGGTTGCGTGCTCGGTCTTCTCGGCCCGAACGGCGCCGGCAAGACCACGCTGATCTCGCACCTGTCGGGCGCGCTCGCGGTGCAGTCGGGCGACATCCGCATCGACGGCCAGCCGTTGCAGCAGGTGCGCGCCAAGGCGCCCACGCGCATCGCCGTCGCGCCGCAGGACCAGGCCTTCTATCCGATGCTCACCGTGGCCGAGAACCTGGCCTGCTTTGCCGCGGCCGGCAAACTTTCGGGGGCGCGGAAGAAGGCGCGCATCGACACATGCACGCAGTTCGCGCAGCTGGAGCAGTTTTCGGGCGTGCGCGCCGAACGGCTCTCGGGTGGCCTCAAGCGCCGCCTCAACCTCGCGATCGCCTTGCTGCCCGAACCCGAGCTGATGCTGTTCGACGAGCCGACCGTGGGCGTCGATCCGCAGTCGCGCGCCTTCATTCTCGACGCCATCAAGAGCCTGGCGCAGGCCGGCGCGGCAGTGATCTACGCCTCGCACTACATGGAAGAGATCGAGGCCATCGCGGACCGCGTGGCCATCCTCGACCAGGGTCGCGTGCTGCGCGAAGGTCCGCTCGACGCGCTGCTGTCGCAAAGCGCGATGCTGCTGACCCTGGCCGCCGACGGGCTCGACGCGCAGATGCTGTCGCGCTTCGGCACGGTGGAGCAGGGCGCGGCGCACTGGCGCATCCACCTCAATGCCGGCAGCGGCCCCGGCCCCGTGCTGGCCGCGCTCGAAGCCGAGGGCATCGAGGTGCGCCAGGCCGAGTTCGGCCGCCACGACCTCGAGCAGCTCTTCATGGCGCTCACCCACCGTTCGCTGCGCGACTGATCGAACGCCATGCTCTTCGCGCTCATCAAGAAAGAACTGCTGGCTCTCGTGCGCGACATGCACGGGTTGGCCGTGCTGTTCGTGATGCCGATGGTGTTCATCGTGCTGATGTCGCTCACGCTGAAAGACATCTACCGCCCGCCGCTGGCCGAGTTGAGCTACGCGGTCGACGTGCGCGACAGCGGCACGCCCGCCAAGTGGCTGCTGCAGATCTGGCAACGCAGCCACGGCGTGCCGCAGCCACTGGGCGCCGACTGGCAGGCGCGGCTGCGCAGCGGCACGCTCAAGTACGTGATCGTGCTGGAGCCCGGCCTGTCGGAAGAACTGGAATCGGCCGCGCTTTCCACGCGCGCCCACATCCGCCTGCTGGCCGAGCCCGGCATCGATGCCAACCTGTTCAACGCGCTGCGCGCCGAACTCATCGGTGCCTCGGGCGAACTCAAGGCGCGGCTCGCGCTGGCGGTGCCCGGCACGGCCAGCCCTGCGCCCGACGCGTCCATCCAGGCGATGGTGCAGGCGGAGCGCTTTGCCACGGCCGGCCCGCGGCCCACGTCGGTGCAGCAGAACGTGCCGGCCTGGCTGGTGTTCGGCATGTTCTTCGTCGTGGCCTCGCTGTCCAGCCTGTTCGTGCAGGAGCGCGGCTCGGGCGCGCTCGGCCGGCTGCAGAGCCTGGGCGTGTCGCGCTCGATGCTGCTGGCGTCCAAGGCCTTGCCCTACCTCGGCGTGAACGCGCTGCAGGCGCTGCTGATGCTGGCGGCAGGCATCTGGCTCATGCCGATGATCGGCGGCGATGCGCTCTCGCTGTCGGGCATCCACTGGGGCGGCCTGCTGCTCTCGCTCGCGGCCGTGAGCCTGGCGGCCGTGAGCCTGTCGCTCGCGGTGGCCTGCCTCGTGAAAAGCCATGCGCAGGCCGCCACGCTCGGCCCGATGGTGAATGTGCTGATGGCGGCGGCGGGCGGCATCATGGTGCCCAAGTTCGTCATGCCGGGCTTCATGCAGCGCATGGTCGAAATCTCTCCCATGAACTGGGGGCTCGAAGCGCTGCTCACCGTGCTGCTGCGCGGCGGCGGCGCGGCCGAGGTGCTGCCGCAGGTCGGCCGGCTGGTGGCGTTCGCGGCCCTCATGTTTTTCGTGGCTGTCTTTCTGTTTCGCAGGCGCGCACCGTGACGAGCACCGTTTCTTCTCCTGAATTCATCGCCCGCCTCAAGGCCCTCGTGCTCGAGGCCGTCGAGAAAGAACCACCGCCCGGCGGCCTCGGCGACGACGAGCCGCTGTTCGGCCCCGAGGCGCGGCTCGACCTCGACTCGCTCGACGCGCTGCAGGTGTCGATGGCGATCCAGCAGCACTTCGGCCTGCGCATGCCCGACAGCAAGGACACGCGCCGCGCCCTGAGCTCCATCGCGCACCTGGCGGAACACCTGGTGCAAGCGGGCAAGGCATGAGCCTGAGGAGTCCGGTGTACCTGGCCGGTATGGGCCTGGCTTGCGTGCTCGGCGACGATGTGCCGTCCGCGCTCGCAGCATTGCGGCGCGGCGGCGTTCCACCCACACCGGTGACGGTGGCCGATGGCCTGCAGTGGCCGGTGTACACGCTGGCGGTGCCGCCCGGTGACTGGGCGCAGCGCGTGCAGCACACGGTGCGCCGCGTGGTCGCGCAGACCGGCGCTGGGCTGGACCGCCAGGGGCCGCTGTTCGTGGCGTCATCGTCGCTCGACATCGGCGCGATGGAACACGCGCAGCACGACGAACGGCTGAGCGGCGACCTGCAGGACTTTGCCGACATCGCCGCCGCCGCGCTCGACTGGCAAGGCCCGGTCTTCACCGTCTCGACCGCCTGCACGTCGGCGCTCAATGCGATGTTGGCGGCGGCCGACATGGTGCGCGCGGGCGAGGCCCGCGAGGCGCTGGTGATCGGCGCCGAGCTCGACAACCGCTTCACCGTGGCCGGCTTCGGCGCGATGCAGCTGCTGGCGCCCGACAGCGCACGGCCCTTCGGCGCGGGACGCCAGGGGCTGGTGCTCGGCGAGGCCGTGGCGGCACTGCGGCTCGGATCGCAACCTGCGCGCTGGGCGCTGGGCGGCGGCGCCAACGTGGTCGACGGCCGCAATCCCTCGGGCACCGAGGCGAGCGCGGTGCGCGCGATGTGCCTCGAGACGCTCGCGCGCAGCGGCCTGCAGCCCGCGGACATCGACCTCATCAAGGTGCAGGCCGCCGGCAGCCCGGTCAACGACGCGATCGAGGTCGAGGCGCTGCGGCAGGTGTTCGACCCGCTGCCGCCGCTGGTGTCGCTCAAGTCGGCGATCGGTCACACGCTTGGCGCGGCCGGGGCGGCGGAGCTGGCCTTGCTGGTCGGCTGCATCGAAGGCGGCGTTTGGCCGTCGGTCGGCTATGCGCTGGACGAGACGCTCGGCATCGCGCTGAGCGACGGGCCGCCGGCGCGGTTGCGTCACATCCTGCTCAACGTGGTGGGCTTCGGCGGCGGGCATGCGTCGCTGGTGCTCACGGATTGCGGCGCCGCATGAGCACTGTCACCCTTGCTTGGCGCACGGCCGCGCATGTCGTGGCGCATCCGCCACCCGATGATTGGCGCGACGCACTCGCGACGCGCCTGGGCCGCCGGCCGCGCCGCGTCGGCTTGTGGACCGAACTCGCGATGTACGGCGCGCGCGCGTGCCTCGACGCCGCCGGCGAAGCCGCGTTGCCTACAGGGGCGCGCCTGCGCGTGACCAGCCAGCGCGGCGCGTGGGAGGCTACGCGTGCGGGGCTCGCGCAGCTCGATGCGGGCTTGCCGATGCCGTTCACTTTCATGCAGAGCCAGCCCGCATTGATGCTGGCCGAGGTCGGCCGCTGCCTCGACTGGCAGGGCGATGCGAGCTTCATGCTGTGCCGCGATCTCGCGCGTCCGCTGGCGTTGTCGCAGCTCGGCGCAGGGCCGGATGGCCTGCTGTTCGGTGTGGTGGAAGAAGCCTACGGCGATGCGCCGCCGCGCACCGAGTGGTGGCGGCTGGTGCCGAGCGATCAGCCCGCGATCGAGCGCTGAAGGTTCGCGCGCGCTCGCGCTTCGAGCAGCGCATGCAGGCGCGGCGTGGCGTAGATCGCCGGGCGGTCGAGAAAGCGCTGGAGGATCGCGCGCCGACGCGGCAGGCGAATCTCCTCGCGAACGAAACCGTATTCCGCGTGCACCTGGCGCTCGTACTCGTCGAAGCGCGTGCGATCGGCACCGAGGATCGACAGGTCGATGTCGATCAGCAATTCAGCATCGCGGCCCTGGGGCACGGCGTCGTGGCGCGTCGCCATGACAAGCGCGTGGACGCGATCGGCCGCCGCTGCGTCTGCGCCGGCGGCTTGCAACGCCTGCCGCGCCCAGTCGGCGCTGCGCGCCTCGTTGTCGTGCGCATGCACGTCATAGATCGCGTCGTGGAACCACAGCGCCAGCGCGACTTCGCCGGGGCGTTCGGCCAGCGCCTGTTCCTGGTCGAACCACGCGAGGCATTCGCCGAGGTGCTGCATCGTGTGGTACTGCCGCTGCGGCTCGCTGTAGCGGTGCTGCAGCTCCTGCTGCAGCGTGTCGTCGGGCGCGGCCACGCCGAGCGCGCGCCAGGCCTCTGTCCAGTTCGCGTGCAGCGCCTGCGGTGTCATCACCGTTATTGCTCCATCGCGGCCTTGACCTCCTGGCCCAGGTCGAGCACCGACATCGCGTAGTAGCTGCTCCAGTTGTAGCGCGTGATCACGTAGAAATTGCGCGTGCCGGCGACGTAGGTCGGCGGCGCGTCGAGGCCGTTCTGCAGTTCGATGAGTGCGAGCAGGCCCTTGTGCTTCAGGCCTTCGCCTTCGGGCACGGCGCCTGCGGCGACGAAGCTGTCGGCGCTGAAGGTCGGCAGGATGTCGGGCGCCAGCAGCAGCGCCTTCTTCAGGCGCGCTTCCTCGAAGTGCACCGGGTAGATCGACGGCATGCCCGGCGTCCAGCCGAAGCCCTTGAAGTAGCTCGCGACCGAACCGATCACGTCGACCGGGTTGTTCACGAGGTCGATGCGGCCGTCGCCGTCGAAGTCGACCGCGTACTTGGCGATGCTGCTGGGCATGAACTGCGGCATGCCCATCGCGCCGGCGTAGCTGCCCACGGGCGTGAGCGGATCGTCGGCGGTGCGGCTTTCGGTGCTCAGGAAGCTTTCGAGCTCGCCGCGGAAGAAGGCGATGCGCTCGGCAGCGCGCGGGTGGCCTTGCGGAAAGTCGAAGGACAGCGTGGCCAGTGCATCGATCACGCGGAAGTTCCCCATGTTGCGGCCGTAGATGGTTTCCACGCCGACGATGCCGACGATGATTTCCGGCGGCACGCCGTAGGTCGCTTCGGCGCGCGCGAGCGTGTCGGCGTTGGCGCGCCAGAAGCGCACGCCGGCCGCGATGCGCACCGGGTCGATGAAGCGGCTGCGGTAGGTCTGCCAGTTCTTCACCGTGCCGACGGGGCCCGGCAGCATCAGGCGCGGCACGTTGGGCAGGAAGCGCGCGGCGCCGATGGTGGCGCGCACCCATTCGCGGTCGAGGTTGCGGCGCTGGGCGACGTCGTCGGCGAAAGCCATGGCGTCGTCGCGCGTGGCGTACGGGATGCTGCCACGCACCGGCGTGACCGCGGGGCGGCCGTTGGCCTGGGGCTTCTGGGCCAGGGCGCCCGTGGGCCAGGCGGCGCAGGCGGCGAGGAGGGCGGTGGCGGCCACTGCGGCGCGCAAAGGCATGGGGAAGGCGTGTGACATGGACATGATTGTGCCGCCCGTGCGCATGCGCACTTTCGGGCGACACATGTGGTTGCAGCCGCGTGTCCTGTGTGTCAGGCGCGCGGTGGTGTGGGCGGCCAGGGCAGCCGGCGGAACTCGGCGCGCAGCGCGGCGAGCGAGGCCGGGGTGGTGGGGGCGTAGCGCTGGGCTTCGAGCTTCAGCAGCCAGTCGCGCACGGCCTGCGCGGCGGGCCCGAAGCGGGCGTCGGCCGCCTGGGCCATCTGCCGCGGTGACGCGGTCTCGGGCAGCGGCAGGCCGGCCTTCGCGAGGCGCGCGCGCGCGCGGCCCAGCAGCCGCAGCCACGGGTCGTGCTGGCTGCGCTCCCACAGCGTCCAGCCGGCGCCGGCCAGGCTTGCGGCCACCAGCAGGTACAGCAGCACGTAGGCCAGGTCTTCCAGGCTCGGGGCGTTGAAGCCGAGGGTCTTGAGCAGGTCGAGCTGGCGGCTCTGCGTGTAGTTGAGCACCCACTGGTTCCAGCCGTTGTTCACGGCCTCCCAGGCGGCGCGCAGGTTCTGCACCAGCGTCGGGCTCATGACGCCGATGGCGCCGGCGAACAGGCCGGGTTGCGGCACGAGGCGCTGGAACTGCCCGATGCGGCCCGGTGCGACCGAGCCGGTCGGGTCGACGCGCACCCAGCCCGCGCCCTCTTGCCACACTTCGGCCCAGGCGTGCGCGTCGCTCTGGCGCACCACCCAGTAGTTGTCGACGTTGTTGAGCTCGCCGCCCTGGTAGCCGGTGACGATGCGCGCGGGGATCTGCAGGTTGCGCATCAGCACCACGAAGGCGGAGGCGATGTGCTCGCAGAAGCCTTCCTTGCGATCGAACCAGAACTCGTCGGCGGTCTCGTTGCCGTACACGCCGGGCTCCAGCGTGTAGGTGTAGCCGCCGGTGCGCAGGCGTTGCAGCGCGGCCTGCACGAACGCCTGGGCATCGGCGCCGGCCAGCGCGGGGTCGGCGCGCATCTGGGCGGCGAGCGCGGCGGTGCGCGGGTTGCTGCCGGGCGGCAGCGCCAGGTAGGGCTGGAGCCGGCTGCCAGTGCGTGTGACCGGGCCGCTTTCGAACTGCGGATGGCTTTCTGCGCGGTAGCGCACGAGGTCGGTGACCGGCCGATTCACGAACCACTGCAGGTCGGATGTGCCGATGACCTCGTAGCCGGGCAGCGCGGGCGCGCGCGGCGCCGCGTCGAGCGTGAGCAGCCATGGGCGCTGGCTGGCTTCGAGCGTGACCTCGTAGCGCACCGGCTCGCCGCGCGTGCGCAGGTTCGACACCGACTGCCCGCTGCGCGCCCAGGTCGGCAGCGCCGTCCACTCACGGCCGTCGAACTGCGCCAGCACGGGGCCGCGAAAGTAGAGCTGGCTTTGCGGCGGCGCGCGGTTGTCGTCGAACTTGATGCGCGCGGCGATGCTGTCGTCGAGCGCCAGTTCGGCGATGGTGCCGACCCGCATCGTGTTCGACAGCCCGCTGCGTCCGGCCATGGCGTCGCTGGGCGTGCCCCACAGTGGCGCGAAGCGCGGGAACAGCAGGAACAGCGCGAGCATCACCGGCGCGCCCGCCAGCGCCATCCAGCCGGCGGTGCGCGCCGCCTGCATCAGCGGCGGCCGGCCCACCGGCATGTGGGCGTTGACCAGCGCCGTCAGCAGGCCCAGCAGCGCCAGCAGCATGGTGAAGGCGGTGAGCAGCGACTGCGAATAGAAGAAGTTCGTGAGCATCGCGAAGAAGCCCAGGAAGAAGACCACGAAGGCGTCGCGCCGCGCGCGCAGCTCCAGCGTCTTGAGCGCCAGCAGGCACACGACCAGCGTCACGCCCGCGTCGCGGCCCAGCAGCGTGCGGTGGGTGGCGTAGGTGCCGGCCAGCGCCAGCGCCAGCAGCGCGATGCGCCACCACTTGCTGGGCAGCGGGCGCGCCTGCACCGCCAGCGAGGCGCGCCACAGCAGCACCATGGCGGTGATGGCCGAGCACCACCACGGCAGTTCGTTCACCTGCGGCAGCAGGATCAGGCCGATGACGCAGAGCAGGAACAGCGTGTCCCGTGCGTCCCTTGGCAGTGCGGTGAGTTCGCGTGCGACCCGGTTCATGCGACGACCTCGTTCATGCGCACAGCGCCAGCGCTTCGAGGCAGGCGCGCCGGTGGGCTTCGCCCTGCGAGGGGTTCACGGTGCGCCCGGCGACGCGCACGCCGTAGTCCACGCCGAGCCGGTCGGCCATGAGCACCCAGGCGCACAGGCGCGACAGGCGGGCTTCGGCGTCGGGCAGCGCGGCAGCCTGCGCGTCGAGCCAGAGTTCTTCGCGCTGCGTGTGCTGCGTGTCGCGGCTCACGAGGTCTTCGGAGCCGTTGGCCTGTGCGCGCGCGGCCTTTTTCCACACCACGAGCTTCAGTGGATCGCCGCGGCGGTAGGCGCGCACGCCGTCGTATTCGCCGGCGTTCTGCGCCCGCATCGCGGCCGACGCGGCGGCGGGCCCGGAGAGCGGTTCACCCGGTGGCAGCGGCGGCGGATGGGCTTCGGGCGTCGGGTACACGAGCATCTGCGCGGCCGGCCGCCAGACCGTCCACACGCGGAAGGTGCCGAGCGGAAAACGCGTCTCGGCGGTCAGCGGCGGCACCGGGTGCAGGCCGCGCCGCTCGGGCTGGAAGGCGATCTCCACGGTCGACGTGCCTTCGGCCGGCACGTCGGTCCAGGCCCACTGGCCGCTGCCGCGCACCGCCATGCCGATGCCGTAGCGCACGCTGCGCCGCGTGTTGTGCAGCACCACGCGGAACACCGCGGCGGCGCCCGCGAACTGCGCCTCGGGCGGCACCATGCGCAGCGCCAGCCCGCGCAAGGTGGCGTGGCACACGTGCATGCCCACCGCGACGCTGCCCGCCAGCAGGAAGGTCAGCAGGTAGCCCAGGTTGAGCTGGTAGTTGATCGACGCCACCAGCAGTACCAGCAGCGTGGCCGCCAGCGTCCAGCCGGCGCGCGTCGGCAGGATGTAGACGTTGCGCTGGGTGAGTTCGAGCGTGTCCGACGGCAGCCGACGCGAAAGAAACCAGCCGTCGAGGCGCGAACGCAGGACGCCGACAGGGTTCACGGCAGCGGCACCGCGGCGATCATCGCGCGCACCTGTTCGACCGCACCGCGGCCCGCGTCGCCCACGGGCGTGAGGCGGTGCGCGATGGTCTGCGGCAGCACGGCCTGGATGTCGTCGGGCGCCACGTAGCTGCGGTTGGCCAGCAGCGCCTGCGCCTTGGCGGCGCGCAGCACGGCGATGCCCGCGCGCGGCGACAGGCCCTGCAAAAACCAGCGGCCCGAGCGGGTCGCGGCGATCAGGTCCTGCAGGTAGTTCAGCAGCGGCTCGGCCGCATGCACCTGCTGCACGCGCTGCTGCAGGGCGGTGAGTTCGCCGGCGGTCAGCAGGGCAGGCAGGCCGGCGAGCATCTCGCGGCGGTCGGCGCCCGCGAGCAGCTGGCGCTCGGCGGCGCGGTCGGGGTAGCCCAGCGAGATGCGCATCAGGAAACGGTCGAGCTGCGACTCGGGCAGCGCGAAGGTGCCGAGCTGGTCCTGCGGGTTCTGCGTGGCGATCACGAAGAAGGGCGAGGGCAGGGGGCGGGTCTCGCCCTCGACCGTGACCTGCTTTTCTTCCATCGCCTCGAGCAGCGCGCTCTGGGTCTTGGGGCTGGCGCGGTTGATTTCGTCGGCCAGAAGCACCTGCGCAAAGATCGGCCCGGGGTGGAACACGAAGGCCTGTTGCCCCCGGTCGTAGATCGCCACGCCCGACAGGTCGCCCGGCATCAGGTCGGCCGTGAACTGCACGCGCGAGAACTGCAAGCCGAAAGTGTGCGAGAGCGCATGGGCCAGGGTGGTCTTGCCGACCCCCGGCACGTCCTCGATCAGCAGGTGTCCGCCGGCCAGCAAACAGGCCACGCAGTCGCGCACTTGGGCATCTTTGCCAACAATCACCGTGTTAAGCTGACTCAGCAAAGAGGCTAGCTTCGCGGCTACGTCCATATTTGTATCCATATGCAAACGATACCGTAAGACCTTGCGGCCCCATGCCGTGTGAGGTCTAGACGCGACGACACGAGACACGGCGAGAGATGGGCAAGACAGGCTACTTCACGCATCGCGACTTCTGGAAGCACGACATGGGCAACGGGCATCCCGAATGCCCTGAGCGGCTGGATGCCATCGAAGACCGGTTGCTTTTGACCGGCGTCGGCGACGCGCTGGCGCGGGGCGAGGTGCCCCTGGCCACGCTGGAACAGATCACCCGGGCCCACAGCCACGCGCACGTTGAACACCTCGAGGAGCTGCAGCAGCGCCTCGTGGCCGACGCGCCCGCCGGCGGCCCCGACCACGCGCAGGTCGACCCCGATACCGTACTGACCCGATTCACCCTGCTGGCCGCGCGCCGCGCTGCCGGCGCCGCTGTCGCCGCGACCGATGCCGTGATGGCCGGCGAGATCGAGAACGCTTTCTGCCCGGTGCGCCCCCCGGGCCACCATGCCTGCCGCGAGCAGGCGATGGGCTTCTGCTTCTTCAACAACGTGGCCATTGCTGCGCGGCACGCGCTCGAGGTGCACGGCCTGGACCGCGTGGCCATCGTCGATTTCGACGTGCACCACGGCAACGGCACCGAGAACATTTTGTCGAACGACCCGCGCGTGCTGATGGTCGGGTTCTTCCAGCACCCGTTCTATCCGTACAGCGGCACCGAGCACCCGGCCTCGAACATGCTCAACCTGCCGATCCCGGCCTACACCAAGGGCATGGACGTGCGCGAGCTGGTCGAGGCGATCTGGATGCCGCGGCTCGACGCCTTCAAGCCGCAGATGGTCTTCATCAGCGCCGGCTTCGACGCCCACCGCGAAGATGAACTGGGCCAGCTCGGCCTCAACGAAAACGACTTCGCCTGGATCACCGGCCGCGTGCGCGATGTCGCCAAGCGCCATGCGCGCGGGCGCATCGTCTCCCTGCTCGAAGGCGGCTATCACCTCGACGCCCTGGCGCGCAGTGTGGAAGCGCACATCCGCGTGCTGGCAGACCTCTAACGCAGACGGCGCCCGCGGGGCACCATGTTTCTTTCATCGATGAATTTCAATTTCGACGACTTCCTTCTGCGCCTGAAACAGGTCGACGCGCACGGCCTGGGCATCGAACTGGCCGTGCTCGTGACCTGCGTGGCCGTGGCATGGGCCGTGTGCAAGTGGTTCGGCCGCGATCAGCCCAAGGACTCGATCTGGTTCGGCGAGCGCACCTTCGACGGCCTGCTGTTCCCGCTGCTCGCGCTGGTGCTCACCGGCATCGCGCGCCGCGTGGCGCTCGATGTGCTGCCGGTGGTGCTGGTGCTGCGCATCGCCGTGCCGGTGTTCCTGTCGCTGGCGGTCATCCGGCTGTTCGCGCGGGTGCTGCGGGCCGTGTTCCCGACCTCCAGCCTCGTGCGGCTGATCGAACGCACCATTTCGTGGCTGGCCTGGATCGCCGCCGTGCTGTGGATCGTCGGCCTGCTGCCGCCGGTGCTGGCCGAGCTCGACGACATCACACTGGCCTTCGGCAAGACCCGCGTGAGCCTGCAGACCATCATCCAGGGCGCGCTGTCCGCCGGGCTGGTGCTGATGATCGCGCTGTGGATTGCCAGCACCATCGAGAAGCGCATCCTGCGCGAGGCCGTGAGCGACCTGTCGATGCGCAAGGTGGCGTCGAACGCGGTGCGTGCCTTCTTGCTGCTGATCGGCCTGCTGTTCGCGCTGTCGGCGGTGGGGGTCGACCTCACGGCGCTGTCGGTGCTGGGCGGCGCGCTCGGCGTGGGCCTGGGTTTCGGCCTGCAGAAGCTGGCGGCCAACTACGTGAGCGGTTTCGTGATCCTGCTGGAGCGCTCGATCCGCATCGGCGACAACGTGAAGGTCGACACCTTCGAGGGTCGCATCACCGACATCAAGACGCGCTACACGCTCATTCGCGCGGGCAACGGGCGCGAAGCCATCGTGCCGAACGAATCGCTCATCACCAGCCGGGTCGAGAACCTGTCGCTGGCCGATCGCAAGTTCAACATCACCACCAACATCGTCGTCGGCTACGAGAGCGACGTGGCGCAGGTGCAGGGCATTTTGTGCGACGCCGCCAAGGCCCAGCCGCGCGTCATGACCGACCCGGCGCCCGTGGCCTATCTCGTCACCTTTGCGCCCGACGGACTGGAGTTCAGCCTGAACTTCTGGGTCGCCGACCCTGACAAGGGCAAGGACAACGTGCGCTCGGCCATCAACATCGCCATCCTCGAAGGACTGCGGGCCGCCCGCATTGACATTCCCTATCCGCAGCGGGTGCTGCGAGTGGAATCTTTGCCGGCGGGTGTGGCCGCAGCGCCTCCCGCTGTTTTATAATCACGGAAAAGCACGATCGTTCTTTTTTTGAGCCCTCGAGGCCAACAAGAAGAATGGAGTAGCAGCCAAGGCCGGCGTCCTAAAATGGCAGGCTGCTCTCGAAGCCCCCCTTTTTGCAATCCAATGGAGTCAAGTCAATGAAGGTTCTTGTGCCTGTCAAACGGGTCGTCGATTACAACGTGAAGGTGCGCGTCAAGAGCGACGGCACCGGGGTGGACATTGCCAACGTCAAGATGAGCATGAACCCCTTCGACGAGATCGCTGTCGAAGAAGCGGTTCGCCTGAAGGAAAAGGGCCTCGTGACCGAAGTCATCGCCGTGTCGTGCGGTGATGCGAAGTGCCAGGAAACCCTGCGCACCGCCATGGCCATCGGCGCCGATCGCGGCATCCTGGTCGAGACCACTGAAGAGTTGCAGCCTCTCGCGGTTGCCAAGCTGCTCAAGGCGCTGGTCGACAAGGAACAGCCCCAGCTGATCATCCTGGGCAAGCAAGCCATCGACGACGACGCGAATCAAACGGGCCAGATGCTGGCTGCTTTGGCCGACCTGCCGCAAGCCACCTTCGCCTCGAAGGTCGACCTGGCAGCCGACAAGGTCACCGTGGCACGCGAAGTCGACGGCGGCATGGAAACGCTGACGCTCACGCTGCCCGCGGTCATCACGACCGACCTGCGCCTGAACGAGCCGCGCTATGTGACGCTGCCGAACATCATGAAGGCCAAGAAGAAGCAACTGGACGTCTTCAAGCCCGAAGACCTGGGTGTGGACGTGAAGCCCCGCCT
>NZ_PKMT01000005.1:0-446929 GCF_002849325.1 Variovorax sp. RO1
CATTTTTAAAGCAGGGGATCCTAGTCCTAGGAGTGATAGACGTGGCGACATTGAGTGTCATCAGACGCTGGGCCCTGCGCGAGCAGATGTCCATTCGCGAGATAGCCAGGCGTACAGGCCTGTCTCGCAACACCGTAAAGAAGTACCTGCGAGCCGGCGATGAAGAGCCGCGCTACGCCAAGCGGACGAGCTCAAGCAAGCTCGATCCCTATGCCGAGAAGCTCGCGACCTGGCTCGCGATCGAGGCAACCAAATCGCGCAAACAGCGGCGCAATCTGCGGCAGATCCACACACCCAACCTAAAAAGGAGAACACCAAGCACTTATCCACACCGTGAAGCCTTCAGGCTCACAAAGCGGGTGGGTCAGTATTCAATGGAAATCTCGGGTCAGAGATCGATGGAATCCAACAGATGGCCATGCAGGAGTCCTACGAGTCCGGCGAGCTGCGTGGCCCGCAATTGATGTATGCCAAGAAGCTCGTGGAGCGACGGCAGTTCCTGGGTCGCACAATCGCGCGAGCATCGCCGAGAAGTCGGCCTGACATAAGTAGTTTGAGCCTCGTTCGTGCGTACCAGAAGGAGGTCGAGCGGCAGCGCATGATGGTTCGCAAGTCTTCACTCGTTCAGCAAAGACTTTTTTTTATCCTTGGTGCGCTACGAAAAATGTTCATGGACGAGAATTTTCTGAACGTCCTCCGACTTGAAGGGCTGGACACCCTGCCGTCGTACCTAGCGGAGCGAGTCGCGCGTATGGGAGGGGCGCTGTGACGACCATTGCGCTTGGCTTCTTGCCAAAGCCGCTCATGATTTCGTCCGATGGGCTCCTTCCATCGACCAAGCTCGATCCCCGAATCACCTCATCCTACAAGTACCGACAGATACGCAACTCGATACTAGAAATCGGACTCATCGAGCCTCTCTCCGTATCTGCGGTGGACCGCAAGACCGGTCATCATCTAGTGCTCGACGGACACCTTCGACTGCATGCGATGAGAGAACTCGGCATCACAGAAATCCCCTGCCTGGTTGCGACGGACGACGAAACCTTCACCTATAACAATCGGCTGAATCGGGTGTCGACAATACAAGAGCATCTGATGATTCGGCGAGCCATGGACCGAGGGATTTCGGCGGCTAAGCTAGCGAAGGGGCTGTGCATCGATGTGAGTCTCCTGAAAAAGAAGAGCGGCTTGCTAGATGGCATCTGCGAGGAAGTTGTCGATATCTTGAAGGACCATGATTTCTCGACCGAGGTTGCCCCCGCCCTTCGGCGCATGAAGCTGACGCGTCAGGTGGAATGCGCGGAGTTGATGGTTGCGGCGAACAGCATAACGGCCAGCTACGCGCGGGCGTTACTCGCGGCCACGCCATCTGAAATGCTAGTAGCGGGAAAGAAACCGTTGCGTCAAGTCGCTCTATCGCAAGAGCAACTCGCGCGCATGGAAAATGAGATGTCGAATCTTCTGACTCAGTACAAGATTGCCGAGCAGTCCCATGGAGAGGACATGCTCAATCTAATGCTCGCCCGCGGATACATCGTGAAGCTGATGGACAACCCTCGGGTTATGCGCTACGTCCAGAGGAGCTTTCCGGAAATACTGGAGGAGTTTTCAAAAATAGTTGAGGTGACTTCAATTGAGACTTGAGGCAGCGCCATGGCCTAGATGCTTGGTTCGCTTCTCCCAATTCGTTTTCTGAGACGAACACTCAGGCAAGGCTGCCCGTAACGCCCGCATGGCGCCGAGTAACCAGCACTTCGGCCGAGCGGCAGGTGGTTGCGAAGAGCCGAATCCGGCCGATAGCGCCCGTCCGCACCGCTCCATCGAACGGCAGTAATCAGTCTGAAGCGAGCCTAACGGAAGGCACCTAGGCAGCGGGTGCCGACATCCCTCGGCCTTGCGCGAATGGATACTATCGGCCAACACCGGACCTTCCCGACCGCCCGCCAATTCCCGTCAATGCCTTAGCATGACCATCGAAGCTGACCTCAACATCGCCGAGATTCCCTACGAGTCAGGAGCCATCAAGTTCCGCTATGCGAGGGTGATGGCTCCCGACAAGACCCGATGGATTCGGCACGGCCTCTTCGTTGCTTACCACGAGCATGGCACGCTGGCGTCCGAAGGGCAGTATGTCGATGGCAAGGAGGACGGGCTTTGGCGCGACTTGCATCCGAACGGGCAGCCTGCGGCCGAGGGCCGCTACCGCGCGGGCCAGGAAGTCGGAGTCTGGCGATTCTGGAAGCCTGACGGAACCGAAGAGCCGAGCACAGACTACGGCGACTGACGGCCAAGACCGGACGGTCGACCTCTGCCCAAAAATCGCCAGATAACCGACGTTCGCAGGCCAGGAAAGCGGCCGTTCGCTTGTGACACGGCAAGGCCTAGGGCAGGAAGCGCTCCACCGCGTCGATTTCGCCCGAGCTGGAGAATCCGCCAACAACCAGGACGGAGCCATCGCTGAGCAAGACCGCGGAGGCGGCACTGCGCCCGGTGGACATCGAACTCGCCGGCGTCCAGACGTCGAAGTCGGGGTTGTAGATTTCTGCGGTGGCCAGACGAACGCCGCCACTGCCAGTACCGCCCGCGAGCAACACGCGGCCATCGGCCAGCGTCGTCATCGTCGGAAGGGAGCGCGTGCTGGAAAAAACGCTCGCCGTCCAGCCCGGCGTGGCGACGTCGAAGCGCATCGCGGTGCTGCTGCCATCGCCCATCGCAAGCACGTCGCCGTCCGCCAGCAGCACGGAGGTGTATACGTTGGCGGCGGGCACGGTGCCCGCAACAGGCGTGGTGGCACCGCTGTCGTTGACAGGGAACCGTTCGGCGGAGGTCACGAACCCGTTTCGGTTGATGCCGCCGATCACCAGCACTTCATTGCCGCCCGGCAGCAGCTGCGCGGCATGCTGAGCGCGTGGGGACGACAACGGCGTGGCCATGGAGGTCCAGGTGTTGAAAGCCGGGTCATACAGCTCGGCCGTCTGCGAAAAGGTCAAACTGGGAATCCGGCGGTAGCCACCGATGACGAGGACCTTGCCATTGGGCAGCAGTGTGCTTGTGGCCCGCGTGCGCGCCTCGGCCATGCTCGCGGCGAGCTGCCAGGTATCGGCGACCGGGTCGTAGATTTCGGCGGCCGCAATGGGGGAGATGCCCGCGCCGTCGCCGCCGGCGACCAGCACGCGTCCGTCGGGCAGCACGGTCGCCGATCCGTCGGAGCGAGGCGTCAACATGGGCGCGGCCGCGGTCCAGCTGTTGCCCGCCGGGTCGTAGACAAGGACCGACGCGGTCACGCCGGAGGCCGTGAACCCGCCGATGACCAGCGCCTTGCCGCTTTGCAGGCGCACGACCGGCGCGTAGTGACGTCCGGTCGGCAGAACCGCCTGCGAAACCCAGCTGCCACTTCCGGTGACCGCGATCTGCACCTGCGCCTGCGCCGAGCCCGCGCTGTTGCTGGCCGTGACCGTGTATGTCGTCAGCGGTTGGATGGCCGCCGGCGTGCCGGTGATCGCACCGGTCAGCGCGTTGAGGCTCAGGCCGCCGGGCAGCGCCGGCATCACCGAGAACGCCGAGGGCGTGCCGCCGATCACCAGCGCTGTGTTGGGAACGATGGCTTGCGCCGTGGCGTAGAGCGCGCGCGGCGTGGCATACGCCACGCTGGCAGGCGCCGCCAGCGCCGCCTGGACTGCCAGCTGCAGCGTGACCTCGGCCGATCCGGCCGCGTTGGTGCCGGTGACGGTGTAGGCCGCGTCCGCCGCGGCGGCGGTGGGTGTTCCGCTGATCACGCCGGTCTGCGGGTCGAGCAGCAGCCCCGCGGGCAAGGCCGGCGCGATGCTGTAGCCGGTGATCGGACCGCCGCTGCTGGCGGGCGCGTTGGCCGCGATGGCCTGGCCCACGGTGTAGATCGCGGCGCTTTCACGGTAGGTCAGCCCGGACGGCGCGGCCGGCGTGCTGCGCACCTCGATCTCCACGCGGGCCGTCGCGCTACCGCCGGCGTTCTCGGCGGTCACCACATGCACGGCGGATGCGGCAACGGCGGTGGGCGCTCCGCTGATGACGCCCGTGCCCGCGTCGAGCGCCAGGCCCGCCGGTAACGGCGGCGCCACGGCATAGCGCTCGACGGCGCCGCCGCTGGCGGTGGGCCGGTTCGGCACGATGGCCTGCCCGACCTCGTAGACCGCGGAGGTCATGGCATAGCTCAAGCCTGCGGGCGGCTGCGTGAGATTGAGCCCGAAGCCGGCGAAGCTCGCGCCGCCCGAGCCGCCGCCGCAGCCGGACAAGGCCACGAGGCAGCCCAGCCACAGGGCCATTAGCCAAAGCCAAACGGATTGAGCGCGGAGCAATCGCGCCCTTGCAGTAATGCTCCCCATGATCACCCTAGTTACATTTTGTAAGGCGGCGATCCTATGCAACACGCTACCGATGAGCAATACCCGAAAACAGGTAGATGGCCGGCATCTTGAGGTCTGCTTTCGAGAAGACGCTACGTCGGCTCAGGGCCCGAAGGCGACGGTCAGACGTCGTGACTGAAGGACAGCGCGCAGTCTGAAGCAGGCATCGACAACGATGGCGTACGACATCGTTTGCACGCACTGAGCCAGCGAGAACTCGAACGCTGAACCCCCTATCGCCGCTGGCTGTTCGGAGTGCAGTGTCTCGTGTTTCACGCCACCGGCTCTCCCGGGGCCGATCTGGCATGGCGGCGTGGACTGCCCATCTTCAGCACTGGACGAGACCCGTCAGTACTCAGCGGCCCGGCGCACGACCTCCAAGCTGAGTTCCACCATTCAAAGCAGCTGCCGCCCCATCCAGCTGCCAAAAAACGCCAGGGCAGCCATGCCATCTACCGCCACGTCGGCCGCGCGAAAAAGCACCTTGCCTGGCATTGAACCGCCGCGTCGGCGCGCCGCCCACAGAACGCCCGGGCACGAACGGCTCGCCCCCTCAGACCCCGCAGCATGAGTGCTAACCCCGATTCCATTTTCCGAAAGCCAAAATAATAATCGTATATCGATTAACAAGAGTGCATTGCGATTATTGGCCTGCTAGTTGCTTAGGCAAGGTCGAGGCGTCTTTGGGACGTCCTTCAATCCCTCAAACAGTGCAAAGGACCCGAAATGAAGCTCGTTGACGCGCTGATAGAACTGCTAGGCCGGGACGCCGTGCTCCAGGATGAAGCAGACACGGCAGGCTTCACGCAAGACTGGCGCGGACGCTATCGCGGGGCCGCCTCTTGCGTCGTGCTGCCGTCCTCGACCGCGCAGGTCGCCGACGTGGTGCGCTTGTGTGCACAGCACCGCACCGCCGTGCTGCCGCAAGGCGGCAACACCAGCCTGTGCGGCGGCGCCGTACCGGACGAGGCACAAGCCCTCCCGGTGATCGTGTCGCTCAACCGGATGCGCAAGGTGCGCGCGATCGACGCGGCCAACAACTCCATGGTCGTGGAAGCCGGCTGCGTGCTCGCCGCGGTCCAGCAAGCGGCCGTGGGGGTCCAGCGCCTCTACCCAATCAGCCTGGGCGCCGAGGGCTCCTGCCAGATCGGCGGCACCATCGCCACCAACGCCGGAGGCACGGGTGTGCTGCGCTGGGGCGGCACGCGCGACAACGTGCTCGGGCTGGAAGTCGTGCTTCCCGACGGCACCGTCTGGGACGGTCTGTACGCACTGCGCAAGAACAACACGGGGATCGACCTCAAGCACCTGTTCATCGGCGCGGAAGGCACGATGGGCATCATCACCGCCGCCGCTCTGAAGCTGCACCCGCTGCCGACAAGCCATGCGATGGCATGGTTCGCGCCGACCGATCCGCAAGCCACAGTCGACGTGCTGGGTCTGTTCCAGGCGCGCTGCGGCTCGCAGCTGTCGGCGTTCGAGATGATCGATGCGCACCAGCTGGACCTGGTGCTCGCCCATGTGCCGGGGCGTCGCAATCCGCTCACGTCACCGCACCCCTGGCATGTGCTGGTCGAGCTGGCCGACACCGGAGATTCGGCGGCGCTCGACCAGATGCTCCAGGACGTCCTCGAAGACGCCAGCGAGAAGGGACTGCTTGGCGATGCCGTGCTGGCCACGACCGAAGCACAGCGCGCGGCCCTGTGGGAAGTGCGGCACAGCGTGTCGGAAGCCAACAAAAAAGCCGGCATGGGCCTGACCACCGACTGCGCCGTGCCGGTGTCGGCGGTGCCGGCCTTCATTGCGCAGGCCACGGAGGCGGTGCGCGCCATCGTGCCTGACATGCCGGTCGCGGTGGTCGCTCACCTAGGGGACGGCAACGCGCATTTCATTCCCTTCTATTCGTTCGCGCAATGGAATGCCTTGCCCGACCAGGAAGCCGCGGCGCAGGCGATGCGCCACGCCGTCAACGACATCGCCCACGCCCTGGGCGGCACCTTCAGCGCCGAGCACGGCGTCGGCCGCACCCAGCTGGCGGAGATGCGCAGCTACAAGCCGGCCGTCGAGTTGCGGCTGATGCATGCGATCAAACGCGCCATCGACCCCGCGCACCTGTTCAACCCCGGCCGGCTGTTGCCGCCCGAGTGAATCTCTGTCCACGTCTGTTTCCGTCTCCCCTGCTCTTCTTCCTTCTTTCCATCACTCTCATCCTGGAGTTGTCATGAAAACCAATCACCCCTCCTCGCGCCGCGTGGTCCTGAAATCTGCTGCCGCCGGCCTCGTGGCCCTGGCAGCCCCCGCCATCTGGACGCCCGCGCGCGCGGCCAGCAAGCGCATCGTGGTGCGCGATGACGGCGGCATCTACACCAAAGCCTATGGGGCGGTGTTCTATCGCCCGTTCACCGAGAAGACCGGCATCGAGGTGGTGGCCGTGCAGGCCAACGCCGAGCCCACGGCCCAGATCCGCAGCATGGTGGAGACGAAGAACTACACCTGGGACATGGCAAAGATCAGCCAGCCCGCCATCCGTACCCTGACCAGCGGCAGCAAGATCTATCTGGAAAAGCACGGCCTGGAAGCCGACCCGATGGTCGCCACCATTCCGGCGCAGTACATGTCGCCCTACGGCGTGGGCAACAACGTCTACTCCACCGTGCTGGCCTACCGCACCGACAAGTTCAAGGGCCGCAAGGCGCCCTCCTCGTGGGCCGACTTCTGGAATGTGAAGGACTTCCCGGGCCGCCGCGGCCTGCGCAAGCACCCGTTCGACACCGTCGAAGAAGCGCTGATGGCCGATGGCGTGCCCAACACTCAGGTCTACCCGTGCAACCTGGACCGTGCCCTTGCCAGCCTCGACAAGGTCAAGTCGGCCGTCGACGTGTGGTGGACCTCCGGCGCGCAGGTCGAGCAGATGCTGGGCAACGGCGAGGTCGACATGGTGGCCACCTGGGTCTCGCGCGCGCAGTCGGCCATTGCCAGCGGCGCACCTGTCTCGATCGTCTGGAACCAGAACCTTTGGGGCTGCGACAGCTGGTCGATCCTGGCGGGTTCGCCCAACGCCGACGCCTGCCGCGAGTTCATCAAGTTCGCTTCCGACCCCAAGCGCATGGCCGCGCTCACCGAGTACTTTCCGGCCGGCATGACGCAGCCCGCCGCCTTCGGTTTCGTCAAGCCGGAACTGGCGAAGGGCTGCCCCACGCACCCGGACAACATCAAGAACGGCCTGCAGATCGACGCCCGCTACTGGCAGGAGAACCAGGCGCAGGTGCTGGAGAAGTTCAACGCCTGGATCCTCAAGTAAGCGCCGCCGCGCCTGCCTCTCTTTACCCGCCTGCTCCTGAACATGTCCAAGACCAGTCTGAAAATTTCCGGGCTTTCCAAGCGCTACGGCGATTTCGTTGCGCTCGCGCCGACGAACATCGATGTCGCCCAGGGCGAGTTCCTGACCCTGCTGGGCCCGTCGGGCTCCGGCAAGACCACCCTGCTGAGCCTCATCGCCGGCCTGGCCCAGCCCGATGAGGGCCGGATGTTCATCGACGGCGTCGATGCCACGCGCAGCGCGCCCTACGAGCGCGACATCGGCATGGTGTTCCAGAACTACGCGCTGTTTCCGCACATGACGGTGGAGGACAACATCGCCTTTCCGCTGCGCATGCGCAAGCAGGAGCAGGCCTCGATCGGCCGGCGCGTGGCCGAGGCGCTGGAGATGATCCGCCTGCCGCATGTCGCCAAGCGCTATCCGCGCGAGCTCTCCGGCGGCCAGCAGCAGCGCATCGCCCTGGCACGCTGCATGGTCTACCGGCCCTCGATCATCCTGATGGACGAGCCGCTGGGTGCGCTCGACAAGAAGCTGCGCGACCAGATGCAGCTGGAGATCAAGCGCATCCACCGCGAGCTGGGCACGACCATCGTCTACGTCACGCACGACCAGGAAGAAGCGATGACGATGTCAGACCGCATCTGCCTGATGAACGGCGGACGCATCGAGCAGCTGGGCACGCCCGCCGACCTGTACTTCCGCCCGCGCACGCTGTTCGTGGCGGACTTCCTCGGCGAATCGAACCTGCTGCCCGGCACCATCGCGCAGGTCGGCGCCGACGGCGTGCAGGTGGCCCTGAACGGCAGCGAAATGACGGCGCGCGGTGTCTCCAATGGCGCGGCGCTGGCGCAGGGCCATGCGGTGCGCGTGATGGTGCGTCCGCAGAACCTGAACGTCTCCTCGGCGGCGCCTGCACCCGGCCAGTTGTCCGGCCAGCTGCTGGACATCATGATCACCGGCAGCCTGACCAAGCTCTATCTGCAGGCCCCGCAGCAGGCGGAGCCGATCGTGGCGGCCTTCCCGACCTGCCAGTCCGCCGAGCGCTACGAAACCGGCCAGACGTTGTCGCTGCACTGGCATGTGAACGACGCCGTCGTGATCGCGGAGTGACGCCATGAACAACCGTGTGAAGGCACCCAGGTTCCGCCTGAGTGCATCGTGGCGGCAGGCCCTCATGGCCGCGCCGTTGGTGCTGCTGTTGCTGGCCCTGCTGGTCTATCCGGTCGGGCAATTGCTGCTGCTGAGCGTCCAGAACGACGAAGGCTTCAGCCTTGCGTCGTACCGGCAGCTGTTCGCCTCGTCGGTCTACATCAACGTGCTGTTGATCACGCTCAAGATCTCGCTGTGGACGACGCTGCTGTCCGTGGTGGCCGCCTATCCGGTGGCGTACCTCATCTCGGCATCGTCCCCGAAGCGCAAGGGAACACTGCTGTTCTGGGTGCTGCTGTCGTTCTGGACCAGCTTCCTGGTGCGCGCCTTCGCCTGGGTGGTGCTTCTGGGCCGCAACGGCGTGATCAACCAGTTGCTGGTTTCCATCGGCGTGATCGATGCGCCGGCGAACCTGCTCTACAGCGTGGGCAGTGTGCTGGTCGGCATGGTCCACGCCCTCATGCCGCTGGCGGTGCTCACCATGCTGTCGGTCATGGAGAACATCGACCGCAACCTGCCGCGCGCCGCCGCAACGCTGGGCGCGCCCCCGGGCACGGCGTTCTGGACCGTGTACTTTCCGCAGTCGCTGCCCGGGGTGGCGGCCGCGGCGATCATGGTGTTCGTGACCGCGATCGGATTCTTCATCGTGCCCGCGCTGCTCGGGGGACGCCAGGAGACCATGATCACGCAGATCATCATCGACCAGGTGCAGCAGACGATGAACTGGGGCTTTGCCGGTGCCATCTCGGTGCTGCTGCTGGTGGTAGTGCTGGCGGTGTTCGCGCTCTACGACAAGCTGCTCGGCCTGTCCAGCATGACGGGCAGCGCGCCAAGCCGCACGCGCCCCGCGGCCGACTCGGCCAGCACCCGCTGGATCAAGCGCCAGGGCAGCGAGCTGCTCATCGCGCTGGGCCGCGCCTGCGACCTTCTCATCAGCTGGCTGCCGCGCCGGCAGGCGCGTGCGGATGGGCCTTCGCGCGGCTGGAACCTGCTGGTCTGGGCCCTTCTGGTGTTCCTGAGCGTGCCGGCCTTCCTGATGATTCCGCTGTCCTTCAGCGGGGGCTCCGGCCTGGCATGGCCACCCAAGGGCTTCTCACTGCAGTGGTATCAGCAGATGTTCGATTCGCCGCTGTGGATGCAGTCCGTGGTGCGCTCGCTCACCGTGGCGCTGGGCGCGGGCTTCCTGTCGATGCTCATCGGCACGCCGGCCGCCCTGCTGCTGGTGCGCGGGCAGATGCGCGGCAAGTCGGCCATGCTGGCGTTCGTGCTGTCGCCGATCATCGTGCCGCGCATGATCATCGCCGTCGGCATGTTCTATTTCTTCGCGCGCGTCGGCCTGGTCGGCACCTGGATCGGTCTCGTGCTGGGTCACACGGTGGTGGCGGTTCCCTATGTCGTGATGACCATGATGGCCGTGCTGCGCAACTACGACACGCGGCTCGACCTGGCAGCGCAAAGCCTGGGCGCAGGCCCGCTGGCCACGCTGCGGCATGTGACCTTTCCGATCCTGGCGGCCGGTCTGCTGTCGTCATTCCTGTTCGCGTTCGCCACGTCCTTCGACGAACTGACGATCTCGCTGTTCGCCTCCGGGGGCCTGAACTCGACATTGCCCAAGCAATTCTGGGACGAAGTCACGCTGCAGTTGTCACCCGTCATCGCGGCGGTCTCGACCTGCCTGTTTGTCTTCATCGCAGCGCTGATCTGGGTCGCCGACCGGCTGCGCCGCGCCAGCCTGGCGCGCTGATCGGTCCCCTCTTCCTTTCATTTCACTTCAAAGAAATTTCCCATGAGCTTCATCGACGCATCCAAGCTGCGGGGCATCATTCCCGCCATCCCCACCCCCGTCAACGCGGACGACACGATCAACGAGCACGCCACCAAGGCGCTGCTGGCCTATCTGCTCGAGCAGGGCATCGACGGCGTGCTGCCGCTGGGCGGCACCGGGGAGTACGGCGCACTGGCGCGCGCCGAGCGCGTCAAGATGGCACGCCTGACGGTCGAGGCCGTGGCCGGCAAGGTGCCGGTGATCCCCGGCGTGCTCGACCCCGGCTTCCACGACGCGATGGATGCCGGCAAGGCCTTTGCCGATGTCGGCGCGGATGCGCTGCTGGTGCTGACGCCCTACTACACCAACCCCACGCAGGCCGGCATCCGCGATTACTTCCTGCGCTATGCCGACAGCTCGCCCGTGCCGATCATGATCTACGAGATTCCCTACCGCACCCGCATTGCGATTGCACCGGAAATCCTGCACGAGCTCTCGCGCCACGAACGCATCATCGGCATGAAGGCGTGCAACACCGACATGTACCACTTCCTGCGCACCATCGCGGGCGTCGACGACTCCTTTGCGGTGCTCAGCGGCGAAGACACGCTGTTCCCCCTGCACGTGGCCGCAGGCGCCCGCGGCGGCATCGTCGTGACCGCCAGTCTGCTGCCGCGCGCGTGGCGCGCCATCTACGATGCCGCGCGCGAGGGCCGTACCGATGAGGCGTTGTCCCTGCACCGCGACCTGATGCCGCTGATGAACCTGGCCTTCGCCGAGACCAACCCGGGGCCGATGAAGTCCGTCATGGACCTGATCGGCGTGAACGCCCCCGAGATGCTTGCGCCCCTGGTGCCGCCCGCACCCGAGCTGCAGCAGGCCATGCGCGCAGAGTTGTCACGGCAACTGGCGATGGCGCGCTGATCCGCAGCGGCCATGGCGGCACTCGCTGCGGTACAGGACTACCGCGTGCTGGCGCGCAAGCGCCTCACGCGCATCGCCAGTGACTACCTGGAAGGTGGCGCGGAAGATCTGCGCACCCTGACGCGCAACCGCCTTGCGTACGACGCGCTGCTGTTCAAGCCGCGCGTGCTCACCGAGGTCAGCACCGTGGACGCGGGCGTCGACGTGCTCGATCAGCATCTGGCGATGCCCGCGGTGGTGGGCCCCACGGGCCTGAACGGCTTGTACTACCCGCGCGCCGAGGAGGCGCTGGCCGTCGCGGCACACCGCGCCGGCTTGCCGTTCGTGCTGTCCACGGCCTCCACTTCGCTGCTGGAAGACGTGCGCCGCGCCAGCGACGGCGAGCTCTGGCTGCAGCTGTATGTGCAGCGTGACCGCAGCATCGCCCAACGCATGATGGCGCGCGCGCGTGGCGCCGGCTACACCGTGCTGATGCTCACCGTCGACACGCCCGTGCACGGCGTGCGCGACCACGACATCCGCAACGGCTTCAAGATGCCGCTGCGCATCACACCGCGGCTGATGGCCGATGTCATGACCCATCCGCGCTGGTGCGTGCGCATGCTGCGCCAGGGTGGCTCACCGCAGCTGGTGAACCTGGCGCGAAGCACGGGCATGACGGCCAACCTGGCCGCGCAAGCCGCCGCGATGAGCCGCCAGATGGACATGTCGCTGGGCTGGCAGGACATCGACTGGTTGCGTGCGCACTGGCCGGGTCGCCTGCTGGTGAAGGGCATTCTCTCGGTGGACGATGCACTGCAGGCACGCGCCGTGGGCGTGGACGGCATCGTGCTTTCCAACCACGGCGGTCGTCAGCTGGAAAGCGCGCCCAGTCCCCTCGAGCTGCTGCCGGCCGTAACGGAAGCCGTGGGTTCGGCATTGACGGTCATGATGGATGGCGGCATCCGGCGCGGCAGCGACATCGTCAAGGCACGCGCGCTGGGCGCACAGGCCGTCCTGCTCGGACGCGCGCCGCTGTACGGTCTGGCCGCGCGAGGTCCGCGCGGCGTGACCGAAGTGCTGCAGATCCTGCGCAACGAATGCGAGACGACCCTTCGCCTGCTCGGGTGCCCCCGTGCGGCGGAACTGACACCTTCGGTCTTTCAGCCCGGATGGGAAGAACGCCTGAGAACGCTCTGAGGCCTGCATGCCGCAATCGCCGGCATGCCCGCAGCGCGTCGCTGACGGCTACTCGCCGTAGCCCGCGAACTTGGCCTTGGAGATGGAGGTGGCGGCCACCTGCACGTGCTGTGCAAGCTGCGCTTCCACCTGCTCGGTGGTCCAGCGTGTCGTCGGCACGGCGATGTTGACCGCAGCCACGGCCACGCCGCGATGGTCGGTGATGGCCGCGGCGATGGAGATGTCCCCCATCACCGTCTCGTTGGTGATCACGGCATAGCCGCGCTCGGCCGCACGTTCGATGCGCGCAAGGAGCTCGTCCATGCGCGTCTCGGTGTAGGGCGTGATCGCCGTCAGCCGCGAGCGCTGCAAGACTTCGACGCGCTGCGACGGCTCCATGCGCGCCAGGATAGAGGTGCCCGAGGCGGTGCAGAAGGCAGGCAGCCGGCTGCCCACCGCGATGTCGACATTGACCAGGTGCTTGCCGGGAAAGCGCGCCACGAACACGATCTCGGTGTCGTCGAGTTCCTGCAGGTTGGTGGTCTCTCCGAGCGTGCGGCTGATGTCCAACAGATACGGCGAGGCCTTGTCGACCAGGGCGTTGGCACGCAGGTAGTTGTAGGACAGCTGCAGCACCTTGGACGTCAGTCCATATTGGCGCGTGTCGGGAATGCGGCGCAGGTAGCCGATCTTCTCCAGCGTGTAGACCAGGCGCTGCGTCGCGCTGCGGTCGAGGTTCGACGCGCGCGCAATGTCTGCGATGGTCAGATGGCCACGCGTTCCATTGAATGCATCCAGGACATGAAAGGCCTTTTCCGTCGAGCCGATGAACAGCGACGAATGGCCGTGACGCCTGGTTTGCTGGGGTTCCGAGGGAGTTTCGGGAGATGGATCCGACGGACTGGGCATCTGCGCGGAAGAGCTGAAGTGGAAGAAGCGCCCCGTGGGGCCCTGCGCCGTTGTTGCAACGGCGAGCCTGCCCAGTTTACCGCGTGCGCGACGCGCGAACGCACCTCAGCCGCCCGCGTCGACTCATCTCATTGCAGTGTGATGCCGGTCTCGCCGAGCACTTTCGCCCACGTCGCCATCTCGCTGCCGATCTTCTTGCGTGCCTCGGCAGGGCTTTGCGTGACCACCTCGATGCCCAGGGCCTCGAACCGCTGATGCACCTGCGCATCTCTCAGCGCGGTGTTGAGGTCTGCATTGAGCTGATCCACCACCGCCTTCGAGGTGCCGCGCGGCGCAGAGATGCCGAAGATGGAAACGACATCGTTGGTCAATTTGACGCCGCTCTCGCGCAGGGTCGGCACATCGGGCATCGCAGGGCTTCGCACCGGCCCTGCGATGGCCAGCACCTTGATGCGGCCGCCCTTGAGGTTGTTGATGGCCGTCGACGTGTTGACGAACATAGCTTGGATCTGGCCGCCGATCAGGTCGGTCAGGGCCGGCGTCGATCCCTTGTAAGGCACCGCGAGCAGATCGATGCCCGCGGCGCGCTTGAGCATCTCGCCTGCGACGTGCTCCAGCGAACCGTTGCCCGTGGTCGCATACGAATAGCCGCCAGGGTTCTTCTTCGCCGCTTGAATGAACTCCTGCAGCGTCTTCACGGGCAGCAAAGACGGCACGACGATCACGTTCGGCAGGTTGCCCACGATGGCCACGTGCTCGAAATCCTTCATCAGGTCGTAGCCGGCGCTGCTGCCCATGAGGTTGGCATTGATGGCATAGGTGGTCAGCGCGGACATCAGCACCGTGCGGCCATCAGCCGGCGAGCGCGCCACGTACTGGGCGCCGATGTTCCCGGAAAATCCGGGCCGGTTGTCGATGATGACGCCATGGCCACGCAGCGCGGAGAGCTTCTGGGCCAGCGCGCGTGCCATGGCATCGAGCGAGCCCCCCGCGGGATAGCCCACCACGATCGTCATGTCCCTGGACCCTTGGCTGTGGGCGAGCTGGCTCGAGGCCAGCAAGGGCAACGCGGCACAGGCGAGCAGGCGGCGGCGTGAAATGGTGGGCATGACGGGTAACTCCGGAAAAATCGATGTGATGAATGAATGAATGAATGAATGAATGAACGAACGCGGCGGTCAGTGCGCGGCAGCCAGCAGACGGCCCAGTGTTCGCGCATCGGGAAACGGTGTGCCGCGCAGTGCGCTGTGCAGGTCGGCAGCCGCTGCGCTGTCCATCGCCAAGTTCGCGCAGGCCATGAATTTGTCGCGGTGCTCGGCACCGCTCAGAGGCAGCGATGGATGGCCTCGCGGCTTGGCGCGGCGCTCATGGAACACCGTCTGGCCATCCACTTCGATGTGAAACTCGGCGAAGTCGCCGTTGCCCGCGGGGAAGTCGATGCCGGGTGCGACTTCGATGCGCTGCGCCAAGGCACGCACGTCGGGGCGCTCCAGCGCTGCATCTTCGAAATCGGGCAGCCCCTGCGTCCCGCAGAGCAACGCCACGGCCACGCAGTATTCGACATGGAACTTGGCGTCCATCCCCGACGTCGGCCAGGCCGTCTTGCGCGCAGCGACCAGCCGCGTGCTGATGCCACAACGGATGCGGCTGACACCGAGCAGTTCGGGCAGGCGATGGGCACGCGCCTCGATCGCCATGTCGACCAGCGCGTGCATCAAGGAGCAGGTCGGGTATTGCTTGTAGACGATGCCGGGGGACGTCAGCTCGAACGGCTGGCCCAGCGCTGCCACGGCGCGATCCGGTCGCGCGTCGCCGCCACAAAAGAGTGCAAGAAATCCTTCATGGCCCTCCAGCGCCTGGGCACTGGCGGTGACACCGGCCTCGGCCAGGCGCGCGGCCAGCACGCCGTTGTGGGCAGCCAGCCCCGCGTGCAGCGGTTTGGTCATAGAGCCGAAGTTCACCCGCAGGCCTCCCGCCATCGACGCCGCAATGCCCAGCGCGTGCACCGTGCGCAACTCGTCGAGCCCCAGCAACTTCGCGCAGGATGCAGCGGCTCCCACGGCGCCCAGCGTGCAGGTGGTGTGCCACCCCAATTGCGAATGGCGGTCGTTGACGGCGAGACCGAGTTTGGCCGCGACTTCCACGCCCACCACGTAGGCCTCGATGAGCGCGTCACCCGTGGCCCCGATTTCCTCGCCCAACGCAAGCACGGCCGGCACGATCGGCGCCGAGGGGTGTCCGCGCATGGATTCGTTGGTGTCGTCGATCGCATGCGCATGCGCCGCGCAGCCGTTGATGAGAGCGGCGTCGCGCGCCGACGCACGCCGCGGCTGCGCCCAGAGGGTGCAGGGTCCGGCGTCTGCATCGGCCAGCCTGGCCGCCTGAATGGCGACAGGCTCGCGGGCACCGGCGAGCGCGCCGCCGAGGCAGTCGGCGATCGCACGTTGCGCTTCGGTGTGCACCGCGGCGGGCATGCGCTCGAACGTTGCAGCCCGCACAAAGGCCGCGAAGGCGCGCGTGAGGCCTTGCGGTTCCCCCACGTCACATGCGGAAGATTCGGCGCTCACGCTGCATCAACCCGCGGTTGCCAGTCGGCCACGTGGGCCTCCATCTCGTCGAGGAAGCCGTGGATGCCATGACCACCGGATGGCGCACTCAGCGCAGCGCACACCGCGTCGATGCTGTGGCGCGGGACGACCACGACACCTTCGACACTCGCGCAGACGATGTCGCCCGGGCTGATGATCACGCCGCCGCACGCGACCGGCACATTGAGTTCGGCGGGGCCGAGCTTCGGTCCCGAATGGGGAGAGACACCGAGTCCATAGATCGGGATGCCGGCATCTTGGGCTTCGGCCATGTCGCGCCAGGCGCCGTTGACCAGAAGGCCGGCCATGCCGTAGTCGTCGCGCGCCACCTTGAGCAGTTCGAAGCCCCCCATGCACCAGCGCGTGAAGGCCTGGCCATCCACGACGAGCACGTCGCCCGGCTGAATGCGGCGGATCGCGGCCATGACGCCGAGGTTGTCGCCCGGGGGGCACTTGACGGTGAACGCCGGGCCCACCATCGGGATCGCGGGCAGCACCAGGGGCCGCACCTCGGGCGCACAGGTGTACATGCGTCCCACCAGGTCGCTGAGGCGGGTGACGTCGGCCGCGCGCAGTTGTGCCACGCGGGCGGCATCGGGCGGCGCGGTGTGCGGCTGAATCAGGAACGGCGGAACGGGCCGCTTCCAGCGGCGATCGGGGGGCGTAGCGGACATGGTGGCTTCAGGATCAAAGTGCAGATTTGCTGCGGATCTTTGCCATTGTCCGAAGCTCTCTTCTATCTCGAAAGCGACGATTACTGATGAATTGATGAGGCCATCTCATCAACTTGCGATCGCTGTCAGCAGCCATTCGCGGCAGGCGACCACCGCCGGCACATCGCGGCGCGCCTCGGGACACACGAAGTGATAACCACGCGAGCTCGGCAATCCGAAGCGGGACAGCTGCACGATCCGGCCCTGTGCGATGTCGCTCGCAACGAGAAAGCGCGGCAACAGTGCAGCCCCCATGTCGGCCAGCACCGCTTCCAGGATCATGTTGAAGCTGTCGAAGCGCGGTCCGCGAAAGGCGTTCGGCGGCTCCACATCCACATGCCGGAACCAGTCCTGCCAGGCGGAAGGCCGCGTGAACTGCTGCAGCAGCGTGGCCCGACCCAGATCGGCCGGCGTGCGCAGTTTCAGCGCCTGCCGGTAGGTCCGGCTGCAGACCGGGATCATGTCCTCGTCCATGAGCAGCGTGGCGACCGCGCCGGGCCAGGCGGGCTCACCATAGTGAATGGCGGCGTCGAAAGGCTCTTTCGCGAAATCGAAGGGCGCGCTGCGCGACACCAGGTTCACATTGACCTCGGGATGCTTCGCCAGGAAGGTGGGCAACCGCGGGATCAGCCACTTGACGGCAAAGGTCGGCACCGAGGCCAGGTTCAGGATTTCCTTGTCACCTGTGGCCATGGCCTGGTTGGTGACCTCCCCCAGGTCCTTCAAAATGCGCCTGACCTCTTCCAGGTAGCGTGCACCCGCGCCCGTCAGCAGCACGCGCTGGCGCACGCGTGCAAACAAGGCCACGCCCAGGCTCTCCTCGAGCTGTCGCACCTGCTGGCTCACCGCCCCCTGCGTCAGGTGCAATTCGTCGGCCGCACGCCGGAAGTTCAGATGTCGCGCAGCCGATTCGAATGCCGTCAGGGCGGTGATGGAAGGGAGTCGCGCACGCTTCATGGGATGCATTGTCTGCCGCTGCGGCGCGCCCGCCATACCGCTTCGAGGCGTGCGCGTTCAGGCCTGCGCGATCTCTCTGGAGAGAGCCTCGGCCCGCGTGCAGGCCGCGGCGACGGCCTCCTTCAGTGCGTGGGCCGTCCCGGCCGCGTCCAGTTGCGCCAGCGCAGCCTCCGTGGTTCCACGCTTGGAGGTCACGCGTTCGCGCAGCGTGCCGAACGCATCGCCCGACTGCGCCTGCTGAACGGCGCCGGCGACGGTTTTCAGGACCAGCTCACGCGCCGTCACCTCGTCGAAGCCCACGGCCTGTGCGGCAACCTGGAACGCCTCCAGAAAGTGAAAGACGTACGCGGGGCCGCTGCCACTGACGGCCGTCACCGCGTTCAGCCGTTCGTCGTCCTCGACCCAGAAACAATGGCCCGTCGTGGCGAGCACTTCCTCTGCCATGCGTTGATCGGCCGCGGCGGCTTCCGGTGCGGCGGTCAGGCCCGTCACGCTGGCGCCAATCAAGGCCGACGTATTCGGCATGGCGCGAATCACGCGCGTGCTCCCCAGCCAGCACGACAAATCGACGCAGCGGATCCCTGCCGCAATGCTGATGTGCAAGGGCGCGCGCAGGTGCACGTTTGCCTGCTGCACCGCCTCGCGCAGAACCTGCGGCTTGACGGCCCAGACCACCACGTGGGCATTGGCGAGGCGGGTGTCGACGCTTCCGCCCACATCGACGCCGAGCGAGGTGCGCAGCCGCTCCTGCTGCGCTGTGTCGGGGTCGAACACCACGATGGCCTTGGACGGAAGCCCGGCCCTGATGAGACCGCTGATCAGGGCCGTGGCCATCTGCCCGCCTCCGATGAAGGCGAACGAGCCGGGTTGTGCTTTGGAGAATTCTGAGTTCATGAAGAGTCTGAGTTGACGCTGCTGGCTCGAGACAGATCCCGGCAGCGAGGTCTCTGGAGATGGTGGAAGCGCCGGCAAGACATGACAGGGGATCCCTGGGTCGGTGATCTCTGGCCGGCATCGCCCAATCTACGCATCCAGTGCTGAGCATTGTTTCGAAGATGCGCGTCCCCACCAGATAAAGCACGGTTCGACCGCACGTTGTCGACGCATGCACAGGCTGCTGGCGCTTCTTGATGGGAGTCCCGCGTTCCGCGCGTAAACCCTTTCTTGCTTTCGTATATTTCTTCGTATATCTTCACGTATATGAAGGAGCTGGACGCGGTTTCCTTCTGCCAAGGGGGCCCTCTTCCCGGGGCCGTTGTTCCTCATTTGCCAGAGAAATTGGATGTACTACTTCGCTTACTGCACCTGGATCAACGATCCGGAAATCAAACGCTACATGCCCGAATGCAAGAAGGTGGCCAAGGCCGTGCTGCCGAACTACCGCCTGGAGTTCCATGCCGCTGCCGGTCGCTCCGACCGCGGCTGGTGCCACCTGAACGGCCTGCCCGACGCCTGGGGCGAGCAATGCGAGGGCCTCGTGTTCGAAGACGACGGCCTGACCGACGACTACGACGATTTCGAGCGCTTTGCCATCACCGTCATCGGCGAGGACGGCAAGACCTACGACTGCTGGACCTATCGCATGACCTCGCCCGGCATGGCGATGCGCCCGCCGAACTTCTACTGGCAACACATCCCCGACGGCCTGAAGTCCGAAGGCTTCTCTGCCGAATACATCGCCAAGGTTCAAGCCACCTACGATGCGGCGGCCCCCTGCCCCCGCGCCGACCGCCCGAATCCATCCGCCATCCCGGGCAAGTCCGCCGACTCGCGTTAATCACGACAGCGCCCGCGCCGTCAGCAACTCAAGAAAATCACCGAGAAAGAAAATCATGCGTTCGTTCATGTCATCTCTCCGGGCAACTTTGCTGCTGACGGCGTTGTCGCCGTTGTGCGGCCTTGCCCAGCCCGCGGCATCGCCCATCTCCGAGGCTGCGCGTGCCGTGCCCGCCGACGTCAAGGCGCGCGGCGTCTTGCGCGTCGGCTCTCAGCAGACCTTTCCTCCCGTCGAGTTTCGCGAGCCCGGCGGCAGCGGCGTCTCGGGCGTTAGCCGTGACCTGCTCGAGGACGTTGCGCGACGCCTAGGCCTCAAGCTCGAATACATCCAGTCCGAGTACGCCTCCCTGATCTCCGGCGTGGAAGCCGACCGCTTCGACGTCGCCTCCGGTGGCATCAGCGACACGGAAGAGCGCGAACAGAAGCTCGATTTCGTCAACTACATGCAATCGGGCGGCAGCATCCTCGTGCTGTCCGCCAACACAGACAAGCTCTCGACCATCGACGACTTCTGCGGCAAGGGCATCGCCACGATGCTCGGCGGCCGCACCATCATGACCGCCGTGGAGGCGGCCTCGGAGCGCTGCACGAAGAACGGCAAGGCACCGATCCGTGCCGAGCAGTTGCCCACCGCACCCGATTCGCGCATGCAGCTGGACCTCAAGCGCGTCGACGGCTACATCGGGGACTACCCGGCGCTCGTCTACATGGGCTCTCAGTTCCCGGGCAAGTACAAGGTCGTGGGCGGCAACTACATGCTCACGCCGTACATCACCTCGTGGGGCTTCGCCAAGAGCAAGACCGGCCTGCGCGATGCCGTTCAGAAGGCCACGCAGAGCATGCTCGACGACGGCACCTACAAGAAGATCTTGGACAAGTGGAACGTCGGCGGCGCCGCGCTGCCGGCGATCAGCATCAACCTGCCCTCCAGCAAGCGCAAGTGAGCTCTATCCCTACTTCTTCCGCGTCGGCTGCGCTGCCGGTGCGCCGCGTGGTGCACCGACGCCAATGGGGCGCCTGGTGCTTCGGCGCGGTCGTGATGCTGGCGCTGGCCTGGCTGGTCACGGCCGCGGTCGGCTCCAAGGTGATCGACGTCGGCGTCTTCGCCAGCTACGTGTTCAGCCGCAACGTGCTCATCGGTGCGGGCCACTCCGTGATGCTCGGCACCATCGCCTTGCTGCTGGCGGTAGCGGTCGGACTGGTCGTGGCCATGATGCGCGTGAGCGGCAACCCGATCCTCGTGGGCTTTGCCGCCAGCTACGTGTACCTGTTTCGCGGCACGCCGATGCTGATCCAGTTGATCTTCTGGTTCAACGCCTTTCCGATCATGTTCCCGCAACTGCATCTGGTGATCCCGTTCACCGGCCTCGTGCTGCTGGACATGCCGATGACGCAGGTCATCACGCCCTATGCAGCGGCGCTGGCCGGGCTGAGCCTGGCCGAAGGCGCCTACATGGCCGAGATCATCCGCGGCGGCTTCATCGCAGTGGACAACGGCCAGCGCGATGCGGCGCGCTCCATCGGCATGACGCACGGCATGATCATGCGCAAGGTCGTGATTCCTCAGGCTGCGCGCATCATCGTTCCAGCCACGGGCAATCAGTACATCATGCTGCTGAAGTCGACCTCGCTCGCCTCGGCCATCGGCTATCTCGAACTGCTGCGCATCTCCACCGACATCTACGCCGCCAACTTCCGGGTGGTCGAGCTGCTGGCCGTGGCCGGCTTCTGGTACTTGGTCATGACCGCCTTCGCCACTGCCTTGCAAACATCGCTCGAGAAGCGATTCCCGCACCGATGACCACACCCACCTCCCGCCCCGCCACGCAAGCCGTCCGCATGGTCGGCGTGACCAAGTACCGCGGGACGCAAGCCGTCCTGCGCGATGTGAGCTTCGATGTGCCCGAGGGCCAGGTCGTGGCGGTGCTCGGCCCGTCCGGCGCAGGCAAGTCGACGCTTCTGCGATGCATCAACCACCTTGAGACCATCGACGGCGGCAAGATCTTCGTGAACGGCGAACTCATCGGCTATCGCGAACGAGGCGACGCGCTGATCGAACTGCCAGACAGCGAGATCAGCCAGCAACGCCGACGCATCGGCATGGTGTTTCAAAGCTTCAACCTGTTTCGCCACATCACCGTCATCGACAACGTGATGGCGGGCCCGGTCCATGTGCTGGGACAGACCCACGCACAGGCCAAGGCACTGGCGATGGAGTTGCTGTCGCGCGTGGGCCTGGCCGAAAAGGCCGGCGCCTACCCGAACCAGCTCTCCGGTGGTCAGCAGCAGCGCGTGGCCATCGCGCGGGCGCTGGCGCTCAAGCCGCGGCTGATGCTGCTGGACGAGCCCACCAGTGCGCTCGACCCGGAGCTTTCGCATGAAGTGATTGCCGCCATCCGGCAGCTCGCCCTGGACGGCATCACGCTCATGATCGCCACGCACGAGATGGCGCTGGCGCGCGACTTCGCGCACCGGGTGCTGTTCATGGTCAACGGTGAACTGGTCGAAGACCGGCCCGCGCGCGACTTCTTCCATGCCCCGCGGCACGAGCGCAGCAAGCAGTTCCTCGCGCACCACGCGGACGAACCCACCTCTGAGGAAACAACGGCTTCATGAAACAATTCTTCAAGACCCTCCACCACGTGTGCATCGTCGTGCACGACCTGGAAAAGACGGTGGGCTACTACGAACAGCTCGGCGTTGGTCCCTGGTTCGACTACCCCAAGGGGGGTCCCTACGTCGAATTCGATGTTCCGAACCGAGCGGCCTCCGATGCCATGCGCTACAAATGCGTCGACCTCGACAATGTGCAGATCCAGATCTGCCAGCCTTCGGAACTCGATTCGCCGCAGCGGCGCTTCCTGGACCAGCATGGCGAGGGCGTGTATCACCTCGGTTTCGAAGTTCCCGATCGCGATGCGGCCGAGGCCGCTGCGCGCGACCTGGGAATTGGCGTGACCGCCCGGGGTGCGCGCGCGGACGGATCGGGCTTTGCCTACTTCGACACGCGTGCGCAGGCTGGTGTGGTCCTTGAAGTGCGCAAGACCGCTTGAACAATATTGCAGGAGGCCGAATGGCACTCAAGAAGACCGGCAACGACCTGATCGCCGGAGACGTTTTTCAGAAACTGCGAACGAAGATCCTGACCCTGGACATCAAGCCGGGCTCGCGGCTGGTTGAGGACGAGGTGTCGGCCCTGCTGGAGGCCGGCCGCACGCCCGTGCGCGAGGCGCTGCTTCGACTGCAGGGCGAAGGACTGGTCAGCCGCGATCGCGGCTGGGTCGTCGAGGCCAGCGATCCCGCGTCGTTTCGGACCATCTTCGAGAGCCGCATGGCCATCGAGGGCTATGCCACGCGACTGGCTGCCGAGCGCGCCACGCCTGCGGCGCTCGATGCGCTCGAACAGCTGGTCACCGAGATGGACCGCGGCGAGGAACTGCCGCGCAGCGAAATCAACCGGCTCAACCAGACATTTCACCGGCAGATCGTCGCGCTTTCGGAGAATCCCTTCTTCGCCGAGCTCCACGAACGCACCCAATTCCAGTACTGGAACCTGCGGCTGCCGGTGATCTTCATGAAGGACCAGTTGGGCCGTTCGTCCGAGCAGCATCACGCGATCCTTTCCGCCTTGAAGGACCGTGACGGTGAGCGCGCAGAGCGCGCCACCCGCGAGCACATCCAGACGACGATGAGCATCGTCGCGGATGCGCTGCGCGACGACTGAAGCCGAGGCGATTTTCCATGCACGCCTGGCGCATCGCGGCCCGGAACACGCACCTGTACCCCGGCGCAAGGCTGCAAGGCCTCGACCCGGCGCTGCGCCACGCCATGCGCGCGGGCGACACGGTCACCGTCGAGTTCTCGGACCAGGGGGTCATGCAAGGCGAAGTCCTTGCGTGCTCGGATCAAGGCTGGCACCTGCGCGCCGGACCCCATGCCACGATGGCGGGCACCTCCATCGCGGCCAAGCGCTGGACCATCGAGTGGGCGGGCGCAGACGCTGCCGCAGCGGGCATGCGCGTCAAGGCGCAGCTGGCCTGAACTCGCCGTGACGTCCTCCCATCGCCCCGCCGCGGGCGGCGCGCTGCTGGTCGCAGCCATGGCCGGCTTCGCGCTCTCGGACATGTGGGCCAAGGGATTGGCCACCACTTTTTCACCATTCCTGCTGGCCTGGTTCCGCTATCTGGGGCTCTTCGCGATGGTGCTGCCGCTGATATTCGCAAGGCCCGCGCTGCTGCGCACCGCACAGCCACGCCTGCAGGTGCTGCGCGCAGTGGCTCTGGTGGGCTCCGCCCTCTTCTTTCTCTACGCGCTGCGATCGATGCCACAGGCCGAAGCGACGGCGATGGTGTTCGCGTCGCCTCTGTTCGTCATGCTGCTGGCACGGGTGGTGCTGGGTGAGCGCGCAGCGTTGCAGCGCTGGCTGCCGGTGCTGTGCGGCTTCGCGGGAGTACTGGTCGTGGTGCGGCCCGGCACGCTGGCCTTCGGCGGTGCCGAGATCTTTCCGATGTTGTCATCGATGTCCTGGGCATGCGCGGTCATCCTCACGCGCCGCCTGTCCGCCGCAGAGCACACCGCGACCACGGTGCTCTATTCATCCGCGATCGGTGTACTGGGCCTGAGTCTGTTGCTCCCGGCCATGGACTGGTCGCCCATCGGCACCGCCTGGTGGCGCCTCGCGCTCATGTCGCTCAGCTGGTGCGCCGCACAGTGGCTGGTGCTCCTGGCCTACCGCATCGCCCCGCCCTCGGCGATCGCGCCGTTTTCCTATTCACAGATGCTGTGGGCTGCGCTGCTCGGCTGGACGGTCTTCGGCCATTGGCCCGATGCCACCAGTTGGATGGGCATGGGCCTGATCGCACTCGGCGGCGGCTACGCGGCGCTTCGGGCTCGATCCATCGGGCGCTAGTTGTCGCCCGCGGCGGTCGCACTATGAACGCACGAGCTCATCCGCATCGCGGCCATCCGAGCGACATTCTTCGCGCCGCGATTCGAAAGGCCGCGTCACTTCCCGCTCGCCCCTCTGCCACGCGTCGCTGTCACCCGGCTCGGCTGCAAGCCCTGCGCGACTTCGAGTAGCAAGCTGCGGAGCCAAGCGATCGCAGGATCGCGCTCCTGGTACTTGTGCCATTGCATGTGCTCGGCAAGCCGGACTGAAAGACTTCAACGTCCAGGTCTGGCACGGCTTGTACGCACCGCGCGGCACGCCTGCCGCAGTGCTCGCCAAGCTCAACGCCGCACTGCGCACCGCGTTGAAAGATCCTGACCTGATCAAGCGGGAGGAAGCTCTCGGCCTCACCGTCGTCAATGACGACCGGCTCGATCCTGCCGGCCACAAGAAGTACCTTGAAGCCGAAAAGGCGCGGTGGTCGAAGGTGATCAAGGACGCTGGCGAATACGCCGATTGATGCGACGAGGACATCGGGCTGATAGCGCCCGAGCTTTTCCGTTTGACGGTATGGCAGGTCGGTCGGCCCCGCCGAACCCACGGCCCCATCGAGGCATCCAAGTGGAGCAGCGCGCGCTCCATTCCTTCCTGATTCGAAAAATCGCGAACCCCGTTCAGGGGTTGCCGCCCTGCGACCAGCCGCCTTGCCCTTGCGATAGGCCGAGGAGAAGCTGCCGGCACAGCGGTTCATCCATCGACGCGTGGACCTACATTTTCGCTGACGCTTGAACCGCCTGTATTCCAACGCGCACGCCTGTGGTTCTGCGCATCGGTGCGCAGAAGCGGGTCAGCGTTCGATGGAAAAGTGGGGCCAATGCGCGTGGAAATCCGCATCACAGGCTTTCCGCGGAAACGCGGAGTTCGAAACCTTCGAGATCCCGAAGGATTTGGACCACGACGTGGCCGTCCCGGCGGGCGACGTCAGGGCGCCTAGTCACGCCGCAGCAAGCTGGTTGCGCGATCCCGCTCGCTTCAGTGACAACCCGCAGAGAAGCGCGCATCCTTCGCACGTTGCCAGCTCACTGCGCGTCGATGCTCGTCCGCGAGCCTGTAGGCTTCAACCGGCTCGCGAGAAAATCCAGCAGTGCGCGGTGCACCGCCGTACTGTGCCGGCGCTCCAGGTACACGGCGGACAGCCACATGTCACTGCGAACGAACTGCGACAGCACGGGCACCAGACGCCCGCTCTCGACGTAGGGCTCGAGCATCACCGAGGGCAGGTAGACGACGCCTGCGCCAAGCAGCGCCGCCTGGATCAGCGGACTGGCTTCCGTTGCATCCAACGGTCCGCGGACCGCGACCTCGAGTGGCTGACCGTCGACTTCGAAGCGCCACTTGGGCAGCGGATTCAAATGGCTGCTGAACAGCGCGATGTGATGCGCAAGCTCGCTCGGATGGGAAGGCACACCATGCTTGCGCCAGTAGATAGGAGCCGCGCAGACGGTGAGCTGCATCGACACCAGCTTTCGAACGATCAGGTTCTCGTTGGCCAATACGCCGAAGCGAAGCGCGATGTCGATGCCCTCCTCCGCGAGATCGACCATGCGGTTCGTGAGCACCAGACTGATGCTGACCTCCGGATAGTGGCCAAGAAAGGCGTTGATCAGCGCCGGCAATTCCGTCAGCTCCATGCCGTAAGGCGCCGAGATGCGCACACGGCCGCTGGGAATCCGCGCGCGATCCTGGAGTTCGGCTTGCGTGACGTCGGCCAGTTCGAGCATGGGCCTGCTTCTTTCGAGCAGCAAGGCGCCGGCGTCGGTCAGGCTGACGGCATGGCTGGTCCGGTTCAGCAATCTCACACCGAACCGGCTCTCGAGGGTCGCGATGTACTTGCTGACGGTGCCCTTCGACAGCGAAAGATGCTTGGCCGTGCGGGAGAAGCTCCCCGAAGTGGCGACTTCGCTGAATGTGCGCAGGAGATCCAGGCTGTCCACAAATGTTCTCCTTCTTGTTGGTCAGGGCGACGCTCGATACGAGCATCTCGAACAGGTGCTCAGGCGAGCCCGAGTTTTTTCCTCAGGCTCGCATCCACCGGTCCCGCCGGCATGAAGCGGCGCAATTTCGTCAGCAGAGACGCCTCCCCCGGCGGCGTGCAACGCATTCGCCACGGGCCCAGCGCCGCCTCGACGATGGTGCTCGCCACGCCGTGCGGCTCGGGCGCACTGCTCACGCTCTCGGCCACGGAGAGCGTCACCAGTTCGCGTTCGCGGTCATAGCCCGCGATCCGCGCCTTGACACGGGGCGCATTGGCATCGAGGTGGGTCCGGGTGAAGGCCGGCTGCACCAGCGTGGCGCGAATGCCGAACTGGCGCACTTCGTGGTCCAGTGACTCCGACAGCCCTTCCACTGCGTGCTTGGTGGCCGCATAGAGTCCCATGTACGGGGCGGGAAGCACACCGAGCACGGAGCTCACGTTGACGATTCGCCCGCGTTTTTGCTGACGCATGTACGGGAGCACCTCGCGCGTCACGCGCAGCATGCCGAAGACGTTGGTGTCGAACAGCTCCGCGGCCTCGGCCGTCGAGGTTTCCTCGACCGCGCCGATCATCATCATTCCCGCGTTGTTGACCAGCACGTCGATGCGCGTGGCACGGTCGATGACGGATCCGATGCCCCTCTGGACAGAGCCTTCGTCGCGAACGTCCATTTCGACGAACTCCACACCAGGCAGCGCGGGTGCCTTGCGCAGATCGCGCACGGTGCCGAACACCCGGCATCCTCGCGCCACGAACATTTCTGCGGCAGCGCGTCCGATGCCCGAGGACGCGCCCGTCACTACGACGACTGATGAACTCGACATGGCAATTCCCTCGAACTTGATGAATGATGATGAGGCGCGTCAGTGCGCGGGCAGGGTCGCGTTGCCTGACTTGATCCGGAACCAGATCGCATACATCGCCGGCAGGAACACCAGCGTCAGGATCGTCCCCGCGAAAGTGCCGCCGATCAGCGTGTACGCCAATGCACCCCAGAACACGGAATGCGTCAGCGGAATGAACGCGAGGATCGCCGCGAGCGCCGTCAGGATCACAGGGCGGGCGCGCTGCACGGTCGCCTCGACGACCGCATGGAACGGATCGAGCCCCTCCTGCTGGTTGTGGTGGATCTGCCCGAGCAGGATCAGCGTGTTGCGCATCAGGATGCCCGACAGCGCGATGAGCCCCACGAGCGCATTGATGCCGAAGGGCTGCTGGAACAGCAGCAGGGTCGGCACGACGCCAATCAGCCCGAGCGGGCTCGTGAGGAACACCATGACCATCGCGGACATGGAGCGCACCTGGAAAATAATGATGAGGAGCGTGATCGCCAGCATGATCGGGAACAGCGGCAGCATCGCTGCGGTCGCCTTCTCAGACTCCTCGATGGAGCCAGCCTGGACGATGCGGTAGCCGGCCGGCAGCTTGTCGATGATCGGTTGAAGCTGCTTGGTGATCGCGGTCGATACGTCGGGAGGCTGCAGCCCCTCGGCGATGTCGCCCTGCACCGTGATCGTAGGCATGCGGTCGCGCCGCCGCATGACAGGTTCTTCCATGCGCACCTCGACCTCGCCGACCTGCGACAGCGGAATGCGCTGGCCGCCGGCACCGGCGAGCGTGAAGTCCACAAGCTTCGCGGGATCGAGCCGGGTGCTGCCGGCCGAACGGGCCACCACCTGCACGGTGCGGATGTCCTCGCGCACGGTCGTCACGGGTACGCCGCTCAGGAGGAATTGCAGTTGCTGCGCCACGGCGCTGGAGCTCAGCCCCACGGCCTGCAGGCGGTCCTGTTTCAGGGTGAAGTGCAGCGTGGGCGTGCGGGTGCCCCAGTCGGTGCTGACGGTGCGCATCATCGGGCTGGCGTCCATCACCTGCCGCACCTCGGCCCCAATCCTGCGCAGCTCGTTCGCATCGGGCCCGGAGACACGGTAGGCCACGGGGAACGGCGAGTACGGCCCGAACACCAGCTGGGTCACGCGCACCCGCGCCTCGGACGCAAGGCCATCGGCAATGGCCTGACGCAACCGGTGCTTCAAGGCTTCGCGCTCCTCCTGGCTGGCCGTGCGCACCACGATCTTGGCGAACGACGGATCGGGCAGTTCGGGCCCCATCGCGAAGTAGAAACGGGGCGCGCCCTGTCCGATGTAGGACGTGACGATCTGGGCCTCCGACTGCGTGGAGAGCCAGGCCTCGACCTTGGCTGTCGCGTCGCTGGTCTGCGTGATCGACGTGCCGTAGGGCATCTGCACCTCGACCAGGACCTCAGGGCGGTCGGAGATCGGGAAAAACTGCTTCTTGACCACACCCATGCCGAGGATCGACACCACAAAGAGTGCGACGACGGCGCCCGCCACCCACCACTTGCGCGCGATGACACGCCCCAGCACATGACGCAGCCGGTTGTAGCGCGGCGTGCCGTAGATCGCGGCATGGCCGCCTTCGATCTTCTTGAAGTTCGGCAGCAGCTTCACGCCCAGGTAAGGCGTGAACACCACGGCGACCACCCACGATGCGATCAGCGCGATGCCGACGATCCAGAACATGTTGCTGGTGTACTCGCCCGCTGTCGACGGCGCAAAGCCGTTGGGCATGAAACCGACGGCGGTGACCAGCGTGCCCGAGAGCATCGGCGCTGCCGTGTGGCTCCAGGCATAGGCGGACGCGGCCACATGGCTATAACCCTCCTCGATCTTCACGACCATCATCTCGATGGCGATGATGGCGTCGTCCACCAGCAAGCCAAGCGCGAGGATGAGCGAGCCGAGCGTGATGCGGTCGAAGTTCTTGCCGGTCGCGGCCATCACCACGAAGACCACGGCCAGCGTCAGCGGCACTGCGGCGGCCACCACAAGGCCCGCACGCCAACCCATGCTCAGGAAGCTCACCAGCATGACGACCAGCAAGGCCGCGAAGAACTTGACCATGAACTCGTCGACCGACGCGCTGATGTTCACCGACTGGTCCGTGACCTTGGTGAGGCTGAGGCCCAGGGGCAGCCCGGCGTTGATCGCGCGGGCTTCCACGTCCAGGGCCTTGCCCAGGTCGAGCCCGTTCCATCCCTCCCGCATGACCACGCCGATCAGCAAGGCCGGCTCGCCACCGTTGCGGATCATGAAGGTGGCCGGGTCCTCGTAGCCGCGCTTGATGGTGGCCACATCCGACAGCTTCAAGGTGCGGCCCTGCGCGACCACGGGCGTGTCGCGGATCTTCTGCAGCGTGTCGAACGCGCCGTCCAGCCGAATGAAGACCTGCGGGCCCTTGGTTTCCACGGACCCGGCCGGGCTCAGCGCGTTCTGGCTGTTGAGTGCGGCGAACACGTCTTGCGGGCCGATGCCCAAGGTCGCCAGCCGGTCGTGCGCGAACTCGACGTAGATGCGCTCGGACTGCTCTCCGGCGATGTTGACCTTCTTCACGCCCGGCACATGCAGCAGCCGCTGGCGCAGCGTCTCGGCGTCGCGCACCAGCACGCGCTGCGGTTCTCCCTTGGCTTTGAGCGCGAACAGGGCGAAGGTGACGTCCGCGTACTCGTCATTGATCATCGGCCCGATCACGCCAGCGGGCAGATTGCCCGTCTCATCGCCGAGCTTCTTGCGCGCCTGATAGAACTGTTCCTGCACCTGTGCCGGCGGCGTGCTGTCGAGCAGCGTCAGGGTCGTGAATGCCAGGCCGGGTCGCGTGTAGGTCTCTGCGCGGTCGTAGTAGCGCAGCTCCTGCAGGCGCTTCTCGAGCTTTTCGGCGACCTGGTCCTGCATCTCCTGCGCCGTGGCGCCGGGCCAGGCCGTGATGATGGTCATCACCTTGACGGTGAAGGCGGGATCTTCCGCGCGGCCCAGCTTGAAGAATGCGACCAGCCCCGCCAGCGAGATCAGGCAGATCAGGAACAACGTGATGGATCGCTCGCGTACGGCCAGTGCCGACAGGTTGAAGCGGCCTTCGCTCATGGGTGGGCTCCGCCCACCGCTGGCGTTGCGGCCGATCTCGCCACACGCACCTTCTCGCCTTCGCGCAGCAGGTGCGCGCCGAGCGCAACCACCTGGTCTCCCTGCTCGAGCGGGCCGGTGATCCGGGCGCGGTCGTCGTCCAGATGCTCGACGACCACCGGCTGCCAGCGCACCGTCGATGGATCGCCACCGATGACCCAAACGCCCGTCGCCTTGCCCGTATCGAACAGGGCGCTGATGGGCACCTGGACGCCCCCTGCCTTGGCGGACTTGCCGTCTGCGATGTCAACCGTGACCGTGGCGCCCAGGGGCGCGTTGGCGAGTTCGCCATCGAGCACGTACCGCGCCTCGAAGGTGCGCGTGAGCTTGTCGGCCGCATCGGAGAGCTGCCTGAGCTTGACGGCCACCACAACACCTGCCCTGCCGAACAGCGTGGCCTGGCCGACGGAGCCGATGACCGGGCGCAGCGTTTCGGGCAACTGGACCACGGCCTCCCGGCGGCCGGCCTGCGCCACGCGGACCACCGGCTGCCCGGCGTTGACGACCTGGCCAGGCTCGGCCAGCGTCTCGAGCACGGTGCCGTCCGCATCGGCCGTGAGTTCCGAATAACGATTGGAATTGCGCGCAACCTCGGACTGCGCCTCGGCCGCACCGAGCTGGGCCTGGGCAGCATCCGCCGCAGCCTTGACCTGGTCGTACGCCGAGGCGGAAATGGCGCCGGTGCCGCGCAGGTCACGGTAGCGCGCTTCTTCGTCGCTCGCCTGCTTTGCACGCGCCCGTGCAGCGCTGACCGCTTCCTGCTGGGCACGCGCCGCCAACCTCAGGTCGACCGGGTCGATGCGCATGAGCAACTGCCCGCGCTTGACCGTCTGACCCGCATCGACAAAACGCTCCAGCACCTTTCCGGAGACGCGAAAACCCAGGTCGCTTTGAACCCGCGCGGCCACGGTGCCGGTGAACGAGCGCGATGCCGCCGTGGCTGTCTGGACCGTGGCTGCGCGCACCAGCGGCGCCTGGGTGCGCGGATCGGGCGGAGCCTTGTCGTCGCAGGCGGCCAGCGCGAACGGCAAGACGCAGACGAAAGCGGATGTGAGGAAGCGGCGCGAGTGCATGAGGGGCCCATAGACGAATCGATCAGGGCCCCGATTCTGATAACAGTGACCATTTTAGTCAATGGTCACATTCGATTTATATCTTCAAGGAGACAGACTGCGCAGCACCAGACCCGACAGCTGGGCCGGCGCCTGGTCCGTGTAATGAGCGCTGAGCTGCAGGATCACGGGGTTGATATAGGGGTGCATGACCAGATAAATGGCCGCCGCCGCCTCGTCGATCGGCGTCTTGCGCTCGAAGTCGCCCGACTCGCGGCCCTGCTTCAGCAGCTCGATGAGCATCTGCCGGATGCACTCTTCATGGGCAATGGCCGACGGCCAGCGCTCGCTGGCCGCCGAGATGGCGATCTCGTAGAGCTTGCGGTCCTGGAAGAACAGGCGCAGGCCCGAATCGACAATGGCCTTGAACATACGACGCAGCTTCTCGGGCGGGCTTTCGACCCCGTCGACCGCCACGCGGATGCCCTCCTGGATCTCGCGCAGGCAGTTCGAGCAGATCATTTCGCCGATCGCCTGCTTGGACTCGAAGAACTTGTAGATGTACGCCTTGGAGAAGCCGATGGCCTTGGCGAGGTCGGAAACCGTGGTCTTCTCGTACCCGTACTGGCTGAAGTGTTCGGTGGCCGCGATGACGATCTGCGCGCGCACGTCGTGATCGGCCGGTCCTCGCGCGGCAGGCGGAGAAGAAGTTGCATTGCTCATGACCAGAGCTTACCGCCCGGACAAACAAACGACAACAAGTGACCATATTGAATTATAGTCACATCTTTTCCCCGTCCGCCGTCCCGGAGCAACCCATGTCCCAACGTACGCTTGCCCTGCCCCTGCTGCTCAGCCTCCTCGCAGGCTGTGCTGTCGGGCCTGACTATGTCCGACCTGCCCCGACCTTGCCGGACCGATTCATCGGCGAGGCCGCCCTCGACCAGCGATCGGCCACCGCCAACGCCGAGCGGGTGGCGTGGTGGACCGGCTTCGGCGATGCACGACTGGCCCGCTATGTCGAACTCGCGCTGAAACAGAATCTTGACCTTGCGCAGGCATCCGCCCGCGTGGCGCAGGCCCGGGCCGGGCTCGGTGCGGCGAATGCGGCGCTGCTGCCTTCGGGCAATCTCGGCGGACAAGCCGCCAGGGCCTACCAGTCGGTCGAGACACCGCTGGGCCAGGTCCTGAACGCGCAGCCAGGTTTCGATCGCTACGGCAACGCCTACGAGGCGAATCTCGGCGCAAGCTGGGAGCTGGACATTTTTGGCGGCCTGCGCCGGGGACGCGAGGCTGCGCTGGCCGACTACCAGGCATCGGAGGCCGGCGCGGCCGCCACGCGCCTGACCGTGGCCGCACAGACCGCAGACATCTACATCACGCTGCGCGGTCTGCAGGCCCGCCTCGACGTGGCACGGCGGCAAGTCGCCACGCAGCAGGACCTGCTGTCGAAGATCAACCTCCTCTACGGCAAGGGGCTGGCCGCCGAACTCCAACTGAGGCAAGCCGAAGGTGCCCTGGCGCAGGTCCGCGCATCTGTGCCAGTGTTGGAGGCGGGTGAGGCCGCGGCCATGAACGCGCTCGACGTGATGCTGGGCGCGGCGCCGGGCGCGCACCGCTCCGAATTGACGGCGGCGGGTGTCATTCCTATCGCACCGCGCATCGGCGCCACCGGATCACCCGGCGATTTGCTGCGGCGGCGGCCCGACCTGATCGCTGCCGAGCGGCGCCTTGCGGCATCGAACGCACGCATTGGCGTGGCCATGGCCGAGTACTACCCGAAACTCTCGCTGGGGGGAACGATCGGCAGCGCCACGTCCGTGGCCAGCGGCAATCTGTTCACCGGCGGCGCCAGCCAGGCTGCGGCCCTGCTCGGCCTGCGCTGGCGGCTGTTCGACTTCGGGCGCATCGACGCGCAGATTGCACTCGCCAAGGGGCAGGACGCGGAGTTGCTCGCAGCCTACCGGCTCGCTGCACTGCGTGCGACCGAAGACGTGGAGAACGCCTTCTCCGCCCTGGTCAAGCGTGAAGAACAAGCCGCCTTGCTCGCGCAGGGCGAGGCATCGCTCGGTCGCGCGCGAGGGGCATCGTTCGCGGCTTATCAGCGAGGTGTCGTCAGCCTGATCGAAGTGTTGCAGGCGGACGAGAGCCTGCTGCGCGTGGCCGATGCGAGAGCGCAGGCGCAAACGGAGTCGGCGCGCGCGGCGGTCAGTGCATTCAAGGCGCTGGGCGGCGGCTGGCAGGCTGAGCCCCTCGAAGCGGTGGCAATCCGCTCGCATTGAGACACTGGATACGCCCCGGCAACCCGGGCGGTCCAACAGACCTGCCTCTTGCGCTCGGAAACGGCGGTCAGCCGGTCTCCAGGTCGAAGGACTGAGGGCCGCAGCACGGCGCGTGTGACTCTAGCGTCTTCCCCAATCTACCCGGGCGAAGCCCCACACCGTCACTGCGGCGCCGACGATGGCGCCCCCAGCCACCAGCAGGAAGGCAGACTCGAGGCTGAGCCTCCCCGCGAACACCAGCGCCGCTGCGGACAGCGCGCACACGAAGCGCAAGACACCGGCCGCGAGCGGCCAGGCGACGCGCCGCGCGCCCTGCCCCGCGAAATACAGTGACAACGCGACGGCAATGAAGCCGAACACCGGGCCCATCACTCTCAGGTACTGGCCCCCGACGGCCAATACGTCGGAGTCGCTCGCGAAGTGAGACATCCACAGTCCAGGAAAGAATGCCACGCCGAGGCCCAGTACTTCGAGCATGCCAGCGACGAACAATGCGTTCACAAGCGCAGCGCGCCGCGCACGCACCACATCGCCGGCGCCGATGCAGGTTCCGACTACGGTAATGGCGGCGGTGCCGAAGCCGAACATCACCGGAACCAACAACATTTCCAGTCGAGACGCGATACCGTAGCCCGCGATCGTCGACACGTTGAAGGCGCCTGCAGCCGCAGTGATCGCGGCAATTGAAAGCGTCGTCATCGCCGCGTTGAGGGTCGACAGCAAGCCAACGCCAAGGATGGCACCGAAGTGATCACGCCGTAGCGGGTGCCGACGAAGTCGAAGCCTCGAGCCCGCGGATCGCATGGAGGCAACGATCGCCACGAGCGAGCCTGCACTGCATAGCACCTGCGCCACGCCCGCACCGGCGACGCCCATCCGCGGAAACCCCAGCCAACCCAGGATCAGGACAGGAGAAATAACGAGCCCGACGCCAACGCCGCCGAGCATGATCAGTGCTGGAGTTCTGACGTTGCCCGCACCTCGCAAGGCTGACTGCAGCAACGTCGGAATCCAGAACAGGACCGCGCCGCCAAAGAGAATGTTCGAGTATCGAATCGCCTGCTGCAAGGACGCGCCTGTTCCACCCAGTTCGCGGTAGAGCATCGGACCCGCGGCGATCGCAGCCAAGGCGAACAGTCCGCCTGCGATGATCGCGATCACGACGCTGTGCCACACTAGACTTTCGGCTTCGTCTTGCCGCCCTCCGCCGAGAGCGCGCGCAACCGCCGAAGAAACCCCGCCTCCGACGCCGCCGTTGGAGACCATGGTCATCAGCAGCATGACAGGCACGACCAGCGAGGCCGCTGCGATAGCGTCGACACCCAGCCCGCTCACGAAGTAGGTTTCTGCCACGCTCAGTACCGTCTGCATGAGCATCACGGCCACCGTGGGCACCGCGAGGCGAATCAACAGCGGCAGCAGCGGCGCGTGCAGCAAAGGGTTGGGGACGCCCGAGATGACCTTGGTGGGCAAAGGGGCTGGCTCCGAGGCTCTGGCGGCGTCAGGAGTAAGGGAAGTTGTCATCAGGTGTCCACCCTTGGCGGGCATGTGTGCGATGGTCACCCGCAACTCTGGGCGCTCCTGCCGACCGTTTTTTCTTACCGCACGCGGAGCGTGAAGCAGTCGTTGCTCAATTGGCCTTGGCGCGCAGATCGGCCGGGTGCGGCATCGTCGAAATAACTTTGCTGTTCACACGAGAGCCGGAGCCGACATTCTGGTCGGGCCGCAGGTTGTAGTGAACAGCCTCGGCTTCAACGAGAGAACGCGCCGTCGAAACAGCCATGGTCTCGGGACCGCGAGAACCGCGAACCACGTTCTGGTCCGGCGCCGTGGCGGTGCGCACGGCTTCGGCATTCACCTCATCGCGCGTCTTGGTGGAGAAGGCTTTGTGCACACCGTCGTACGCCTCTGCGTGGGCGCCGGCTGCGACCAGGAGGGTCAGAACAGGGACCGATACGATCTTCATGGCTTTCGCGAATTTCATGGAGGTTCCAAAGAAAAAGGTTGGAGCAAAACGCTTGCAGGTCTCATCTCGAGAACCTGCAGATCAAGTCTTGCGCCAAATTCGACTTCGGCAGTTATGCGATCAGGACACGCCACGTTTCCGTAGCCGAAACCTTCTGCATTGCAGCAACGGGCCTTCCAGCATGCCCGTCCCGGCGGGCTTTGAGAAACAAGTCACACGCCCGAACGTCTGGAGCGCGCGTTCCAGTCGTTCGTCCTGAGATTGATCGCCAGAGAAAAATCGGAAAGGCCGCACTCGTAGGATCGGCATGCGCATGTGATGCGCGGATCGGAAAACTAGTTCGCACATCACATTGCGATCAAACCCCTTACGTTTGTCTGCCGGAACGAGAGCTTCGAGTCGCCCGGGTGCACCCATCCGCTCGTAGATATCAACGCCGCGGCGCCATGCTAATGCTCATTCGCACATTGACTCTCTAGAGCAGTGGACTGCCAGCACCGGAGCCCGAAGCCGAACGCCGCGGACCTAACCGACGATAACCAAAGGCACGTCAATGCCCCCTTATCGGCGGCTGAGAACGCACCGAAAACGGTAGGAACATGCTGCACCTAGGCCGGCAGCTCGCCCCTGCGAGCGGCAGGTACGCAGCGGTTGCCGACATCCCTCGGTCTCGCGCGAATGGGTACTATCGGCCAAGAACTGCCGCTCGCTCAGTGGCGCCAATAGCGGACGTCAGACGGGCTTCAGAATCGGTGCGGCAGACCTTCCCCGGAGCACGGCTGGCTCGCGCCGGCGCCATGCCGCGCGCGAAATCCTCATGCGCCGGGGTACTCGCGCGTGAAGCGCAGTCCACGGGTGCGTCCCTCCTCCAGACGCAAGCCGACGACCCGGTCGGCGTCGCGATCGATGCGGATCACCCCGGCGGTGGGCGTGGACGATGGCAGGCCGTCGCTCGCGATCGTGAACAGATCTGTCGAGAGCGCCTGCAACCGCAAGGTGCGTCTGCCGTACGGGGCCTGGATGTGCAGCCGCAGCGTGTCGCCGGTGTGCGCGAGGCATGCCGTGGCGTCCATGTCGGGCACGCGATAGCGCCCCACCAGCTGCGGCGCGAGATCGGCCGCGCTCGGTGCGGGCGCATTCATGTGCGTGAACTGATGCACCGCACCGCCCACGGCGAGCGTGATGAAGGCGGGTGCGACGTCACCGTCGAGCCCCGCCGTCTGGATGCCGATCGGCGCCATCAGGCTGTCTTCGCTGGCCAGCGACAGCTGGCCGGGTTCCGATCGCAATGGCATGGGCGGCGATCCCAGCCATGACAGCCCGAGCTGACCTTCCGCATCGCCGAAGCGGACCAGCACACCCGTGGCGGGCGAATAGTAGGGCTGGTCCATCAGCGCCGGGCGCTCGGCCGAAGGCACATGCGCAGGCGGTTGGCCGAGGTGCGCCGCCAACAAGGCATCGACAATCTTCCACCCCAGCGTGCGCGGTGACGCCTTGGCGCCGTTGGTCATGATCGAGATGTCCAGCGCATGCGCCGGCACCGTGAGCATCTGGCTCGTGCCGCCGATCACCGTCCCGCCATGGCGGATGACCTCGACGCCCCGGTACGAATGCTGCATCAACCCGAGCCCGTAGGGTGTGACCGCGCCATCGGCGAGCACCGTCGGTGTCGTCATCTGCGCCCAGCTCGCAGCACTTCCCACGCGCTTGTCGCTGCCGCGCAGATGCGCGATCCAGCGCAGCATGTCGTCGACCGTCGAGACGATCGCGCCCTCGCCGCCGATGTCTTCTACCGGGAAGATGCCACGCCGCCATTCGGCGTCGTCGCTTGCGGTGGCGCCCGTGGGCAAGGCTTGGTACAGCGTGGCCATGCCGGGCTTGATGTCGAAATCGCTCGGCACCGACTCGGTGTCGTGCATGCCTAGAGGTTCGAAGATGCGCTCGGCGAGGAATCTTTCGAAGCGCTGCTCGCTGACGCGTTCGATCACGTGCGTCAGCAGGTGATAGCCACCATTGCAATAGAGCATGCCGGTGCCCGGATCGAAGTTGAGTTCGCCTTGCCGCGCCAACAACGCAAAGCCCGCGCCCTTAGGCTGGACAGCGTCGCCGCTACTGCTGCACGACAGCGCGATGTGGCAACGCCAGCCGCTCGTGTGGTTCATCAGCTGGCGCAGCGTGGGCCCGACCTTGGACAGCCGCGGCAGTTCCGGCAAATGCGCATGGATCGAATCGTCGATGGAAAGCCTGCCTTCCTCTGCCAGCAGCAACGCGGCCAGGCAGGCGAAGTGCTTGGACGTCGAGCCGATGCGCATGCGAGTGCGCGGCGTGTTGGCGATGCCGTGCTCGATGCTCGCCAGCCCGAGCCCACGACGATAGAGGGTCTTGCCGTTGCGCGCGATGCCGACGACGAGGCCGGGCCCGTCGCCGCGATTGAAGGGTTGCAGCAAGGCGTCGACGGCTGCCAGGCCGGTTGGAATGTCGGCCGAAGTGGGTGGGATGGCAGAGGGCATGTCGCGGTCGGATGGGAGGTGGGGGCGCAGTGTGGAGAAGTCGAAGAGGCATGCAAAAAAGGGAAGCCCTGGCCGCGTTCTCGACCCTGCGCCGGTGCCGCTCAGCCGCGCTGCTTCGCACCCGATGCGTCGTACCGGCTCTCGCTGGCACGTCCACATGGACGCTCCAACCCCATTCGATCCGTCTTCCTTGCTGAGACGAGTGAGCCGACGGTTTCCGGTATGCAAAAGCGCGAATCGCTCCTGCTGAATCACGGCCTGACCTCGCACCCTTGGGCGCCGCAGCACGTAGTCTGAATGACAGGTAAGTACGGCACCCACTCAATGCGCCGGACCAAGGCGTCCTTGGTCTACCGCCGAACGAAGAAGCTTCGCGCGGTGCAGCTCCTGCTCGACCACACCAAGCTCGAGAGCACAGTGCGCTACCTCGGAATCGAAGTCGAGGACGCACTTGAAATGGCTGAGCAGACGAAGCCTGACTGGTTCCTGGCGCCCTGTTTGAGGGGCGCCAGCCAAGTGCAGAATGCGGCCACAAGCTGTCGTTCTCCGTGCCGCGGGTAATGTCCGGTTCAGACGCGAAAGCAGCCACCTGAACGCAGACTCGATGTCGATGCTGCTCAGTTTTCGGCGATGCGCTGCCGTGGGCGGGCTTGGGTTTATCACGTTCCAAACAATTCCACTGCTCTTTTGAGTGCCTAAGACGACTGACCTTCCCGCGGTATTCCCGTGACAGTGACGGGCGAAGGTGAACGTGTGGCCCGTTTGAAGATCGACGGCGAAATTCCGGTGTGCTCCTTGAAGAAGCGCGAGAAATTCCCCGGGGCCGAGAACCCGAGGTCGAGCGCAACGTCGGTGAGCTTGCCGCCATCGCTCACCCTGCGCATCGCCTCCTCGACGCGCACGCCGCTCCAGAACACCTGGGGCGTCGTGTGCAACTGGTCGCGGAACAGCGCGAAGAAATGCGCGCGCGAGAGGCCGACCTTGGCCGCGATTTCGTCGATCGTCGTCTTCTCGGAAACATGCGCCCGCATGTGCGCGATGGCGGCACGCAATCGGTGATCGAGCGTGACGCCAATGCCGCCGGCGACCGGCGCCGCATCGCCGCCCGTGGCAGAGGCGGCGATGGCCGCTTCGAGCAGCCGCTCGACCTCCTTGTCGATGTGCTCGCGTGCCGCGCCGGTGGAGATCATCAAATCCAGCACCCGCCAACACGAACGCCGCAGCGCATCGCCGATGGGCACGCGCGGTGATGGAAATCTAAAGCTCCGGTCCTTCGCCAGGCCGAGTTCGTCGAGCCAATCCTTCTTGATCATGAAGACGATGAACAGGCTCGATCCGTTGTCCTCCAGGCGAACCATGTCGTGCGCCTCGAAGGCGTTCACGCCGAGCGCCACGCTTTCGCTGTAGCCGACGACTTCGGTGCCGACATGCGCGCAGGCCCGCGCGCCGCCCAGCCAGAGGGCGAGCTGTGTTTCGGAGTGCGCGTGCGCCACCAGGTTGGCGCTCGCCTCCAGGACGATCGCGGTGCCGAACGCGCCTTCGTGGAGTGCATAGGCTTCCTGCATCTGTGCGCGCTTCATCGGGTTGGTTTCGGGTCGGCCGATTGTTCTCCCGCGCAGCGCCGGCTCGGGCAGCGCATCGGGTAAGTCCTTAGAAGCACACCAGACGATTCGATACGCCGCCGGACCAGCCGATAAGCGCCGCCGGCCCGTGATTTCTAAAGTTGGCGCATCGCTAAAACACAGGAGCAAACCTTCATGCGAATCGCCACTTTCACGAGCGAGGGCCACCGCAAGGTCGGCCTCGTTTCCGCCGACGGCAAGACCGTCACGCCACTGCAGCTCACGCCGAAGCAGGCAGACAGCGGCGTGCTAACGCTGATCGAAATTCTCGCCAGGGGTGGATCGCTTCCCGAGGCATCGAGCCCCGCAGTCGACTTGCGCGACGTGGTGCTCGATGCACCGCTGCCCAAGCCGCGGCGCAACCTCTGGTGCGTCGGCCGCAACTACCACGCGCACGCCAAGGAGCTGTCGACCTCGGTGTTCAAGGACAACGCCTCCAAGACGGACGAATGGCCGATCGTCTTCACCAAGGTGCCCGAGTGCGTCGTGGGCCCGCACGACGAGGTGCTGGTTCCATCGGAGGTGTCGGCGCAGATCGATTACGAGGCCGAGCTGGCCGTGGTCATCGGCAAGGGCGGCAAGAACATCGCGCGCGACGCGGCGATGTCGCATGTGTTCGGCTACACGGTCGTCAACGACGTGACGGCGCGCGACGTGCAGATGCGCCATGGGCAGTGGGACCTGGGCAAGTCGTTCGACACCTTCTGCCCGATGGGCCCGTGGATCGTGACGGCCGACGAGTTCGACGGCAGCAAGACGCGCGTGCGTTGCTGGGTCAACGGTGAACTGCGCCAGGACGGGCCGACCGAGAACATGATCTTCGACATTCCCACGCTCATTGAGACGATCTCGCGCGGCATCACGCTCTACCCGGGCGATGTCATCGCGACCGGCACGCCCGCCGGCGTGGGCATGGGCATGAACCCGCCGCGCTACCTGCGTGCCGGCGACGTGGTGCGTGTCGAGATCGAGCGGCTCGGCGCCATCGAGAACAAGTTCGTTTGAGGGGCCGCACATGACGACTCAAGTATGGAACGGGCTCGCCGTCGAGATCGATGGGGAAGGCGAGGCGCTGCTGTGCATCCACGGGCTGGGCGGATCGTCGAACAACTGGACGCCCGTGTTGCCGGCGCTCGGCGGTTTTCGGCGCATCAGGCCCGACCTGCCGGGCAGCGCGAGGTCGCCGCTGCCGGCCGATGGCAAGGGCTTGTCGATCGACGGCTACGTCGATGCGATGCTGCGGCTGCTCTCGGCGCTCGACATCGCATCGGTGCATGTGATGGCGCATTCGCTCGGAACCATCGTCGCGCAGCACCTCGCGGTGCGCAGCCCCGGCGCCGTGAAATCGCTGGCGCTGTTCGGCCCGCTGGCGGCGCCACCGGATGCGGCGCGCCCAAACATCGCGGCGCGTGCCAACGCAGCGCGCGGCGGCACGGCTGCCATGCAGGAGATCGCCGATGCGATCGTGAAGGGCGCGACGAGCACGCAGACGAAGGAACAGCAGCCGGTGGTGCTCGCCCTGGTGCGCGAGAGCGTGATGCGCCAGCCGGCCGAGGGCTATGCGCAAAGTTGCGCGGCGCTGGCCGAAGCGCAATCGGCCGCGCTCGAACGCCTCGATGCGCCGACGCTCCTGGTCACCGGGGACCAGGACGGCGTGGCCCCGGTGGCCAACGTCCAGGCGATGCAGGCACGCATCGCCGGCAGCCGGCTCGTCGTGCTCGAGGGATGCGGCCACTGGACCACCTTCGAACAACCGCAGCGCTGCATGCAGGCGCTCGAAGCCTTCTACGCGGCGCCTCGTTGAGACACAACCCGTTCGATTGAACCGCCCGATTTCGATAACCCATTTCCGGCACACCACGCGCTGGAGGAGACAACGATGACCCGTATTGCATTCACCAACGTCCGCATCTTCGACGGCTCGGGCGAGGAGCCCTACGCCGGTGACCTTCTGGTCGAGGGAAAACGCATCGTCGAGGTGGCGCGCTTTCCACGCCGCGTGAGCACCGATGACGCGCGCGTGATCGATGGCAAGGGCCGCTTTCTCATGCCCGGCATGACCGAGGCCCACACGCATTTCTCGTGGAACGACCAGCCCTCGCTCGCGGCCATCCAGTTCATGCCGCCTGAGGAGCACATGCTCTGGTGCGTGCGCGTGGCCAAGCGCTACCTCGACATGGGATGGACATCGGCCATTGGCGCGGCCGCGGCCAAGCCGCGGCTGGACGTGGTGCTGCGCAATGCCATCGACGCGGGCGAGTTCCCGGGCCCGCGCTACCTTGCCGGCAGCCAGGAGATCACCACCATCGGCGCGCTGGGCGACAACACGCTGCCGCACATGAAGTTTGAGGAGCTGAGCTTTGGCAGCGTGTGCAGCGGGCCCGAAGAAATCCGCAGGTCGGCGCGCACCTTCATCAAGTACGGCGTTGACCATCTGAAGATCAACCTGTCGGGCGAGTACATCGCGGGCTTGCCGGCCGAGATGTCGCCCTTTGCCGAAGACGAAGTCGCGATGCTCGCGCAGGAGGCCAAGCGCTACGGCAAGCGCATGGCGGCCCACGCGCGGTCGAGCGAATCGGTCAAGCAATGCGTGCGCCACGGCATCGAGATGGTTTACCACGCGAGCTTTGCAGACGCGGAGGCGCTCGACATGCTGGAGGCCGCGAAAGACAAGCACTTCGTCGCGCCCGGCATCGGCTGGCTGATTCGCACGACCTACAACGCGGCCGAGTACGGCATCACCGAGGCCGTGGCGACGCAGATGGGCTACAAGCGCGAGCTGGAGATCGCCTCGGCCTCGCTGCGCGAGATGCACAAGCGCGGCATTCGCATCCTGCCGGGCGGCGACTACGGCTTCGCATGGATGCCGCACGGCACCAATGCCAACGACCTTCAGTACTTCGTCGACTACATCGGCATGACGCCCAAGGAGGCGCTGATGGCGGCAACGCGCCTGGGCGGCGAGATCATGTTGCGGCCCGACGAACTGGGGCAATTGAAGGCGGGCTTTCTTGCCGACATCGTCCTCATCGACGGCGATCCGCTGCAAGACCTGTCGTTGCTGACGGACCCGGCAAAGGTGCAACTGGTCATGAAGGATGGCGTGATCCACAAGGACTGCGCGACGCCCGTGCCATCGCATGCCGCGCTGCATCTGGAGGGCGGTGACACGCCGCTGCAGGAACAAGGCGTCAAGGAAGCCTTGGCAGAGATGCACTGACTTCGACTGGCCCGGCTGCTCGTTCATGGTTGCGGCGGGCGGCCGCTTTCACAGCGTAAGCGGTCGATCGCTGGCTCTCTTTGTAATTCAGCACTGGGCCATAGCCGTCCGACGCTCTTCCCAAAACCGGTCCTTCAACTTGCGCATGTTGAACGGCTGCTCGTCGAGGACCTGAACGACGCAACGGGCCCTCTTCCGACTTTCACTGGCGCCCTGGCGGATGTCCGTTTTGCAGCGTATTTCCGACTTTGAGATCGAAACCTTCGATGCCGCGATGAGGCTGATGCTCGACACCCGGAAAGGTACTTTCAGCTTCATGCCCCACGGTGCAACGCGGCCGCTCGAAGGCTCGTGTTCTCGCGATAAACCAGCGCAGCTGGGCTCGCCGGGAAATTTAGTGTGCTGTTCAAATCTGCGGGTTGCCTAGGAGGTGCAGATGTAGCTAGCGGCCGACTTTGGCCCTGCTGCATCGTTGATGAGCCCCGTGTATCGCGGATATTTCGGGTACTGGCATAGAGGCCGAACAAAGACAACCGTTCCTTCTGTGTCGCGTTTCTCAGCAAGCAATGTCGAAGGTGCTGCGCTTCGTGTCACCCATTGGTCGAGGGCTGCCAGCAGGTCCGACGAGTCTGCCCCCGGGCCACCGCTGCAGTGGTTCACTCCTGGCGCGACATAGAAGCGCGTGGATGCTTCGGTGGCTGCGGCGCCTACCGAGGCCCGCAAGGTTGCGTAGTACTCGACGGTCGATTTCACGCTGAGGGCGGAATCACTTCCGCCGTGCCACAGGATCAGCTTGCCGCCGCTGTTGAGAAACGGACGTATGTCAGCGTTGGTCGCGTCATTGAGCGCTGCCATGGCATAGAGCGCATTCTGGTTCTGATCCCAAGGCGCGTAGGTCAGTGAATTGGTGGATCTATCGCGGGCAAGATAGTTCTTGACCGTCGTATCCTGAAAAAGAAACTGCTGCGCGCCGGCGAGATTGCCGTCGCCCGTGACCCACGCGCGCCATGCACCGGGGTTGTCCTCGTTCCCTGTCAGGTTCCAGCCCGCGTTACGGAAGGTGGCACTGCCCGTGAATGTCGCTTCGGTGGTCCACGACGTCACCACGTCAAGCTGTGCGTCCGACAGGCAGCTGTCCCCGGAGTCGGTGCCGCCAGCGCAGCGCAATGCGGCCACGTTGATGAGCGCCGGCGTGCATGCGGCCTGGTTCGACACGACCCCGTCGACGATCCCATCGAGTCCATCGCAGGCGTCTCGCACATGTTTGCTCAGCAGCGCAGTCTTCGCGGCGGTGAATGTGCCTCCAGGTGCCGCCAGTGCCCTGGCATTCCGATTGAACGCGCCCATGAACCCGACCCAGTTGTAGGCGGGGGCGCGCGCGATGACGCCATCGAAAAGGTTCGGTGATCGTTGCACCGCCATCAATGCTTCTCGTCCGCCGTTCGAGCAACCTTCGAAGTACGACTTCGTCGGTTGCGCTCCATAGGCCAGTGTTAGCGCTTCGGTGGTCGTCGACATCACAGTGGGCACGGAGAGGCTGCCGAACAACTGGGCGGCAAAGGTGTCGGTCAAGGCGAAGTCGGCGCTCAATGCATTGGCTTGATGTCCCGAATCACTCGCGACCATGGCGTAGCCCTGGCTCAGGACCTGGGGCTGCAACGGCAAGATGGTGCCGTTGTAGCCGCCTCCGCCTTGGTAGTAAAGCTTGCCGTTCCACACCTCCGGCAGCGCGATCTGAATGTTCAGGGCAGGAGGGATCGTCCCGCTGACCCTGCAATGCATCGCCATGGTTTTTGTCGCGGGGATCATGACGGCGGTGAGCGACGCGCCTGCAACGGTTTGGCCGTTCAGATTTCCGCACGATTTCTGAACCGTTACGACCGGCGTGGGGGGAGGACTGTCCGGCTGTGCAGCCGGAGCGCCGGGAAACAGCACGGGCAAAACACCATGGTTGTCGGAGCCGCCGCCGCAAGCAGCCAGCATTGCCACGCTGGCCGCTGCAACCTGGAGCCTTGCGCGCGCTGACGAATGTTTCGAGAAGAGGACGTGCATGTTTGATTCCTTGATCGGTTTTCGAGCCCGCGCCGCGACGAGATCGAGCGATGCGCATCGGGATGACGGAGGCCGTTTCAGCTTGCGGGTGCGGCCGACCCATCGGGCTGCCAGGAGTGCGCCGATGGGCTCTTAGAGTTCGTCGAGCGGATAGATCGGACGCCGCACGCGTTCGAAGCGCAGCTTCGAATAGTCCGACGTCGTCACGCCGATGCTGTCGCATTCGATGACGTCTTGTGCCAGGCTGCCGAAGCCGGCCCGCCAATGCACCCGGCTCTTCAAGATCAGGTATCTGACGCGATCAAGGTCGATGCCGAGCGACATCAAGTACGCGAGATCGTGTGGCTCAGTCGCCAGGGAAGTCACAACGACTCGAACGCCTCCGACTTGAAGCACGACGGTCTTTCCCGCAATGACAGCCACACCAGCCATCATGGGACCTCGCAGCCGGAACGCGCCATCGCTGATGGTGCGCACGCGCGCTGAAACAGTGATCGGCGCATTGACGTCGCCGGTGGCCTTCAGCTCGCTCAGGCCGCCGAGAGAAAGCGTGAGTTCGTTTCCGACGCCGGCGGCGATCGCCCGCTCCACCGCCTGCGGATCGCGGATGGCATAGAACACCGCGTCCTGAAGGTCCTGGCGCAGTACCTCGGCAAGCACACCCGCGGTGTCCATGGTGCCCCCCGATGCGCTGTTGTCGCAGTGATCGAGAAGGACGACTGGTCGCCCCGTCGAAGACTTCGCTCGCGCCACCGACTCCGCCAGCGGCTGCCCCTCGTACAGGAAGGCCGAACGGTTTTCCCATGCCTGGTCCAGCAGCGCATCGCGCATTTGCCTGGCCTGTTCTGCGTTCGCATCCGTGCACACCACGGCCGAGAGGCCGGCGTTGCGGATGTCTGCATGGGGGAACCCGGTAAACACGGAGGCGGCGAGCACGGTCCCGGACTGCTCGAGTTCGATGCAACGCGCTTGCAGCGACCGATTGGGCTCCGCATGCGTGCCCTGGCGCATGACGTGCGGCAGCATCGGCCGGTTGTCCCATGCGAGGACGGGATGGATTTCTCCACGGATTGTGCGCACCAGCAGTTCTGCGGCCCGTTGACCTGCGGCAGCCATGTCGATGTGCGGATAGGTGTGATACCCGCTGAGAACAGTCAGGCGTGCGACCATCTCGGGATAGAGATTGGCGTGCATATCGAATGCCGCACCGATCGGAACTGTCGGCTGCAGTTCGCGCAGCCGGCGCAAGAGCTCCCCTTCGCCGTCTTCATGTTCGTCCGTGACCATCGCCCCATGCAGATCGAGCAATATCCCGTCGAAGACCTTGCCGCGGGCAGCGTCAAGGATCAGCCCCACGATCCGCTCGTAAGCCTCGGTTTCGACCAACCCACTCGGGCTCGCCTCGGCGACCACGGCGATGGTGATCTCGCAGCCCTCGCGGTCGGTGACTTCAAGGAAGCCGCCCATTCCTGTCCCCGTACCTCGTCGCGCTGTCGCTGCGGCGTCGCCAACGAGCGGCGTGTCGCTGTCGCGGAAGAATCGCCGCAGCGGCGTTGGCGCGGGAGAGAAGGTGTTCGTTTCGTGCTTGAAGCAAGCCAGAAGCAAGCGGAGGGGAGCTTCACGATTCATGGTGTCCTCGGAGTCGGTTGCGCAATGGGGTTCGGAGAGGTCGAAGTCGGGTGAGATTCGCAGCGATCACAAGTCCACCGCTTGAAGGACCGCATCCCACGCCAAGTCCGACGCCGCTTCGGCCAGCACGAAAGGATCGACCGACGCAGTGCCTGTTCCCGTGGAGAGCGCGAAGAGGATGTCGCCGTCGTGCGGTGTGTGAAACGGCTGGATGGCGCGGGCCATCGACGAATGCACTTGCCTGCCAAGTTGCCGCAGGAACAGCGGCGGCATGGGCTGGTCGGTCACGAGGACAGTGAGCGTGGTGTTCTCCGTCGTGGCGACGGTGTTCCCCGGTGTGACGGGCGCTTCGGCTGTGGCCGAGGCGGTGGGCACCAGCACCTCGCGCGGGTGATGACGCACGCCCGTACGCCGGTGACGCAGGCCGCGCACCACCCGGCCTTGACGGTCGACGATCACGCCCAACGCGTTGACTACGGTGGCCACGAACACGCGCGTTCCGCCGACCATCGCGAACGCGGCGCCCTGGCCGCCGGCTTCTCGCTCGTAGTCCGGATAGGCTGCGAACTTGCCCACCGCAGCCGAGCGTCCCGCGCCACGCGCGCCCAGCGGAAATGTTCCTGCCTGCGCCGACCTGTAGGCGGCTGCGCCGAGCGCCTTGTCCGGATAAATCGAATTGGTGCGTCCGCCGAAGTCGTAGATGATGGCGCCGGACACCAGCGCGATCTTTCCCCACCCCACGGCGCCATCGCGCTCGGCCAACATGTGCGATGCCACCCCCGTGGCCGCTTCCAGCCCGTACAGGGAACCGCCCGCAAGGCTGATCGCATCCACGCGCGGATAGCCGCCAAGAAGGCCCGGTGCGCCACCGCGCACATCGACCTCGCAGTCGGCACCGCCTTCGACATGAAGGACCGTGCAACCGGTCGGCCCCTCTTCGTACTCCGCAATGCCGATCTTCAGCTGAGGAAAGTCGAAGGACAGCGCCCGGCCGTCCGACGGCCCCTGCCACAGCCGCGGAACCAGGTCTTGCGCGGCGTTCACATCGTTTTTCATTTGTTTGACTCTTTCGTATTTACGCTGCAGCCTGCCAAAGGGCCTGGCTGTACTCGTGGTGCGGTTTCTCGTAGAAACGCGCGGCGTCGCCGATCTCGACCACTTCGCCCGCGCGCATCACCGCGATCCGGCTGCATACGTAGCGCGTGGCGGCCAGATCGTGGGAGATGAAGAGGGCCGCAAAGCCGTGACGCTGCTGCAGGTCGCGGATCAGATTGAGGATCTGCACCTGCACGGAAACGTCGAGCGCACTGACCGCTTCATCGAACACCAGAAACCGGGGCTGCGTGATCAGCGCCCGGGCGATCGCCACCCGTTGACGCTGCCCGCCAGAGAGCTCATGCGGGAACCGTTCGGCAAACCCCGGGTTGAGGCCCACCAGCGCGAGCGTTTGCGCGACGCGCTCGCGGCGCTCCTGCGGCGTTCCCGCACCGGTGACCGCAAGCGGCTCTGCCACCGACACTCCGAGACGAAGCCGCGGGTTGAGGGCCCACTCCGGCTGCTGCAACACCACCGACATGCGTCCCGCAAGCAGAAGTTGCCGGGCTCGACGCGAGGCGGGAACGACATCGCCAAGGAAGCGCACCGCCCCTTGCGTGGGCGCCTGCAAGCCCAGCAGTAGCCGGCCCATTGTTGTTTTCCCGGAGCCGCTTTCTCCGACGACCCCGAGCGTTTCACCGGCGCGGATGCTCAAACTCACGTCGCGCACCGCGTCGACGCGGCGCCGGTTCCAGACCGGCCCGGTCGCGAACGTCACGCCCACGCGCTCCAGCGACACCACAGGCTCCGTCATGCGGCCTCCTTGAATTGAACCAACTCGCCGGCGCGATGACATGCGACCGAGCGCCCCTCGACCTCGCGCAGCTCGGGGCGCAGTGCGCGACAGTCAGCGCCGGCATGCCCGCACCGATCGGCAAAGGCGCAGTGTTCGCTGCGACCGCTGAGCGCCGGCGGCGCGCCGGGAATCGAAGCCAGAACCTCGCCCAGTTTTTCCCTTCCAGGCGCCACGGCAAGCAGCGCCTGCGTGTAGGGATGCGCAGGCCGCGCGAAGACCACGGACGCCGGTCCGTACTCGACCACACGGCCGGCATACATCACCGCGACCGTGTCGCAATGACGGGCCACGGCGCGCAGTTCATGGCTCAGCAGCACAACGCCTGTTTCCATTGAGTCGCGCAACGACACGAGCAACGCAAAGATCTGCTCGCGCAGGGTTGCGTCCAGGGAGGCCGTTGGCTCGTCGGCCACCAGCAACATCGGCCCGCGCGCAATGGCCATTGCGATCACGACGCGCTGCGCCATGCCGCCCGACAGCTGGTGCGGGAAGCTGCGCTCGACGCGCTCGATGTCGCGCAGCCCGACACGTGCCAGCAGATCGCGCACCGGCGCCTTGCTGCCGGCCGCCAGCGCGACTTGCTTGCCGACGCGCATGGTCGGGTCCAGCGCGACCATGGGGTTCTGAAAAACGAAGCCGAGCGTGCGACGTCGCAGTTCGCGCATGGCAGCATCGTCCAGCTCGAAGACCGACCGGCCATTCACTTTCAGATCGCCGCCGGGTCGACCGGCGTTGTCCGCCAGCAGCCGCCCCACCGCCAGGCCCAGCGTGCTTTTTCCTGAGCCGCTTTCCCCGACCAGCCCCAGTACTTCGCCGGCACGCACCGACAGCGTCGCGCCGTCCAGCGCGCGATGTGCGGCCCCCGATGCGTCGCCGAACTCGATGACAAGGTCCGTGACTTCCAGCAACGGCGGTGTTGTCGTTCTGTTCATCAAAGTCGCCTCCCACGCAGAGGTTCAAGAGCGTCACGCAGCCCGTCGCCCAGAAGATTCACGGCCACGATCGACAGTGCCAGCACCACACCTGCCGACAGTGCGAGCCAGGGCGCGATCGTCAGATACACCGAGCCCAGACGCAGCAAAGCGCCGAGCGAAGACTCCGGCGGCTGGGAGCCGAGCCCCAGAAAACTCAACCCGCTTTCGATCAGGATGCCGATCGACACTGCGTAGGTGAACTGCACCAGCACCGCGCCCAGCACATTGGGCAGCAGGTGCACCAGCATCACGCGCAGGCGCGAGGCCCCCGCCACCTCGGCGGCCGTCACGAAGCCGCGCCCCACCATGCTGAGCGTGACCGAGCGCACCACCCGCACGAACAGAGGCAGCGTGGCGAACAGGATCACCGCGAGTGCAGAAATGCTTCCCGGACCGATCACGGCTGCGACCAGGAGGCCGAGCATCAGCGCCGGAAACGCGAACATGATGTCCATGACCCGCGCAATCACGGTGTCGACCCAGCGCCCCACATAGGCGGCGTACAGCCCGATGAGTGTTCCGAGAATGGCGGTCCCGCAGACCGATGCCAGCGCCAGAACGAAGGTCGCACGGATTCCACGCACGATGCGTGGCAGCAGGTCGCGGCCCAGCTCATCGGTCCCGAAAGGCATCGCCCATGACGGCGCAGCGAAGCGCGGACCGGCGCCGATCTGATCCGGGTCGCCCAACGGCAGCCAGGGACCGAGGGCGCCCAGCAACAGCAGCGTGAGAAGGACCAGTCCGCCGACAGCGGCCAGATGGTCGCGGCGTGCGAAGCGCACGGCGGTTTGCATGACTTGCATCATTCGCCCTTTCACCCGTGGCGCCTGGCATCGATGCGCGGATCGAGCACGGCATAGCCCAGGTCGGCCAGGGTGTTCACGGCGATGAATACAGCAGCCGCCAGCAACACGCCAGCCTGCACGACCGCGTAGTCCCGGTTGCCCAGCGCGCTGTAAACGTACAGGCCGATCCCGGGCACGGAGAAGAGGATCTCGGCGATCAGTGCGCCACCGAGCAGGTAGCCGATGTAGGTGGCCGTCACGGTCAGCACCGGAATCGACGCATTGCGCAGAACGTGGTGGCGCACGATCTGCCAACGGCTTCGCCCTTGCGAGATCGCAGTGAGCACATGGCCATCGGTCAGCACGCGCTGAACCGAATCGCGCGTCGTGCGAACCAGCAGCGCGATGCCGAAGATGCCCAGGCTCATGCCCGGCAAGAGCGTGGCGCGCACGCTGACACCCGGGTCTTCGGTGAACGGCACATAGCCACCCACTGTCGCACCCAGGCTCCACCTGGAAAACACGTACACCAGCACGCTGCCCAGGACGACCTCGGGCACGCTGGCCCCCAGGGCGCCCACCATGCGGCCGACGGAGCGCCATCTGCCAATGCCCAGGCCAGCCAGCAAGCCCAGCGGCAACCCGACCGCCAGGGCCGTGGCCGTCGCGATCAAGGCGACCTGGATCGTCGCAGGCGCGCGGCGCACCATTTCGTCGGCCACCGGTTTGCTGGTCGCCATCGAAACCCCGAAATCGCCGGTCGCTGCGGTGCCCAGCCATTTCACGTACTGCGCCGGCCCCGACCGATCGAGCCCGAACTTCGCGACCAGTTCGGCGCGCGCTTCCACGGAGGCATCCGGACCCAGCACCATCTGCTCGAAGCCCCCGGGCAGCAAACGCAAGCCGGCGAAAACGAGGATCGACACGCCCACAAGGGTCAACGTGGCAATCCCCAGGCGCAGGGCGAGGTAGTAGACGATTCGCATCTTTCGGCCCTGTGACTCAACGGCGCTTGAAATCTGCGACGTACTTGAAGACGTCGAAGTTGCCTTCGAGCGTGCCGAAGCGCGCGTCGAGCTGGTCGCGTCGGAAGCCGATGTAGTCCGGCTTGCCGACCAACGGGATCATGTTGGCCGAGCTCTCGATCAACCCGCATGCGCGCGTCATCAGCTTGTCGCGCTCGGGCCCATTGGGCGTCTGCCGGATCTGCGCCATCAGTTCGCCGTACTCGGGCACGGGCTCCAGGAATGTGGTGAAGACCGGCGAAAAGCCGGAGGTCCACCAGTTCAGGACGATGCCGGGATCGGAGAAGCCCGCAAACCAGGTCAGCGACGCATCGAAGTTCGAGTCCTTCGGGTTCGTCGTCAGAACGCGCTTGTACCAATCGGCCACGGGCACTTGCTGCACCTGAACGCTGAACCCAGCTTCCTGCAGTTGGGGCTGCAGCACCTGGGCGATCAGCGGATAAGTCACCAGCACCGACGAGGCGATGAGATTGATGCGCGGATTGGGGTTGCCCGCCTCCTTCAGCAAAGCCTTGGCCTTGGCCACCCGCTCCTTGCGTGGCAGTGTGTAGCTCGGCAGTCCTTCGCAAAGCTTCTTCCCGAAGGCACTGGGAACGGCGTACTCCACGGCCGACTCGCCGCCGAAAACCGCGTTGACGATCGCAGGTCGATCGACGACCAACGCCGCCGCCTGGCGCACACGACGGTCCTTGAAGACCGAGTTGCCGCTCAGACCACTCAGGTCCAAGTGGAAGTAGTTGGGCGTTTTCTGAACCACCGGCTGCACGCTCGGGATGGCGGCCAGCAGGCGCGGCGTGTCCGGGTTCTCGAATGTCGCCACGTCGATGCTGCCGTCACGCAAGCCGGCCAGGCGCGCCGCGTCATCGGGCATGACGCGGATCGTCATCTTGTCCATGAGCGGCTTGCCGCTTTGCCAATAGTGCGGATTTCGCTCGAGCAACCAAGCCTCGTCCTGGCGGTGTTGCGCGACCTTGTAGGGACCTGAGCCGAGCATGCCCTTGGCAGGATCGAAGTTGCCAGCCTCGATTTCCTTCATCGGCAGGATCGAGGTGGTCGCCACGGAAAGTATGGACAGCAGCGAGGTGTTCGGCTTGGCCAGATCGATGCGCACGGTATGGGCGTCGATCGCGACCACATCGTTCACACCACCGATCTGCTTGCCCCAGCCGCGCGCCTTTTGCGGATCTGTCAGCCGCTTCAGGCTGCCCACCACATCGGCCGAGGTCAGCGGCCGGCCGTTGGAGAACGCTGCGTTCTTGCGCAGCTTGAAGACATAGGACGTGGGCGAGACCTGCTCCCACGATTCAGCCAGCTTGGGCGTGATGTTGAGCTTGTCATCCGTGCTCAGCAGCTGGTCGTAGATCAGATAGAAGACCGTCCACGACGAGCCATCGCCCGACGAATGCGGGTCGGTGGAAAGCACCTCCGACGGCTTGCCCCAGATGAGGGACTTTTGGCCCTGCGCGAAGGCAAGGCCTGGCAGGACCAGGAGAGACGCCGCCGCTACCACTGCAGGCAGCCAGGCCCGGCCACGTCCGAACGCACACGAGATTCCAGTCATTTGAACTATCCGTCCTTCCGATTGATGACACACAAATGTTATTTGACTAACATTACACAGGTCAATGCAATATTGATACCAACACATAGGAGTAATCCCTTGCCCCACCCCACTACACAGACAAGAGCGAGAGATCTCGGATTGCGCTTTTCCGGAAAGACAGGCCCTGCCAACGCGATCACCGACGTGCCCGGCGTCGAAATCGGGCAGACGACGCTCATTCATGGGGACGGCTCGCCACATGTTGGTGCGCCTGCCGTGCGCACCGGGGTGACGATCGTTCTGCCGCGAGGCAGATCGGGCGTGCTGCAGCCGGTCAAGGCCGGCGTGCACGCACTCAACGGCAATGGCGAGATGACCGGCACGCATTGGATCGAAGAGGCCGGGATCTTTCGCGGCCCGATCGGCGTGACGAACACGCACAGCGTCGGCGTGGTCCATCACGCGCTGGTGCGGTGGCTCTCCCGCGTCGACGGTGATCGCGGTGCCTATCCATGGCTGATGCCGGTGGTCGCGGAAACCTGCGATGCCGTGCTCAACGACATGGACGGGCTGCACGTCGAGGAGTCTCATGTTTTCGAAGCCATCGCCGCAGCCGCGCCCGGCGCCGTCGCGGAAGGCAACGTCGGCGGAGGCACCGGCATGGTCTGCTACGGCTTCAAGGGCGGAACCGGCACGGCGTCGCGCGTCGTGAACGTCGCGGGCCAGGACTACCGCGTCGGCGTGCTGGTCCAGGCGAACATGGGCATCCGCCCCTGGTTGAACGTGCTGGGCGTGCCCGTCGGTGAACTCATGCCCAGTTCAAGCAGCCGCCAAGGCGAGCCGGCTGCGCGCGAGCAAGGCTCGATCATCGTGATCGTGGGAACAGATGCCCCGCTTCTGTCCAGTCAGCTCAAGCGGCTTGCAAGGCGCGCCGCACTTGGCGTGGGCAGAACCGGCACGCCGGGAGGAGACGGCTCCGGCGACATCATGCTGGCATTCACCACCCACGCCGACCAGGCGCCCGGGGCGCTGGGCGTCTGCCGGACCGAGTATCTGGCTCAGCACACCCTCGACCCGCTCTTCCTCGGCGTGGTGCAAGCCGTGGAGGAAAGCATCCTGAACGCGCTGATTGCCGCCCAGACCATGGTGGGCCGGAACAACACGCGCGTGGAGGCGCTGGATCACAGTATGCTGATCGACCTGATGCGCCGCCATGGCCGCATCGCCGACACCCGATGAAATCTTCCCTGTCCCTTTTTGAACGCATCGAAGCGGCATCCTCCGAGATGACGCGCTCGGAGCGGCTTCTGGCGGCCTACCTGACCGCCAACGCGCGCGAGCTGACGCTGGAGAACGCGGCGTCCGTGGCGCGAAAATCCGGCGTGAGCCCGATGACCGTCGGACGCTTTCTGCGCACGCTCGGTTATGACAGCTTCGACGAGGTTCGCCGCGAAGCCAGTCGCTTGAGCGCACCTGCGGAGCTTCGCATCGCCGGCCGCTTCGAGCAATTCAGTCGCAGCCAAGGACCCGTGTCCGACGTGCGCAGTGCGCAACTCACGCAGCAGATCGACGCGTTGGTGGCCGCGCACGACCTGGCGACCGGAGAGCACTGGAACGCCATGGTGCGGCAGGTTGCGACATCTCAACGTGTTTTCGTCGCGGGCTACCAAACCGTACGCGGTGTTGCCTCCGACTTTGCGGCGCGCCTCGAATATGTGCGCGAGGGCGTGAAGTTTCTCGATGGTGCAGACGGCACCTACGCCGAACTTCTAGGCGCCCTGAAGAGCCAGACACGCTGCCTTGTTCTTGTCGACATCCGTCGCTATGCGAAGCAAGCCGAAGCGTTGGCTTCGGCGGCCACGGAAGCCGGCATTCCGGTCTTTGTCATCACCGATGCCTACTGCCACTGGGCTCGAACCTACACCCCGCATGTTTTTCATGTGCAGACGGATGTCGGATTTTTCTGGGACTCCACCGTTGCGATCGTGAGCTTCATCAACCTCCTGATGAACGGCGTGATCGAGCAACTCGGGAAGAAGGTGGGTGAACGTGTCAGCCGTCTCGAGAAGCTGCAAGACCGTTTCGGCGCATTCCTCGATTGACATTCGTCATCGGGCACCGCCCCGGCCTGCCTGGCAGCACGTGCGGGTGCGTGCCCTCGGTTCTTCGCCGCGACCAATAAATTCGCAAGGGACAGTCACTTTCGGTAGTGTGAGCGTCGATTGAAAGACCCGACGAAGTTGCTAGTCGATCAACGCCGAGCGGCAGCAACCGGTCCTGAAGCGGACATTTAACTTCAACCGTTCAGAAGACGGACCTCAAGAGCTTCGGTCTTGCGATGGATATCTTGAATGAGTGGCGCCTCAACCGCTACTACGCGCGAAAAGGAAAGCTCTTGGATGTGTCCTACCGGGTAGACATCCAGTCGGCACACTAAAGACACCGAATACTCTCGGCTGAGCGAGGAATCATGATTCCGCTGAGCCAGTTGCGTGTGATCGTCGAAGAGACCAGCAAGGGACAGTTTTCGTGAAGAGGCTTGCATCGTCGACGACTGCGTGGCCCAGTCTGACGAGGGTTTCGCGGAGTTTGATCTCGCCTTGGAAGCCGGTTTCGCGGACCTGAAGGTTTTGGCCAGCAAGGCATAGCGATCGGCGCATTGCCCCCCAGTTGGTCCAGAAGCTGGATTGGATTGTGCCCTTGTTAAGACGCGGAGCCGAGCCCAATCGGCTGCTTCCGCAACGAAAGACACGACCTGGCACGGGAAGCCGTGTTCGATGGCTCGCCATACGAACTCAGCGCCCTTTGTCCTCCCAGTCAACCCAATCCACCGGATGGGTCTGAAGATATCGGCTGACGGCGGCACCGATGGTCGGAAAGAACGCGGCGTCCCCGAGCCGCTCGAAAAGCCCGAATCGCTTGAGCTTGTCCTTGACCGGGTCCTTCATCTCGGCAAAGCACAACTGAATGCCGGCTGCCCGCAAGGCTTCGATCAACTCGGCCAGCATATCGGCGGCGGTCACGTCCACGCTGGTGACGGGTTCCGCCGCAACGACCAGCCAGCGCACCGGTGTGGGCGACGCAGCCATGGCGTCGGCCACCCGGTCGTGGAACAGCTCGGCATTGGCGAAGAACAGCGGGGCATCCCAGCGAAACAGCACCAGCCCAGGGATGAGCCGCGCGTCGGGATACCGCGTGATGTCGTGGTATCCCTTGACGCCGTCGGCGCGCCCCAGGACGGCGGAATAGGGGCGCCAGGCATCCCACAGGAATTCGATGACCGCAATCACGATGGCCAGGCCGATGCCCTCGATCGCGCCCAGCACGACTACGCCGACGGTACAGGCGATCGACAACCAGAACTCCCAGCGCTGGATGCGATAGATCCGACGCAGGTCGGCAACCTCGATCAAGCCGATGGCGGATGCAATCACGACCGCGGCCAGTGCGCTGGTGGGCAGGTTCTTCAGCAGGTCAGGCACAGCGACCAGCAGCAGGGCAACCGCCAGCGCGCCGACGACGCCGGTCAGTTGGGTCTTGGCGCCTGCGGCCTCGGCCACGGGGGTGCGCGACGAACTGCTGCTGACAGCAAAGCCCTGAAAAAGTCCGGCCGCCAGGTTGGCGACGCCGAGCGCCACCATCTCCTGGTTCGGGTCGACGTGGGTGCGAGTCCGCGCCGCATAGACACGAGAGAGCACGCTGGTGTCGGCGAACGAGACGAGCGCGACGGCACACCCGCCGATCAGGACGGGGACGATGTCGGCGGTCGTGATCCACGGGATGGCGAACGCGGGCAGGCCTTGTGGGAGGGCGCCGAGGACCGACACCCCGGCGTGTGTCCCAAGGTCCAGCACGCCAACGACGACGGTCGCTCCCACCACGGCGATCAGGATGCCCGGCAAGCGCTTGCTACCCTTGAGCAGCAGGATGACCGCCAGGGTGCCTGCGCCGACCATGAACGTGGTCCAGTGGGTCTTGCCATCCATCACCGCAGTCGCGATGGCCCTCAGGTTTCCCAACGGTCCGTCGCTCTCGATCGAAAAACCGAACAGCTTGGGCAGTTGGCTGATCAATACCGTCAGCGCGATGCCGTTCATGTAGCCGTAGCGAATCGGCTTGGAGAGCAGCTCGGTGACGAAGCCCAGGCGCACGACGCCGGCCAGGATGCACACTGTTCCCGACACGATCGCCATCATGCCCGCCAGGGCGACCGCGCGATGCGGGTCGCCGCCAGACAGCGGAAGGACGACGGCCAGGATGAGTGCAGCCAACGAGGAATCCGGGCCCAGCACCAGAATCCGGCTGGGTCCGAACACGGCGTACGCGAGCAACGGAACGATGGTCGCGTAGAGGCCATAGATGCCGGGCACGCCCGACGCCTGCGCGTAGGCGATGCCGACGGGCACCAGCATTGTGGTCAGCACCAGTCCGGCAACGATGTCGTGTCGCAACCAGGCCAACTGGTACCTGCGCAGCGTGCGCAGTCCCGGCAGCCAGCGGCGCCACCCGGCCTGATCGGCGGCATTCGCCCGCCGCGCAATACGGCCCGGTTCCGGGAGAGGGGACGAAGGATCCAGATTGTTCATAAGCCGCAGGACGCGTGGTGGAGAGTGCAGATGCGCATAGAGAAAGGCAAGAGGAAAGATGCGGGTGCTGATGCCCGCCGCTTCACCGGATCGCACAGAGGTCCTTGATGAAGACTCCCGTTGCGTTCAAAATAATGGTGTAAATCATTTACACCATACTTAAAAATCCTCAATGACTGACTCCGGCCTTCCCAGCAACGAAATGACCTCCGCACCCAGCGACGCAGCAGACCCGGCAGTGGTTGCCTCCGCGGTCCAGCCGCCGGCAGCGTCCACAACTCCTGCCGCAACGCAGCTGCCATCGAACTCTCCAGCTGCGGAGCCGGTTGCACGCAAAAGGCCGTCGGCCAAGAAGGCACCAGTGCGTCAGCCCAAAGTAGCCGCGACCAAAAAGGCGGCCGCCAAGAAGGTCTCGCCTCGGAAGGCCAAGCCGGCAAAACCCGTGGCCACGAAATCCTCGGCAAACAAGGCAGCGGTGACCGAGAAGGCGGCGTCGGCCAAGGTCGGCGCCAAGACCCTCTCATCCAAAAAGATGACGTCGGCGAAGAAGGCATCAGCGAAAAAGGCAACAACGAAGACGACAGCGGCAAAAAAGACGGGGCCACTGAAGACCAAGGGGGTGAAGGCCGTGGCCGCGCCGCCTCGGGTCGCAAAGCCTGCGGCTCCCCGCAAGGAACGGGCGACGTCTGTCCAGGCCGCACCCTCCGAGTCCGTGCGCGATGCAGCCAAAACCAAAGCCAAGCTTGTGCGAGACAGCTTCACGATGCCCCAGCAGGATTTCGGTCTGATTGCCGTTCTCAAGGACCGCGCGCTGGGTTTCAAGCGCCCCGCCAAGAAGAGCGAGCTTCTACGAGCCGGGCTGCACGCGCTCCAACAGCTCACCGATGCCCAACTGCGCGGTGCGCTGGATTCGCTGGCGCCGCTGAAGGCTGGGCGCCCGAAGAAGTAAGCCAGACAATGCGGCCGTGATGCACGACAGACTTCCCGCTTTCCAGCCCTTGACCGGCATCTATGAGCCGTCGGCGATCCAGCAGTTGCCGGACGGGCGCTTCCTTGTGGTCGAGGACGAAAAAAGCCATCCCTTCAGTTTGATGGTGATCGGCGCCGACGGAAGTGTCCAGAGTACCGAGCTCACTGCCGGGCTGTTTCAGATCTTCAGTGACTTCTGGAAACTCGATGATCTCGAAGGCCTTGCTTTGGACCGCGCAGGCTTTGTCTACGCCATCACTTCGCATTCCCGAGACGACGAAGGCCGCGAAAAGAAGTCCCGCGAACGACTGGTTCGGTTCCGGGTCGAGGGGAGTCGGGTGGCGGAGGCCAAGGTCGTCGACGGATTGAAGCGCGCCCTGACGTCGACTCATCCTGAACTGGCCTCGGCAGCCACGATCCGGGATGTCAAGGCCGGCGGTGGGCTCAACATCGAAGCGTTGGAGATCAGCCCAGACCAGCAACGATTGCTGATCGGCTTTCGCAGCCCGTTGCGCGATGGCCGCGCGATCATCGCCAGCGTCGAGAATCCGCATGGCGTCTTCGAGGCGGACGAGGTACCCCGGGTGGCGGCTGATCTCAATGAGCTGGACCTGGGCGGCCACGGAATTCGCGGGTTGTCCTACGTCTCCTCCATCGGCGAATACTTGGTCATCAGTGGGCCGGTTTCTCGCGAGCCAGGCCAGTTCGCCCTCTGGCTCTGGAATGGACAGCCAGGTGGCGCAGCGCGCAGTGTCACGGTCCCGGGTCTTCAGGGCCTGGAGCGCGCAGAAGGCGTGAGCCCGGCCGTCATCGACGGCGTCGCCCGAATCGTCATCGTCAGCGATGACGGGAATCGGAAGGCAGAACGATCTGCGAAGTATCTTCTGCTGGCCCCCGATCAACTGCAAGCTGCGCATTGAATCGGTCGGCCCGGGGGGCTGCCCCGTGACCAAGTGATTCGGGCAATCTGATTTGCATCGTTGCCGCCTGAACACGTGAAGTCACGTGCGTGTCAGAGTGCAATGCGAGGATATGCAGTGACGGCCGTGGGACGCTGGTAGGGAATGCAAATTGCGCCTCGAATCCCGAGGTTCCCGATGTCCGCGACCGTCTCTATAACCAACCTGCGCCCTGGCCCGCGCCCGCCAGGCATGCTGCCCGGTCGGAAAACAGGGGCGCATCGCTATAGCGCGGTGTCATGCGCAGGTAATCGTGGAAGGGGTCAATCGGTCGGGTCCGTCACTTCGTTTCGCTATGACTTCAAGCCACACCACCAATGTGCTGTTCATCTGCAACAGCAACGCCGCCCGAAGCCTCATGGTTGAGGCACTCCTCAACCAACTGGCTGGCGAGCGGTTCCACGCCTACTCCGCCGGCAGCACTCCGGCACCTGATGGCCAGCCTGACCCACGTACCCTGAAGGTCCTTCAGGAGGGAGGTATTGCCACAGAGGGGCTGCGCAGCAAAAGCTGGGGCGAGTTCGCCTCTGCATCCGCGCCTTCGATGGACCTGATCGTCACGCTTTGCGACGAAGCCGCAGGTGAAACATGCCCCGTCTGGCCTGGCCGCCCTGCGACCGCGCATTGGTCGCATCCTGATCCACGCGCATTGGATGCGCAAAGGGATCCCGATGTTTTCGTTCATGCGATGTATGCGATCCGCCGGCACATCGACCTTCTGGTCGCACTGCCGGACGCACGAATTGAACACCTCGTCCTCGAATCTGAAGCTGCCCGCATCGGCAAGAGCTAGGGCAGATATTTTGTTGCCGGGCCGCAGCTGATTGCGAGCAACCGAGATAGCGCCGGATGCTCCTGTGGGCCACTTGCCCCCGACACTGAAGACAATAGCGCGCATGAAAACAAGCGCGGCGGAGCTGGCCGCGCTGATCGCCTGCGCAGCCGTCGTCGGATCGGTGGCACCCGCCGCCAGCAAGGGCACGAAGCTGTTGACGTACGCCGTGCTGCCGGCGTTCTCCCCCGCGCCCGCGGCGGACGCGGTCAACGCGGTCAGTTCGAACAGCACGTCGTTGCCGCCGGCATCACCAGAACGATGTCGTCTGCCTTGAATTGGCCGCAGGAGATGGCCAGATGGTTGGCGATCCGCGTGGCGACCGGCACGGTCAACGCGCCCAGCGCGCTGCCGGTCAGCTTGTTGCTCGGCCCCACCGGATGGGTGACGCGCGCACCGCCCTGGCCGTACCCAAGGCAGCCCGCATGCTTTTCCACCGGTACCACAAAGCCTGATGTGGCGTCGCCGTCCAGTCCGGTCTGCGCAGCACAGGGCGTGATTCGAAGGCCAGCTCTGGAAGGTGACACGCGTAGGCGATCCGCCGTCAGAAGAAGACGGTAAACGGACACGCGCCCCTGCCCGCAATCCTGTCATCTTGACCACGCGACGGGCCTTTCCTCGCGCGAACTGGAGAACGACATGGCTGACGACACCAACAAAACCAGAATAGACCCCAAGCTGATCTCGCTAGAGGAGCCGCACGAAGTGCGCTCGTGGATGGAATCACTCAGGTGCACAGAGATGCAATTGCGAGATGCAATGAAGGCCGTTGGAAATTCGGCCAACGCTGTGCGCGAGTACCTCGAGGAGAAACGCTGATGCCCCCCATTCGGCGGATCGCCGTCCACGTTGACGAGCCGGCCCCCGGCCAGTTCTACTGGGTGCTCATGGAAAAAAGCGACGCCGCCAGGCGCTGGGACAAACTTGAATCCTCCGAAGAACCCTGCAGTCTGTGGCTCGACGCCCTAGAAGCCGGTGTGCGCGCACTCACGGGCTACGCGCCGGACGAGCGCGTCGGGCCGCGCGAGACCGCGGAAGACGAAAACGTCGACCCGGTCGGCTGATCTAAGCACACGCGTCAATACACGGAGGTTCCAAACACTCTGTGATTTGGACGACTCGCGCTCGCATGCGTTGTGACTTCAATCTCATCAGAGCGACGCAGCAAGGCGCATGCGATCGGTTGCTCAGGAGGTTCTACCGCGTGGTTGTCGATGTCTGCTCGCAGCGTCTCATCGAGCGTCGGCGTATCGCCTCTGGCCAGCCGAACCTCGATCGCCCACACCATTGCATCACGAAGGATCTTCGGCATGCTGCGCCCAGTGAGGTAAGTCCGAAGCAGCGACTCGGCAGTGAACTGGGACGGCGTCATGGCATCCCTCCGTTGAGGAAGTTGAAGCGGCCACATTACTTCGCAGGAGGTGTTTCGACCGTGCGCTGTCGCACAGACCGAAAACAAAAGCCGGACCATGATCTGGTGGACGGCCATCCGGCGCTGGTAGAGGAAGCTTAAGCACCCGCCCATCAAGAGCGGCCCTCGATGCCGGCGGGCCGTCACCTCGCCGGCGTTCACGGCAAAACGCCAAGCGCGCGGGCCTGTGGAGCGATCAACGCCCGTTATCGCACAGACACGACGTGCAATCCCTGTGACAGTGGGCAGCCGCCCCCAAGAAAGACTCCCGCAATGTCCGACGCTCCCTACTTTCATGATGCCTCTGGCTCTGTCCGCTTCTGGGTGGGCCTGGAAGGCACCCAGTTCGTGAGCGCCAGTATCGGGAGAGAAGCACTGCGTTATCACTTTCGCACGACCGAGAATGCCGACCCACTTGAAACGTTCAGCCACCATGTCGAAGAGATCGAAGCTGCGGTGCGGCGTCGTCTCTCACAAGGGGCAATGGAACCGGTGATGCTTCGGGAGAACGATCTTCATGCCCCCGCACTTTGAACTGCGGGAAACTCCCCCGTTATGAGATCAGCCGCGCGTAGTTGCGCCGGTTGGCCCGATAGCAATCGCACGCCGCATTCTCCAGTCCCTGGCGATCCGTGATCGTGACGGCGCCACGGCGGTAGTCGATCAGTCGGCGCTCGTGCAGCGCGGTTGCGGCATTGGTGATGCCGACCCGGCGCACCCCCAGCATACGGCCCAGCACTTCATGAGTCAGTGCGAGGTGTGTGGAGTGCGCGCAGTCCTGTGTCGTCAATAACCAGCGCGCCAGGCGTTCCTCGATCAAATGGAAGCGGTTGCACAGGCCCGACCGCCCCAGCTCCATCAGCAGCACACAGACGTAGCGATTGAGAACCCGCTGGAGCAGCGTGTTCTGCTCCAGCTCCTGAGCAAACGACTGCGCTGTCAGGCGCCAGGCCAAGCCGCCGCCCTGTACGAACGCTCGCAACGGTGCGCTTTGCACGCCCAACGACAGTTCGTAGCCCAAAGCTCCCTCGTTGCCCACCAGACCTGTTTGCAGGCCGTCGTGACCATCTGCAGTAGAAACCAGGGAGACGAAGGCACTCGTGGGAAAGTGGATGTGGCGGATGGCATCACCCGGCTCATACAAGGTCTGTGCCGCGGTCAACAGGACACTCTCGCATTTTTCGAGCAGGCGCGCCCTGACCATCGGCGGCAGCACTTCGAGCAGACGGTTGTGGATGGGGCGGGTCGAGTGGGATGTCACAGAGCCGCTTGTTGAGAAGAGCTAGCGCGGAAGTGCGCTACCGGTCGCATTGTTGCTGATGCGATTGTTCACGTCTGTGCGGCGGCGCACCGAGACTGGCTATCGCCGCGACGAATCAGGTCGCCACTGGTCGAGGCAGCAGTCGATCCGTTTCGCGCTTCACGACTTCATAGCATTCGCAGACCTGCTGTTCGAGGCCCGGGCGGTCAAGTACCGTGATGTGACCTCGCGCATACTTGATCAGGTTCAGACGCTGCAGTTTGCCTGCCGCCTCCGTGACGCCTTCGCGTCGCACGCCGAGCATGTTGGCGATCAGCTCCTGCGTCATGATCAGTTCATTGCCCGGCAATCTGTCAAGGCTCAACAATAGCCAGCGGCACAGTTGCTGTTCGAGCGAATGGTGCCGGTTGCACACCGCCGTTTGCGACATCTGGGTGATGAGCGACTGCGTGTAGCGCAGCAAGAGGTGAAGCAGCGGCCCCCCCTTTTCCGTCAACTCCTGAATGTGGGTGGCACTCAGTCTGAAGGCGTTGCCTGCGCTTTGCACCACGGCACGATTGGGGGTGCTACCTCCGCCCATCAAGAGCGACACGCCCACCATGCCTTCGAAGCCGACGACCGCGATCTCCGCCGATTGCCCGTTCTCCAGCACATATAGCAGCGAGACGATGCAATCGACCGGAAAAAAGACGTGCCGCTGCACCACACCCGATTCGTAGAGAACCTCTCCGAGACGCAGCGGCACAACCTCGAGGAACGGCTCCATTCGGGCCATCACCTCAAGAGGGATGGCATCCAGAAGTTCGTTGTGTGCGGAGGCCCGACGCAACGAGGACGAACGCGGAGGCAATGCCATGGATGGGATCAGCTTCCAAAATTCTCATCATTCTGAGGCTGAAAGCCGGCGTCTGTGCGCTGCCGCACCAATCATCGAGACTTTAATTTGGGGAGCGTCGGTGCGCTAGCGAACGGTGACGGACTCACTTTCTGGTTAGCGTGGGGCACCCAGAGCTCCGCTTTGGAAAGCAACCCAACGTACGCCATGAACCCCACGGGAATCGACACCGAGAACCTGGCACGCACCTATCTGTACGGCCGTCAATTGCCGCGAATCCTGAACCGAGCGGCGGCGTGGGTTTCGGGCACACGGTGGGGCGTCCCCAAGTTCTCGACAGCCAGCGCCGCCTTGCGTTCCGGCATCGACTATCAAACCACCTCACCGGCGTCGCCGGCCGACGCCACCCCGGGAGATCCAATGCCCATGCATCTGCTGAGCCGCCTTTGCTGCGCGCGACTGCCCCTGCTGATCGATGATCAGGCGGAGATTCAAATGTGCGACGTGCTGCGCAGCGCGGGCTTGATCGAGGCTGAGCTTCCGCCCTTGCTGCACCAGCGTGGGCGAGTCGTCTATTCAGGCCAGGCCACCGTGATGCGCGTGACGCCCAAAGGGCATGCCGCATCCGGACAAGCGCATTGAGCCGCGCAGCATGGCCAAGCTTCTCATGCACATGGCGACGGTGACCCTCTGCTTGCCCTTTGACATTGACTCGGAAGCCGAAGTCACAGCCCTTCGCTGCGCGGGAATCCCCGTTGATGCGCTCGGTAACGCAGAGTCTGGCTACCTGTTCGTGAGGCTCTCCAACAACCGCTGCGACAACATCTTCCGATGGTTTTCCAACAGGTTGGAGCAGAAGTCTTCGGAGCCCTGAGAGGCGACGTTGACCTCTACGCCGGGGTCGAATGGCACCAGTGGTTTCCAGATGGCGCAGATTTTTCTGCCACTGGCAGGCTACCCCCCGGCCCTGCACTGAAGCCCCGAGCTCGTCCCAAAGCTCAGTGACGAATGCACCAAGCATCACTCGCGGCCTCAAGCTTCCCGCTGCCTCGCAAAACGATCCTGGCGCTCGATCGTCACTACGTTCGCTACCGCACAGACTGGGCTTTTCGCATCAATGACGATTGAGCAATGCGTCTCGAAAACACCGCCGACGGCGCTCATTAATAACCAGGCGAACGCCATCGAGGTCTGAACATGCGCAACTTCTTGACCAATAACCGTGATGAACTGATCTCACGGTGCAAGTCAAAAGTTGCGCGAAGGCCCCGGCGCGCAGCAACTGAACAGCAGTTGGCCAACGGAATTCCGCTGTTCCTTGATCAATTGATCCAGACGTTTGCCGCGGAAGAAGATGACAAGCCGGCGGACAGCATCCGAATTTCGGGCCCCTCAGGCGGAGATTCACAGGCCTTGTCGGAGATGGGGGTAGCCGCCACGGCCCACGGCAAGGAGTTGCTCAAACTGGGGTACACGGTAGATCAAGTCGTCCACGACTATGGCGACCTTTGCCAAGCGATCACGGACATGGCCTTCGAGCGCGATGCCCCCTTTGCTGTCGGGGAGTTCCGCACATTGAATCGATGCCTGGACAACGCCATTGCTGATGCCGTCACGGAATTCAGCTATCAGCGCGATACACAGATCGCCCGCCAGCAGAGCCTTGACTCCACCGAGCGTGTCGGTTTCCTCGCTCACGAGTTACGCAACTGTCTGGGCACGGCGACTCTTGCCATCCATGCCCTCGAACTCGGCAACATGACAGTGGGAGGTGCCACGGGAAGCGTATTGAAGCGCAGCCTTGCGGCGATGGTCACCCTGATCGATCGGGCGCTCGCCGAGGTGCGCGCCAGCGTGCAGGAACAGCGCCAGACGTTTTCCGTCGCCGCGTTCATCAAGGATGCCGAAACCGCCGCGCAGCTCGTCGCTGGCGCTGCACGCTGTTCCTTCGAAACGGCCTCGGTCGACCCTTTGCTGGCCATCCATGGCAATCGCGAGCTGCTGCTTGCCGCCTTACAGAATCTCTTGCAAAACGCGTTCAAGTTCACGCACCCGCACACCACTGTCGCCTTGAAAGCTCATGCGCTCGACGACCATGTCTTGATTGATGTCGAAGACCACTGTGGAGGGCTGCCGCCCGGAAGCGCTTCCAGGATGTTCGAGCCCTTCAATCAACACAGTCATGACAAATCCGGTCTCGGCCTGGGCCTTTCCATCGCACGCCAAAGCGTTGAGGCCGATCTCGGCACGTTGACTGCTCGAGATGTTCCGGGAACAGGTTGTGTTTTCACCATTCGCTTGCCATTGCACGTCCTCGAATGACAAGCACCTAGGCTTTCTCCATCCCAAGGACTCATCATGGACATCCAATTGCTGATGCGGATCGGCCGCATGCCACCACCTCGGTGGCTCACTTTGTCGGCGGATGTTTCAGCCGCGAAGCGGCTGGCTGCCGACGGCATGATCGAGATGACTCTGGAGTTGCCGGGCAACGCAAAGACATTTGGACGCGAATCAGTGCATGTTCGCACGATCACACGAAATGGTGCCTCGGCTATCGCTGACGAAAAAACTCGCTCGCAGCGGAAATGAACTTGCTCTTCGTTTTGGATGCATTGCGCCGGCGGCGCAATTCCCCCTCCCCGGCGCCGTACCTGCCCGCCTTCGTCCGGGCTTTTCGTTCCTGCTTTCGCACAACTGCTTAAGGTCGCCCATCTCAACGGAGTGATCCGCGCCACCACGCCGAACGTGCCTCGCTCCCCTTCTTCTCCCGCGCTGTAGTCCATCGACCCGCATCCCGCGTTGTGGATGTCCCAGCGACCGCGAAAGAAGCCAAGAATGCCCGGCACGAAGCTCCCCAAGAGTTTTCAGCAGATCAGGACGCAGTTTGGTCGAACGTTCCACCGAGGCGATCGAGTCGCCTCCGAAGGTCGGCTTGGCTCCATCACAGGAGCGACCTACTCCCACATCCGGGTGCGCTTCGACGGACAACAGATTTCCGTACCGTGCGACCCCCTGGAGCTTCAGCTTGACCGGCCGAATCCGGCGAAACGAATCCTCGCCCCGACTCTTTCGTAGGAGGCTGCCTGCTACAATTCAGGCTCGCTCATGCATTCTTGAGCGTTGCCTGGCCAGGCAAGCTGAATCTCATACCAGCGCGTCGAAGTCACTACGACGAGAAAAACAACAATGACTTCCGCAAACGAACATTTGCCGTAGCGTGGACCGCGTAAGAGTTCACGACCAAATATCAAAGCCCGCCTCAAGCGGGCTTTTTCAATGGCGCACGAACGGCGGCACCCAATGCGGGTCGTGCGCCCCATCTGGCCCGCTGGAGAGATTCCAGATGGTCGCGCCGACCTTCACCAGCGCCGCGACGTCTGTTTCATAGCTGCCGCTGTGCATGTCCAGCTTGTCGATCATCGATGCCAGCATGCACATCGCCTCTTCGGGTGGCAAAGCGCCACCCAACTTGGCCATCGCTACGATCTGAAGCAGTACGTCGGCTTGGTTCATTTCAGCACTGTGCGCGCGAGTCGCGGCACGCGCAAGATCGTAGCCTCGCTGAAAACCAACGAGGCGGTCTACAACGGCTTCGGCCCGGTCAAGATTCGCACCGTCAAAAATCATCGACGCAAGTGAGCCTGCGGCGGCGGCAGCCCAGGCGCCATCTTTGCAAGTACCACAACAGCTTGGAAGCACGCATTGATGGCTCAAGCCGACCGGGGCCAGCGTGACTTCGGACACCGACCCTTGGCGAGGCCTTGCAAGCCGCACAGCCCGCCCGCCCAAGTATTCGACACGCAGGCACTTGCGCGAGCGAGACCATTCATGACACCTTGGACGGGGTAAGCGGCGCATGATGGTCGCATGACAGGCGATGTGATGCTCACCTTCAACCCCGGCTCTTCGTCGATCAAGCTCGGGCTGTTCGTGATCGACGCAGGCGCGACGCGCGCCCTCGCCCGCCGCACGGTCGATGCAACGCCCGATGCCTTGTCCGGCGTGATCGCGAAGGCCCTGGATTGGGTGAGCGACGCAGCGCCGGGCGCACGGCTCGTGGCGGTGGGTCACCGCGTCGTGCACGGCGGGGACGAGTTCAGCGGCCCGGTGGCGATTACGGAAGACACGCTCATCGCCATCGAGGCACTGGCACCGCTCGCGCCGCTGCACCAGCTGCAAAGCCTGCGACTGATCCATGCGGTGCGGCACGCCGCACCAGCGCTGCCGCAGTCGGCCTCGTTCGACACGGCCTTCCACCGCAGTCAGAGCGCTGCATCGCGCCGCTACGCGCTCCCACGCGTGCTGTTCGACCAAGGCATCAAGCGCTACGGCTTTCATGGCCTGTCGTACAAATTCATCGCGTCGCAACTGCGCCAGCAGCACCCCGAGATTGCCGCGGGCCGCGTGGTGGTCGCGCACCTGGGCAGTGGCGCCAGCCTCTGCGGCTTGCTGCATGGCACCAGCCGCGAGACCAGCATGGGCTTCTCCACGCTCGACGGCATTCCGATGGCCACGCGCAGCGGCGCGCTGGACCCCGGCGCGCTGCTCTATCTGCTCAAGCAACCGGGTCAGTCCATCGACACGGTCGAAGACATGCTCTATCACCGCTCAGGCTTGCTCGGCCTCTCCGGCGTTTCGGGCGACGTGCGCAAACTGCTCACGAGTGATGCGCCCGAGGCACGCGAAGCGCTGGCGCTGTATGCACTGCGGATCGCGCGCGAAGTGGCCGCCATCGCCACCACGCTCGGCGGGCTCGACGCGCTCGTTTTCACCGCCGGCATCGGAGAGAACCAGCCGGCTGTGCGCGACGCCGTGTGTCGCCACCTCGCCTGGCTCGGCGTGACGCCCGATCCCGCAGCCAGTCAGGTCGCCGTGCTCGTCATGCACACCGACGAAGAGCAGGTGATCGCCGACGAGGCCTGCCAAGTTCTTTCCCTTTATCAAACCACCGGAGCCGCCCCATGACCCGCCCACTTGAACGCGCCCCGCCCGAAGACTTCAACCTGCTCGACGCCTGGTGGCGCGCCGCCAACTACCTGTCGGTCGGCCAGATCTACCTGATGGACAACCCGCTGCTCCATCGGAAGCTGGAACTTGCGCACATCAAACCGCGGCTGCTCGGCCACTGGGGAACGACACCGGGCCTGAACTTCGTCTACGCCCACATGAACCGCGCGATCGTCGCACGCGACCTCGATGCGCTCTTCATCGCCGGCCCCGGCCACGGCGGTCCCGGCGTGGTCGCCAACACCTGGCTCGAAGGTACTTACAGCGAGGTCTACCCGGACGTCGCTCTCAACACGGCCGGCATGCAGCGGCTCTTCACCCAGTTCTCTTTTCCCGGCGGCATCCCAAGCCATGTCGCGCCTGAAACGCCGGGCTCGATCCACGAAGGCGGCGAGCTGGGCTACTCGCTGCTGCACGCCTACGGCGCCGTGTTCGACAACCCCGAGCTCATCGCGTGCTGCGTGATCGGTGACGGCGAAGCCGAGACCGGCGCGCTCGCGGCGAGTTGGCACTCCAACAAGTTTCTCAATCCCACGCGCGACGGCGCTGTGCTGCCCATCCTGCACCTCAACGGCTTCAAAATCGCCGGCCCCACGGTGCTGGCGCGCATCGGCGACGAAGAGCTGACGCAGCTGATGCGCGGCTACGGCCACGAGCCGCATTTCGTTTCCGGTGACGACCCCGAAACGATGCACCGTGCGATGGCGCTGGCGCTCGACACGGTACTCGACGTCATCCGCGCGATCCAGACCGAAGCGCGCGCAGACGGGTTCACCCGCCGACACCGCTGGCCGATGATCGTGTTGCGTTCGCCCAAGGGCTGGACCGGGCCCAAGGTGGTGGACGGTGTGCCGATCGAAGGCACGCAGCGCGCGCACCAGGTGCCGCTGACCGGCTTTGCGCAGCATCCGGCGCACATCGGCCTGCTCGAAGACTGGATGCGCAGCTACCGGCCCGAGGAGCTGTTCGATGCCCACGGCACCCTGCACGCCCATATCGCGGCCATCGCGCCGCGGGGCCTGCGCCGCATGAGCGCAAACCCGCACGCCAACGGCGGCGCCTTACTTCGCGATCTCAAGCTGCCGGACTTCCGCGACCATGCCGTGGCAGTCGAGTCTCCCGGCGCCTTGCAAGGCGAAGCCACACGCGTGCTCGGCGGTTTTGTGCGCGACGTGATGTGGCGCAACGACGAACAACAAAACTTCCGGGTGATGGGCCCGGACGAGACCGTGTCGAACCGTCTGGGTGCGCTCTTCGAAGTGACCAACCGAACTTCGACGGCACGCGTCGAGCCGACCGACGACCACGTTGCACCCGACGGCCGCGTGATGGAAGTGCTCAGTGAACACCTCTGCCAGGGCTGGCTCGAGGGCTATTTGCTGACCGGGCGCCACGGCTTCTTCTCGTGCTACGAAGCCTTCATCCACATCATCGATTCGATGTTCAACCAGCACGCCAAATGGTTGAAAGTGACGCGCAAGATCGGCTGGCGGCGCCCGATCGCCTCGCTCAACTACCTCTTGACCAGCCATGTCTGGCAGCAGGATCACAACGGCTTCAGCCACCAGGACCCGGGCTTCATCGACCATGTGGTCAACAAGAAGGCCGAGGTGGTGCGGGTCTATCTGCCGCCGGACGCGAACACGCTGCTGTCGGTGGCAGACCATTGCCTGCGCAGCCGCGACTACGTGAATGTGATCGTCGCCGGCAAGGCACCTGCGCCGCAGTGGCTCGACATCGAGGCCGCCGTGCGGCATTGCAGTGTCGGCCTGGGCATCTGGGACTGGGCCAGCAACGATGCCGGTGTCGCGCCCGATGTGGTGATGGCTTGCGCCGGCGACGTGCCCACGCTCGAAACCATGGCGGCGGTCGATCTGCTGCGCACGCACCTGCCCGATCTCAAGGTGCGGGTCGTGAACGTGGTCGACCTGATGGCGCTGGAATCGCCGTCAGCGCATCCGCATGGCCTGGCGGACGCGGTGTTCGATTCGATCTTCACGATCGACAAGCCGGTGATCTTCGCGTTCCACGGCTATCCGGCGTTGATCCACCGACTGACGTACAAGCGTGCCAACCACCGGGGCTTCCATGTGCACGGCTACCAGGAAGAAGGCACCACCACCACCCCCTTCGACATGACGGTGCTGAACCATCTCGACCGCTTCCACCTCGCCGCCGATGCGATCGACCGCGTGCCACGCATGACCAACAGCGCCGCGCATGTGCAGCAGTACCTGCGCGACCGGTTGCTGGCGCATCGGGCTTACATCACCACGAAGGGCGAGGACATGCCTGAGATCTCGGGGTGGCGGTGGCGCGCCCAGAAGGTTGCAAGGGCCTGATCGCTTCAAGTTCGATTTCAGAGCCTTTGGGGCCATCTTGTTGTGCCATCAACTGCTCCGGCTACCGCTTGAGGCTGATCTGGAGCGCGTGCTGCCAAAGCGTGTCGATGCTTTGCGTTGCCGTGCCGCACTCGGCGCTCGGCTACCGTGCACCCAACGAATTCGAATCCCAATTCGCTCAGCAGGCGGTTTAGTTCTGATGACCCCATTGGTCCAGTCGATCGGGTTCAGTCCAATCCAGAGTCAATGGCCGACGAAATCCAACAGTAGAAGCCAAGGCCGCTTTGCAGCGTTTGCGGTCGTTCAGCCCCGCGGATGGGATTGACTGGAGGCCAGCGCTATCCGGTCATTCCCACGGCCCTACTTCGTTGCTGCGCGCTGATACGCGCTACCGCGTCGGAAGCACGCTAGAACACCGATTCTTCCATTTCGTTCGACCGGCCCGGGGTGTAACTCACCTCGAGCGCGGCACTCATCCGGATGACAGCGGTGGTATGCCAGTAGCGGCTGCGCTCTCTGCCGTAGCCTGCGTCGCGGCGGCGCAGGCGCACCAGCCACATCAGGTCGACGTCGCGGGCCTCCAGGTACGCACGCAAGACGTCAGTGCGGCACCACAGGCGTGAGCCTTCGCTCGCACCTTCCTCATGTCGGCCGGATTCGATCCACGCGTCGGCCCGCACCACGGTCTCGCCGGCGGCGTTTTCCCACGTTCGGTCGAACGCATCGGCAGTTCGCAGCTTTGCGAACGCGGTGGCGTCCTGGCTCAAGCGCGGGCGCTGCACCGCGCCGTCGGCGCCCAGGGCGTCGGTCTCGTCCAGATGTGCATAGGCCTCCTTGCGCACGATCCACGGTAGGTAGGGCGCATCGCGCGTCGAGGCCACCCCGTCGTCTTCGTACATCTGCAGCTGCGGCACATAGGCTTGGAAGGGGCCCTGAGCGGCCACCTCCTTTGCCAATGCGGCGCTCTGGTCCCGCGGCGCCAGCGCCGACATCACCCGGATCTCGACGTTCTCGTTGGAGTGCCAACTGCCATCGACAGTGAGCCAGTCTCCCACCGAATCGCCGATACCGAGCAACGACTGCAGCGCGGCCGGATCCGCGGTGAGGTCCATCGCAGTGTCGCCCATGGCCATCAAGGAGACCCAGGAGTCCAGGGGTTGGCGGTCTATGCCGTCCGCGAGCCACAAGCCCGCCGGATGCGTCACGATCTCGCGCGAGAGCCAGTCCTCCCACGGATCTTCCTGCTCGTAGCAGCGCCAGACCACCGGGTGCGCGGCGAGCAGATCGCCGGCCACCGAGAACAAGGCGTGCCAAGCCAGCTGCTCGCCGTGAGCTTGGTACTCGGCGTCGATGCCGCGCGTGTAGTGGTCACGCCCCGGTCGCGACCGCCCTTTGCGATCGCTCATGAACTCGATATCGGCGTCGTGTTCACGCACCTTGGCGACGAGAGCATCCACCGTTTTCCAATGCGGCCGTCGGAACAGGCTCGCCAGTTGCGCAACGTCGTCCTTGCTGAAGTCGTAGTCCAGATGCAGTTCGGGCTGGGGTTCGGCCATGCCCTTGGGGCGCGTGGGGGAGAAGTCACTCCCGTAGTAGTCCTTATCCTTGCGGGCCGAGAAGCTCGATCGATTGACGCGCTGCAGCTTCTGGACCCGTGCCTTCGACAGACGCACCTCACCTGCATTCACACAGGCCAGCAGGGCCTGCGCCGCAAAATGCCGCCGAAGCACATGGCGGTCGACGGCGTCCAAGGCGATCGTTTCGAGGAAATCGGCATGCCGAGCGACGGTCTCGGGTGCCTCTAGTGCGATGCGTGCCATTGCGATCAACAACCAGAGCTGGGCGTGCTGGTAGAAGAACGGCAACTCCGGCGCCTGGAAGGGAAATGCGTCGCGACGCCGATACTTTGCAACGATCCCATCCAGCACCTCGGCGCGTTCCAGGCGGACCGCTGTGCGCAGGCTATGGGCGGCGAACCAGCGCTGCCGGGTGATGGGCGAACCAAGCTGGAACCAGGTCATTCCTGCGACGGCCTCGACCACATCCCCAGTAAAGGTCATCGCGTCCTGCCAGGCCCCGTCCTCCGTGTTGGACGCAAGCTTCGCCGGTCCGCTCTGCAGCAGGCGGGTCAGCGCCGCCTCGCCCACGCCGTGCGACGTCTTCCCGTTGAACTCCGCAGCGAAGTTGAGCCACACCGAGGCCGGCACCGGCATCTTGGGACGGGTGAATTCGTGGATGAGAAACATCAGCACGTCACGGCGCGCCACACCACAGATATCCTCGAGGGCGCGGACGTGTGAGCCCGACAGGTAGTCGTAGGAGATGTATTCGCGTGCATTCACCCGTGCAATGACCGGTGCGCATGCCTTGAGCGCTTCGGCTACGGCGAGCGAGGAGCCGATCCATTGCTCCTTGCAGGTGCGCAGCTCCCGTTCTTTCTCGTACAGGTCCAACATCTCGAGCCGCGCAATCAGGGCGAGATAGTCAGGCCATTCCTTGAATGCCACCTTCGCTCGCAGCGCATCGAGGACATCGCCCGAGAAGCGCATGTTCCGGTGCTGCGTGTGGGCCACATCGAGGACGCGCCCCACCGCGACCTCATCGAGCGGATCGATGCCCGCGGCGAGCTGCAGTACGTGCGCCTTCGCCTCGGTCTGCTCGTCCTCCCAGGTTCGAGGCGCGGCTTCGGCTCCAGGCGCGCGCCAGTTGGCGCGCCTGTTGTGGTCATCGCGCTTGACGTCTATCCGATCCACCACCGCATCCAGGTACTGCCGCTGCCATGCGTCCTGGCCCAGCACCGCGCCGGCAAAGCGGGCGAGTGCGCGGGGCGTTTCCGAGCCCAGTGAACCAGGGTTGTTCTGCAAGTATTGCGCGACCAGCTCAGTGGCCACGACAGGCACGCGTGCAGACGGCTTGGATTCGAGCGTGGCGACTAGCTGCTTGGTCCCGCACACGTAGAGCTCGGCTGGATTCGACAGTCGCAGAAGCGTCAGGGCGAGCTCGGCGTCGAGCTTGTCGTCCTCCAGCAAGGCCCGCACGTACGGCAACAGCGTGTAGTCCAACGAGATTCGCCCGCGGTCCTGCCACCGCGCTAGTCTCGCGAGCCCGGCCACACCAGATACCCGGCTCATCGCGGCGCCGTAGGAACCCCAGTCGAACTTCTGCTCCTCGCCGAAGTTGAGCTCGCAGATGTTGGACAAGGTGTGACTCTCGTGCTGGCCGAGACCTTCGCTGATCAACGCGCCGGCGAAGTGCATCAGCCCCTCAACGAAGCGGTAGTCGCCCGAGCCGATCGCGTCCATCTGCTCGAGCCCCTTGCGGAAGTACACGACCGCTTCGGCGGGGCTGGCCAACGCGATCGCCTGCCCGAGTCGCGCGAAGTGTGCGGCGCGATCGGTGACATCTTGCTCCCTCTCTGTGGCCGCGCTCACCCTAATAGCGAGCGTGCCGGCCATGGCATGGAACGCCGGCCGAGACGCCAGCAAGGCGACGAGCCCGATCAGGCTCGACACGGGCGTGGCGGCGTCCGGTTCGCTGGCTGCTTCGATGTGTGCGGCGACTTCGCTCGCGGAAAATGCGTCGCTCGCCGCAAGAGCGAACGCCAGCAAGCGCTCGCAGACCGTGTTGCGCTGCCGTTGCGCGGAGCGGCCGCCAGAGTAGTAATCGTCGGTATTGCGCAGCGTGATCCAGCGGCCCGTCAGTGGCGCCAAGCTAGGTGCCGCGGCACCGGAACCGACGACAGCCTTTGTGAAGTCACGCGCGATATCGAGCCAGTGCGGCATTCGCTCCTTGAGGAATTGCACGGCCGATGCGTGGTGGCTGTACTCGTGGCGCGCATCTTCCTTCGCGTCTCGGGCGGCCTGGGCCTTCGCCTGGTAGTCCGCATCCAGTGCCTCCTTGAGGGCTGTGAGGAACTCCGCGTCCGGCAGATTCGCGGCCAAGGTCGCAGCGTGCTCGGCCAGTTCGCGAGGCAGAAGGTCGCGGGGACCAATCGGTGTGCCGGACGCGCAGCAGGCGATGCCCTGCCGCGCAATGTACGTGGCGACCTCACCGATCCAGTACGACGAGTCCATGAACACGTGCAGGCCCGGCGGCGACAAGGGCAGCGCCGCGAGGATCGCGGTGGCCTGTGCGGGCATCCCCAACCTCACCGCCTTTGCCGCGGCTTCCACCATGCCCTGTACCAACGGGCGTTCGTCGGGCCGGTAGTGATCCCGAAGCTTCACCGGCCCGTTCGCCGTGCATGCTGCGGCGAGCGACTCGAGCTGGGAGCGTTGCTGCTCCGGGTTGCCGGCGGTATAACGAATTGCCGCGGCGATCGGCCCGATCGACGCCAGCGCATCGACACAGGCCCGCATCACCTCGGGTTCCAGCAAGGGCGTGGCCCCGGGCCGGCGCGCCAGCTGGAACATCGCCTTCGCGATGCTGTACCCGTGCTCGGCGCTGACCCATCCTGATAGGTCTCGAGCCGCCGCCTTGCCGTCGCCCTTGAGCAGATAGCATAACGGGAGCGCCGCCAAATCCAGCACCGTTGGGTGCGCGCGGTCATGTGCTTCGCTCTTCTGCTCGAAGTAGTGCTGCAGCCATTCATCGACCCACCGGGCGTGCCAGATTGCCTCGGCGGTATCACCCATCAGCCCATGCGCGATCGCCAGGCGGGCGTGGCGAGAGCCGGGCCACAGGGTTCGTGCCTCGAAGATGCGCCGAAGCGAATCCGGATCGGCCGAGGCGACCACGAGATCGGGATAGTCCAGCAGATACGTCGTTCCTCGCTGGTCCATCGCGGCAAAGGTTGATAACTCGACCAGCAACGGCACGAGGTGGTCGAGGTCGTTGACGCGAACGGCGTACGCCACGGCGGCGCGAAGTCGCGCATGGCGAATTGTCTGCTGGCCCACGGTGCCGGTGATGCTCGCAGGCAGCCGCTCGTCGAAGGCCAGCTGGAAAAGCTTCTCGCCATCCTCCAACTGCAGCAGCAGGTCGGGAAGCGTTGTGGCGGCATAGACCGAATCGCCCTGCATGGCGAACAGATTCGTCGCCAGCTCACGCAGCGGCGCCGCGTCGCAAGCGTAGTTGCGCCGAATGAGGGTTTCGGTGGGCTCATCGCGGAACATCAGGCCATGCTTGGTCTGCTCCAGTAACGGCGACAGGTCCGCCGCGAAGCTGACGACCGCACCTTCGGCCATGCCGTTGACTTGTGCGAATTCCTTGAGCGGCACGGGCGGCGGCAAGGTGGCCAGACCCGCCAGGAAAGCGCGGATGCTGCGATCGGCATTGCCCAGCTTACGTGCCTCCACCAAGGCCTGGTCAATGCGGTGCTGGATCAGATCGTCCAGCGCGATCGGCTTGTCGATCTCGCTCGGCGCCAGCAGGCCAGGTTCCGTGGCCAAGTGTTCCAGCACACGAGCATTGCCCTTGGACCGTGCCTGGCCCACCTGGACCATCGTCTCGGTCAGCTTGTCCACGCGAGTCCGCAAGAACGCACTTGCCTCTCGCTCGACGAACGGCGCCAATTCGAGCTCCTCGGCGTAGATCTCGCCGGTTGCGGCGAGCCGCCGGTGCGTTCGGGCACTGACGACCACCTGCAGGCCGGCGATTGCTCCGCCGTGCTCTAAGCTCTGCAGCAACAGACGGGGAAACGAATCCTGATTGCGATCGCGAGCGATCTCGCTGGCGTTATCGATCGCGTCGAGCAGCAGGATCAGTTGCCGGTCCGCCGAGCCGCGGCGCAAGGTCGCGACGGCTTGCTCCAGGCGCACGCGGAATGCGCGAAGGATGTCTTCGCTGTTGCTGGTCGAGGGCAGCATGGGGTCGCACAAGCCTCGACAGGCGAGCTCATTGGCGATATGTACCAGACCGCGGCTTGGCAGGTGCCTGCTATCGTCGGAGGCCCGGTATTGGCCCATGCCAAAGCAGTCGAACAGGATCGACTCGTGCTCATGATCCAGGCGGGCGGCCAGCGAGTTCATGAAGACCGTCTTTCCGAACCCGCCTTCGGCATGCACGACCAACGGCCGGGTGAGCCGCGGGATGCGATTGACGGTGTCGTCCAACTGCACGCGATCAACCACCGTTCCGATCGGCGGAAAGCTCGCCGGCGCCGGGAGCAGGTCCTTATCGTCGGACAGGCCCAATGCAGCCAGCACGTTGGTGCGCACGATGACGTTGCGGTGCTGCTTGATCAAACCGGCCTTGTCGCGTGCCATCTCCCGGATATCCGCTAGACGGCGGCGGGCCATGTGGTCCCGCGCGTCTGACCAATCCACCAGAGTGAGTGCGAGCTGCTGCTTGTTCTCGCGCAGGTCACCGGTCAGGCCAATCATTTCCAGCCGCGCTGCGAACTCGGCAAGATCCTTGCCCGTCAGCTTGCAGGCGTCCGCCACCTGCTTCGCCTGCGTTCTCGCATCGCCCTTTAGCGGGCTTTGCGACGCCAGACCTCCGATGGCCTCGAGCAGCGCAGGCTCGATGGGTCGGTTGGTGATCAACTCGAACCGCAACTTTGCCCGCGCCTTGTCGGTCCCAAGCGACGTTTTGCAGGCGCGGTACGTGCGTGCAAACTTGCCGATCGTCTTCTTCGCATCCGCCGCCCGAAACGGCTTGTGCTCGGCCGCCTTGGAGTACTTCACCTGGACCACGACCACACGCTTGGCGTGCTGCAGGTTGGCCCGGCCTCCAAAGTACAGGACCGCGTCGGCGATCTCATTGCCTTCGTTCGAGACCCCGCGCTGGTCCTCGTTGGCAAAACCTTCCACCGCAATGCCGACCAACTCGGCCCCGGGCAAGAGCAAGCCCAGGCACTTTCGAGCGACCCAGGCTTCGTGGAACTCGTGGCCGTCGCGGGAGGCGCGGACGGCGTCTACCGCCGGGCGCGTTCGGGGTTTGACCATCCTCTGGGAATTGGGCGACGCCTTGGGCTTCGGCATGGCCTTCCGCGGGGTTACCGTCGTGCGCGTCGCCGTGGATTTCTTCGTCGCCATAGCCATTGCCCGTTCCGCCGAGACATGATCCAAGAATACCCGTGATGGTCTCACATCAAGTTCATGTGTCCTCCGGATCGCGCTCGCTGCGACGGTCGGGGTTAAGTTCCCGGAACGCGGTTGAACTCACGGTCTCGTACCAACAGCAGCCTTCAGCCACGCTGCAACGAACGACTGCAACCAGTCTTCCCTCGCCAGATGGCACGAAGCGGCTAGGCGCAGACCTCCGTGACCTGTGGCTTGGCAGATGCTCAGTGTTCCGGAGAAAGCGAGCCTCGAAGCCTGCGTGAGGCTTGAGGGGTTCAGGACCGGGCGTCGGCTCCGACTGACTGACGCGGAACAATCCTCGTCAATTCGCTGCGTAAACTATAGAACGCTCTGTAGCACGGGTGCTCAAATCCTCACACGGCGCAGGACGCCTATTTCGCGGCGGGCGCGACCTTGATTTCCTCGGTGTCGACCTTGTAGTCCTCGCCAGCGATGAGCTTCTTCAAGAGGTCCACGAAGGCGTCGGAATACTTGTGCGACTTGCTGGTCTCGGCAACCCCGAACTTGACATTCACGTGGTACTTGTTGTCGAAGCCCTTGATGTTCACGCCCTTCTCGTCCTCGATCCGCTTGATAAGGTCGTTGACGCTCTTCCAGCTCTTCAGGCCGAGTAACTTGTAGACCTCCGTGATCACATACCTGTGTGTGAGGTTGATCTTCGAAGAGTCACCGACCGAAGTCACGCCGAACAGGTTGGCGAAGTTCTCGCCAGACTCGACGGCGTGTTCCAGCATCTTGAAATCGATCTCGACTTGCTTCTTCGGGATGTCGGAACGAACCAGGCTCACAGCACGGGCCATCAAGGCTCGAAGCAGCTTGGTGTCGATTTTTTCGAGATTGCCAGCTTGACCGAACGCTCTGAACACCCACTCGAACGACTTCGCCGTGATGCTCTTGATGCGGATATTGCGGTCAGGGGTGACCGCCAAAACCTTGTCACGCGGCGGGTAGGAATTTTCGTCCTGAGCCTCATCCCATTCGAGGATGTAGATGTTCGGCACAAGCTCATACTCCTGAGCTCTGACCATGCGGTCAACGTCGGAAAGGATCTTCTTGATGTTCGGGTCGTTGGCTCGATAGCCGATGAAAACCAGCGGGTGCTCAATGAAATACGTCAGCAGCTTCGCGCTAAGGTACTTGTGGTCCTCCTCGAAGCGTTGGTAGTCAGCTTCGTTGATGACGATGGTGTCAGGCAGCGAGCGGCAGCCATGAATTTTGAAGATTTCGCCGATGGCGAGGAAGGGCTTACGCAGAATCTGTTGGCTGATGACCCGCTCATAGTCGGGAAACAGCGGCTCAATCACCTCGTCGTAGTTTGTGGTGACGATGGCATGGGCACTGATCGCCTTCAGTGCGGTGATTTCGGCGTCCAGTTCGGGCGAACCGTACGAGCCTTTCGCGTCAGGGCCGAGCGTCGCAAGAATGTCGGAGACAGCATGCTTGATGAAGATGTCGCTCGACGTGTTCGCCGCAAAATATTCTTGAGGGAAGTTCTTCTTGCCAGCGTTCCAAGCCCACTCGTGGTAGAGCTGCGAAAAGACCGTGCCGATTTTCGTCAGGTCATTTCCATGAGCCTGCTTGTAGTAAGCAAAATCCTTGTCGATCAGCGGGCAGTTCTTCGCCAGCAAACCCAGCAGCTCTTCCCAGTTCGGACCTTTGGCGTAGCGCTTCGTGAATCCAGAACCGATAAACAAGATCGGCTGACAACTCGCGTCAGCAATGATTTTTGCAACATCAGCGGTGACCTCTTCTTGGTATTGCTTGTAGTCCAGCGGCATGGAACACGCTCCTAGGTTGAGGCGTGAGTATCAGTGCTGTGCCCCCCGCCCTCGGACTTGACACTGTATGTCAAAGAGCTCTCGTACGTAGGCCGAATAGCCCAGCTGACCGCTGTCCTCTTTTCCAGCCGCAGCTTGCGTACGGCCTTGGCTTGCAGTGAAAGCCACTTGCCCGATTCAAGCTGTCGGTCAAGGTCGGCGTCATTCAATGACTGGTGTTCGTGGATTCAGTCGTTCACGGATTGAACCGCGAATGACTCAGATCAGTCTGAAACGGACATCGCTTCGACTTGCAAATGCGGCTGTCGCAGCGATTCCAGAAATTTTCAGCCCCATATGACTACACCGGATAGACAGTAGAGAGTCCATCCGCCTCCAGCAAAGCCCAGCCCGGTCTCCGCCGCGCTGGGCTTTGTGCCGTCAGGCCCTGCCAGACGTGTGTTCTGTCCTTTCCGGGGATGCCCCTGTGCATCCCGAGCCCCATGGACCACAACTTCACATCCACTCCGTTCGAAGATGAACCTTTTCCCGACCATGAACCCCTCACACAGTCATCTAACTTCGCCTGCCCCGCCTGCAAGTCGCGACGGACCATTCCCCGCGACACCGGAAAGAAGGCTGGTGCTGCCATCGGCACCGTAGCAGGCGCGGCCGGCGGCATCTCCGGAGCCCTGTCCGGCGTCATCACAGGCGCCGAGATCGGCATGGCAATGGCTACGGCCGCGACGGCCAGCACGCCACTTGGCATCGTCGCCGGCGCCATCCTCGGCGGCCTGAGCGGAGCCATCGCCGGCTGCACTGTCGGTGCGGCGCTGGGCGAGGCTGTCGACGACGCGATCTTGCGCAACCGCCGCTGCCTGGCCTGTGACCAGACCTTCTCGGCCTCGCGCCGCTGACCACGCTTCTGACCTCACCCCCTCCCCCATCGAAGCCCCGCCTCTGCATTCAGAGAGCGGGGCTTTTTGTTGGATGGAGATCGATTCCAACCCATCAAGGAGAAACCATGATGAACCTGACCCCTGATACGGGCAGTTCGCAGCGCGCCCCGACAACCCCCTCGCATTCGCGCGCCCCGGCGTTGCGACTGGTCCAGGCCAGTCGCGCGCATGCTCCATTGTCCGAGCACTGGTCGAACGTGTACGAGGCTGGCATCGGAAGTCAGGATGCCGCTGCGGCCGTAGGTCGCGATCCCTTCAAGTCTCCGGTTCGGCTCTGGATGGAGAAGACCGAACGCGTAGAGCTGCTACAGCCGAGGCCGGGAGCTGTGCCGGTGCCCGATGATGCTGCCTACTGGAGCCGACTGCTCGACCCCATCGTGGCAGCGCACTACACGTTGCGCACTGGGCGTCAGGTGCGGCGCACCAGCACCTTGCTACGGCACCCGCAGCATCCTTGGATGTTTGCCCATCCCGGCCGCGAAGTGGTCGGCGCTCCCGAGGTCCAGCTTCTGGAATGTCGATGCGTCGGCATGGATGCGGCTGCGCTGTGGGTCGAAGGTCTTCCTGCCTACGTTCTGATCCAGATGCTGCATCAACTGGCCGTGATCGGCGCCCAGGCCGTCGATGTCGTGGCGTTGATCTGCGGGCAGGATCTGCAGATTCATCGCGTTGAACGCGACGAGGTCGAGATCTCCCGGCTCGTCGACGCCGAACGTGAGTTCTGGCATTGCGTCGAGCTTGATCAGGCGCCGGCTGCTCAGGGTGCAGAGGCCACGCCTTGATCCTCAATCCCTAGCGCGGTGCGTGGTCGAGGCCCGTGATCCCTCGACACGCCAGAACCGCCACCACCGGGGCTGCGTTGCTGTCCGTAGGTCCAGAGGCCGCAGGTCCAAGGTGTCGTAGTTCGTGGACGGTGCCCCAACACGGCGGCGCATCTCTGTCTCGAACTCGTGAGCAATGCCGCGCGCGTGGAAGTCTCCCTGCAGCGCCTTCTTGCGCCACTCACTCGCAAGGGCTCCCAGCTCCTCGTCGGTCAGCATCTCAGCGGTCTTCATGGAGCAATTGTGCCGCCCCCCGCCCTTGCATGACAACGCGCGCGACAGCCCACCTCCAATGGCCGGCGGCCATGTCCGGAATTTCCCTATTCAACCCACGAGCCCGCCTTGCGCGGGCTTTTTTACGTCTGCCTCATGCCTAACCACATCTATCTCACGACAACCAACGCCGGGCTTGCGCCCGGCCCCTCCTTCCGCCGACTTTCTGCCAGGGTCGCCACGCTTCGCCCATCCAACAGGAGCGACTGATATGGGAAGCATCGTCTACCGAGCTTCCAATGAGCAGGCCGTCCATGACGAGCTGCAGAACGTGGAGGGCTTCGCCGTGGTGCTCGCTCACCGCTCGATCGGCAACCGCCTGTGGTTCCTTGCGCAGACCCGCTCGGGTGAACACGCCGGACGGATCTGGATCGGCCTGACCCTCATCGATTGCAGAAATGGCCAAGCAGCCGTGAAGAACATGGACGAGAGCTGTGGTCCGTACTACTTCGATTGCCCATTGGCCTTTCTCGATCGTGCCGATCCCCCAGTCGGGCCCTACGCGGGTCCCTGGCGCGAGAAGGTGCGCGAGTTTCATGCGAATCGAGCAGCCAAGCGAGCAGCGACACGCCAAGGCCTACGCGTGTCGTACGACGGATGCATCTACGAGCTGCGGCACAGCCTGGGTCGCCGTGGATGGGAGGTGCAACGCGAGGACGGGCTGATCTTTCGGATGAAGGCCAGGCAGTTGCGGCAGGCGACGGTGTTGCCAGCGACGGCTGTGGCGCCAACGATCACGATGGCGACGAAGCAGGAGGTACGGGCATGAAACCAGCCCGCCCCCAGACCAACGTCGAGTTCGTTGTGGACTTGATGGAGTTCAGCGCGCATGGAGCGTTGATCCAGGCCTTCGTGCTGCAGGCGCTGACTCAGTTCGCGCAGAAGGTGGCAGCCACCGATCCCGAATCGCTGGATACCAGCCTGGTCAGCGGGCACGCCTGGCATGGCTGTGCCATCGAGGTGCAGAAAAAGCTCAAGCAACGCTTCGACGAATAAACCCGCCAGGGTTTCCCTGGGCTCTCAAAGCCCATCCACTTCCGCGCGCCACGCCCCTCTGAGCCCAAGGGGCTGGGCGGGGGAAGGCAGCGCGCCTCGTGCTCGCGATGGCAGCACCTACCCCTAGATGGAGAACAACTTGATCACCACGATCTCGCGCGGTGTTTCGACCTCGCACGCCGCGTCGGCAGCATCCTCGGAACCACTCTCAGCACCTTTCACGTATCACTTCACGCGCGTCAGCCGCAACGCCAAGACCGGCCCGATGGCGGTCACGACGACAAGCGCGAACTCCTGTCCGCCGGATTGCGGGTTTCAACGCAACGGCTGCTATGCGGAGAGCGGACCGCTGGCGTTGCATTGGCGCGCCGTGTCCGCCGGCGTCCGAGGCAGCACCTTCGATGAGCTGTTGGCGCAGATTCGCACGCTGCGGCGCGGGGCACTGTGGCGGCACAACCAGGCAGGAGACCTGACGCCTTGCGCACCAGGAACGATTGACGCTCGTCTGCTCACAAGGCTGGCGATGGCCAATCGTGGGCGGCGCGGGTTCACGTATACGCACTACCGGCCGACGCTGGCCAACCGGGCTGCCATTCGCAGCGCCAACGAGCTCGGGTTCACGGTAAATTTCAGCGCCCAGACATTGACGCAGGCCGATGCCTATGCGGCACTGAGCGTGGCGCCGGTGGTGGTGGTTCTGCCGGTGGGGGCCACGAAAGCGGTCAGGACGCCCGAAGGCCGGCTGGTCATCGTGTGCCCTGCCAGTGTCGGCAACACCGACTGCCTGAACTGCGGCATCTGCCAGCAACGCGATCGGGTGGCCATCGTGGGCTTCCCGGCCCACGGGGCAGGTGCCAGGCGCGTGCAGACGATTTTCTTCGAGGGGAGGCCCTCATGAAAAGACTGCCGGACGAAGTCACAGCAACGGTCACTACCTGCCATAGCGAGACGCTCGTGCTCGACGAGGCGTTTCTTCAGCACGTGGATCGCGTGATGCTGAAGCGAAAGCAAACCGATCCGTTTCAACGGGAAGCGGCTTGGCGTGCCGCCGAAGAGGAGGTGCGGGTGAAACGACTTCAGCCGCGGCGCGAGGCCCCTGTCCGTCGCGAGCTGCGCTGAATGGCGATCCACCCATCGCAGGGGCTCCTCTCGCTCCCACGGCCTTCTCCCGACAGCACAAGCCCCGGCCCCTTGAAGGGGCCGGGGCTTGTTCTTTTTGGGGCTCAAAAACCTGAACTACCAACCATGAAGAAAGAGAAAGGACATCGCCATGGGAATTTTCTACGGGCCGATCGAGTACTTGAGGGCCTTCGCGCTGGTGCTAGCCACCGGGATCTTCTTTGGCTTCGGGCTGGGGTGGCATTTCTGCGGGTACTTCCGCTGGAGCGCATCGCACGCTTATCGCTGAAGCCGAGTGACTATTTCCCGAACGGAGCTGCTCACTGCGCTTGCGAGAGCTTGCTCGCACACTCGACGAGCGACTTTCGTTGCTTCTGGTTCAGCTGTCCAAACCACAAGATCAGCTTGGCCAAGTCGTCGTCCGGAGCATAGAAATATGCGACCGGCACGTTGAGTTCGGAGGCCAATCGTTGAGCGAATGCCATGTTGGGCTCGTGAATGCCGCTCTCGTAGCGGGAGATGCGCGCGCTCGCAGTCCCTTCGTCCAACCCGGCCTTCACTCCTAGCCGATCCTGCGGCAAACCCGCCGCAAGCCTCGCCATGCGAAGGCGTGCTCCAAAAACAGAACGGGCGGGACGAAGGGAAGGCACTCCTACGATATTCGTAACAAGAAGCGGCCCCGTCTCTACGTTTAACGTAGAATTTTTCGATGTTGGCACGCCTGCACACGAGAGGTCGGTCTCCACCACAACCCCGCGCCGCGTTCGTCGGCCAGCCGACCGCTCTGACACAGGATGCAAATCGGCTCGTTTTCTCTTGACTCTGAGGAGGCTCAACACGTTTTTGGCCACGACACACCCCCGACAGGAGAGATGGCGCCCTACTGAGCCAGGCAGACCAGGCGCTGAAGGCAAAGCAATGCCGCTCTATGGCTCCAGAGAGCCGCCTCCATTTTTCAAAACCAAGTCATGAACATCTATTTCCACAAGAACAACCAAACCCGTTTCGTCAAGCACGGCTACTCGTGGCAGCTCTTCTTCTTCGGCCCGATCGCATTCCTGATGCGTGGACAGTGGCCGCTGGCGCTGCTGTGCGCAGTCTTCCTGTATGCGACTTTCTTCGTCGTCGGTCTCGCCATCTTGCTGGTGCTCGAGCCGGCCGAAGACTGGGTGGCTCAGACCTGGGGGATCCTCATCGCCTGCGGTCTGGTCGGTCACTTCGGGAACCGGATCTCGGCGCGCTCCTATGTGAAGAACGGTTGGATGCCGGTCGATACCTTCCCGCCCGACTGGAATATCCCGCAGCTGATTGCGCCTAAGCCTGCCGACACCAAGCTCGGTTGAATGGCCTCCGACCGGCGCTGCTGCACGGACGGCTTCGCTTCAAATTCACCTCCTTCAAGGCCTTTGATGAAAACCATGCTCGGCACCGCCTTCGCGGTGCTCACCGCGATCGTCTTGACACCGTTGGCGCTTGCCAAAGGCATCGATCCACTCATCAACCCCGATGCCGTAAGGCACCAGATCGACCGGTCGGCCATGGAGATTCAGATCCAGGGCTGGAGCCGCGACCTCAAGTACCCGGTCTATTCGATCCAGGTCCAAGCAGGCGGCAGCGGCGTGTACTACACGACCACCGAGCGCGTGAAGACCTACAAAGAGTTCGACTTCGACGAACTGCGCTGCGAGATCGGTGACGCCGATCGCGCCGTGTTGAAAGCACCGGGCTATGCCTGCGCCGATGGCGTGTGCATGACCCAGGAGGGCGTCGTGCTTGGTACCGATCCGCGTAGGCCGCGGAACCCGAAGCATCGCTGCTAGGCGAGCACGGACAACAACGGCGAAGACGGACGAGACAGCGGCGAAGCACATCCGCTTTCTCCATATCCATCTCCCATACAACTATTTTTTACAGAAAAACTTTCAGATGATTCCCCTCAATGCCATCAAGTTGATCGGCCTCAGTCTCTCCTTGGCCTTCCTGGGAGCCTGCGGCGACAGCAAGATTTCCGCCGTCAAGGACACGCGCTTGCACGGAGATGAATTCACTGTCGGCGAAACGCTGGGCAAGATCAAGGAGTGCAAGAGCACAGACTGGGCCAGCGAGATCGTGAACAACGCCACGATCGTGACGCACACGTGCACGGTCAAGCTGAGTGAAGATCTCCGCGGGAAGGCCAAGGAAGCGGAGCTCGCCGCGCTGAAGACCCGTGCGAGCCTGGCCAATATTTCGATCACCACTGATTTGCGCGGAGCACGCAACGCACAGGCAGAAGCGGGGCGTCGTTCCGAGCAGAGCGCGGCCCAGGCCGCCCAGAAGCTGGCCGAGATGGACCGCGGCATCGAGCGTGTCGCCAATGCAACCTGGAGCCCGTGGATCTCCTTGACGGGGGCCCCGTTAACGCGCCCCAGCGCGCCTCCGGACCCAGGCGTCTGGGAGGCCAAACGGCAAGCTGACGTTGTCGCTCTGACGCAGCAAAAGGAAGCGCTGCTCGCGACCGTTGAGGTCGAAAGGCAAAAGAGCACTGAGGCGGCCCAGGCCGCCCAGCGTGAAATCGACGAAGCAACGCAGTGGAGTGAAAAGTTCGAGCGTGAGGCCGCCCAAACGCATGCAGCCGTGGTCAAGGATGTGGATGTGTTTTACGACAAGAGCCACGACGTGAAGGTGAAAACATCGTTTCGATACCGAGAGGGTGGAAATGCCGAGCTGCTCAGCTCCACGTTCATGGTGGACGACGTCAAATCTCAGGGCACGATTCCGGTGTACCTGATGGATCCGAAGCGCATGGCGGAATACCTCACCTACATGACCAAGTACGGGCTGGGGATGAAGGCGCCTGACCTGTTCGACGAGCGCTTTCCGATCGAATCCGTGCCTGGCGCCTATCCTGGCTCGCGCATTTACAGGTACAAAAGCGCGAAGCCGGCGGCGTAGAGGCCAGGATCGACGCTGCGTTTTGACCAGTACGGGTGATGAGAAGGCGGCTGAACCTCTGCGATTCAGCCGCCTTTATTTTTTTGCCTGGAATCAGCTTCTGAACTAAGACACGAACACGATTGCCGCACAGGTCGCTCAGCTACGGCGTCAAGGGGCTCCGATCAGCAGGCCATCGCGCCCCTCGTCATACCCAACATGGATGATGCGATCAGTGTCAGCCAGGAAGACGGCCGCCTTGTCTAGCAGGCTTGAATTCGACTCGTGTTGACTGAAATGGCTGCCGGCGCCCCGGTACATGAACATCTCGACTGCGCTGCAGTCGATCAGGTATCCCAGCCCTTGCGTCTGGGCCGTCCAGCCCTCCGAGAGGGTCTGTCGCATCGCGAACAGTTCGTGCGGGCTAGGACCATCGATCGCAAGCACGACGTGGACAAGATAGTCGCTCGTGCTTCCGCGATCGGCCTTGCGGATGTCGCACACGATGGCCGCACCGAACTCTTGGCGAAGATCGCGCAAGTAGCGGGCGCTGGCGTCCAGCATGAAACCATACTCGTCTTGCTTACTCGCCATGGAATTGCGGCCCATGCACAGCTCGAATCGCAGAATAGAGCTGCTTGGGTGGCGTTTGAGCACCCCCGAAAGGGACGAGCGCACCTCACGCCCTCGAGCCGCATGCATGTCTTCGTGACGCAGCATTTTCCGGCCCATGCTGACTTGCTGTCCACGCTTGCGCAGTTCAACGACAAACGCATTCACTCGGACGGCGACCGATGCGACGGCGTAGCCCTCGGCGAACCAGCACTCAACCTGCCCCAGCGACCCCATAGCCGTCCCCTCCAAAAGGCCAACCTGTTGAAACACATCGACTGCAAGTTGCACTTGCGGATCAAAACGCGCGTCGTCACGCCGAGCGCGGCTCCAGAATTCGATGACAGGTGCCACTTCGATGAAGCACTTTCCAAAGCGATTGGCCTTCCATCCGCGTGCCGTGTGGTCGAAGGCCGACGCCGTCGCAGTGCTCGCGGCGATGCAGGCCTTCGCGAAGGCCTTGATCAGCAACAGGTGATCACCGTAGCCCATCGTGTCCCAGCGCGGAAACGAGCGAGCCGCCGGAGGCGTTATGACGCCTCCTTGAGGCACATAGGCAGGCTGCCAGCCTCGTGCAGGAGCGCGGAAGGGCATGGCAGGCTGAATTTCGATATCACACATGCGCTCGGAGAGCGCCCGGCGCAGCGACTGGCTCTTCGCTAACCGAGGCACGGCCTGCGCTGGCGGCCGGCCCCGGGAGGCATGCGAACGGCTACCTGCCTTGGGCTCCTGAGGGGGCAAGCCCCCATGCGTGTTCTGAGGGAACGGGAACATGGGTGCTTGTCCTTAGATGAACTTCATGAAGTTCGCGCGCGCTTCGGCGACCGTGATCTTCAGTCGTGAGCCAGCCACGCGATCGGCTGGGCGTCCTGCCTTGCGCGGCGGCCCCTTCGGAAAGCGTCCCTTGGAGAAGGTACGGAACCGCTTGTTCACGTCCAGCTTCACGAACAGTCCGGCGAGCGTCAAGTAGCTCATGAGGAACTGCAAACCTGTGATCGTCTGCGGGTCATCCAGATTCACGCGGCCGAGCACGGGATACGTTTGGTGATCGGCGTGCGCGTTGCCGTTGTAGATGTACCCACGTCCTTCGGTCAGGGACACCCACTTCTCGCCCAGCATCTCGACCAGGCCCACATGATCCTCGTTCCCGCGAGGATCGAGCATGACGAAGTAGTGCACGTGATATTTGCTCTCACGTCCGTATTCGAGTGCCCAGAAGTACCCCAACAGCTTTTTCCCGAAGCGGCGATGGAGCGAACGATGGAAGCGCTCGCGACAGGCCATGAACTCATCCAAACCATCCAAGCTGGCCGTGTCGCCCAGTTTGACTGGCTCAGACCCGGCTGCACGTTCGTACAAATCGAAGCGCAAGCCGATCACGTCCTTGCGACGCTGGGCCAGCCAGCCCACCGAGTCGCTCAAGCCTTTGAAGTTGTCCATCGCACCTCGGCGGAAATTTTCGTTCGCCGTCTTGACCGACTCACGGCCAAGCGCTCGACGCAATGCTTTCACGAACCAGAGTGCTTGAACCACGGTTTGATTGGCATCGTGCACCGAAACCGAGCGGTTGAAGTACGAGGACGGAAAGCCAGGCATGAGGCGGCGCAGGCGCGCAAAGACCTTGTAGACCGGGGAGAAGTCGTGCAGCGGGTAGTCCGCTTCGATCTGATAGAAATCAGCGCACGCTGCGTCCAGCAACTGCTGACCGAGCGGCGTGCAGCGCACGAAACTGCTGGTTTTTCCGTGCTCCGCGAAGAAGGGCGGATCTGAGGGGCGCATGACTTCTTTGGCCAACTCATGCAGGAGCGAGATGATCCGGTCGTGGACGTTGGCACGCCCGACTTGGAGCCCCTGCTCGGGGTGCTCATCGTTCTTCGAGGTCCATTCAATTGCTCGCTGGCGAAGAGCGAGCCTGGCCATGCTGTTGAGATCCGCATCTTCGGAGGGGCGCGTGATCTGATCACGCGCTTCATGCTTGGGCTGGTTCATTTGGAATACACCTGTTCACGCTGCCTTCAATGGCAGCGATCTGTGAAAATAGATTGACCTAACAATTGCTTTGAGGACGTTGAATCCTTCCAATGGAAGGAGGCTTCAGATCTCGTATCCCCCAGGGAGAAGGAGGGTTTGCAATAGTGTTAGTGGTAACGACGCAGTTCGAATACGACAAGGCCGATGGACTCGGCATCAACGTGACTCGAATGCGCAGCGCTCCCGCAAATCGGCACTAACCGACGTGCTGGCGTTTTGGCTCCACCGGCGGCATATAGTCCGCCGTCGGACAACCATCGTCGGGCGTGTGTCCGATAGTTGTCCGCTGGCGGTTTAGTTCGCCGTCGAGTGAGAAATACTCAGATCCGGCCCGTAGGGAACATGGACAGCACAGACGGATGTTCCGGTGCAAACTGGTGCGTGCGGGGGGGCGCGGCGTACTCGGCATACACGGGGGTCACGTCGCGCGGGATGGGGAGTGCGTGCTTCGGCTGCTCCGGCGCGGGTTTTTCCATGCAGGACGTGTACGTCCAGTAATCCGGGACTTGACTTGCCGCCACTTCGTCATTCCGCGTATCAGGCAGGGACTGGGCGACGGGCGCAGCGTTGATGGGCATTGCTGCACGCTTGCGGCGCATCACGACAGAGATCTGCTTCGGGCGGCCGTCGAAGCCAGTGGCGGAAAGCACACCGCGCACAACGTCGCGGTCCGGCGTGGTGGTTTGCACAGACGGGTTCTCGGGCTGCGTTTGGGGCGCAGTCAACGACGAGGACAGCGGCGCAGTCGTGTGCACCAGTTCGCCGAGAGCTTCACTCCCTTGGCGGGAGTGACTCTCGGCCAAGGCGATCCAGCTGTCGATCGCGGCCTCGCGCCAGTACGGGATGCGACTGTTGGGAAAGTAAATCGGCAAGGGGAAGGTAGTATCCTGGTACCGGCCCTTCGCCATCTTTGCGTGGAGCGTGCTCTTCGAGAAGGGGACCTTCTCAAGCAAGCGCTTCTTGCGGATGAGTTGGTAGTTCTGACCAGCCAGGATTGGCGTTTGGTTCGTGTTGGACATCTTGGTTCTCCGTCGGTAGTGGTTGGTTGCGACGGGATCAAGTTTCTCAACGGGACCCTTTTCTGTAATCTCCCCCCAGCTGGGCAGACCACCCCTTGTCTGCTCAGTAGACCCCACACTATTTACAGTGGAAGGGGATCACGAGGAGTTAATTCTGGGCTTGAACTGGGACGATCCCTGGCGATGACCGACTCAGGCGCTCCTTGAGCGACGGAATGAGATCAAGGCGATCTGGCATGGCCTTGATCCAGCCTCCGACCGTCTCCTCGAAATTCTTGAGCGCGTCCTGTCCATACTCTGCTTTGAGCTTTGAGATGACCGCTCGTGTCGCCCGTGACTGACTGGCCCAATCACTACGGCTGCGCACGATTTCATGGGTCTTCGCCTTCATCACTCCTGACTTATGGTGACGAGCTTTGGCCCCATTGCCGGCCCTCTCTTTGTTAACAGCGTCAAAGACGTGCTTGGTAAGTACTTCTTCCGCTCGGTTCGTCACCAACATCGCGCCGGTCGGGGTATGCGCATCGCACATGAATTCCCATGCACGGTCTAGGTCGCTGGCACTTAGGGCTCTGGAGGACGCCACAACGTTCGCGCAGGCGCCGTAAATCCACCAAAGATCGGACGAGATGGCATCCCCCTCAACCTTGATCAACTCGGCGACTTTTTCCATGCAAACCTCACCTGTGGAGAGGATCAGTTCGCCCGGCTTCGTGATCGCCAAGTCGTTCATCCTGTTGAACACTCGCTCTCTGAAACCGGTCGCTCCGTGCTCCGGCTTGATTTCAAGATACTCACGCTCCAATGTGTCCAACAGGCGGTGAGCCCGGTGCACAATTCGACGAAATTCTTCCGGAACGTTTTGGTCACTCTCGGTGTTCATTGGATAACTTCGGCCTCGGGCGCTTTAAAAATGGACGTTGAGACTAGCACGGCATCACGCCTCCTTGATGTTGCGACCGTCATCAAGAATGGCGTGCCATCGCAGCCATGCCGGAGCGTCGCATACGCGTCCGTCCGCGCGCCTTGAAAAGCTATCTCGAACGAGCGGCACCTGAAGCAACCGCCTGAGCGAAGAGTTCCGCCATCGTCTCCCCACCTATGCGCTTTTCCTTTGGCTGAATGCCCCCCGCAGCAGCATCAGGCACACCATCCAATTCACCCGCTGCGCGCAGGAACTCACGCATTAAGCTCACCATGCTCTCACGGTTTTCCGCGTCCTGAGGACGCGGCGCAATCGACTCAGCAGCCGCGCAATTCTGCTCCCGCAACGCGTCGAGGTAGTCAGCCCACCGCTGCATCATTTGCCTACGCTGGTTGACGTACTGCGTACGGTTGTAGGCTCGGCCGTTGGCGTCTTTTACTGCATGCGCCAGTTGGGCCTCGATCACCAGCGGATCGACCTCCAACACCTCGGCCAGCATGGTGCGGGCTGTCGCCCTGAAGCCGTGCCAAGTCTGAATTTCCGGCGTGTAGCCCATTGTGATGAGCGCAGTGCGAACGGAGTTTTCAGAAATAGGACGGTCATGACTGCGCTCACCAGGGAACACAAGGACCCCATGACCGGTCAATCGGTGCAAGTCACGCAGCACAGCCACGGCCTGCGTCGGCAGCGGCACTAGGTGAGGACCTCCGTGCTCCTTGCCTTCCTTTTCACGCTTCATCCTGGCGGCAGGAATCGTCCAGAGGGCCGCATCCAAGTCAATTTCCGCCCAAGCAGCAGCACGCAGCTCGCCCGGCCGTTGAAACAGCATGGGCGCGAGTTGGAGCGCCGCGCGAACAATGGGTCCGCCCTTGTAGACCCGAATCGCCCGAAGCAGCTCGCCGAATCGGGCCGGCTCGGTAATAGCCGCAAAATGACGGCCTCGATAAGGTTGCAGCGCGCCTTTCAGATCCACAGTGATGTCGCGCTCTACTCGGCCCGTCGCTACACCGTAGCACCAGACCTGACGAGCCAACATCAAGCCGCGATCGGCGGTCTCAATGGCACCGCGCTCCTCCACCTTGCGCAGGGTAGCAAGCAGTTCCACGGGTTCGATTTCGCACAATCGCCGCTCCCCCAACCAAGGAAACAAGTCGCGCTCGAGCTGTCGCCGCAGCCGCTCAGCGTGACCGAGACTCCATTGGTCTTCTTGCTTCGCATACCACTCCAAGGCCACGACCTTGAACGTGTCCCCAGTCGGATTACTGAACTTGAGCTTCTGAAGCTTGCGCGCCTGGACTGGGTCAATGCCTCCAGCCTTCTGCATCTTCGCTGCGTCTCGAGCCTTGCGAGCGTCAGCCAGACTTGTACTCGGATAGCTACCCAAGGCCATCCGCCCCTCTTTGCCGTCCGAGTAGGTCTTCCAGAACCATCGCTTCGAGCCGGTCGGACTAACCTCCAGATACAAGCCCAGCGCATCAGTGAAGCGAGCTCGCTTCTTGTCGGGCGGGCAGGCGGCGTTCTTGCAGTGCTTGTCAGTCAGCATGGACAGGGCTCCGAGGCGGGAAATAAGTAGCAACCGGGGAACGATACCCCATCGCAGCGACCTTCCCCCCGACTGTTCCCCGGCTTGTTCCCCGATTCAGCCTTGGCTGCCAGCAAATATCGTCGGCCGTCCTCGCACGATAGACAACCGGTTTCCCAATGAAAAAGGGCGTTCACTGAACTTCAGTGAACGCCCTTGGACGTCATGTTGGTGGAGCTGGGGGGATTTGAACCCCCGTCCGCAAGCCTTCATCGCGCAGTTCTACATGTTTAGTGATCTGATTTGAGTCTCGCTTCCGGAGTCGCGCAGTCACACGCTAAACCGGACGCCAGCACCCTATTTTCTCGCCCCGACCCAAGGTACCCGGATCGGAGCCAGCCCATGTAATTATCTTTGCAGCCGGGAGGTCAGGATTGCTCCAGACCCCCTTGCCCAGCCCATCGGCCTGCTGTTGCAAAGCTCACTGGCAATTAAGCAGCGAGTGCGAAACGTTCGTCGTTTGCAGTTAGTTTGTTTGAATCTGTTTTACGAGCGCATTCAGCTCGACATGCCCCGCTGCGACTCCGAACCCACGTCGAAACCAGTGCAGCCCCAAGCGACTCATTTTAGGCGCTATTGAGTAACTTCAAGAGCTCAAGGGGTGAAGAGATTGAAGCATCGGCCCGCCACAGGGTCGAATCGGCCTCTGAGCCCATGTAGCCGTAGGTGGCGGCGACCGTGCGCATGCCCGCGGCGCGGCCCGCGACGATGTCGCGCTCGTCGTCTCCCACGTAGATGCAAGCCTCGGACGCCACGCCAAGGCGGCGCGCCGCCTCGTGCAGCGGCTCGGGGTGCGGCTTGGAGAACGGCGTGGTGTCGCCGCTCACGATGGCGCCCGCGCTCGCGAAGAGCGGCATCGCGCCGGTCAGCGGGTCGGTGAAGCGGGCCGACTTGTTGGTGACCACGCCCCAGCGCAGGCCGCGCTCGCGGATCGCCTCGATCAGCGGCGCCACGCCGTCGAACACGAGCGTGTTGAGCAGCATGCGGCGCTCGTAGGCGACGTAGAACTCCTCGCGCAGCGCGTCGAACTCGGGGGCGTCAGGGGTGATGTCGAACGCCACGCCGAGCATGCCGCGCGCGCCGGCACCGGCCAGCGGGCGGTAGCGCTCCAGCGGGTACGGGGCCAGGCCGCGGTCGGTGCGCATCTTGTCGGCGGCGGCGCCGAGATCGGGCGCGCTGTCGATCAGCGTACCGTCGAGATCGAACAGGACTGCCTGCATCTTTTCTCCCCCCATCATCGGTGCGCCTCCGGCAGCGCGGGCCTCTGGGTCGCGAAGAGGTAGTTGACGCTGGTGTCGGCGCTGAGCCAGTAGCGCCGGGTCAGCGGGTTGTGTTCCATGCCCCGTGTGTGGCGCAGGTCCAGGCGGGCAGCGCGGCAGTAGCCGGCCAGCTCACTGGGACGGATCAGCTTGGGGTACTCGTGCGTGCCGCGCGGCAGCATGCCCAGGACGTACTCGGCGCCCACGATCGCCAACATGAAGGACTTCAGGTTGCGATTGATGGTCGAGAAGAATACCCAGCCGCCTGGTTTCACCAAGGTGGCGCAGGCCTGGATCACCGACGCCGGATCGGGCACGTGCTCCAGCATTTCCATGCAGGTGACGACATCGAAGCTGCCGGGCTGCTCGGCCGCCAGCGCTTCGGCACTGACTTCGCGGTACTTGACGCCACGCGTCCCAGCTTCAAGCGCATGCAGTTGGGCGACCTTGAGCGCCTTGGTCGCCAGGTCGATGCCGAGCACGTCGGCACCCTTACGCGCCATCGAATCGGCCAGGATGCCGCCGCCACAGCCGATATCGACTACACGTTGGCCCGAAATAGGCGCAATACCGTCAATCCAATCGAGTCGCAATGGATTGATTTCGTGCAGCGGGCGGAATTCGCTCTCCAAATCCCACCACCGGTGTGCAAGTTCTGAAAACTTGGCCAGTTCGGCCGGGTCTGCATTCACGTGTTCTGTCATACGGCAATTATGAAGCGAGCAAAGCCCGACTCGAAAGCAATGGGCTTGCGTCAGGCCCGACTGCAATTTCGTCAGGCATAAAAAAACCCCGCCGAAGCGGGGTTTTCATTCGTCGATGGAATCGATCGATCAGTTGGCGCGGGTGCCAACCACTTCGATTTCCACGCGACGGTTCTTGGCGCGGCCTTCCTTGGTGCGGTTGTCAGCCACTGGCTGCTTCTCGCCCTTGCCTTCGGTGTAGACGCGGTTGCGTTCGATGCCCTTCGAGACCAGGAAGGCCTTGACGGCTTCGGCGCGACGCACCGACAGACGCTGGTTGTATGCGTCGGTACCGATGGAGTCGGTGTGACCCACAGCGATGATGACTTCGAGGTTCACGCCACGGATCTTCTCGACCAGGTCGGTCAGCTTGGCGCGACCTTCAGGCTTCAGAACCGACTTGTCGAAGTCGAAGAAGGCGTCAGCAGCGAAGGTGACCTTCGAAGCAGCGACTTGTGCGGGAGGCGGAGCAACCGGAGCGCCAGGCGTAGGAGCCACAGCAGCCGGGCCAGCCGGAACCAGAGCACCGTCGCAACCGGCGGCAGCCGTTGCGGGCGTCCAGTTGGCATCGCGCCAGCACAGTTCGTTCGTGCCGTTCTTCCAGACGAGTTCGCCGGTGCCGTTTTGCCAGTTGTCGATCGTAGGACCGCCGTTCGCAGCGGTGACACGGGTCTGCGCGCCGGCGGCAGTGGCGAGCGCAGCGACTGCAAACATCATCGCCACTTTATTCAGTTTCTTCATGGTTCTCCTCTTGGGGAAAAAGCCGCAGCCGCGCTGCGAATCAAGGACGCTTTAAGTGACCACCACCCAAAACGTTGAGACGATTGTGCCATAGGGTCTTTGGCAAACAGGCCGCTGGACGCCCCCGAAGCGTAGGACGGAGGCGGAATAGAGCCCTTGTGTTGCGGCGGTGCGACACCCCTCACAGCGTAAAATTTCGCCTTCCTGCCGCCAGCCTCTAGCTCATGACCTCCTTCGCCAAAGAAACCCTGCCCATCAGTCTCGAAGAGGAAATGCGCAGCAGCTACCTCGATTACGCCATGAGCGTGATCGTTGGCCGGGCCCTTCCCGACGCCCGCGACGGCCTCAAGCCGGTGCACCGGCGCGTGCTGTACGCGATGCACGAGCTCAACAACGACTGGAACCGGCCGTACAAGAAGTCGGCCCGTATCGTCGGTGACGTGATCGGTAAGTACCACCCGCACGGCGACCAGTCGGTCTACGACACCATCGTCCGGCTGGCCCAGGACTTCTCGATGCGCCACATGCTGGTCGACGGCCAGGGCAACTTCGGGTCGGTCGACGGCGACAACGCGGCCGCAATGCGTTATACGGAAATCCGGCTGGCCAAAATTGCGCATGAAATGCTGGCCGATATCGACAAGGAAACTGTCGACTTTCAGGACAATTACGACGGCTCTGAAAGAGAGCCGAAAGTTTTACCGAGCCAGCTGCCGAATTTGCTGGTCAATGGCTCCGGCGGTATTGCGGTCGGCATGGCCACGAATATCCCGCCGCACAACCTCAATGAAGTGGTCGATGCCTGCCTGCACCTGCTTCGCAACCCCGAAGCCAGCATCGACGAGCTGATGGAGATCGTGCCGGCGCCCGACTTCCCCACCGCCGGCATCATCTACGGCATCAACGGCGTGAAGGACGGCTACCGCACCGGCCGCGGCAAGGTCGTGATGCGCGCCAAGTGCCACTTCGAGGACATCGACCGCGGCCAGCGCCAGGCGATCATCGTTGACGAGCTGCCCTATCAGGTCAACAAGAAGACGCTGCAGGAGCGCATGGCCGAGCTGGTGCACGAGAAAAAAATCGAAGGCATCAGCCACATCCAGGACGAGTCCGACAAGTCGGGCATGCGCCTGGTGATCGAGCTCAAGCGCGGTGAAGTGCCCGAGGTGGTGCTCAACAACCTCTACAAGCAGACGCAGCTGCAGGACACCTTCGGCATCAACATGGTGGCGCTGGTCGACGGCCAGCCCAAGCTGTGCAACCTGAAGGACCTGATCCAGGTCTTCCTGCAGCACCGCCGCGAAGTGGTCACGCGCCGCACAGTCTTCACGCTGCGCAAGGCCCGCGAACGCGGCCACGTGCTCGAAGGCTTGGCGGTGGCGCTGGCCAACATCGACGAGTTCATTCGCATCATCCGCGAATCGCCCACCCCTCCAGTCGCCAAGGCCGAGCTGATGACCCGGGCCTGGGACAGCAAGCTGGTGCGCGAGATGCTCACGCGTTCGCGCGCCGACGGCGGCGTGATCAACGCCGACGACTACCGCCCCGAAGGCCTCGAGCGCGAGTTCGGCATGGGCGGCGATGGCCTGTATCGCCTGTCGGAAACGCAAGCGCAAGAAATCCTGCAGATGCGTCTGCAGCGCCTGACCGGTCTCGAGCAAGACAAGATCGTCGCCGAGTACAAGGAAGTCATGACCGAGATCGACGACCTGCTCGACATCCTGGCCAAGCCCGAACGCGTCTCCATCATCATTGGCGACGAGCTCGGCGAGATCAAGCAGGAGTTCGGTCAAAGCAAGCTCGGCGCCCGCCGCAGCCTGGTCGAGCACAGCGCCTACGACCTCTCGACCGAAGACCTGATCACGCCGACCGACATGGTCGTCACGCTCTCGCACAGCGGCTACATCAAGAGCCAGCCCTTGGGCGAATACCGCGCACAAAAACGCGGCGGCCGCGGCAAGCAGGCCACGGCGACGAAGGAAGACGACTGGATCGACCAGCTCTTCATTGCCAACACGCACGACTACATCCTGTGCTTCTCCAACCGCGGCCGGTTGTACTGGCTCAAGGTGTGGGAAGTGCCTGCGGGTTCGCGCGGTTCGCGCGGGCGTCCCATCGTCAACATGTTCCCGCTGCAGGAAGGCGAGAAGATCAACGTCGCCCTCGCCCTCACCGGCGAGAAGCGCAACTTTCCGGCCGACCAGTACGTGTTCATGTCGACCTCCATGGGCACGGTCAAGAAGACGGCGCTCGACGAATTCAGCAACCCGCGCAAGGGCGGCATCATTGCCGTGAACCTCGATGAAGGCGACTACCTCATCGGCGCGGCGCTCACCGACGGCAAGCACGACGTGATGCTCTTCAGCGACAACGGCAAGGCCGTGCGCTTCGACGAAGAAGACGTCCGCCCGCTGGGCCGCAACGCCCGCGGCGTGCGCGGCATGTCGCTGGAACCGGGCCAGGGCGTGATCGCCATGCTGGTGGCCGAGGACGAACAGCAAAGCGTGCTCACCGCCACCGAAAATGGTTACGGAAAACGTACAAGCATTACCGAATACACCCGTCATGGCCGCGGAACCAAAGGCATGATCGCGATTCAACAGAGTGAGCGCAACGGCAAGGTCGTTGCCGCCACGCTCGTTCATGCGGACGATGAGATCATGCTCATCACCGACAAGGGTGTGCTCGTGCGCACCCGTGTGGCCGAGATTCGCGAACTGGGTCGGGCGACGCAAGGCGTCACGCTGATCGGGCTCGACGAAGGCGCCAAACTCAGCGGGCTTCAACGCATCGTCGAAAACGACGCGGTCGGCGAAAGCGAGCCGGACGCAGACGACACTTCCACATCTTCAACGGAGAATCCTCAGTGAAAAAACAACTCAAGCTCGCACTCCTGACCGCTGCTCTCGCCGGCTCGTCCATGGCCGCCATGGCCCAGGACAAGGCCACGCTGATCAAGCAGTTCATCGAGATCCAGCGCCCCGGCATCGAGTCGCTGGCACGCGGCCTGATCGAGCAGTCGAGCGCCCCCATCGCGCAAGCCGGTTCGCAGTACCTGCAGACGCAAGTGCCCGAAGCCAAGCGCGAATCCGCCGCCAAGGCCGCTGACGCCGAACTGAAGAAGTACTTCGACGACGCCTACCCGGTCGTGCGCGACAAGGCCGTGCAGATCGCCCCTGGCGCCCTGACGCCCATCCTCGAGCAGAACTTCACCGAAGAAGAGCTCAAGCAACTGCTGGCCTGGATCAACTCGCCCCTGAGCAAGAAGTACCAGGAACTGAACCCGAAGATGCAGACCGCTCTGACGGAAAAGCTGGTGACCGACACCCGCGCCACCATCGAACCCAAGATGCGCGCACTCGACACCAACGTCGCCAAGGCCCTCGGAGCTCCGACCGACGGCGCCGCCGCAGCTCCCGCCAAGGCGCCCGCCGCCAAGGCTCCCGCCAAGACAAAGTAAAGCACCGTGACCCAGCAGCAGACGCCGGCCGGCAAGCGCCCCTACAACTTTTCGGCCGGTCCGGCTGCCATGCCGGAGGCGGTGCTGCAACGCGCCGCCTCCGAGATGCTCGATTGGCAGGGCAGCGGCATGAGCGTGATGGAGATGAGCCATCGCGGCAAGGAATTCGGTGCCATCTGCACCCAAGCCGAAGCCGACATCCGCACGCTGCTGGCCATCCCCTCGCACTTTCACATCCTGTTCATGCAGGGTGGCGGACTTGGCGAGAACGCCATCGTGCCGTTGAACCTGTCGCGCGGCGCTGCCGCCGACTTCGTTGTCACCGGCAGCTGGAGCGCCAAGTCGCTCAAGGAAGCGCAGCGCTACTGCACGGCCCGCGTGGCCGCGAGCAACGCTGACAACCAACACACCAAGCTGCCCGATCCCGCAAGCTGGCAGCTGTCCGGCGATGCCTCGTATGTGCACGTGTGCAGCAACGAGACCATCAACGGCATCGAGTTCCAGCAACTCCCCGACCTGGCCGCGCTCGGCAGCAAGGCGCCGCTGGTCATCGATTTTTCTTCCCATGTCGCTTCGCGCAGCGTCGACTGGAGCCGCGTCGGCCTGGCCTTCGGCGGCGCCCAGAAGAACCTCGGCCCCGCCGGCCTGACCATCGTGGTCGTGCGCGACGACCTGCTGGGCCACGCACTCGAGATCTGCCCGAGCGCGTTCAACTACAAGACCGTGGCCGACAACCACTCCATGTACAACACCCCGCCGACCTGGGGCATCTACATGGCGGGGCTCACGTTCCAGTGGTTGCTGCAGCAGACCGAAGGCGCGCTCACCGGCATCGCCGCCATGGAGCAGCGCAACATCGAGAAGGCCACGCTGCTGTACGGCTTCATCGACGGCTCCGACTTCTACGCCAACCGCATCGATGCAAGCTGCCGCTCGCGCATGAACGTGCCGTTCTTCCTGGCCGACGAAAGCCGCAACGAAGCCTTTCTGACCGGTGCGCGCGAAGCCGGGCTGCTGCAACTCAAGGGCCACAAGTCGGTCGGCGGAATGCGTGCGAGCATCTACAACGCCATGCCGCTGGCAGGGGTGCAGGCCTTGGTGGCCTACATGAGAGAATTCGAGCGATCGCATGCGTAGGCGCATGCCCTGTTGCTCGCACCGATGACCGCCTCTGCCCCCACACCACCCACCTCCCCCGACAATTCCGAAAGCCTGGCCGATCTGCGCGTGCAGATCGACTCGCTCGACCAACGGCTCCTGAGCCTGCTCAATGAGCGCGCCCATGTGGCCGAGCTGGTCGGCGAGGTCAAGAAGCGCGAAGGCACGCCGTTCTTCCGCCCCGATCGCGTGGCCGCGGTCATCAACAAGATGCAAAGCAGCAATGGCGGTCCGCTCAAGGACCTCCATGTCGCGGCCATCTGGCGCGAGATCATGTCGGCCTGCCTGGCCCTCGAATCGCCCCAGCGCGTGGCCGTGCTCGGCCCCGAAGGCACCTTCTGCGAACAGGCCGCCATTGAGTACTTCGGCGGCGCCGCCGACCTCATCTACTGCGCCAGCTTCGACGAGGTGTTCCACGCCACGGCCGCGGGCAGCGCCCAGTACGGCGTGGTCGGCGTCGAGAACTCGACCGAAGGCGTGGTCACACGCTCGCTCGACCTGTTCCTGCACTCGCCCACCCATGTCGTCGGCGAAGTCAGCCTGCTGGTACGTCATCACCTGATGCGCAGCAGCAACTCGCTCGAAGGCGTCGAGGCCGTGCTGGCCCACCCGCAGGCACTGGCGCAGTGCCAGACCTGGCTGTCCAAGCACCTGCCCAATGCCGAGCGGCGCGCCGTGTCGAGCAACGCCGAGGGCGCGCGGCTCGCGGCCACGAATCCGGCCTGGGCCGCGCTGGCCGGCGAACGCGCCGCCACCCGCTTCGGCCTGCACATCGTGGCGCACGCCATCCAGGACGACTCGTACAACCGCACCCGCTTCTCGGTGATCTGCCTGCCGCAAACGCTGGCCATGCCACCAGCCTCGGGCAAGGACTGCACGAGCCTCATCGTCTCGGTGCCGAACCGGCCAGGCGCAGTGCACGACCTGCTGGTGCCGTTGAAGGCCAACAACGTGTCGATGACGCGCTTCGAGTCGCGCCCCGCGCGCACCGGCCAGTGGGAGTACTACTTCTACATTGACCTCGACGGCCACCCCTCGCAGCCCAACGTGGCGGCGGCGCTGGCCGACCTGCGTGGCCTCTGCGCCTTCTACAAGGTGCTCGGCGCCTACCCGATCAAAGCCTGAGCCGAACGGACCGACGCGATGTTCGAGCAACTGGGATTGATCGGCTGCGGCCTCATGGGCGGCTCCTTTGCGCTCGCGCTCAAACGCGCGAAGCTGGTGAAACGCGTGGTCGGCTACAGCAAGTCGCCCTCCACCACTGAGCGCGCGCGCCAGCTCGGCGTGATCGATGTGGCGGCGCCGTCGGCGCTGCTGGCGGTGTCGGGCGCCGACCTCGTGCTGCTGGCGGTGCCGGTGGCCGCGTCGGAGGCCACCTTCAAGGCCATTCGCCACGGCATCTCGGCCGACACGCTGGTGATGGACGTCGGCTCGACCAAGGGCGACGTGATCGAAGCCGCGCGCAACGGCCTGCAAAAGCAATTCGCGAACTTCGTGCCAGCCCATCCGATCGCCGGCAAGGAAGTCTCCGGCATCGAGCATGCCGAAGCCTCGCTGTTCACTGGCCGCCAGGTCGTGCTGACCCCCGTCAAGACCACGCTGCGCTCGAACGTGCAACGCGCGTCGCAGGTGTGGAGCGGCATCGGCGCCAACGTCGTCACCATGACGTACGAAGAGCATGACGCCGCCTTCGCTGCCGTGAGCCACCTGCCGCACCTTCTGGCCTTCGCCTACACCAACGCCCTCACCGGCCAGCCGCAGGGCGACCGCTTCCTGAGCCTCGCGGGCCCGGGCTTTCGCGATTTCTCGCGCATCGCCGCCAGCGACCCGGTCATGTGGCGCGACGTGCTGCTCGCCAATCGCGAGCAGGTGCTGCAGCAGTCGCAGGCCTTCCGCAAGGCGCTGGAAGACCTCGAGGCGCTGATGACCGCGGGCGACCTGCAAGGCCTGGAGCAATCCATCGCCGCCGCCAGCAAGGCGCGCGCCGCCTGGCGGCCGAATTCGAGCACTGACGCTCTGGCCCAGCAGGACAGCTGACATGTTCTCAACTGCCTTCCTCGACCTCCCGCCCCTCGTAGGCGCCGCCGGCACGGTCCGGCTACCGGGCTCCAAGAGCATTTCCAACCGCGTGCTGCTGCTGGCCGCGCTCGCCAGCGGCACCACCACGATCCACGACCTGCTCGATTCCGACGACACGCGCGTGATGCTCGACGCGCTGCGCGCGCTGGGCTGCGGCATCGAGCCGACCGGCAGTTCGCTGTGCATCACGGGCCTGGGCGGCCAGTTGCCGTCGGCGCTGGGCGCGACGCTGCTGCCGCTGTTCCTGGGCAACGCCGGCACGGCCATGCGTCCGTTGACCGCAGCGCTGTCGCTGCTCGGCGGCGAGTTCGAGCTCAGCGGCGTGCCGCGCATGCACGAGCGCCCGATCGGCGACCTGGTCGACGCGCTCACGCAGTTGGGCTGCCGCATCGACTACCTCGGCAACCCTGGCTATCCGCCGCTGCGCATCCACCCCGTGTCGCACGACGAGCTGGCGCTCGGTGCGCCGATCCGCGTACGCGGCGACGTGTCGAGCCAGTTCCTGACCGCCCTGCTGCTGGCGCTGCCGCTCGCGGCGGCCAACGACATCGTGATCGAGGTCGTCGGCGAGCTGATTTCCAAGCCCTACATCGAGATCACGCTGAACCTGCTGGCGCGCTTCGGCATCACGGTACAGCGCGACGGCTGGGAGCGCTTCACCATCCCCGCCGGCAGCCGCTACAGCTCGCCGGGCGAGATCCACGTCGAGGCGGACGCCTCATCTGCTAGCTATTTCATAGCGCTTGGCGCCATCGCGACGGGCGTTTCGGGCCAGAGCGGCATCCGCATCGAAGGCGTTGGCGCGGCTTCGATCCAGGGCGACATCCGTTTCATCGATGCCGCCGCGCAAATGGGTGCGCTGGTCGACAGCGGCCCGAACTGGCTCGAAATCCGCCGCGGCGCCTGGCCCCTCAAGGCCATCGACCTCGACGCGAACCACATCCCCGATGCCGCCATGACGCTGGCCGTCATGGCGCTGTACGCCGACGGCCCCAGCACGCTGCGCAACATCGCGAGCTGGCGCGTGAAGGAAACCGACCGCATCGACGCCATGGCGAACGAGCTGCAAAAGCTCGGCGCCACGGTCGAGGCCGGGCCGGACTTCATCCGCGTCCACCCCCTGCCCGCCGCCGGCTGGCGGCCCGCCAGCATCCGCACCTATGACGACCACCGGGTCGCCATGTGCTTCTCGCTCGCGGCCTTCAATCCGGCCGGCGTGCCGGTGCGCATCCTCGAACCGCACTGCGTCGCCAAGACCTTCCCCGACTACTTCGAAACCCTGTTCTCGGTGGCCGAGGCTGCTGATGTGCCCGTGATCTGCATCGACGGCCCGACCGCCTCGGGCAAGGGCACGCTGGCCGCCGAGGTGGCGCGCCTGCTGGGCTACCACTACCTCGATTCGGGCTCGCTCTACCGCGTGACCGGGCTGGCCGCCCGCCGCGCCGGCCTGGAGGCCACCGCCGCGAACGAGGCGCAGATTGCCGCCCTCGCCTCCGCCCTGCCCCTGCAGTTCACCGAGGGCAAGGTGCTGCTGGCCGGAGAAGACGTCAGCGACGACATCCGCACCGAAGCCGCCGGCATGGACGCCTCGCGCGTCTCCGCGCTGCCGGCCGTGCGCGAGGCGCTGCAAGACCTGCAACATCGCTTCCGGCGCCTGCCCGGCCTCGTGGCCGACGGGCGCGACATGGGCACCGTGATCTTCCTCGACGCGGCGCTCAAGGTGTTCCTCACGGCGGGTGCCGCCCAGCGCGCCGAACGGCGGCATAAGCAGTTGATTTCAAAGGGTATTTCGACTACACTCGACAGTCTTCGCTCCGACTTGGAAGCACGTGACGCCCGGGACTCTTCCCGCAGCGTCGCCCCTCTGAAGCCGGCGCAGGACGCTCGCCACCTCGACAACTCCCAGCTGTCCATCGAACACTCGATCGACACGGTGTTGAACTGGTGGCAGCAAGTGCAGCCCTTCAAGTCCGCTTGAAGGGCTTGCGTCTCCCGGGTGTTCCGGGTGGCGCCTACCGCTCCAGCAGGCTCCTTCCGCGCGACAGCGCACTGGCCTGCTGGTTGTTCAACCAACCGGGCTCACGCCCACAACCTAACCGCCGTCTACAGACCTCCAGCAGCCGCACGCAATTTCGCAAGAGCGCCTGCCAACCCTGCCTGACGGAAGGAACCATAAATGTCTGAATCTTTTGCCGACCTATTCGAAGAGTCCCTGAAGCGTTCCGAAATGCGCAGCGGCGAGGTCATCACGGCCGAAGTCGTGCGCGTCGAACACAACCACGTCGTCGTCAACGCCGGTCTGAAGTCCGAAGCGTATGTGCCGATCGAAGAGTTCAAGAACGACAAGGGCGAACTCGAAGTCCAGGCCGGCGATTTCGTTTCCGTTGCTATCGGCAGCGTTGAAAACGGCTACGGCGACACCATCCTCTCGCGCGACACCGCCAAGCGTCTGGCTTCGTGGCTCGCCCTCGAGAAGGCCCTGGAATCGGGCGACTTCGTCACCGGCACCACCAGCGGCAAGGTCAAGGGCGGTCTGACCGTTCTGGTCAACGGCATCCGCGCATTCCTGCCGGGCTCGCTGATCGACACGCGTCCGATCAAGGACCTGACCCCGTACGAAAACAAGACCCTCGAATTCAAGGTCATCAAGCTCGATCGCAAGCGCAACAACGTCGTGCTGTCGCGCCGTGCCGTGGTCGAAGCCAGCATGGGCGAAGAGCGCGCCAAGCTGATGGAAACCCTGAAGGAAGGCGCTGTTGTCCGCGGCGTGGTCAAGAACATCACCGAATACGGTGCGTTCGTGGACCTCGGCGGCATCGACGGCCTGCTGCACATCACCGACATGGCATGGCGCCGTGTTCGCCACCCGAGCGAAGTCGTTCAGGCCGGCCAGGAAATCACCGCCAAGATCCTCAAGTTCGACACCGAAAAGAACCGTGTCTCGCTGGGTCTCAAGCAAATGGGTGACGACCCGTGGATGGGCGTTTCGCGCCGCTACCCACAATCGACCCGCCTGTTCGGCAAGGTCACGAACATTGCCGACTACGGCGCGTTCGTCGAACTCGAACCCGGCATCGAAGGCCTGGTGCACGTCTCCGAAATGGACTGGACCAACAAGAACATCGCTCCGAACAAGATCGTCTCGCTGGGCGACGAAGTCGAAGTCATGGTTCTCGAAATCGACGAAGACAAGCGCCGCATCAGCCTGGGCATGAAGCAGTGCAAGGCCAACCCGTGGCAAGAGTTCGCTCAGAACACGAAGCGTGGCGACCGCGTCAAGGGCCCGATCAAGTCGATCACCGACTTCGGCGTGTTCGTGGGTCTGGCTGCCGGCATCGACGGCCTGGTGCACCTCTCGGACCTCTCGTGGAACGAAACCGGCGAAACCGCCGTTCGCAACTACAAGAAGGGCCAGGAAGTCGAAGCGATCGTGCTGGCTGTCGACGTCGACCGCGAACGCATCTCGCTGGGCATCAAGCAGCTCGACAGCGATCCGTTCACCACGTTCACCACCGTGAACGACAAGGGCCAGATCGTGACCGGCAAGGTCAAGACCGTGGACGCCCGCGGCGCTGAAATCGACCTCGGCGAAGACATCATCGGCTACCTGCGTGCTTCGGAAATCTCGCGCGACCGCGTTGAAGATGCCCGCAACGTGCTCAAGGAAGGCGACGAAGTCACGGCCATCGTGGTGAATGTGGATCGCAAGACCCGCAACATCCAGCTGTCGATCAAGCAGAAGGACATGGTTGACGAACAAGGCGCCATGGCCAACCTGAGCCAGCAGTCGGCACGCGAAAACGCGGGCACGACCAGCCTGGGCGCCCTGCTGCGCGCCAAGCTCGACAACAGCGACAACAAGTAAGCTGAGTCCGAAGACAGAGGCAGGCCCCCGGGGCCGCTCTGTCTTTTTTTTCGTCCACGTTTTTCGTTTATGTTTGGCCTATGACCCGCTCAGACCTCGTCGAAGAACTCGCCGCCCGTTTCGCGCAGCTCACGCACCGTGATGCCGAATACGCCGTCAAGACCATCCTGGACGCGATGAGCGACGCGCTGGTGCGCGGCCACCGCATCGAGATCCGTGGCTTCGGCAGCTTCTCGGTCAACCGCCGTCCGCCGCGCATCGGCCGCAACCCGCGTTCGGGTGAGAGCGTGCAGATCCCCGAGAAGCGCGTGCCGCACTTCAAGCCGGGCAAGGCACTGCGCGAAGCCGTCGACGCGAAGACCGCCGAGCTCGATGCAGGCAAGGAAGCCCAAGGCCAACTCCGGTGACAATCGCCCCGGCCCCTTCCAGGGGGCCGCCGCGCACGGCCGCCCGAAGCGGCCGGCCCGCCCCCGGTAGGGGGTTGGCGAAGCGACACGAAGTGCGCGCAGCCTGGGGGCGAGCAATAATCCACCGGCAACGGGAACAGCTATGAAATACCTCCTGTGGCTGCTCAAGGCAGCCATTTTTTTTACGCTCTTCGCCTTCGCGCTGAACAACCAGCACGACGCGACCGTCTACTTCTTCTTCGGAACCCACTGGCGTGCGCCGCTGGTGCTCGTCGTGCTTGCGGCCTTTGCCGGCGGGCTCGTGGTCGGCGCGCTGGGCATGCTGCCCGGCTGGTGGAAGCACCGCGCCGCAGCAGCCCAAGTGCCCGCGGTTTCCGAAACCCCTTCGCCCGCGCCGCTGGCTGCCGCCACCGCCTCCGCGACCGTGCCGTCCATCTCGGCCACCGACCTTCCCGCCGTACGTCAACATGGACTTTGATCCCAGCTGGCTGCTGATCGGCCTGCCCGTCGCCTTCGTGCTGGGCTGGCTCGCATCGCGCTTCGACATCCGCCAGCTCAAGCTCGAGAACCGGCAGGCGCCCAAGGCCTACTTTCGCGGCCTGAACTTCCTGCTCAACGAGCAGCAGGACCAGGCCATCGACGCCTTCATCGAGGCCGTGCAGAACGACCCCGACACGCAGGAGCTGCACTTCGCGCTCGGCAACCTGTTCCGCCGCCGCGGCGAGTACCAGCGCGCCGTGCGCGTGCACGAGCACCTGCTGGGCCGGGGCGACCTGAGCCGTGTCGACCGCGAGCGCGCACAGCATGCGCTGGCGCAAGACTTCCTGCGCGCCGGCCTGCTCGACCGCGCCGAAGCCGCGCTGCAGAAACTCGAAGGCACGCGCTACGAGAACGAAGCGCGTCTTTCGCTGCTGGCCATCTACGAACGCTCGCGTGAATGGGCCCAAGCCGCCGACGTGGCGCAGAAGCTCGACGAGTCCGACCAGGCCAGCTACGCCACGCGCCGCGCCCATCACCTGTGCGAGCAGGCCAACGAACGCGTCGCAGTGGGCGACCCGACGGGCGCCGGCGACCTACTCACGCAGGCCCGCGCGCTGGCGCCGCAAGCCCCGCGGCCGGCCATCGACACCGCCACCTTGCAACTGCGCAACGGCGAAGCCGCCGCGGCCTTCGACACGCTCGAAGGGCTCAGCGACACGGCGCCGCTGGCGCTGCCGCTCTACGCCGCGGCGCTGCAGAAGGCGGCCGTGGCCGCGCAGCGCGAAGGCGGGGCGCTGGCGCTGCTGCAACGACGCTATGCCGAGTCGCCGTCGATCGACGTGCTCGAAGCGATGATCGCGCTCGGCGGCACGCCCGATGCCACGCCATCGGACGCGACCGACACGCCCACCGAAGCCCCCTCACCGCGCGACAGCTACATCGCCCACCTCGCGCACCAGCCGTCGCTGGTCGCCGCCTCGCGCTGGCTGGCCGGCGAACGCTTCGAGCACGAGCAGTTCCACCCGCAGGTGCAACGCGCGCTCGACCAGGCCACCCGTCCGCTCATGCGCTACCGCTGCGCGGCCTGCGGCTTCGAGGCGCACCAGTACTTCTGGCACTGCCCCGGCTGCCAGGCCTGGGACAGCTATCCGCCGCGTCGCGTGGAAGAACTCTGACCACGGTTCTGAACAATCGTCACACGGGGCCTTTGGCCCCGTTTTCACGTCAACTGCTGCACTCGCCCTCTCGTTGAGCCGAAGCCGATATTCCTGTCGGCTTAGCCATACCAACAATTGAAGAGGGAGTTTTCATCATGATCAAGAAAATCATCGCCACGCTCGCCATGTGCTTCGCGGCCATCTCGTTCGCTGCCGTCGACGCCAACAAGGGCAGTGCCGCCGACCTCGACGGCCTCAAGGGCGTCGGCCCCTCGCTGTCCAAGCGCATCCTCGACGCCCGCAAGGAAGGCGAGTTCAAGGACTGGCCCGACCTCATGCAGCGCGTGAAAGGCGTGAAGGAAAAGAGCGCGGCCAAGCTGTCGGCCGAGGGCCTGACGGTCAACGGCCAGAGCTTCAACGGTGCGGCGGCCCCGGCCAAGGCAAGCAAGGCCGCCAAGGTGGCCGAAGCGAAACCCGCCAAGCAGTGACACCACGCTGAAACGAAGAAACCGCCCCCGAGGCGGTTTTTTTACGTCCGCACTTTCTGCCGCATCGACACCACATGGCAGGGAAATGCCTCAGCGAATGGCCCGGAATTTGCACGTATGCTTTTCTTTCATCCAGCTTTAACCACATTCCGGAGCGCGTCCATGAATCACAAGTTCGGCATTGCCCTGGCGGGCCTCACCCTTGGCGCTGCCGCCTTCGCGCAAACCAAGTGGGACCTGCCCACCGCCTACCCGACGACCAATTTCCACACCGAGAACATCACGCAGTTCGCGAGCGATGTGGACAAGGGCAGCGGCGGCAAGCTCAAGATCACGGTGCATGCCAACGCGTCGCTGTTCAAGGCGCCCGAGATCAAGCGTGCCGTGCAGGGCGGCCAGGCGCAGCTCGGCGAGATCCTGCTGGTGAACTACCAGAACGAATGGCAGATGTTCGGTGCCGACGGCATCCCCTTCCTGGCCGACAGCTACGACGCCGCCTGGAAGCTCTACCAGGCACAGAAGCCCGCGCTCGAGAAGAAGCTGGGCGAACAGGGCATCCAGCTGCTCTACGCCGTGGCATGGCCGCCGCAAGGCATCTTCGTGAAGAAGGAAATCGCCTCGGCCGCCGACCTGAAGGGCGTGAAGTGGCGCGCCTACAGCCCCGCCACCGCACGCATCGGCGAACTCGTCGGCGCGCAGCCCGTCACCGTGCAGCAGGCCGAGCTGTCGCAGGCCATGGCCACGGGCGTGATCGAGTCGTACATGTCTTCGGGCTCCACCGGCTACGACACCAAGACCTACGAGTACATCAAGAACTTCTACGACACCCAGGCCTGGCTGCCGAAGAACGCGGTGCTCATGAACAAGAAGGCCTTCGACGCGCTCGACAAGCCCGTGCAGCAGGCGCTGCTCAAGGCCGCGGCCGATGCCGAGAAGCGCGGCTGGGACACCTCGAAGAAGAAGAACGTCGAGTACCTCGACCTGCTCAAGAAAAACGGCATGACGGTGCACGTGCCCTCGGCGCAGCTCAAGGCCGACATGAAGAAGGTCGGCGACACCATGATCAAGGAGTGGACCGAGAAGGCCGGCCCCGAAGGCCAGGCCGTCGTCGACGCCTACAAGAAGATGTGACCCGGCTTCGCACGCACGGCACCCGATGCGCAAGACGCTGGACTTTCTCTACCTGAGCGCCGCCGCCCTGGCGGCGCTTTTCATGATCGGCCTGCTGGCGATGGTGCTGCTCTCCATCCTCGGGCGGCAGCTGCACTTCAACATTCCCGGCATCGACGCCTACGCCGGCTACCTGATGGCCGGCGCGGGCTTCCTGGCGCTGGCGCACACACTCAAGCGCGGCGAGCACATCCGCGTGACACTGGTGATGCAGAACCTGCCGCCCGCGGCGCAGCGCTGGCTCGAACGCTGGGCCATGGGCGCGGCAGCGCTGCTGGCCCTGCTCTTTGCCTGGTACAGCGTGCGCCTGGTCTGGCAATCGCTCGACTACCACGACATCTCCACCGGCAACGACGCCACGCCGCTGTGGATTCCGCAGCTGTCGATGGCGCTCGGCGCCATCGTCTTCGCGATCGCGTCGCTCGACGAGTTCGTGATCGAGTGGCGCGGCCGCCCGGCCAAGGCCGCCGAAACGGAGGCGCTGCGCCATGAGTGACATCGCCATTGCCGGCCTGCTGATCGCCGCGCTGTTCCTCATCCTGGGCAGCGGCGTGTGGATCGGCCTCACGCTCTCCGGCGTGGCGTGGATCGCCATGCAGATCTTCTCGTCGCGCGCCGCCGGCGACGCCATGGCCGTGACCATCTGGGGATCGGCCTCGAGCTGGACGCTCACGGCGCTGCCGCTGTTCGTGTGGATGGGCGAGATCCTGTTCCGCACGCGGCTCTCGCAGGACATGTTCAAAGGCCTCGCGCCCTGGATGCAGGCCCTGCCCGGCCGGCTGCTGCACACCAACGTGGTGGGCTGCGCCGTGTTCGCGGCGGTGTCGGGCTCGAGCGCGGCCACCTGCGCCACCATCGGCAAGATGAGCCTGCCCGAGCTCAAGCGCCGCGGCTACCCCGACGACATGGTCATCGGCACGCTGGCTGGCGCCGGCACGCTCGGGCTGCTGATCCCGCCCTCGATCATCATGATCGTGTATGGGGTGAGCGCCGACGTGTCGATTGCACGCCTCTTCATCGCGGGCGTCATCCCCGGCATCCTGCTGGCGCTGCTGTTCTCGGGCTACATCGTGGTCTGGGCGCTGCGCAACCCCGACAAGGTGCCGCCCGCCGACGCGAAGCTGCCCTTCGTCGAGAAGCTGTGGGCTTCGATGTCGCTGATCCCGGTGGCGCTGCTGATCCTGTCGGTGCTGGGCTCCATCTACGCCGGCATTGCCACGGCCACCGAGGCGGCGGCCGTGGGCGTGGTCGGCGCCATGGTCATCTCGGCCGCGCAGGGCTCGCTCACCTGGCACAGCTTCAAGGAAGCGCTGCTGGGCGCCACGCGCCTGTACTGCATGATGGCGCTGATCCTCGCGGGCGCGGCCTTCCTCACGCTGGCCATGGGCTACATCGGGCTGCCACGTCACCTGGCCGAGTGGATCGGCTCGCTGGGGCTGTCGAAGTTCCAGCTGATCCTGATGCTCGCCGCGTTCTACATCGTGCTGGGCTGCTTCCTGGACGGCATCTCGATGGTGGTGCTCACCATGGGCGTGATCATGCCGACCGTCACCGCGGCCGGCATCGACCCGGTGTGGTTCGGCATCTTCGTCGTGCTGGTGGTCGAGATGGCGCAGATCACGCCGCCCGTGGGCTTCAACCTGTTCGTGCTGCAGGGCATGACCGGGAAAGACCTGCTCTACATCGCACGCGTCACGCTGCCGATGTTCTTCCTGATGGTGGCCGCGGTGCTGCTCATCTACTTCGTGCCGCAGCTGGTGACGTGGCTCCCGCAGCAGATGGCGCCTTGAATCCCCGGGGGTGGCGACCGACCAGCAGACAATAGGCCCATGCTGCTTCCGGCTCTTGCGATCTGTCTCGGCGCCTCCTGCGGCGCCCTCGCCCGCTGGGGCCTCGGCCTCTGGCTCAACACCGGCGGCCCGGTGCCCTACGGCACGCTGGCCGCCAACCTGGTCGGCGGCTACTTCGTCGGCGTGGCCGTGGCCGTCTTCCAGGCGATGCCGCAGCTCGACCCGGTGTGGCGGCTGCTGCTCATCACCGGCTTCCTCGGCGGGCTCACGACCTTCTCGAGCTTCTCGGCCGAAGTGGTCGCGCTGCTGCTCGGCGGACGGCCGGTGCTGGCCCTGGGCACCGGCCTGCTGCACCTGTGCGGTTCGCTGGTGCTGACCTGGCTGGGCATCCGCAGCGTGCAGCTCGTGCTGGCTTCGTGACAGCGAAAAAACTGCCCGTCCTCCTGCGGTTATAGACAGGGGCTTCGCAGAGGGTCGGTCGATAGAATCGACCCCCAATGCCCCTCGCCCTTCTCGTCGCACTCCCCTTTCTTGCCAGCGTGCTGGCCGCGTTGATGCCGTCCAACGCGCGCAACCGGGAGTCGACCCTTGCAGGGCTCGTGGCATTGGGCTGCGCCATCCAGGTCGCATGGCTCTTTCCGCAGATTGCACACGGCAATGTGCTGCGTCAGGAAATCGAGTGGCTTCCCGCCCTCGGCCTGAACCTCGTGTTCCGCCTCGACGGCTTCGCGTGGCTGTTCTGCATGCTGGTGCTGGGCATCGGCGCGCTGGTGGTGCTCTATGCACGCTACTACATGTCGGCCTCCGACCCGGTGCCGCGCTTCTTCTCGTTCTTCCTCGCGTTCATGGGCGCGATGATGGGCGTGGTGCTCTCGGGCAACCTCATCCAGATGGTGCTGTTCTGGGAGCTCACCAGCCTCTTCTCCTTCTTGCTCATCGGCTACTGGCACCACCGGCGCGACGCGCGGCGCGGTGCGCGCATGGCGCTCACCGTCACCGGCGCGGGCGGGCTGTGCCTGCTGGCCGGCGTGCTCGTGCTGGGCCGCATCGTCGGCAGCTACGAGCTCGACATCGTGCTGGTCTCGGGCGACATCATTCGCGCGCATGCGCTGTACCCGGTGGCGCTGGTGCTGATCCTGCTCGGCGCGTTCACCAAGAGCGCGCAGTTCCCGTTCCACTTCTGGCTGCCGCGCGCCATGGCCGCGCCCACGCCGGTGTCGGCCTACCTGCACTCGGCCACCATGGTGAAGCTGGGTGTGTTTCTGATGGCGCGCCTGTGGCCCGTGCTCTCGGGCACCGAGCAGTGGTTCTGGATGGTCGGCGGCGCGGGCGCCATCACGCTGCTGCTGGGCGGCTTCGCGGCCATGTTCCAGCGCGACCTGAAGGCGCTGCTGGCCTACTCGACCATCTCGCACCTGGGCCTCATCACGCTGCTGCTGGGCCTGAACAGCCCGCTCGCGGCGGTGGCGGCGGTGTTCCACGTCATGAACCACGCAACCTTCAAGGCCTCGCTGTTCATGGCGGCCGGCATCATCGACCACGAGACCGGCACGCGCGACATCCGTAAGCTCAGCGGCCTGATGCGGCTCATGCCCATCACGGGCACGCTGGCCATCATCGCCAGCGCCTCGATGGCCGGCGTGCCGCTGCTCAACGGTTTTCTCTCGAAGGAAATGTTCTTCGCCGAGACGGTGTTCATCCAGGCCACGCCCTGGATCGACTTCAGCCTGCCGGTCATCGCGACCCTTGCGGGCATCTTCAGCGTGGCGTATTCGGCGCGCTTCGTGTTCGACGTGTTCTTCGGTCCGCCCTGCGGCCCCGACGTGCCCAAGCCGCCGCACGAGCCGCCGCACTGGATGCGTGTGCCGGTCGAGTTTCTGGTGCTGCTGTGCCTGGTGGTGGGCGTGGCGCCGGCCTGGTCGGTCGGCCCGATGCTCGCGGCGGCCGCCACGCCGGTGGTCGGTGGCACGCTGCCCGCCTACAGCCTGGCCGTGTGGCACGGCTTCAACCTGCCGCTGATGATGAGCTTCGTCGCACTGGCAGGCGGCGCCGTGCTCTACCTGCTGCTGCGCCGCCCGCTGGGCAGCGGCCGCCTCGAGCGCACGCCGCTGCTGCACCGCTTCGACGGACAGCTCATCTTCGAACACCTGATCGCGCTGCTGAGCGAAGCCGGCCGGCGCAGTCGCCGCCTGTTCGGCACGCGCCGCCTGCAGTGGCAATTGCTGTGGCTGGTGGTGGTGGCCGTGGCCGGCGCTACAGCCTCGCTGTGGGCCACGCCGGCCGATCGCGGCACGCGCGAACTGCTGCCCTTCTCGCCGATGTTCGCCATGACCTGGCTGATCGGCTGCGTCTGCGCCGTGGCCGCCGCGTGGCAGGCCAAGTTCCACCGGCTCGCCGCGCTCATGCTGGCCGCGGGCGCCGGGCTGGTCTCGTGCGTCACGTACATCTGGTTCTCGGCGCCCGACCTCGCGCTCACGCAGTTGGTGGTCGAGGCCGTGACCACGGTGCTGATCTTGCTGGGCCTGCGCTGGCTGCCGATGCGCAGCAAGGATGTGGTGCAGCCCGCACGCATGCGGCTGCGCCCCTGGGGCCGCCGCGGGCGCGACCTGCTGGTGGCCACCGTCGCCGGCTGCGGCATGGCGGCGCTGGCCTGGGCCCTGATGACGCGCACCTTCCCGCAGAGCATCTCGCCCTTCTTCCTCGAACGCGCGCTCTCCGAAGGCGGCGGCACCAACGTGGTCAACGTGATGCTGGTCGACTTCCGCGGCTTCGACACCTTCGGCGAGATCACGGTGCTGGGCATCGTGGCGCTCACCGTGTATGCGCTGCTGCGGCGCTTCCGGCCCGCCATCGAATCGATGGCGCTGCCCATCCAGCAACGCCTGCAGGTCGACGACGGCAGCAGCGACCTGCTGAACCCGCGCCGCGCCACCGACTCCGCCATCGGCTACCTCATGGTGCCGGCCGTGCTGGTGCGCTTGGTGCTGCCGGTGGCCGTGCTGGTGTCGGTGTACTTCTTCATGCGCGGCCACAACGCGCCCGGCGGCGGCTTCGTTGCGGGGCTGGTGATGTCGGTCGCGCTGGTGCTGCAGTTCATCGTCTCGGGCACCGAGTGGGTGGAAGAGCACCTGCGCATCTACCCGCGCCGCTGGATCGCCATCGGCCTGCTGTTCGCGCTCGCCACCGGCGGCGGCGCGATCGCGTTCGGCTACCCCTTCCTGACCACGCACACCGCGCACCTGCACGTGCCGCTGCTGGGCGACATGCACGTGCCCAGCGCCCTTTTCTTCGACATCGGCGTGTTCGCGCTGGTGCTCGGCGCCACCATGCTGATCCTCACCGCGCTGGCCCACCAGTCCGTCCGAAGCCACCGCTGGGCCGACGAACAAGAAGAGAAAGAAGCGGAGGCCCGCGCCGCCGCCGAAGCCGAAGAAGCGGCTGCTGCCGCGGCCACCACCGGGGGGGCCCGCTGATGGAAATCGTGCTGGCCATCGCCATCGGCGTGCTCACCGGTTCGGGCGTGTACCTGCTGCTGCGTCCGCGGACCTTCCAGGTCATCATGGGCCTGACGCTCATCTCGTACGCGGTCAACCTGTTCATCTTCAGCATGGGCCGGCTCAAGGTCGACAGCGAGCCCGTGCTGGTCGAAGGCTTCAAGGCCACGCTGGCCAACACGGCCGACCCGATGCCGCAGGCGCTGGTGCTCACGGCCATCGTGATCGGCTTTGCGATGACCGCCCTGTTCCTGGTCGTGATGCTCGCCTCGCGCGGCCTGTCGGGCACCGACCACGTGGACGGTGAAGAGCGGGAGGCCGTGGAATGAACGACCTCTTGCACCTGCTCGACCGCTTCCTCGAGTTCAGCATGCCGCACCTGGTGGCGGTGCCGATCCTCGTGCCCATGCTCACGGCGGCGCTGATGCTGCTGATGAACGAGAACCGCCGGCGTACCAAGTCGTTCCTCAGCGTGGTCTCGGGCCTGATCGGCCTGCTCGCCGCGCTGGCGCTGCTGCGCTGGGTGAACGCGGCCGACACCGGCGGCGGCCCCGGCTCCATCGGCGTGTACCTGCCGGGCAACTGGCGCGCGCCCTTCGGCATCGTGCTGGTGGCCGACCGGCTCTCGACCATGATGGTCGCGCTCACGGGCGTGGTCGCCTTCGCGGCGTCGATCTACTCGACCTCGCGCTGGGACCGCGCGGGCGTGCACTTTCATCCGCTGCTGCAACTGCAGCTCATGGGCCTGAACGGCGCCTTCCTCACGGGCGACCTGTTCAACCTGTTCGTGTTCTTCGAGGTGATGCTCGCAGCCTCGTACGGCCTGCTGCTGCACGGCTCGGGCCAGCTGCGCGTGCGCGCCGGGCTGCACTACATCGCGATCAACCTCGCGGCCTCGTCGCTGTTCCTGATCGGCGCGGCCATTCTGTACGGCGTGACCGGCACGCTCAACATGGCCGACCTGGGCGCGCGCATCGCCGAACTGGCGCCGGGCGACCGCGGCCTGGTGCACGCGGCCGCGGCCATCCTGGCCACCGCGTTCTTCGCCAAGGCAGGCGCGTGGCCGCTCAACTTCTGGCTGGTGCCGGCCTACAGCGCGGCCGTGTCGCCGGTGGGCGCGGTGTTTGCGCTGCTCACCAAGCTCGGCGTGTACACGGTGCTGCGCCTGTGGACCGTGCTGTTCGCGCCCGACACCGGCGCCTCGGCCGCCTTCGGGCAGACCGCGCTGGTGAGCGTCGGGCTGGCCACGCTGTTCGTGGGTGCCATCGGCATCGTCGGCACGCAGCGGCTGTCGAACCTCGCGGGCTTCAGCGTGCTGGTGTCGGCGGGCACGCTGCTGGCCGCCGTCGGGCTGGGCGAGCCGGCCGTGTGGGCGGGCGCGCTCTACTACATGGTGAATTCCACGGTCGCGGTGGCGGCGTTCTTCCTGCTGATCGACATGATCGAGCGCTGGCGCAACGCGGGCATGAGCGTCGCGCCGCACGAGGCCGCGGGCAACGCGCCCTTCCTGGCCGAAGACCTGCGCGCGCTCAACGACGTGAACCTCGACGACGACGCGCAGGCGCTCTACGGCCGCGCCATTCCGGCGGGCGTCGCGTTCCTGGGCCTGAGCTTCATGCTGTGCACGCTGCTGCTGGCGGGCCTGCCGCCGCTGTCGGGCTTTGTCGGCAAGTTCGCGATGCTCTCGGGCCTGCTCGACAGCAAGGTCGTCACCACGGCCGGATGGACCTTCTTCGGTCTGCTGATCGTCGCGGGCTTTCTCTCGCTGATTGCGCTGAGCCGCACCGGCATCCGCCATTTCTGGACGCAGCCCCACGCCACCATGCCCTCGCTGCCCGCGCTCGAAGTGCTGCCGGTGGCCGCCCTGCTCGCGGCCTGCGTCGCGCTGACGGTCTGGGCCGAACCCGTGATGCAGCACGCGCAAGCCACCGCGGGCGGCCTGCGCACGCCCACCGCGTACCGCGAGGCCGTGCTCGGTGCCAAGCAGAAGCCCAACCCGGTGCCCGCGAAGAAAGAGGAGGCCAAGCCATGAAGCGCTTGATGCCTTCCCCACCGCTGTCGTTCGCGCTGTTCGTCATCTGGCTGCTGCTCAACCAGTCGCTCGAAGCGGCCACGCTGCTGTCGGCCGCGGTGCTCGCCATTGCCGTGCCGCTGATCACCAAGGGCCTGCGCCCCGCCAGGGTGCGCATGCGCCGGCCCGGCGTGGCGCTGCGGCTGTCGTTCCTCGTCACCTTCGACATGCTGAAGTCGGCGTACGACGTGGCGCGGCTGCTGCTCACGCGCCGCACCGCTGACATCTCGGCGCGCTTCGTGCAGATTCCACTCGACATGCGCGACCCCAACGGGCTTGCCGTGCTCGCGATGATCATGTGCCTCACGCCCGGCACCGCCTGGGGCGAAGTCTCGTTCGATCGCACCACGCTGCTGATCCACGTGTTCGACCTCGAGGACGACGCGGCCTTCATCGCCCTGATCAAGACCCGCTACGAACGTCCGCTGATGGAGATTTTCGAATCATGACGCCTGTTCTCTTCTGGGCCCTGAAGGCCGCGCTCTTCCTGCTGGCCGTGGCCATGCTGTGCGCCCTGTTCCGCCTGCTGGCCGGCCCGTCCGCGCAAGACCGCGTGATGGCGCTGGACTGCCTCTACATCAACGGCATGCTGATGATGCTGGTGCTCGGCATCAACTACGCGAGCAGCGTGTACTTCGAGGCGGCGATGCTGGTGGCGCTGTTCGGCTTCGTGGGCTCGACCTCGCTGGCCAAGTTCCTGTTGCGCGGGGAGGTGATCGAATGAGCGCTACTGCCCTTCCCCTGTGGGCCGAAATCATCACCGCCGTGTTCGCGGTGCTGGGCGCGGCCTTCGCAGCCATCGGCTCCTTCGGCCTGGTGCGCCTGCCGACCTTCTTCCGTCGCATCCATGCGCCCACGCTGGGTGCCACGGTGGGCGCCTGGTGCCTGACGGTGGCCACCATCGCCTACTTCTCGGTGCAGGGCTTCAGCCTGTTCCTGCACGCAATGCTGATCGTGCTGTTCATCGTGCTGACGGCGCCGATCACCACCATCTTCCTGATGCGTGCCGCCCTCTTCCGCGAACGGCAGAAGGGCAACCCGAAGGTGCCGCCCGCCGCCAAGTCGGGCTGAGGCGGCTTTCTCCTCCGTTCAGTTGGGCGCCATGCGCACGCCCTTGTCGAGGAACTCGTTGGTGAAGAGCGTCGCGGGGTCGTAGGGCTTGTCGATACCGATCAGCGAGGACACGAGCTCGTAGTCGGCCTTCACGCGCGCACCGTCGAAGGCGCCGAGCGCCACCTTGGTGGTGGTGTCGTCGCGCATCAGTTGCTTGATGCGCATCCACTGGTCGCGCTGGTTGTCGGGCGTGAGGCCGCTCACGCTGGCCTGCAGTGCCTGCAGGCAGGGCTCGAAGCTCTTCACGCAGGCGTCGTAGGCGCGCTGCGTCACGGCGACGAACTTCTTCACCTGGCCCGGGTTCTTCGCGAGGTACGGGCCGTTCACGATCAGCGAGTTGCCGTACACGTTCACGCCCGCGTCGCGCCACGGCTGAAAGCCCAGGTCGGCGCCGAACTCGCGCGCCTTCAGGTCGTGCTCGTTGTAGAAGTCGCTGATGATGTCGACCGACTTGCTCTTCAGCGCCGCCACCTTGGCCTGCGGGCTCACGTTGACGAAGGTCACGCTGGCCGGGTCGAGCCCCACCTTCTTCGCGAAGGCCGGCCACATGAGGCGTGCGGCGTCGCCCGGCGGGTTGCCGATCTTGCGGCCCGCAAAGTCCTTCGGCCCGTTGATGCCCGACGACTTGAGCCAGTAGAAGCCCTGCGGGCTGTTGGCATAGATGACCATCACGGCCTTCACGTCGGCGCCCTTGCCCTTGGCCTGGATCGTGGTGGGCAGGTCGGAAATTCCGAGGTCGCTGCCGCCCGTGCCCACGCGCTGCGCCGACACGGCCGAGCCCTTGCCGGCCTCGATGTTCAGGTCGATGCCCGCCTCGGTGTACCAGCCCTTGGCCTTCGCAAAATAGATCGGCGCATGATCGGCCGTGGGTGTCCAGTTGAGCATCAGGCTCATGGCATCGGCCGCGAATGCGGCGGGGGCCGAGGCCATCAGCAAGGCGGTGGCGCCGGCGGCCGACAACAGCTTTTTCATGCGGATCACTCCAAAAGAAGGTAAAAACAGGTCCTGAAATTTATATTACCAACTGTTTGGTTGACAAGCAATCCAGATCATCCAGACCGCGTTGCCACTGCCGGGAGAACCAGAACACCATGACCGCCACCAGCCCCACCCGCACCGCCCGCAGCACCGTTGCCGCGAAACGCGAGCGCGACCCTGTCGCCGCCAAGCAGGCGCTCATCTCCGCCGCGGTGGCCGAGTTCGCCACCAAGGGCTTCGCGGGCGCGCGCGTCGACGAAATCGCCGCCAACGCCGGGGTCAACAAGCAGCTCGTGTACCACTACTTCGACAGCAAGCAGGGGCTGTACCTGGTCGCGCTCGAATCGGTCTATGCCGAGATCCGCGAGAAGGAACAGAAGCTCACGCTCGACGAGCTCGAGCCGCTCGAGGCCATGAAGCAGCTGGTGGCCTTCTCGTTCGACTACCTGGCCGAGCACCCCGAGTTCATCGCGCTGCTGGCCGACGAGAACCGCAACCACGGCGCGCACCTGCGCGAGTCGGAGCGGCTGCAGAAGATGCACTCGCCCTTCATCGAGATGCTCGAAGCCACGCTCAAGCGCGGCGTGGCGGCCGGCGTGTTCCGGCCCGACTTCGATGCGATCAACCTCTACATCTCGATCGCCGGCATCTCGTACTTCTTCTTCTCCAACAACCACACGCTGTCGGCCATCTTCGGCAAGCCGCTCGATGCACGCGGCGCGTTGCTGCAGCGCCGCCGGCACGTGATCGAGTTCGCGCTCAATGCCTTGCGGCCCGACAAAGCCGCCGCATGAAAATTATCAACTAGTTGGTTGACTCGGGTCGTGGCGACTCCTATGATTCGCCGCATTGCTTCCTCGACCCAGGAATTGAGATGACGGCACCTGATGGCGCTCTGGCGCCCCCCGCACCTGCGCCCTTGTCGGGCGAGCGCCCCGAATGGCAGCGCTGGGCCCTCGTGGTCGCGGTGCATCTGGCGGGCATCGCGCTGTGGGAGCTGGCGGTGCGGGTCTTCGCGATCCAGCCCTTCATCCTGCCGGCGCCCTCGAAGGTGCTGGCCACGCTGGCCAACCCGAACTACAGCTGGCTCAAGAACACCGGCGTCACCGCGCTCGAAGTGTTCGGCGGCTACGCGCTGGGGCTGGTACTCGGCATTCTTTGCGCCCTGCTCTTCATCACCAGCAAGCGGCTGATGCTGGTGGTGTTCCCGCTGCTGGTCACGCTCAACATGATCCCGAAGGTGGCGATGGGGCCGCTGGTGATCGTGTGGTTCAGCTACGGCATCGGGCCGAACATCCTGATCACGTTCAGCCTGTGCTTCTTCCCGATCTTGCTGACCACCATCCGCGGCCTGAACGAGACCGAGCCCGAGCTGCTCGACCTCGTGCGCGCGCTCAAGGGCTCGCGCTGGCAGCTGTTCCGCTACATCCAGCTGCCGGGCTCGCTGCCGTACGTGTTCTCGGGCATGAAGGTCGCCACCATCCTCGCCGTCGCGGGTGCGGTGGTGGGCGAGTTCATCGCCTCGGAACGAGGCCTGGGCTATCTGATGATCCAGGTCCAGGCCTCGCTGGACACGCCCGCGGTCTTCATGGCCGTGCTGCTCATCACGGGCCTGGGCGTGCTGCTCTATCTGCTGGTGCTTCTGCTGGAGCGCCTCTTCATCACCCAGGACGCAAGAATCCAATGACCTCCACGCCTGTCCTCGACGACCTGCCCTTTCCCGAGCGCTTCGAGAGCGAAGCCGCGCTCGAAGACTACCTGGCCACGCCCTCGCGCGACCTCGTGCGCGACATGGCCCGCCTCGACGGCGACCTGATGATCCTCGGCGTGGGCGGCAAGATGGGCCCCACGCTGGCCCGCCTCGCCAAGAACGCCATGCCCGGTCGCCGCGTGATCGCCGTCGCCCGCTTCAGCGAAGCCGGCGTGCGCGAAGCCCTCGAAGCGCACGGCATCGAAACCATCGCGTGCGACCTGCTCGACCGCGCCGCCATCGCCGCGCTGCCGCCCTGCGCCAACGTCGTGTTCATGGCCGGGCGCAAGTTCGGCGCCGACGCCGACAACCCGCTGACCTGGGCCATGAACGCGCACGTGCCGGCGCTGGTGGCCGAGCACTTCCACGCCTCGCGCATCGTCGCCTTCTCGACCGCCTGCGTGTACCCCTTCGTGCCCGTGACCAGCCAGGGCGCGAGCGAGAGCGACGCGCCCAACCCGCCCGGCGAATACGCCAACTCGTGCGTGGGCCGCGAGCGCATGTTCGAGTACTTCTCGCAGCGCCACAGCACACCCGGCCGCCTGTTCCGCCTGAGCTACGCCATCGACCTGCGCTACGGCGTGCTGGCCGACGTGGCGCTCAAGGTGTGGCGCGGTGAGCCGGTCGACGTGACCATGGGCCACGTCAACGTGATCTGGCAGGGCGACGCGAACGCGCAGGCGCTGCGCTGCCTCGCCGCGGCCACCGTGCCGACCTCGCCGCTCAATGTGAGCGGCCCCGAGACCACGTCGATCCGCTGGCTCGCGCAAGAGTTCGCGCGCGAGTTCGACAAGCCCGTGACCATCAGCGGGCAAGAAGCGCCGACTGCCTGGCTCATGAACACCGGCGAAGCGGAGCGCCTGTTCGGCTACCCGCGCGTGCCACTGGCGCAGCAGATCCGTTGGGTGGCTGACTGGATCTCGCGCGAGCAACGCCAGTACGGCAAGCCCACGAAGTTCGAATCGCGCGACGGCAAGTACTGAGCCCATGACCATGCCCGCCGTCGAAGCCCTGTCGTCGATCACGCCCGGCATCGCCCCGATGCTCGACGCGCTGGTCGCCGCGAGCGGCTGGAACCAGACCGCGCACGACTGGCGGCTGTTCGAGCGGCTCGGCACGGTGCATGGCGTGCATGACATACGTGATGGCGAGGGCCAGCTCATCGCCAGCGGTGCGGTGCTGCCGATGGACGGCGTGGCCTGGATCAGCATGATCCTCGTGATGCCTGCCGCGCGCGGGCAAGGCCTGGGCCGCGCGGTGTTCGCGCAGTGCCTCGAGCAGGTGAAGTCCGCCGGCCTCGTCGCGATGCTCGACGCCACGCCGCAGGGCGAGCCGCTCTATGCGAGCTTCGGCTTCACGCCGCTGTGGCGGCTCACGCGCTGGCAGCGCGAGGCCACACCAGCCACCGCATCGCTCAGCGCCGACAAGCCGCCCCTCGACAACCTCGCCGCGCTCGACGCACAGGCGCTGGGCTTCGCGCGCCCCGCCGTGCTCGCCGACCTGCTCGGCCGCGACGACAGCCGCTGCGTGCGCAACGGCTTGGGCTTCGGCCTCGTGCGCGCAGGCCGTACTGCGCACCACATCGGCCCGCTGCTGTCGTCTGACGAAACCGTCGCCGCCGCGCTGCTGACGCAGGCCGCGCGCGGCATCGACGGCCGCATCTACATCGACGTGCCCGACGACCGCCCGGCCATGACTGCCGCGCTGCGCGCCACCGGCTTCGCGCCCCAACGCAGCTTCACGCGCATGGCGCTGGCCACGCGCGACGGCACGCAGCCGCCCACCGGACACCCTGCCTTCATCCACGCCATCGCCGGCCCCGAGTTCGCCTGAGGACCTTCGCCCATGTCACTGAACCGCTCCGACCTTCCCGCCGACGTGCTTGCGCTGCTGTCGCAAGGCACCGTCATTCCGGCGCATCCGCTCGCACTCGACGCGCATCGCCAGCTCGATCGCCAGCGTCAGCGCGCGCTGACCCGCTACTACGTCGATGCCGGCGTGGGCGGCCTCGCGGTGGGCGTGCACACCACGCAGTTCGCGATCCGCGAGCGCGGGCTCTACGCCACCGTGCTCGAAGCCGCGATGCAAGATCGGCTGGCCTGGAACGATCGTCCGATGGCGATGATCGCGGGCCTGTGCGGCCCGACCGCGCAGGCGCAGGCCGAAGCGCGCACCGCAGTCTCTCTGGGTTATCACGCTGGGCTGCTGAGCCTCGCGGCCCTGGCCGGCTCGTCGGAAGACGCGCTCATCGCCCACTGCGAGGCGGTGGCGCAGGAGATTCCGCTGATCGGCTTCTACCTGCAGACCGTGGTTGGCGGCCCGATCCTCTCGAGCGACTTCTGGCGCCGCTTCGCGCTCATTCCGAACGCGCTCGCCATCAAGGTCGCGCCCTTCAACCGCTACCGCAGCATCGACGTGGTGCGCGGGCTGGTCGATGCGCGCGCCGAGGAGCGCGTGTTCCTCTACACCGGCAACGACGACCACATCGTGCTCGACCTGGCGCTGCCCTTTGCCGCGATGCGCGACGGCGCGCCCGTGCAGGTGCGCTTTCGCGGCGGCCTGCTGGGCCACTGGTCGGTGTGGACGTCGAGCGCGGTGCACCAGCTGCAGCAGATCAAGGCCGAGCTGGCCGCCAGCGGCGGTGCGCTGAGCCCCGCCCTGCTCGCGCTCGATTCGCGCGTGACCGACTGCAATGCCGCCTTCTTCGACGTGGCGAACAACTTCCACGGCTGCATCGCGGGCTGCCACGAGGTGCTGAGGCGCCAGGGCCTGCTCGAAGGCATCTGGTGCCTCGATCCGGAAGAAGGCCTGGGCCACGGGCAGTCAGCAGAAATCGACCGTGTCTACCGCCAGCACGGCGACCTGTCCGACGACGCCTTCGTGCGCGACAACCTGGCACGGTGGCTGGCATGAGCGCAGTACTCGCGCCGGCACAAGAGGCCCCGCTGATCCGCATGCGGCAGCTGCGCAAGGTCTACCGCAAGCGCAACGAAGAGTTCCTCGCCGTCTCCGACGTCACGATGGACGTGCATGCGGGCGACATGATCTCGCTGGTCGGCCCCTCGGGCTGCGGCAAGTCGACGCTGCTGAAGATTCTCTCGGGCCTGCACGGCCATGACGGCGGCACGCTGGAAATCGGCGGCCCTGGCGGCACAAGCTTCAACGCGGGCCGCGATGTCGGCATGGTGTTCCAGCAGCCGCTGCTTCTGAAGTGGCGCACGATCCTCGAGAACGTGCTGCTGCCCGCCGACATCCTCGGGCTGGACCGCAAGGCCGCCAAGGCACGCGCGCACGAACTGCTCGACATGGTCGGCCTCACGGGCTTCGCCGACAAGCTGCCCTACGAACTCTCGGGCGGCATGCAGCAGCGCGCGGCCATCGCGCGCGCGCTCATCCACGACCCGAAGCTGGTGCTCATGGACGAGCCCTTCGGCGCGCTCGATGCGCTCACGCGCGAGAAGATGAACCTGGAGATGCTGCGCATCTGGGAGCGCAGCCGCAAGACCTTCATCGTGGTCACGCACAGCATCCAGGAGGCGGTGTTCCTGGGCTCGCACTGCGCCGTGCTCACAGCAGGCCCGGCGCGCATGGCGGATTTCTTCCGCATCGAACTGCCCGAGCCGCGCAAGCTGCACGTGAAGACCAGCCCGGAGTTCGGCGAGTACGTGCGCCGCATCTACGACCTGCTGGGCGTGGACTGAACGAATCCCGCTCAGCTCAACTCGGTTGCAGCTGCTGGATTTCCTTGGCGCGCGCCACTTCCACTTCGCGCGGCAGCGTCACCGCGTTCTTCACCGCCAGAATTTCCGCCATCACGCTCACCGCAATCTCGGGCGGCGTCTTGCTGCCGATGAAGATGCCGATGGGCCCACGCAGGCGAGCGAGCGATGCGGCCGTCTGATCGAAGTGCTCGATCATGCGGTCGCGCCGCGCGTCGGCGTTGCGGCGCGAGCCGATCGCGCCCACATAAAAGGCCTCGCTCTGCAGCGCTTCGAGCAGCGCGAGGTCGTCGAGCTTGGGGTCGTGCGTGAGCGCAACCACGCAGCTGCGGCGGTCGGGCCGGAAGGCCAGCACGGCGTCGTCGGGCATCTCGGTGGTGATCGTCACGCCGGACAGCGTCCACGCGGTGCGGTACTCGGCGCGCGGGTCGCACAGCGTCACGGCGAAGCCGCTGAACTTGGCCATGGTCGCGAGGTATTCGGCGAGCTGGCCGGCACCGATCAGCAGCATGCGGTACTCGGGGCCGAAGGTGTTGGTGAGTTCGGTGTCGTTCACCGTGAGTTCGTCGGGCGCGGTCGCCTCGGCCAGCCGCACCGCGCCGGTGGCCAGCGTCACCGTGCGGCGCATGAGCTTGCCGCGTTCGAGTTCAGCCACCAGGGTGTCGAGCGTGTCGGCGTCGGGCGCGTATTCGAGCAGCAGCTCGAGCGTGCCGCCGCAGGGCAGGCCGAAACGGTGCGCCTCGTCGGCCGTGATGCCGTACTTGACCAGCGCGGGCGGCGCGCCCAGCGGCACGTCTTCGCCCTTGCCGTGGGCGTGGCTGTAGCGCGCGATGAGGTCGTCTTCGATGCAGCCGCCCGAGACCGAGCCGACCACGGCGCCGTCTTCGGCCAGCGCCATGATCGAGCCCACGGGCCGCGGCGACGAGCCCCAGGTGCGCACCACGGTGGTCAGCAGCGCGCGCTTGCCGGCACGCCGCCAGTCGCGCAGCGTGCGCAACACCATGACATCGAGGTTTTCCATGGCGAGGTCCGGTGCGTTGTCAGGCGGCGTCGCCCGGGGTGGCGGCGTCGTCGCCGTCCTTCTTGCCGAAGCCCATCTTCTTCATGAGGCCCGACATGACGCCGGCCTTCTCGGCAGGCGCCTCGGCCGGGGCTTCCTCGGGCGGTGCGGGCGGCGGGCCGTAACGGCTTTGCATCTCGGCCTCGAAGCGCTTGAAGAAATCGTCGGCCGTGGACTTGGCTGCGCCGTCGATCAGGCGCTGGCCGAGCTGGGCGATCTTGCCGCCGACCTGGGCCTGCACGGTGTAGTCGAGTTCGCAGCCGGCGGGCGCTGGTGCGGCTTCGGCTGGCACAGCGGCCACGGCTTCAGCGGCAGGCACACCTTCTGCAACGGGCACACCGTCGGCCACAACGGGCGCGGCCTCCGAAGCACCGGCCAGCGGCTTGAGCGACACGCTCGACGAGCCCTTGGCGAACCCCGCCACGCCGCCCTGCCCCTCGAAGGTGAGCTTGTAGCCGTCGGGCGCGACGATGTCCGACAGCATCACCTTGCCGCTGAACTTGGCCGACACCGGGCCGATCTTCACGGCCAGCGCCACGCTGTAGGTGTTGTCGCCCGTGAGCTCGAACTTGTCGCAGCCGGGGATGCACTTCTTGAGCGTCTCGGGGTCGTTGAGCGCTTCCCAGGCCTGTTGTTGGGTGACGCCGAGGCGGCGGTTTCCGAGCATTTCCATGGTGGGTTTCCTTTGTTCCTTCCTGAGTCCTGCCCTAGCGGCTGGCGCGCATCAGCGCGGCCAGGCTGGCGGCCAGCTGTTCGAGTGCATTCAGATTGTGGACCGCCAGCATCGCGTCCGCATGGCGGTGCAGCACGGCGGCCCCACGCGCCAGAGGGGCGTAGCCCTCGAAGCGCAGCAGCGGGTTGAGCCACAGCAGGCGGCGCGAATGGCGCTTGAGCCACTGCAGCTCGGTCTCGAGCAAGTCGGGCTCGCCCGTGTCGAGGCCGTCGCTGATCACCAGCACCAGCGTGCGGCGGCCGATGAGCCGGCGCGCATGCGACTGGCGCAGCTCGGCCAGCGAACCGCCCAGCCGCGTGCCGCCCGCGAAGTCGTCGATGGCCAGGCTGGCGGCGCCCAGCATGGCGTCGGTGTCGGCGAGCCGAAAGGCCGGCGTGAGGTCGGTCAGCCGCGTGCCGAAGGCGAACACGTCGCGCCGCCCGGCCCGCCGCGTGGCGGCATGCAGGAAGGCCAGCAGCAGGCGCGCATAGCGTTCCATCGAGCCCGACACATCGACCAGCACCAGCAGCGGCAAGGGCTGTTCGCGCCGCGCCAGCCGGGGCAGGCGCAGGATCTCGCCGCCGGTGCGGGCTGCCTCGTGCAGCACACCGGGCCAATGCATGCGGGCATGCGCGCTGCCCGCATCGCCGGCCGGGCGCAGGCGGCGCGTGGGCAGCCGGGGCACCGGCAGCGTGACGTCGCGCGCCAACCGCTCGACCAGCCGGTACTCGGCCGCGCCGAGCGCGTTGAAGTCGGCATGCTGCAGCCGCTGGCGGTCGCTGGCCGTCATGGCGGCGTCGAACTTGATCTCTTCGTCGGGCTTGGTCGGTGCCGCGGGCTTCACGGCATGGCGCGGCGGACTCAGCGCCTCGCGCACGCGCGGCCGCCGCTTGGAAGGCTCCGCCTTGCCTTCGGCGCTGGGCAGCATCTGGGCGAGCAGCTTGTTGGCCAGTTCGGGGTCGCGGAACCACGCATCGAAGAGTTCGCGGAACACCAGGCGGTCTTGCTCGCGACTGACCATCACGGCCTCCATGGCGGCGCTCAGGTCGAGCTTGTCTTCGACGCCGACCAGGGTGACCGCCTCGGTCGCGAGCGCGATGCGCATGGCGTCAGTGCGCACGCCGGCGCGGCGCAATGCGCGGCCGAAGGCGGCGATGTTGCCCGCCAGCTTGCCGCTGCGGACGTCGCCGAGTTGCTGGATGCCGGCCATGTATGTGCCTCGGCCGCGCTCAGGTGGCGAGCGGTTCCTCGGGCCTCAGCAGGTCGGAGGCCAGCTCGTGAGTCAGCGCCGCCACGTCGTCGCGCTGCTTGAAGAGGATGCCGGCGGTGTCGACGACCACTTCGGGGTCGAGTTCGACGGTGTCGAGCGCGATGAGCGCCCTCGCCCACTCCACGCTTTCGGCAATGCCGGGTGCACGCTGGAAGGCGTTGACGAACGGCGCCGAGCGCAGCCGCGCGACAAAGGCCGCCACCTGCGCCGACAGCGTCTCGCCGGCCTGCGGCACCTGCGCGCGCACGATGGCCAGCTCGCGCTCGCGCTCGGGGTAGTCGAGCCAGTGGTAGAGGCAGCGCCGCTTCACGGCATCGTTCAGCTCGCGCGTGCGGTTGCTGGTGAGCAAGGTGACGGGCGGCACCACGGCACGCACGGTGCCGAGTTCGGGAATGCTGACCTGATACTCACCGAGGTATTCGAGCAGGAAGGCTTCGAAGGGCTCGTCGGCGCGGTCCACCTCGTCGATCAGCAGCACGGCACCGGGCGCAGGCGTCTGCAGCGCTTGCAGCAGCGGGCGGCGGATCAGGTAGTGCGGCTGGTAGACCTCGGCTTCGACATCGCGTGCCGCGCCCGTGGCTTCGGCCGCGCGCATGTGCAGCAGCTGCGCGGCGTAGTTCCATTCGTACAGCGCCTCGCGCTGCTCCATGCCGTCGTAGCACTGCAGGCGCAGCAGCTGGCGGTTGAGGGCGATCGACAGCGCCTTGGCCAGCTCGGTCTTGCCGACACCGGGTTCGCCTTCGAGCAGCAGCGGGCGCTGCAGCTTGAGCGCAAGGAACACCGCGGTGGCCAGGCGGCGGTCGGCAAAGTAGCCGGCCTGCATCAAACCGTCGGAAAGTGCGTCGATGGTCGGGAAAGTCATGGCGAAGCGTAGCGGAAGACGCGAGGGTGTCGCGCCTTCCGGTGGGTGTCGTGCTGCTTCAGCCGAGCGCCTTGGTGACGGCGCGTTGGGTCAGCACACTGATCAGGTTCGCGCGGTAGGCGGCCGAGGCGTGCAGGTCGCTGTTCAGGTCGCTCGCGTCGATCTTCACGGCGGCAGCTGCCGCGGCGGTGAAGCTCTTGTTGAGCGCGTCTTCGAGCCCGGCATGGCGGAACACGCCGTTGCCCGCGCCGGTGACGGCCACGCGCACGCCGCTGTCGTACTGCGCCAGGAAGATGCCGACCAGCGGGAAGTTCGAGGCCTTCTGGCGCAGCTTCTCGTACACGGCGCGCTTCGGAATGGGGAAGCGGATGGCGGTGATCAGCTCGTCTTCTTCGAGCGCCGTGGTGAACAGGCCCAGGAAGAAGTCGTCGGCCGCAATTTCGCGCTTAGAGGTGACGATGGTCGCGCCCGAGGCCAGCACCGCGCTCGGATAGCACGCGGCCGGGTCGTTGTTGGCCACCGAGCCGCCGACGGTGCCCATCGCGCGCACCTGCCGGTCGCCGATGCGCGCTGCAAGGTCGGCCAGCGCGGGGTACGCGGCCTTCACGTCGGCGTTGTTCGCCACGTCGAGGTGACGCGACATGGCGCCGATGGTGACCGTGCCGGCGTCTTTCTTGATGCCGGTGAGTTCCTTGATGCCGCTGAGGTCGACCAGTTGCTCAGGCGCCGACAGCCGCAGCTTCATCGAGGCCAGCAGGGTCTGTCCGCCGGCCAGTGGCTTGCCGCCCGCGGCGATCAGCCGGGTGGCATCTGCCACGCTGGCGGGCCGTTCGAGTGTGAAGGCATACATGGGGTGATTCCTTCTCTGTTATTTCTTATGTCGGTTCAGGGCTTGGCGGCGGCTTGCATCGCTTCCCAGACGCGGCTGGACGAAGCGGGCATGTCGAAATCCTTGACGCCCAGCGGCGCCAGCGCATCGAGCACGGCGTTGATGACGGCCGGCGGCGAACCGATGGCGCCCGCCTCGCCGCAGCCCTTGGTGCCCAGCGGGTTGTGGGTGCACGGGGTGCAGACGGTGTCGAGCTTGAACTGCGGAAAGTCGGCGGCGCGCGGCATGGCGTAGTCCATGAAGCTGCCGGTGAGCAGCTGGCCGGTTTCGTTGTCGTAGACGCAGTTCTCGAGCAGTGCCTGGCCGATGCCCTGCACCAGCCCGCCGTGCACCTGGCCCTCGACGATCATCGGATTGATGATGGTGCCGAAATCGTCCACCGCGGTGAAGCGGTCGACCTTCACTTCGCCGGTCTCCTTGTCGATTTCGACCTCGCAGATGTAGGTGCCACCCGGGAAGGTGAAGTTGGTCGGGTCGTAGAAGGCGGTTTCGTTCAGGCCGGGCTCGAGCTTGTCGAGCGGGTAGTTGTGCGGCACGTAGGCCGTGAGCGCCACCTGACCGAACGGGATCGTCTTGTCGGTGCCCTTGACCGTGAATTCGCCGTTGGCGAACTCGATGTCGGCGTCGCTCGCCTCCATCAGGTGCGCGGCGATCTTCTTGGCCTTGGTCTCGATCTTGTCGAGCGCCTTCATGATGGCCGCGCCGCCCACCGAGATGGAACGCGAACCGTAAGTGCCCATGCCGAAGGGCACGCGGCCGGTGTCGCCGTGCACCACATCGACGTTGTCGACCGGGATACCGAGGCGCGCCGCCACGACCTGCGCGAAGGTGGTTTCATGGCCCTGGCCGTGGCTGTGCGAGCCGGTGAACACCGTCACGCTGCCGGTCGGGTGCACGCGGATCTCGCCGCATTCGAACAGGCCCGCGCGCGCACCGAGCGCGCCCGCGATGTTCGACGGCGCGATGCCGCAGGCCTCGATGTAGCTCGAATAGCCCATGCCGCGCAGCTTGCCCTTGGCTTCGGTCGCCGCCTTGCGCGCGGCGTAGCCGTCAACCTCGGCCAGCACCCGCGCCTTGTCCATGCAGGCATGGAAGTCGCCGGTGTCGTACTGCAGCGCCACGGGCGTCTGGTACGGGAAGCTGGTGATGAAGTTGCGCTTGCGGATCTCGTCCTGGCCCAGGTTCATTTCCCAGGCGCAGCGCGACACCAGGCGTTCCAGCAGGTAGGTGGCCTCGGGCCGCCCGGCCCCGCGGTACGCATCGACCGGCGAGGTGTTGGTGAACCAGGCATCGACCTCGACGTAGATCTGCGGCGTCGTGTACTGGCCGGCGAGCAGCGTGGCGTACAGGATGGTCGGCACCGCGGTCGAGAAGGTCGACAGGTAGGCGCCGAGGTTGGCGTCGGTGTGCACGCGCATGGCGAGGAACTTGCCGTCCTTGTCCATCGCCATTTCGGCGTGGCTCACGTGGTCGCGGCCGTGCGCATCGGACAGGAAGCACTCCGAGCGCTCTGCCGTCCACTTGATGTTGCGGTTGAGCTGCTTGGCCGCCCAGGTCAGGCACACGTCTTCCGCATACAGGAAGATCTTGGAGCCGAAGCCACCACCCACGTCGGGTGCGATCACGCGCACCTTGTGTTCGGGCAGGCCCAGCACGAAGGCCGTCATCAAGAGCCGTTCGACGTGCGGGTTCTGGTTCGACACGTAGAGCGTGTAGTCGTCGGTGCCGCGGCTGTAGCTGCCGATGGCCACGCGCGGCTCGATCGGGTTGGGAATCAGCCGGTTGTTGACGAGGTCGAGCTTCGTGACGTGCGCCGCCGTGGTGAACACGTTGTCGACCGCCGCCTTGTCGCCGAGCACCCACTTGTAGCACTGGTTGTCGGGCGCTTCGTCGTGCAGCGTGGTGCTGCCGGTCTTCTTGGCCGCGTCGGCCACGCTCACGAGTGCGGGCAGCACGTCGTAGTCGACCACCACGGCCTCGGCCGCATTCTTGGCCTGCTCGACCGTCTCGGCCACCACCATGGCCACGTGGTCGCCCACGTAGCGCACCTTCTTGATCGCGAGGATCGGGTGCATCGGCTCCTTCATGGGGGTGCCGTCGGGGTTGTTGATGAGCCAGCCGCAGGGCAGCCCGCCCATCTTTCCTTCGATGTCCTTGCCGCTGAAGATGCCGACCACGCCGGGCATCTTCGAGGCCTCGGTGATGTCGATCGACTTGATCGTGGCGTGGGCGTGCGGCGAGCGCACGAAGACCGCATGGCTCTGGTTGGCCAGCGTGATGTCGTCGGTGTAGTTGCCCGCGCCGGTCAGGAAGCGATAGTCTTCCTTGCGCCGCAGGGCCTCGCCGATGTGCGGCAGGTTGGAGAAGTCGGAAGCACCCATGATGCGGCTCCCTTTCAGGCTGCGACGGTGGTCTTGACCGGGGTGCCCGAGGCCATGGCCTCGCCACCCATCTTCACGGCCTTCACGATGTTCTGGTAGCCCGTGCAGCGGCACAGGTTGCCCTCGAGCAGCTCGCGGATTTCCGATTCGCTCGACTTGGGGTGGTGGGTGCACAGGTCGATGGCGCTCATGACCATGCCCGGGGTGCAGAAACCGCACTGCAGGCCGTGGCATTCCTTGAAGGCCGCCTGCATGGGGTGCATGGTGCCGTCGGCTTCGGCAATGCCCTCGATGGTGGTGACGTCGGCGCCGGCCGCCTGCGCGACCAGGATGTTGCACGACTTGACCGCGCGGCCGTTCAGGTGGACCGTGCAGGCGCCGCACTGGGCGGTGTCGCAGCCGACGTGGGTTCCGGTGAGGTGGAGGTGCTCGCGGATCGCGTGCACAAGGAAGGTGTTCGGTGGGGCGTCGACCGTGACCGGGCGGCCGTTGACCTTGAAAGCGACCTGCATGTGGCTGTCTCCGTGGAAGGTGATGGCTGGTTCAGCGGGTCATCTTGGATGCCGCTCTTTCGCACTATCCTAGGCAAAAACCCTTGACACTTGCACAGACCGCGGGAAATTCTCAAAATGAAACAGCTTGTCGTCCGGCGAGCCCGGAAAAGCCACCCGCCCTCCCCGCGCGAAGAAGAATCCTCACGATGATGTCCGCTTCCGCCGCCCCGCCTCCCATCGAGCGTTCATTGGCCATTGCGCAGGCGCGCCGTGAGCTGATCGAAAGCGACGGCCCGCGTCCGCGCGCCGCGGCGCGGGTCGATCCGGGCATCACCCGCTCGTGGCAGCGCTGCCTTGAGGCCGGCCGCCGGCCCCAGCAGCGCGTGAGCTTCGAACCCGTGAGCCGCACCGCCAGCCGCGATGTCACGGAATGCAACAAGGCCCTGGTCACGGCGGCGCGTCCGGTGATCGAGCGGCTCTCGCGCGCCATTGCCGACACTCGCTATTTCGCCATCCTGACCGACGCCCGCGGCATCGTGGTCGACGTGGGCACCCTGCCCGACGGCACCGACCCCGCCGCCCGCTACGCACGCGACATCGGGCGCGTGGGCGTCGACCTGTCCGAAAACGCCATCGGCACCAGCGCCATCGGCACGGCGCTGGCCGAACAGGAATCGGTGTGGCTGCACCGCGGTGAACACTTCTTTGACGACACCAGTGTGTACAGCTGCGCCGGCGCCCCGCTCTTCGGCCCGCGGGGCGACTGCATCGGCATGCTCGACCTCACGGGCGTGCAGGTGGTCGAGCGGCCCGAGCTGCGCCACCTGGCCACCATGTCGGCGCGCAGCATCGAGAACCTGCTGGTGCAGCGCGAGCCCTGCGAGCTGCTGCTGCGGCTGCTCTGGCCCGGTTGCCCGAGCAGCGAGACCACCGAAGGCCTGCTGTGCATCGACGCGGCCGGCCACGTCACCGGCGCCAACGCGGCGGCGCGGCAGATGCTGCACCAGCCGCTGGCCTGCCATGCGGGGGGCCTGCATTTCAACGACCTGTTCGCGCTGCCGCTGCACATGATGTTCGACGCCGCCCGGCGCGGCGACGCAACGCTCGAGGTGCCGCTGTGGTCGGGCCTGCGGGTGCAGGTGCGGGCCCAGCGCGGCGGCAGCGAGCATGGCGACGTGCCCGGTATGCCCGGCACCGCGACCGACGGCCGCCCCCGCCTGCGCGACGTGGAAACCGCGCTGATCCGCAAGGCGGTGAACGATGCGCGCGGCAATGTGGCCGAAGCAGCGCGCACGTTGGGCATCAGCCGCGCCACGGTCTACCGCAAGCTCTGGCGCGGTCGGCCCACGGGCGACTGACCCAATCCCTTCACGCGCCCACGGGCACCTTGTCGAGAAAGCCCGTCACCACGCGCAGCTTGCCTGCGTCGACCTGCGCAAAGTCGGTGCCCTGGATCAGGTCGTCGGCGCCGCTCGGGCCCAGCGTCCACGAGAAGCGCAGGTTGTCGCCGTGCGCCTCGGCCTTGCCGAGCAGGTGGAAGCGAAAGCCCGGATAGCGCTGGTGCACCGCGCCGACCAGCGCGCTGATCTGCTCGCGGCCGCTGGCCTGCGCCATCGGGTCGACATAGCGGGCGTCGGCGGTCCAGCCGGTTTCGATGAGTGCGGCGCGGCGCGCGGCGTCGGTCTCGTTCCAGACGGCGATGTAGCCGGTGGCGATGGCATGGGCGTCGGAGGCGGCGGTGTTCATGGCGACTGTTCCTTTCGAGGGTTCGACCCGCAACAGCGCGGGGTGAAGGAATGGTCGCGGGGCACGCGCCGCGCGTCGATGACGTGACAGGTTATGCAGGCACGTCCATCGTCGCGTTCGCATCGAGCGGGAACACCGGCCGGCGCACCTGGCTGAACGGGAACAGGCTGTAGTCCGAGCTGGTCACGCCCGGGCTGTCGCACTCCACCAGCGCCGCCGACAGCGGCTCGAACACCGGTCGGCAGTACATGCGCGACTTCAGCAGCAGGAAGCGCTCTTGGCGCGGGTCGAGCCCGGCGCACTCGAACACGCCGATGTCCCACGGCTCCTGCGTGCGCTCGGTGACGACGATGCGTGCCGCGCCGATGTCGAACAGCACCGTGCGGCCCATGCTGCTGCGCTGGCCGGTGTAGGTGGGGCCGGTGATCACGTACTCGCCGTCACTGACCGTGCGCACGACGCCGGTCAGTTGCACCGGCGTCTTCGTGAGGCCGATGCCTTCCAGCGACACCTTGTTGCCCAGCGCCACCGTCACCTCGGCGCCCTCGCCCGCCGCGACCAGCGCGGCCACCGCCTCGGGGTCGCACAACGGCCCGACGCCGATGCCGTCCAGGCCCTGCGCCAGCGCCTCCTGCAGCACGTCCATCGTGTCACAGCTTCCGCCCGACATGCAGTTGTCGCCGTGGTCGAGCAGCAGCACCGGACGCGTCGCACCGCCGGCGATGAGCTTCGCGCGCGCTACCGATGCGGCCAGCGGCTCGCTGCGGTAGATGAAGGCTTCGCGCTCGGCCCACATCTGCGCCGCGATGCGGTCGGCCGTGGCCTGCGCGCGCGCGGGCGATTGGGCGTCGACCACGATCACGCTCATGCACGGCGCCGTGATGTCCGACAGCGAGAAGCCCGCCAGAATCGACACCGCCAGCGACTCGGATTCCTCCGCCGCGCGCGCGGCCTCGATGGCCCGCTGCATCGCGCCGGTGAACGAGGCGCTGCGCAGCGTGTGCGCCATCAGCGGCAGCTGTCGCCAGCGCATGTGCGGCTGGCTGCGCTTGGCCAGCAGGTCGAACAGCAGGCGGCCGGCGTGCTCGCCGGTCTCGTACATGTCGACGTGCGGGTAGGTCTTGAAGCCGACGATCACGTCGGCGTTCTCCACCATCGCGGGCGTCACGTTGGCATGCAGGTCCAGCGCCACGCCGATCGGCACGCCGGGCGCCGCGGCGCGCAGGCGCACCAGCAGATCGCCTTCGCCGTCGGTGCTGTTCTGCGCCACCATCGCGCCGTGCAGGTCGAGCAGGATCGCGTCGCAACCCGGCGCCGCATCGACGATGCATTGTGTGAGCGTGGTGTAGGCCTGCGCATCGACCGGCCCGCTGGGGTTGGCCGAGGCCGACACCGGCGTGACGACCTCGGCGCCCACGGCTTCGGCCAGGTCGATGAAGGCCGACATCGCGGTGCGCATGCCCTTGTTGTCGGTGTAGGCCTGCGCACCGAAGGTCGGGCCGTCGGGACCGAAGGCCGCGAGCGGCGTGGGCACGGGCGAGAAGGTGTTGGTCTCGTGGTTGAGACGGGCGATCAGGACTTTCATTGGGCAAACTTTCCGGAGCTTCCCAGCATGGTGATGTCGCCGAAGCTGGAGCCGTTGCGGTTGTCGGGACGGAACGCGACCGTGAAGCCATTCAGGTTCATGGGCGGAGAGTTCTCGATGCTGCGGCGCAGCGATTCGGTGGTGATCGGCCCCTTCACGCGCTGCAGCGATTCCGCAAAGGCCTTGGCCGTGATGTAGCCCTCCAGCCCCAGGTAGGAGCCTTCGCCTTCGCTGCCGGCGGCCTTCCTCGCGCGCTGGTATTCGTCGACGATGGGAAAGCGCGTCTTCCAGAACGGCGGCACCACCTGCGACAGCACGATGCCGCGGCTCCTGTCGCCGAGTTCCTTGTACAGAAGGAACGAGCTCGCCACCGAGTTCGTGTAGATCTGCGGATGGATGGGCGCGGCCACCAGCGAGCGGATGATGTTGATGGCCGGCGTGCCGGCCGCGATGACGTACACCGCCTGCGCCCCGCTCGCGATCACCTGCTGCGCGATGGCGGGATGGTCCTTTTCCTTCGGATCGAAGCGCAGCGACAGCAGCGCAGGCTGCTTGCTTTTCTCAAGCGCGGCCAACGCATCCTTCTCGATGCCCTTGCCGTAGGCGTCGTCGCTGGAGACGATGGCGATGCGCGTCAGGCCCACGGTCGTCAGGTGCTTCATCACACGCGAGACCTCGTCGGCATACGACTCCCGCACGTGGTAGATCGGCACCTTCGGCCCGCGCAGCACCGCCGCGCCGGTCAGCCCGCCGAAGATGAAGCTGTCGTACTTCGCCGCCACCGGCACCATGGCCGCGCCGATGCCCGTGCCCATGGTTGCGAACAGGCAGACGACGCGGTCCGTGCCGAGCAGCTTCTCGGCATTGGCCGCTGCCTTCTCGGGGATGTAGGCGTCGTCGTAGGTGATCATCCTGACGGGCCGGCCACCGACGCCGCCCGCCTTGTTCAGCTGGTCGAGGAACAGCGTCTGGCCTTCCATGAACGCGAGGCTGTTTGGCGTGAACGGGCCGGTGAGCACCGCAGACTGCCCGACCAGGATCGGCTCTCCAGCCGCCAGGGCCGCCGTCGACGCCGCGACCACGCCCATCGCCAGGACGCAGTGAAGGCCGATGCGGCGAAGCGCCGCCTTCACGCGGCCACTCCCGCGCTCTGCAGCATCGCCTGCAGCAGCACGTTGCAGCCGGCTTCGAGGTGGTCGGGCTGCGCGTCTTCGATCTCGTTGTGGCTGATGCCGTCCAGGCAGGGCACGAAGATCATCGCCGCGGGGCACACGCGTGCGAGGTACACCGCGTCGTGGCCGGCGCCGCTGATCACGTTCATCCACGTCATGCCCTGGTCTTGTGCAGCCTCGCGCACGGCCGACACCAGTGCGGGCGTGAACGGCTGCGGCGGGAAGTACACGACCTGCTCGACCGTTGCCTCGACCTTGCCCTTGGTGGCGATGCGCTGCACGGCTTCTTTCAGCGCCGCGTCCATGGCCGACAGCACCACGTCGTCGGCCGCGCGCAGGTCGACGCTGAGCTTCACGCGGCCCGGGATCACGTTGCGCGAGTTCGGGTAGTTGTCGATCCAGCCGACCGTACCGCGCCCGTGCGGCGCGTGTGCGAGCGCGATGCGGTTCACTTCGACCACGAGTTCGGAGGCGGCCAGCAACGCATCTTTTCGCAGCTCCATCGGCGTGGGACCGGCATGGGCTTCCATGCCCTGCACCACCACGTCGTACCAGCGCTGGCCCAGCGCGCCCTCGACCACGCCGATGACGCGCTCGTTGGCTTCGAGCACCGGGCCCTGTTCGATGTGCGCTTCGAAGTACGCACCGACCGGCGATGACACCGCCGAGGCGGGCACGGCGCCGGCATAGCCGATGGCCGAGAGCGCGTCGGCCACGCTCACGCCTTCGGTGTCGCGCTGCGCGAGTGCGTGTTCGAGCGTGAAGGCGCCCGCGAACACGCCGGAGCCCATCATCACGGGCACGAAGCGCGAGCCTTCCTCGTTGGTCCACACCGCCACTTCGAGCGGTGCTTCGGTTTCGATGCCCGCATCGTTCAGCGCGCGCAGCACCTCGAGCCCCGCGAGCACGCCGTAGTTGCCGTCGAACTTGCCGCCCGTGGGCTGCGTGTCGATGTGGCTGCCGGTGGTGATGGGTGGCAGCGCGTTGTTGCGGCCCGCGCGGCGCGCGAAGATGTTGCCGATGGCGTCCACGCGCACCTCGCAGCCGGCCTCGCGCGCCCAGCGCGTGAAGAGGTCGCGGCCTTGTCGATCGAGGTCGGTGAGCGCGATGCGGCACACGCCGCCCTTCTCGGTGGCGCCGAGCTGCGCGAGCTGCATCAGCGAGTCCCAGAGGCGCTGGCCGTTCACGCGCAGCGCGCGCACGTCCGGCGCGGTGGAAAGTTCGTTCGTTGTGTTCATGATTTTTGCGACGAATGGAGGGCGGATCAGGCAAGCCCGACGCCGAGATAGCGGTCTTTCACGTCGTGATCGGCCATGAAAGCGGCATTGCCAGCCTCGTGCACGATCACGCCCTGCTCCACGATGTAGTGGCGGTCGGCCAGCTGCACGCAGACCTCGAGGTTCTGCTCGACCAGGAGGATGGCCACGCCCGCGGCCTTGATGGTCTTGAGCTGCGCGACGATCTCTTCCACGATCACCGGTGCGAGGCCTTCCACGGGCTCGTCGAGGATCAGCAGGCGCGGGTGGTTCATGAGCGCGCGGCCGATGGCCAGCATCTGCTGCTCGCCGCCCGACAGCTGCCCGCCGCCGTTGCGCCTGCGCTCCTTCAGGCGCGGAAAGATGCGGTAGATGTCGGCCAGCTGCCAGGGCGAATCGCGCCGCAGGCCGAGCAGCAGGTTCTCTTCCACCGTGAGCAGCTTGAAGATGCCGCGGTGCTCGGGCACCAGGCACACGCCGCGCGTGGCGATGCGGTGCGGCGGCTGGCCCGCGATGTCGGCGCCCTGGAAGCGCACGCGCCCGCCCGTGGGCGCGACGGCACCGGCAATGCTCTTGAGCGTGGTCGACTTGCCCGCGCCGTTGCGGCCCAGCAGCGTGACCAGCTCGGCCTCGCCCACCGTGAACGACACGCCCTGCAGCACATGGCTCTTGCCGTAGTGCGCGTGCAGGCCGTCGACTTCGAGGATGTTCGCCGCGCTCATGCCTTGCCTCCGGTGATCATGTTGCCCAGGTACGCCGTGCGCACACGCGCGTCGGACCGGATGTCGCCCGGCAGCCCCTCGGCCAGCACACGGCCCAATTGCATGACGGTCACGGTGTCGGAGATGTCCATCACGATGTTCATGTTGTGCTCGATCAGCACCACGGTGTGCGCATCGCGCAGACTGCGGATGAGGTGCTTCATCTCGTCGAGGTCGTCGATGCCCATGCCCGAGGTCGGCTCGTCCAGGAAGATGGCCTTGGGCTTCGCAGCCAGCGCCATGCCCACTTCGAGGCGGCGCTGCTGGCCGTGCGAGAGCACGCTGGCGGCCGTGTCGGCCAGCCGTTCGAGGCCGACGCGCGCGAGCACCTCGGCCACGGTGTCGGCACAGGCGCGCTCGCCGATCGGAGCGCGCCAGCAGTTCATGGCCTGGCGCGGCGCAATGCCCTGCGCCGCCACGCGCAGGTTCTCGCGCACCGACAGGCTGGGGAACAGGCTCGTGACCTGGAACGAGCGCGCCATGCCGCGCTGCACGCGCTTGTGGTCGGGCTCGCGCGTCACGTCGTGGCCGTCGAACACGATGCGCCCACCCGTGGTGGTGCCGGTGCCCGTGAGCATGTGGAACAGCGTGGTCTTGCCCGCGCCGTTCGGGCCGATCACCGAGTGCACGGTGTTGCGCTTGATCTTCAGGTCGACGCCGCCGAGCGCGGCGAACTTGCCGTAGTGCTTGGTGACGCCGATGGCTTCGATGAGGATGTCGCTCATGCTTTTTCTCCCTGTGCCAGCGGCGCCTTGTCCGCAGGCGACGTCTTGCGGAACACCCGGCGCCAGGCGCTTTCGCCCAGGCCCCAGAGGCCGCGCTGCATACCGATGCTCACGCCGATCAGCAGCAGGCCCAGCAGCAACAACCAGCGCGGCCACAGCGTGGAAAGCCAGTCGGCCAGCAGCACGTAGAAGGCCGAACCGAGCACCGAGGCAAACAGGTTGCCGGTGCCGCCGATCACGGTGATGACCAGGATCATCTCGCTCGTGTGGTACTCGGCGTTCGACAGCGGCGCGATGCCGGTCATCATCGCGTGCAGCCCACCGGCCAAGCCGGTGACGGCACCCGAGATCACGAAGGCCAGCAGCTTGAAGCGCTTGAGGTCGTAGCCCACGGCGGCGGCGCGGTCCTCGTTGTCGCGGATGGCGAGCAGCGTGCGGCCGAAGACCGAATCGGTCACCTTGAGCAGCAGCGCGAACGCGATGAGGAAGATCACCGCCACGAAGGCGTAGTACTTCCACGGCGTGTCCATGAAGGCCGGGCGCGGCACGTCGAGCAGGCCGTTGTCGCCGCCCGTGAGCCCCGAGGCCGTGTAGGCCACGAAATAGAACATCTGCGCGAAGGCCAGCGTGAGCATCACGAAGTAGGTGCCGCGCTGGCGGATGGCGACCCAGCCGACCACCGCCGCGCCCAGCGCGCCCATGCCGATGGCGGCAAGCAATGCCAACGGCATCGGCAGTTGCAGCCGCGTGAGCAGGATCGCGATGGTGTAGCTGCCCAGCCCGAAGAAGATGCCCTGGCCGAACGAGAGCAACCCCGTGTAGCCCAGCAGCAGGTTGCAGCCCAACGCCGCGAGCGCGTAGATGAGCACTTCGCTCGCGAGCGAGCCCGAGCGCATGAACAGCGGCAGCGCGAGCGCGACGATCAGCGCCAGCAGGAAGGTGTATTTCTTTGGCATGGCGGCGGTCATCCTCTGCGGCCGAGCAGGCCATGCGGGCGCAGCAGCAGCACGGCGCCCATCGCGATGTAGATCATCAGGCTCGCCCCCGGCGGCCAGATGGTGCTCATGAGGCTTTGCACGATGCCGATCAGCACGCCGCCGACCAGCGCACCGCTGAAGCTGCCGAGCCCGCCGATCACCACGACCACGAAGGCCACGCCCAGCGCCTCGACGCCCATGAAGGGCTCGGCCCCGCGGATGGGCGCGGCCAGCACGCCGGCCAGCGCCGCCGTGGCCGCGCCGAGCGCGAACACCAGGCTGAACACGCGGAACACGTTGATGCCCAGCAGCGAGACCATCTCGGTCGATTCGCTGCCCGCACGCACCGCGCTGCCCAGGCGCGTGCCTTCGAGCACCCACCACAGCAGCACCGCGAGCACGGCGGTGAAGCCGATCACGAAGAGCCGGTACTTCGGGTAGATGAAGCTGCCCCACATCACCACGCCCTGCAGCAGGTCGGGCGTGGGCACGCTGTTGCCCAGCGGGCCCCAGAACACGATGACGATCTCTTGCACCGCGAGCGCCAGGCCCACGGTCACGAGGATGTGGAACTCGTGCGGCTTGGCGTACACGCGGCGCAGCAGCAGCTTCTCGGCCAGCCAGCCGAGCGCGCCGACGAACAGCGGCACCAGCACGAGCGCGGCCCAGAAGTTCAGGCCCCACTGCATGGCCTGGAAGCACAGGTAGGCGCCCAGCAGATAGAAAGCGCCGTGCGCGAAGTTCACGAAGCGCAGCAGGCCGAACACGATGGACAAGCCAACGGCCAGCAGGAAATACAGCATGCCGATGCCGATTCCGTTGATGGTCTGGAGCAGGTAGACGGACATAGGTGTCGTGGGGGTGGCAAACGTGCAGGCGGCCCACGCCCTGCCCGCGCCGCAAACGATGCGGGCGCGAGCGCGGCGCGAAGCCGGGCGGCGTCAGGCCAGCTTGCAGCCGGTCTTGTCGACGGGCAGGAAGGACTTGCCGGAACTGATCACGTCGACGTAGTCGGCCGGGTTGGCCATCTTCGACTTCGCCTTGCCCTTGAGCAGGTAGTAGTCCTTGATGACCTGGTGGTCGGCCTTGCGGATTTCTTCCACGCCCGTGAGACCGTCGAACTTCATGCCTTCGAGCGCGGCGATCACGGCCTTCTGGTCGACCGTGCCGGCTTTCACGATGCCGTCGATGAGGATCTTGGTGCAGATGTACGAACCGGCCAGGCTGTAGTTGGGCACGATCTTCAGCTTGTCGGCGGTGCGCTTCACCAGGTCCTTGTTGAGCGGCGTGTCGACCGTGTGCCAGTACTGCGCACCGAAGTAGACGCCGTCGCACAGGTCGGCGCCCAGCTCGTCGAACTGCTCCAGGCCCGAAGCCCAGGCCATGAGGATCGTCATGTTCTTGTGCATGCCGAAGCTCACCGCCTGGCGCAGCGCGGCCGACGACTGCGCGCCGAAGTTCAGCAGCAGCAGCACGTCGGGCTTGGCGGCCATCGCGTTGGTGAGGTAGCCGCTGAACTCCTTGTCGTTGAGCGAGTGGTAGCTGTTGCCCACGTGCTCGATGCCCTTCTCCTGGAAGATGGTCTTGGCGGCGCTCAAGAGGCCGTCGCCGAACACGTACTGCGGCGTGATCGTGTACCAGCGCTTGGCCTTGGGCATCGACGCGATCAGCGGGCGCACCGTCTGCTCGATGGCACCGAAGGTGGGCACCGACCAGCGGAAGGTGGCGGGGTTGCAGTCTTTGCCGGTGATCTCGTCGGCGCCTGCGGTGGTGATGAACAGGCCGCCGGCCTTCTCGGCCTCCTTGCCCATGGCCAGCGCTTCCGACGACAGGATGCCGCCCGCGAAGAACTTGGCGCCCTGCTGCTGCGAGGCTTCCTGCACCTTGCGCACGGCGGTGGCCGGCTTGCCTTCGGTGTCGAGCAGCGTGTAGGCCAGCGGGCGGTTCAGCACCTTGCCGTACTGCTCGATCGCCAGCTTCGTGCCCAGGTCGGCGAACTTGCCGTTGGCTGCGAAGGCACCCGACATGGGCACCGGTGCACCGAAGCGGATCACGTCGGTGGCCTGGGCGATGGCCGAGCGGTTCATCAGGAGCGAGGCCGGGGCGGCCGACAGGGCGGCGAGCTGAAGGAGTTGTCTGCGTTGCATGGGGTTCTCCGGTCGTGAGGTGTGGAAAGTGGGGGAAGAAAACACAGTGCCTGCGATCGCCGGCAATTTAAGCGGATAAATAGGATTAATATGCTGGTAAAAACCCGCTAGCAAGCCCCGTGCCCCAACCCAACCCGACCCTGCCGATGACGCCGTTAAGATCGCGCGCTGTTGCGCATCCCGCGCATCTCCCGATGTGCATGGATGGAGCGTTTTGATGAGAGTGGGGCACAACCCTCCGAAGCGGCAAAAGCTCTCGGACGTCATCGTCGAAGACGTCAAGCGATGGATCGTTGCCGAGCGCAAGCAGCCAGGCGACCGGCTACCGAACGAGAAGGAACTGATCGAGCTCTTCGGTTATTCGAAGAGCACGGTGCGCGAGGCGCTGAAGGCGCTCGAGGTGCGCGGGCTGATCTCGATCCGCACCGGCCCCGGCGGCGGCGCGTACCTGCAGCAGGTGTCGGTCGACCACGCGTCGGAACCGCTGCGCAACTTCCTGCACTTTCATCACCTCGACGGCCATCACATCTACCAGTTGCGCAAGGCGCTGGAGCCTGAGCTGGCCGTGAGCGTGGTCGGGCGGCTCACGCCCGAACACTTCACAAGGCTCGAAGAGAACGTGCGCCTGTGCACCATCGAGCCCACGAACGAAGACGAGCTGCGCACGCAGCGCGAGGCCGAACTGGCCTTTCACACGATGCTGGCCGAGGCCTGCCCCAACCCGGTGCTGTCCTTCATGTGCCGCTTTCTCAACGACCTGCTGCGCGACCTCGTCGTCTACAAGAAGGCGCTGGACCACCACCACTTCGGCGAGACCAACGTGGACTACCACACGCAACTGCTGGCGGCCTACCGCAAGGAAGATGCGGACGAGGTGCGGCGGCTGATGGCGGAGCACATGGTGGATGCGGAGCACCACATGCATGAGATGGAGGCGCACATCGGGGCGAAGCATTTGTTGCTGCCGAGCGGGCAGCGGTGACGGGGGCTAAAAACTACGGAAGTAGAAACCTCGGACGCGCATCATCCTTGCTTCTTTTTTTACCCTTGGCAGAGGGCGGCCTCAAGAGCTGCGGCAGTCTTGGCTCTTGAAGAAATTTCGGGCTTGATCCCGCTGAGGGAAGCGCCGGGATCATTCGGCTTTCTCAGCGTCGCTTGACGTGAGATCTCGTTCTTCGCGAATACCTTGCAAGCTTCCGCTCGGGCCTCCTTTGTGGACAGACTCGCAAGCACCGTCGCCAGTTTCACCATCTCCTCCAGAGCGCCACTTCCGCCCAATTGCACGGACCAGGCATCTGCGCGCAAGGCAAGGGGCGAAGGTTCAAACGCCATTCTTGGGTTACGAGGGGGAATCGCACGCACGTCGACGCCAGAAGCCGCAGCGCGCTCAAGTACCTCGGCAGATTCGACCACCTTGAGCACCTCGCGAAACTGCGCTGGTGTGAACGTGAAACCTGCATCCAACCACGCCACGATGCCACGGTCTTTCCATGTAGCGAAAGCCAGTTCGGCAACGGCCACTGGATTTCCCCAAGAGCAATCGCGCCGGTATTCACTGAGTCGCCACGTGCCGTCGATAGTGCGCGTTGTTCCGTCACTCGACGTTGCTTGGCGCCACAGCTCAAGCCACTTGCGTAGAAATTGCGTGTTCCCGACTTCTCGTTCGCCCAACAGCGTCAACACAACAAACATCAACGCCTGCTTTTCTTCCAGCGGAAGGCTGGTTTGGATCGAAAGTTCGGCAAACAGCAGCATCTCGGCCCCGTGTATTGCGGGGCGAGCTTCCAATTGCGACGAGTAGCGCTCGATCTTGAGTCGCACCAACTCGCATGCCAACGCTGGTTTCGACCATATCCCCCGCATCGCCAATACTTTGCTCAACTGCTTGCGGTCATCGGCCACCAAGAGCGCGGCGATGCCCGAGATCTCCTCATGCTCGTTTCGCCACGCTCTCTGCGCGCTTGAAGAGTGCGTCGCTCCAGCCAAGACGGTATGTACGACAAGGCAAAGTGGCAAGCCGAAGAGCAAGCCAGCTACGCTGACACCCAATGTCTTGGTGCCGAGTCCCAGCGCCATTGCCGCGACAAGACCCAGTCCAAACCCGGCTACGGCGATGACTGACAACCCCGCCGAGGCGGCATAGACGGCCCCACCGGATGGCGTGGCCGACCCCAGAAACAAGGTCAGTATGGGCAGGTAGGCCATCCACGCGTAGAAAGCGATGGCGGAAGCTTGACTGCCGAGCGAGGGAGTTGTTTTCGAATGGAAAAGTGGAGATTGTTCTTGCGGAAGGGTCATCAGTTCGATGGGGGTAAAGCACGTATGAATGTGGGGAATTGATGCCCTGCGCCCAGACGCAATGCGACGGGCTCGCTATTTGTGCGCCCGTTCAAGGCACTCCTGAAGCGCCCGCACTGGCCGTGAAGGCTTCAATGAGACCGATGTGGACCACCCCGCGCAGTTGCTGACGGCCCACTCCAAGGAAGACGCGAACGAGGTGCAGCGGCGGATGGCTGAACACATCGGAGCAAAGCATCTGCTGTTGCCTAGCGAGTAGCTGTAGCTCAGACACAGAGACACCGCGTCCAACGCGCGCCGAGATCTCCGTGCCGGCGTGCGTTATTCCGGGTCTGATGAATCTTGGCGGGCAGAAGCCTCGCGCTCGTTGGACCAGAGGATGAGTGCGATCACCGCGCCGACTGCAAGGCCGATCCCACCACCTGCCGCCATGAGGATCAGCGTGAACAAGCCGTTCACCGCCGTAGCAACGCTTGGGCCACCTCCAAAGCCATCGCTGATGGCATAGCCGACAAGAATTCCGATTGCGGTGCAGGCAAGTATCAGAAGTGCTTTCATGAGATCTGGAGTAGCTGGAAGTTGGCGATCCAAAATTCTGCTGCGAGCCAGGACGTGCGACTGCGAACAATGGTCACCCCGCGCGATATCGAGCAAGCAGCTCCAGTGAACGTGAAGAATTCATCTATGAGGACGACACACTCCGTACTTTCACATGATGCATTCACGCATGGGAACAGCGCATGAAGCCAGAATTTCTGGCGTTCAGATCCTTACGCCCCTGATCGAAAACCCATGAGCCAAAGGATGAGCAGAAACGGAACACGAAGCAAATCTTGAATTGCGTCCCTGATCTCGTGCAGCGGGGCGAGCACGAAATTGATGCGGCTATTGCGGGCCAGTTTGGCCTGATCGTCTTCCGTTATTTCAATGTAATTCACGGAGGAGCAACACCAACTCTCTATCACCCTCCCCGCATCTGAGCTCCTGCTGAGAACTGGGTACTGCCTCCCGACAAGATCGCGTCTCCACACCATATAGAGGGGAGGCTCAAAATCGCCAATCACGTTGCGGTTGGAAGGAGAAAATCCTAACTCTTTCAAGTGCTCCCGCATTTCTTCTGAAAGTATGGTTTTCGTTTCGGGCAGCCCAGAGTCATACCCTCCAAACTGAATCTCGACGTTTGCAGAGGCCGCACCGTCTGGTGCAACACTCAACAGGCCGAAAGTCACATGGTCTGGGTTGTCGAACAAGAGCCAAAACGAAGCCGTCTCTGAGGGGGCTGGCATTTCGCTCAGGCGATTTTGAGGCAACGAAAACTCATAGTCGTGCTCTTTCGTGCGCAGGAGAAGTAGTTCGCCCGAAGCGCTCAGGCGAATGTCTACGAGCGTCTCGCTGGAACGTTGGGGTGAAGTCTCATATTTGGGAGCCAGGAAGGAAAGGCCAATCAGCGCAATTCCTCCCCACGCAAGTCCTCCTCGCAGCAGATTTCTGAAACTTCTCATCGCCGTCCTTTGTAAAAGCGACTTGGGCAGTCTCGCCAGCGGCACCGCCCCCTCGCTTCCAAAGTTTGCGACTCGTGCACAACGTGCACTGCAAACAAGCGTCACCCCACAGCGGGGCGAGCAGGACAGTTCGTGTGAATGTGGAAAATTAACGGCAGTGCGTCCACGACTGGCGCGTTATTTGTGCGCCCGCTCAAGCCACCCTTGAAGCGCCGGCACCGCCCCTGGACGCTTCAGCGAGCCCGACGTGGACTACCACACGCAGCTACTGGTGGCCATGCGGACGAGGAGCGGCGGCTGATGGCCGAGCACATGGTGGATGCGGAGCACCACATGCATGAGATGGAAGCGTACATCGGGGCGAAGCATTTGTTGCTGCCCAGCGGGCAGCGATAGCACCACAAAGGTCTAGAAGACCTTGCGAAACCGCTCGGCCCTGCCGAAGCGCACGGCGACGGTGCCGTTCGCCTCGAATCCGCAGCGAAGGTAGAACGACCCGGCGTGCGGATTGCCGGTGACGTGGAGTGCCGACGCACCCTGGCGCCGGGAAAGCTCGACACAGTGCGCGACCAATGCCTTGCCGATGCCGCGACGCCATGCCTCGGGCTCGACGAACAATCCATCGAGTTCGGCGCTGCCGTCGTCGTTGGGCAGCACGACAGCGAATCCAGCCATCGCACCATGGAACTCTGCCACGAACACCCGGCCATCGACGATCTGGGCAGGCGGCAGTTCGATGGCGCCCGGTTCGGACTGAATCGCCTCGCGATCGCCAGGGTTCGCGAGCGATGCGCGCCGCTGCAAGTCTTCGAGTGCCCGGTGTTCCGACACAAGTGCAGTGCGAATACGCAGGGGTTTTTCGGTCATCTTGGATGGTTTCTGTACCTTCAGATCTTCTTCGCACCGCCATGCGCCTGCTCCAAACACGCCTGAAACGCCAACACCGCCCGTGAAGGCTTCGGCGAGCGCCGCAGCAGGCTCACGAACCGGCACGCATAGTTGAAGCGCGCCGGCAGCACCGCCTTCATCAGCCCGCGCTGCTCGAACACTTGCGCGTAGTGGTCGGGCAGAAAGCCCAGGAAGCGCCCCGACAGAATCAGCGTCGCAATCGCCTCCTGGTCGAACCCGGTCGCCTTGCGCGACAACCTCGCCCGGTGGCTCAGCTCCATGTTCGGCGAGTGATACCCCAACCCCGCGAAATGGTGCTCGCCGAGCTTCGACCACGTGAGCTTGCCGTGCGGGCTGTCGAACAGCGGGTGCCCTTTGCCGCAGTACAGCAGCATGGTTTCGTCGAACAGGTCGGCGTAGACCAGGCTCTTCGAGCTGCGGTGCGCCGGGATGATGCCGATCTGGAAGTTGCCCTCCAGCACGCCCTGTTCGATGGCGTTGATCGAACCCACGTGCACCGCCAGGTTCACCTCGGGCGCGATCTCGGTGAAGCGCGCAATGGCCTCGCCGATGCGCGCCTTCGGGTTGGTCGCGGTCTTGTCGAACAGCGCCACCTCCAGCTGCCCGCCCATGCGGTTGTGGATGTCGTCGATGCTGCCGCGGAAGGCGTCGACCGAGGCCAGCAGCCGCAGCGTCTCGTCGTACACGCGCTGGCCCTCGGCCGTGAGCGCAAAGCCTGCCCGGCCGCGCCGGCACAGCACGAGGCCCAGGCGCGTTTCCAGGTCTTTCACGTGGCGGCTCACGGTGGAGGTGCCGATGTTCAGCTCCAACTCGGCCGCCGCCATGCCGCCGCAGTCGACCACGCTCTTGAACACCTTGAGCAGGCGTAAATCCATGTCGCTGAGCTGCCCCAGCACGGCGCGGTTGCGGGTGCCCTGGGCACTGGTTTCGGTGGCGGGCGAGGCCTTGGCCTTTACTTGCATGGATCGTCAAGTGAACATTGATATTGCGCCATTCTCCACACTGAAGGCTCTGCGAACAATCGGCACATCCCTTCACCCCCCGGAGCCCGCCCTGCGCGGGATGCGCCATGACCCTCGCCACACCCGCCATCGAACCCACGCCCACTGCGCGCACCGACGCCGCCTGGCTCGAGGCGCACTGGATGCCCTACACCGGCAACCGCAACTTCAAGGCCGATCCGCGGATCATCGTGGAGGCAAAAGGCGCCTACTTCACCGACAACGACGGCCGCAAGATCTTCGACGGCCTCTCGGGCCTGTGGTGCTCGGGCCTGGGCCACGGCCGCCCCGAGATCACCGAGGCGGTGAGCCGCCAGATCGCCAAGCTCGACTACTCGCCCGCGTTCCAGTTCGGCCACCCGCTCTCGTTCGAGCTGGCCAACAAGATCAAGGAACTGACGCCCGCCGGCTTGGACTACGTGTTCTTCACCGGCTCGGGCTCCGAAGCCGCCGACACCTCGCTGAAGATGGCGCGCGCCTACTGGCGCACCAAGGGCCAGGCCGGCAAGACGCGCTTGATCGGCCGCGAGAAGGGCTACCACGGCGTGAACTACGGCGGCATCTCGGTGGGCGGCATCGCGGCCAACCGCAAGCTGTTCGGCCAGGGCATCGAGGCCGACCACCTGCCGCACACGCAGCTGGCGGCCAACGCCTTCACGCGCGGCATGCCCGAGAACGGCGCCGAGCTGGCCGACCGCCTGCTCGACCTCATTGCGCTGCACGACGCCTCGACCATCGCGGCCGTGATCGTCGAGCCCTTTGCCGGTTCGGCCGGCGTGGTGATTCCGCCGAAGGGCTACCTGAAACGCCTGCGCGACATCTGCACGGCGCACAACATCCTGCTGATTTTTGACGAAGTGATTACCGGGTTCGGCCGCTGCGGCGCGCTCACGGGCGCCGATGCCTTCGGCGTCACGCCCGACATCATGAACATCGCCAAGCAGGTCACCAACGGCGCGCAGCCGCTGGGCGCCGTGGTGGCCAACAAGGACATCTACGACACCTTCATGGCGGCCGGCGGCCCCGAGTACATGCTCGAGTTCCCGCACGGCTACACCTACGGCGCGCACCCCGTGGCCTGCGCCGCCGGCATCGCCGCGCTCGACGTGCTGCAGAAGGAAGACATGATCGGCCGCGTGCAGACGCTGGCCCCGCACTTCGAGAACGCCGTGCACAGCCTGAAGGGCAGCAAGCACGTCGCCGACATCCGCAACTACGGCCTCGCCGCCGGCATCACCATCGCCGCGCTGCCGGGCGAGCCCGCACGCCGCCCCTACGAGATCGCGATGAACTGCTGGAAGAAGGGCTTCTACGTGCGCTACGGCGGCGACACGATCCAGCTCGCACCGCCGTTCATTTCCGAGAAGGCCGAGATCGACCGCATGGTCAACGCCCTCTCTGACGCCCTCGCAGAAACCGCCTGAATCCCTTTCGAGATACCAAGACATGCAACACGACAAGAACGTCACCGCCACCATCGGCCACTTCATCGACGGCAAGCACGTCGGCGGCGGCAGCCGCGTGCAGCCGGTGTTCGACCCCGCCACCGGCCTGTCGGCCAAGAGCGTCGCGCTCGCCGACAAGCTCACGGTCGAGCAGGCCATCGCCGCGGCGCAGGCCGCCTTCCCGGCCTGGCGCAACACGCCGCCGCTGAAGCGCGCCCGCGTGATGAGCCGCCTGAAGACGCTGCTCGAAGAAAACGCCGACACCATCGCCGCGCTGATCACCGCCGAGCACGGCAAGGTGCTGGCCGACGCGCACGGCGAGCTGCAGCGCGGCATCGAGAACGTCGAGTACGCCAGCTACGTGCCCGAGCTGCTCAAGGGCGAGCACAGCAAGAACGTCGGCCCGTCGATCGACTCGTGGAGCGAGTTCCAGGCGATGGGCGTGGCGGCCGGCATCACGCCGTTCAACTTCCCCGTCATGGTGCCGCTGTGGATGTGGCCGATGGCCGTGGCCTGCGGCAACACCTTCGTGCTGAAGCCCTCGGAGCGCACGCCCTCCTCCACGCTGTTCATGGCCGAACTCGCGCTGCAGGCCGGCCTGCCGCCGGGCGTGCTGAACGTGGTCAACGGCGACAAGGAAGCGGTCGACACGCTCCTGACCGACCGCCGCGTGAAGGCCGTGAGCTTCGTGGGCTCGACGCCCATCGCTGAATACATCTACACCACGGGCACGGCCCACGGCAAGCGCGTGCAGGCGCTCGGCGGCGCCAAGAACCACGCGGTGGTGATGCCCGATGCCGACATCGGCAACGCCGTGAGCGCGCTCATGGGCGCGGCCTACGGCTCGTGCGGCGAGCGCTGCATGGCGATTCCGCTGGTGGTGGCCGTGGGCGATGCCACGGCCGACGCGGTGGTCGAAGGCCTGAAGGTCGAAATCGCCAAGATGAAGGTCGGCCCCGGCACCGACAACGGCAACGACATGGGCCCGCTGGTCACCCAGCCGCACTTCGAGAAGGTCAAGGCCTTCGTCGACGCGGGCGTGGCCGCCGGCGCCAAGCTGGTGGTCGACGGCCGCGGCATCCAGGTCGAAGGCCACGAAGGCGGCTACTACCTCGGCGCCTGCCTGTTCGATCACGTGAAGCCCGGCATGACGATCTACCAGGAAGAGATCTTCGGCCCGGTGCTCGGCGTGGTGCGCGTGAAGACGCTGCAAGAGGCGATGGACCTGATCGACGCGCACGAGTACGGCAACGGCACCTGCATCTTCACGCGCGACGGCGAGGCCGCGCGCTGGTTCAGCGACAACATCCAGGTCGGCATGGTCGGCATCAACGTGCCGCTGCCGGTGCCCGTGGCGTACCACTCGTTCGGCGGCTGGAAGCGTTCGCTGTTCGGCGACCTGCACGCCTACGGCCCCGACGCCGTGCGCTTCTACACCAAGCGCAAGACCGTCACGCAGCGCTGGCCTTCGGCCGGCGTGCGTGAAGGGACGATGTTCTCGTTCCCGTCGAACCGCTGATATAGCGGCATCCGCAGGTCAGGCTTTATCAGCCTTGCCTGCGGCATTCGCCAGCTTGCTGAGCATGCGGTCCACCAGCCACGGCTGGCGGTCCTCATCCTCAGCACGTTCCTTGCGGCGGATCGCGTTGCGCACGACGATCGAGCCCACATAGCGCATCGGCTCCGGCGGAAAGTATCCCAGCGGCCCTGCCGTGATCGGGCTGCGCGTCCATGCGTTGTCCTGGTCGAGCACCAGCGACGACAGGATCTGCCCGCCCATGTAGGTCGGCCCCACCCCGTTGCCCGAGTAGCCGAAGCCGTAGTAGATGTGCGGCGCGCCATCGAGCTTGCCGAAGAACGGGAAGCCCGTCACCGAGCGGTCGGACGGACCGTTCCAGCTCGCGGTGATCGGCGTGTTGCTCAACGCGGGGAAGAAGGAATGCAGGGCCTGCGTGAGCTCGGCCTCGTACGGCGAGCGCTCGTCGAACACCTTGGCCATGCGGCCGCCCCACGCGAAGGTGTTGCCGCCCTTGCCCAGCATGATGCGACCGTCGACCGTGCTGCGGTAGTAGTACACGAAGGTGCGCGAGTCGAGCACCGACACGCCGTCGGTCAGGCCGATCTGCTGCAGCAGATCGGGGCAGCGCTCGGTGATGATCATGTCGCTCGACACGATGGCGATGGTCCGCTCGAACTGCGGGAAGCGGCTGGCCATCCACGCATTCATTGCAAGCACCAGTTTCTTCGCGCGCACGCGCCCGGTGGGCGTGCGCACCACCACGGGCTGGTCGGTGCTGAAGTCGAGCATCGGCGTGCGCTCGTGGATGCGAATGCCCATGGCCAGCGCCACGCGGCGCAGCCCGCGCACCAGCTTGCCCGGGTGCACGGTGGCGGCAATCGGCGAGTAGACGCCGGCCAGGTTGCGCGCCGAGCCCGAGCGCCGCGCCACCTCATCGGGCGGCAGCGCGTGGTACGAATGGATGCCGCGCGCCTCCAGCGCCTGCATCATCGGATCGAGCGTGCCGATCTGCGCCTGCGAGGTCGCGGTGTAGAGCGTGCCGTCGCGCCGCAGCTCGGCGTCGATGCCGTGCGCGGCGCAGAAGTCGGCGATGTGCTGCACCGCCGCTTCCGACGCCTTCACGAGGCGCACCGCCTCGTCTTCGCCGAACAGCCGCCGCAGCGTCAGGAACTTGGCCGACCAGGTGAGCAGGCAACCGCCGTTGCGCCCGCTTGCCCCGGCACCGCAGAGGTCGCTTTCGAGAATGACGATGTCGAGCGCGGGCGCCTGCAGCTTGGCCTGAATGGCTGTCCACAGGCCGGTGAAGCCACCCCCGACGATGCAGACGTCGGCGGTGGTTTCACCTTGCAGCGCCGGGGCCAGATCGCCGTCGTTGAAGAGCGCTTGTTCGATCCAGAAGGGGCGCATCCGTGTGCCTTAGGCGTTGAGGGCTTGCCGGTGCTCGGCGGAACTGATTTCGAGATGGCGCACGAAGTGTGCGAGGCCGGGCATGTCGGCATCGGCCATCTTGGCCGTGTCGTCCCACTGCCGCAGGCGCACTGCATCCATCGCGTACGGCAGGGCCTCGAAGGCCTGGGCCTGCGCCTCGTCGAAGACGCCGCCCTGCAGTTGCAGGCTGCGCTTCGAGTCGGCCGACAGCGCCTCCAGGTAGCCGGGCACGCGCGCACACAGAAAGCGCTTGGCGTCCACATGCAGCCTGATCGGCTCCAGCGTGGCCGGGCCGAACAGCGCGCGCAAAAACGGCAGGCAGCGGTACTGATGCAGGTCGTCCAGCCCCTGCTGCGTCGGCGTGCCGCCGAAGTCGTGCAGCAGGTGGCCCAGGTCGTGCAGCAGGGAGGCGGCGATCAGCGCGCTGTCCGCCCCCTCCTGCTCGGCCAGGTGTGCCGACTGCAGCGCATGCTCCAGCTGCGTGACCGGCTCGCCGTCGTACTGCGCATGGCCCTTGGTCTCGAAGAGGCCGACGATGTCGGGGATGCTGAGGCTCATGGTTACCAGGGCAGCGAGTAGGTCTTGGTGTTGGTGAAGCTCTTCATCGCTTCGAGCACGCCTTCCTTGTAGCCCAGGCCCGAGTCCTTGATGCCGCCGAAGGGCGTGAGCTCCAGGCGGTAGCCCGGCACCTCGCGCACATTGACACTGCCCACGTTCAGCTCGCGGATGAAGCGCGTGATGTAGTCCAACCGGTTGGTGCAGATCGACGACGACAGGCCGTAGGCCGTGCCGTTCGAGATGCGGATCGCCTCGTCGATGTTCTTGAAGCGGATCACCGGCGACACGGGGCCGAAGGTCTCCTGCTTGGCGACGGTCATCTCGGGGTCGACGTGGTCGAGCACGGTGGGCGAATACAGCGCGCCACGGCGTTCGTTGCCGTACAGGAGCTTGGCGCCGGCTGCGATGGCTTCGTTGACGACCGCTTCGAACTGCTTGGCAGCCGCCTCATCGATCACGGTGCCCATGTCGGTGTCGGGGTCCATCGGGTCGCCGTACTTCAGCGCCTTGGTCTTGGCGACCAGGAGTTCGACGAACTGATCCGCGACCGACTCGTGCACCAGCATGCGTTTGACTGCCGTGCAACGCTGGCCCGAGTTCTTGTAAGAACCATTGGCAGCGAGCGTGGCCGCTTCTTCGATGTCCGCGTCTTCCATCACGATGATCGGGTCGTTGCCACCCAGCTCCAGGATCTGGCGCTTGTAGGTGGCCTTGCCCGCGATGTACTTGCCGATGGGCACGCCGCCGGTGAAGGTGACGAGGTCGACGTCGGCATTGGTCAGCAGCTCGTCGGCGATCTCCTTCGGGTCGCCCGTGAGCACCGACAGCATCTGCGGTGGCAGGCCTGCCTCGTACAGGATGTCGGCCAGCAGGAAGGCCGTGAGCGGCGTCTTCTCGCTGGGCTTGAGCACGATGCGGTTGTTGGTCGCAATGGCCGGCGCGACCTTGTGGATCACCTGGTTCAGCGGGTGGTTGAACGGCGTGATGGCGGTGATGGCGCCCAAGAGCGGCTCGCGCATCGTGTAGACCTTGCGGCTCTTGCCGTGGTGCGTGAGGTCGCACGAGAACACCTGGCCGTCGTCCACCAGTGCCTGGTTGGCGGCGAACAGCAGCACGTCGGAGGCGCGGCCCACTTCGTACAGCGAGTCCTTGCGCGACAGGCCCGACTCGAGCGTGATGGTGCGCGACATTTCATCCAGGCGCGACGCGATGATCTCGCCGGCGCGCATGAGGATCTTGTAGCGCTCGTAGCGTGTGAGCGTGGGCTTGTAGTCGCGGGCGATGCGCAGGGCATTGCGCACGTCGTCCAGCGTGGCCTTGGGCACGGTGGCGATCACCTCGCCAGTGTACGGGTAGGTGACGTCGATGGTGCGGTCGCGGTGGACTTTCTCGCCGGCGATGCGCAAGGCTTCGCGGTGGACAGTGCCTGGCTTCAGGATGGCTTGGCTCATGGGTGCTCCGTGCAATGTCAGCGTGCGTGGTTCAGGGCGAGGTCGAGCGCGTCGAAGTTGCGCAGCCGGCGGCCGGCGGCAATGCCTTCGACCGGGCGGTTGCAGATCAGCGGCACCTTCTGCTCGGACACGCCGCCGTGCGAGCGCAGCGGCACTTCGAGTGCCGAGAGGTCGTGGCGGCTGGCAGCGGTACCGATGACGGTGCTCTGCTCGCTGACGACCACGATGTCGCCGATGCGGTCGGGCGGCAGCTCGAAACGCTGCGCGGCTTCCTTGCGCGAGAGCACGAGCTCCATGCCCGGGATGCCCTTGATGCGCTCGATCCAGCCCGGCACGCTGGCTTCGTCGGGTGCGTACACCGTGGCGAAGGAACCGAGCGCGCCGTGGTGCACCACATACGGATCGGTGATCGGCAGGATCACGCGGGCCGTTTCAGCGCCGTACCAGCTGTCGAGCACGTCCTGCAGATAGATGACGTTGGGCGAACCATCGGCACCGTGCTTGTCGTTCATGCCGTGGTCGGCCGTGAGCACGATGGTGGCGCCGAGTGCGTCGAGTTGCGCGAGGTAGCCGTCCATCATTTGGTAGAAGGCATTCGCTGCGGGACTGCCCGGTGCGGCCTTGTGCTGCACGTAGTCGGTGGTCGACAGGTACATCAGGTCGGGCCGCTGCGACTCCATGAGCTTCACGCCGGCGGCGAACACGAACTCCGAGAGTTCGGCGCTGTACACCGAAGGCACAGGCATGCCGACCATGTCGAGCACGTTGTCGATGCCGTTCTCTTCCATCGTCACCTGGTCCGACTTCTCCGACGAGAAGCAGATGCCCTTCATCTTGTGGCCCAGCAGCTTGCGCAGCTTGTCCTTGGCGGTGATCACGGCGAGCTTGGCGCCCGCGTCGGCAAACGCGGCCAGCACGGTGCCGGCACGCAGGTACTTGGGGTCGTTCATCATCACTTCCTGACCCAGCTCGCGGTCGAAGAAGTAGTTGCCGCAGATGCCGTGCACGGCCGGCGGTGCGCCGGTCACGATCGACAGGTTGTTGGGGTTGGTGAACGAGGGCACGACGCAGTCGGCGAGCAGGTCGGCGCCGTCCTTGCGCATGCGGGCGATGTACGGTGCCACGCCGGCTTCGATGGCTGCGTCGAGGTAGGCCGGCTCGCAGCCGTCCACGCACACGACCACGATCGGACGGGCCATCCAGCGATAGCTTCTGGCATTGACTTCAAGTGTCTCCGGTGTCATTTCAGACTTCCTTTTGGGGTGGGTGGTTCGGGGTAACAGGGGTGTTGCTGATGGCAGCCGCATCGCCGTCGATGCGACCGAAGGCCTTGTGCATGCGCGCGCGGCTGTCGGCGACGTGCGTGCGCAGCGCGCGGCCTGCCGTGTCGGCGTTGCCGCTGGCAATGGCGTCGACGATGTGGCTGTGCTCGTCGGCCGAGACCCGCAGGCCGCCGCCGCTGTCGAGCGCGCGCATTCTGAAAAGGTGCAGCTCCTTGACGAGCCGCTTGTAGGTTTCGGTGAGCTTCTTGCTGCCGGCCGTGTCGAGCAGGATCTCGTGGAACTGCAGGTTGAGCTGCGCGTACTGCTCCACGTCCTGCGCCTGGGCCGCCGAGCGCATGGCGTCGACCATGGCGCGCAGGCGCTCGACCGCGTCGGGCTGGATGGCCAGTGCCACGCGCCGGCCGATGATTTCTTCGAGTGCTTCGCGCAGTTCGTAGATCTCGTCGGCTTCCTCGAACGCGATCTCGCGCACGAAGACGCCGCGGTTCTTCTCGTTGCGCACCAGGCCGGCCTCTTCCAGGGCACGCAGCGCCTCGCGGATCGGGCCGCGGCTGGTGTTGAAGCGCAGCGAGAGCTCGCTCTCGTTGATGCGGCTGCCCACGGGAAGCTCGCCCGTCATGATCAAACGCTCGATTTCTTCCTGCATCAGCATCGGCAGCGAGCTGGACTGGAGGAACGCGAGGGCGGCGGAGTGATTGCTGGTGACCATGGGGCGTATTTTCCCGAAGGATCGTCAACTGTCAACAATTTTTTATTGACAGTCGGCAATCAGCAACCTACATTGCAAACACCGGACGGCGTTGGACACCTTCGCGCCGGCGCCAGCCCCTCACTCACCCTCTTCAGTGACAGCCAGCCTTTCAGGAGAAAACAGATGACGATGAAACAAAGCACGCGCCGTCTCACGGCCGCCCTGTGTGTTGCAGCCCTCGGCCTCATGTCCGGCAGTGCGTGGGCGCAAAAGACGCCCCTCCTGGTCTACACGGCGCTCGAGACCGACGCCATGAAGCTCTACAAGGACGCCTTCGAAAAGGCCAACCCCGACATCGAAGTGAAGTGGGTGCGCGACTCCACCGGCATCGTCACCGCCAAGCTGCTGGCCGAAAAAGCCAACCCGCAGGCCGACGTGGTGGCCGGCCTGGCCGCCAGCAGCCTGGCGCTGCTGCAGCAGGAAGGCATGCTGCTTCCTTATGAGCCCAAGGGCTTCAACGAACTGAACCCCGCGTACTCCGACGCCGCCCGCCCGCCCGCCTGGGTCGGCATGGACGTATGGGCCGCCACCATCTGCTTCAACCATGTCGAGGCCAAGAAGCTCGGCCTGCCCAAGCCCGAAAGCTGGAAAGACCTGACCAAGCCCATCTACAAGGGCACGATCTCGATGCCGCACCCGGCCTCCAGCGGCACCGGCTACCTCGACGTGTCGTACTGGCTGCAGAACCTGGGCGACGCCGAAGGCTGGAAGTACATGGACGCGCTGCACCAGAACATCGCGCAGTACGTGCACTCGGGTTCCAAGCCCTGCAAGCAGGCGGGCGCGGGCGAGTTCCCCATCGGCATCTCGTTCGAGTTCCGTGCGCACCAGGTGAAGAAGTCGGGCGCGCCGGTCGACCTGATCTTCCCCAAGGAAGGCCTGGGCTGGGACATCGAGGCCACCAGCCTCATGAAGACCAGCACGAAGCTGGCGCAAGGCAAGCGCTTTGCCGACTGGATGGCGAGCAAGGAAGCCAACCAGATCAGCGCACGCTGGTGGGCCGTGGTCGCCTACCCGGGCGTGGTCTCCAAGCTCGAAGGCATTCCCGAGAACTACGAGAAGCTGCTGGCCAAGAACGACCTGAACTGGGCTGCGAAAAACCGCGAACGCATCCTCGCGGAATGGAGCAAGCGCTACGAAGGCAAGGCCGAACCCAAGTAAGCCCGACGGCATCCCCGGTTTTCAATTCACGGGTGCCGCCGCAACTGGTGACGCCCTCCAACGACGAGTGCGAAAAATGGACATGACCGACACCCGCTTCATTGCCAGCCAGTTGACCCCCACCGCGGCCCCGCCCGCGGCCCTCGAAATCGTCGGCGTTCGCAAGGACTTCGAGACCTTCAGCGCGCTGCGCGACGTGCACCTGCGCGTGAACCCGGGCGAGATGCTGTGCTTTCTCGGCCCCTCGGGCTGCGGCAAGACCACGCTGCTGCGCATCATTGCGGGCCTCGAAACACAGACCGCCGGGCAGATCCTGCAGAACGGCAAGGACGTCTCGTGGCTCTCGCCGGACAAGCGCGACTACGGCATCGTGTTCCAGTCGTATGCGCTCTTTCCCAACCTGTCGATCGCGGACAACGTGGGCTACGGCCTCGTCAACAGCCGCGCGAAACGGGGCGAGATCAAGGCGCGCGTCGACGAGCTGCTGAAGCTGGTCGGCCTGCCCACCTCGGGCGCCAAGTACCCGAGCCAGCTCTCGGGCGGCCAGCAACAGCGCGTGGCCCTGGCCCGCGCGCTGGCCACGCGGCCTGGCCTGCTGCTGCTCGACGAGCCGCTGTCGGCGCTCGACGCGCTGGAGCGCATCCGCCTGCGCGGCGAAATCCGCCGGCTGCAGAAGCAGGTCGGCATCACGACCATCATGGTCACGCACGACCAGGAAGAAGCGCTCTCGATGGCCGACCGCATCGTGGTGATGAACCACGGCGTGATCGAGCAGGTCGGCACGCCGATGGAAATCTACGAGCAGCCGGCCACGCCCTTCGTGGCCGACTTCGTGGGCAAGGTCAACGTGCTGCGCGCGGTGGCGCTGGGCAACCAGCGCTTCCAGGTCGGCGACATGGAGCTGCAGTGCGACGCCTGCGACGGCGCCTTCGAGCCCGGCGACGACGTCAACCTGTACCTGCGCCCCGAAGACCGCGCGGTCGAGCACCTGCACGAGGACACGCCCAACCGCCTGCAGGCCAAGGTCACGAAGGTCGAGTTCCTCGGCGGCCTGTGCATCGCCGAGGTGACCGCCGACGCGCTGCACGGCCAGACGCTGGGCCTGCACTTCTCGCTGAACCAGCTGCACGACCTGGACATCCGCGAAGGCAACACGATCGACATCGCGCTGCGCGCCAACCGCATCCGCGCCTTTGCCGCGCGACAGGCCAAATGAACACGCTGGCACATCCCCGCCCTGCGTTGGCCGCACGCCCGGCTCTGCGCTGGAGCCGCGACGAGACCATCGCGCGCGCCATCTTGTTCGTGGTGATGGCGATGCTGTTCGTGTTCCTCGTCGCGCCGCTGCTGACCATCCTGGCGCACGCGGTGCAGGACAAGAACGGCAACTTCGTCGGCCTGGCCCACTTCATCACCTACTTCCAGACACCGAGCCTGCTGCGCGCGGCGTGGAACTCGATCTGGGTGTCGGCCGCGGTGGTGATGATCTCGGTGCCCACGGCCTTCGTGTTCGCCTACGCGCTCACGCGCAGCCGCATGCCGGCGCCGCTGAAAGCGGTGTTCCGCCTCATCGCGCTCATTCCGCTGCTCGCACCCTCGCTGCTGTCGGCCATTTCGTTCGTGCAGTGGTTCGGCAACCAGGGCGCGCTCAAGTTCCTGCTGGGCGGCGCCTCGATCTACGGTGCGCCCGGCATCATCCTGGCCGAGGTCTACAACACCTTTCCGCACGCGCTGATGATCCTCGTCACCGCGCTGTCGCTGGCCGACGGCCGGCTGTACGAGGCGGCCACCGCGCTGCGCACGCGCCCGTTCCGTCAGTTCATGACGATCACCCTGCCCTCGTGCAAGTACGGCCTGATCAGCGCAGCCACCGTGGTCTTCACCTATGTGGTGAGCGACTTCGGCGCGCCGAAGGTCATCGGCGGCAACTTCAACGTGCTGTCGGTCGACGTGTTCAAGCAGGTGGTCGGGCAGCACAACTTCTCGATCGGTGCGGTGGTCGGCATGCTGCTGTTGCTGCCGTCGATCATCTCGTTCGTGATCGACTACGTGGTGCGGCGCAAGCTGAAGGCGCAGCTCACGGCGCGCTCGGTGCCCTACACGCCCAAGCCGCGCAAGGTGGCCGATGCCGTGCTCACGCTGTTCTGCACCGTGGTCTGCGGCCTGCTGCTGGCGACCATCGGCATGGCGGTCTACACCTCGGCGATCTCGCTGTGGCCGTACGACCTGTCGTTCACGCTCAAGCACTACCACTTCGTGCTCGTCGAGAGCGACATGGCGGCCGCCTACGGCAACAGCCTGATGGTGGCGATGGTGACGGCGGTGGCCGGCTCGCTCATCGTGTTCGTGGGCGCCTACCTGATCGAGAAGACGCGCAACCTGGGCCTCATGCGCAAAGGCATGCACCTGATGGCGGTGCTGTCGATGGCGGTGCCGGGCCTGGTGCTGGGCCTGGGCTACGTGATGTTCTTCAACCATCCGTCCAACCCGCTGAACTTTCTCTATCAGACGATGGCGATCCTGATCATCTCGATGGTGGTGCACTACTACACCTCGAGCCACCTCACGGCGGTGACGGCGCTCAAGCAGATCGACAACGAGTTCGAGGCCGTGTCGGCCTCGCTCAAGGTGCCGTTCTTCAAGACCTTCCTGCGCGTGACGGTGCCGGTGTGCCTGCCGGCCATTCTCGACATCGGGCGCTACTTCTTCGTGGTGTCGATGGCCAGCCTGTCGTGCGCAATCTTCCTGTACACGCCGGAGACCATCCTCGCGTCGGTTGCGATCATGCATCTGGACGACGCCGGCGACATCGGCCCGGCCGCCGCGCTGGCCAGCCTGATCGTCGTCACCTCGACGCTGGTGTGCATCGCCTACGCCCTGCTCACGCGCGTGCTGCTTGCACGCACGCAGGCCTGGCGCAACCTCAGCCGCGGCTGAACGATTCCTTTCACCTCTCGCCCCTCATTCCCTTTCCCTGCCTGGAGACATCATGAGTCAAGCCGCCCACCCCATCCTGCTCACGCCCGGCCCCCTGACCACCTCGGACCGCACCCGCCAAGCGATGCTGCGCGACTGGGGTTCATGGGACGCCGACTTCAACCAGATCACGGCGCGCATCCGCAAGGAAGTGCTGAACATCGTGCACGGCACGGGAACGCATGAGTGCGTGCCCTTGCAAGGCAGCGGCACCTTCTCGGTCGAAGCGGCCATCGGCACCATCGTGCCGCGCAACGGCCATGTGCTGGTGCCGAGCAACGGCGCCTACTGCCAGCGCCTCGCGAAAATCTGCAAGGTGCTGGGCCGCAAGCTCACGACCATCGACTACACCGAAGAAAAACAGGTCTTGCCCGCCGACGTCGACCGCGCCCTCGCGGCCGACCCCAGCATCACCCACGTGGCCGTGGTGCACTGCGAAACCGGCGCCGGCGTGCTCAACCCGCTGCACGAGATTGCGCTGGTCGTTGCCAAGCACGGACGCGGCCTGATCATCGACGCCATGAGCTCCTTCGGCGCGCTGGAGATCGACGCGCGCAAGACGCCGTTCGACGCCGTGGTCGCCGCCTCGGGCAAGTGCCTCGAAGGCGTGCCGGGCATGGGCTTCGTCATCGTCAAGCGCAGCACGCTCGAAAAATGCGAAGGCAACTGCCACTCGCTGAGCATGGACCTGTACGACCAGTGGGTCTACATGGAGAAGACCACGCAGTGGCGCTTCACGCCGCCCACGCACGTGGTCGCCGCGCTCGACACCGCCATCGCGCAGTACATCGAGGAAGGCGGCCTGCCCGCGCGCGGTGGACGCTATGCGCGCAACTGCAAGGCGCTCATCGACGGGTTGGCCACGCTGGGCTTCCGCAGCTTCCTCGACCCGGCGATCCAGGCGCCGATCATCGTCACCTTCCACGCGCCCGACGACGCCAACTACGACTTCAAGACCTTCTATCAAGAGGTGAAGAAGCGCGGCTACATCCTCTACCCCGGCAAGCTGACGCAGGTCGAGACCTTCCGCGTGGGCTGCATGGGGCACTTCGGCGACGCGGGCATTCCGGGTGCGGTGGCGGCCATTGCCGACACGCTGAAAGCCATGGGCATCCGGCAGGTGACGGCGGCCGTGCCGGCCTGAACCTCTGAACAGACCGGCGCATTGCAGCACCGGTCCTACAACGCGGGGGTGATGCGCTTCGCATAATCCCCCGCATGACGGTTCTGCGCAGCGACATCCCTGCCCGCCTGGACCGCCTGCCGTGGTCGCGCTGGCATTGGCGCGTGGTGATCGCGCTGGGCGTGGCCTGGATTCTCGACGGCCTCGAGGTCACGCTGGTGGGCTCCATCGGCGCGGTGCTGGAGCGACCCGACACGCTCGGGCTCACGGCGGGAGAGATCGGCTGGTCGGGCTCGATCTACATCGCGGGCGCAGTGATCGGCGCGCTGGTGTTCGGGCGGCTCACCGACCGGCTCGGGCGCAAGAAGCTGTTCTTGCTCACGCTCGTGGTCTACACGATCGGCACGCTGGCCACGGCCTTCTCGCCCAACTTCGCCTTCTTTGCGCTGTGCCGCTTCGTCACCGGACTGGGCATCGGCGGCGAGTACGCAGCGATCAACTCGGCCATCGACGAACTCATTCCGGCGCGCGTGCGCGGGCGTGTGAACCTCGCGATCAACGGCAGCTTCTGGATCGGTGCGGCACTCGGCGCGGCGCTGAGCCTGGTGCTGCTCGACGCGCGCGTGATCGGCCCGGTGTGGGGCTGGCGCGCCGGCTTTGCATTGGGTGCGGTGCTTGCGGTGGCGATCCTGCTGGTGCGGCGTCATGTGCCCGAGAGCCCGCGATGGCTCATCGCGCACGGACGCGCGGAGGAGGCCGAGCGCATCGTCGCGGACATCGAGCGCGAAGTCGAAGTGCAGCACGGTCCGTTGCCCGCCGCCCAAGGCCACGTCAAGTACACCGCCGCGCGCCAGAACAGCCCGCCGATGCGCGAGGTGGCGCGCGTGCTGCTGCGGCGCTACCCGGCGCGCAGCATGGTGGCCGTGGCGCTCATGGTGTCGCAGGCCTTTTTCTACAACGCGATCTTCTTCACCTACGCGCTGGTGCTGACGCGCTTCTACGGCGTGACCGAAGGCCGCGTGGCGCTGTACATCTTTCCGTTTGCGCTGGGCAACGTGCTCGGACCGCTGCTGCTGGGCCCGCTGTTCGACAGCGTGGGCCGGCGCAAGATGATTGCGCTGACCTATGTGCTGGCCGGCGTGGGCCTGGCGCTCACGGGCTGGGCCTTCATGCAGGGCTGGCTCGACGCGCGCAGCCAGGCGCTGTGCTGGTCGGCGGTGTTCTTCCTGGCGTCGGCGGCGGCCAGCTCGGCCTACCTGACGGTGAGCGAGGTGTTCCCGCTCGAGATGCGCGCCATGGCCATCGCGATCTTCTATGCCATCGGCATGGGCGCGGGCGGCTTCGTGGCGCCGGTGCTGTTCGGTTTGCTGATCGAGACCGGCAGCCGCGGCGCGGTGATGGTGGGCTACCTGATCGGCGCCGTGCTGGTCATCGTCGCGGGGCTGCTGGCGCTGCGCTATGCGGCCGATGCGGAACGCAAGCCGCTGGAGGAAGTGGCGCCGCCGCTGTCGTCGGAAGCGGGCGGCGAACGGCCCTGAGGGCGCGCTACAGCGCGCAGGTGCGAAAGCCGAAGAAGCCGTCGTCGGAATCGGGCAGCGCAAAGCCACGGCGGCGCGGCGAGCGCAGCCGCGCACGGGTCGCGAACGAGGCACCGCGCAGCACGCGCGCGCGGCCGAAGGCGGCCACCGGATCGAACTCGCCACCCGCGCTCCACGGATCGGCCCGGAAACCCGGCCAGGGCTGCAGCGTGCCTGCCGTCCACTCGTGCACGTCGGCCCAGCGGAAGCCGCGCCGCGCGGCCGTGTGGGCCGCGATTTCCCATTCGACCTCGGTCGCGATGCGCCGGCCGGCCCAGCGCGCCCAGGCGTCGGCCTCCCACCAGCTCAGGTGCACGGCGCTGTGGTGCCCGGCCGCGCGCACGGTGACGCCGAAGCGCTGCTGCAGCACCGAACCGCCCGTGCCGTTGCGCGCCACGCCGATCTGCTCGACATGGCGCGGGCCGCGCCGGCCTTCGGTCTGTGCGGCGAGCCAGCGCCAGCCGTCGCTGTGCCACAGCTCCTCGCGGTCGTAGCCGCCGTCGTCGACAAACTGGATGTACTGGTCCCAGGTGACGGGCTGGGCGTCGATCTCGAACTCGGGCACGTCGACGCGGTGCGCCGCGCCTTCCTGCGCGAACATGAAGCCGCTGTGCTCGGGCAGGCCGAGCTCCCAGCGCGTGGCGGGCAGCAGCAGCGGCTCGTGCGTGACGGCGATGGGTGCCGGCTCGATGTTCAGCGGCAGGCCCAGCGTCTGCGCCAGCACCACGAGCTGTTCGCCGCGCAGGTCTTCATGGAACAGCGCGAGCCGGTAGAAGTACAGGCCGGCATCGGTCTCGGCGGCGTTCTCGAGCAGTTCGAGCGTGCTCTCGAGGGTTTCGAGCAGGTAGGCCTTGGTCTGGCCCAGGCCCGGCAGGTCGGGCGACCCGCTGCGCTCGGCGGCGCCCTGGGCGGGGTTCCACCAGTCGTCGGCGTCGGGGTCGATGGCGGCCAACCGCGTGGGGCGCACGGGGCAGTCGATGCCGAAGGCGCGCTGCGTGTTGCGCCCGATCCACCATTCGGCGAACCAGCCGATGTGGCCGGCCAGCCAGACCGGCGGCAGCACGCCCGGCTGCTGCGGCACGCGCATGCTTTCGCCCAGCGCCTCTTCGAACAGGGACAGCAGGTGCAGCGTGTGGTTGCGGGCGTCGATGAGGGCCAGCGAGAGCAGGTCGCGGCCGGCGCGGCGCATGTCGGGGGAGTCGATCGACAGCGGGCCCGCTGCCGCCGGGGCCGGTGGGGGGCGCGGAGTCTGGGCCATGTCGCATTATGGCCACCATGGCAGCCCTGGGTAGGACCCGAAAAGAACTTTCCCCGTACACCGATAGAATCCGAGCCGCCTCTTGCACCCGACCCGTTGGCACACAAAGCCAGTGCGTCGGGTGCCGTCGTATCGGGGCATCCAATACAAAAATGGAGATGTAATGCAAGGCTTGCTCAAGCTGTCCCGGGCCATTGACTGGCTCAATGCCCAGGTCGGCAAATACGCCATCTGGCTCATCCTGGCCGCCACGGTGATCAGCGCCCTCAACGCGATCGTCCGCAAGGTCTTCAACACCAGTTCCAACGCCTTCCTCGAAGTGCAGTGGTACCTCTTTGCCTGGTCGTTCCTGGTGGCCGCCGGCCTCACGCTGCTGCAGCGGGAACACGTGCGCATCGACGTGCTGAACAGCCGCCTGTCCAAGCGCACGCAGGTGTGGATCGACATCGTCGGCTTCTCCCTCTTCCTCACGCCGCTGTGCATCACAGTGCTGTGGCTGTCGATGCCGGTGGTGATCCAGATGTACCAGTCGGGCGAGATGTCCGGCAACTCGGGCGGCCTGATCCGTTGGCCGGTGTGGGTGGCACTGCCGGTGGGCTTCGTGCTGCTGATGCTGCAGGGCTGGTCGGAACTCATCAAGCGCATCGCGTTCCTGCGCGGCCAGGGTCCTGACCCGATGGGCCGCCTGACCGACAAGACCGCCGAAGACGAACTCATCGAGGCGCTGCGTCGCCAGGCCGAGGCGGACGCCGCCGCGGCCAAGCCCCAGCACTGAACGGCCAAGGCAGAAAAGACACCATGGAATTCATTGTTGCCAACTTCGCCCCGATCATGTTCGCGGGGCTGATCTGCTTCCTGCTATTGGGCTTTCCCGTCGCGTTCAGCCTCGGCGCCTGCGGTTTGTTCTTCGGACTCGTGGGCATCGAGCTGGGCGTATTCCAGGCCTCCGTCATGGCCTGGCTGCCGCAGCGGCTCATCGGCATCATGGCCAACGACACGCTGCTCGCCGTGCCCTTCTTCACGCTGATGGGGCTCATATTGGAGCGCAGCGGCATGGCGGAAGACCTGCTCGACACGGTCGGCCAGGTCTTCGGCCCGATGCGCGGCGGTCTCGCCCTGGCGGTGATCTTCGTCGGCGCGCTGCTGGCGGCCACCACCGGCGTGGTGGCGGCTTCGGTCATCTCGATGGGCCTGATCTCGCTGCCCATCATGCTGCGCTACGGCTACGACCGGCGCCTGGCCAGCGGCGTGATCGCCGCCTCGGGCACGCTGGCGCAGATCATCCCGCCCTCGCTGGTGCTGATCATCATGGCCGACCAGCTCGGCAAGAGCGTCGGCGACATGTACAAGGGCGCGTTCCTGCCCGGCTTCATGCTGATGGGCATGTACGTGCTGTACGTGGTGTTCCTGGCGATCTTCAAGCCCGCGCAGGTGCCCGCGCTGCCGCCCGAGGCACGCACCTTCCGCGAACCCAACGGCGGTGGCGGCTACGCCTCGCTGGTGGGCATCACCGCGCTGTCGGCCGTCGTGGCCGTGTTCCTGGCGCGCAACATGGAGACCGTGCACACCTGGTTCCAGGGCGAGCCCGTGACCTTCGTGGCCACCGACGAGAAGGTCGTGGTCGCCATGTGCGGCGGCGTGTTCGTGGCGCTGGTCATTGCGCTGATCAACAAGGGCCTCAAGCTCAACCTGCTGTCGCGCCTGGCCGAACGGGTCACCTTCGTGCTGATCCCGCCGCTGCTGCTGATCTTCCTGGTGCTGGGCACCATCTTCCTGGGCGTGGCCACGCCGACCGAAGGCGGCGCGATGGGCGCCATGGGCGCGCTGATCATGGCCTGGGTGCGCCGTCGCATGAGCTTCTCGCTGCTCAAGCAGGCGCTGGGCTCGACCACGCGGCTCTCGAGCTTCGTGATGTTCATCCTGATCGGCGCGACGGTGTTCAGCCTGGTGTTCCAGGCCGCCGACGGTCCGATCTGGGTCGAGCACCTGCTGACCTCGCTGCCCGGCGGCCCGGTGGGCTTCCTGATCGCGGTGAACGTGCTGATCTTCTTCCTGGCGTTCTTCCTCGATTACTTCGAACTGTCGTTCATCGTGGTGCCGCTGCTGGCCCCGGTGGCGCACAAGATGGGCATCGACCTGATCTGGTTCGGCGTGCTGCTGGCGGTGAACATGCAAACCTCGTTCATGCACCCGCCCTTCGGCTTCGCGCTGTTCTTCCTGCGCTCGGTCGCCCCCGAGAAGCAGTACGTGGACCGCGTCACGCAGAAGGTCATGGAGCCCGTGACCACGATGCAGATCTACAAGGGCGCGATTCCCTTCGTGCTGATCCAGCTGACGATGGTGGGCGTGCTGATCGCGTTCCCGCAGATCGTGACGGGCAGCCTCGACAAGGAAGTGAAGGTCAACCTCGACGACATCGGTGCGCAGATGCGCGACAGCCTGAAGCCCGAAGAAGGCCAACCGGCAGCCGACCCGTACGGCGGCGCCGAAGAATCCGAGCCGAAGGTCGAAGTGCCTGGCGCGGAAGGCACGGCACCTGCCGCACCTGCAGCCGTCCCGTCTTCGACGCCCGAGCCGGCGGCCGAGACCGGCGAGACCGATCCGATGAAGGCGATGCAGGACGCATTGAAGTCGCCGCCGCAGAAGCCCTGAGCGGCCTCCGTTTCTCAAGCCAAAGCCCCCGACCTCGGGGGCTTTTTTCATGCCCGCGCGAAAGCAGTGGACGGCGCGCACCAACGAAAAAGGCCGGCCTGCTTGCGCAGACCGGCCTTTCGATGAAGCCTCAGCAGACCGTCAGATCTTGACCGAGTTCATGTACTGGTTGAACGGGTACTCCGAGAAGCGGTTCCACAGGATCTGGTCGCGCTGGAAGGCACGCATGTCCTGGTGGATCTTCTTGAACTCGGGCGACTTGCCTTCGTGCAGCGCGAACACTTCCATCGAGGCCTTGAAGCCGGCGTCCATCACGGCCTTCGGGAAGGCCTTGAGTTGCGTCTTGGCAGCCACGAGGCGCTTCAGCGCCACGGGGTTGTAGGCGTCGTACTTGGCGGTCATGTCGCGTGCGGCAACCTTGGTCGCGGCGTCGAGGATGGCCTTGTTCTCGTCCGACAGCTTGGCAAACGCCTTGTTGTTGATGAAGAACTCGAGGTCGGCGCCGCCTTCCCACCAGCCGGGGTAGTAGTAGAACGGGGCGACCTTGTTGAAGCCCAGCTTTTCGTCGTCGTGCGGGCCGACGAACTCGGCTGCGTCCAGCGTGCCCTTTTCGAGCGACTGGTACACGTCGCCGGCAGGCATGTTCTGCGACACCACGCCCAGCTTGGCCATGGCCTCGCCGAACACACCGCCGCCCATGCGCATCTTCAGGCCCTTGAGGTCTTCGACGGTCTTGATTTCCTTGCGGTACCAGCCACCCATCTGCGTGCCGGTGTTGCCGGCGCTGGCGGTGCGGAAGTTGTACTGCGCGAAGAACGCGTCGAGCAGCTTGCGGCCGTTGCCGTACTCTTTCCACGAGTCGTTCTGGCGGGCCGTGAGGCCGAAGGGAACGGCGCAGCTGAACGCGAAGATCGGGTCCTTGCCGGTGAAGTAGTAGGCGGCGGATTGCGCCATTTCGAGCGTGTCGGCCTGCAGGGCATCGACCACGCCGAACGCGGGCATCAGCTCGCCGGCGGGGTGGACCGAGATTTCGAACTTGCCGCCGGACAGCGCCTTGACCGTCTTCGAGAGCGTTTCAGCGCTACCGAAGATGGTGTCCAGGGAGCGGGGGAAGCTCGAGGCCAGGCGCCAGCGAACCGCGGCCTGCGCATGGACGGCAGGGGCGATGCCAGCGGCCAAAACGCCGGCGATGCCCGCGTTTTTGATGAGGGAACGACGATCCATTGAATTCACTCCGAGTGCTTTGGAAAAAACAAAACGCGGCTTGTGACCGCGTCAGGGACTTTTGTGAGTCCTTTTGATTGTAAAAACGCGCTTACAGGTGACTGGCGGGGGTTTACCCTGCGCCCTCTTGTCAAACGAAGCGTTTCTTGATTGCAGCGGCAATGCCGTCGGCATCGAGACCGATCGACGCCAGCAGCTTGGCCGGATCGCCGTGCTCGATGAAACGGTCGGGCAGGCCCAGCTGCAGCACCGGCTTCTGAACGCCCGCGGCCTGCAGGGCCTCCACCACCGCACTGCCCGCGCCGCCCATGATGGCGCCCTCTTCGAGCGTGACGAGCGCGTCGTGCGTGCCCGCGACCTGCAGCAGCAATTCGACGTCGAGCGGCTTGGCCCAGCGCATGTTGACCACGGTGGCATCGAGCGACTCAGCCGCCGTGAGCGCCGGGTACAGCAGCGTGCCGAACGCGAGGATGGCGATGCGTTGGCCTTCACGGCGAACTTCGCCCTTGCCGAAGGGCAGTGCATCGAGCGTGAGGTTCGGCGTGGTGCCGGCGCCCGCGCCGCGCGGGTAGCGCACGGCCACCGGGTGGCTCTGCTCATAGGCGCTCGTCAGCAGCTGGCGGCACTCGCGCTCGTCGGCCGGGCAGGCGATGCTCATGTTGGGAATGCAGCGCAGGAACGGGATGTCGTAGGCGCCCGCGTGCGTTGCACCGTCGGCGCCCACGAGGCCCGCGCGGTCGAGCGCGAACACCACCGGCAGGTTCTGGATCGCCACGTCGTGGATCAGCTGGTCGTAGGCGCGCTGCAGGAAGGTCGAGTAGATCGCCACCACGGGCTTGAGGCCCTCGCAGGCCAGGCCGGCCGCGAACGTGACCGCGTGCTGCTCGGCAATGCCGACGTCGTAGTAGCGATCAGGAAAGCGCTTTTCGAACTCCACGAGCCCCGAGCCTTCGCGCATCGCGGGCGTGATGCCCACGAGGCGGCCGTCGTGCGCGGCCGTGTCGCACAGCCACTGGCCGAAGACCTGCGTGAAGGTCTGCTTGGCGGCCGTGGTCGACTTGACCAGCCCGACCTGGGGATCGAACTTGCCCGGGCCGTGGTAGGCCACCGGGTCGGCTTCGGCGAGCTTGTAGCCTTGCCCTTTTTTCGTGACCACGTGCAGGAACTGCGGGCCGTCCAGGTGCTTGAGGTTCTCGAGCGTGGGCACCAGCGAGTCGATGTCGTGGCCGTCGATCGGGCCGACGTAGTTGAAGCCGAACTGCTCGAACAGCGTGGCCGGCACGACCATGCCCTTGGCATGCTGCTCCAGGCGCTTGGCCAGCTCGAACAGCGGCGGCGCATTGCGCAACATGCTCTTGCCGACATTCTTGGCGGCGGCGTAGAAATTGCCGCTCATGAGCTGCGCGAGGTAGCGGTTGAGCGCGCCCACCGGCGGGCTGATCGACATGTCGTTGTCGTTCAGGATGACCAGCAGCTTGCAGTCGCACACGCCCGCGTTGTTGAGCGCCTCGAAGGCCATGCCGGCCGTGAGCGCGCCGTCACCGATGATGGCCACGGCATGGCGCTTCTCGCCCTTCTGCTTGGCGGCCATGGCCATGCCGAGCGCGGCCGAGATGCTGGTCGACGAGTGGGCGGTGCCGAAGGTGTCGTACTCGCTCTCGCTGCGCTGCGGAAAGCCCGAGATGCCGCCCAGCTGGCGCAGCGTGGGCATGCGCTCGCGCCGGCCCGTGAGGATCTTGTGCGGGTAGGTCTGGTGACCCACGTCCCACACCAGCCGGTCGTGCGGCGTGTTGAACACATGGTGCAGCGCCACCGTCAGCTCGACCGTGCCGAGGTTGGAACTCAGGTGACCGCCGGTGCGCGAGACGTTGTCGAGCACGCAGGCGCGCACCTCGTCGGACAGCTGCTTGAGCTGGGCCCGGTCGTACTGGCGGATCGGCGAAGGGTCGTGGAGAGTGGGAAGCAGCGGAGCCATGGAGGTGGGTTCTTTTTTTCTTCTCAGCGGTCGCGGTCGACCACCATGTGGGCCAGGGCGCGCAATGCGGCAGTGTCCGTCAAGCCGCTCTTGTTCAGCGCAGCGATCGCGTCGGCGAGCAACTGGCTCGCCTGCGCGCGCGCGCCGTCCAGGCCGAGCAGCGACACGTAGGTGGGCTTGTCGGCCGCGGCGTCCTTGCCGGCGGTCTTGCCCAGGGTGTGCGAGTCGGCCGTGACGTCGAGGATGTCGTCGACCACCTGGAACGCGAGGCCGATGGCTGCGCCGTAGTCGCGCAGTGCCGCCAATGCAGCCGGAGACACGGTGCCGCAGGCGGCGCCCATCTCGACGCTGCCCTGCAGCAGCGCGCCGGTCTTCAGGCGGTGCATTTCGCGCAGCTGGGTTTCGTTCAGTGCGATGCCGACGCTGGCCAGGTCGATGGCCTGGCCGCCGGCCATGCCCTGGCTGCCGGCCGCGCGCGCCAGCAGGCGGCACAGCAGGGCCTGCATCGCGGCGGGCACCTCGTCGCCCTCGGGCGCGAGCAGCTCGAAGGCCAGTGCCTGCAGCGCGTCACCCGCGAGCAATGCGTCGGCTTCGCCGAACTTCACGTGCACCGTGGGCTTGCCGCGGCGCAGCACGTCGTTGTCCATGCACGGCAGATCGTCGTGCACGAGTGAATAAGCGTGGATGAGTTCGGTGGCGCAGGCCGCACGCAGCGCGGCGTGCGCGTTGCCGCCGACCGCTTCATTGGCCGCGAGCACCAACAGCGGCCGCAGCCGCTTGCCGCCGTCGAGCACGGCATAGCGCATGGCGTCGCCCAGCAGCACCGGCGCAACGACGCCGACCCAGCGCGACAGCGCCGCTTCGACCGTCGCCAGATGAGGCTCGGCCCAGCCGGCCAGCGTCTTCGCGTCCCAGGGAGTGGCGGTGGTCGTGGTGGAGGTCATCGGGACGGCGCTCATTCGGCCGTCCAGGGCTTGAGGCTGCCGGCGTCGAGCACCTTGATCTGGTCTTCGACCGCCTGCAGCTTGTCGCGGCAAAAGCCGAGCAGTGCGGCGCCGCGCTGGTAGCTGCCCAGCAGCTGGTCCAGCGGGAGCTGGCCCGATTCGAGTTCTGCAACCAGTTGTTCCAGTTCCTGGAGCCCGGCTTCGTAGCTGGCGGGCAGCGGCCCGGTGTCGGGCGTCGCCGCCGGGCTGGTCGTGGAAGGAGAAGGCACCTTGGGCATGCAACGAATCGTGGATGAAACGAAGCATTTTAGGGCGGGGTCGCAACAGACTGCCGGGCGGCGTGCACACGTGCGCGCAGCTTTGCAACACCCTGTATGACGCCCGGAGATGCGAGGCAAAAACCCCTCGGGCGCAAAAATGCCCCCCGGGTACAATCCGCGCTTCCCCCGCCGGTCGCCCGGCACACCTCTTCGGGCCGTCACCCATGCAGACGGCGCCTTCCGTTTTTTCCTTTTTTTCTCCCTGTGGGGAGCTTGGTCAGGTCCTCCATGTCTGATTTAAGTCTTCAACTGCAGCAGGCCGCGAGCCAACTTCCAGTTACCGCGTATTTCGACGAGGCCTTGTACGCCCGCGAAATGCAGAACCTTTTCGCGCGAGGGCCCCGCTACGTCGGGCACCGACTGGCCGTGCCCGAGCCGGGTGACTTCCACACCCTGCCGCAAGAACACCAGGGCCGCGCGCTGGTCCACACGCCCAAGGGCGTGGAGCTCATCTCGAACGTCTGCCGCCACCGCCAGGCCCTCATCCTGCAGGGCCGGGGCCAGCTCGACACCCAGACCGGCGGCAACATCGTCTGCCCGCTGCACCGCTGGACCTACGCCGCGAAAGATGCGCGCACCACCGGCACGCTGATCGGCGCCCCGCATTTCGACCAGGACCCGTGCCTGAACCTGCACAACTACCCGCTCACCGAATGGAACGGCCTTCTGTTCGAGAAGAACGCCGACGGCAGCGGCCGTGACGTGGCGGCCGACATGGCGGGCCTGGGCCCGCAGGCCGACCTCGACTTCTCGGGCTACGCGCTCGACCGCGTCGAGCTGCACGAGTGCAACTACAACTGGAAGACCTTCATCGAGGTCTACCTCGAGGACTACCACGTCGGCCCGTTCCACCCCGGCCTGGGCAGCTTCGTCACCTGCGACGACCTGCGCTGGGAGTTCAAGCCCGAGTTCTCGGTGCAGACGGTGGGCGTGGCCAACCGCCTGGGCCGCGCGGGCAGCCCGGTCTACCAGAAGTGGCAGGAGCAGCTGCTCAAGTACCGCGACGGCAAGCCGCCGAAGTACGGCGCGATCTGGCTCACCTACTACCCGCACGTGATGATCGAGTGGTACCCGCACGTGCTCACCGTGTCGACGCTGCACCCGGTGAGCCCGACCAAGACGCTCAACATGGTCGAGTTCTTCTACCCCGAGGAAATCGTCGCCTTCGAGCGCGAGTTCGTCGAGGCCCAGCAGGCCGCCTACATGGAAACCTGCGTGGAAGACGACGAGATCGCCGAGCGCATGGACGCCGGCCGCCGCGCGCTCATGCTGCGCGGCGACAACGAAACGGGCCCTTACCAGAGCCCCATGGAAGACGGCATGCAGCAGTTCCACGAGTGGTACCGCAACGCCATGCAGCAACCACCCGTCTGACCCTCGCCTCTCCCGCCCCGCACCCGCCGGGGCTTTCTTTTTTCTGATCTGGATATATCAATCGATGCAAGCGCTGTGGATGGTGCTCGGGGCCTTTCTGTTCGCCACCATGAGCGTGGTCGTGAAGATTGCTTCGGAATGGTTCAACAGCGGTGAGATGGTCCTGGGGCGCGGCCTCATCGGCATCGTGTTCCTCTGGCTGCTGGCGCGCAACCGCGGCACCTCGCTGGCCACCAAATACCCCGGCATGCATGCCTGGCGCAGCACCATCGGCGTGGTGTCGCTGGGCGCGTGGTTCTACGCCATTGCCCACATGCCGCTGGCCACCGCCGTCACGCTCAACTACATGAGCAGCGTGTGGGTCGCGGCCTTCCTGGTCGGCGGCGCGCTGCTGGCATGGGTGCCGGTGCCCGGACGCGACGGCCGCATCGAGCGCCCGCCGCTGCAGGGCCCGCTGGTGATGACCGTGCTCGCGGGCTTTGCCGGCGTGGTGCTCATGCTCAAGCCCACGGTCGGCGGCGGCGACGGTTTCGCGGGCATGCTGGGCCTGCTGTCGGGCGTCACGGCCGCCTTTGCCTACATGCAGGTGGTGGCGCTGTCGCGCATCGGCGAACCCGAGCTGCGCACGGTCTTCTATTTCGCGGTGGGCTCCGCCGTGGCCGGCGCCTTCGCCACGGCCGCGACCGGGTTTTCGGGCGGCAGTTCGTGGACGTGGCAGCATGCGCTGTGGCTGCTGCCGATCGGCCTGCTGGCGGCTCTCGGACAGCTGTGCATGACCCGCGCCTACGCCACCGCAAAGACCCAGGCGGGCACACTGGTGGTCGCCAACCTGCAATATTCGGGCATCGTGTTCGCGGCCTTCTATAGCGTGGTGCTGTTCGACGACCGCATCGACGCCACCGGCTGGGCCGGCATGGCGCTGATCATCGCCAGCGGCATCGCGGCCACCGTGTTGCGGCAGCGGGCCGTGCCGAAGGCGCCGGCCGAGGAACACTGAACGCAGCAGCCACGGCACCCATCGCCGATCATTTTTTCGAAGGAGCTCTCGCCATGTACACCACCCTCATCTCCGTCGAACAACTGAGGCAGCTGCGGGAAGGCGACTCGCCCCTCATGGTGTTCGACTGCAGCTTCGACCTCATGAAGCCCGACGCGGGCGCACAGCTGTATGCCGCCGCGCACATCCCGGGCGCGCAGTACGCCAACCTCGACACCGACCTCAGCGCCAAACATGGCCTGCCCGGCGCGCACGGCGACGTGGTGGTCGCACAGGACGACGGCGTGCCCGCCTCGGGCGGGCGCCACCCGCTGCCCAGCCGCGAGAAGTTCGCGACCTGGCTGTCGTCGGTGGGTTTTTCCAACGAGATGCAGGCCGTGGTGTACGACCGCAACGGCGCCAACTACTGCGGGCGCCTGTGGTGGATGCTCAAGTGGATGGGCCACGACGCCGTGGCAGTGCTCGACGGCGGCCTGCAGGCCTGGCAGGCCGCGGGCGGCGAAGTGACCGACCGCGAGGAGCCCGCGCGCTTCCAGTCGAACTTCGTGCAGGGCGAGCCCTTGGCGAAGCTTGTGACTACCGACACCGTGTTGCGTCGGCTCGGCCAACCTGACCAGCAGCTGATTGACGCACGGGCCGGTGCACGATATCGCGGCGAGGTGGAACCTCTGGACCCGATCGCAGGTCACATCCCCGGGGCCCTGAACCGGCCCTTCGCCGACAACATCGGTCCCGACGGCAAGTTCAAGCCCGCCGCGCAACTGCGCGCCGAGTTCGAAGCACTGCTCGCGGGGCGCGATGCGGCGACCGTCGTCCACCAGTGCGGCAGCGGCGTGAGCGCCGTGCCCAACCTGCTCGCGATGCAGATCGCGGGACTCGGGACGACCGCGCTCTATGCCGGCAGCTGGAGCGAATGGAGCAACACGCCGGGGCTGCCGACCCGGCAAGGCGCTGAACCATGATGCACACCCTGCAGACCCTGCACACCCGATTCCGACGCATGTCCTCCGGCTTCGCACTGACCGCCGCCGCGCTGTTCGCGGCCGCCACCGTTCCTGTGCACGCCCAGCAACAGCACGCGCATGTGCACGGCCAGCTCAAGCTCGACGTGGCCATCGACGGGCCCACCATCGTGATCGCCATGGAATCGCCACTCGACAACATCGTCGGCTTCGAGCGCGCGCCCAAGACCGACGCCGAGAAAAAAACCGTCGAAGCCGCCATCGCCCAGCTGCGCGCGGCCGACAAGCTCTTCGCCATCGACCCCGCCGCCAACTGCAAGCTCGGCCCCGTCGACCTGCGCTCCGGCGCGCTCGGCCTGGGCAACCCCGACCCCGCCGAATCGAGCGGGCACGCGGACCTCGACGCCTCTTTCTCCTTCAACTGCACCCAGGCCGCCGCCGCGAAGTTCATCGACGTGAACCTGTTCTCGGCCTTCAAGGGCGCACGCCAGATCGACGTGCAGATCGCCAGCGCGCAAGGCCAGTTCAAGCGCCAGCTGAAGCGCCCGAGCGGCGTGCAGGCGGCGCAGCCTTCCCGCCTGACGCTGGGCAAGTGACAGCGTGAGCACCGCCCCGCAGGCCGAGACCACGCCCTTGCGCGTCGTGCTCGCCGCCGAAGCCCTGCGCTTCACCTGGCCCGGCGTGAAGACACCGTGCATCGACATCGAAGCCCTGCGCATCACGGCGGGTGAATCCGTGTTTTTGCACGGCCCGAGCGGCTGCGGCAAGAGCACGCTGCTGTCGCTGCTGGCCGGCGTGCTGGTGGCCGACGAAGGCCGCGTCATGCTGCTGGGCCACGATTGGTCGAAGCTCTCGGGCACGCAGCGCGACCGCAGCCGCGTGGCGCACGTGGGCTACATCTTCCAGCAGTTCAACCTGCTGCCGTACCTGAGCGTGCTCGACAACGTGCTGCTGCCCTGCCGCTTCTCGGCGCGGCGCGAAGCGCAGGCCGCGCGCAACGGCAGCTCACGCGACGAAGCCGAGCACCTGCTCGACCAGATGGGCCTGGACCGCACGCTGTGGAAGCGCCAGGCGCTGCAGCTCTCGGTGGGCCAGCAACAGCGTGTGGCCGCGGCGCGCGCGCTCATCGGCCAGCCCGAGGTCGTGATCGCCGACGAGCCCACGTCCGCACTCGACGAAGACCGGCGCGAAGCCTTTCTCGACGTGCTGCTCACGGCCTGCGCCGTGAACCACAGCGCGCTCGTGTTCGTGAGCCACGACCAGCGCATCGCGCCACGCTTCGCGCGGCACGTGCTGCTGCCGGAGATCAACCGTGCGGCATCGAGCGCGATGGCGGTGGACGCATGAGCGCTCTTTTCTCGATCGCTTGGCGCAGCGCCTGGAACCGCCGCTTCACGCTCGCGCTGACGGTGTTCTCGATCGCGCTGTCGACCTTTTTGCTGCTCGGCGTCGAGCGTATCCGCACCGAGCTGCGCGAGAACTTCGCGTCGTCGGTCTCGGGCACCGACCTCATCGTCGGCGCGCGCACCGGCTCCACGCAGCTGCTGCTGTACTCGGTGTTCCGCATCGGCGCGGCCACCAACAACATCTCATGGAAGAGCGTGCAGGCGCTGCAGGCGCACCCCGGTGTCGACTGGGTCGTGCCGCTGTCGCTGGGCGATTCGCACCGCGGCTTCTCGGTGCTCGCGACCACGCCCGAGTACTTCTCGCACTTCCGCTACGGCGACCGCCAGACCTTGAAGCTGCGCGAAGGCAAGCCCTTCGACGCGCTGTTCGATGCCGTGGTCGGCGCCGAGGTGGCCGACAAGCTCGGCTACCACGTGGGCCAGAAGATCACGCTGGCGCACGGCAGCGGCGAGCTCAACGTGGCCGAGCATGCCGACAAGCCGTTCACCGTGGTGGGCGTGCTCGCGCGCACCGGCACGCCGGTCGACCGCACCGTGCACATCGGCCTCGCGGCGATGGAAGCCATCCACCTCGAATGGGTGGGCGGCGCGCCGATGCCGGGCGTGAAGATTCCGGCCGAGCAGGTGCGCAAGTTCGACCTCACGCCCAAGAACGTGACGGCCGCGCTGGTGGGCCTGAAGAACCGCGCGGCCGTGTTCGGCGTGCAGCGCTGGATTTCGACCTACACCGGCGAACCGCTCATGGCCATCCTGCCCGGCGTGGCACTCGACGAGCTGTGGAGCGTGATCGGCATCGGCGAGAACGCGCTGCTGCTGATGTCGGCACTGGTCGCACTCGTGAGCCTCGCGGGGCTGGTGTCGGTGGTGATGGCGGGGCTGAACGAGCGCCGCCGCGAGCTCGCCGTGCTGCGCGCCGTGGGCGCAGGCCTGCGCCATGTGCTGGCACTGCTCGCGCTCGAAGGCGCGCTGGTCACCGTGCTCGGCGTGCTGCTGGGCGTGACCATGGCGGTGCTCGGCATCGCCCTGCTCTCGCCATGGCTGCAGGCGCAGTTCGGCCTGACACTGAGCCTGTCCGAACCTACACTGAACGAATGGCTGCTGACGGCGAGCCTGCTGGTCGCGGGCTGGCTCGCGAGCCTGCTGCCCGGCATCCGGGCCTATCGCCTGTCGCTGGCCGACGGCCTTTCTCCGAGAATCTGACCATGACGAAGACCCCTACTCCCCGCGTGCTCACCGCCCTGTCGATGCTGCTGGCCGGCGCCGGCCTCGCAGCCGCCGCCTGGGCCGCCGACCCGGCACCGAAGGACACCACCGCGACCAACCCGCTGGGCGGCAAGCCGGCCGCAGCCGCGCCGCAGGCCGCGTCGGGCCAGCCGCGCCAGATCAGCTGGGAAGAGCTGGTGCCCAAGGACTGGGACCCGGCCAAGGCCTTCAAGGGCATCGACCTGAGCACGCTCGACGACGGCGACCCGCGCGCCAACGAGCTGCTGATGAAGATGCAGGAGGTGTCGAACAACGCGCCCACCAACCCCGCGCTCAACGGCGTGGAAGTGAAGATCCCCGGCTTCATCGTGCCGCTCGAAGAGGCCAAGGGCGAGGTCACCGAGTTTTTGCTCGTGCCCTACTTCGGCGCCTGCATCCACACGCCGCCGCCGCCGGCCAACCAGATCCTGCACGTCATTCCGCAGAAGGGCGCAAAGTTCCGCGCCATGGACACCGTGTGGGTCACCGGCAAGCTGCAGACGCTGCGCAACGACTCGATGATGGGCGTGAGCGGATATCACGTGAAGGCGAGCAGCGTCACCAAGTATTCGGGCGGCGCCAAGTAGCGCGTTCCCGGGTCTCGTGGTCCTGCGCCGACAACACAGACGGCGCACCGCCGACACAGACCGTTGCATCAGAGGCGCAGGCTGTGTCATCGCCTGCTCTGGCCCGCCGTTGAAGGAGTTCCGGGCACCATGCCGGCGTCTTCAGGACCAGCCAGATGACACCCTCTCCCCGCCTCCCCCTGCTTCAGCGGCGCCTCATGGCCTCGCTGTGCGTTGCAGCGCTGTTCATTGCAGGCTGCGACAAGCCTGCGACACCGCCTCCAGCCGCTGAGGCGCCAACGACTCAAGCACCGGCTCCAGCGCCCGCCGCGCCGGTACCTGCCGCCTACACACCGCCCTCGGCCGAGCAGCTCTACCAGCTGGTTGCACCGATTGCGCTGTACCCCGATAAGCTCGTCGCGCAGGTCCTGGCCGGCGCCACTTACCCCGAGCAGATCACCGCAGCGCACGACTGGTTGCAGCAGAACCGCACGCTCAAGGCCGGCCCGCTCGCCGACGCGGCCAACCAGCAGCCGTGGGACCCGAGCGTGAAGTCGCTCACCGCATTCCGGCCCGTGATGGACCAGATGGCCGGCAACATCGCGTGGACCGAATCGCTGGGCAAGGCGTACTACAACGACCCCGCCGACGTGATGAACGCGATCCAGGTGATGCGCCAGCGCGCGTCGAAGGCCGGCCGCCTCAAGAACAACGACAAGCTGCGCGTGGCGCGCGCCGCGACGCCGTCCAACTACACGCCCGCGCCCGACATGCAGCCGATGTACGCGGGCCCCATGGTGATCGAGCCGCCTGAAGAGTTCATCACCATCGAGCCCGTGCAGCCCGACGTGGTGTACGTGCCGCGCTACGACCCGCAGGTGGTGTACGACATGCCCGTGCCCGTCTACCCCGGCTATGCCTATGCACCGCCGCCGGTGGTGGTCGAGCCCGGCTACAGCCGCGGCCAGGTGGCCGCCGTGGGCGCACTCGCCTTCGGCAGCGGCGTGATCGTCGGCTCGGCGCTCGAGCGCCACGGCTGGGGCTGGAACGCCTGGAACATGAACTGGGGCACGCCGCGCTGGCGCGACCGCGCGGCACCGCCGCCGCCCGCCTACCGGCCCGCGGTCGTCTACAACAACAGCACGTATGTCTCGCGCTCGACCACGGTCGTGAACAACGTGCGCAACGTCTACACCAACAACTATGGCGGCGATCGCAACGGCCCGTCACCCGGTGCGGCGGCATTGCAGACGGCGCAGCAACAACAACAGCAGCAGCTGCAACAACAGGCACGCGCCCAGCAGCAACAGGCGCTGATGCAACAGCAGGTGACCCAGAACCAGTTGCGCGAACAACAGCAGGTGCAACAGGAACAGGCACGGCGTCAACAACAGGCGCAGCAGGAGCAGGCCTTGCGCCAGCGCACGGACCAGCAAGAGCAGACCCGACGCCAGCAGATGCAACAGCAAGCGGCCCAGAACCAGCAGCGCCAGCAGCAGCAAGCCCAGCAGGAACAGGCGCGCCGCCAACAGCAGACGCAACAGGAACAGGCACTGCGGCAACGCCAGGATCAGCAGGAACAAGCCCGTCGCCAGCAGATGCAGCAACAGCAGGCCACGCAGAACCAGCAGCGCCAACAACAGGCGCAGCAGGAGCAGGCACGACGCCAGCAGCAAGCCCAACAGGAGCAAGCACTGCGTCAACGCCAAGACCCGCAGGACCAAGCCCGTAGACAACAGATGCAGCAACAGCAAGCGGCTCAGGACCAGCAGCGTCAACAACAGGCCCAGCAGGAGCAGGCCCGGCGTCAGCAACAAGCGCAACAGGAACAAGCAGGGCGCCAACGCCAGGACCCGCAGGACCAGGCCCGCCGTCAGCAGATGCAGCAACAGCAAGCGGCTCAGAACCAACAGCGCCAACAGCAGCAGCAGGAACAGCGGCAACGCCAGGACGCTCAACAAGAACAAGCTCGGCGACAGCAGGTGCAGCAGCAACAGGCCCAGCAAGAGCAGGCACGTGGTCAGCAGCAGGCGCAGCAACAAGAGCAAGGCCGACGCCAACAGATGCAGCAGCAACAAGCGCAGCAGGAGCAACTAAGGCGTCAGCAGGAACAACAGCAGGCCCAAGCCGCCCAGCAGCAGCAACGGCAGGCGCAGCAACAAGCCCAGCAGGCTCAACAACAGGAGCAGGCGCGTCGTCAGCAGCAGATGCAGCAGCAGCAACAGGCACAGGCGCAAGCCGTGCAACAACAACGTCAGGCCCAGCAGGAACAGGCGCGCCAGCAGCAGATGCAACAGCAGCAAGCCGCCCAGGCCCAACAACGCCAGCAGCAGGAGCAGATGCAGCGCCAGCAGATGCAACAACAGCAGGCGGCGCAGAACCAGGCGCGCCAGCAACAGCAACAGCAACAGCAACAGCAACAGCAACAGCAACAGGAGCAGGTGCGACGCCAGCAGGCGCAACAGCAGCAGCAGCAACAGCAAGCCCAGGCTCAGGCAGCAGCAGCGGCTGCAGCCGCGCATCGCCGCCGCCCGGGCGATCCTCCGGGGCAGCAGTGAACCCGCGGCCACCGCCGCGGGCGCACCACGCGCAACCTCAGTTCTTGCCGATCTCGGTCAGCAGCCGCGTCACGAGGTACAGGCGCGGCACGATCGAATCGACCTCGATGTACTCGTCGCGTGCGTGGTAGCCGAAGCCCGCGAGGCCGAAGCTCTCGACCACCGTGGCCTTGCCCGAGCGGCCCGCGAAGCCGGCGTCGGTGCCGCCGCCGGTCATCGGCGTCAGCGCCAGTTCGCGGTCGATTTCCTTGTAGATCGCCTGCGCCTTCTCGGCCAGCGCGCGGCCCTTGGCGCCCGCGACAAACGCCGGGCGGCCCACCTCGACCTTCACCGTCGTCTCGGTGTCGGGAATCAGCTTGCCGCTGGCGATCTTGGCCTGCAGCGCCTCGGTGAGTTTCTTCTCGGCGCCGGGCTGCGTGATGCGGATGTCGCCCAGCGCCTGCGCCTTCTCGGTGATCTGGTTGATCGGGCCGGTGGCGCGCGCCACGGTCCAGTTCAGCGTCACGCCGGGGATGTCCTTGGCGAGGTCCTTGGTCTGCAGCATCTGGTACGACAGCTCGTACAGCGCATTGCGGCCCAGCTCGGGCGCGGCACCGGCGTGCGCCGCACGGCCCTTCACCTCGAGCGTGGCCTGCGCGATGCCGGCCGCGCCGAGCAGCAGCGACTCGCCCTTGGCCACCGCCTTGGCGGCCGTCGGCTCGAAGGACAGCACCGTGTCGTGCAGATCGGCCGTGGTCGCGATGAGTTCGCCCGAGCCCACCGAGCCCACTTCTTCGTCGGGGTTCACGAGCACGGTGAGCGTGTCGTAGTCGCGCCAGCCTGCGTCGGCCAGGATCTTCAGCGACGCCATCATCACCGCGAGGCCGCCCTTGTCGTCGGCGATGCCGGGGCCGTAGATGCGGTTGCCGTCCACCTTGTAGGGCTGGCTGTTCAGGATGCCCGGCGCGTACACCGTGTCCATGTGGCCCTGCAGCATGATCTTGCGCTTGCCCGTGCCCTTGATCGTGCCGATGACGATGTCGGCCCCCGCGCCGGCCGAGGCCTTGCGGCGCTCCGTCTTGAAGCCGGCCGCCTTCAGGCGCCCTTCGATCACATCGGCCATCTTCATCAGGCCCTCGACGTTCAGGCTGCCCGACTCGATCGACACCATCTCCTTCAGGTTGTCGATGACGGCGGGCTGCGCCTTCTCGGCGGCGGCGAGCAGCTTTGCATCGGGGGCCGCCTGCACGGTGGCCGCGGCGCCGAGCGCCAGGCCGCAGGCCAGGGCGACGGAACGCAACGAAAAGAATGCCGAAGTACGCAGGGTCATGAGAGTCTCTTTTCTTGGAGTGATGGATTGGCGGGCGCCAGCATAGCGACATGGCGGGCGAAGCGGCGCAAATCGGCGACAGTGCCCGGCCGGCGGTTTACAGTGCGCCGCACCCTCCCACACGCCGCCCACTGAAGACCATGAGCCTCGCGAACGACGCCAGATTCTGGGACCGCACCTCACGCCGCTACGCGAAGAGCGCCATCACGGACGAGGCCGGCTACGCGCGCACGCTGGACCGGGCCCGCGCGCTGTTCAAACCGGATGCGCGCGTGCTCGAACTGGGCTGTGGAACCGGCACGACGGCACTTCGGTTGGCGGGCCACGCTCGCGCCTATCTGGCGACAGACATCGCTGAGGGAATGATCGCCATCGCCGAAGAGAAACACGCCGCCGCACCCATCCCCGGCCTTGCGTTCCGCGCAGCCACTGCCGAGACACTGGCATCGAGCGAAGGCCCTTTCGACGTCGTCATCGGGTTCAACTACCTCCACCTGGTCCGCGACCTGCCCGGCACGCTGCGCAGCATCCACGCCCTGCTCGCACCGCAGGGCCTGTTCATCTCCAAGACGCCCTGCCTCGGCGACATGAATCCGCTGCTGCGGCTGGCCTTGCTGCCGGCGATGCACGCGATCGGGCTGGCGCCGCATGCCGGTGTCTTCCGGGCGGCGGAACTGGGCTCGCTTCTGCAGGCTGCCGACTTCGAGGTGCTTGCCACCGAGAACCACGCGACGAAGGGTGGAGAGAACCGCCCTTTCATCGTGGCGCGCAAGCCGTAACCTGAGCTTCAGCATCTTCCATCGCGGTGCCGCCATCGACTACCATCCGATCCGCGGTGCAAGCCGCGCCCGGGCCCGCGGGAAGGGTTGAACCCACTTGCCTTCTTCATGACGATCCACAGCCTTTTGTGCAGCCGGATTTGCGGGTCATCGGCGCCTGATGCACGGAGGTTTCCATGAAGCGCATTCCCGCCCGGCCCGATATCGGCCACCTGAAGAAGCAAGCCAAGGAACTGCTTGCGCTCTACCGAAGCAACGACCCCGAGGCCTTTCACCGATTTCGCGTTGCCTTGCCAGCCGCATCGGGCAAGACCGATGCCGCCCTCTCAGCCCAGGGCTTGCGTCTGCACGATGCGCAGTCGTGCGTCGCGCGCGAGTACGGCTTTGCGTCGTGGGCCGATCTGCAAGGTTTCGTTCTCACGCGCAGGGCGCAGGTCGACGACCCGGCCAAGGCGGTGCTCCACTGGCTGCGCCTCGTGTATGCGGGCGACATCGCCGGTGGCACGAACCGCGCACGGCCTGCGGTGGCCTTGCGCCTGCTCGACGAGAACCCCACCCTGCTGGCCGGCGGCGACCCGTACCTGGCATGCGCCACCGGCGATGAAGCTGCGTTGCGCCAAGCCACCGCGCACGACCCGGCATGGGTCCATCGCGCGGGCGGCCCGCTGCAATTGCCGCCGCTCGTGGCTGTCACGCACTCCGGCCTGATGCAACTGCCGGGCTATCGCGAGCGCCTGCACGCGTGCGCGAAGTTCCTGCTCGACGCTGGCGCCTCGCCCGATCAATCGGCCGGCAACCGCTGGCCTCCCGCATCGCTCGAAGCGCCCGCCGACACCGAGCGGCTGTCCGCGCTGTACGGCGCGGCCGGCCAGAACCACGACGCCGAACTGACGAAGCTGCTGCTCGACGCCGGGGTCGATCCGAACGACGGCGAATCGCTCTATCACTCGCTGGACCAGCCCGCCTGCGCCAAGCTGCTGCTCGAAGCCGGCGCGCGCGTGACGGGTTCGAACGCGCTGTACCGGGTGCTCGACCTGGACGACGTCGAGACGCTGCGCCTCTTGCTCGCGCACGGCGGCGATGCGAACGAACAGCCGCAGGGCTCGCCCATCTCGGACTGGGGTTCGCCGCTGCTGTGGGCCATTCGCCGCCGCCGTTCACCGGCGCACATCGAGGCCTTGCTGGCCGCCGGCGCGCACCCGAACGTGTTCACGCAAGACGGCACGCCCGCGCACACCATCGCCCTGCGCTTCGGGCTGACCGAGGTCGCGCAGCTGCTGCAGGCAGCGAGCGGTGAACAGGCGCCGCTCTCCACCACTGAGGCCTTCATCGCCGCATGTGCCCGCAGCGACGAAGCCACGGCGCGGGACCTGCAGGCACAGCACCCCGGCCTCATCGGCACGCTCGACACCACGCAGCTTCGCCTGCTGCCCGAGCTCGCAGCGCAGGGCTGCAGCGATGCGGTGAAGGTCATGGTCACGCTCGGCTGGCCGCTCGAAGTCCGCGGCGGCGACTGGGATGCCTCGGCGCTGAATCACGCCGTGTTCCGCGGCAATGCGGCGCTTGCCCGGCTCCTGCTCGAACACGGCGCGGACTGGCAGACGCCTCACGGCTTCGGCGACAACGCCTGCGGCACCCTGTCGTGGGCCTCATTGAACGAACCCGTCGAAGGCGGCGACTGGGTCGGCTGCGCGCAGGCCCTGGTGGCCCATGGCATGCCTTCCGCACGGCCCGACCCGGAGAGTGCGGACGGCGTGCTCATCGGTGCGCGGCGCGGGGTTTTCTCGGAGGAGGTCACGGACTTTCTGCTCGCGGCATCGATCGCCGGAGGCTAGTCAATACACGCATGGCGGCGGTCAAGGTCGTCATTGACGGCCCGTACCGCATTGCTGGAAACTCCTGCCCAAAGAAAATTCTGCGAGGTTGGAGAAGAATGAAAAACGGCAAACGATTCGGCCGCGCAGCGCTCGCTGCGGGCGTGCTACTCGCGCTTGTAGGGTGCGGAACACCCTACAAGAGCCTCGGCCTTGGCGGCGGCTACCAGGACAGCAACGGACCCGGTCATCTCGAGCGCGTGGATTTCGCTGGCAACGGCTACTCCGAGCCAGAAAAGATGAAAGTCTTTGCGCTCTACCGCGCCGCCGAGACAGCACAGGCGAAGAAGAAAGAGTTCTTCGTGATGTACGACAGCCTCCTCAATGCGGCACGCAACCGGCCCTCGGAGATGCCCCGGGTCGGCACCATTGGTGGATTCCCATGGGCATTCGCCTTCGTCCGGTTCAGCGATCAAAACATCGCCGGTGCAAACAGCACGGCCGAGATACTGAAGCGCTACGCCGAGGCGGTGAAAAGCCCTGTCCCGAGCCAGAAGTAAGAGCGCTCAGAGATGAAACCGACGATGAAACTCAAACTCTTGGCGCTGCTTCCACTCCTGGCCATGACCGGGTGTACGGTCTTTCCGATCTATCAGCCGGCGGCCAACGAAGTCACAACCCCGCTGAAGGTGTCCGGTTGGGGGATCATCACCTTCCGCCTGTGCACCCAGCTCGACAAGGACCGCCGTCAACTCGACATCGACCCGAAGACGTTGACGACCCGCATCCCGGCGGGCCAATGCCTGATGGTGAATGCCTACCGTTCTGCGAGCGGGTACCAGGTGGTGCACTACTGCAATGCCAGGCTGGCGTTCGACCCGCTACCCGGCACCACTTACGTTGTGAACTCCGGGATGGTGGACCAAGGCAAGTGCTTCATCGAGCTCGTGAAGGAAGACCTGTCGACCGACACCGGATTGGTGCTGGAGCCATCCGTCAGGCGGGCCTGGTAGTCAACGCTGTCAGGCCCCGAAGCAACTCGTCAGGCAAGTCGATGCGAGGACAGGAGCGGCGCCCATGTACGGACCGCTCGCACTGTCGCGCGTCCTTCGACCCGACGTTTCGGCGTCACCTGAACGTCAGCGTGAATCTTGCCGCCTTATAGAAATCGGCCGCCGTCCCAAGCGGCGGCACGATACCGGCCACCACCGTCAGGGAACTTCCATCGAACTTGGTGATGGCGCTCCTTGTCTTCTCTCCGATCAACTCCTTCACGTCATAGACGTCCAGCTGTCCCTTTCCGCCCGCTTGCACCCGCTTGACGCCCACGCTCATCTTGGGATCGGTCGTGAACGAGAGATCGTGGGTTGAACCATCGAAGTTCCACTCGCCCTCCCTCAGAGTCATCGTTCCAATGCTCAGGAAGCTGCCGTCCGGGCCGGATGCACCGACCTTGCCAGGACCGAGCAGGTTTCGCCGGAACACCGACGACCGCGTCTTCTCGGTGAGGCTTTCGTCCTCGGACGCGGCCATCCGGAACGAGACGTCGTCCGGAATGCGCAAGACGATCTTGAAAGGCTGTCGCTTCAAGGCGATCGATGCACCATCGGTCACGGGCCGTCGCGTGCCACCTTGCTCGATCCACGCGCTCCATTCGTACTTCCCGGTCTTTTCCAATGCGGTCTGGGTGATATCCAACAGCCAATCCAGGTAGGACGGATCAGAAGAGGGTGCGTAGAAGGCCACCGAGCGCTTGAGCTCGAATGAACCCACCTTTTCGGCGTGCGTGGCCAAAGGGCTGGCGCCGGCCTGCAGCAGGAGTTCGGCCGCTTCGCGATCGGCAACGGAAGAGGCAGCCATCAATGGCGTGACGTTGTCACCGCTGCCTTCGGGGTTGGCACCATTCGAGAGCAACCAGCGCATGCCGGCACGATCATTCAGATAGATGGTTTGCGTCAACGGACAACTGTCGACGCCGCATTTGTCGACGCTCGCCCCCTCGGAGCGCAGCGCGTCGAGGAGTTCCAGATTCTTGAGGTGGATCGCCTTGAGCACCAACGTACTGCCGTTGGACAGGTAGGCATCGATGTGGGCCTTGTCCATCTGCTGCGTGGCCAGTGCATCGCGCAGTTCGTTCGCGTTCTTGATGCGGTTCATCACACGACGCATCTTCAATTCGGGGTCGTTGCGCAGCGCTTGCGCCGAAGGCAGCGAGAGCGCCGCATGCAATGCAACCCACTCCTTGGGATTGACTTCACCCGCGAAGGTCGATGGCTTCGCATCGATGATGCGGATCACCGTCCATTTGCCGGTGGTCAGATCGGGCATCGGCCTGCTGAAGTCGTGCCGCGAAGTTCTGAGGATCACTTCGCGAAGGCGCACCGGCAATTCATTGCTGCGCTCGGCCCGATGCTGAATGGGCCTGAAGCTCGTTCTTCTGCACCTGGCGTTGAAGTTGTCCGCGCAATCGTCTGCTTCGATTTTTGTATCGAACACATATTCGTTGTAGTCATAGGCCAAGCCGTTGAACGTGGCAATGGCTTCATCCCACAGCAACGCGCCATCCAGGTCCGAATAGTTCGTACGCACAAGTGGTGGCGGCTTCGGCATCGGAGGTGGTGCGACGGACATGCCGAACCCGCCGGCCGGTGCGCGCAAGCCATCGCTCAATGGCGACAGGGTGGACTGGGCCATGACCTGTGCGGCTGCCGCCACAGCCACCGTCGCCATCAGACGGCGAGCCATCGTTGCAATTCTTATGTTCAAGACTTCTCCTCATTTTTTTGAAAGCCGTTCGCCTCACAGGCCCGAGACTCTTTGGGCCGAACCACGTCGACATGCCCCACTCCACTGCACGGGGAAATGAAGTCTTTTCGACTCAGACGTCTGGCGCTCGATGCGTGGCTGGCCCCGTCCCCCCGCGGAATTCTGCCGCAGTGACCGGCATCCACGGCGCCTTCGTCGCAGGCCTGTGGCATTCTTTGCCTGGCTGCCTGAAGCCAAACGTCGCCTGAACCCGCTGTGCCCGGCGCATCACCACAGAAGATGGATGCGCCAGGGATGCCCATCAACCCACAGGGAGTGAAAAGAATGAAGCCTCATCTTCCCAAGCACCGCGCCGTGCTGGCAGTGCACCTCATCGCGTCTGCCTGCGCGGCAGCGGCCTTGCTGACCGCAGTGCCCGCCCAAGCCGCCGACAACTGGACCGAGATCGCCAGCACCCCGCGCAAGAAGGTGCTGCTGCAGCGCGAGTCGATCAAACCGCACGGCGACGCCGTGGAGGCGTGGACCCTCTACCGCTACGACGAATTGCAGACCGATGTGGGCAAGACCCCGTTCCGCACCTCGCGCTATCTCTACGACTACGACTGCAAGGGCGGGCGCGAAAAGATGCGCCGCGTCATCAGCCACAACGGGCCGCTGGAAGTGCATGACATCGACCTTGCCCGGCGCAGCGACTGGAAGGCCGTGGGTGGTCCGACCACGGTGAGCGGGATCGTGTTCAAGCGCGTGTGCGCACAGGCACGCTGATCTGGCACATGGGGTGCGGCGCCTCCGCCGAAATCTCCAAGGTGCTTCCGAGCAGCGTGGAGGTGGCCTGAGGGCCCCACGTTGCCAGCAGGAATATCCACTGCTACGATGCCCTTTCGCGGGAAAACAGCCTCCCGCACTGCAAAGTAAGACGGTGTCCCGTCCAAGCGCTGGTGACTCACAACGGAGCCTTCCGTGGACACCGCCTTGCCTGACGCACCTTCCGCGCTTTGCGCGCCCCCTTCGCCTATCTCCTTTGCCGAAGCCCTTCGCTTCTGGCTCAAGCTCGGCTTCATCAGTTTCGGCGGGCCCGCCGGGCAGATCTCGATCATGCACACCGAGCTGGTCGAGCGGCGGCGCTGGATCAGCGAGAAGCGCTTCCTGCATGCGTTGAACTTCTGCATGCTGCTGCCCGGCCCTGAGGCGCAGCAACTGGCGACCTACATCGGGTGGCTCATGCACCGCACGCGCGGCGGCATCGCGGCCGGCGCGCTGTTCGTGCTGCCCTCGCTGTTCATCCTGATCGCACTGTCGTGGGTCTATCTGCGCTTCGGCAACGTGCCGGTGGTGGCCGGCATCTTCTACGGCATCAAGCCGGCGGTCACCGCGCTGGTGCTGCACGCGGCGCACCGCATCGGCAGCCGCGCGTTGAAGAACCGGTGGATGTGGGGCATCGCCGCCGCGGCCTTCGTGGCCATCTTCGCGTTCGACACGCCGTTTCCGGCGATCGTGCTGGCGGCCGGCCTCATCGGCCACTTCGGCGCGCGATGGGCGCCCGAGGTGTTCGCGCTCGGCGGCGGCCATGGCAATGCGCGACAGAGCTACGGCCCGGCGCTGATCGACGACGACACGCCCACGCCGGCGCACGCGCGCTTTTCACGCGCGCACCTGCTCAAGATTCTGGGCATCGGCCTGGGCCTGTGGCTGCTGGCCATGGGCGTGCTCGTCGCGACCCAGGGTCTGCACGGCACGCTCACGCAGATGGGCTGGTTCTTCACCAAAGCCGCGCTCCTGACCTTCGGCGGTGCCTATGCCGTGCTGCCCTACGTCTACCAGGGGGCGTCGAGCAACACCACTGGCTCTCGGGCGCGCAGATGATCGACGGGCTGGCGCTGGGAGAGACCACACCGGGCCCGCTCATCATGGTCGTGGCGTTCGTCGGCTTTGTCGGCGGATGGCTCCAGCAGGTGCTGGGGCCCGACGCGCTGTTCCTCGCAGGGGCGCTGGCCGCGACCGTCGTCACCTTCTTCACCTTCCTGCCCTCGTTCATCTTCATCCTGGCCGGCGGGCCCGCCATCGAGGCCACGCACGGCAGGCTGGGCTTCACCGCGCCGCTGTCGGCGATCACCGCGGCGGTGGTCGGCGTGATCCTGAACCTGGCGCTCTTCTTCGCGTACCACGTGCTCTGGCCGCACGGCTTCGGTGGCCGCTTCGATGCGGTGTCGGCAGTGATTGCCGTGGCCGCGACGCTCGCCCTGTTCCGCTTCAAGGTCGGTGTGATGCCGCTGCTCGGTGCCTGCGCGGCCATCGGGTTGGCAGTCACCTTGTGGCTTCCGCTGCTGCGCTGAAGGAGCCGCCATGGACGCCCGAACTCAAGCCTTGCCCTTCGATCCCGCCACGCTGCGCGGCCTGTCGGAGCGGCTTCTGAACAGCCATCACCAGAACAACTATGGCGGCGCGGTCAAGCGCCTCAACGCCATCCGGGCACAGCTCGCCACGACACCATTCGCCTCGACGCCCGGCTTCCAGCTCAACGGCCTCAAGCGCGAAGAGCTCATCGCCAGCAACTCGATGCTGCTGCACGAGCTGTACTTCGCGTCGCTCGGCGGCGACGGCCAGACGATGGAGCCCGCCATGGCACTCGCATTGGCGGCCAGCTTCGGCGGCGTCGACCGATGGCACGAGGAATTCGCAGCGATGGGCAAGGCGCTTGGCGGCGGCTCGGGCTGGGTGCTGCTCACCTTCCAGCCGCGCGAGGGCACGCTGGTCAACCAGTGGGCCGCCGATCACACCCATGCGCTGGCAGGCGGCACGCCCCTTCTGGCGTTGGACATGTACGAACACGCCTATCACCTCGATCACGGCGCCGCTGCCGGCGCCTACGTCGATGCCTTCATGGAAAACATCGACTGGGCCCCGGTCTACGCGCGCTACCAGCAGGCGGTGCACGCCACCAGCGCGCCCTTCGGTGCGACGCAGGACGACGTGGCCGGATCGGTGCTGCTCGACGTGCGCCGTGCCGGCGTGTTCGCGCAGGCCGCGTCGATGATCCCCGGCGCGCGCTGGCGCGACCCGGCCGCGGTCGAGCACTGGGCCGGCGAACTCCCGGCGGGCCGCGCGCTCGTCGTGTACTGCGTCTACGGCCACGAGGTAGGACGCAGCACGGCCATGCGGCTGCGCGCTGCGGGCCTGGACGCACGCTATCTGCGCGGCGGCATCGACGGCTGGCAGGCCGCCGGCCGTCCGCTCGAACCCAAGCCTGCCGACCCAGGAGCGACGTCATGAAATGGATCACCCGCGAACGCCCGAAGATCGACCGCATCGCCTGCCCATGGCTGATCCTGCGCTTCATCGACCGCGAGGCCGAGTTTCTCTACGTGCCACCGGCCGACGTGTTGCGCATGGCGACAAGCACCGGCGCCACGCCCTACGACATTCCGGGCGTGGAGATGAGCCACCTCGGCGAGCGCTGCAGCTTCGACGCCTTCCTCGCGAAGTACCGGCTCACCGAGCCTGCGCTGCACCAGCTGGCCGACATCGTGCGCGGCGCGGACACCTCGCGGCTCGACCTCACGCCGCAGTCGGCAGGGCTCTACGCCATATCGCTAGGGCTGTCGCGCGTGTTTGCCGACGACCAGGCGATGCTGCAGCACGGGCTGGTGATGTACGACGCGCTGTATGCGTGGTGCCGCGAAGGCCGCAACGAGACACACAACTGGCCACCGAAGATGCCGGGTTGAAGCGGGTCGACGGATGACCAGCGACCACGCATGGCGATGGCCCGCCTTGTCGGAAGCACGGTAACATTTCGCCCGGCTCCGCCGCACCACCCGGGTCGGACCATCGCGAGGTCTGCGACAACCCAGGGTGTCACCGCAAACATGGAGCGTCCCGATGTGGAGCATCCTGGCCGACCTTGTCGTCGGCATCTTCGATTTCGTTCTCGATGTCCTGTTGTTCCGCAGCGTGCGCGACAAGCGCGGCCACCGAAGGCGCAGCGTGGCGGAAGACAGCTTCGAGGTCGCGCGCTTCGATTTCGTCACGCTGACGTTCATCACGTTGGTCAGCGTCGGCTTGATGCTGATCCTGGCGCTCGCGTTCGATGTGCCGTCAGGCTGGAGCGTGGGCGTCGGCCTCACCGCCGGCGCGATCTGGGGTGTCTGGCGATACGCCCAACTGGTTCGCGAGCGGTGAGCGCATGAAGCGTTCAAGAGGGTCAAGGATGCCGGGCGACGGTCGTTTCGCGCGACTGGCCACCGGGCTGTCGATCGCAGCAGCCGCCTTGCTGCTCCCCGGCTCCGCCACCGCACAGTCCCTCGCCTGCAACGGCTACCTCGTCGGCAAAGGTGCGTCGCCCGCGACCCTGCTCCAGACCTGCGGCGAACCGGTCTATCGGCAGGCGGTCTGCGTGCCGATGGTGCAGCTCGGCTGGGTCCTCACGCCCTATCGGCCGGGCGGCCCCGAAGCGGTGCTGGCCAACCAATGCGTGCCGATGGAAGAGTGGACCTACGACCGCGGGCCAGGCACCTTCTTCGGCATCGTGCGCCTCTACAACGGCACGATCGAATCGGTGCGCGATGGCGACCGCGGCCGTTAGGGCGCCAAGGCCTGCCCCTCAGCAAGCCGGAAACGCCCGGCAACATCTCCGGTACCCACTATGGGGGAGGACGCCCGCGGAACGGCGTTGACGACGATGCCTGGCAGGGCCACCATGGCCCAGCGTCCCCGTCACGCATGCCCAAACAGGCACGGACTCGTTGGAGCAAGGGAGCAGGCTCGCTCTGCAATGAATGGTCAAGCCATGCACTGCTCAGAGCTTTCAAGGAGTTCCCATGGCTGCCGAAAGCGACAAGGTGTTCGCGGGCTCGATCCCGAAGTTCTACGACACGCTGATGGTCCCCCTGATCTTCGAGGGCTACGCCGTCGACGTCGCAGCACTGGTTGCGGGGTTCTCGCCCGGCGCGGTGCTGGAAACAGCGGCCGGCAGCGGCGCGGTCACGCGGATGCTGGCACCCCTGCTCGGCGCCGACGCCCGCTACGTGGTGACCGACCTCAACCCCGCCATGCTCGACTATGCCGTCACGCGGCAATCGGCCGACAGCCGCATCGAATGGAAGCAGGCGGACGCGCTCGCCCTGCCGTTCGAGAACGCCTCCTTCGATGTGGTGCTCTGCCAGTTCGGTGCGATGTTCTTCCCTGACCGGGTCGCCGGCTACAGCGAGGCGCGTCGCGTGCTCAAGCCTGGCGGGCGCTTCGTGTTCAGCGTCTGGGACCGCATCGAAGAGAACGCCTTCTCCAACGAAGTCAGCCAGGCCGTCGCCACCGTGTTTCCGGACGACCCGCCACGGTTCCTCGCGCGCACGCCGCACGGCTACCACGACGTCGCACTGATCCGCGAAGACCTGGGCCGCGCGGGGTTCACCGACATCGAGATCAAGACGATCGAGAAGCAAAGTCGCTCGCCCTCTGCCAGCGAGGTGGCCATGGCCTACTGCCAGGGAACGCCACTGCGCAACGAGATCGAGGCGCGCGATGCGAGCCTGCTTCAGCTCGCGACGGACCGCTCGGCGGAGGCGATTGCCAGCCGACATGGCACAGGCCCGGTGGCCGGGAAGATCCAGGCGCACGTCATCGTGGCGACGGGTTAGACGCGCGCTAAGCCCGCAAGATCTTCTCGATCGCCTTCCCCTTGGCCAGCTCGTCGACCAGCTTGTCCATGTAGCGGATCTTCTGCATCAGCGGGTCTTCGACCTCCTCGACGCGCACGCCGCACACCACGCCCTTGATCAGCGCGCGGTTCGGATGCAGCGCCGGGGCCTGCGCGAAGAAGGTCCTGAAATCGTTCTGCTGTTCGATCTGCTGCTGCAGCCCCACCGCGTCGTAGCCGGTGAGCCAGCAGATGACTGCATCGACTTCGGCCTTCGTGCGGTTCTTGCGTTCCGCCTTCTGGACGTACATCGGGTACACCTTGGCGAATGGCATCGCGAAAATCTTGTGCTCGGGCATCGTCATTGCTCCTTCAGTTCATGTCTGGCCGGAGGCTGACGCGGGCGCTCAGCCCTTGCGACCACCCACGGTCTTCTTCGCGGCCACGGTCTTGCGCGCCGGCTTCAACGCCGGCGCCTCCCGCGCCGACTTCATGTGCCCGCTCTCCCCCGAGGTCATGCCCACGATCTTCGCGAGCTGGCGGCTCACGCTCACGTAGGCGTGCCCGAGGCGGCTGTCGAAGTACAGCGAATCGCCGCGCGCCAGGCGCACCACTTCACCGTTGTCGAAGTGCACGTCGATCTCGCCCGACAACACGTACGCAAATTCTTCGCCGGTGTGGCGCACGAAGTCTTCGGGGCCGTTGATGCGGCGCGCATGCACGGTGCCGACGATGGGGCTCATCTGCTTGCCGGCGGCGGTGGTGCCCAAAAACTCGTAGGCGATGGCCAGCCCCTTGTAGACCACGCCCTTGCCCGCGCGCGTGACGACCGGGCCGTCGAACTGTTCGGGCTTGACGCCGGCGCCCGCGAACATGGCGTTCATGTCCATCTCGAGCGCGCGGCCCAGCGCGGTGAAGTTCTCGTAACCGAGCGCGAGCTGGCCGCGCTCGGCGCGCGAGATGGTGGTGATCGACACGCCGGAGCGCTCGGCCAGTTGCGCCAGCGTCCAGCCGAAACGCTTGCGCGCGGTGCGCAGGCGATGGCCGAAAGTGGTGCGGTCCAGCGTGGGCGGCTCTTCCTTCGGCTTCGCCCCGGCCCGGTTCCCTGTGTGTGGAGTCACGCTTGGCTTTCTCTAGGTGTGCCGGGTGATTCTGCCAGCCCCGCGCCCGGCCGGCCACGCACGGTGCGATCTTGGCCGGCACGCGTTTTGCGTATGCGCAAATTGCGTGTACGCAAATTTCACCTTGCTGGTGCACCCATGGTTTCCCCTTGGTCGACGCAAATCAATTTGCGTATCCGCAAATTTCTACCTACACTTTTCGGCGATGACAACAAACACAACCACTCCTGTCGTGGCCGACTATCTCGTGATCGGCGGCGGCATCGCCGGGGCCTCCGTGGCCCATTGGCTCGCCCCGCATGCCCGCGTGATCCTGCTCGAACGCGAAGCCCAGCCGGGCTACCACTCCACCGGCCGTTCGGCCGCGCTCTTCATGGAAAGCTACGGCACACCGCAGGTGCGCGCCCTCACCATGGCCAGCCGCGCCTTCCTCGAACACCCGCCCGAAGGCTTTGCCGAGCACCCGCTGCTCACGCCACGCGGCGCGATGATGGTCGCGGGCACCGAGCACCTGCACGAGCTCGAAGCGCACTGGGAGCTGCTGCGCGCCATGGACGTCGGCGCCCAGCGCCTCGACGGCGAACAGGCGCGCGAGATGGTGCCGGCGCTGCGCCCCGAGCAGGTGGCCGGCGCGGTGTACGAACCCGATGCCTCCGACATGGACGTGCACGCCATCCACCAGGGCTACCTGCGCGGCATGCGCCAGGCCGGCGGCAAGCTGGTGTGCGACGCCGATGTCACGGCCATGGAGCGCGTGGGCGACTGCTGGCGCGTGACGGCCGGCGGCGCGGTGTACGAAGCGCCCGTGGTGCTCAACGCGGCCGGTGCGTGGGTCGACACGATCGCGCAGCTGGCCGGCGTGCGCCCGCTGGGCATCGAGCCGCGCCGCCGCTCGGCCTTCATCTTCGCGCCGCCCGAGGGCCAGAGCGTCGCGCACTGGCCGATGGTGTTCGCCGCCGACGAGGGCTGGTACATCAAGCCCGACGCGGGCATGTTGCTCGGCTCGCCGGCCAACGCCGACCCGGTCGAGCCGCAGGACGTGCAGCCCGAAGAGATGGACATCGCCATCGCCATGCACCGCATCGAAGAAGCGACCACGCTCGCCATCCGCCGCCCCACGCGCACCTGGGCCGGCCTGCGCTCCTTCGTGGCCGACGGCGACCTGGTGGGCGGCTTCGCGCCCGACGCGCCCGGCTTCTTCTGGGTCGCGGCGCAAGGCGGCTACGGCATCCAGACCTCGGCCGCCATGGGCGAAGCCTGCGCCGCGCTGGCACGCGGCCTGCCGCTGCCCGAGCGCATCGCGGGCTTCGGGCTCACGGCCGAGATGCTCGGCCCGCAGCGGCTGCACACGGCCGGCTGATCCGTTCCTTCCCCCACAACGAACCCTCTCCACGAGAAATCACCATGCGTGTCTTCAGTGCCTCTCTTGCGACCGAAACCAACACCTTCGGCCCGATGCCGACCGGCATCGCCTCCTTCAAGGACCGCGGCTACTTTCCTGCCGGCCAGCATCCCGATGCGCTGACGATCTACTCGGGCCCGCTGTGGGCCGCACGCATCCGCGGCAAGGAAAAAGGCTGGACGCTGCTCGAAGGCATGGTGGCGGGCGCGCAACCCAGCGGCATCACCACGCGCCACGCCTACGAAACGCTGCGCGACGAAATGCTGAACGACCTGCGCGCGGCGCTGCCGGTGGACATGGTGCTGCTCGGCCTGCACGGCGCGATGGTGGCTGACGGCTACGACGACTGCGAAGGCGACATGCTGGTGCGCGTGCGCCAGATCGTCGGCCCCGACGTCATCGTCGGCGCCGAGCTCGATCCGCACAACCACCTCACGCCCGCCATGGTGGACAACGCCAACGTGATGGTTTCCTTCAAGGAGTACCCGCACACGGATGTGCTCGAACGCGGGCTCGAGCTGGTCGACATCTGCGCCGCGGCGGTCGAAGGCAAGGTCAAGCCGGTGGCTGCGATGGTCGACTGCGACATCATCGTCACCGTCCACACCTCGCGCGAACCGGCGCGCAGTTTTGTCGAGCGCATGCAGGCGCTCGAAGGCAAAAACGGCGTGCTCTCGGTCTCGCTCACGCACGGCTTCTCTTGGGGCGACGTGCCCGAGATGGGCACCAAGGTGCTCGTGTACACCGACGGCGATCAAGCCAAGGCCAATGCCCTGGCGCGCCAGCTGGCCGACGAAGTCATCGCCATGCGCGACGGCCTCACGGTCAACTACCCGAGCATCGACGACTCGCTCGACCAGGCGCTGGCCTTCGACGGCGGCCCCGTGGTGCTGGCCGATGGTGCCGACAACCCCGGCGGCGGTGCGGCGAGCGACTCCACCTTCATCCTGCGCCGCATGCTGGAGCGCGGCATCACCAATGCGGCGCTGGGCCCGATGTGGGACCCGATCGCCGTGCGCATCGCCTTCGATGCCGGCGTGGGCGCCAAGCTGCAGATGCGCATCGGCGGCAAGATCAGCCCGCTGTCGGGCGATCCGCTCGACGTCGAATGCACCGTGAAGGCGCTGCAGCACGACCTGGTGATGACGGGCCTGTCGAACACGCCCACGGCCATGGGCGACTGCGCACTGGTCGAGATCAACGGCATCGAGATCGTTCTGATCACGCGGCGCAACCAGGCCATGGGCACCGACATGTTCACGCAGCTGGGTTGCGACCTGGCGGCCAAGAAGATCGTGGTCGTCAAGTCGTCGCAGCACTTCTATGCGTCGTACTCCCAGGTGGCGAAGCACGTGATCTACGCCGGCGCACCGGGCGCCGTGACGCTCGATCTCACGACGCTGCCGTATCGAAAAGCACGCCTGCCCAAGTGGCCCATCGGCGTCGCTGCCTGAGCTCCCTCTTCTTTTTCTTTCGCCCCCACCGACCGGAGAACCGACGATGAAACGACGAACGCTTGCCGCCCTCGCTGCCCTGGCCTTTTCGGCCGCCAGCCTTCCCGCGCTCGCCCAGACAACGCCGCCCAAGACACTCAAGGTGGTGGCGCATGCCGACCTGAAGATTCTTGACCCGACCTTCACCACGGCCTACATCTCGCGCAACTTCGGCCACATGGTGTACGACACGCTGTTCGCACAAGATGCCACCGGCAAGCCGCAGCCGCAGATGGTCGAGAAGTACACGACCTCGAAGGACGGCAAGCAGTGGAGCTTCACGCTGCGCCCGGGCCTGAAGTTCTCCGATGGCGCCGCCGTGACCGCGGCCGACGCCGTGGCGTCGCTGCAGCGCTGGGCCGCGCGCGACAGCCTCGGCCGCGCCATGACAGCCGTCGGCGCCGAGTGGAAGGCGACCGACGCGCGCACCCTCACGCTCACGCTCAACGAGCCCTTCGGCATGGTGCTCGACGCGCTGGCCAAGCCCTCGGGCTTTCCGCCCGTGATCCTGCCCGAGCGCATCGCCAAGCTGCCGGCCACCTCGCCCCTGACCGAGGTCGTCGGCTCGGGGCCCTTCATCTTCAAGCGCGACGAATGGGTGCCGGGCAACAAGACGGTGTTCGTGCGCAACCCGAACTACGTGGCGCGCAGCGAGCCGCCGAGCGGCCTGGCCGGCAGCAAGAAGACCACGCTCGACCGTGTCGAATGGCTCTACCTGCCCGACGCCAACAGCGCCATCTCGGCGCTCAAGCGCGGCGAGGTGGACTTCATCGAGCAGCTGCCACCCGACTACATCGCGCCGCTGCGCACCGACAGCAACGTGAAGGTCCGCGCCTTCGGAACCTACCAGGGCTTCCTGGTGATGAACCAGCTGCACCCGCCCTTCGACAACCCGAAGGTGCGCCAGGCGCTGCTGCAGGCCGTGAACCAGGAACGCTTCGTCGCGGCCATGGGCTTCCCGCTGGACATGCGCATGGCCTACTGCGCCACCTACTTCATCTGCGGCAGCCCCAACGACACCTCGGCCGGTGCGGAGCCCTTCCGCAAGGCCGACGTCGCCAAGGCGAAGAAGATGCTCGCCGACGCCGGCTACAAGGGCGAGAAGGTCGTGCTGATGGTGCCGAGCGACGTGCCCTACCTCAACGCCGAAGCGCTGATGGCCGCGCAGACCATGAAGAGCATCGGCCTGAACGTCGATGCCCAGACCATGGACTGGGCATCGATCGGTGCGCGCCGCGCCAAGCGCGACGCGGCTGATGCCGGCGGCTGGAACATGTACGTCACGGTGGCCGGCGAGTTCGATGCGAACTCGCCCATCAGCAACGCCTACCTGGGCGCGGCCTGCGGCAACACGCTGCCCGGCTGGCCCTGCGACAAGAAACTCGACGAGCTGCGCACCGCATGGCTGAAGGAAACCGTGCCGGCCAAGCGCAAGGAATTGCTCGACGCCTTCCAGTCGCGCGCCTACGAGGCCGTGCCGTACATCAACGCGGGCCAGTACTCGGCCGCGTTCGCAGCGCGCGCCAGCCTCAAGGGGCTGGACAAGATGTGGTCCGGCATGCCGACCGTCTGGATGCTCGACAAGTAAGCCGCGCGCACCACCATGGGCTACATCGTTCGACGCTTTCTTTCCACGCTGCCGGTGATGGCGGTGGTGGCCGTGGTGGTGTTCCTGCTGATCCACCTGTCGCCCGGCGACCCGGCCGCGCTCATCGCGGGCGACCTCGCCACCACCGAAGACATCGACAAGCTGCGCGCCGCGCTCGGACTGAACCTGCCGCTGTGGCAGCAGTTCGGGCTGTGGATCGGCAAGATCTTCACGGGCGACCTGGGCACCTCGATCTTCACGCAGGTGCCCGTGACGCAGCTGCTCGGCCAGCGGCTGGAGCCGACGGTGTCGATCGCGGCGCTGACCATGCTCATCACGCTGGTGACGGCCGTGCCGCTGGGCACGCTCGCGGCCTACTGCGCGGGCACGTGGATCGACCGCCTCGTGATGCTGTTCGCGGTGCTGGCGTTCTCGGTGCCGGTGTTCCTCATCGGCTACCTGCTGGTCTACACCTTCGCGGTGCAGCTGCCGTGGTTTCCGGTGCAGGGCTACGTTCCCTTCTCCGAAGGCCCCGGTGCCTGGCTGCGCGCGCTGGTGCTGCCCTGCGTGAACCTGGCGCTGGTGTACATCGCGCTGGTGACGCGCATGACGCGCGCCACCGTGCTCGAGGTGCTGCACGAGGACTACATCCGCACCGCACGCGCCAAGGGCCTGGGCGTGCTGCCGGTGCTGGGCCATGCGCTGCGCAATGCGGCCATTCCCATCGCCACCACCATCGGCGCGGGCATCGCGCTGCTCATCGGCGGCGTGGTGGTCACCGAGACGGTGTTCGCCATTCCGGGCGTGGGCCGGCTCGTGATCGATTCGGTGCAGCGCCACGACTACCCGGTGATCCAGAGCGTGCTGCTGCTGTCGGCAGGCGTGTACGTGCTGATCAACCTGCTCATCGACCTGAGCTACCGCCTGTTCGACCCGCGCATCCAGTACTAGAACAAAGAACGAGCCCCACGACGCCATGTCCACTGCCCTGCCCTTGCGTGAGGTCGATGCGCCGGTTCCTGCCGCTGTCGCCGACGCCGCCGAAGACCCTCCTTTCGTACCGCCGCGCTGGCGCTGGGTGCGCAAGCACCCGACGCTGATCGTCGGCGCGCTGCTGCTCATCGTGGTGGCCGCACTGTCCATCGCCGCGCCCTGGATCGCCACCCACGACCCGCAGGACATCGACCCGCTGGCGCGCATGCAGACGGCCTCGGCCGAGCACTGGTTCGGCACCGATGCGCTGGGCCGCGACGTGTTCAGCCGCGCCGTGTGGGGCGGTCGCGTGTCGATGATCGTCGGCGCCTCGGTCGCCGTGCTCGCCACCTTCTTCGGCATCGTGCTGGGCCTGGTGTCGGGCTTCGTGCGCTGGGCCGACGGACCGATCATGCGGGTGATGGACGGGCTGATGGCCATCCCCGGCATCCTGCTGGCCATCGCGCTGATGGCCGTGACGCGCGCCAGCCTCACCACGGTGATCATCGCCATCACCGTGCCCGAGATTCCGCGCGTGGTGCGGCTGGTGCGCTCGCTGGCGCTCACCTTGCGCGAGCAGCTGTTCGTGGAGGCCGCACACGCGGTCGGCACGCGGCTGCCGGTGATCCTCGTGCGGCACGTGCTGCCGAACATCGTGGCGCCGCTGATCGTGCAGGCCACCTTCGTGGCCGCCGCCGCCGTGCTCACCGAGGCCGCGCTGTCCTTCCTCGGCGTGGGCGTGCCTTCGCAGACGCCGAGCTGGGGCAACATGATGGCCGAGGGCCGCAACTTCGTGACTGTGGCGTTCCACATCATCCTGTACCCGGGCCTGCTGCTGGCGGCCACGGTGCTGGCGATCAACCTGCTCGGCGACGGTCTGCGCGATGCGCTCGACCCGCGCCTGGCGCGGCAACTGTGATGAAGAGGAACGCCCCATGACGATCCACATGTCCCAGGCCACCCTCGCCCCCGGCGAGCCGCTGCTCGAGGTCGACAACCTGCGCACCTACTTCAGCACGCTCGCGGGCACCGTGCGCTCGGTCGACGGCGTGTCGTACACCGTGCGCGCGGGCCGCACGCTCGGCGTGGTCGGCGAATCGGGTTGCGGCAAGAGCGTGACCGCGCTGTCGATCCTGCGGCTGGTGCCCACGCCGCCCGGTCGCCACATGGGCGCGGTGCGCCTGCGCGGCACCGACCTGATGCAGCTCAGCGAACGCGAGATGCGGCAGATTCGCGGCAACCGCATCTCGATGATCTTCCAGGAGCCGATGACCTCGCTGAACCCGGTGCTCACCGTGGGCCGGCAGATCGCCGAGACGGTGCAGCTGCACCAGAAGGCCAGCCGCGCCGAAGCACTGCAGCGCGCGGTCGAGATGCTGCGCCTGGTGCAGATTCCCGAGCCCGAGCGGCGCGTGAACGAGTACCCGCACCAGCTCTCGGGCGGCATGCGCCAGCGCGTGATGATCGCGCTGGCCCTGGCCTGCAACCCCGAGGTGCTGATCGCCGACGAGCCCACCACCGCGCTCGACGTGACCATCCAGGCGCAGATCCTCGACCTCATCAAGCGGCTGCAGAAAGAGCTGGGCATGGGCGTGGTGATGATCACGCACGACCTGGGCGTGGTGGCCGAGAGCTGCGACCGCGTCGTCGTCATGTACGCCGGCAAGAAGGTGGAAGAGGCCGACGTGATCGACCTCTTCGATCGCCCGCTGCACCCCTACACGCGTGCGCTGATGGCCTCGATGCCCGCCATGAGCACGTCGAGCGCGCGGCTGCACGAGATTCCGGGCATGGTGCCCGCCGCGCACGAGCTGGGGCACGGCTGCGCCTTTGCCGCGCGCTGTTCGCAGGCACGCGAACGCTGCCGGCGCGAGACACCGCCACTTTCCACGCAAGGCGACGGGCACGTGGTCGCCTGCTTCGCGGTGCAGGAGCAATGGACCGACGAGGCTGCCGAGGTGAACGCATGACGACGACAACGACAACATCCACCAACGCGCCGCTGCTGCAGGTGCGCGAGCTGCGCAAGCACTACATCTCGCCGCGCCGCTGGCTGCGACCGACCAAGCCAGCGATCCAGGCGGTCGACGGCGTGTCGTTCAACGTCGGGCACGGCGAGACGCTGTCGCTGGTCGGCGAGTCGGGTTGCGGCAAGACCACGACGGCCAAGTCGGTGATGCGGTTGGTCGAGCCCACCTCGGGTTCGGTGCGGCTGAACGGCGAAGAGCTGCTGACCCTGTCCGCGAACGCGATGCGCCAGCGCCGGCGCGACCTGCAGATCATCTTCCAGGACCCGTACGCCTCGCTGAACCCGCGCCTCACGGCCGGTGACATCGTGGCCGAGCCGCTGCGCAATTTCGGCGACGTGTCGCTGGCCGAGCGGCGCGAGCGCGTGCAGTGGCTGTTCTCGCGCGTCGGTCTGCGGCCCGAGGCGGCGAAGAAGTTTCCGCACGAGTTCTCGGGCGGCCAGCGGCAGCGCCTGGGCATTGCGCGCGCGCTGGCACTGAACCCCAAGCTCATCGTCTGCGACGAGCCGGTGTCGGCGCTCGACGTGTCGGTGCAGGCGCAGGTGGTCAACCTGCTGATGGACCTGCAGGCCGAGTTCGGCATCGCCTACCTGTTCGTGGCGCATGACCTCGCCGTGGTGCGTCACATCAGCCACCGCGTGGCCGTGATGTACCTCGGGCACATCGTGGAGATCGCCGACCGCGACACGCTGTTCTCGGCGCCCCGGCATCCGTACACCGAGATCCTGCTGTCGGCCGTGCCCGTGCCCAACCCGCGCACGCCGGCGCGGCGCCTGCTGCTGCAAGGCGACCCGCCGAGCCCGGCCAACCCACCCTCCGGCTGCCGCTTCCACACACGCTGCCCGATGGCGCAGGCCGTGTGCAAGGAGAAGACGCCCGAGCTGACGGAGCGCCCTTCGTCCTCCAAGGGTGGCCACTGGGTCGCCTGCCACTTCCGTTGAAAGCATTGCCCTCATGACCGACAAGACACCCCACTACGACCTCTTGATCCAAGGCGGCACCGTCATCGACGGCACCAAGGCCCCGCGCTTCGACGCCGACGTGGGCATCGTCGGCGGGCGCATCGCCGCCATCGGCAAGCTCACAGGCCACACCGCCGACCAGACGCTCGACGCCACGGGCCGCATCGTCGCGCCGGGCTTCATCGACTCGCACACGCACGACGACCAGGCCGTGCTGTCGCAGGCGCAGATGCCGTTCAAGGTGTCGCAGGGCGTGACCACGGTGGTGGCGGGCAACTGCGGCATCAGCGCCGCGCCGCTGCGCGCCGACATGGACCTGCCGATGCCGCTGAGCCTGCTCGAAACGCCGGCCGAAGACCGCTTCATGACCTTCGCGGCCTACCTCGATGCGCTGCGCACCACGCCCTCGTCGGTGAACGTGGCGGCGATGGTGGGCCACTCGACCCTGCGCGCCGTGACCATGTCCGACCTCGACCGGCCCGCAACCGACAAGGAGATCGCCGCCATGCAGGCGCTGGTCGAAGAAGCGATGCAGGCCGGTGCGATCGGCCTGTCGACCGGCACCTTCTACCCGCCGGCCGTGAAGGCGACGACCGAAGAGATCATCGAGGTCGGCCGCCCGCTCACGTCGCGCAAGGCGCTGTACGTGACGCACATGCGCGACGAGAGCGACCACGTCATGGAGTCGCTCGAAGAAACCTTCCACATCGGCCGCGCGCTCGACATCCCGGTCGTGGTGTCGCACCACAAGGTGCAGAACACGCAGAACTTCGGCAAGACCAAGGTCACCCTGCCCTTCATCCAGGAAGCGATGAAGCACCAGTGCATCGGCCTCGACTGCTACCCGTACACGGCCGGCTCCACCATGATCCGCACCGACCGCGGGATGATGGACGGCCGCGTGCTCATTGCCTCGAGCGTGCCGCACCCCGAGTGCGCAGGCCGCGACCTGAAGGACATCGCGGCCGAATGGGGCGTGTCGGGCGAAGAAGCCGCGCTGCGCCTGTCGCCTGGCAGCGCCATCTATTTCATGATGGACGAAGACGACGTGCAGCGCGTGCTCGCCTTCGACGAAACCATGATCGGCTCCGACGGCATTCCGCTGGGCGACAAGCCGCACCCGCGCCTGTGGGGCACCTTCCCGCGCGTGCTGGGGCACTACAGCCGCGACGTGGGCCTGTTCCCGCTGGAGACGGCCGTGTGGAAGATGACCGGACTCACGGCACGCAACTTCGGCCTGCACGAGCGCGGCGCGCTCAAGGTCGGCCATCACGCCGACGTGGTGGTCTTCAATGCCGCCACGGTGCGCGACACCGCGAACTACGAAACGCCGACCGAACCCGCCGAAGGCATCGATGCGGTGATCGTGAACGGCGCCGTCACGTGGCGCCACGGCGTGCACAGCGGCGCGCGCAACGGCCAGGTGATCGTGCGCCAGGACGTAGCCTGACAGCTCACGCCGCGGCGGCACCTGCATGGCGCCCGCCCTCGCATCCTGGTGCATGCGCAGCACCGGATCGGTGAACACGCCGGGCCTCGCGGGCCCGGTTTTTCTTTCTCCTTTGCGCTTTTCCTCTCTGGCAGTGCGTCCCTAGGGGATTTCCCTCGGCATCTGGCCCGGAGCTTGCGTAGTTCGTCCACATAGTTGAACATTTCAACTATTGAAGACTTCTACCAACCCGCCATGCACGCCCCGCTTCGCCTGAAGAACGACTACCTCAACGTGCTGATCGACCTGGCGTCGCAGCGCACGCGCGACCGCGGCTCGCGCATCTACGAGATCGAACTCGGCCTGTCGATCCGCGACGTGCGCCTGCTGCGCATGATCGGCGCCGAGCCCGGCATCACCATGGGCCAGCTGGTGCAGACCTGCGGCATCGAGAAGACGCTGGTCTCCAAGCTGGTGAGTTCGCTGGTGCAGCGCAAGCTGGTCGAGCGCCAGATCGGCACCGAGGACGCGCGGCAGATCCGCCTGTGCCTGAGCAAGACGGGTGTCGACATGGTGCTGCGCGCCGAGCCCATCGGGCACGAGATGGAAGCGCGCTTTCTCGACTGCCTGAGCGTCGCCGACATCGAGAACCTGCGCCGCATCATGCACAAGCTCATCGACGCCGAAGAAGGCTCGCGCGACATCTTCGAATTCCTGCTGGTGCAGCTGCGCGAAAGCAAGGAATCGCCCCCGTCTTCCCCTCCCGCGTCTTCCGCTCCCTCCCGAAAGAAGTAAGGCTCCATGGCAATCCATTTATCACCGCGCCGCGTCGCGGCGGCTTCCCTGTCGGCGCTCGCTTTGTGCTTCGCCGCCAGCGCGTCCGCCCAGACCGTGCTTCGCACCGTGCCCTCGTCGGACCTGAAGATCGTCGACCCGATCTGGACCACCGCCAACATCACGCGCAACCACGGCCTGATGATCTACGACACCCTCTTCGCGATGGACGAGAAGGGCGTCATCAAGCCGCAGATGGTCGACAAGTACAGCGCGAGCGCCGACAACAAGGTGTGGAGCTTCACGCTGCGCCCGGGCCTGAAGTTCCACGACGGCGCACCGGTCACCTCGCAGGACGTGATCGCCTCGCTGGCACGCTGGGCCAAGCGCGACACGCTGGGCCAGAAGATGTACGAGGCGATGGACAGCATCACTGCCGACGGCTCGAACGGCTTTCGCATGACGTTCAAGCAGCCCTTCGGCGTGGTGCTCGACGCGCTCGGCAAGCCCAACCCGCTGGTGCCTTTCATCATGCCCAAGCGCGTGGCCGACACGCCGGCCGACAAACAGATCGACGAGATGATCGGCTCCGGCCCCTTCACGCTCGCCAAGGAAGACTTCCGCCCGGGCGACCGCGTCATCTACCGCAAGAACACCGCCTACGTGCCGCGCAAGGAGCCCGCCTCGGGCCTGGCCGGCGGCAAGGTGGTGCACGTCGACCGCGTCGAATGGGTGATGCTGCGCGACCCGCAGACGCAGACCAATGCGCTGCTCAACGGCGAGGTCGACATGCTCGAGACCGTGCCGTCGTCGGGCTACACGGGCATGCGCACCAACGACAAGATCGAGCTGGTCGACGTGATGCCGGCGGGCCCCTTCACGGTGCTCTACAACCACAAGGTGCCGCCCTTCAACAACCCGAAGGCGCTGAAGGCCGCGATGCTGGCCATCAACCAGGAAGCGATGCTGCGCGCGCAAGTCACCTTCCGCGATTTCTACAAGCCCTGCGCCTCGATCTACCTGTGCGGCTCGCTTTACGCGAGCGACAAGACCGGCTTCTACACCGGCAAGCCGCAGTTCGAAGAAGCGCGCAAGCTGCTCAAGGAATCGGGCTACGACGGCAAGCCCGTGGTGATCATGCTGCCGGGCGACGCGCCCGCGCTGAACAAGCTGCCCGCGGTGTACGGCCAGCTGCTCAAGCAGGTGGGCTTCAACGTCGACGTGCAGACCACCGACTGGGCCACGCTCGTGACCCGGCGCGCCAAGAAGGACCTGCCCGAAAACGGCGGCTGGAACGCCTTCATCACCTTCTGGGGCGGCGTGGATGCAAGCAGCCCCATCAGCTACAGCCCGCTGACCGGCAACGGTGACCAGGGCTACTTCGGCTGGCCCGTGGTGCCCGAGCTCGAGGCGCTGAAGACGAAGTTCATCGCCACTGCCGACCTCGCGCAGCGCAAGGAAATCGCCACGCAGATCCAGCAGGTCGTGCTCGAGCACGGCGTGCTCGCACCGCTCGGCGAAGCCAAGGCGCCCACGGCCGTGCGCCGCGGCACCATCACCGGCCTGCTGCCGTCGCCGGCGGTGCTGTACTGGAACGTACGCAAGAAGATGGCACCGTAAGCCGACGGGCGCGACCGCCCCCTCCCCTTTCTGATCGACACCCCTGACCGGCTGCGCCTTGCGCGGCAGCCGGGCGGGACTTCCTTTGCCCGCGCCGGACACCCGGCCCTTCGTCACGGACCTGATTCACATGCTCCACTTCCTGTTGCGCCGCGGACTGGCCACCGCGCCCGTGCTCCTGATCGTGGCCGTCATCGTCTTCCTGCTGCTGCGCATGACGCCCGGCGATCCGGCAGCGGCCATCGCGGGCGATGCGGCCAATGCGCAGGACATCGCACGCATCCGCGCGCAGCTGGGCCTGGACGCATCGATCGTCACGCAGTTCGTGTACTGGCTCGGCCAGGTGCTGCGCGGCGACCTCGGCTACTCGTTCTTCTACCGGATGCGCGTGACCGACCTGATCGGCCAGCGCCTGGAACCCACGCTCTCGGTGGCGGCGGTGACGGTGGTGCTCACGGTGCTGATCGCCGTGCCGCTCGGCGTGCTCGCGGCCTCGCGGCGCGGCGGGCGGCTCGACCGCTTCATCATGGGCGCCTCGGTGCTCGGCTTTTCAGTGCCGGTGTTCGTGGCCGGCTACGTGATGATCTGGCTGTTCTCGATGCAGCTCGGCTGGCTGCCCTCGCAGGGCTACCAGCGCATCGGCGACGGCATCGGCCCGTGGCTGCGCCACCTGGCACTGCCCTGCGTCACGCTGGCCGTGATGTACGCGGCACTCATTGCACGGGTCACGCGCGCGGCCGTGTCGGAGGCGCTCACCGAAGACTACGTGCGCACCGCGCGCGCCAAAGGCATCTCGGAGTGGCGCATGCTGCTGCGCCACGCGCTGGCCAACGCGGCCGTGCCGATCGCCACCGTCATCGGCCTGAGCGTGGCGGGCCTCATCGGCGGCGTGGTGGTCACCGAAACGATCTACGCGATCCCCGGCCTCGGCCAGCTCACGGTGGACGCCGTGCTCTCGCGCGACTACCCGCTGATCCAGGGCATCACCCTCTTCTTCTCGCTGGTCTACGTGGTGGTCAACCTGCTGGTGGACCTGAGCTACCTGCTGCTCGATCCGCGCATCCGTTACTGACAGCCTTCATCCCGCCTTTCGAAAGCCTTGCCATGACTTCGATTTCCCTGCGCGACGATGCGCCTGCCTCTGCCGCGGTTCCTCCCGCCGCGCCTCGCGCCCCGGCCCGGTCGCTGCTGCGCCGCCTGCTCGCCAACGGCGCCGTGCGCGTCGGCGGCGCCCTGCTGGTCGCGATGCTGGTGCTGGCGGTGGCCGCGCCCTGGCTCTACACCATCGACCCGAACGCGATGGACCCGGCGAACTCGCACCTGCCGCCCGGCACGCGCACCGAGTTCACCACGCTCGCAGGCGACAGCTTCGAGCGCTTCTTCCCGCTGGGCACCGACAGCATGGGCCGCGACCTGTGGAGCCGCACGGCCTACGGGGCGCGCATCTCGCTGTCGGTGGGCGTGGCGGTGGCGCTGGGCTCGGTCGCGTTCGGCCTCGTGGTGGGCATGGTGGCAGGCTACTTCCGGCGGCTCGACGGCGTGATCATGCGGGTGATGGACGGGATGATGGCCATCCCCGGCATCCTGTTCGCGATCGTGCTGGTGGCCGTGTGGCGGCCCAGCCTGCTCACGGTGATCCTGGCCATCGTGGTGCCCGAGACGCCGCGCGTGGCACGGCTGGTGCGCTCGGTGGTGCTGTCGGTGCGCGAAGAGCCGTATGTGGAAGCGGCCGTCGCGCTCGACACGCCGACCTGGAAGCTGATGCTGCGCCACATCCTGCCCAACACGGTGGCGCCGCTGATCGTGCAGGGCACTTTCATCTGCGCGGCGGCAATGCTGGTGGAGGCGGTGATGTCGTTCCTGGGCATCGGCCTGCCGTCCGACGTGCCGACCTGGGGAAACATCATGTCCGAAGGCCGCACGCACTTCACCTCGCACCCGTCGACCGTGCTGCTGCCCGGCTTCTTCCTGGCGCTCACGGTGCTGGCCGTGAACATGCTCGGCGACGGCCTGCGCGATGCGCTCGATCCCAAGTTCAAACCGCGCGGAGCCTGACCATGACATCCACCCCTTCTTCGGCTTCCATGACCTCCGTCGCGCCCTGCCTCGTGGTGCGCGACCTCGCCATCGACCTGCCCGCCGGCGCCGACCGCGCGCACGCGGTGCACGGCATCTCGTTCGACGTGATGCCGGGCCAGGTCGTGTGCCTGCTCGGCGAATCGGGCTCCGGCAAGTCGGTCATCGCGCAGGCCGCGATGGGCCTGCTGCCTGCGTCGCTGCGGCCCTCGGCCGGGCGCATCGAGGTGCAGGGCGAGAACGTGCTCGCGGCCGATGCGAAGCGGCTGCGCGCCCTGCGCGGCGCGCGCATGGCGATGGTGTTCCAGGAGCCGATGACCGCGCTCAACCCCGTGATGCGCTGCGGCGCGCAGGTCGACGAGATCCTGGCCGAGCACACGACGCTGGGCGCCGCCGCGCGCCGCGAGCGCGTGCTCGCCATCTTCGAGCGCGTGCGGCTGCCCGAGCCCCAGCGCATCTACGACGCCTACCCGCACCAGCTCTCGGGCGGGCAGCGCCAGCGCATCGTGATCGCCATCGCGCTGATCCTGCGCCCCGCACTCTTGATCTGCGACGAGCCCACCACCGCGCTCGACGTGACCACGCAGGCCGAGATCCTGTCACTCATCCGCGAGATGCAGCAAGAGAACGGCACCGCCGTGCTGTTCATCACGCACGACTTCGGCGTGGTGGCGGACATCGCCGACCAGGTGGTGGTGCTGCAGCTCGGCCGGCAGGTCGAGAGCGGCCCGAAGGACGAGGTGTTGCGCCGCCCGAAAGAGGCCTACACGCGCATGCTGCTCGACGCCGTGCCGCGGCTGGCACCGGTGCTGCGTGCGCCGGTGGAAGCGAAGGCGCCGCTGCTCGATGCGCGCGGCGTGGGCAAGGTCTACCGCACGGGCAGCTGGCCCGGCAAGCGCCGCACGGTGCATGCGGCGGCCGACGTGTCGCTGAAGCTGCATGCGGGCGAGACGGTCGGCATCGTGGGCGAATCGGGCTCGGGCAAGTCGACCGTGGCGCGCTGCATCGCGCGGCTCATCGAACCCACCGACGGCGACATCCGCGTGCCGGGCATCGAGGGCTCGCGCGGCGCGCAGCGTTCGGCGTTCCGGCGCATGGTGCAGGTCGTGTTCCAGGACCCGAACCGCTCGCTCAACCCGCGCCGCACGGTGGGCCAGTCGATCGTCGAGGGGCCGGTGAATTTCGGCGTGCCGCACGCCAAGGCCTGGCAGCGCGCCGAGGAGCTGATGGCGCTGGTGCGACTGCAGCCCGAGGTGCTGCACCGCTACCCGAGCGAGTTCTCGGGCGGCCAGCGCCAGCGCCTGTGCATTGCGCGCGCGCTGGCCTGCGAGCCGCGCGTGCTGATCGCCGACGAGGCCGTGTCGGCGCTCGACGTGTCGGTGCAGGACCAGATCCTGAAGCTGCTCGCGGAGATCCAGCAGCGGCTGTCGATCGGCATCCTGTTCATCACCCACGACCTGCGCGTGGCCAGCCAGATCTGCGACCGCCTGATCGTGATGCACCAGGGCCACATCGTCGAGCAAGGCACCGCGCACGACGTGCTGCTGTCGCCGCGCGAGGCCTACACGCGCGCGCTGCTGGCCGCGGCGCCCGGCCAGGGCTATGCGTTCGGAGGCGGCTGAGCGCCGTCGCCTGCCCCCTGTCTTTTCAACCCACCTTCATCCAACCACCCAAAGAAGAAGCGAAGCCATGACAACACCCCTGTACGAACTCAGTGCCATCCAGCTACTCGAACACTACCGTGACCGCGCCTTGTCGCCGGTCGAGGTGACGCAGGCCGTGCTCGCGCGCATCGAGCGCTGGGAGCCGCACATCCACGCCACCTACGGCCTGGACGCCGAGGCCGCGCTGGCCTCGGCCCGCGCCTCCGAGGCGCGCTGGGCGCAGGGCAAGCCGCAGGGCGAGCTCGACGGCGTGCCGGTCACGCTGAAAGAGAACATCGCCACGCGCGGCACGCCCACGCCGATCGGCAGCGCGGCCACCGTGCTGGCGCCCGCCGCGGCCGACGCCCCCGCCGCCGCACGCCTGCGCGAAGCCGGCGCGGTGATCGTGACCAAGACGACGATGCCCGACTTCGGCTTCCTCGGCGCGGCGCCGTCGAGCTTCCATGCACTCACGCGCAACCCGTGGGACCTGAGCCGCAACACCGGCGGCTCGAGCTCGGGCGCCGGTGCCGCCGCCGCCGCGGGCTACGGCCCCCTGCACCTGGGCAGCGACATCGGCGGCTCGGTGCGCATTCCGGCCAGCTTCTGCGGCGTGTTCGGCCTGAAGCCGAGCCACGGCCGCATCCCGGTCGACCCGCCCGCCGCCGCGCGCGTGATCGGCCCCATGACGCGCACCGTGGCCGACGCCGCGCTGCTGATGCAAGTGGTGACGCGCCCCGACGCGCGCGACTACATGAGCCTGCCGCCGAACGACCTGGCGTGGCAGCGGCTCGAACGCAACGTGAAGGGCCTGCGCATCGGCCTGTGGACCGAGACCACGGGCGGCTGGCCCATCGATGCGGAAGTGAAAGAAGCGGTGCTCGCTGCGGCGCGCCTGTTCGAGCAGGCCGGCGCCATCGTCGAGCCGATGGCCGACTGGAGCACGCTGGACATGCGCATGGGCATGGCCCACTTCTTCACGATGCGCTGCCGCGTCGACCTGGCTGCGATGCCGCCGGAACGCGCGAAGCTCGCGGCCGGCTACATCCATCAGGCGGCGGAGTTCGCGGCCTCGCTCACGCCCGAAGACACCTTCCGTGCCTTCACGCGCATGCAGGCGCTGCGCGCGGCCACCGTGGCGGCCACGCAGCCCTTCGACTACGTGCTGTCGCCGGTGTCGCCGGTGCTGCCGTTCGCGGCAGACGCGATCAACAGCGGCTCGGAAAATCCGCTGAAGGATTCGCACTTCACGTCGGTGTTCAATCAGTCGGAACAACCAGCCGCGTCGATCAACTGCGGGCACTCAACGAGCGGCCTGCCGATCGGCCTGCAGATCGCGGGGCGCCGCTTCGACGACCTGGGCGTGCTGCAGATGGCGCGCTTCTACGAATCGGTGCGTCCGGCGCAGGCGCGCTGGCCTGAACCGGTCTGAACGTCCTGGGTCAGGCGAGTCAGTCCGGCGCGTTCATCACGCGGTCGAACTCTTCGTCGGCCGGCACGTTGTCGGCATCGAGCTCGCTGGCATCGGTGAGGTCGATGCCCGTTTCGTCCGACAGGTCGTCGGACGCATCGGCTTCGAGTTCATCGAAGTCGTCGGCAGGCGTGCTGTCGTCATCGTCGTCTTCGGACGACGAGGCGGAGCGCGCGGTGGCATCGGCTTGGGGCGTCATGAGAATTCCTCGGCAGATGGGTGAACGGCCCTCTATGGTGCGCCTGTTTTGCCCATTGCGGTGGATCGAAGGCCTGACGGCGGTGTCGGAAAGTTTCCCGTCACGCACCGCCCTGCCGGCATGACCGGTCAGTCCTTGTGGACGTGGCCGTGCTCGCCGTGGCCTTCATCGTGGCCGTGTTCGTGGCCATGCTCGCCGTGCGCAAGCCGGCTCACGAGCGTGACCAGCAGGATGCCCGCTGCGAGCCACGCGATCTGCGCCGCGGTCTGGCGCGCGGGCAGGCGCTTCTGCAGCTGCGGAATCAGGTCGGCCAGCGCCACGTAGACGAAGCTGCTGCCCGCCAGCACCAGGAAGTACGGCAGCCAGCCATGCAGCTGGTCGACCAGCCACCAGCCCGCGATGCCGCCGAGCATGGTCATCGTGCCCGCGAGCGACACCTTCACGAGCGCCGCGCGCGAATTGGCCGAACTCTGGCGCAGCACGACGAGGTCGCCGATGTGGTGCGGCACTTCGTGCGCAAGCACGGCCAGCGCGGCCACGAGGCCCAGGCGGATGTCGGCGACGAAGGCCGAGGCAATCAGGATGCCGTCGCCGAAGCAGTGCACGCTGTCGCCGGTGAGCACGGCCCAGCTGCCGCCGCCCGTGGGCGAGGTGTGGTGGTGGGCGTGGCCATGTGAATGACCATGATCGTGGCCGTGGTGATCGTGCGCTTCGCTCTTCGCGGGTGCGACGTCGCCATGGTGGTGCTCGTGCCCGTGGTGCCACAGCTCGGCCTTGTCGAGCAGGAAGAAGAACACCAGCCCGAACAGCAGCACCGCGAACAGCAGCGCGGGCTCGATGCGGCTTTCGAAGGCCTCGGGCAGCAGGTGCATGAAGGCCGTGGCCAGTAGCGCGCCGGCCGCCAGGCTCAGCAGGTGCTGCGGGTTCACGCCGCCGCCACCGCTGCGCACGCCCACGCGCAGCAGCAGGGCCGCGAGCCAGACGCTTCCGATGCCGGCGACCAGGGTCGCCAAGAGAATTACTATCAAATTCATAGCTGCTTGCGCAAAAGTGGCCGCCGTTACGGCCGTGTTCCGTTCATAAAAAGAGAAAGGCCGTCACTTCGGACGGCCTTCGGCGGAGGGTGGCTACGGGGCGCCGTCTTCAGTCAGGCGACACCATTGGCTTTGAACCAGGCCGTGGCACGCTGCCAGCCGTCGTCCGCGGCGCTCTTGACGTAGCTGGAACGGTAGTCGGCGTGGAACGCGTGGCCTGCTTCGGGGTACACGACGAAGCTCGATGCCTTGGCCGCCGGGGTTCCAGTGGCCAGAGCAGCTTTCATCTTATCAACCGTGTCAAGGGGGATGCCCTGGTCTTTTCCGCCGTACAGGCCGAGCACCGGCGCCTGCAGGCTGGCGGCGATGTCGATGGGGTGTTTCGGCTGCAGTTCGCTGGCCTGCCCGACCAGCCGGCCGTACCAGGCCACGCCGGCCTTGACCTTGCCGGTGGCCGCATACAGCCACACGAAGCGCCCGCCCCAGCAGAAGCCGGTGATGCCGGCCTTGCTCGTGTCGCCGCCGTTGGCCTTGGCATAGGCCAGGGCGCCATCCAGGTCGGCGATGACCTGTGCATCAGGCACCTTGCTGACGATGTCGGCCTGCAGCTTGGGAATGTCGGTGTAGCCGCGCGGGTCACCCTGGCGCGCATACAGCTCGGGCGCAATGGCCAGGTAGCCGAGCTTGGCGAAGCGGCGGCAGGTGTCGGCGATGTACTCGTGCACGCCGAAGATTTCCTGGATCACCAGCACCACCGGCAGCCCGGTCTTGCCGGCCGGCGCGGCGGCGTAGGCCGGCACCTCGAAGCCGTTGACGGTGTACTTGATGGGGCCGGCCTTCAGGCCGTCGGCCGGGGTCGAGATGGCCGTCTGCGCGGCCACCGGCAGCACGGCGGCGGCGTAGCCGACACCGAGGGCGGCCTTGAGCGCAGTGCGGCGCGTGGCCCCCTGCTCGGTGCTGTCGCCGGGGCGCAGCGAATCGAATTCGGAACGGTTGTCGTCGAAGGAGGTCATGCAAAGGCTCCGGTTGAATCGTCTGACAAGGGGGTGTGGCGTAGAAAAACGCACGCCGCAATGTAGGCGAAATCGGGCCGGGCCGTGTGACCGGGCGGTAAAGCAGCTAGGTGCCGTAGGCCCGCCGTGCCAGCGCCTCGGCCAGCACCTGCGCCGGGTCGACAAGGCGCAGCCCCGCCACCGCGGCCGAGCCCTGCAGGCCCAGCGGCACCTCGGTGCAGCCCATGATGATCGTGACCGGGCCGTGCCGCTCGGCCAGCCGCAGCGCGACCTCGGAGAAGCAGCGTTCGGCCAGCGGCAGGTTGCCGGCCTTCACGCCGTCGAAGATGCCGCGCATGATGGTCTGACGCTCGTCGGCCAGCGGCACATGGCAGCCCAGGCCGGCCTCGGCCAGCGCCTCTTCATACAGCCGCACGCGGTAGGTGCCTTCGGTGGCCATCAGCGCCACCTCGGTCGCGCCTTGCGACGCCAGCTGCCGCGCGGTTTCGCGCGCCATGTGCAGCAGCTCGACCTGCGGAAAGCGTTCCTGCAGGCTCGCATGCCAGGCATGCGCGGTGTTGCAGGCGATGGCCACGGCGCGGCTGCCCAGCGCGGCCAGCCGGCCCAGCGCCTGCAGCATCGGTTCGAGCGGCTGGTGCGCGCCCTGCTCGCCCGAGGCCAGCGCGCCGGTGCGGTCGGGCACCGGCACCTGCGCCAGCCAGTGTTCGGGAAAGGACTGGTCGCGCACCGGCTCGCCGCGCGCACGCATCTGCTGCGCGCAGGCCTGCACGAAGAGCCGGACGAAGTCGGCGCCCGCCGCGGGGCCCATGCCCCCGAGGATGCCGACGACCTGTGTGGCTGCGACCATGTCTTTTCTTTCTTCCCTCGATCAGGTGGCCGGCTTGTCGCTGAAGGCCTTGAGGTTCTCCTTCAGCTGGTCGCTCATCGGCAAGTTCAGCGGCACGTTCTTCGGCGGAATCGGCTGCATGAACCACTTGGTGTAGAGCTTCTCGAACTCGCCGCTCTTCATCATGGCGGTGAAGGTGTCGTCCACCAGCTTCTTGAAGGCCGGGTCGTCCTTGGGCAGCATGCAGGCGTAGGGCTCGACCTGCAGCGACTCGCCCACCACTTCGTAGTCGGCCGGGTTCTTCGAGTTGGCGATGAGGCCGAACAGCAGGATGTCGTCCATGGCGAAGGCCACGGCGCGGTCGCTCTCGACCAGCAGGAACGCGTCGGCGTGGTCCTTGCCGAGCACGATGTCCATGCCGAGGTTCTTCTCGGTGTTGTACTTGCGCATGACCAGCGCGTTGGTGGTGCCGGTGGTGCTGGCCACGGTCTTCTTCGCGAGGTCGGCGTAGTCCTTGATCTTGGAAGACTTCTTCGTCAGCAGGCGCGTGCCCGTGTAGAAGTGGTTCACCGCAAAGGCCACGTCCTTGCCGCGCGCGGTGTTGTTGGTGGTGGAGCCGCACTCCAGGTCGATGGTGCCGTTGGTGATCAGCGGGATGCGGTTCTGCGAGGTGACCGCCATCAGCGAGACCTGCAGGTTGGGCTTGTTCAACTTCTTCTTCACCGCTTCGACCACGGCGTTGGAGAGTTCCACCGAGAACCCGATCGGCTTGTTCGGGCCGTCCAGGTAACTGAAGGGCACCGACGACTCGCGGTAGGCGAGCGAGATCTTGCCGGACTCGGCGATCTTGGCGAGCGTATCGGCAGCCTGTGCGGCCGGTGCAGTGAAGAGGACCGCGGCAGCCAGGGACGCCATCAAAACGGAGAGTTTCATTCGAGCCTTCATTCGGTTGGATTGAACAGACAACCAGTGTAAGAAGGAGTGACACATCGGGACAATTCCAATTAACCCCGGGGTCATGCCCAAAGGTTATGGGCTGGGTTCTTTTGGCATTTCCGGGCGAAGCGGGCGGCCTCTACAGTCGCAGGCTGTCTCTTCTGTTCTCTTTCTTCTTCACTTCCGGAAAGTTGCCCCCATGCATGTGTGCGTGCTCGGCGCCGGCATCGTGGGCCTGGCGACCGCCTGGCAACTCGAGCGCCAGGGCCACCAGGTCACGGTGATCGACCGCGCGGCGCCCGGCGCGGGTGCCAGCGGCGGCAACGGCGCGCAGCTCAGCTACTCGTACGTGCAGCCGCTGGCCGACCCGTCGATCTGGACGCAGCTGCCCAAGCTGCTGTTCTCCCCCACCTCGCCGCTGAAGCTGCGCCCGCAGCTCGATCCGCTGCAATGGCGCTGGGGCCTGGCCTTCCTGGCCGCGTGCAACGCATCAACTTCGCGCGACACCACCGCGCAGCTGCTGGCGCTGGCGGCCGCAAGCCGCACCGGCTTCGAAGCGATGCAGGCCGACATCGCGCCCGACTGCGATTTCTCCGCCACCGGCAAGCTGGTGCTCTACGCGAGCGCGGCCTCGCTCGAAGGGGCGAGCGCACAGGTCGCGCTGCAGCGCACCCTGGGCAGCGAACAGCGCATCGTCACACCCGACGAGTGCGTGGCCATCGAGCCCGCGCTCGCGGACTACCGCGGTCAGATGGCGGGCGCGGTCCACACACCGAGCGAGTGCGCGGCCGACTGCCTCAAGGTGTGCGCTGAGTTGATGCGCGCACTGAGCGCGCGCGGCGTGCGCTTCATGCTCGGTGCCGACGTGCACGGCTTCGCGCGCAGCGAAGGACGCGTGGCGGCCGTGCAGACGAGCGAAGGCGACATCGAAGCCGATGCCTTCGTGATGGCACTGGGCTCGGCCTCGCACAAGCTCGGTCGTGCGCTCGGCGCCTACCTGCCGGTGTACCCGCTCAAGGGCTACAGCATCACGGTCGAGGTTGACCCCGCCCCCGGTGCGGCACCGCGCGTGAACGTGACCGACAGCGCACGCAAGGTGGTGTTCGCGCGCATCGGCTCGCGCCTGCGCGTGGCCGGCATGGCCGAGCTCGTGGGGCACGACGCGAGCATTCCCGCCACGCGCATCGAGACGCTGGCCGATGCCACGCGCGCCGTGTTCCCGCGCGCGAGCCGGCTGGCCGAACTGCATCCCTGGACCGGCATGCGCCCCGCCACGCCGAAGGGCCTGCCGATCATCGGGCGGCTGCCGCATGCGCCGTCGAACATGCTGTTCAACACCGGCCACGGCGCACTGGGTTTCACGCTGGCCTTCGGCTCGGCGCAGCGGATCGCGCAGGCGCTGGACGCGGCCCCGTCGCGCGCCTGAGCTTGCGGCCCAGGCGCCGCCAGCCGATCACCACGCCGGTCAGGCTCAGCAGCGCACCGCCCGCGCTCAGCGCGACCAGCAGCACGTCCCACAGCGGACGGTGCGCGAGCAGCGGCAGCCAGTCCCAGCTGTGCAGCATCGCGAACAGCCAGCGGCTCCAACGACGCGTGCGGTCGCTGCGACCGAGCACGGCGCCGGTCTGCGGATCGACATGGACCCAGGTGGCGTGCGCGTCGGCGAACACCACGCGCCAGATGGGCAACGGCTTCTCGCTGCCGCCGGTCATGGTGTGCGCGTCGCGCGTGTAGTAGTGGCTGTCGTAGGCAGTGAGCACGTCGATGCGCGCGACCGGGTCGGGCAGCAGGTGCGCGACGGCGGTGCGCAGCGCCTCCGAGTCGATCTGCTGCGGCTGTGCGCTGGCCGCGTCGCGCACCAGCGGCCGGCCGCTGGCGGTGCTGGCCAGCACCAGCGTCTGCCCTGCCGCGCGCACCCAGCGCATTTCGCGGACATCGCCGCGCGTTGAAGCCAGCAAGGCAGCAGGCGCCGCATCACCTGCGTCTACAACGAGCGGCCCGCCCTGCATCGCCGCCATGCGCAACGCCGGCGCACCGCTGTCGAACACGCGCCAGGGGTTCATCGACATCAGCCCACTGAAGATCCACGTCAGCGTGACGAGCGCGAACACCAGGCCGCTGATGTGGTGCCAGCGCATCATCGTGCCCTGGTACGGCGAGTGCGAGCCGCTCTTGTAGGTGCGCCGGAAGCGCCAGCGCATCACGCCCACCACCGTGCCCGTGAGCGTGACGGCGATGCCGACGATCGACAGCCAGTTGACGATGTCGGCCCAGTAGCGGTCCAGGCCCGTGCCGCGCAGCGGGTACAGCCAGTGAATCCACGCGCCGGCGTAGTTCCACAGCCGCTCGGCACGCGGCGCGTCGCGCACCACCTCGCCGGTCTGGCCCGAGATGTACAGCCGCGTGGCCTGCGCATCGGCGAGGTCGACCACATGCAGGGGGCGGTGCGCGTCGAGCCCGCGCGAATGGGTGAAGGCGTCTTCGTCGATGGTGCCGCGATACCTGAGCACCACGCCCTCGCCCCCATAGGCCTGCGCGCTGACGAGCGCGCGGGCGCGATCGACCTGGCGCAGCACCGCGCCGGTCTGCGCATCGACGACGACCACGCCGCGCCCCGGCGGCGAACGGCGCACGCCGGGCTCGGCCGCGCGCGCCGGCGTCGCGAGGTACACCGCCTGCCCGCCGCTGGCCACGGCCAGTCGCAGGTCCTGCAGCGGCCCCGCAATGCCGGCCGCATCGAGCGCCTGCCGCGGGCCCAGCAAGGGCGCCTTCGCATCGAGCGGCGGCAGGTGCTGCAGGCGCTCGGCCTCGGTGAGCTTGGGGTAGCCCACGTACATCATCACCACGCCCGAGATGAACCACATCGCAAAGAAGGCACAGGCGACCACGCCGAGCCAGCGGTGGATCAGGAACAACCAGCGTTTGGCATGCATGGCGGTGCTCCTTCGGTTCAGAAGCTCACGCGCACCGACACATCGGCCGTGCGCGGCGCGCCGAGGTAGGCGAAGCCGGCGCCGACGTTCGCGGCATACACACGGTCGGTCGCATTGCGGATGCGGCCCACCACCGTGACGGTGCGGTTCACCTGCCAGCTCAGCCCGAGGTCGAGCAGCGTGTAGCCCGGCCAGTGCATCGTGTTGGCCGCATCGGCGTACACCTTGCCCACATGCCGCACACCCGCCGTGGCCTGCAGGCGCGGCGTGACCGCGTACGACACCCAGAGGTTCGCGACCACCGCCGGCGTGTTGGTCGGCGTGCGGCCCGCGAGCGACACGCCACCCTGGCGGAACTGGTCGTAGCGCGCATCGACATACGTGAGGTTGCCCTGCAGCGACCACTGCGGCGTGGGCTGCAGCCCGAGTGCCAGCTCCACGCCCTTCGACGACTGCTCGCCGACGAGCACCGTGAGCGTGCTGTTGGCCGGGTCCTGCGTCGCGATGTTGGTGCGGCGGATGCTGTAGGCCGCGAGCGTGACCGTGCCCTTGCCCTGCCAGAAGTCGAGCTTGGTGCCGACCTCGACCTGCCGGCCGGTGGTGAGCTCGCTGTTGTTGCGCACGTCGGCGAACGAGGCGGTAGAGAGCACGCCCGACGGCGGGTCGGCCGCCGTCGCGTACTGCGCGTACAGGTTCGCGCCAGGCGCGAAGTCCCACACCAGGCCGATGCGGCCGGTGGTGGGCTTGTAGCCGCGATGGAAGGTGGCCGGGTTCGTCGCGTCCACGGTGCGGCGGTTGACCAGGTCGAGGTCGATGCGCTCGTGGCGCAGCGCCGTCACGAGGTGCAGCGACGGCTGCAGTGCGGTGCGGTTCTCCAAATACAGCGCGGTGGTCCGTACCTTGTTGTCGCGGTCGGGGCGGAAACCCGGCGTCATGCCCGGCACATCGAAGAAGCGCTCGGTGGCAAAGACATACGGGTTCACCGTGCTCACGGTGCCGGGCAGGCTGTTGGGAAAGCGCGTCTGCCGGTTCACGCTGAAGTCCAGCCCGAAAGACCAGTCGCTCTTGAGCCCGCCGAGCTGTCCCTTGTAGATGCCTTCGACGCGGTTGCCCCACACGTCCTGGTCGTGCCGCTGCAGCAAGGCGCCCGAACGGATGACCGCCGTGTTGCGCGCGTTGTAGCGGTAGTTCTCGACGTTGCGGTAGTCGCGCAGTGCGTCGTAGGCATAGAAGGTGTTCCGGAACTGCAGCGCATCGCTGGCCTGCCACTCGGTGACCGAGCGCAGCCACTGCACGCGCTGCGCGTAGAGGCCGTCGGCGCTGTTGTAGTTCTTGAAGCGCGTGCCGCGGTCGATGCGCATCTCGCCGCCCGCCGGGTTCAGCACCGGCGTGCCCCAGTAGGGCCGCGTCACGTCTTCGTCCTGGTACTCGTAGGCCAGCGTGTGCGTCAGGCCGCCACCGAAGTCCGACAGCAGCGAGGCCGCGAGCTGCGTCGACTTGCTTTTCGTTCCGTCGGTCCAGCCATTGGCGTCGCGGTGGTTCACGTCGATGCGCGCGTAGTGGCTGCCCGCCCCGCCGTCGCCGGCGATGCGGCGGTTCAAGCCGAAGGAAGCCTCTTTCAGGTGCTGCGTGCCCAGGCGCAACTGCGCTTCGGCGAAGTCGCTGCGCTCGGGCGCCTTGGTGATGTAGTTGATCGAGCCGCCCAGCGCGCCCGAGCCGAACAGAAAGCTCGACGGGCCGCCAATGGCTTCGACGCGGTCGTAGATCCAGCTGTCGACCGGGCGGGCCGCGATCGAATACTGCAGGTTGATGCCATTGAACAGCTGCGCGATCGACCCGCTGCCGAAGCCCCGGTAGCTCACGCCGACGTTGCCGGGCGCGTCGTGCGCGGTCACGCCGGGCACGGCGCGCAGCGCCTCCTGCGTGTTCTGCACGCCGCGAGCGTCAAGCACCGAACGGTTCACCACGGTGACCGATGCGGGCGTCTCGCGCGGCGTGAGGCCGAGGCGGCTCGCGGTGTCGGCGGGCGTGTCGAGGTCGAGCCGGCCGTTGGGGCGCGGGGCGTCGTCGGCCACCTCGATCGGGGGCAACGAGGGCACGGCGGCCAGGGCTTGAACAGGCGCATGGGCGACGCCGAACAAGGCGAGCAGCCCCAAAGCGGGGGCACGGGAAAGGGTAGGCATGGCATCTCTCTTGCGGCGGCGCTGGCGCAAAACAAGGGCGCACAACGCCGGCCGCACAACGACCGGGAACGCACCGCGCGGCCCGTTCAGGCGGCGTCAGGTGCAGGAACGACGAAGCTCAGGAGAGATGCGTGGGCGGCGCTCGCGCCGGCGGCGGCGAGGCCGTGGCTGCCGCGAGGCGGGCAGCGGGAATCGATTGCAGCGCCCGGCCCAGCGGCAGCGGCGTGGGCAGCGTCACCTGCACGGTGGCAGGCGGCGGGCCGGAGACCATGCACAGCGGACAGTCCATCGCCGCCATGCCGACTTCGGTCGCGCCGTCATCGCCCTGCACGATGAGCTTGACGGTGCCGGCAGCGGAACACACCAGCTCCATCGCCTGCGGATTCACGAGCGGCGAGGCGCCCGCGATCAGCAGCGACGCCATGAACCACGCCAGCACCAGGCGGTGCATCGCGCAGAAGGTTCGAAGGGCGTGCATGGGCGCGAATTATGGCGTGCCCCGGCGACGTGCGTTCGTATCGCCGACGGGCGCTGCGGGGCTTTGCCGTGTTCTTTCAGGGGGGCGAGACGAGCTTCAGCCCGACCACGCCTGCGAGGATGAGCCCGATGCACAGCAGCCTCATCGGCGCGGCCGAGTCCCCCAGCACCACGATGCCCACGATGGCGGTGCCCGCCGCGCCGATGCCGGTCCAGACCGCATAGCCCGTGCCCATCGGCAACGTACGCATCGAGAGCGCGAGCAACACCACGCTCGACAGGCCAGCAGCGACCGTGAACAACGCCGGCACCAGCCGCGTGAAACCCTCGGACGACTTCATGGCGAAGGCGAAGGCGATTTCCAGCAGCCCCGCGATGCCGAGCCATACCCAGGCCATGCCGTTCAGGCCCTGGCGGCCGTGGCGGCCGGCGTGGCGCGGAAGGTCACGCCGAAGCGGTTGAAGGCGTTCATCAGGCTGATCGCGTAGGTGAGATCGACCAGCTCCTTCTCGCTGAACTCGGCGGTGGCGGCTTCGTAGTCGGCATCGGGAACGCCGGTCTCGGCAACGCGCGTCACCGTTTCCGCCCAGGCGAGCGCCGCGCGTTCGCGAGCACTGAACACGGCGCCCGCGTCGTGCCACACGGGCACCAGCACCAGCTTGTCGACCGCGAGGCCGGCCTTGAGCAGGTCGCGTGAATGCATGTCGATGCAATAGGCGCAGCCGTTGATCTGCGACACCCGCAGGTAGACGAGATCGACCAGTTCCTTGGGCAGGCCGGTTTTCTGGACGGCGACGTGCACCCCGCCGAAAGCCTTGTAGACCTCGGGCGAAACTTTGGCGTAGTCGATGCGATGGCTCATGAGAAGTCCTTGTGTGTGTGGAGAGAGAAGGACTCGATCGTCGGCCATCTTGGCTCAGTCAAGAAGAGCCATAAACCGCATTCGGTTCTAGGCCATGATTTCTCGGATCACATCAGGGCCAGGATGCGCTTGCCCAGTTTCTCCGCCGTGGCCCGGGAGTCGATGTTCGTGAAGTTGACGAGCAGCGCCGAGGTGCCCTTGCCGCTCTGCGTCCATTCCGACAGCGCCTCCGCGAACAGGCCCGCTTCGCGCATGCGCGCCACGAGCTTGCGGTCCGACTGGCGACCCGTGAGCCGCAGGATCAGGTGCATGCCACCGGGCAGCGCGTCGATGCGCACGTGCTTGCCCAGCACGCTCGCCAGGCCCGCGCTCGTCGCTTCGCGGCGCTCGGCGTAGAGCTTGCGCATGCGCTGGATGTGGCGCGCGAAATGGCCCTCCTGGATGAACGCCGTGACGATCGACTGCGTGAGCTCGGGGCTGCCGCCCGCAAAGGTCTGGAGGATCTGTTCGAAGCGCTCGACCTGCGCCTGCGGCACCACGAGGTAGGCCAGCCGCAGGCTCGGAAAGAGCACCTTGCTGAAGGTGCCCGCATAGAGCACGCGCCCGTCGCGGTCCAGGCTCTTGAGCGCAGGCAGGGGGCGGCTCACGTAGCGGTACTCGCCGTCGTAGTCGTCCTCGACGATCCAGGCGTTGTGCCGCCCGGCCCAGTCCAGCAGCGCCATGCGCCGCTGCAGCGACAACGACACGCCCAGCGGGCTCTGGTGCGCCGGCGTGACCACGGCCGCGCGCGCACGCGGCGCCGACCGGATGCCTTCGGCCACGACCATGCCTTCCGCGTCCACGGGCACCGGGACGGTCGCGATGTGCATCTGCGCGAACAGCTCGTGTGTCGGCGGATAGCCCGGGTCTTCGAGCCACACGCGGTCGCCCGCCTTCAGCAAGGCGAGGCCGACGAGTTCGATGGAGTGGCGGTAGCCCGAGGTCACGAACACCTGCGACGGGGCGCAGGTGATTCCTCGCGACACCTGCAGGTAGGCGGCGATTTCCGCGCGCAGCGCCGGCTGCCCGTAGACGGAGGGGTGCGTCATGTCGAGCGGCTGCATCGCACGCACGCAGCGCGCGCCCAGCCGCGCCCAAATCTTTCGAGGGAACTCATCCAGCGCGGGCAAGCCCATCTGGAACGGCAGGATCGATTGCGGGCGAAAGCCGATCGACGAGGTGGCGGTGTCGGGCGCAGGCGGCGCGACGGTCGCAGGCGTTCGCGGCTTGAGGCCCGGCGTCACGATGGTCCCGGCCTGGCCGCGGGCCTGGATGTAGCCCTCTGCGGCCAGCAGCGAATAGGCGGCGTCGATGGTGCCGCGCGCCAGGCCCAGTTCCTGGGTCAACGCGCGCGCCGAGGGAACGCGATCGCCCGGCTTGAGCAAGCCACTGGCGATGGCGCTGCGGAAACGCTCATAGATCTGCCGATAGAAGGGCTCGGCCGCCGAAGGGTCCAACGGCGAGAGGTCGTGAGTCTTGCTGGTGGTCATGGCTGTGGAGGCCCGCTCGGGACGAACGCGCTCTGGTGATGACGTCAAATTATGGCTCAGCACCAATCTTTATTCATGGCTCTATGGCCTAGGCCATGTACTTCCTAGACTTCTCTTTCCTCAAGCACCGAAGTCGCCACCATGAAGATCCTGCATGTCGTCTGCAGCCCCCGCGGGGAAGCCTCCGAGAGCCTCCGGCTCTCCCAACAAATCGTCGCCCGACTGCTGGCGCGCGAACCAGCCGCCACGCTGGTGCGCCGCGTGATCGGCGGCAACGCCCTGCCCCACATCGACGCGAACTACGCGCTGACCCAGCACTCGGCCACGGCGCAGACCACGCAAGGCGGCTCCGTTGCCCGGTCCGACGAACTGATCCGGGAGCTGGAAGATGCCGATGTCGTGGTCATCGGCACGCCGATGCACAACCTGGGCGTGCCCTCCGCGCTGAAGGCGTGGATCGACCATGTCGTCCGGGCGCGCCGGACCTTCAACACAGGCCCGGGCGGCAAGGTCGGCACGCTGCGCGACCGCCCGGTGTTCATCGCGATCGCCTCGGGCGGCAGGTTCATGGGAGAACACGCGCGCCAGCCGGATTTCCTGACGCCCTACCTCAGCGCCATCCTGGGCATGGTCGGACTGAAGGACCTGAGTTTCTTCGCCGTGCAGGGCACCGGCCTCGGTGAACAGGCCATCGCCGAAGCCCGCGTGCAGGCGGACCACGCACTGCAGGCGCACTTCGCCGCGCGCGTCGGCTAGATCGTTTCCTGGATCGCCTGCTGCATGCAGCGCGTGATGCCGCGCACCGCCACCGAATCGGGCCGGCCCGCAAAGCGCAGCGCGCGCACCGGCACGGGAATGTGCGGCTCCAGCGTCAGCACCTCGACCTTGGTGCGGTCGGCCGAGCGCGCCGTACAGCCGTCGACCAGCGCCACGCCCAGCCCGTGGTGCGCCATGGCCAGCGCCGCATGGTAGGTCTGCACCGTGACCACGGCCTGCTGGAAACCCACGCCGGCCTGCCGGCAGGCCTGACTCAGGCTGGTGCCGACCGGGTCGCGGCCGTCCAGGCCGATCACCGGGCGGTCGATGAGGTCGTGCAACGCCACCGAGCCGTTGCGCACCAGCGCGCGCGGCAGCATGCCCTTGGGCGCGACGCACACCATGCGGCTGTCGGCCAGCGTCTCCTGCGTGAGCGACGGATGCACCGCGGGGCTGAACGCAAAGCCCACATCGGCCTCTTGCAAGAGCAGCGCCGACATGATCTGCGGCGAGTGCAGCGACTCGACCGTGATCGCGTAGCCCGGGTGCATTTCGCGAAAAGCCTTCAACGCGCGCGGCAGGATTTCGTAGCTCAGCGCGAGCACGCTGAGGATGCGCAGCTCGCCGGTGTCGTTGCCCGCGCGCAGGTTCGCCGCCAGCCGCTGCACCTCGTCGAGCTGCGCAAACAGCCGCTCGATGTGCGGGTACAGCGTGAGCGCCTCGGTGGTCGGCGTGAGCCGCCCCTTGGTGCGCTGGAACAGCGGAAAGCCCAGCTGCAGCTCGGCATGCTGCAGCGTGCGGCTCACGGCCGGCTGCGTGATGTTGATGAGCCGCGCAGCCGCGCTCACGCTGCCCGCGAGCATGATCGCGTTGAAGACCTCGATGTGGCGCAGCCGCATGGCCGACAGTGGTCGGTGGCGGTCAGCGAACGGTGGCCTTGCCGGTGGCGATGTCCATCACCATGCGCACGCCGAGATAGAGACGCGGCTCGATCGAATCGATCAGCACGTACTCCGCGTCGGCCGAGTGCGCGCCGAAGCCCTGCAGGCCGAAGCGCTCGATGACCGGCGCCTTGGTCTTGAGCGAGGCGAATGCCGCGTCGGTGCCGCCACCGGCCGCCTTGTCGTCGGCGCCCAGCGGGCGGCCCAGCTCGTCCTTGTAGATCGCCTGCGCATGCTTGGCGAGCGCGCGCGACGCGTCGGTGGCCTCGAGCGGCGGACGGCGGCGTTCGAACTTCAGCTCGACCTTGGCCTCGGGCACCAGCTGCTTCTTCACGCGCTCGTTCACCTGCTGCTCGATGCGGTCGTAGTCGGCCACCTTGAGCACGCGCACGTCGGCGCCCGCCGTGGCGCTGGCCGGGATCACGTTGCGGTTGGAGCCCGACTTCGAGATGGTCCAGTTCATCTTCAGGCCCGTGGCCGGGTCGGACAGGTCGCGCATCTGCAGAATTTGATGCGACAACTCGTACAGCGCGTTCACGCCCAGCTCGGGCGCCGAGCCCGCGTGCGAGGCCTTGCCCGACACGTTCAGCGTGACCGAGGCGATGCCCGCGGTGGCCAGCGAAAGCTTGTCGTCCTTGATCGACGCGCCTTCGAACGACAGCACGGCGTCGTGCTCGCCGCCCAGCTTGGTGAGCAGCGCGCGCGAACCCGGCGAGCTGATTTCTTCGTCGCCATTGATCAGCACGGTGAGCGTGCCGTAGTCCTTGAACTTCAGCGTCTGCAGCATCGACACGAGGTGCGTGATGACGGCCACGCCCTGCTTGTCGTCGGAAATGCCCAGGCCGTAGGCCTTGTCGCCATCGATGCGGAACGGCTGCTTGTTGAGCATGCCGATGGTGTAGACCGTGTCCATGTGCGCGATGAGCATGATCTTCTTGGTGCCCGTGCCCTTGAAGGTGGCGCGCACCACGCGGCCGATTTTCTCGGGCGTGTCTTCCATGCGGTAGGCATCGGCGCTCGGGTCGATGAGCTCGACCTCGCCGCCCAGCGCCTTGAGCTTGGCGGCGATGAGGTCGGAGATTTTCTCGAGGCCTTCGAGGTCGCGGCTGCCCGACTCGATGGAGACCAGCTCCTTCAGCGTCTCGAGCAGGGCGGGCTTTTCCTTGGCGGCGAGCGCGGCGATGCGGGCATCGGGCGCGGCGGAGGCGGTGCCGAGGAAGGCCGCGCAGACGGCGGCGAGCAGGAAGGTGCGGGGCTGGAGTTTCATGGACGGGCTTCTTCTTTCTGTCGTTTGTCTCGGGGGTCGTGCGAACGTGGATCGATGCGGATCAGTGGGCCTTGTCCCAGTTGGGACCGACGCCGATCTCGGCGAGCAGCGGCACCTTGAGCGCCGCCACGCCGGCCATCAGGCGCGGGATTTCGGTGCGCACCCATTCGACCTCGGCCTCGGGCACTTCGAACACCAGTTCGTCGTGCACCTGCATGATCATCTTGGTGGCGCGCTTTTCTTGGTCAAGCACGTTCTGTACCTTGACCATGCTGAGCTTGATGAGGTCGGCCGCGGTGCCCTGCATCGGCGCGTTGATGGCTTGCCGTTCCGCAGCCTTTTTGCGAGGGCCATTCCCGCCGTTGATCTCGCTCAGGTAGAGGCGCCGGCCGAACGCGGTCTCAACGTAGCCGTGCTCCCGCGCAAACTCCACGGTCTCATCCATGTACACCTTCACGCCCGGGTAGCGCGCGAAGTAGCGCTCGATGTACGAGGCCGCGGCCTTGGTCTCGATGCCCAGGTTCTTCGCGAGGCCGAAACTGCTCATGCCGTAGATGAGGCCGAAGTTGATGACCTTCGCATAGCGGCGCTGCTCGCTCGACACCTGCTCGGGCGTGGTGCCGAACACCTCGGCGGCCGTGGCGCGGTGCACGTCGACGCCGTCGGTGAAGGCGCGCAGCAGCGACTCGTCGCCGCTGATGTGGGCCATGATGCGCAGCTCGATCTGCGAGTAGTCAGCGCTGGCAATCACGCTGCCCGCCGGCGCCACGAAGGCCTCGCGCACGCGCCGGCCTTCGGGCGTGCGGATCGGAATGTTCTGCAGGTTGGGATCGTTGCTGCTCAGTCGCCCTGTGACGGCCACGGCCTGCGCGTAGTGCGTGTGGACACGGCCCGTGCGCGGGTTGGCGAGCTGGCCGAGCTTGTCGGTGTAGGTGCCCTTGAGCTTGGAGAGCCCGCGGTGCTCGAGGATCTTGGCGGGCAGCGGATAGTCTTCCGCCAGTTTTTCGAGCACTTCTTCGTCGGTGCTGGGTGCGCCGCTCGGCGTCTTCTTGACCACGGGCAGACCCAGCTTGGTGAAGAAGATTTCACCGATCTGCTTGGGCGAACCGAGGTTGAAGGGCTGGCCCGCGATCTCGTAGGCCTCCGACTCCAGCGCCATGATGCGCGTGCCCAGGTCGTGGCTCTGCGCGGCCAGCGTGGGCGCGTCGATCATCACGCCGTTGCGCTCGATGCGGTACAGCGCCTCGCTCGAATCCATCTCGAGCTGGTAGATGTAGCCCAGCTTCTCTTCCTTCTGCAGCTGGGGCCAGAGGGTGCTGTGCACGTCGAGCGTCTGGTCGCTGTCTTCGCACGAGTACTCGGCGGCCTTGGCGATGTCGACCTGGCTGAACGAGATCTGGTGCGCGCCCTTGCCGCACAGGTCTTCGTACGAGATGCCGCTGCGTCCCAGGTGGCGTTCGGCCAGGGACGACAGGCCGTGCGGCTTGTTCACTTCGAGCACGTAGCTTTGCAGCATGGTGTCGTGCGCGTAGCCCTGCACCTCGATGCCGTGGTTGGCGAACACGTGGCGGTCGTACTTGATGTGCTGGCCGAGCTTCTTCTTGTCGGCGTTCTCGAGCCAGGGCTTGAGCTTGGCAAGCACCTCGTCAATCGGCAGCTGCGCGGGCGCGTCGGGATAGTTGTGCGTGAGCGGAATGTAGGCCGCCTCGCCCGGCGTGACGCTGAAGCTGATGCCGACGATTTGCGCGACCATTTCGTCGAGCGAAGTGGTCTCGGTGTCGATGGCCGTGAGTTCGGCGGCCTCGAGCTTGGCGAGCCAGGCGTCGAACTGCGCCCATTCCATGAGGGTGTCGTACTTGAGGTTGCTCGCGGGCGCGGCGGCCTCTTGCGCTTCCAGCTCGGAGGGCTCGTCGAACAGGCCGCCCTGGTCGCGGTCGGCCTTGGCGGCCTTCTTCTTGAGGTTCTCTTCGATCAGCTCGGGCGGCACTTCCTGCGCTTCGAGCGACTTGACGAGGCTCTTGAAACCGAACTTCTCGTAGAAGGGCTTCAGCCCGGCCGCCTGCGGCGCGCCGACGGGCAAGCCTTCGAGCGATGGCAGGCCTTCTACGTGGCCGTTGAGGTCGCAGTCGGTGCGGATGGTGACGAGGCGCCGGCTCAGCGGCAGCTTGTCGAGCGCCTGGCGCAGGTTTTCGCCGGCGGCGCCCTTCACTTCGGCGGCGCGTTCGACCAGCGCATCGAGCGAGCCGTATTCGAGCAGCCATTTGGCCGCGGTCTTGGGCCCGACCTTGGGCACGCCGGGCACGTTGTCGACCGTGTCGCCGATGAGCGTCTGGTAGTCGACCATGAGGCTGGGCGGCACGCCGAACTCGGCCGTCACGCCGGCGATGTCGCGCTTCTTGCCGTTCATCGTGTCGATGATGGTGATGTGCTCGTCGACCAGCTGGCTCAGGTCCTTGTCGCCGCTGGAGACGATCACCTCGACGCCCTGCGCGGCCGCCACCTTGGCGAGCGTGCCGATCACGTCGTCGGCTTCGACCTCGGGCACGGTGATCACGGGCCAGCCGAGCAGCTTGACCACTTCGTGGATGGGGTCGATCTGGCTGCGCAGGTCGTCGGGCATCGGCGAGCGGTTGGCCTTGTACTCGGGGTACCAGTCGTCGCGGAAGGTCTTGCCGGGGGCGTCGAAGATGCAGGCCGCATAGTCGGCGCGCACCTCGCGGCGCAGCGCGGTCATCATGTTGATCATTCCGCGAATGGCGCCGGTGGCCGGGCTCTTCGGGTCGCCGGGCACGGCGCGCAGATCGGGCATCGCGTGGAAGGCCCGGTACAGGTAGCTCGAGCCATCGACGAGCAGCAGCGTTTTCTTGTCGGTCATCGGGGCATTTTGCCGTGCCCGGACCGGCGTCCGGAACGACACCAGGGTCGGCTGGCGGCCGACACGCCGCCAGCGGGTGCACGCCTACAATCTGCGCATGCCTAGCTCCCCACTCCTGGTCGCCCGCCGCATCCTGCTGGCGCTGGCTTTCGCCACCCCCGTTGCCGCCCTTGCGCAGGCGCCGGCCGCGCCCGCCGCCCAGCCGGCACCGGCGGAACCGCTACAAAATCAGGAGCAGGCCGACGGCCGGCGCAACCAGAAGGTCGAGCACATCCACACGGAAGACAGCGGCGCCTCGGTCGACGAGGTGCGCTACGGCGGCCGCACGCAGAGCATCAACGTCAAGCCCAAGTCGAACATGCCCGGTTACGAAGTGCTGCCCAACGACGGCGGCAGCGCCCGCCCCGGCACAACGGGCGACGCGAACAGCGGCGGCAACGGCCCGCGTGTCTGGAACGTGCTGAAGTTCTGACCGTGACGTCGTCGTTCTCCTTCCCGACAACCCTCTTTTCTCCCGCAGCCGCCGTCCGGCGCTGAGCATCGCCATGGCAGTTTTTACCGAAGTCCAGTTCGGCGAGGCAGACGCGCTCGTCCAGCGTCTTGGCATGGGCGCCCTGCGCGAACTGCGCGGCATCGAGGGCGGCATCGAGAACACCAACTACTTCGCCACCACCGAGTCGGGCGAGTTCGTGCTGACGCTGTTCGAGCGCCTGAGCGCCGAGCAGCTGCCGTACTACCTGTGCCTCATGAAGCACCTGGCCGGTGCCGGCCTGCCGGTGCCCGCGCCCGTGGCCGACCCGGCCGTGGCGCCGCCGACCGGCCATGCGCTGTCGATTCCCGCGCAGGCGCCCTGCGAGCTGCTGCACCGCGTGGCCGGCAAGCCCGCGGCGCTGGTGCAGAAGCTCTCGGGCCACAGCGAGCTGGCCCCCACGGCCGCCCACTGCGCCGAACTGGGTGCGATGCTGGCCCGCATGCACCTGGCCGGGCGCGACTACCCGCGCATCCAGCCGAACCTGCGCGGCCTGCCCTGGTGGAACGAAACCGCCCCGGTGGTGCTGCCCCACATGGACGAGGCGCAGTCGGCGCTGCTGCGCGCCGAGCTGGCCTACCAGAACCATGTCGCCGAATCGTCGGCCTACGCGGCGCTGCCGCGCGGCCCGGTGCATGCCGACATGTTCCGAGACAACGTGATGTTCGCGACCGACGGCGCGCCCGATGCGTCGCCACGCCTCACGGGCGTGTTCGACTTCTACTTCGCCGGCACCGACACCTGGCTGTTCGACCTGGCCGTGTGCCTGAACGACTGGGCCATCGACCTGGCCAGCGGCCGGCATGACGCCGCCCGCGCCGACGCCCTGCTTGCCGCCTATGAAAGCGTGCGCGCGCTGAACGCCTCCGAACGCGCCCTGCTGCCCGCGATGCTGCGCGCCGCCGCGCTGCGTTTCTGGATCTCGCGCCTGTGGGACTTCCACCTGCCGCGCGAGGCCAGCATGCTCAAGCCCCACGACCCGACGCACTTCGAGCGCGTGCTGCGCGAGCGCGCCACCCACCCGCACGCCATCGCTCACGTCTTAGAGCCGTTGATGGCCGCCTGACCCTACCCAATGAAACTCAACCTCGTGCCGGCGCGCACCGGCTTCGTCTGGGTCCGCCTCGGACTCAAGACCTTCTGGCGCCAGCCGCTCGCCTTCATCTCGCTGTTCTTCCTGCTGATGGCGATGATCTCGACGGCGTCGATGCTGCCAGTGCTCGGCAGCGTGCTCGCACCGATCCTGCTGCCCTTCCTGACGCTCGGCCTGATGGTCGCGAGTTCGGTGGCCGCGAACGACAACGCCGACGGCCTGGGCAACGCGGGCGACCTGCAGCGTCCCACGGGCTCGGCGATGTTCATCGCGGTGTTCGACGCCATGCGCACCGAATGGCGCTCGCTGGTGGTGCTGGGCGTGATCTCGGCCGTGTACTTCGTGCTGGCCGTCACACTGACGGCGCTCATCGACGGCGGCCAGCTCATGCGCGCCTACCTGTTCGATGAAACGGTGACGCCCGAAGTCATGAAGAGCAGCGAGTTCCTCACGGCGCGTACGCTGCTGATGTGCCTGAACCTGCCGCTGTCGCTGGCCATGTGGCACGCGCCCGCGCTGGTGCACTGGCACCGCGTGGAGCCGGTGAAGAGCATCTTCTTCAGCATCGTCGCGCTGTTTCGCAACTTCGGCGCCTACGCGCTGTTCGGCTTGGCGTGGTTCGGCGTGTTCATGCTCGCGGGCATCGCCATCGGCCTGCTCGCCACCGTGCTGATCGGCGTCGGCGCCATGGGCTCCGACGGCGCGGCCCTGGCGATCGGCAACATCCTGATGATCGGCACGGCGCTGGTGCTCGCGGCCATGTCGCTAGCCTCGACCTGGTTCACCTTCCGCGACAGCTTCGACGCGAACTGAGCCCGCTCAGTCGGTTCCAGCCCTGTCCTTGCGCAGGCTCGCGAACAGCGACCACGCCATGCCTGCCAGCAACAGCAGGCCCCCACCCAGCGCACCCCAGAGCCACCACTTGCGCGACGGATCGTGCGGTGCCGCCTCGGGAACGGGCGCGAGCGCGGCGGCTGCGACAGCGGCCTCGACCGCCGCCACAGGCAGCGTGACCGAAGCGCCGTCCGCTGCGACGGGCTTGTCCGCCGCGTAACCCGGGATCAGCGTGGACAACGCGAGCGGCGCACCCGGCACCGCCCCTTGAACCGCGCCCTTGTCGGTTGCCGCGCGCCACGCGAGCGAGAACGGCGCGCTGCCCTGCGCAAGAAACACCAGCGTGCGCGGCGTGGCCCCCAACGCAATCGTCGGTGGCGTCGCGCCGAGCACGCTCACCGGGCCTGAAGTGCGCAGCCGCAAGCGCGAATACACCGCGCCGTCGAGCGCCAGCACCGGCGAGCGCGCTTCGCCGCCGGCCTGCGCGAGGCGGTACACCACTGTGTCGAGCAGCGGCGCCTCGCCCGGGCCCGTGGGCAGCGCGGTCGTTCGGCGCTGCGAGTGCCGCAACGCGTAGAGCGGATTGCGCGGCACGAACTGCGGCGGTGCGGCCGAAGCCGGCGCGGCATCGACCAGACCCGACACGCCGACCTGCGCCAGCGTGTTGATGTCGGCCAGGTCGATGCGCAGGCTCTGCACCGGCAGGCCGCGTGGCAGCAGGTAGTCGCAATGGTCCTCGGCGCAGCGCTCCGGCTTCAGCGCGCCGGACCATTCGATCGGCGCCACCGGTTCGACCTCCTGCACGCTGTCGATCTCCACCTTGGCGAGCGGCGCGCCGTGCTGCGGATCGCTCCAGCGCAGGCGCAGGAAGCGCGTGCGCAGGCTGCCCAACTCGACCGCCATGCGCTCGATGGTCTGGCCGCCATGCGCCAGGCGCACCAGTTGCTCGTCGCCGCCGACCGGGCGCCATTGCCGCAGGTCGTCGCTGGCCTCCAGCCGGAAGGCGAACAGGCCGCGCGCATCGGGCGCGACCTCGAAGCGCGCCTGCAGCAGGCTGCCCTTGACCTGGCTCACGTCGATGAGCCACTGCGTCGCGTCGCTCGGCTTGGCGGCGGTCTTGCTGTCGAGTGCCAAAGAGCCGTCGGGGCGCACGGTGAAAGCCAGTGCGGTGTCGCCCGATGCCGCGTTGCCGGGCAGCGCGAAGATCGGCACCGCCTGCGACGCCGTGCGCGGCGCGGCCGCTTCGTTGCGCAGCCAGGCGTAGGGCACGGCATGCCCCGCGGCGTTCTGGACCCGCAGGTCGCTGAGGTCGCCGTAGGCGGCGCGGCCGTAGATGGCGAGCGGCAGCGTGAGCCGGTGGTACGGCCCAGCGCCCTGCAGCCCAATGGGCGCAGAAGTGATCGGCTGCGCCTGCGCAGTGCCTGCTGCGGCCATCAGCGCGACAACACCAAAACGAATCATCGAACGACCACTCATGTCGCACCTCCTTCCGTCGGCACCTGCGTCGACTCCGCCTCTTCCTTCTTCGGCGGCACCGGCGCGAAGTACCCCACCAGCAACAGCAAGGCGCCCACGGCAATGAACGACACGATGCGGAACAGCCCGCCACGGTCCGCCAGTTCGACGAAGAACAGCTTCAGCACCACCACGCCGAGCAGCGCGGCACCCGCCATCCACAAGGTCCGCACCCGACGCCCGTGGCCGAGCACCATCGCGACCACGCCGCAGATCGCCCAGGTGATCGACAGCGCCGCCTGCGTGAGCCAGGAGGCGTAGAGCGCGTCGAAGCGCCATGCCACGCCCGCATAGTGGTGGCAGGTGCGCAGCACCATGCCGGTCAGCAGCGCGAGGCCGGTGAAGCCGACCGCGCCCTTGGCGACCATCGGCTGCACCCGCGCGAACGAACCCTGCGGCAGCGCGCGCCACCAGAGCACCAGCGCGAACAGCACGAGCCATTGCGCGAGTTCGAGCGGATTGAGCAGCGGCACATACGGCAGCGGCGCCGCATCGCCAGCGCTCACGGCGTTGGTGACCCACACCCAGGCGAGCAGGTACGCCGCCACCGGCGTCGCGGCCAACTCCAGGTAGGCGCTGCGGTACTCGCTGAGCGGCCAGCGCTGCAGCAGCACGCGCGAGCGCAGCGCCCACAGCACGAGCGCCGGCACGAGGGCCCAGCCCAGCAGTTGCCAGCTCGACCATTCGGCGCCGATGCGGCCGAGCTGCCACTGGCATTCACGCGCCGCGAGCAGCAGGAAGAGCCAGAAGCCCGCGACGTGGAACGAGGTCAGCGCCGAGGCATCGAGCCAGCGCTTCTGTGCGCGCAGCAGGCGCAGGTGCCACGCGAGCGCCAATGGCCACGCGATCCAGCCGAGCGCGCTCGACGGCACGTAGAACAGCGTCGGGCCGCCCGCGATGCCGTAGGCGGCGATCAGGCCGAAGCCCGGCAGCGTGGCCAGCGTCGCCCGGCCGAGCTGCGGCCAGTCGCGCCGGTGCGCCACGAGCGCGGACAGCACCGACGTCACAAGCACCACCGCCATCGCGGCCGCGGGCACGTAGCTCGCCAACGCATGGAGGCTCAACACCCGGACGCTTTCGTCCAGCATGCCGACCAGCCACCAGCCCAGGCCCCAGACCACCGGCGTCCACAGCACCGCAGGCTGCGCGCACCACGCGTTGACCCAGCGCTTGCGCGCCGAGCCGACAGCCCCGGTTTCGCGCGGCCGCGCTTCGTCGCGCAGCCAGTCGCCGGCCAGGAGCGCCGTGAGCCCCAGCACCACCGGCGTCCAGAAGCCCAGATGCCCGAAGGCGGGACGCAGCACGCGCATGTCGCCGCTCGTCTCCGCCAGCACGATGAAGAGGATCGCCGAGATCGCATGCAGCACCCCGGCGAACGCCGCGAGCGGCAGGTGCGCCATGCGCAGCGCCACCCACAGCACGACGGTGGCAGTCAGCGGCCACAGCAGCGCGGCTTGGGCGAGGCTGATCTGGAACAGCATCGCCAGGTGCAGCAGCCCCACGCCCGCGATCACGCCCACCACATTGCCGACCGACCACACGGGCTGCACGCCGCGCGCCAGTGCCGCGCGGTGCGCCTGCCGCATCGACCAGGCCGCACTGCCGAGCACGCTGAGCGCGATGAGGCACGCAGCCGCGGCGCCCTGCCAGCCGCTTTCGAGCGCTTGCGTGGCATCGAGCCCCTCGCCCGCACGGTGCAACGTGGCGATGAAGCCCGCCACCGCCAGCGCCTGCATGCCGAAGCTCACGTACGTGAGCGGCAGCAGCGCGAAGCGCACGGCAACAGCGAAGGTGACCGATGCGAGCACGACCGTCGCCGCCGCGGCCCAGGGCGGCGTGAACCACTGCCACAACAGCAGCGTGAGCGCGGCCATGCCGAGCCACGGCAAGGCGCTGCCGACGATGGCTTCGAGGCCGTCGCCTTCATCGAGTTTGGCGCGACGGTGCATGGCCCACATCGCGAAGGCACTGACAGCGACCAGCAGCGGGCCGATCACCGAGCCCTGCAGCAGCGGATGCCCCGCCGCCCCGTCGAGTTGCGTGGCTTCGAGCAGCTTCCACACCGCGCCGGCGAACACCAGGAACGAGAAGGCGCGCGCATAGACGCGCCCTTGCCGCGCGCCCAGCCAGTACATGCCGGCCGCCTCGACCGCCCACGCCGCGCCGGTCCACTGCCCCTCGAGTCCGAGCGGAATGGCGAGCGTGCCGAAGATCACGCCGACGATGGCGTAGGCCTCCGCCAGCAGCGCGAGGCCCTTGGGCTGCGTGGCGAACACCAGCCGGCCCATCACGAGGTAGAACGCCGCGAGCGCCATCGCCGAGAAGGCGGCGCCGTATGGCCACGGATGCATCAGCAGGTATTGCATGCCGAAAGCGACCATCGGCGTGCCGAACACCAGCGAGCTGTCGACCCGGCCGGCGCGGCGCAAGGTGTCGAGCGCGCGCGTCGCCAGCGGCTGCGCGGGCTGCACCGGCGCATCGAACAGCGTGCGGCGCGCAAAGAACAAACCGATCGCGGTGAAGAGCAGGAAGAACACGATGAGGAACGGCTGCACGATGCCGTACTGGTCGTCGGTGTAGTACTTGTGCGCCCAGCCGGCCGCGAGCGTGAAGGTGCCGACGAAGCCGATCAGGTTGAGCACGCGCCAGGCCTTGAACCACGCGATCAGCACGATGCCCACGTCGAGCACCAGCAGATAGGTGAAGAGGCCCACCGGCTGGTTCGAGCCGGTCGATGCCAGCACCGGCGCCGCGAAGCCTTCCAGCGCGGCGACGATGGCGAGCACCGGCGCGTTCTGCAGCACCGCGAGCGCGGCACTCAGCACCGCCACGCCGAACAGGAAAGCGAAGCCGACACTGGCCGGCAGCAGGCCGCTGAGCTTCATGGCCGCGAGCGTCGTGAGATAGAAGACGCCGATGCCCGCGCCCTGCAAGATCAACGCATAGCCCGCGCGCTTGTGGCGCAGCAGCCAGCCCAGCACCAGCAGGCCCGCGCCCACCAGCGCGACGGCCGCATAGCGCAGTTCGATGGGCACGGTCACGCGTTCGGCCGTGTAGCGCAGCAGGAAGGCCAGGCCGAGGAACAGGATCAGCACGCCGAGCTTGACCAGCATGTTGCCGCCGAAGATCAGGTTGGCGATCGGCGCGGGCAAACGGTCGCGCAGCGGGACCGGTGGGGGCGGAGGCGGAGGCGGCGGTGGCGGGCGGCGGACCAGCGGCGGCACGGCGACCGGCGGTGGGGGTGCTGCGACAGGTTGCTCAGCGGCAGGAGCAACAGTCGCTGCGGCTGCGACCGGCGCTTCCGCAAGGGGCTCCGCGGGAACCACGACAGGCTGCGGGACTTGCATGGTGGCGATGCGGGGCCGCGTCATCTCCGCGGCGCGTGCGGCGGCCGGCGGGCCCAAGGGCAGCGAAGGCGACGCCGCAAGCGGCGTCCTGGCCATGGATGTGGCGAGATCGCCGGCCGATGTTGTTGCCACCGGGGTGGCAGGCACCTCGCCCGTGCACAGCGCGAGCCGACGTTCCAGCTGGCCGACACGTGCCTCGAGTTCGGTCACGCGCTGCTGCAGCTTCAGCACGGCGCCTGCCGGCGCAGACGGTGGACTGGCGACCCGGCCGTCCGACAACGCGCTTTCAGCCTCGGTGCGCTGCGGCGCGTCCTTTTTCTTCTTGCCGAACAGCTTCTGGAACGCGAGCGCGCCGACGAGCGCGAGAAGCAACGCCATGGGCAGCGATTCGAGCATCGCCCCAATGAACAGGCCGGCCATCATGCCTACGAACCACATCCCTGACTCCCCTTGTTTTGGCGAGCCCGGAGTGTACGACTGCTTCAGGCGAAAGGCGCTCCAACGCCCGCCCCGCCTTTGCAGTCAGCTACAACTTTTGTAGCAAATCTAAACAGGCGTGAGCTTCGCCACCGACAGTGCCAGCCACTTCACGCCGTGGCGCGCGAACTTCACCTGCGCCCGCGCGTCGTCGCCGGTGCCTTCGAGCGCGGTCACCGTGCCCTCGCCGAACTTGTTGTGGAACACCTGCATGCCCGAGCGCAAACCGTGCGACGGCGCGGTCTTCTGCGGCGGCACGGGCGGGCTGGCGAAGGTGTCCTTGCCGGCGCTGCTGCCGCCTCCGCTGTAGCGGTTGCCGCCGCCCCCACCACCACCGTAGCCACCGGCACCACCGCGCGTGCTGCCGTAGCCGCCGCCATAGCCGAAGGCCGAAGGCGCAAAGCCCTGGTTCTTCGGCGTGAGCCACTTGAGCGCGCTTTCCGGCAGCTCGTCGAAGAAGCGGCTCTTGACGTTGTAGCGGGTCTGGCCGTGCAGCATGCGCGTCTGCGAGTGGCTCAGGTACAGGCGCTTGCGCGCGCGCGTGATCGCCACGTACATCAGGCGGCGCTCTTCCTCGAGACTCTCGAAATCGCTCATCGAGTTCTCGTGCGGGAACAGGCCCTCTTCCATGCCGGTGATGAACACGCAGTCGAACTCCAGGCCCTTGGCGGCGTGCACGGTCATGAGCTGCACCGCGTCCTGGCCGGCCTGCGCCTGGTTGTCGCCCGACTCGAGCGCCGCGTGCGTCAGGAAGGCCGCGAGCGGGCTCAGCGTTTCGCCCGTTTCCGCATCGGGCGCCAGCGGCTCGTCGAGCACGGGGCGGGTCAGGTCGATGCCCTGGCTGGCCAGCGACTGGCGCAGCTCGTCCACCGGCAGCGCCACGGCATCGCGGCCGAAGCCTTCCTGCGTGACGAAGCTTTCGGCCGCGTTCACGAGTTCGTCCAAGTTCTCGAGGCGGTCGGCGCCTTCACGGTCGGCCTTGTAGTGCTCGACAAGGCCGCTGTGGTCGAGCACCAGCTCGATGATCTCGCGCAGGCTCACGCCCTGAGTCTGCTCGCGCAGCACGTCGATCTTGGCGACGAAGGCCGTGAGGTTCGAGCCGGCCTTGCCGCCGACCGCGCTCACCGCGTCGTGCAGCGAGCGCCCGGCGGCGCGTGACGCGTCCTGCAGGCTTTCGAGCGTGCGTGCGCCGATGCCGCGCGGCGGAAAGTTGACGACGCGCAGGAAGCTGGTGTCGTCGTCCTTGTTCTCGAGCAGGCGCAGGTAGGCCAGCGCGTGCTTGATTTCGGCGCGCTCGAAGAAGCGCAGGCCGCCGTACACGCGGTACGGCACCGAGGCGTTGAACAGCGCCGTTTCAATCACCCGGCTCTGCGCATTGCTGCGGTAGAGCACGGCCATTTCCTTGCGGTCGAAGCCGTCGCGCACCAGCTGGCGCATTTCCTCGACCATCCACTGCGCCTCGGCAAGGTCGGTGGGCGATTCGTACACGCGCACCGGCTCGCCCGGGCCCTGCTCGGTGCGCAGGTTCTTGCCCAGGCGCTTCTTGTTGTGGCTGATGAGCTCGTTGGCCGAATCGAGAATGTTGCTGTAGCTGCGGTAGTTCTGCTCCAGGATGATCTGGTGGCGCACGTTGAACTCGCGCACGAAGTCGGTCATGTTGCCCACGCGCGCACCGCGGAAGGCGTAGATGCTCTGGTCGTCGTCGCCCACGGCGATCACGCTGTTGTGCTCGCCCGGCGTGAAGTGGCCGCCGGCCGCGGTGTGGCCCGAGAGCATCTTCAGCCACGCGTACTGCAGGCGGTTGGTGTCCTGGAACTCGTCGACCATGATGTGGCGAAAGCGCCGCTGGTAGTGCTCGCGCACCGGGTCGTTGTCGCGCAGCAGCTCGTAGCTGCGCAGCATCAGCTCGCCGAAGTCGACCACGCCTTCGCGCTGGCACTGCTCTTCATACAGCTGGTAGAGCTCGACCTTCTTGCGGTCGTCGTCGCTGCGCGCTTGCATGTCGCCGGGGCGCAGGCCGTCTTCCTTGGCGCCGGCAATGAACCACTGGGTCTGCTTGGCCGGAAAGCGCTCGTCGTCGACGTTGAACTGCTTCATCAGGCGCTTGATGGCCGAGAGCTGGTCCTGCGTGTCGAGGATCTGGAAGGTCGAGGGCAGGTTGGCCAGCTTCCAGTGCGCGCGCAGCAGGCGGTTGCACAGGCCGTGGAAGGTGCCGATCCACATGCCGCGCACGTTGACGGGCAGCATCGAGGTCAGCCGCGTCATCATTTCCTTGGCGGCCTTGTTGGTGAAGGTGACGGCCAGGATGCCGCCGGCGGACACCTGCCCCGTCTGCAACAGCCACGCGATGCGGGTGGTGAGCACCCGCGTCTTGCCGGAGCCGGCACCGGCGAGGATGAGCGCGTTGCCCGCGGGCAGCGTGACGGCAGCAAGCTGCTCGGCGTTGAGGTTGTTCAGCAACGGCGAGGCAGGGCCGCCCGCATCGGCTGCGGACGCGCCGGAAAACAGGTCGTGAGGGAGCATGGGCTCCATTGTAGAAAGCTGCCCCGCCGAGGGCGCCGCCGGGCCCGGGTGACCTTGCGGGCATGACCTGGATCAAGGCAGCGCCTGCTGGCGTGCGCGGGCCTGCCGCGCTTGCGGCAGATCAAGCGGCGCGGCCTGGCCCGGCGGGAGACTGCCTTCCAGTTGCCGGCCCTGCGCGCCGGCCGTCACCCCTGGAACACACATGCAAAAGAAACTCGCCCCCGCCTGCATCGCCGCCCTGCTCGCCGCCATGGCGGCCCTGCCGGCCGCGGCACAGGAAACGCAAGGCAACTGGCTGGTGCGCGCCCGCGCCGTGTACCTGAAGCCGGCGAACCACTCGGCCCCGGTGGCCGACCTGTCGATTCCGGCCGACGCCATCACCATCAACAGCAAGACCATTCCCGAGCTGGACATCACCTACTTCTTCACACCGAACATCGCCGCCGAGCTGGTGCTGACCGTGCCGCAAAAGCAGACGGTCACCGTGCAGCAGAGCGCGCTGGGCGGGCCCGTGGACATCGGCACCTTCAAGCACCTGCCGCCCTCGCTGATGCTGCAGTACCACTTCATGCCCACCGCGAAGATCCGGCCCTACGTGGGCGCGGGCCTGAACTACACGCGGCTGAGCAGCGTCAACCTGCAGGTGCCGACGGTCGGCCGGCTTCAGCTGCAGAACGAAAGCTTCGGCTTTGCGATGGGCGCCGGCGTCGACATCGAGGTGGCGAAGAACACCTACCTCAACCTCGACGTGAAGAAGCTGCGCATCCGCAGCGCCGTGAACATGAACGGCGTGCAGCTGTCGACCGTGAAGGTCGACCCGTGGCTGTTCGGCGTGGGCGTCGGCTACCGGTTCTGAAGAAGAACCGCACCACGGTCGTCGGGTATACGCAGCAACCCATAGGGTCAATACGACCCGGCGACTTGCGCATCGCGACCATGGCCGTAAAATCAATCACCGGGCCCAAGTTTCTTGCGTCCGGTTTTTTTTGGCCGTCATTTTCATGACGCGACCGCGAGAACCGGCCGGACCAAGCGCTCATTCGTTCCACTCAACGATTCCTTTCTGGAGCCTGGTCATGCAAATCTTCGATTACGACAACATCCTTCTGCTGCCGCGCAAATGCCGCGTGGAAAGCCGCTCGGAATGCGACGCCAGCGTCACGCTGGGCGAGCGCACTTTCCGCCTGCCGGTGGTGCCAGCCAACATGAAAACGGTGGTCGACGAGTCGATCTGCCTGTGGCTCGCGCAGAACGGTTATTTCTACGTGATGCACCGCTTCGACCTGGACAACATCCAGTTCGTGAAAGACATGCAGGGCAAGGGCGTGTTCGCCTCGATCTCGCTCGGCGTGAAGAAGCCCGACTACGACACGGTCGACCAGATGGTGGCCCAAGGCCTCGTGCCCGAATACATCACGATCGACATTGCGCACGGCCATGCCGACAGCGTGAAGAACATGATCGGCTACCTCAAGGCCAAGCTGCCCAAGTCGTTCGTGATCGCCGGCAACGTGGGCACGCCCGAAGCCGTGATCGACCTCGAGAACTGGGGCGCCGACGCCACCAAGGTCGGCATCGGCCCGGGCAAGGTCTGCATCACCAAGCTCAAGACCGGCTTCGGCACGGGCGGCTGGCAGCTGTCGGCGCTCAAGTGGTGCGCGCGCGTGGCGACCAAGCCGATCATTGCCGACGGCGGCATCCGCGACCACGGCGACATCGCCAAGAGCATCCGCTTCGGCGCGTCGATGGTCATGATCGGCTCGCTGTTCGCGGGCCACGAAGAGTCGCCCGGCAAGACGGTCGACGTCGACGGCGCGCTCTTCAAGGAGTACTACGGCTCGGCCAGCGACTTCAACAAGGGCGAGTACAAGCACGTCGAAGGCAAGCGCATCCTCGAGCCCATCAAGGGCAAGCTGGCCGACACGCTGGTCGAGATGGAGCAGGACGTGCAGAGCTCGATCAGCTACGCGGGCGGCCGCACGCTGATGGACATCCGCAAGGTCAACTACGTCACGCTGGGCGGCGACAACGCAGGCGAACACCTGCTGATGTGAGCGCGACGGGCGGCCTGTCCGCCCGTCTCTCGCCTCTCTTTTCTTTCAGGCCTCGAGCAACTGGACTGCGTAGCGGTGCAGCGCGTGGGCCGGATCGGCCAGCGCATCGACCACGCCGAAGTGGTCCAGTCCCGGCAACACCTCGCACACCGGCACGGTGTGTCGGCCCCACGCCTCGCGGATCATCGCGTTGTGGCGCAGGAACTCGGCACTCTCGTTGCCCCCCACCGCCGCATAGAGCTGGCCGCGCGCCGGCGCAGGCCACAGTGCCGGGCTTGCGCGCCGCGCGTCGGCATCGGTGAGCTTCAGCGTGTGCTCGAGGAACGGCGTGCGCTGCAGCGGCCGCAGGTCGAACAACCCCGACACCGACAACGCATTGCGCACGAGCTGCGCGGGCAGATCGGGCGCGACCGCCTTCCAGTCGCAGGCCAGCAACGCCGCCGCCATGTGGCCACCCGCGGAATGCCCGGCGACGGTGATGCGCGACGGGTCGCCACCATGCGCCGCCACATGGCGCCACGTCCATTCGAGCGCCCGCACCATCTGCAGCAGGATGCCCGGCACGGTCACCGGCTGGTCGACCGGGCCCGGGCACAGCGCGTAGTTGGGCTGCACCACACAGATGCCACGGTCGTGGAACGCGGGGCTGATGAACGAGTGGTCTTTCTTGTCCATGGCGCGCCAGTAGCCGCCGTGGATGAAGACCAGCACCGGCGCATCGGGCACGGGCGCCGGAAAGACATCGAGCGTTTCGTTCGGGCCCGTGCCGTAGGGCACATCGATGCGGCACGGCAGCGTGTCGCGCGCCGCGGCGGAATCGCGGGCCCAGCGCGCGAAGTACGCGGGGTGGTCCTTCACCCGCGCCAGGTTGTTGTACATGCCTTCCAGCCAGGCGGGATCGTGCGCTTCCATGCGGTGCTTGCTCCTTGTTTTTCCAGTCGGCATCTTGGCACGACAGCGTGCATGGAAAGGCGCAGCTCGATAAAATGCGGCCTGTGTGGGGGGGTAGCTCAGCTGGGAGAGCGCCGCGTTCGCAATGCGGAGGTCGTGAGTTCGATCCTCATCCTCTCCACCAACCGACCCAGCAAAAAGGCCTTGGCAATCGCCAAGGCCTTTTTCGTTTGCAGCTGTGCGTTGTCGACGGGGAATATCAGGCGTCGAGCGTCAGGTGCTGGCCGTGCAGCGCTGCGGCGCCCGGCGACGCCAGGAAGCCGATGGTCTGCGCCGCGACCGTCGTGGAAACCCACTCCGCCGGATTCGCGTCGGGCATCGCCTGGCGGTTGGCCGGCGTGTCGAGCACGCTGGGCGCCACGCTGTTGATGTTCACGCCGTGCGGCGCAGCCTCGGCGGCCATCGATTCCACGAGCCGCTGCAGCGCGCTCTTCGATGCGATGTAGGCCGCCATCGCCGGCAGGCCGCGCGCCGCCACCTTGGCCGTCACCGCGATGATGCGGCCCGCGCGGCGCTCGATCATCGAAGGCAGCACGGCCTGCGTCACGGCGACGAACGACCAGGCGTTGAGGTTCATCATCCGGTCCCAGCTCTCGCGCGTGAGCGCATGCGTCGCCTCGCCCATCTCGAAGCCGCCGGCAATGTGCACCAACGCATCGACGCGGCCGAAGGCCTGCAGCACCTGGCCGGTGAGCGCGGCCATGTCGGGCGCCGAAGTCACGTCACCGGCGAGCAGCAGGTGCTGCGAGTTGTCCAGGCCCGGAAAGACTTCGGCCAGGCGACCCGCGTGGTGGTCGACCAGCGCGAGCCGCGCGCCCTGGTCAAGAAAGTGCTGGGCCACGGCCCGGCCCAGCGCGCCCGCGGCGCCGGTGATCACGACATGGGGGGTGTTGCTTGCATCGCTCATTGAAAACTCCTCGGATAGGGGGTGGGGCCAGGCCCCGACGGTCGCGCATCCTAGCGCTCTCGTACAAATGTGTAGAAAGTTTTTGAAGTGCCAAAAAGATTGGTATATACTCGTGGTCTTGCCAGAAAACACTAACGGTTTTCAAAGCAAGGGCTCTTAGCTCAGTTGGTAGAGCAGCGGACTCTTAATCCGTAGGTCGAGTGTTCGAGTCACTCAGGGCCCACCAACCAACATCGCGGAAACGCTGAAAAGCCTGCTACCCACAAAGTAGCAGGCTTTTTTCATGGTGCGTTCGCTTGTACGTTTGCCTGCGCCAACGCTACCCTTCGCAAGCCCCTCCCCGACATCCCGTGAAGAAATCCAAACCCGCGTCATCGCCGAAATCCTTCGACCTCAAGCAGCACTGGCATTGGGGCCGCGGCATGCGCCAGTTGCGCATTGCCGACTTCCTGAAAGACGGCCGGCTGCTGGTCCCCGGCGACCTCACGGGCGAAGGCCCGGCCACCGATGACGGCACGGGCGCGCTGCGCACCGTCGGCGGCGTGCAGGTCGGCAGCGCCGACTACGCCACCGGCCTGATGTGGGTCGGCCGCAAGCTGCGCGAAGGCGACCTGCCGAGCAAGAAGCCCCAGGCCTGACCTCGCTACGGCGCCATGACGCGCCGAAGAAACTGCAGTGAACGCTCCAAGGCGAGCCGCCCCGGCGCATCGTCGAGGTTGAACTGGTACTCGTGCGGCAACGCCGGCGTCTGGTCGGCGGGGAAGAACAGGCTGTCGACCTGCACGCCCTTTGCCACCAACGTCTCGGCCATCGACCGAGACTGCCCTTCGAGCGGATCGCCGTTGCCCGCGGTGATGAACGACGGCGGAAAAGCCCCGGTCACATAGCGGCGCACCGACGCGGTCTCGAAGGCCGGCGCATGCTGGAAATTCTTGCTGCCGCTGTACGACCAGAACACGGTCCGCAGAAAGCCGCCGAAGGCACCATCGAGCTTCGCCTGCGCGGCGTCGTAGGCGCCGCAGTGCAACAGCAAGCCGCGCAGTTGCTCGCGCGCGATGACAGGTGCAAGGCCGACAGCTTTCGCGTAGCTGGGCACGGCCACGGCATTCGCAACCTGCGCGACGATGTGCGCGCCTGCCGAGTCGCCGGCCAGCACGAGCCGCGTCGGGTCCACGCCGAGCCTTACTGATTCCCGCACGAGATAGCCCAGCGCCGAGTTCACCTGTCGCACCGGCACCGGGTAGCCCTGGCCGGGCGCGATCGAATAACCGACAGCCACCACGGTGAAGCCCTGCCCCGCCAGCACGCGCGCGTAGTTGGCCACGTCGCGCCGATGACCCGAGACCCAGGCGCCGCCGTGCACCCACACCACCGTGGGCAAGGGCCGGTCGCCCGCCGAGACCGGGCGGAACACGTCGAGGTAGGCATCGGGATCGGCCTCGTCATAGCGCTGGTCGAGCACCGCCGCGATGCCGGGCGGCACGTGCTTTTGCAGCGACTGCGATGCGGCGTCCGATCCCTTGCCGAAGGCATGGCGGATCATCAGCACCGAGGGCCACGGGCTCCACTGGAACGCGGCATAGCCCGCAATCACGAGGCCGGTGATGACGCCGAGGAGCGACAGCAGGATGTTCTTGAGCTTCACGGTGGAGCGCCTGCGCCGGTCGGTCCGGCGCTTCAGGAGCGCCCCTGCATTCTGCGTGCCGCCGGGACCGCCCCGCTATGCTCGCCTCACATGCCGCCACCGCCCGTCACCTCGCCCTCCTTCACTCACAGGCCAACGCTGCGCCGCGCTGCGCACACGCTGTGCGTGGCCCTGGTGTTCACGGCGGCGCCCACCCTCGCATCGGCCGCCGCCGGCTGTCTTGCCACGGCCTCGTATCTTCCGCCGCCGCCACGCGCCCTCGCGATGGCCGCGCTGGCCCGGCACGAGCACACCGCTTTCGGCAGCCAGACCATGGACGCCGAGGGCCGGCTCACCGAGTCCGGCTATTCGGAAGCGGAAGACACGCGCTACCCCATCAGCGCGCTGCCCGCATGGCAACGCGTGCTGCGCTACTGGCGCGCAGTCGATCCGTCGAACGAGCGGCTGCCGTCTCTCGTGCGCTTCGGCGCCGTGCGCGCGGCCGACCGCTCACTGCTGACCGACGCACTGAACCAGGCGAGCGCGGCGCGCCTGCAAGGCCTGGGCGTCGGCCCCGACCAGGGGCTGGACTCATCGGACCAGCGCGCGATCGAGACGGCCCTGCAACGCGTCGCGGTGATCGACACGCCCTGGTCCGCCGCGTTCATCAGTTGGGTGGCGCGCGAGGCCGGGCTCGGCGCCGACGAGTTCGTCTTTTCCGAGGCCCACGTCGACTACGCGGGTGCCGCATGGCAGGCCGGCATCGACGAAGCGACGGGCCGCTCGACACCGCAAGCCTTGCGCGCCTGCGATCTGATGCGCACGTCGCCGCGCCCAGGCGATCTGGTCTGCCATGCACGCGGCGCGCGCGGTGCGTCGCTCGAGCGCTTCGCGCAGATCGGCGAGGTGCTCGCCGGGCGCCCCACGGGCGGCGCGCCGTTGCCGATGCACTGCGATGTGGTGGTGAGCGTGGACGACGCGGGCTTCGACGCCGTGGGCGGCAACGTGCTGCAGTCGGTCACCAGGCGGCGCCTGGCCTTTGCGCCCGGCACGCGGCTGCTGGACCCGAGCTACCTGCCCGAAGGCTGCACGACGGGCAGCGCGGCGTGCGTCGATCGCCACATGAGCCGGCAGCCGTGGTCGCTGCTGCTGCAGTGGCGCTGAAAGAGGGCAACGCGCCCCAAGCGTCAGTCGCGGTAGTACACCTCGACAGCGCCCTTGAGCTTGATCAGCAGCGGATGGCCCTTGCGGTCCAGCGTGCGGCCGGCGGGCACCTTGATCCAGCCTTCGCTGATGCAGTATTCCTCGACGTCCAGACGGTCCTTGCCGTTGAAGCGGATGCCGATGGGGTGCTCGAACACGGCGGGAATGTGGTGCGGGCTGCGCGGATCGGTCGAGAGGTGATCGGGCAATGCGGGCTTGGAGGTGGCTTCGTCGGTCATGGGCAAACAGGTTTCTGAATCGACCCGAATGATAGAACCTGCCGCCCTGCCCGCTCCGAGTGCTTCTAGCGGCGCTTCTTCCAGGCCTTGGGCGGTGGCTTCGGCCCGAAGCCCAGCGCGGCCCGCGCGAGCGCGTCGGCCTCGGCGTTGCGGTGGCGCGGAATCCATTGCACGCGTGCCTCGTCGAAGCCCTGCAACAGCGTGCGCGCCTCCTCGAACAGCGGCGCCATGCGCACGATCGGTCGCACGTCGGCACCGCCGCTCAACTGCTCGACCAGCGTGCTGTTGTCGCTGTAGGCCTGCACCGCCGTGGCGCCGCGCGCCTGCAGCTCGCGCAGCGCGAGCGTGAGCGCCCGCAGCTCGGCCTCGTTGTTGCAGCCCGTGGTGTGCGTGGCCTGCGAGAAGGTGTGGCGCGTGCCGTCGGGCTGCGTGATGACGACGCCGATGCCCATGCGCCCGGGGTTCGGCATGGCGCTGCCGTCGCAGTGGACGACCCACGGGGGAAGGCGCTCGGGCGCAGCAACGGTCATGAAGAAAAAGAGAGAAGCGAAAGGAAAGCGACGAACGCGCTCAGCAGTTGCTGCGCTTGATGCCTGCGAGATTGCAAGGCCGCTGGCCGGGCGGCGGCCCCGGGTCATGCGGGGGACGCGGCGGCCGGTGATAACCGGGGCGCGGCGCGCCGTAGTACGGATCGCCACCCCAGATGTAGGTCGGCCCCGGATCGACCGCAGGCGCCTCACCCACGGGGTAGCGCGGAATGATGGCCGGCCCCGAGGGCGCAGGCTGCGGCGGCGGTGCGGACGGTGCCGCGTAGTCCGACCGGCGAGGTGTGCCCTCGTCGCCCGGCGCACGCGACGGTGCGGGCGGCGGCTCGTCGATCCGCAACTGCCGCGACTGCTTGGTGCCCGACGGGCAGGCGCCGTCGGTGTAGACGATGCGGCCGTCGACGTCGGTGCAGCGCACCACCTCCGCCTGCGCGGCCGGTGCGGCCACGACAAGCCAGAGCAGTGAAACGAAAAGGAAAGTGGGTGAGCGCATGGAGACGCTCTTTGTAACAGTGCGCGGGCGCGCGAACAAGCGAAAGAAAGAGCGGCGGCGTTCACGCCTTCTCGTCGGCGGAGCATCGCCGCGGCCCCGGCACAAAAGCCGCCTTGCGCTTCAACGCGACCTGGTTCGAACCTTCTTCGTGGCCGGCGCACTGGCCTGCGTGGTGATGTGCGGGTAGTGCTCGAAGGTATGTTTCATCACATCGCGCAGCCAGACCACGGCCGGGTCGTGGTGAAAGCGCGGATGCCAATGCTGGTTGAGTTGAAACTGGGGCACGGGCACCGGCGGTTCGAACATGCGCACCGTGCCCAGGCGGGCGAAGACCTCCGCCAGCTCACGCGGCACGGTCGCGAGCAGGTCCGGATGCTGGTCCATCAGGAGCGGAACCATCAGGAAGTGGGGCGTCGTCACGGCCACGGTGCGGCGAACGCCCTGGTCTTCCAGCACCTTGTCGTAGCTCTCTGCCAGATGGCCGGTGAGCGAGACCACGATGTGCCGCATCGCTTCGAAGCGCTCGCGCGTGAGGGTGGCGCCGATGTCCTTGTTCCGCGTGCTGGCGATGGTCACGATGGGGTGCAGGAACAGGCGCTGATGAAACAGCCCCTCGGGCGCCGCGCGGATGGAGCCCACCGCCAGGTCGGCCTCGCCTGACGCAAGCAGCCCTTCGACCTGCTCGAGCGGCACCTGCAGCGTGCGCAGCGAGCAGCCGGGCGCCTCCTTCTTGAAGCGCTCGAGCAGCGGGGGCAGGAACACCAGTTCGCCCATGTCGGTCAGGCACAGGGTGAAGATGCGCTGCGCCAGCGCGGGCTCGAAGCGGGCGCCGGCCAGGATCTGCTGGCGCACGGTGGCCATCACCTCCACCACCGCGGCGCGCATGCCCTCGGCCTTGCGCGTGGGCGCCATGCGGCTGCCGACCTTGACGAACAACGGGTCGTCGAAAAAAGCGCGCAGCCGGTTGAGCGCATGGCTCATCGCGCTCTGCGTCAGCCCGAGGCCCTGCGCGGCCTTCGTGACATTGGCCTCGCGAAACATCGCGTCGAAGACCGCCAGCAGGTTCAGGTCGAGATTTTCCGCATGCATGCGGCGCATTCTAGGAATGACTGGCATGACGTTGATACATGAGAACCCTCGCCCTACGCTGTGCCCATGCCGTGACCCGAACGCGGCGAACAACAAAAGGAGACGCCCCATGTTCATCAAAAACACCTGGTACGTGGCTGCCTGGGACAACGAGCTCACGCCGCAGGGCCTGTTCGCCCGCACCATCATCGGCGTGCCGGTTCTCATGTACCGCAAGGACGACGGCGAGATCGTCGCCATGGAAGACCGCTGCTGCCACCGCGGCGCGCCCCTGTCGGTGGGGCGGCGCGAAGGCAACTGCGTGCGCTGCATGTACCACGGCCTGAAGTTCGACGCCTCGGGCCAGTGCATCGAGGCGCCGGCCCAGAAGCGCATTCCCATCCAGGCCCGGGTGCGTACCTTTCCGGTCGTGCAACGCCATCGCTGGGTCTGGATCTGGATGGGCGCGCCCGACAAGGCCGACCCGGCGCTGATTCCCGACACGCCCTGGCTGGACGATCCGCACTGGCGCAGCCTGGACGGCTACATCCACTACGACGTCAACTACCTGCTGATCTGCGACAACCTGCTGGACTTTTCCCACCTGCCCTTCGTGCACCCGACCACGCTAGGCGGCAGTGCGGACTACGCCGCCGCGCAGCCCAAGGTCGAACGCATCGACCACGGCGTGCGCATCACCCGCTGGGCCCTCGACATCGAGCCTCCGCCCTTCGCGCAGGCGGTGAAGGACTGGGGCAGCAGGGTCGATCGGTGGAACATCTACAACTTCACCCTCCCCGCCATCCTGCTGATGGACTCCGGCATGGCGCCCACCGGTCAAGGCGCCGCTGAAGGCAATCGCGAGGGCGCGATCGAGTTTCGCGGCTGCCAGGCCATCACGCCCGAGACGGAAAACTCCACCCACTACTTCTTCGCGCATCCCCACAACTTCGCCATCGACCAACCCGAGGTCACGCACTCGATCCACCAGGCCGTGGTGGAGGCCTTCGACGAAGACCGCGACATCATCACCGCGCAGCAAAAGAGCCTGACGCTGGCGCCCGACTTCAAGATGATGGCCTTCGGCATCGACGCCGCGCTGAACCAGTTCCGCTGGATGGTCTCGCGCCGGCTGGAGGAAGAGGCGCTCGAAGAAGCTGCAGCGCGCCCTGCCCCCGCGGCACCGACCGAACCCGCCAGGACCTGAGCCATGAAGCTCGTCGTCACCCGCCTCACGCACGAGGCGCAGGATGTGCTCGGCCTGGAGTTGCGTGCGCAGGACGGCACCGCGCTGCCGCCCTTCACCGCGGGCGCCCATGTGGACCTGCTGCTGCCCGGCGACATCCGCCGCCCGTACTCACTGGCCAACTCGCCGCTGGAGCGTCATCGCTACGTGCTCGGCGTGGGCCTGGCACCGGCCTCGCGCGGCGGTTCGGCTTTCGTTCACCAGCGCCTTGCCGTGGGCGATGTGCTCAAGGTGGGCACACCGCGCGCGCTGTTCGGCATCGACCCTGCCGCCACCGAACATGTGTTCGTGGCCGGCGGCATCGGCATCACGCCCCTCCTGAGCATGATCCTCTGGTGCGAGGCCCACGCCAGGCCCTGGAAGCTGCTGTACTGCGTGCGCACCCGGGCCCGTGCCGCCTACGCGTGGACGTTGGCGCGCCACCCTGACCGCGTGCAACTGCACGTGGACCAGGAAGCGGCAGGCACGCCGCCCGATCTGGCGGACTGGCTGGCCGGTGCGGCCCCGGGCGCCCACGTCTACTGCTGCGGCCCCGAAGGTCTGATGAACGCCGTCGGCGCGGCTGCGGACGTTGCCGGCATCGACAAGGCGGCCACCCATTTCGAGCGCTTCGCGCCGCCGGAACACGCCGCGCCCGTGGCGCCGGCCGGCACCTTCACCGTGGTGCTGCATCGCAGCGGCCAGCGGATCGACGTCGCGCCGCAGCAGAGCCTGCTCGATGCACTGGAAGGCGCCAACGTCAGCATTCCCTTCTCGTGCCGCGAAGGCATGTGCCGCAGTTGCGAGGTGCCGCTGCTCGAAGGCAAGGCCGAGCACCGCGACTTCGTGCTCAGCGACGAGGAGCGCGACAGCCACACTTGCATCCTGCCCTGCGTGTCCCGCGCGCGCAGCGCTGTGCTCGTCCTCGATCTCTGATCGTTCCTCAATAACAAGCAGACAACTCAACCCCACCACTGGAGACAACCATGTTCAAAAGAATGACTGCCGCCTGCGCAGCGATCACGCTGGCGCTGCCCATCGCCGCGCAGGAAAGCTACCCCTCGCGGCCGATCCGCCTCGTCGTGCCCTACGCGGCCGGCGGCGCGACCGACTTCGTCGCGCGCACCCTCGGCGATCGCCTCTCGAAATCGATGGGGCAGCCCGTGGTGGTGGACAACAAGGCGGGCGCGGCGGGCGCCATCGGCGCCGGCGAAGTCGCCCGCGCCAAACCCGACGGCTACACGCTGCTGATGACCATCACCGATTCACAGATCAACAACACCGCGCTGTTCAAGACCCTGGCGTACGACCCGCAGAAGGACTTCGTCGGCGTCACGCAGGTGGTGCGCAGCCCGGCGCTGATCTCCACGCACCCCGGCACCGGCATCAAGAGCATCGAAGACCTGAAGGCCAAGGTGGCCAGGGGCGGCACGAAACTGAGCTACGGGTCCTGGGGCGTCGGCGGGCTGGGCCATCTGGCCGGCGAGAGCCTCAACCGCGCACTGAATGCCGGCATGGTCCATGTGCCGCAGCGCGGCGAAGGGCCCGTGGTGACCGACCTGCTGTCGGGCACCATCGACCTCGGCCTGTCGTCGGTGCCCAGCGCGATGCAGCATGTGCCGACGGGCAAGGTCGTGCCGCTGGCCGTGCTGGGGCGCCAGCGTTCCACCACGCTCCCGCAGGTTCCCACCATGAGCGAGCTGGGCTTCAAGGACCCGCTCTACGACACCAACGTCTGGGTCGGACTGCTGGCACCGGCCAGGACGCCACAGCCCATCGTCGACAAGCTCGCCCGCGAAGTGCGCGCCATCGTCGGCTCGCCCGACGTCAGCCAGCTGTTCGTGAGCCGTGGCTTCGAGATGATGAACAGCACGCCCGAGCAGTTCGCGGCGTCGTACAAGGACGAATTCAACGTAATCACCAGGCGGATGCGCGACCTGGGCGTCGAGGCGCAATGAGGGGGCGACCACCCGGACCGTCATGCGAGGGCGACCTGCGCCGACCGCCAGTGACTGTGCTGCCGGCTGCATCAGGCCCATCGGCGATGGGATCAGGCGTTCCCTAGGCGACAGGCGCGACCGGTGGACTTTGCCATCATCGTCCGTTCGACTCACGCCCGTCGCCGGGCACACGGAGCCCCCACAATGACCTCGCCTTTCTCCACCACCGCCCTGGGCCTGTGCGGCCCGCTGCGCCAGCCGCGCCAGATGCTGGCCGACCAGACCTACGACGACCACAAATCGATCCACGACGACGCGACGGCGGAACATCTGGGCCTGCGCGCCGGGCCGATCGAGGGACCGACCCACTTCAGCCAATTCGACCCCCTGCTGTTCCATGTGTTCGGCCAGGCCTGGTTCGAAACCGGCTGCATCAGCGCCCATTACCAGAACATGGTGGTCGAGGGCGAATCGGTGCGCGCCTTTGTCGACCTGCCCGCGCCCGGCGCCACCTTCGTGCGCCTGCGCGCCGAGAAGGCCGACGGCACGCCGGTGCTGACCGGCACCGCATCGATCGGCGATGCGTCGCAGCATCCGCACGAGCTGCCCCAGCGCATCGCCAAGCTGCGCCCAGCCCAGGGCCTCGTCATCAACCGCGACCTGCGCGTGGGCCAGCGCGGCGCCGTCGTCGAAAAAATCCGCATGGGCTTCGACCAGCACATGGGCGACCACTACCCCTTCACGCTCGCCGACAAGCTCAAGGTCATCACCGAGCCCTGCGACTGGTACACGCCCGAAGGCGGCAAGCGCTCGCCGTGGGGCCGCGCGATCATTCCGACCGAGATGATCAGCGTGCTGCTCGGCTCTACCAGCGCCGAGGCGCAGCTGAGCGGACGCAAGCCGGCGGTGGGCTTGTTCGCCGGGCAGGAGATTCGCCTCATCAAGGGCCCGCTCTTCGTCGACCAGGACTACGAACTGGAGCGCGAGATCATCGCGCTGAGCGAAAGCGCGCGCACGGAGTCCGTGTGGATACGCACCCAGGTCTATGAGATGCCGTCGCGCACGCTCGTGGCCGAGATGATCCTCAATGGCGCGACGATGAAGGCGTCGTATCCGAACTACGAAGCCGAAGCCAAGGAACTCGGTCTGGCCTGAGCGCGGCATCGCCCCCCATTCATCGGGGCAGAATCCGATCTTTTTCCGGGTGCCGTATGCCAGCTGTACTTGAAGGGGGTTGCCTCTGCGGCAAGGTCAGATTCAGCACGACCCAGCCGCCGCTGCGCACGTTCGCCTGTCATTGCACGTTCTGCCAACGCATGAGCGGCACGTCCTTCTACGCCGAGTCCCTCTTTCCGATGGACGCCGTGCAGTTCAACGAGGGCGAGCTTCGGCAGTACGCGCACCACTCGGATGGCAGCCACAAGAAGGTCTTCGTTCATTTCTGCCCCTCGTGCGGCACGACGATGGGCCTGACCTTCGAACGCTGGCCCGATGTCCGCGCCATCTCGCGCGGGTGCTATGACGATCCGAACGCGGTCGAACTCACGAGCCACATCTGGACCCGCTCTGCGCAAAGCGGTGTGGCCTTGCCGGCCGATATGGATTGCTTCGCCAGGGCACGGGCCACGTTCGATGGCCGGCCGGAGGTGGCCTCGCGACATGAAGCGGCTGTCTTGGCTCGGCCATCAAGCGCACCCCATTCGTGAAGCACAGAGGCAAGGTCATCGTGGTGGGCGGCGGCATCATGGGTGCGTCGGCCGCTTGGCATCTGTCCAAGGCAGGTGCGGCAGTCACGTTGATTGAACGCGCGCCCCACAGCCTCTGCACCGCGACCGCTTCATCTTTCGGATGGGTGGGTGCCAGCGCAAGCACACCTTCCGACAACCCGACAGCGTTCGCCGAGAGGTTGAAGGCGCTGGAGGAGTTCGCCCGTCTCGAGCGCGAGCTCGGCCCGTTGCCGATCGCAGCGCGCGGCGCGCTTCTCTGGCGATCTACGGAAGACGAAACGGTCGCGATGATTGCGGAGCACCGGAACGCCGGCACGCGGATGGAGCGGCTTGCTGGCTCCCAGTTCGCCGAAAAAGAACCGATGATTTCAGAACCGCCGCCGCTCGCTGCCTGGGCACCCGACGACTTCGCATTGGAGCCCGCCGCGTTTGCACGCCAGCTGCTGGCAGGCGCGCAGGCTGCCGGGGCCTGCGTCCTGCAGGGAGCGGTTGAAGCGATCGAAGCCGCAGGCAACCGGATCACAGGTGTCTTGATCGAAGGGCAGACACTTCCTGCCGACATCGTCGTGCTCGCCAACGGCCATGGCGCGCGCGCGCTGGCCTCGACGGTCGGCGTCGACCTTCCGATCCATGAATCGCCGGCCGTGCTGGTTCGATTCGGTGCGGGGGCGGACGGCATTCGTCACCTGCTCTGTGCGCAGGACATGGAGCTGCGCCCCGCCCTGGGAGGTGGCCTTGTGTCTGCTGCCGACTGTCCAGAAGGTGGCGAGACCGGCCTTTCTGCCCTTGCCACCCAAACTGGCGACGCCATTGCTCATCTGCTTGGGCTCGCGACGGCGCCATCGCTTCTTTCCATCAACGCCGTGCAACGTCCCATGACAGCTGGCGGCAGGCCGCTTTGCGGCTCTGCGGGGAACATCGAAGGCTTGTACGCAGTGGTCGCGCACCCCGGCGTGATCCTTGCCCCGCTCCTTGGTCGACGCTGCGCCGAAGCTGTTCTAGATTCGTGACTGCGGCAGCGCCCGCAAAGCTTGGGTGCGCTTCAACGACGACACGGCTTGGGCTACGGCCGGCTATTCGTGCGGTTCGCTCGACGACGGCGAAGCACGACCCCCAGGTAGTAGATCGAGACACACGTACAGAGGCCGGCGACCACGGACCACATCGCGCCTGCGCCGATGAGATTGGCTCCGTCGGATGCGATGCAGCTTGATGTAGACGCTTCGATGCAGTCCCTGTGCCTGTAGTAGCGCTCATGGAACGCCCACCAGAAGAACGCCGCCGCGGCGGCGAACGCGACGCAGAGGATGGCGGGCCGGGTGATGGGAAGGGTGTTTGTGGTCATGGGCTTGAATGGCTATGTCGCACAACATACATAGCGCGAACTGGTTCTATGGCTGGCGCCTGCCAACGGCGGGACCGTCCGCCGCAAGAACGTCCGTGACGCACGCCAGCACCTGGCTGCGCAGCCATTCGATGCCTTCGTCGCGCCAGGTTCCGGCCGACCAGTGCATGCGGATGCCCAGAACCGGCAGCTTGAATGGCAATTCGACGATGCGCAAAGCGGTATGGCGCTGCTTGAGCAGCATGGTCGCAAGGCGCTCGGGGATGACGCCTGTGAGAGAAGTGCCCATGAGCACCGCCGGGAGCATGAAGAAATTGGGCACTGTCACTGCCGGCTGGATGCCCTGCACATGGAAGCGCTCGTTCACGATCTGGTGCGCTGAATTGGGAACGTAGGCCACCGCATAGCGGGGGGACACCTGCGCCCGCCGCACCCTGGGCAGCGCCGCGTCCTGCACGCCCACGTACCTGTCCTTGAACAGGGAGGCGCTGGTCTTGCGGGCCGTGAGCTGGGGGATCCAGCCAAATGCGATGTCGATGCTTCCGTCGTCCAACCGGTCTGGCAGCGCGCCTTCCCAACTGCTCACGATCTGCAGCCGAACGCCCGGTGCCTTGGCCTCTACCCGGGCCGCCAGTTTGTTGAGAACGATCGACTGCCCGACATCCGTCATGTAGATCACGAAGGTCCGCTGTGACGCGGCGGCGTCGAAGCGGGAAGGTGCGTTGAGTGCGGCTTCAAAAGCCATCAGCGCGGCGGCCACCGGCTCGGCCCATTCGCGTGCCAATGCGGTGGGTTGCATGCCTTGCGCGCTTCGGATGAAGAGCGGATCGCCGGCGATATGGCGCAGGCGCGCCAGCAGCGTCGACACCGTCGGCTGTGACATCCCCAGCGCATCAGCGGCACGGCCCACATGCCGCTCCCGGAAGACCGCAACAAAAGCGTTCAGCAAGCGGAAATCGAGCTGATCCAGGGCAATGCGTCGTTCCATCTCCAATCTCCCAGTCCGATGATTATAAGAAAGCGAGATAACAAAAATCGAGAACGATGAATTGCCAGAACTGCGTCTGCGCATCGAAACTCGGCGCATCATGCACTTGGACAACAACGTCGAATCTCACTGGCCACTGGTCGCGAATGCCCTGATCGCCTGGCTTTTTGCCATCACCGGGCCTCTTGCCATCCTGCTGACCGTGGCAAGCACTGCCCAGCTTTCGCAGCAGGACATCGCCTCCTGGATTTTTGGGAGCTATGCGGTCGGTGGCTTGTTGTCTATCGCAACGAGTTACCTCTATCGGCAACCGGTCGGCATGGCCTGGACCATTCCGGGGGCGTTGCTGGTCGCACCAGCACTGGAGCACCTGAGCTTCCCGGAAGCCGCTGGCGCCTATCTGGCAGCCGGTCTCATGATCACGCTGCTCGGCGTGACAGGCTGGGTTCGCAAGCTGATGGTATGTCTGCCGATGCCGATCGTGCTGGGCATGGTCAGCGGGGTCTTCCTGCCCTTCGGGCTCAAAATCGTCACCGGGTTTCAGGACAGCTTTTGGATCGCATCGGCCATTGTCGGGTCCTACCTTCTGGCCAGCGCGGTCCCGGCGTTGGGCCGAGTCGTGCCCCCCGTGCTGGCCGCGCTCCTGGCAGGCATCGTTGCGGTTGCGATGGGCGGGACCGGCATACCCACAGACCTCATCCCCTTTGCGCTGGCCCAGCCCCAGCTCGTTGTCCCCGTTTTCTCGGTGCAGGCGTTGCTCGAACTGGCGCTGCCGCTTGTGGTCACCGTGGTCGGCATTCACAACCCACAGGGCATTGCCGTGCTCGCAGCCGCGAAGTACAAACCGCCCGTCAGCGCGCTGACCGTGGCTTGCGGTTTAGGAAGTGTGCTGGCCGCATGCGTGGGCGCCGTGCCTGCGTGCGTCACTGGACCGTCGAACGCAATCATGTGCGCGAGCGGACGCATGGACCAACGCTACAGGGCGGGGATGCTCTATGGCCTGCTGATGCTGCTGTTCGGTCTTGCCGCCCCGATGGCGGTGGCCCTCGGCCTGGCGCTGCCAACGGCGTTCATCGGTGTGCTCGGAGGCCTGGCCATCGTCCGCGTGCTGCAGGGCTGGATGTCCACTGCATTCGGCAGCGAGTTGAGTTTCGGCGCGTTGACGGCTTTTTTAGTCACCTTGTCCGGCGTCAGCATCGTGCACATCGGGGCGCCGTTCTGGGGGCTGGTGTTTGGTCTGGCGGCGAGCTGGTTGATGGAGCGACCAGCGCTGCAAAAGGCATGGAATTCATCATGAGCTTGGCGCATCTCGACGCATCAACAACACGATGGCAGGCGGCATAACCAACCAGAAGCCTGAGACTGGCATCAGCTGTACCCATGCCACTTCGAGGGTCAGCCGGAATCCGGCCTGATTCATACATATGGACCGAGCTCACACCTCAAGATGAGCCTCTGTCATGACTGCACTCCTGGACACCATGAACCTCCCCCAGAACACGACCTCGACCAAAGCGCGCGCTGTGCCCATGCCCAGCAACAGCGTGCTGGCGCCGCTTTATGCGGGCGCGAACCTGTTGGACGCCTTCGCGATTCAAGTGCCGATGGAGGCAAGCGATGATCTGGAGGTGTTGGCACGCATCGCGCTTGAACGCCCCGCGTGGTGGATTCGCGCGCTCACGCATCTCCGCGATGTGGTGATGGCGACAGTCGGCGTCAAATCGTCTCTTGCCGTCGGTCTTGCCGGAGCGGCGCATGGGCGGGTCATCGGCTACTTGCCGCTGCTGGCAAAGAGCGCGACGGAGTTGGTTCTGGGCGCGGATGACCGGCATCTCGACTTTCGCGTCACCGTCCAACTTCGCGCCGACGCGGCGAATGGTCGCGAGCTGCTCGTGGGCACAGTGGTGCATTGCCATAACAGGCTGGGACGTATCTATCTTGCGGCGATTGCGCCATTCCATCGCGTAATTTTGCGGGCGAATCTGGAACGGGCAGCAAGAGAACTGAGGACTTGAGCACGCTTGGCGATACAACGGGGCGCGCCGAAGGTAGCCTCGACGCGAGGTGAAGGATCGACTCGGCCCTAACGCCCCTCGGCCACAGTGATCGAGATCGACAGCAACGCAATCAAATGGCGTGAAGCCTGTGAAATTTCGCAAGCTGACGGGCTCCGGAAACGCGACGTCATTCTCTACACCGCATCTTCCGGCATGCCGTCCACACCAAATGCCACACCGCGCGCTTCCAGCTTCGCGCGTGCTGCGTGGTGCACGACGCCGCGTTTGCGGGTATCAGGCTCCAGCAGCCTGCGCAGCGTGGCCTGGCTGACATTGGCATTGCGCACCACCTCCATACGCACACCCCAGAATTTGTCATTCGCAAAACGATCCAGGATCTCTGCGTCTGCGTCGGGGTTCATGGCCGCCACGGCGCGTATGGATTGATTGGGGTCCGTCACAAAGGGCTCAAGCTCGACCGCATTGGCCGCACCACTGGCAGCGATGTAGCGAAGCTCCTCTGCAGCTTTCTGCTCAATTGATTTTTTGACCATTGCGCCCTCGAACGTATGAAGCTCACCCAGTCTCTCATGGGCAATGGCTGACGCATGCGAATGCGCACTCAGACCGGTGCAGCGCCCTCAAGGTGCGGGGAGCGGTCGCAATACTCGATCAGGAGTTCGGTGAGGACCCGTATCTTCCGTGCGGGGTGCTGACCTGGCGGGCGGACGACATAGGCGCCTGCCGGGGGCGGCGAATGACGCGTCATGACCGGCACCAGTGCCCCGGAGGCCAGATGCTCGTGGGTGAGCAGATCGGGCAGGTACGCGATGCCCAGGCCTGCCGTCGCGGCAGCGACCAGCGCTGTGCCGTTGTCGCTCTTGAAGCGCCCCTGCGGCCGGACCATGATGGTCTTGTCGCCGTCCGTGAGTTGCCAGGCTTCGGTTCCCTGCATGAGGGCCTCGTGCGCGGCGAGCGCCTCCGGGGTCTCGGGCGACCCATGCGCCTTGACATAGTCCGGACTTGCGACCAACTGCCCACGGATGCCACCGATGCGTCTCGCAATCAGGCCGGAGTCCTGCAGATAGCCCAGCCGTATCGCACAGTCGTAGCCCTCCGCAATGAGGTCGACGAAGCGATCGCTGTAGCAGGCCTGGATGTGAAGCTGAGGGTGGCGCCGCGCCATCTCCGCGAGGATCGGCGCAAAGTGGGCCGGCCCGAAAGAGAGCGGCACCGCAACGCGCAAACGGCCGCGAAGTTCACCGGCGGGCAGGATCGCATCCCGGGCCGCGTCGATCTCGACGCAGACCCTGGCCGCATGGTCCCGGAACGTGGCGCCGGCTTCTGTGAGCGCGGCCCCACGGGTGGACCGCGAAAGCAGCTGGACACCCAGTTCCGCTTCAAGCCTTAAGAGGCGACGACTGACGATCGACTTGGCCACGCCGAGCCGAAGCGCGGCCGACGAAATGCCCCCTGCATCCGCCACTTCTACAAAAGTTTGCAGCTCCTCGATGTCCACTTCCGCGTTCCTCTTTTCGCGACACAGCTCGCCCAGAAATGGTACTACCGCATCGATTTTTGGAACAACAGAATGCATCCAGGCAACGTCGCAACCGGCGCACGTTCCCTGAAAAACCAACCCCCGTCCATGACGGCAACCAAGGATGTATTGATGACTTTTCGCAACGGCCTCGCCTCGCTTCTTCGTCCCGAAGACTCCGTACTCGTTCTGATCGACCACCAGCCTTTCCAGCTCGCAAACCTGCACAGCCACGACCCGCAGGCCGTGGTGAACAACACGACGGCCCTGGCGAAGGCCGCCAAGGCCTATGGCGTCCCGACCATTCTGACCAGCGTGATTGCCGAGCGCGGCGGTCTGCTCTTTCCGCAGATCACCGACGTCTTCCCGGACCAGGAAGTGATCGACCGAACGCTCATCAACACCTGGCAAGACCCGAAGGTGGTGGACGTGGTCAAGGCAACGGGCCGCAAGCAGCTGGTCATCGCGGGCCTGTACACCGAGATCTGTGTCGCCATGCCGGTGATCCAGGCCCTCGGCGAAGGTTGGGACGTGACGGTCATCACCGATGCGTGCGGCGCCGTTTCAACGGAGGCCCATCAGGTGGCCATCCAACGCATGATCGCGGCCGGCGCGAACATGATGACGTGGCTCGCCCTCGTGTCCGAATGGCAGCGCGACCACGCGCGGACCGAGCACACCGCCGAGTTCATCGACATCCTCAAGCACCATGCGGCGGGCAGCGGCATCGCGTTCCTGTGGGAGCAGCAGCTGCTCAACACGCCGGTGCCCGGCAACGCCGGATGATCTGAGCGGGGGCAACGAGAGTCTCGGCTCGAACGCCTTGCTTCGGGCCAGACTCTGCTGGAGCGAACCCTAGCGGCACTCGTTCCAGTACCCGTCCGGATTCGCCTCCAGCGGCGTGGCAATCCGCTTGAGTGACGCGCGGCCCTGCGCGTCTTTCGCGACAACGAAGATGTGCCCGTCCTGAACCGGGAAACCGTTGCGCAGGAACTTGAAGCCACTGCGCACCGACGAAAAATGAGCTTCGTTGAGTGCGTTGCGCAAGGCGCCGCGGTCGGCGACGGAGCCCTTGGTCTCGTTCAGCGCGCTGTCGATCAAGAGCGCCGCATCGAAACCTTGCGCGGCGTATTGCGACGGGATGCGGCCGTGCTTCTTTTCAAAGGCGGTAACGAAAGCCTTGCTCGTCGGGCTCGGCAGGTCGGGGCCCCAGACTGCGCCGGCCAGCACATTGAGCGCGGCATCCTGGAGCAGCGGCAATGTCGTGCCGTCGACCGTGCCGACCGTCAGCAAGGGCACCTTGTTCAGCAGGCCCGAGCGATTCATCTGCTGGATGAAATTCACACCCATCTCACCCGGCAGAAAGGCGACCACCGCATCGGGCGCGACGCGCTTGATTTGAGCCAGCGCTGCCGCGTAGTCGGTCTGCTCGGGTTTGACGTAGGTCTCGCTGACCACCTCGCCCGAGTAGTAGCGCTTGAAACCCCGCAGCTGGTCCTTGCCCGACACGTTGTCGGGCGCCAGGAACAGCGTCTTCCAGTAGCCCTTGTCGACGGCGTACCGTCCCACGATCCCGGCCTGGTACTCGTCCTGGTACGAGGCGAAGACGAACTTGTTGTTGCACTGCTTGCCGGCAATCGGCGCGGGGCCGGCATTCGAGCCGACGAACAGCATGCCCGCCCTGGCCATCGGCTTTGCCATGGCCATCATCACGTCGGAGAAGGTCACGCCGGTGATGAAGCTGACCTTGTCGTTCTCGATGAGTTTTTGCGCCAGCTGCGCCCCGAGTTCGGGGTTGTGCTGGTCGTCTTCCTTGAGGACCGTCACGGGAACGCCGCCGAGCATGCCTTGCCGTTGCTCGACCGCCAGCATGAAGCCGTCGTACTGTTCCTGCCCGAGCGCGGCGCCCATTTCGGACAGCGTGCCGATGAAGCCGATTTTTACTTGGGCGGAAACGGCCAATGCCGCGGCGCTCAAGGTGCAGGCCACGAGGGCCGTGCGGATGCGGTGGATCAAGGTGTTCTTTGTGAATGAGGGGGACGAATGGTCAGAAGCAGACCGGATTCGACCCTGGTCAGTTTTGCGGCCTTGGTATTCGACGGCGTTTCAGAGATGGGACTCCGAGTGACCGCTCCCGGCTGGATCAGGTCCCGGCCTGTGGCCGCTTTTCATCGCTCAGCAGCCCATCGAGCTCAGACCAGAGCGCATCGCAAAGGCCCGCCCGAAATGCCGCCGCCTTGAACACCTCATGCTCACCGCAATAGACGTCCCACAGGTCGCGATGGGCATCGGCCACACAGGCTCGAACATTCGAGAGACGGTCAGCCACTTTCACAACGAGCGCCAGCTCCTCCGCGCCGGTCACTTTGGCCAGCTTCGCGTAGGTCTTCGACTTGCGCTCCTTCCTGTTCGCGCCGGGCTCATCGGTGAGGAGCGCGACGCATGCAGCCACCAGGTTGCCAAAGCGCAGGCGCACCTCGTCGACTGTCGCGTCCGTGTCTTCGACCACATCGTGCAGATACCCGATGACCTGAGCCTCTTCACCATACGGCAGAAGGGTCAGCGCGACGGCATCCAGATGGTGCGAGTACGGGTGCGTTCCGTACATTTGCGCGCCGTGCATGCGGAGTGCATAGGCGCGGGCTTCGGAAAGGTTGGAGGTACTCATGACAAATTTCGCTCGCGATGTGGGACTGCCCGACTATCCGGCTTTCAAAGCGCCGGCGACCTTGTAGGCACTGACGAGGATGCCGGACGGCATTGCTTTCGCGCTGACGAGTTCAAGAGAGCGTGGCGGGGTTCCCTGCGCGAAGAAGCGCTTTCCAGCGCCCACCAGGACCGGATAAACGACCAGCAAGACTTCATCCACAAGACCGTGTTCGAGCAGCGTCGATGTCAGCGTGGAGCTGCCCCAGAGAATCAGGTTCGGGCCAGCCTGCGACTTGATGCGGCGAACGCCCTCGACGATGTCCGGTCCCACGCTTTCGAACGGGCCCCACGCCAGACTTTCCGGACGGTGGGTCACGACGTACTTGGTCGCTGCATTCAAGCCGTCCGCCATCGCGCCGCTCGGTGCCTTGGGCCAATAGCCCGACCACAATTCGTAGGTGCGGCGGCCGAGCAGCAGATCGAAGCGCCCGCCATGCGCGGCGAGCACTTCATCCCGGCCAGCAGGGCTGCGATAAGGCGCGGTCCAGTCTGCGTAAGGGAAAGCGTCTTCGCCAGAGGTCTGGATCACGCCGTCCAGCGAGATGTGCTCCATGATTTTCAGCGTTCTGATGCGGGTCTCCGTGCTTGGGGTTGGAGGGTGCGGCTCTGTGGCCTTGAGCGAAGCAGTCGCGGTGTGCGCAGTACGTTGCAGATGGAACGCGCTGCTCAATGGGCCTGCGCATCAAAGTATGCCGTCCATGACAGCGGCGAAGCCTGGAGCCCTTCGGCCCCACGGAATGCAGACATGGCTTTCGCGCGCGTGCCGAGGTTCATCGTTGCCACGCCGAGGTTGAAGAACGTATTCCGATCGGTGGAGCCGAGTTCGATCGCACGCTTCAGAGCGGATGCGGCCTCTTCGTGCTTGCCTTGATCGGAAAGCACTGCACCCAAGCACGTCAGGGCAAGGACATTGTCAGGGGATTCAACGAGCGCCTTCGAGAGCAACGCTTGCGCGGAGGCAAGGCTCGCTTCCCACTTGTCGGGGTTGTTCCATGCGTCCTCGACAAGCGATCGACTGATGGAGATGAAGTCCTCGCTCAAAGGCTATTCAGGTTTTTTCGACTCTATTCCGTCCAGCACTCGACTGACCGGCCCCGGTCGATTCAGGTTGCAAGCAGATGTTGAAGCACCGCTCTTTGCACCGGCAAGAGGAGCTTCTTCTGCTCGTAGCCGGCGAAGTGCGGATAGCGACAAGGGTCCACCGAAAGTTCACCACCGACAGTGAACGGTGGCGTTGGCAACAGCACGGGGTTGCCCATCCGAGCCAGGTCTTCGACGGACAGCGGACGACTCAACTGCTCCGTGCCCCGAGGCCAGCCATCGGTGATGACCACGTCCGCTGCCTCTGGGGAAGACGACGAAAAGGCTACGCTGGAGATGGTCTCGTGGAAGCTCTCATGGCATACATGAACCAGCGTAAAACCCATCACGCCGGCCAGCTCGTGCCATGAACGAAACACGTTGGTCGGTGGGCCCCAAAGGCAGATGCGCACCTTCTGAATCGGACCTATGGTTGTTTCGATGAAGTAGGCATCGGCAAGAACTTCGCATGGATGGCCGGCGTTCGACATCGCGTTGACGACCGGCCTGCGGGACGAAGCAGCAAACTCGGCAAGGCGTTCATGGTTCGAATCCCGGATGACGTAGATGTCATAGAAGGATCGAGATAGCCTGCGAGATCGCACACGCGTTCGTTTGTCTTCAGGAGACAGGCCCAGGGCATTCCCGTGACATCCAGCCACCGTTCGGTTCGGCTGAAAGCGAGCAGCGCATACTGGCGTTTTCCAAGGAGCGTTGCATGCAAGACAAATCGGGGCCGGTGGTGCTGGTGCACACGGTGGGAGTGAAAGAGCTGCGCGGCTTCGCACAGCTGATGGCGGACGGTAAGTGGTCGCCACGCGGCTCGATCATCCGGCATCTGGACTCGAAGGGCGTGACGAACGAGGTGTCGCTTCCGCTGGGCGAACACTCATTCGAGACCGAACAGGCCGCCGCTGAGTACGGCCTGAACGCCGCGATGGTGTTCTCAGAATCGACGCCGATCTGACGAGGGCCCGCAGGTCGCGGCGAGGCCATCCGGTGTGACCGTAGCGAATGCGACCCCGGCGAGCGTCGCCGGTCGAACCAGGTTTGGCGACCCCCGACTCGGGCCGCTTATATCAGGGGGGCTGAACCCCGTTGGGCAGTGCTGGAGCAGCAGCGGCGGCCGACGGGGGCGGCAGCGGTGGCAACGATGCAGCCGCGGGAGGCGGGGCAAAGGAAGCGAATTGTTGCTGCGCCTTGTTCGGGATGATGTAGACCTCCTCGAGCAGGTGGTCGACCACTGACATTGCGAGGCTCAATTGAGGCGGGGTGTGCGGTGCAACTTCGTGCGCCGATTTATTCCCCAGCGTTCTGATCTGGTGAAGAATTGCCGCCCGGGCCGGGGTCAGCAGCTGTTTCTTGACGAGGTCATCGATCTGATCGAAAAGAGTTTTCCCCGCAGCTGCCTTGTCTTTGCACAGCGTTTCAAGAATGGCCCGAACACCGATCCCCGTCAAAACGGGCTGTTGTGCCGTCAGCGCTTGGGAGGTTTCTTGATAAATGCTGCGCAGCTTGTCGGGCAACAACCACAGGTCGGTTTTCAGGCCCACATAGTCGGAAATACGGGGCGGGTAGAGCTTTTCCAATATCGCGTATTCGGATTGCAATTCCCCGTTTTCGTCGTACCAATGGTCGATATCTTCGGAATTGGACGCCGCCGACCGGAAGGACAGCGTCTTGCATCCGCGGCATTGCAGAATTTGGTGGTCGGTGTCCCACTGGTAATTGGGGTCTCCGCCGGACGCGTTGGCATTCGCAAGAATCAGGTGAGATGTAATTCCCGTGCACCGCGAGCACTGGACATCCAGCTCTTGGCCGGCGAGTTTATTGAGAACCAGCGTATCTGAAGCCATAAGTGATTCAGTAGAAATTTTCGATCCAAAAATCCTCGGCTGATTCCAGCCGCAGGCAGTGTCAATTGACTGCCTGCGACGAGTATTTGCGTCGGCCTTGAGCTTGCAATCTACCTGTTAACTTCAAAACAAAAAGTAACAGAAACCCTAGGGAGCCGCCGTGGTCGCGGCAGTGGCTGGATGGAGCGAGGGTGCTGGGCGTTCAAGCGGGGCTCCATCTGTAGGGACGGGTGCGCTCGCCATAGGCCAGCATCGGAGGGTGCGCCGGCGAGCCGTCGCGGTTGTGGCCCAGTGTGTACAGAGGGATGAAGTCCTCGCTGACGCGCCGGGCGATCTCGACAGGCCGAGCCAGGCCCTTGGCCAACTGGCCCCAGCAGCAGATGACGAAGCCGCCGCTCTCCTGCGCAACCTTGGCGGCGCTCAGGATGGTGGTGTCGTTCTCGAGGCCGCCGGTGGGGTAGCCGGCCGCCTTCAGATCCTTCGGCCGCGTGGCGATGAAGGAGTAGGGATTGACCATGAAGAGCGAGCCACATCCGAAGCGCGAGGCGAACCCGACCAACTTGCGGATGGTGGGGTCGTCTTCCTCGACGCCGGCGATGCTCGGGTTGAACCCGATGAACGCGGCCACGGGCTTCGTTGCATCCCACTCGCGGTACAGCCACAGGCGGTGCTTGCGGTCGGCGCTGAAGAGCGCGTCGCGCTTCGTGATGACGACCTTCAGGGGGCAGTCGACGGTCAGGGCGATGCTCACGCGCCCTCCAGCCTGTGAACTCGGCCTCGTGGCCGAAGTTGGTGCGGGCCAGCGCGGCGGCCTGCGGCGGGCACACGCTGTTGTCGCACATGCGGACCTGCGCCGTGCCCGTCAGCGGGATGCGCGGCACGGCCAGCGGGTCGGCGACCTGCACGCCGGCCTGGAAGAGCAAGGCGGGGCCGGGGATCTCATCGATGACGTAGTCCTCGAGGAAGCCCTGCGCGCGGAAGAGCTCGCGCGGCTTGAGCATGCGCAGCGTGATGTCTACCAGCACCCAGTCGCCCATGAGCACGGCGTCGACAGGCTCAGGGAGAGTGCTCCGGCAAGTGCTTGTGCAGCAGCACGGCACAGGCCGCGGCGCCGACGCGCCACTTCGGGTCGAGCGCGTCCGCTGGCATCGACACGATCTGCACCAGCCCCATGCGCCCCTTGGTGGGGATGGTGGGTGCTTCACCGAGATGGCGTTGCTGGATGAATATTTTTGAAGTGAGTCGCAAAGGCCTGATTGCTGAGACCCTGCAGCTCGACCGATTGCTACGGTTCTTCCTTGAAAGCTTCGCGCGCAATTGTGCCGAAGCGCGCCGTGCAGTGCGCCCTCTGCGCGGAAGCCTCTCTACCGACCTTCGCCAGGAGCGGACACAATCACCCCATGGCCCAAGGAAAACGAATTTCTTCCGACATCGGAGACGACGCGATCCAAGCGATCAAGGCGTTCGGTGCTGCTGCCAAGCTGGCGCGCACAACGGCTGGCGAAGGCCAGGCCGCTGCTGCCACGCGCCTGGGCGTTCACGTCCAGACGATCGCGCGAATCGAATCGGGTGAGCCGGGCGTCGCGATCGGGCACGTGCTCGGCATGCTGGCGCTCTACGGCATCTCGGCGGCGCTGCAGCAACAACAGCAGCCACCGACGGAGAGCGGCGAGCGTCCCTCCTGAGCTGTCAACCTAGCTAGGCATTGCCCACGGCCGCACGCAGCGACAAGAGCGTCGCCTCGGCCGTTTCGATGCGCCGTTGCAACTCTTCATTGACGAGCCGCACGAGCGCCCCGAGTTCGGTGCGCGTCGGGTACACGTCATCGGTGTCGTTCACATGTTGCGGCACGATGAGTTTCTCGATGCACGCATACGCGCGGCGCACCATGTGAAAGCTGTCGAGGTCATCGCAAGCCTGCAAAGCAAGCGATTCGGCGGATACGGAAGTGACGAGAGCCATGCATGGCCTCCAAGAGGTGTGATTTGCTGAAACCACCACTCCCGAGTCCAAGCGGAGGCGGCAGCTCGACGGGTTGGACTACCGGACACCTCTTGCGAGAACCGGCCGGGCTTGCGCCCGCCCGTCGAGCCGCCAAAACTGGAGGCACGAACGACAAAGCCGCAGACCCTGTTGGGTGAGTGCGGCTTTCATCGCAGAGGTGATTCGGGAGTCCAAGCCCGATCAGGTCTTTTCAGACGTGACGGCCGCAGTATAGCCACGCTCCTATGCCCCATTTGCAGCCCAAAACCGGGATGCCCCTACGACCCGTGCCCCCTCCCCCGATGCTGGAACAATGGGCCGATCTATGGATGGTCTCGATCTCATCAAAACGTTCCGCGAAGTCGCGTTCCGGCGCAGCTTTTCCCGCGCGGCCCTGTCGCTGGGCATGTCCAAGGCGACGGTCAGCCGCTATGTGGCCGAGCTCGAATCGCGCAGCGGCGTGCGTCTGCTCAACCGCTCGACCCGCTCCCTGAGCCTCACCGATGCAGGCGAGGTGCTGCTGGAGCGCAGCACCGAGCTGGTGACGATGGCCGAGAACACGCTCAACGACCTGCAGGCGCACGGCTCGCACCCGCGCGGGCGCCTGCGCATGAGCGCGCCGCACGGGCTGATTGCGGGCTGGCTTTCGGACGTGATCGCGGAGTTCATCAAGCTCTATCCCGACGTGTACGTGAGCCTGAATTTCACCAACCACGACATCGACCTGATCGAGGCGGGCATCGACATCCACCTGACGGGCGGGCGCATCGACGACATGAACCTGATCGTGCGCCGGCTAGTGCGCTTCGACATGGTGGTGTGCGCGTCGCCCGCGTACTGGGCGCAGCGCGGCATTCCGCAGGTGCCCGAGGACATGGCCCGGCACGACGTGCTGAGCTATTCGCCGATGCCCACGACGAGCCTGCCTTTTGAAACCGACGGCAAGCCGCACGAGGTGGCGGTGCACAGCCGCATGGAGGCCAACGACGCGGTCGCGCTGATCGAGCTGGCGCTGCGCGGCGTGGGCGTGGCCTACGTGCCCGAGCCGCTGGCGCAGTCGCACCTGGAACGCGGCGCGCTGGTGCCGGTGCTGCGCGATCACATGCCGCACGAGCACTGGCTGTACGCCGCCTACTCGCAGCGCCGCCACAACAGCGCGGCGATGCGCGCGATGCTCGACTTTCTCGAGAAATCGATGGGGCCGGTGCCCGAGCCCATGCCCGCGGCAGTGCCGGTGGCGCTGCCGGCCTGTCCCGTCAGCGCCGCCATCGCGGCGCGCAACACACCCGTACCCAATGGAAAGGCCCCCTGACCCCATGACCACGCCCGCGCTCCTGATCCGCCCGCCAAAGCCCGACGACTTCGCCGCGTGGAAGCCGCTCTGGGACGGCTACAACGCCTTCTACGGCCGCGAGGGCCCGACGGCCTTGCCCGATGCGATCACACAGGTCACGTGGCAGCGCTTCTTCGATGCGTACGAGCCGGTGCATGCGCTGGTGGCCGAACGCGACGGGCAGTTGGTGGGGCTGGTGCACTACCTGTTCCACCGCAGCACGACGCGCATCGAGCCTACGTGCTACCTGCAAGATTTGTTCACGCAGTCGTCCGAACGCGGCCGGGGCGTGGGCCGGCAGCTCATCCAGGGTGTGTACGACGAGGTGCGGCGCGCAGACGGGTACCGCGTGTACTGGCAGACGCACACGACCAACGCGGCGGGGCGAATGCTCTACGACAAGGTCGCGAAGCACGAAGGCTTCATCGTCTACGCGACGATGGTCTGATCGATCAGTACTTGATGGTGACGCCGGCCTTCACACCGGTGTTGGCCTTGCCGTCCGAATGCGCGCCGCCCGAGAAGGACACGTCGCCCCCGGTCTTGGCACCGACAGAATAGGTGGGCCGCTTGCCCGACGTGTCGGTGCCGGCCTCCAGACCGCTGCCGTCCGGGCGCTGCACACCGACCGTGGCGCCGTTCGTGCGGGCCGAGGTTTCGGTGGAGTTCACGTTGGGCGCGATGTAGGCCGTGCCGTTGTCGTCGCTGTCGACGGGCACTCTCACGGGCTCCGCGATGGCCACTACGGCCGCTGCGCAGGCAGCCACCCCCAGGAACGCAAGAATCACTCTGTTCATGGGGACCGATGGTGGGGGCTGGCCGTCGCGCGGGCTGTGGGGGCAGCCTCCCCCGCCGCGTAGGACAAGGGCTGTGTTTTCGGCGGCTTCAGTGCCATGGCATGTTGAACAGGAAGAACGCCGCCAGCACCCACAGCATCAGAACGAGGTGCGTGAGCTGCAAGCCTTCTTGCCGGATCCAGTAGCCGAACCACAGGCCGCCCAGATGCATCGCGAAGAGGAACGCGGCAAAGCCGGCCAGCCCCAGGTTGAGCCACGGCCGCGCGGTGGTCAGGTCGCCGCCAACGACCAGCGCAGCACTGCCTGCCCAGAACGCTAGCGCCGCCCCCAACTGCAGCGCCAACACCACGCACAGCGCCGCGCGATGCAGTGCCACCGAGCGGACGGCGCGGGTGAGCAAGGGCGTGTCGATGGCCGGGTCGGCGCGCAACGGCGCCATCGACATCGTGCCGCCGACCGCGAACGCCGAGCCCGCAAAGCCGCGCCAGTTGTTGCGCACCGCAATCGAAAGCCACAGCGCCATGCCCAGCGCGTGGAGGGACTGGAACAGCCAGACGGAGGTAGGGAGATTCATCGGGGAGTCTGCGGCGTTAAATATCAAAGATTATTCTTTGATATTGACGCGCCCGCCAGTCGGCGGTCAAAGTCCCTCAAGAAAGCGCGAACGCCATGAACACCGTCACCACCCCACCCGGCCCGTCACCCGAGGCGCTCGAACGCCTGCTGGCCGCGGGCCGTGACAGCGCCCTGCTGCGCATGAGCCTTGCGCTGGCGCATCACCGGCGCGACGACGCGCCCACGGCGCTGATGCATGTCGAGAAGGCCCTCGCCTTCGACCCCGAGTTCACGGCCGCGTGGCGGCTGCAGGGCCTGCTCGCGTTGGCGCTCGGCGATGCCGCGAAGGCCGAGGCTTCGTTCGTGCAGGCGCTGGAGGTCGCGCAGCGGCGCGGGGCGCTTCAGCTGGTGAAGGAACTCACCGTGCGGCTGCGGCGCCTGCGCACACCGAAGCCGCCCGCCGACTGAACGGCCTCAGGCCGCCGCCATCTTCGCCAGCGGATTGAGCCCTGGCTCGCCGACGCGCGTGAGCGTGTTGCGGTCGGTGTGATGGAAGGGCTCGGCCTGGCCCAGGATCTGCATCACGGTGTCCTGGTCGTACGACCAGGTGCCGTCGGCGTTGATCGTCACCGTGATGTTCCACGCCAGCGTGGTGAAGGCGCGCTCGATGAAGGGGTTCGACACGATGCCGTTCACCAGGCTGCCGTGCTCGGCGCTGAGCGTGAACTGCGTGTCGCCGGGCTTCACGTGCCCGCTCGCCATGGCCACCTGTCCGCGCGGAATGGCCAGCGTGAGGAACACGGTGCTGGTGGCCGGCTCCCACAGCCAGTAGCCGACCTGGTCGTGGTACATCTTGGTGAGGCCGGGCTTGTGGATGTAGGTGTGATAGCGCAGGCCGTACAGCAGCTGCGGGCCGTTGGTCTGCGCGTCGATGGGCTGCAGCTCGTAGTGCTCGACATACACCTGCGTCTTCGGGCCCTCTTTCTTCGGCTTGACGTCGACGCCCTTCACGCCCTCCCAGATGCCCGCCATCGGCCGCAACGGACCGAGGTTGGCGAGCGTGTCGGGATCGGCCGGGGGTTCGGTGTAGATGTCTTCGGGTGTGGTCATGGGGTTTGTCGTGGGAGGAAGTAAACGGAGCGAAGCTTTTCGATTCTGATTCTGCTTGAGTGCGGCGGCGGCTCGGTCGTCAGAGCGTGTCCCACACCTGCACGAGCCCGATGAGGTGCACCACGCCGTACACGAAGCACACGAGCGAGCTCCACACCCAGAAGGCGTTGAGCCGGCGCCGGTCGAACAGCCACATCGCCACGGCGACGAGCCCGCGCAGCAGGTACACGGCAGTGATGGCAGGCAGCACCAGCGCCTGCGAGGGCAACGGCTGCAGCACGCCGGCCCCCGCAAGAGCGTAGGCGGCCCACACACCCAGCATGCCGGCGATGACCAGCGTGACGGCCACGGGGTACAGGTGGCCGGCCTCGGCGCTCGCGGCCATGCGCTCCCCCGCGCCGAAGAAGCGGTACCAGGACGGGCCGCCGAAGATGACGCAGATGTGCAAGAGCGCGGCGATGGCGCTCAGCACGGCGCCGGCGATCAGGAAGAGGTTGGGGGTCACGCAGGCTTTCTTATCAGGTCAGAGCAGATGGTCGCGCGCGCGGACGGCCTCGCGCACCGGGCCGAACGCGCCGAAGCGCACGGGCAGGCCGCTGAAGGCTTCCACGCGATGCACCCAATCCGATGCGCTGGCGACTGGGTTCGGTTCGTACAGGGGTTGCGCGTCTTCCAGCAGGCGGGTCAGCGTGTGCTGGTGGTCGAGGTCCGGCGTGTCGCTCAGCGGCAGCGACGACAGCATGTGTCCGTTGGTGCCAAGGTAGCCGGTGCACCAGCGCAGGTCGGCGTGCGCGACCGCATCAAGGTGGCTCGCGAGCAGACCGTCGAGCGGCCCGGCGGCGGCGAGCGCGTAGCGCAGCAGCACGGCGTCGGGATGGCCGCGGCGGAATGCGCCCTGCCAACCCTCGTCGGCGTTGTGCGGCTCGGCCAGTCGCGCATCGAGCCTATGGTCGTGCGTAGGCAGCGGACCGGCGCCATGCCGCGTGAGGTGGCTGCGCAGCACGCCCAGGTGCTGCACGGGCGCCGCGATGCCCGCGTCGCGCAGCACCGCTTCGACGGCGGCGGTGGAGACGGTGCTCCAGGTCGTGTGCGGATGAAAGCCGCGCCACTCGTCGAGCAGCACACCCTGCGCGCCTTCGAACAGCACGGTGCCGGGGCGCGCGAGACGTTCGCCGATGGTGTCGGCGCTCGCGGGCGGTGACTGGCGCAGGCAGGGCTGCACAGCGTCGAGCCAGCGCCGTGCGAGCGAGGCGTCGGCGAGCACGGACAGCTCTTGCTCGGCATCGGCCGACGAAGGCACCGCATCCGCGAACTCGCGGTGCAGCGCGAGGCGTAAGGCTTCGAGTTTTTCGAGCGCGCGCGCGGGGTGAACCAAATCGCCGTAGTGCAGCGTCGTTTCAGGCGCTGCCAGCGCTTGCCGCACGGTTTCTCCCACGCCGACGCCGCAGCTGCCATGCGCCGAGGCACCGCGTGCCCACTCGCGCAGGCGGCCAGCAGCCTGATGGAACGGCGTGGTCACGCGGCAGCGCGCATCGATGAACAGCCGCGAAAAAGCGTCGGACACACCGGTGCGCTGCAGCACCTCGGCCTCGACACGCAACGCAGTCGGGTGCACCACCACCGGACTCGCCAGCACGGTCGCCACGCTGGCATGGAAGCTGCCCGCGCCGAACTGCGAGAAGGTGTGGTGACGGCCGTCGGCCAGCACCACGTTGTGGCCGGCCTGCGCGCCGCCGTTGAAGCGCACCACGGTGTGGGCACCCCAGGCGCCGCACAGGAAGTCGGTGAAGCGGCCCTTGCCGCAGTCGCCGAAGCCGAGGCCGAGCAGCGAGACGTAGCGCGTGGAGGTCAACAGCAGGCCGTCAACCGAAGAGCCGCTTCCACCACGAACTGCGCGCGCCGTTGCCCGCGACGGGCGTGGCGCGGCGCGGTGCGGTCGGGTCGAGCAGCGCGGCGTAGCCGTCGAGCGCGTGCAGCACGCCGCCCACGCGCTCCTTGGCCATGCCGGTGGCGCCCATCACGCGGGCCAGCGCGTCGAGGTTGGGCACGGCCTTCTCGGTGAGCGCAACGATGCCGGCGGCCACGGCGCAGGCGTCGTCGGGCGAGTCCATGCAGATCACGTGGTCGCCGAGCAGCTCGCGCCAGCGCGGCTCGCAGCGGCGGCGGCGTTGCGCATCGGGAATCAGGAAGAACAGGTGCGTGGTCTCGGCCGCGGCGGCGATGACCTCTTCGATCGGGATGTCCTCGTCGAGCTTCTCGCCGATGAGGCCTTCGACCTGGTGGCGCGACACGGCCGGGTACGGCAGCTCGTCGCCGGTGACGAACAGGTAGCCGCGCTTCTTTCGTTTGACCCAGCAGTCCATGTCGGTGTGCTGCGCCATGACGTAGAAGGCCAGCTCGTAGCTTTCTTCTCCGCTGCCCCCGCCGCCGCCTTCGAGGTAGCTCCAGGTGAGCCACTGGTCCATGAGGTTGGCGGTCGACTCGAACTGGCCCACCTGCAGCGGCGCCTGGTCGGAGGTGGCGTCGCCGATGGCCATGAACAGCAGCTGGGGGTCGGCCACGCCGCAGTCGGTCAGCAGCTTCATGAACGTGGGCAGCTCGCGGCGCGCCAGGGTCTGCGGGATGTCGCCCATCGAGCCGGTGACGTCGAGCGCGAACACGATGCCCAGCGAGTTCGGGTGGTCGGCGTTGTCGCGCGACTCGCGCACCTTGAGCCCCTGCGGGTTCATGAGCATGTGCGTGGCGGTCTGCGTGAAGACCTCGCTGCCGGACTTGGCGGCACGGTCGGCCACGATGGCCGCGTGCGCGGCGTGCGAATAATTTCCGTAACCCATGGAGGTGCTCCTTCGTGCGAGGAAAGTGAAAGGATGGCCGCTGGCTAGCGAACCGGCGCGGGGTCGAAATGAACAAAACGCGGCGGCCCGAAGGCCTCGCGCGAGGCGGCCGATAGCGCCTGCTCGATGCCCTGCGCGCCCAGGCGTTCGCAGGCGATGGCGTCGTCGCTGCATTCGTGCAGCAAGGCGGCCAGCGGTGCGGGCACGGCGCCATCGGGCAGCAACGCGCGCACGCTGCGTGCCGACGCCATCAGGTCGCGCCCAATGGCGCCGCCCGACACGTCCTGCTGCGCCTGCGACCAGCCGATGAGCAGCACGCCGTGGTCGCGCGGATGCACGAGTGCGTGCGCGGGCGTGAGCGCGCGGTGCGTCCAGCCGGCGCCGTGCACAAAGGCCAGCACCTCGAGCATGCGCCGCCAGAGCCAGACGGCATGGCGCGCATCGATGCCTTGCGGGCTGTTGGCTTGCTGCACCTCTTGCAGGCTGCCCCAGAAACCGGTCGAGTGACGCAGCACGAGCGCCTGCCGCTCGCCGTCGCCAAGGCCTTGCGTCACGCCCAGGCCCAGCGGCTGCGGCAGCCGCCGCGTGAAATAGGCCGCGCCGGCGACCGACAGGGCCTGCAGCGACTGCAGCACGGCGGCCTCGCGCGCCAGCACGGCGTCGCCCGCGTCGTCGCGCGAGAGCTTGATCGTCACGCGCTCGGGCACGGCGCCAAGCCGTTCGGCCAGCAGCACCTCGCTGTGCTCGCCGTGGCCCAGCGGCGCGAGCACGCGGTAGTGCGCACCGCGCCATTGCAGCAGGCGGCCGGTGTCGGTGAGTTGCGCCGCATTGGCGCGTCGCCAGGCGGCGCGGAAGCTCTCGCGCTCGACGGTTTCGGTGCCGCGCGTGATGGTGGCGCCGCAGTAGCCGCAGTTGACGGTGCGCCAGCGCGCCGCGCGCGGCAGCGGGGCCGAGCATTGGGGGCAACTCAGTGCAAGCAGCGACAGCATGGCCGCGCCCTCCTCTTCAGTTCTCTTGCGGCGAGGCCGGGTCCGGCGAGGCCAGGATGCGGTCGATGCGGCGCCCTTCGAGCGCCACGATCTCGAAGCACCAGCCCGCGCAGTCGATGTGCTCGCCCACGGCGGGCAGGTGGCCCGACACGGACATCAGCAGGCCGGCCACGGTGTTGTAGCGGCCGCGTTCTTCATCGGGCAGCTCTCGGATGCCCAGGCGCGCGCGCAGCTCCGACACGGGCATGAGGCCGTCGAGCTCCCACACGCCGTCGGCGCGCTGGTGGGCCCAGGCGTCGGCCTGCATGCCGGGCTGCAGCTCGCCGGTGATGGCTTCGAGCAGGTCGCGCGGGGTCATGAGGCCCTGCACCACGCCGTACTCGTCGACCACGAACACGAGCCGGCCGGCGCGCGTGCGGAACTGCTCGAGCAGCTCCATGCCGGTGAGCGTTTCGGGCACGAACACGGCGGGCGTGGCCTCCTGGCCCACCACGCCGTCGTGCGCGGAGCCCAGGCGCAGCAGGTGCGCCACGCTGATCACGCCGACCACGTCGTCCAGCGAGTTGCGGCACACGGGGTACCACGAATGCACGAGGTTGAGCGCCGCGGCGTCGGCCACCTTCTGCAGCGCCTGCGCGACGGTGTTGGAGGCGTCGAGCCATTCGATGTCGGCGCGCGGGATCATGAGGGACGACAGGCGGCGGTCGTCCAGGTGGAACACGTTGCGCACCATCTGGTGCTCGTGCTGCTCGATGACGCCGGCGTCCACGCCTTCTTCGAGGCTGGCCGAAATCTCTTCTTCAGTGACCGAGCGCGCGGCGTTGGCGTCGATGCGCAGCAGCTTCAGCGTGGTGGCGGTGGCACCGGCCAGCAGCCACACGAAGGGCTTGGCGCCCTTGGCCAAGCCGCGCATGGGGCGCGCCACGAAGCGCGCCACCGGCTCGGGGTACAGCTGGCCGATGCGCTTGGGCACCAGCTCGCCGAAGATGATGGTGAAGAAGGTGATGCAGGTCACCACCAGCGCGGTCGACGCGATGCTGGCGGTGCCGGCGCCCATGCCGACGCTTTCCATCCACACCGCGAGCGGCCCCGCGAAGGCGGCCTCGCCGACGATGCCGCTCAGCATGCCGATGGACGTGATGCCGATCTGCACGGTCGAGAGGAATTGCGTGGGCGATTCCATCAACTTCAGCGCCGCCTCGGCGCCGGTGTCCCCCGTTTCGGCCAAGGCCGCGAGGCGTGCGCGGCGGCTGGTGGAAAGGGCCATTTCGGACATTGCGAACACCGCATTGAGGGTGGTCAGCAAGGCCAGCAGGAAGACATCCATGAACAGGGGGAGAGAATGAGGGAATGTCACTTTACTGTATCGGCGACGTCCAGGGCTGCGATGCCCCCCTGGGCCGGCTGCTCGACAAGATCGATTTCTCCCCCAGCCGCGACACCCTCGTGGTGCTCGGCGACCTGGTCAACCGGGGCCCCGATTCGGCCGCGGTGCTGCGCCGCCTGCAGGGCTACGGCGCCTCGGCGCTGAGCGTGCTGGGCAACCACGACCTGCACCTGCTGGGCGTGGCGCACGGCGTGCGCAAGGGCGGCCGCAAGGACACGGTGGCCGACCTGCTGGCCGCGCCCGACAGCGAGGCGATGCTCGACTGGCTGCGCGCGCAGCACATGGCGCTGCACATGCAGATCGGCGGTGGCGACCTGCTGATGGTGCACGCGGGCGTGCTGCCGCAGTGGACGGTCGGCGAGACACTCGCATTGGCGTCAGAGGTCGAATCGGTGCTGCGCGGCCCCGCATTGGGCGACTTCCTGCACGAGATGTACGGCAACACGCCCGACCACTGGGACGACGCACTCACGGGCCATGCGCGGCTGCGCGTGATCGTCAATGCGCTGACGCGCCTGCGCTTTTGCACGCCCGAGGGCGTGATGGAGTTCGAGAGCAAGGACGGCGCGATTCCCGGCCCCGAGGGCTACCTGCCGTGGTTCGACGTGCCGGGTCGCAATACCGCCGCAGCCACCGTCGCCTTCGGCCACTGGTCGACGCTGGGCTGGCTCTCGCGGCCCGACCTGCTGTCGACCGACACGGGCTGCGTGTGGGGCGGCTGCCTGAGCGCAGTGCGCTTCGGCGCGACGCTGGACCAGCGCGAGCTGATTCAGGTGAAGTGCGAGCAGGCGCAGAAGCCCGGCCAAGGGGCTTGAACGACAAGGGCTCGTGCGGCCTCAGAACCCGTGCGTCATCAGCGCATAGACCGTCTGCACGCCGGTCACGTAGTTGCCCATGCGCAGGTTCTCGTTCGCCGCATGCTGGTTGTTGTCGGCGTTCACCAGCGGAATGATCGCAAACGGCACCTGCAGCACCCGCACGATTTCCGCCGTCGGCACGGTGCCGCCCATCATGCGGATGCGCACCGGCTCGGGCGTGGTCCCGAAGGTGTCGGTCAGTGCCTTGTAGGCCCACTGGCCGATGGGTGAATTGATCGGCGAGCCCGCCGCGTCGGCGCCCTCGCTGCGGTAGCTGAAGCTCGCGATCTTGTCGTAGCGGGCGCGCTCCTCGTCGGTCGGTGCGGCCTTCACGAGGTGGTAGCCCTGCTTGACGATGTGCGCCTCGATGAGCTTGCCGAGGTACGGCGCGTCGGAGTCGGGCGTGGTGCGCAGGTCCATCTCGGCTTCGGCCTTGTCGGGAACGATGTTCGCCACCTTGTCGCCCACGGCCGCCGAAGCCATGCCGCGCACGTTCAGCGACGGGTACTGCATCGCCTCCTGGTAGTTGGCGCCGACCTTGTCGGTGCGCGCGATGCCCAGGCGGCGCTTGAGTGCGGCCTCGTCGTCGGGCACGGCGGCCATGATCTTGCGGTCGGCCTCGCCGATCTTCACGCGGTCGTAGTAGCCGGGCACGGTGACGCGCCCCGTGTCGTCCTTCATCGTGGCCAGCAGGCTGGCCAGCCGCTGGGCCGGGTTGGGCGCGTAGTTGCCGTAGTGCCCGCTGTGCAGCGGCACCTTGGCGCCATACACGGTGAGCCGCGCATCGGCCGCGCCGCGGTTGCCGAACACCAGCGTGGGCCGGTTGGTCGCGTGCATGGGGCCGTCGTGGATCACGATGGCGTCGCTGCGCAGCAATTCGCGGTGCGCCTGCATCACCTGGCTGATCGACGGCGAGCCCTTTTCTTCCTCGCTGTCGAGGATCACCTTCACGTTGACCGCCGGCTGGCCGCCGCCGGCCTTCAGCGCGTCGATGGCCGCGAGCAGCATCATGATCGGGCCCTTGTCGTCGGCCGAGGCCCGTCCGAACACGCGCCACTCGGGGTCGAGCGGGCCGCTGAAAAGTGGGGCCACATCGATCTCTTCCCACTCGCCCTTGTCCGTCTTGCGCTTGAGCACCGGCGTCCACGGGCTCTTCTGCGCCCACTGCGCGGGAATCACCGGCTGGCCGTCGAGGTGCATGTAGAAGAGCACCGTCTTGCGCGCGGGGTCGCTGCCCGGGAACTCGGCGTAGAGCATCGGCTTGCCGCGGTTGGGCAGCTGCTTCGTCGTGAAGCCGCGCTTGCGGAAGGCCTGCTCGAGCCAGTCGACGTTCTTGCGGATGTCTTCCGGCACGGTGGCGTCGTTGGGCAGGGCCAGCAGTTCGAAGTACTCGCGGTAGGTGCCCTGCGCATGGCGCTCGGCCAGGGCCGGCGAGAGTTCGGCCGACTGCGCAAGGCCATGGCCCAGCAGCAGGAAGGCTGTCGGCACCAGTGCGATCAGGCGGCGGGGAAAGCGGGGGAGAGTGGTGGGCATGGATGTCGGCGCAGAAAGGAGCAGGTCGAGGAGCGGGGTATCTGCCCAGCATAAAAAGCGCGCACCTTTTCGGCAATTGCTATTTTTTCGAGCTACCTTTGCGTTCAGCTCAAACCTCGCGCATCGCAATCCATCCCCATGCCAAGCCGCCGCCTGCAAGAAACCTCGCTGCGCTACTTCCTCGAAGTGGCCCGCACCGGCTCGCTCACCGAGGCCGCCGCGCGGCTGAACGTCAGCATCTCGGCCGTCAGCCGCCAGGTGGCCACGCTCGAAACCCTGGTGGGCGAGCCGCTGTTCGAGCGCCGCCCGCGCGGCATGGTGCCCAGCGCCGCGGGCGAACTGCTGGCGGCACACGCCCTGCGCGGCGCGCTGGAGGCCGAGCGCGTGCTGTCGGACATCCAGGCGCTGCAGGGGCCGCTGAGCGGGCGTGTGCGCATCGCCTGTTCCTCGGGCTTTGCCAACGAGTTCCTGCCGCGCACCATCGCGGCGTTTCGCGTGCAGTACCCGGGCGTGCGCTTCCGGCTCGATGCCACCGGCCCGACGCAGGTGAGCGATGCCGTGCTGCTCGGCGAGGCGGACATCGGCCTCACCTACAGCCGCGCGGCGGTGCGCGGCATCCGCGTCGAGCATCGCCAGCCGGCGTCGGTGTTCGCGATCATGCGGCCCGACCACGCACTGGCAAAGTCGCGCAGCGTGACGCTGGCGCAGATGCACCCCTTTCCCATCGCACTCAGCAGCCCCGAGAACACGGTGCGCCAGCTGTTCGATGTGGCGTGCAGCAACCGCGGCCTCGTGTTCGAACCCGTGCTGGTCAGCAACCGCTTCGAGGCCATCGCCCACTTCGTGCTGCAGGACGGCGGCCTGGGCATCACGGGCGAAATCACGGTGCGCGACCGCCTGCAGCGCGGCGACCTGGTGGCGGCGGAGATCCGCGAGCCCGGCATGCGCGGGCGATCGGTCGAGTTGCAGACGCTGGCCGACCGCACGCTGCCGGAGGTGGTGCGCACCTTTCTGGACTACCTGCGCGAGCAGTTGCCGGCGCCGAGTGCCAGTGCAGCGGCGAAGAAGACGCGGGGCGCACAGGCCTCGCGCCCCCTCACTTCGCCGCGAACGGCAGCGTGATCTCGAAGGTGATGCCCAGGCCGGTCTTGCCCACACCGCGCTGCGAGCTGAAGTACAGGCGCGTGCCGTCGGGCGAGAGCGCCGGGCCGGTGACCTCGCTGTCGTCGTGGCCCTCCAGGCGCACCAGCGGCTGCGAGGTGCCGGCCTCGATGCGCAGCACGCCGATCTCGAGGTTGCCCGCGTCCTCTGCCACCAGGATGTCGCCGAGCGCGGAGATCGTCAGGTTGTCGGGCTCGTCGATCGAATGCGTGGCGGGGTCCTTGTCCTTGCCGTCGTAGATCACTTCGAGCGTCTCGTTCTTCGTGTCGTAGGCCCAGATGCGCGCATTGAACGAGGTCACGAAGTACACGATGCCGGCAAAGAACCAGATGCCCTCGGCCTTGGTGAAGATGGCGCCCGGCGGCGTGAAGCCTGCGGTGCGCATGCCGCTGCGCACCGTCGACTGCGCCTTGTCGGCGTTGATCACGTCCAGCCACTCCACGGGCTGCGGCTTGCTGAAGTCCTTGAGCGCTGCCTGGGCCGGTGCGGCCAGGTCGAGGTCGTTCGCGATGTCCTTGACCTTCAGCACCTGCAGCCGGCCGGTCTTCATGGCGGCGCGGTCGGCGCCCGCGGGCCAGTCGGTGGCGTCGCAGACAAAGCGATAGACGCGGCCGCCCGAGGCGTCTTCGGTGAGGTAGAGCGTCTTGTGGACCGGGTCGACGCACACGGCCTCGTGCGCGAAGAGGCCCAGCGCGGGCAGGCTGGGCGCGCTGCTGGCGTCCACCCAGGGCTTGGCGGGATCGCATTCCCAGACCTTGCCGCTGGCGTATTCCTCGCATGACAGCCAGGTGTTCCAAGGCGTGGGACCGCCGGCGCAGTTCGTCGTTGTGCCTTTCAGGATCGGGTACGCATCGACCAACGTGCCGTTGGCGTCGAAGCGCAATGCGCCGACGCCACCGCCGTTCGCCTTGATTTCCGAGTTGCTCACGTAGATCCAGCCGCCGTCGGCACCCGGGTACACGGCGCCGCCATCCGGCGCGCCATGCCACGTGTAGCTGCCCGCGGCCACGCTGCCCGACCGGGCGACGATGCGCGAGCTGAAGCCCTTGGGCAGCATGACGCCGTTGGCATCGGCGGGCTGCAGCTCGGAGAACTCGGCGAACGGGCTCTTCTTGACGGGCGGCTCGACCGGTGCGGGCGGCGGCACGGGCTCACCCGCAGGCGGGGGCGGGCTCGGCGGCAGGCCCGCCACAGGCGGAAAGCCGACCGCACCGCCACCACCACCGCCGCAAGCGGCAAGAAAGGCCGGCAGCGTCACGGCGCCTGCAGTCGCAAAAGAGCGTTGCAGGAAGGCGCGGCGCTGGGGAAGGTCGAGGGGAATGGTGGGGAATGGCGAGCGGGGCTGCGTGGTGTCGGTCATGTTCTTTTCATCGGAGAAGTCAGTCGGTGGTCAGCTTGTGTGACGCAGCGATTCTTCTCAGGCCCGATGGCAGAACGGTGACAGTGGACAGGCGTGATGGCGATCACGCGGCGATCGCGCCGATACGAGCCGCGCGCCCTCTGGGCGCGCGCCGCAAGCGGACCCGCTCAGTTGCGAGCGGGGGTGGACACCGGAAACCGGATCACCCGCCGCTCCGTCGCACCCGACGGCCGCAGCAGCCCGCGCTGCGTGGCCTCGTGCACGGCCTGCGTGCGCGAATGGACCGACAGCTTGCGGTAGATGCTCTTGATCTGGCTGGCGACGGTGCTGTCGGAGCGGTGCAGCGCTTCGGCCACGCGCCGGTTGCTCCAGCCCTGGGCCACGAGTTCCAGCACCTTGAGTTCGCGCGGCGAGAGCAGACCCTCGTCGCAGGGCGCTTCGCGCGCCCCGTCGAGCCCATGCGCTTCCAGCGCAGCGTCCTCGATGCCGCAAAGAATCTGCCGCGCCGTGCGCGCAGCGGCCCACACGTCGCCGCGTTCGACCGCCGCCATCAGGTTGGCCAGCTCCAGCTGGTTGGCCTGGGCAAAGAGCCGCGCCGCGGCGTTCGCGGCCACGGCGGGGCTCAGGGGCGGCCTGTCGTCCAGTTCCGAAATGGCACGCAGCTCGGCGCTTCCTTTGGACATGTCAATGCTCGCTCGGTCGGTCAACGCTCAGGGGGAAAAAGAGAAATTCGCGTCCCGACGGAATGCAATTGCCATGCGGGATGCCTGCGGTGAGCCTGAGGGCGCTTTGTAAACAGCCTTGACCATCCGTCTCAGTTCTTGGGAGAATTCCGCGAAATATGTGATTTTTTAACGCTTAGTTAGTACTATTTGGCGGAACAGCCCGCCACAAGCCTTGGCGCTGTTCCGACCTCGCCCATGACATCCAGCGCCGCCACGGCCCCCGAACGCCCCCTCTCTCCCCCGGGCGTGGCGCACAGCCACTTCGATGTGCATGCGGAACCGCCCGACCGGCAGTTCCTGGCCTGGCGCGCGCGTGTCGGCCATGTGATGGACGCGCTGCCCTCGCCCGATGTGCTCGAGCGCCCGTTCCACGCCGCGATCGACCGCTACGACGTGGGTGGCCTTGTCTTCACCGAGTGCCGCTCCGACGCGCTGGTGATGGAGCGTTCGCTGGCGCGCGTGTCGACCGACAGCGTGCGCGACTTCGCCTTCCATGTGTTCGAGCACGGCGGCATGCACGACGTGCGGGTGCGCGCCGCGCCGCGCACCCTGCGCAAGGGCGAGCCACCGCCGGCATCTGCCGGCACGGCCACCATCCTCGCGCTGGACATGAACCAGCCGGTGCGCATGCGGCGCAGCGACTGCCGCGTTCACACCTTCTTCGTGCCGGGCGCGCTAGTGCAGGAGACTTTCCCCGACCCCGAGGCCCTGCACGGCCGCATGCTCGCCTGCACCACGCCGCTGGCGCGGCTGGCGGCCGGGCACGCGATCTCGCTCGCGCGCCACATCGGCGGCATGACGCCGGCGGCGGCCCAGAGTTCGGTGCGCACGGGTGCGCAGCTGGTGGTGTCGGCCTTCGGCAAGCAAGCCGGCTTCGAGGGCAACGCGCGCGCCGCGGCACGCGCCGCCATGTTCGACCAGGTGCGCCGCCATGTGCAGACCCACCTGCACCGCGCCGACCTCACGCCCGAGAGCGTGCTGGCCGCACTGCAGCTGCCGCGCCCCACGCTGTACCGCATGTTCCAGCACGAAGGCGGGCTGGGCAGCTACATCCGCAGCCTGCGGCTGCGCCAGGCGGCGAGCGACCTGGCGCGCTATCCGCACGTGATGGTGACCGACATCGCCTACGGCGCGGGCTTTGGCAGCGCCTCGGATTTCAGCCGCGCCTTCCGCCGCACCTACGGCATCGCGCCGCAGGACTTCCGCGTGCAGGCGCTGGAACGCCGCTTCTAGGCCGTGGCGCCGAAGCCCGTGTCGAACGTGCCCTTCACGTCGAGCGGCTGCTTGATGAGCCCCACCTGACGGTAGAAATCGGCCGTGCCCTGCTGGTCGGCGATGACCTGCGCGTCGATGGCAATCCACTGCTGCTGGCGGCGCTCGAACTGCAGCTTCGCCGCCTCGGGCGGAATGCCGATGATGCGTGCGAGCGTGGCCGAGAACGCATCGACGTTGCGGTACGACCAGCGCTGCGCCTTCACCACGCGCTGCAGAAAGTCTTGCAGCACCGGCCGCTTGGCGGCAATGGCGGCGTCGGTCGCGGCGAGGTAGCTCAGCCCCGGCAGCAGGCCGCGTCCGCTGACCAGCACGCGCGCATGGCGGCTGATTTCGGCGAGCGCGGTGTAGGGCTCCCACGTGGCCCAGGCATCGACCGAGCCCTGCGTGAGCGCGAGCTTGGCGTCGGCCGGCGCGAGGAAGCGGATGTTCACGTCCTCGGGCTTCAGCCCCGCCGCCGTGATCGCCTTGAGCGTGACGTAGTGGCCGATGGAACCGCGGTTGGTGGCGATGCTCTTGCCCTTGAGTTCGGCAGCGTTCTTCAGCGGTGAATCGGGCCGCACCAGCACCGCCGTGCCGTAGGCGTCGGAGCGGTTCGCACCGATGGCCTTGACGCGCGTGCCGGCCGCGAGCGCAAAGATCAGCGGCGCATCGCCGATCGGGCCCGAATCGACCGCGCCCGCATTGAGCGCTTCGGCCAGCGGCGCGGCGGCCGGGAACTCCGACCACTGGATGTCGTAGCCGAGCCCTTCGAGCCCGCCTGCCGCTTCGAGCAACGCGCGCAGCCCGCCCTTCTGGTCGCCGGCCTTGAGCACGGGGCGGCCCTGCGCGCGGACGAAGGCAGGCAAGGTGGCGGTGGTGGCGGCAGCAAGACCGCCGGCAAGCAGCTGGCGGCGTGATCGGTCGAGGTGCGAGGTCATGGGTTCGTTCTCCGTAAAAGCAGTGAAAAAGAAATCAGTGGATGAAGCCGCCCTTGACGAAGCGCACCGGCTCGGCGTCCATGCGGGCGATGAGCGCGCCCAGGCCGTCGAGCGGCAGCACTGCCCCCTTCGCCGAGGCAGCCGGTGGGCTGTCGCTGCGGCACAGCAGGTCGTCGTCGGACCAGCCGGCCTGTCCCGGCAGTCCGCGCACGCGCAGCCAGCCGTCGCGGTCGGCGATGAGCTGCATGCCCGCGAGCTGGTCGGTGCCCGCGATGAGCGCCAGCGCCTCCCACGCGGCCGGTGAATCGGCCACGCAATCGGCGGTGACGCCTGCTGCATCCGACGCAGGCGGCAGCAGCTGCACCGTCACCAGGCGCGGGTCTTCGCTCGGCGCGACGGCGCCCGCGACGACCCGCACGCGCTGCCCGCGCCAGTGCGCGAGCGACCGGGGCGCCTGCGCGCCGCAGCGCACCGCCATGTCGGGCAGGCCGACGGGCTGCGGCCAGTGGCCCAGCGCACGCAGGCTCTGGCCCGCGCCCTGCGCCTTCATGTAGTCGATGAGTGCCCACGCATCGGCCACGTCGAGCGCGCCGCCGAAGCCGGGCATGGTGGCCGTGCCGTGAAGCACGCGCCAGAGCAGGTCGCCATCGGCGCGACGCCAGAGCAGCGGGCCCGTGAGGTTCGGCGGCCACACGGCGAGCGAAGCCGCGAGGGGCCCTTCGCCCTTGCCGTCGGTGCCGTGGCAGCTCACGCAGTGCTGCGCATAGAGCACGCGCCCCTGAGCGATGGAGGCGGCTGTGAAGCCAGTCGGCGACGCCTGGAAACTCGTCGGCGTCGCAGGCACCAGCACAACGTTCGCGTGCGGCCACGGCGCGGCGATCAGCAGCATCGGAACCAGCGCGAGCAGGTACCAGCGCGGGCGCCGCCAGACCAACGCGACCAACAGCAGCAACAGCGCCACGCCGACGCACACCAGCGTCCACGCGAGGCTGCGCGCTTGCCCCAGGTCGATCAACAGGTTCTCGCCCGACAGCCGGTGCGCCCACGGCCACGCCGGCTGGCCGTGCACAGGGTGCACGAGGCCGAGCGCATCGAGCGCACGCAGCAGCTGCAGTTGAGCGCCCTGAAGCAGGCCGATCAGCAGGTTGAGCCAATCGGCCTCCGGCTTGCTGTTCATGTCACCAGGTGGCGTCGAGCCCCAAGTGGCGCAGCGCTTCGTGGCGCAGCTCCGCCAGCCGCGCGTGGCCGCGATGCCGCGGGTACGGCAGGTCGACCACGAGCTCCGCTGCAATGCGCGCCGGCCGGTCGCTCAGCACGATCACGCGGTTGGCGAGGAACAGCGCCTCTTCCACGTCATGCGTCACCAGCAGCGCCGAGAAGCCCGCGCGCTGCCACAGGTTGACCAGCTCGCTCTGCATCGCGATGCGCGTGAGCGAGTCGAGCTTGCCCAGTGGCTCGTCGAGCACCAGCAGCTGCGGGTCGTTGACGAGCGCGCGCGCCAGCGCCACGCGCTGCGCCATGCCGCCCGAGAGCTGGTGCGGAAAGGCTTTCGCGAACTGCGTGAGACCGACGAGCTTCAGCGCCTCGTCGACGCGCCCGCGCTGCGCCTTGAGCACGCCGCGCGCCTGCAGGCCGAGCGCCACGTTGTCCCACACGCTGCGCCAGGGGTAAAGCGTCGGGTCTTGAAAGACGACGATGCGCGACGGGTCGGGCCGCGTGATGGGCACGCCGTCCTGCGTGATGCGCCCCGCCGTGGCGGGCTCCAGCCCGGCCACGAGGCGCAGCAGCGTCGACTTGCCGCAGCCGCTCGGCCCGAGCAGCGCAACGAACTCGCCCGGCTTCACGCGCAGGTCGATGTCGTCCAGCACCTGCAGCGGCCCCGCCGGCACATCGAACCAGTGGCTCACGCCGTGGATGTCGATCTGCGCGCCGGCCTGGCGCACACCCGCTTCAGCTTCAACGGTGGCTACCATTTCACAGTCCCCTTCTGCCACGACAGCACGCGGTCGCGCACCTTGAACAACAGCGTGATCAGGCCCGAGCACAACAGCGCCATCACGATCAGCGCGGCGTACATGTTCGAATACGAAGCCCAGCCCTGCGCCCACGAAAGGTAGAAGCCCAGCCCGGCCTTCACGCCCATCATCTCGGCCGTCACCAGCACCGAGAACGCGGCGCCGAGCCCCATGAACAGGCCCACGAACACCTGCGGCAGCGCGGCGGGAATCGCCACGCGCAGCACCAGGAAGCGCTCGCTCGCGCCCATGGTGCGCGCCACGTCGTAGTAGTTGCGGTTGACGCCCGCCACGCCCGACCACGTCAGCACCGCCACCGGAAAGCCCGTGGCCAGAGCGATGAGGAACACGGCCGCCGCATAGCTCGACGGAAAGAAGAAGAACGCCAGCGGCAGCAGCGCCGAGGCCGGCACCGGCCCCACGAAGCGCAGCACCGGATGCACCCAGTAGCCCGCGATGCGCGACCAGCCGATGGTCACGCCCGTGAGAAATCCCGCGAGCGCCCCCAGCACAAAGCCGTGCGCGAGCAGCCGCGCCGAATGCGCCAGGCTTTCGCCGAGGCGGCGCCAGTCGTCGATGTAGGTTTCGATGAGGCTCTGCGGCGGTGCGAAGAACGGCGTGGGCAGCAGCGCGAGCTTGGCCGTGGCGACTTCCCAGATGGCGAACAGCACCGGCAGCGCGACCAGCCACGGCCCGGCCGGCCGCAGCGTGCGCGCGACGCGGCCCGCACGCGTGCCGAGCAGCGCCACAAGCAGCAGCGCTGCGCCGATGGCGATGGCGGCGATGCCGAATTCGTCGGTGTAGGCCCAGTCGCTGAAGCCCACGGCCTTGTTGGGCCAGTAGATGGTGAGCAGGCCCAGGGCGACCCAGCCCGCGCTCGCGAGCGCGCCGGTCCGCCAGAAGCCTTCGGCGGGGCGCGCGAACACGGAAGCCGGCGCGGCCTTTTCGATGCCGGGGCGGCGCCATTGCCCCGGCGCTTGCGGTGCTTCCAGCACCCGATCGATGACGGCGCTCATGCCAGCGGATCGAAGGACACGTGCTCGGCGAACTTCACCGGGTCAGTGCTCTTCTTGAGCACGCCGACGCTGCGGAAATCGCGCGCATAGAACTCCACCTCGTTGCGCAGGTTCTTTCCCAGCGGATGGTGGTTGTGCGTGAGCGTGCCCAGCAGCGCGCGCAGGTCTTCGACCGGCACCTTGGGCGAATACTTGGCGAAGAGCTTGGCCGACTCGTTCGGGTTCTCGGCCACGAAGTCGGAGGCCTGCGCAATGGCGCGCACCAGCGAGGCGACGGTCGCCTTGTCCTTGCGCACCAGCTCGCCGCGCGCGCCGACGATGCAGCAGACCTTGTCCTTGTACTCGCCCGAAAGATTGCTCGCGAGCTCGACGAAGGTGCCCTGGTTGCGCTTCTCGATGAGGTAGACGTTCGGGTCGCCGTCGGCAATGGCGTGGATCTCGCCCTTCTTCACGGCGATGTCGAGCAGGTCGGCCGGGTACTGGCGCCAGGTGACGTCGCGGTCGGCGTCGATGCCGTTCTTGGCCAGCAGGATCGAGAAGAAGTTCTTGCCCGGGCTCGCGATGTCCGACACACCGATGATCTTGCCCTTGAGGCTCGCCAGGCTGGTGGCGCCCGCGGCCTTGGCGCCCACGAGGCGCACGCAGCCGCCGTGCGAGCTGCCGACGATCTTCACGTCGAAGCCCGATTCGAGCGGCTTGAGCCAGCGGTGGATCATGCCCACGGCCGCGTCGGCCTTGGCGGTGGCGAGCGACTCCAGCAACTGGTCGGTCGAGCCCGTGTAGTTGACGAGGTCCACCTGCAGGCCGTTGCGCTCGAAGTAGCCGCGCTCCTGCGCCACCACAACGGGCGAGAGGCAGAACGCGGCGGCGTTCCAGGCAAAGGTGAGCTTGCGCGTCTGCTGCGAGAAGGCCTGCGAGGCAATGAGGCCGCCCGAGGCGACCACGGCGGCGGCGGCGCCGGTGCGCAGCACGCTGCGGCGGGAAAGAAGGGATGCGTTCATCGGGGAAAGGCTCCGGGGGTTCATCGTCGTCAAAGCAGGAGTTCGGGTTCGGCCTCGACCAGGCCTTCGTACAGGCTGTCGAAGGAATGGATGGCGCCTTCGGGCCCGCCGATCTGGCCGTGCGTGTGGCGCGCGGTGGCTTCGTCGATCGGCTGCGGCGTGCCGGCGGCCTCGGCCAGCAATTGCGTGTGGCAGGCGTTGTCCAGCGCGATGTACCACCACGCGGCGGCCTCCACCGTGGGGCCGGCGGTCAGGATGCCGTGGTTCTTGAGGATCGCGCCCTTCTTGTCGCCCAGCGCGCGGGCAATACGATCGCCCTCGCTGGTGTCGACCACCATGCCGGTGAAGTCGTCGAACAGCGCCACGTCGTCGTGGAACACGCAGGCGTCTTGCGTGAGCGTGTCGAGCTTGCGGCCCAGCGTGGACCAGGCCTTGCCGTAGGTCGAGTGCGTGTGGGCGGCGGCCACGATGTTCGGGTCGTGCTCGTGGATCGCGGCGTGGATGGCGAAAGCGGCCTTGTTGAGCGGCCGGTCGCCGACGACCGTTTCACCCTTCGCGTTGACGAGCAGCAGGTCGGACACCTTGATGCGCGAGAAGTGAATGCCCAGCGGGTTGACCCAGAAGTGATCGGTCAGCTCGGGGTCACGCGCCGTGATGTGGCCGGCCAGGCCCTGGGCGAAGCCGAAGCGTGCGAACAGGCGGAAGGCACCCGCGAGGCGCTCCTGCCGGTGGCGACGTTCGGCCTGCACGGTGGGGCGCGGCGGGATGGGGTCGAACCAGTGCTTCTGCTGGGGGTTCGCGTGGAGCTTCAGCGGTTGCGCTGCGTGGCGGTCGATGGAGAGAACGGCACTCATCGGATTCCTCGTGTTCGGTTTTTTGGTTTTTGCTCCTTCCCCTTCCGGGGGAGGGAGAAAGACCGGGTCAGGCCGCCTTGCGAATGGAGGCGGCGCGCTGCGCGACCAGTTCACGCGTGCGCGGAATCAGCTCACGCCCATAGTCCGCCGCGTCTTCCAATGGATCGAAGCCGCGGATCAGGAAGGTCGTCACGCCGAGGTCGTAGTAGTCGAGCAGCGCGTCGGCGACCTGCTCCGGCGTGCCGACCAGCGCGGTGCTGTTCGAGCGCCCGCCGATTTCCTGCGCGACCGCCGTCCACAAGCGCTTGTCCACACGCGGGCCCTTGTCCGCTGCAGCCAGCAGACGCTTGGCCCCTTCACTCTGCTGCGGCCCGCCGCGGTTGTAGCCCTGCACCACACGCAGGCGCTTCGTCTCCGCCAGGATGTTCTCGGCGCGCGCCCATGCGGCGTCTTCGGTCTGCGCCAGGATCGGCCGGAACGACACCGAGAAGCGCACGCTGCGCCCATGCCTGGCCGCCTCGGCGCGCACGCGCGTCGTGAGTTCGCGCGCCTGGTCGAGCGATTCGCCCCACAGCGCGTACACGTCGGCGTACTTGCCTGCGACCGGAATCGCGGCTTCCGACGCACCGCCGAAGTACACCGGCACATGCGGCTTGCCGTTGCGCGACTGCAGCGGCTTCACTTCCGAGAACGCGTTCTGGAAGCGGTAGTGCGCGCCTTCGTGGTCGAAGGGCTTCTCTGCGGTCCACACCTTGTGCAGCACCTCGAGGTATTCGTCGGTGCGGGCGTAGCGCTGGTCGTGGTCGAGCCAGTCGCCGTCGCGCTGCTGCTCTTCGTCGGAGCCGCCCGAGATGTAGTGCACACCGAGCCGGCCGCCGCTGAACTGGTCGAGCGACGCGAACTGCCGCGCTGCGAGCGTGGGCGCCACGAAGCCCGGACGGTGCGCGAGCATGAAGTGGATGCGCTCGGTCACCGAGGCCGCGTAGGCCACCGTGAGCGTGGCGTCGGGGCTGGTCGAATGGTGCGGCACCAGCACGCGGTCGAAGCCGGCGTTCTCGTGCGCCTGCGCGAAGGCGCGCACGTAGTCGCGGTCGAGGGCCGGGCCCTGGGCGGCGTGGATCTCCGAGACCTTCTGGCCCTGGATCATGCCGATGAATTCAACGTCGTTCTGGCTCATGGTGTCCTCGTGGATGCGGATGGAATGAAGGGGTCAGGCGGCGGGCAGCCGCAGCAGGTTTTCGAAGCGGCGGTCCCACAGCGGCTTCACATCGGCGGGGCCGTCGAGCACGCCGATCTTCTGGAAGGTGTCGGCCACGTCCTGGTGGCTGCGCACCACGGCGTCGGTGACGGGGCCAAGGCTGTAGTCGCCGCTGCGGCCGATGAACAGCTCGACCAGATCGCCCACGGGCACGCGCGTCTCGGCCGACTGCGCACGGGCGTAGGCCAGGAAGTTGCCGTTGATCCAGGCGAACGCGCGCTGCAGGCGCTGCAGCAGGTCGCCCAGCGCCGCGCGGCGCAGCGTGTCGTCGAGCGCGCGCGGGTTGGCATAAATGGGGAAGTTGCCCGACAGGTAACCCACGCCGGTCTTGAGCGTGCGCGCGCCGTACTGGGTGCGCGCGAGCTGGCCGTTGTAGCCGTAGATGGCCCAGGCATCGAGGTCGCCGCGCGCAAAGGCCGAGAGGCCGTCGGCCGGCGTGAGGCTCACGGGCTGGATGTCGGCGAACGACAGCCCTGCCTCCGCCAACTGCTTGGCCAGGTAGTAGTGCGAGGTGGTGGCACGCACATAACCCACGCGCTTGCCCTTGAGGTCGGCGATGCTGCGGATGGGCGAGTCCTTGCGCGCCAGCGTGGCCTGGTTGTTGAGGTCTTCGTGCGTCACGGCCACGAGCCGCACGCTCGACTTCTGCCGTGCCGCGAACACCGGCGGGATCTCGCTGCCCGAGCCCAGGTCGAGCGCATCGCCGTTGATGGCCTCGATGTGCAGCACACCGTTGTTGAGCTCGCGCCAGTCGATCTTGTAGGGCGTGTCGGCCTGGCCCGAAGCCGTGAGCAGCGGGCGCCACAGGCCTTTGTAGGTGCCCACGCGCAGCGTCACGCCGGAGAGGTCACGCGACGGTGCGGCGGCCTGCGCCACGCCCGACGCAGCCACGCCCCATGCGGCGGCCGCCTGCAGCAGGCGGCGTCGGTCCAACGGGAAATCGGGTGTCATGGCTTGTGTTCTTTCTTCTTCACTCACGCTCGAGGAGAAGCGAGACCGTACCGAGACGGGCCCCGAAAACGAACGCAGAAAAACGAATTTGGATATGCGCGATGCATCCTTCGCGCGCTGGCAGCGGGCCTTTACCGTGCGGGCACCATGAGTGCACTCCCCTTGCGCCGCGCGCCGGCCGTTCCCGAAACAGACACCCCGCCCTCCGTCGACCCCGCCGTGCTGGCCCGCCTGTCGGACCAGTTCGCGTCCACCGCGGCCGACCACGACCGCAGCGGCGCCTTTCCGCGGCAGAACTTCGAGGCGTTGCAGGCGCACGGGCTCGTCGGCCTCGTCGCGCCTGCCGCGCACGGCGGCGGCGGCGCCACGCTGGCCACGGCACGCCGCGTGATCGCGGCAGTCGCGCGCGGCGAGCCCGCCACCGCGCTGATCCTCACCATGACCTACCTGCAGCACCAGGCGCTCGCACGCCGCGAGAGCCGCTGGCCCGCGCACCTGCGCGAGCGCGTGGCACGCGATGCGGTGGCGCACGGCGCGCTCATCAACGCGCTGCGCGTAGAGCCCGCACTGGGCTCGCCGGCGCGCGGCGGCCTGCCCGGCACCGTGGCGCGGCGCACGCCCGAGGGCTGGCGCATCGACGGCCACAAGCTCTACACGACCGGCATCGAGGGCCTGTCGTGGCTCGCGGTCTGGGCTCGCACCGACGAGCCCGCGCCGCGCACCGGCGTGTTCCTGGTGCCGCGCAACGCGCCCGGCATCCGCGTGATCGCGAGCTGGGACCACCTGGGCCTGCGCGCCTCGGGCAGCCACGAGGTGGTGTTCGAAGACGTCGCCATTGCCGCCGACCACGCCGTCGACCTGCGCGCGCCCGCCGACTGGGCACCCGGCGCCGGCAGCCAGACCGACATCGACGCCCATGCGGCGCAGCAGGCCTGGATGGTCGTGCTGCTGGGCAGCCTCTACGACGCCGTGGCGCGCGCCGCGCGCGATTGGCTGGTCGACTTCCTGAACCGGCGCGCGCCCGGCAGCCTCGGCGCGCCGCTGGCCAGCCTGCCGCGCGTGCAGGAGCAGGTGGGCGAGATCGAGGCGCTGCTGCGCACCAACCGCGTGCTGCTCGACGACGCAGCCGCCGCGGTCGACAGCGGCCACACGCCGCCCGCCGCTGACAGCGGCCTGCTCAAGCACACCGTGACCACGCACGCGATCCGCGTGGTCGAGCTGGCGCTGCAGCTGAGCGGCAACCACGGCCTCACGCGCCAGAACCCGCTCGAACGCCACTACCGCGACGTGCTGTGCAGCCGCATCCACACGCCGCAGAACGACGCGATCCTGGTCGCGGCAGGCCAGCGGGCGCTGCAGGCATCGGGAGGTGCCGCATGAGCGCGCTGCAACTCTCCCGCCGCGCCTGGCTCGCGCAAGGCGCCGCGTTGTCGCTGGCCGTGGCCAGCCCGCTGCGCGCAGTGGCGCAGCCCAAGGCCACGCTGGTGCTCGGCGACCAGGCCGGCGGCCTGCGCTCGCTGTTCGAGGCCTCCAAGGCCCTCGACGACGCGCCCTTTGCCTACCGCTGGGCCAACTTCCAGGGCGCCGCGCCGCTGTTCGAGGCGCAACGCAGTGCCGCCGTCGACACCGCGATGGCCGGCGACCTGCCGGTGCTCGCGGCGGCCGTCGGCAAGACGCCGCTGAAGATCGTCGCCACGCGCGTCGGCAAGGCCGAGTCGCTGGGCATCGTCGTGCAGCCCGACTCGCCACTGCGCAGCGCGGCCGACCTGCGCGGCAAGACAGTGATCGTCTCGTCGGCGCGCGGCAGCATCTCGCAGTACCAGCTCTACGGCGCGCTCGAAGAGGCCGGCGTGCGGCGCGACGAGGTCACGGTGAAGTTCGTGCTGCCCACCGACGCGGCGGCCGCGTTCGCGTCGAAGCAGATCGACGCCTGGGCCATCTTCGACCCCTACTACGCGATCGCGCTGCAGCAGGGCGGACGCATCCTGCGCGACGGGCGCGGCATCAACACGGCGCTGGGCTTCATCACCGCGAGCGAGCATTCGCTGGCCGACCCCGCCAAGCGCGAGGCCATCGTTCAGTTTCTCGACCGGCTCGCGCGCGCGGGCGACTGGGCGCTGGCCAACCCCGAGGCCTATGCGCAGGCGTACAGCCAGCTCACGCGGCTGCCGATCGCCTCGGCGCGCCTCATCACGGCGCGCGCCTCGGTGGCGGGGCGTCCGGTGAACGAAGCCGACATCACTGCGCTGCAGACCGTGGCCGACCGCTCGGCGCGCGACGGTATCCTTCCTGTGCGCGTGGACGTGCGCGCCATTACCGACACCCAACTCTGGAAACGCCCTGCATGATTGCTCCGCTGCGCGATTTCGTCGGCGCCTTCGGCCGGCTGCTCGACAGCCAGCCCGACGAGCCGCGCATCCTGTCCGAAGGCGGCGCGCTGCTGCGCACGCTGGTGGCACGCGACGACTGGCTGCCCGACGCCTTCGCGGTGGCCGACCCGACCTACTACCAGCAGTTTTTGCTGCACGCCGACAGCACCGAGCGCTTCTCGGTCGTGAGCTTCGTCTGGGGACCGGGCCAGGCCACGCCGATCCACGACCACACGGTGTGGGGCCTCATCGGCATGCTGCGCGGCGCCGAGTACAGCCAGCCTTACGCGCTCGACGCCGGGGGCACCGCCCGGCCGCAGGGCGAGCCGGTGCGGCTCGACGCGGGCCATGTCGAGGCCGTGTCGCCCACCGTGGGCGACCTGCACCGCGTGCACAACGCGCACGCCGACCGGGTGTCGATCAGCATCCACGTGTACGGCGCCAACATCGGCGCCGTGCGCCGCCACACCTATCCAGCCGAAGGCGGGCGCAAGCCCTTCGTCTCCGGTTACTCCAACACGCTGCTGCCCAACTTGTGGGACCGCTCCGCCGAACTCCGAAACACTGCCGCATGACGACGACCACGACCACTGCCTCCTTTCCCCTGCTGCCTTTCGCCGCGCTGCGCGAACGGCTGATCGCGCACGAAGAAACCGCGCTGCTCGACGTGCGCGAGGAAGACCCGTTTGCGCAGGCGCACCCGCTGTGGGCCGCCAACCTGCCGCTGTCGCGCATCGAGATCGAGGCGTGGCGACGCATTCCGCGGCGCGACACCTTCATCGTGCTGTACGGCGCGCACGACGGTGTCGATCTCGCGCCCCTCGCGGCGCGCACCTTCGCCGCGCTCGGCTACACGAACGTGCACCTGCTCGACGGCGGCCTCGAAGGCTGGCGCGCGGCGGGTGGCGAGCTGTTCCGCGACGTCAACGTGCCGAGCAAGTCCTTCGGTGAACTGGTCGAGCACGAGCGGCACACGCCGTCGCTGTCGGCGCCCGAGGTGAAGGCGCTCATCGACAGCCGCGCCGACGTGGTCGTGCTCGACGCGCGCCGCTTCGACGAATACCAGACCATGAGCATCCCCTCGGCCACCAGCGTGCCCGGCGCGGAGCTGGTGCTGCGCGTGCGCGAGCTCGCGCCCGACCCGGCCACGCGCGTGATCGTGAACTGCGCGGGCCGCACGCGCAGCATCATCGGCACGCAGTCGCTCGTGAACGCGGGCATTCCGAACCCGGTGGCGGCATTGCGCAATGGCACCATCGGCTGGAAGCTCGCGGGCCAGGTGCTCGACCACGGCGCCGGCCGGCAGGCGCCGACCGCGGTGTCTGAGGCCAACCGCGCGCAGGCGCAGACCGATGCGCGCCGCGTGGCCGACGCTGCGGGCGTGCAACGCATCGCCCTTGACGCACTCGACACGCTCGAGGCCCCCGGCCGCACCGTGTACCGCTTCGACGTTCGCACGCCCGAGGAATACACCGCCGGCCACCTGCCCGGCTTCGCGAGCGCGCCCGGCGGGCAGCTCGTGCAGGAAACCGACCACCAGGTGCCGGTGCGCGGCGCACGCATCGTGCTGGCCGACGACGACGGCGTGCGCGCCTCGATGAGCGCGTCATGGCTCGCGCAGATGGGCTGGGAGGTGTACGTGCCCGATGCGGTGCCGCCGACCGCCGCGCTCAGCGAGACCGGCACGCCGACATCGGCCTACCCGCCCGTCGCGGCCACGGTCACCGAGATCGCACCCGAGGCGCTGGCCGCGCTGCTGAAGCAGCAACCCGCCACCGCAGTGATCGACGTGACCACGAGCGCCAACTACGTGAAGCGCCACATTCCCGGCGCCTGGTACGCGATCCGCGCGCAGCTCACGCAGGCGATCGACCACAAGGCCATCCCGTCCGCGCCGCGCTACGTCCTGACCTGCGGCAGCAGCCTGCTCGCACGCTACGCCGCCGCGGACCTGCGCGCCCTGCTCGACGCACGCGGCCAACGCGATGTGGAAGTGCAGGTGCTCACGGGCGGCAACACCGCCTGGTTCGCCGCCGGGCTGCCGGCCGAGACCGGCGAGACCCGCCTGGCCACGGCCCGCACCGACCGCTACCGCCGGCCCTACGAAGGCACCGACGCGCCCGTCGAGGCCATGCAGGGCTACCTGGACTGGGAGTACGGGCTGGTGGAACAGCTGGGGCGCGACGGCACGCATCACTTTCGCGTGGCCTGAGCGCACAGACAGAGCGCAGACGAAAAAAAACCGGGCATCGCCCGGTTTTTTCTCTCACTGTGCGGGCCATGCGGGCCACCGGTTCAACCCGGCTCGGCCGCCTTGAACAGTGCCGCGACCTTGCGCTTGCTCTTGATGTTGCTCGAGATGCCGCGGGCGGGCGAGGCCTTGGCCGACGCTTCCCAGGCCGGTGCGGCTTCGCGCTCGCCGGATTCATACGGCTTGTCGAAGAACGGATCGCGCGGCGCGGACGGTGCGCGGTGCGGGCGGCCGCCAGCGCTGCCGCTCATGCTGCGGCGGGGTTCCACGTCGCGGCGTTCGCGCGGCTGGTCGAGCACGTCGCGTGCGTCGCCGGCTTCGCCCTCTTCACGCCAGTGGCGGCGTCCGTCGTTGATGCGACCGCGCGGGCGGTCTTCTTCGAACTCGACGGGTTCGAGCTCGATCTTCTTCTTGATCAGCTTCTCGATGTCGGCCACCAGGCGCGCATCGTTGCCGCCGCTGGCGAAGCTCACGGCCAGGCCCGAGGCGCCGGCACGGCCCGTGCGGCCGATGCGGTGCACGTAGTCTTCGGCGTTGAACGGGATGTCGAAGTTGAAGACGGCGGGCACGTCCTTGATGTCGAGGCCGCGGGCCGCGACGTCGGTGCACACCAGCAGGTCGACTTCACCGGCCTTGAACGAGGCGAGCGCCTTCAGGCGTTCGTCCTGGCTCTTGTCGCCGTGCAGTGCGGTGGTACGCAGACCGTCGCGCTCCAGCGAGCGTGCGAGGCGCGCGCAGCCGAGCTTGCTGTTGACGAACACGAAGGCCTGCGTAATGCCGCGCTGCTTGACGATCTGCTTGAGCGCACGGCGCTTGTCGTCGTCAGAGACGCTGTAGAAGTGCTGCTCGACGGTGGAGGCCGTTTCGTTCGGCCGCGCCACTTCGATGGTGACCGGGTTCTGCAGGTAGCTGCTGGCCAGCCGCTTGATCTCAGGCGAGAAGGTGGCCGAGAACAGCAGCGTGGTGCGCTGCTTGGGCAGGTAGCTCAGGATGCGCTGCAGGTCGGGCAGGAAGCCGATGTCGAGCATGCGGTCGGCCTCGTCGAGCACGACGTATTCGACCTGGTTGAGCACCGCGTTCTTGGCTTCGATGTGATCGAGCAGTCGGCCCGGCGTGGCCACGAGCACTTCGACGCCCTTCTTCAGCTCCAGCGTCTGCGGCTTCATGTCGATGCCGCCGAACACCACCGTGCTGCGCAGGTTGGTGTACTTGGCGTACAGCTTGACCTGTTGCGCGACCTGGTCGGCCAGTTCACGCGTGGGCAGCAGCACCAGCGCACGCACCGGATGCCGCGCGGGCGAGGTGGAGGCGTTTTCGTGCTTGAGCATGCGCTGCAGCAGCGGCAGCGAAAACGCCGCCGTCTTGCCGGTGCCGGTCTGCGCGGCGCCCATCACGTCCTGGCCTGAAAGCACCACCGGAATGGCCTCTGCCTGGATGGGCGTCATGGTCTCGTAGCCCATTTCGGCCACGGCGCGGGCCAGCGGTTCTGCCAGCGAAAGATTGGAGAAGGACATTGTCATTGAGCCTTCTATTGTCGCATTGCCGCAAAAAACGGCAGTGACAACGAAACGACAACATCCGCGTGGGCCGAATTGCTATTTATTCAATAGCAAAAACCCCAATGAATCCGGGGCTCTCGGGACACAATCTTTACAGATTGCGCGCGTTGAAGGTGTCGCAGGACTTCATTTCACCCGTCTGATAGCCCGTGCCGAACCACCGTTGGCGCTGCGCACTGGAGCCGTGGGTGAAGCTGTCGGGCACCACGGCGCGGCCTGCGGAGCGCTGCAAAGCGTCGTCGCCGATCTTCTGCGCGGCGTTCATGGCGGCCTCGATGTCGCCCGGATCGAGCCACTTCTTCGACTCCTGCGAGTGGTGCGCCCACACGCCCGCGAAGCAGTCGGCCTGCAGCTCGACACGCACGCTGATGGCGTTGTTCTGCGCCTGGCTCATGCGCCCGCGCATGCCGTCGACCTTGGCGGTGATGCCGATCTCGTCCTGCACGTGGTGTCCCACCTCGTGCGCGATGACGTACGCCTGCGCAAACTCGCCGGGCGCGCCGAGCTGGTTCTTGAGGGTGTCGTAGAACGCGAGGTCGATGTAGACCTTCTTGTCACCCGGGCAGTAGAACGGCCCCATGGCCGATTGCCCGGTGCCGCAGGCCGTGGGCGTGGCACCGCGGAACAGCACGAGCCGGGGCGCCTGGTAGGTGCCGCCGTTCTTGCGGAAGAGATCGGTCCAGACCACCTCGGTGTTCTTCAGCACGGTGGAGACGAAGGCCGCCTCGCGGTCGCCCGTGGGCGGCTTGGGCGCAGGGCCTTGTTGCTGTTGCTGCACCTGGACCGGGTCGCCACCGCCGCTGAGCAGGCTCAGCACGGTGAGCGGATTGATCCCGAAGACCCAGCCCGCGATGAGCGCGACCGCGATGGTGCCGATGCCGATGCTGCGGCCGCCAAACAGGCCGCCGCCACCACCGCCGCCGCCCCCACCGTCACGGCGGTCTTCGACGTTGTCGGATTGTTCGTTGCCTTCCCATCTCATCGCAGTCTCCTTGCCGGCTTGCTGATCGGAGTATTTGCCGGAACGTCGCAGGATGGTACTTGGCCTGACGGCCGGTGGCGTAACCGGCGGTCAGGAGGCGCGCATCAGTGCGTCAGTGCGCGTCAGGTCTTGGGCAGCGTGACGCCGCGCTGGCCCTGGTACTTGCCGCCGCGGTCCTTGTAGCTGGTTTCGCAGACCTCGTCGCTCTCGAAGAACAGCACCTGCGCGCAGCCTTCGCCCGCGTAGATCTTGGCGGGCAGCGGCGTGGTGTTGCTGAACTCCAGCGTCACGAAGCCTTCCCATTCGGGCTCGAACGGCGTCACGTTGACGATGATGCCGCAGCGCGCGTACGTGCTCTTGCCCAGGCAAATCGTGAGCACGTTGCGCGGGATGCGGAAGTACTCCACCGTGCGTGCCAGCGCGAAGCTGTTCGGCGGAATGATGCAGTAGTCGCCGTGCATGTCGACGAAGCTCTTCTCGTCGAAATTCTTCGGGTCGACCACGGTGCTGTGGATGTTGGTGAAAACCTTGAATTCAGGCGCGCACCGGATGTCATAGCCGTAGCTCGAGGTGCCGTAGCTGATGATCTTGTGGCCGTTGTTCTCGCGCACCTGGCCCGGTTCGAAGGGGTCGATCATTCCTTCGTTTTCGGCCATGCGCCGGATCCATTTGTCGCTCTTGATGCTCATATGCGCTCGCTGATGCTGCTGCGGGGGAATCGGGGCCGAATTGTGGCATGGGCGCCCTGCGCGCCCTCCCCCGGCGCAGATCAGCCCGCCTGCGAAATCACCGCGCGCTCGACCAGCCGGTCGTCGCCCAGCACGATCATCGCGAACAGCAGCTCTTCGAGGTTGTTGGCCAGCGAGGTCTTGCGCGCCAGCAGCGGCGTGGCGGACGGGTTCAGCACCAGGAAGTCGGCCTCGCAGCCCGGCTGCAGGTTGCCGACCACGCCATCGAGCCCCAGCGAACGCGCCGCGCCGCCGGTGTGGTGCCACCACAGCCGCGAGGGCGCGATGCTCAGGCCGGTCTTGGTCTGGCCTTCACGGCCCACGTAGTACGCGGCCAGCATGGTGTGGAAGGGGCTGAAGCTGGTGCCGCCGCCCACGTCGCTGGCCAGACCGTAGGGTTGCTCGAGGCGGTCGGCCGCGCCGAAGTCGAAGAAGCCGCTGCCCAGGAACAGGTTGCTCGTGGGGCTCACGGCGGCGGCCGTCTTCGTTTCGTGCATGAGCGCACGGTCGGTGTCGTCCAGGTAGATGCAGTGGGCGTACACGGCGCGTTCGCGCAGCAGGCCGAAGTCGGCGTACACGTCCAGGTAGGAGCGCGACTTCGGGTACAGCTCGCGTGCCCACTTCACCTCGTCGCGGTTTTCGGCCACGTGCGACTGGATCCAGGTGTCGCCGTACGTCGCAGCCAGCTCGCCGGCACCGCGCATCTGCGCGTCGGTGCTGGTGGGCGCAAAGCGCGGCGTGATGGCGTAGCCCAGGCGATCGACGTTGTGCCACTTGCGGATCAGCGCCTCGGTGTCGACCAGGCTTTGCTCGGTGTCGTCACGCACGCCGTCGGGCGAGTTGCGGTCCTGCAGCACCTTGCCGGTGATCATGCGCAGTTTGCGGCGCTGCGCGCTCTCGAAGAAGGCGTCGACCGAGGCGACGTGCGAGGTCGCGAAGGTCAGCGACGTGGTCACGCCGTTGCGCAGGAGCTCATCGAAGAACACGTCGGCCACCACGCGTGCATGCTCAGGGTCGGCGAACTTGGCTTCCGCCGGGAAGGTGTAGTTCTCGAGCCAGGGCAGCAGGCCGGCGGCGGGCGCGCCGATGATGTCGGTCTGCGGGTAATGCACGTGCATGTCCACGAAGCCCGGCGCCAGGATGCGGCCCGGCAGGTGGGTGGTGTGGGCGCCGACATGGCGCTGCGACACGTCGGCATGGCTGCCGGCGTCGAGCACGCGCTGGCGGCCGGTGCTGTCGGGGGCGACGACCAGCAGGCCGTCTTCATCGAAGACGGGCAGGCCGGCGGCGTCGAATCGCAGGAGGGAGGCGCGGTAGGCTTTTTTCATCGTGGATTCGGAGGGTAATCCAGCCCCGGACGGCGGGAATTGCCCTGCGCGTATGAGTGCTATACGCGGAACGCACTCTTCAGACGCAGAGCAAGGGACGGCGCTCAGCGGCTCACCCGCCCCTGCACACCCTCGGCGAGCCAGTTCATCTGCAGGACCTGTTCGTCGGTCAGCTGCGCGCCCTTGACGATCGCGACGCGGCCTTCGTTGTCGCGCACATCGGTGGTCACCGCACGGAACGGCTGCAGCTTGCCCGCCGCGATGTCCTGCTGGCGCGCCAGCACCTCCTGCTGCACGGACTTGGGCACCTTCGTGCCGAAGTCGCCGACGCGGATCATTCCTTCCTTCACGCCGCCCCAGAGGTTGCCGCTCTTCCAGGTGCCGTCGAGCACCGCCTTCGCGCGCTGCGTGTAGTAGCCGCCCCACTGGTGCGTGACCGCGACGATCTGCGCGTCGGGCGCGATCCTGCGCATGTCGGAGTGGTAGGCCACGGCCATCTTGCCGCGCTCCTGCGCGGCGGCCATCACGGCGGTAGAGCCCGTGTGGAAGGCGAGCATGTCGGCGTTCTGGTTGAACAGCGCCATCGCCGCGTCGCGCTCCTTCGGCGGATCGAACCACTCGTTGAGCCACACCACGATCACCTTCGCCTTCGGGTTCACCGAGCGCATGCCGAGCGTGAAGGCGTTGATGCCCTGCAGCACCTCGGGAATCGGAAAGCCCGCGACGTAGCCAGCCACATTCGTCTTCGTCATGCGCCCGGCCGCGATGCCCGCGAGGTAGCGGCCTTCGTAGTAGCGGGCGTTGGCGGTCGCCACATTGGGCGCCGTCTTGTAGCCGGTGATCGACTCGAACTTCACGCCGGGAAAGTCCTTCGCGACCTTCAGCGTCGGCTCCATGTAGCCGAAGCTGGGCGTGAAGATCAGCTGGCTGCCCTGCTGCGCCAGGTCGCGGATCACGCGCTCGGCGTCGGCGCCCTCGGGCACGTTCTCGACGAAGGTGGTGTTCACGCGGGGGCCCAGCGCCGCCTCGACGGCCTTGCGGCCCTCTTCATGCTGGCGCACCCAGCCGGCATCGGTGACCGGCGTGACGTAGACAAAGCCGATCTTCAGCGCGTCCTTCGCCAGGGGAGGCTTGGGCGGTGCGGTCTGTGAAAAGGCGGGGGATAAAAAACAGGCGGTCACCCACGCCAGAACGGCGCGGCCCGCGAGGTTTTTGTACATGGTGGTCCTCTACATGGCCCCGGTCGAACAAGAAACCCGCAGCCGGCCGGGACGCCCGGCTGCGGGGGCCGAATTTTAGTGCGTTGCGATGAGGCGATGGCCCGCGCGGCCACGCTCCGGACGGGCCAGCGATTCTCGGGTTTTCGTGTTTTGGTCACATTTAGGTACACCAAGTTACGATCAGCCGTGGGGCGCCCAACAGCCCTCGCGCGACACCCTGCCCCTTCAAACGGAGTCCCCATGGTTACCCTCCACAGCGCCCTGCAGCACAGCGGCGAACCCCACGTTCCTGCCGCGCGAGGCACGGCCGCCAGCAAGATCTGCGTTGTCGTCGCATTCGCCGTCTTCGCCACCGGCTGCACCACGACGATCACGTACACGCCGCGGGTCAACAAGGACGCGCCGCAAACCTTGAAGTACACCGACGGCGTCGGCGTGCTGTCCGAGAAGGACGAGACGCGCGAAGTCTTCGCCTACCCGCGCTTCAAGGCACAGCAGCCGACAGAGCCGACCTTCACGATCGGCTACGCCAACAACACCGCAGGCGCGGTGGACTTCAGCACCGACAACGTCAAGGCGTACTTCCGTGGCGCGCCTGTGCAGATCTACACCTACAACGAACGGGTCGCCGAGATCCAGTCGGAAAAGCAGGCCAAGCAGGTCGCGTTGGCCATCCTCGGTGGACTGGCGGCAGGCGCGGCGGCCTATGGCGCGTCACGCCAGACCTACCGCTCGAACTACTCCGGCTACGTGGCCGGACGCCGCGGCGTGTCGAGCTTCGCGGGCTCGAACACCGTGCGCGTGTACGACCCTGTGAGCGGCATCCTGGCCGGCGCGGCCGTCGGCGGGGCCACCGTGCTCGGCATCCGGCAGATCGAATACAACGCGCAGAACCAGGAACAGTCGGCGAACGCGATCCTTCAGCTGAACACGGTGGAGCCGCTGCAGATGGTGACGGGCGACCTGATCCTGAAGAACTGCTGCGATCCCTATCCCTCGCCGAACGACGTGATCCGGCTCGAGGTCACCGCCAGCGACAAGACCTCTGTCTTCGAGTTCGTGCGCACGCCCGTGCGGCGGTAACGCGCAACGCGCCCCCTTCGGGCGCCGCGATGGGGCCCGCCGCGAATCGGCAGCGCGGCTTCTGCGCCCCGCGCCACACAATCGGTTCGCCCCATGACGAACCCGATCACACCCGCCACCCACGCGCATTGGCAGCGCAACCTCGCCGTCTGCATGTTCGGCTCCTTCACCACCATCGTGGCGATGACGCTGCTGCTGCCGTTCCTGCCGCTGTACGTCGAGCAGCTGGGCGTGAAGGACCATGCGGCCATCGTGCAGTGGTCGGGTGCGGCCTACGGCGCCACCTTCTTCAGCGCGGCGCTGGTGGCGCCGCTGTGGGGGCGCCTGGCCGACCGCTACGGCCGCAAGCCGATGCTGATCCGCGCGAGCCTGGGCATGGCGGTGGCGATGGCGCTCATCGGCATGGCGGGCAACGTGTGGCAACTCGTGGGCCTGCGGCTGCTCGCGGGCCTGCTGGGTGGCTATGCCTCGGGCTCGATGGTGCTGGTCGCCACGCAGACGCCGAAGGACCGCACCGGCTGGGCGCTCGGCACGATGTCGTCGGCCATCATGGCCGGCAACCTCGTAGGTCCGCTGGTGGGCGGCGTGCTGCCGCCGCTGATCGGCATCCGCGCGACCTTCTTCGCGGCGGGCGCGATGATCTTCGTGGCCTTTCTCGCGACTGCCTTCCTGATCCGCGAGGAGAAGAAAGCGCCTTCGGCTGCGAAGCAGAGCGACAGCCCCGACACCGGCTGGGCCGCCATTCCCGACAAGCGCCCGCTGGTCGCGATGCTCTTCACCGGCATGCTGCTGATGCTGGCCAACATGTCGATCGAGCCGATCATCACGGTCTACGTCGCCACGCTGGTCGAAGACCCGCAGCGCGTGACGATGATGGCCGGCCTCGTGATGTCGGCCGCCGCGCTCGGCAGCATCCTCTCGGCCTCGCGGCTGGGCAGGCTGGCCGACCGCGTGGGGCACTGGAACGTGATCGTCGGGTGCCTCGCGGTGTCGGCGCTGCTGCTGATTCCACAGGCCTTCGTCACGTCGGGCTGGCAGCTGGTGGTGCTGCGCTTTCTCATGGGGCTGTCGCTCGGCGGGCTGCTGCCGTGCATCGCGAGCGTGATCCGCCACAACGTGCCCGAGCGCGTGGCCGGCAACATGCTCGGCTACTCGACCTCGGCCCAGTACACGGGCCAGGTGGCCGGCCCGCTGCTCGGCGGCTTCGTGGGCGGGCACATCGGCATGCGCGCCGTGTTCCTCGGCACCTGCGTGCTCATGGCCGCAGGCGCCGGGTGGAACTGGCTCGCGCAGCGAGCCGCGTCCCGTACGTCGTGCGCTACTCGCTGACGACGGCGCTGCGATAGGCCGCGTCGCCCTTGATCTCGGCTTCGGAGAACGGCACCTTGAGCCACTTCCCGGCGCTGTAGGCGCGGGTGTAGTCGGCGTTGTGCGCCGAGGCCGGGTCGTCCGACAGCGAGAACGTCAGGAAGGTGTGGGCTTCCACGCCGCCTTCAGGGAAGCGCACGATGTGCATGTAGCTGTTGCCGTTCGGGTTGGCGTCCATCGTGTAGCCCCCCTTGTCGAGCCGGTTCTCGGAGCAGGCGATAGTGAAGTAGCCCGGGCCGCCGCAGCCGCCGTACAGCGGAATCTTCTGGCCGCCGCGGGTAGCGAACAAATAGTCGCCGCGCGCCGCGTTCTCGGCAAAGCCGCTGGCCTGCACCCGCGCCACGGCGGCGCCGAAGGCCTGCTGCAGCGCGGGCGCGGCGTCAGGCTTCAGGTCGCGCGGGGTACGGATCGGGTCGGCCGGGTTGAAGGCCACGCTGTACAGGTCGGCCGCAGGAATGCGCGAGGCGCGGCTCCAGAACTCGTCCCACACATGCGCACCGCGCGCACCCGCAACGCCGGTGCCGCTCCAGTCCTGCAGCGTACTGCAGGCTGCAGAGACATCGATGTCGCGGCCGATGGCCTCGCTGGTCAGCGGATCGGTGGCGACGTTGATGGTCGACTTCGCGCACACCAGCGGCAGCGCCTGCATCTTGAAGAGTTCGGCCGTCAGCGCACGGCTGTCGAGCACCATGCGTTTCACGGTGTCGGGCGTGGCGCTCCGTGCGCCGTGGCTGTCGGTGCCGTCGATGCGGCCTTGCGCGAGCAGGTGGCCCAGTCGCGTGCGGAAGGTCACGGGGTCGGTGCCGGCCGGTCCCATGATGTCCGGGAAGCCGGTGAGCGGCGCCTTCGGGTTAGCCAGCCAGTAGCTGTCGTTCATGTTGGCCACGTAGTCGTCGCGCAGCAGGCTCGGCATGCGGGCGGCGCCAAGTGCGCCCTTCTGCGCCGAGTCGGCATCGGTCTGCCAGTCGCAGGCGCTGCGCGAGCCGTCGAGCACCGGCACGCGTGCGAGGGCCGGCACGGCCTGCAGCGCCCCGCCGATCGGGCTCTTGCTCGAACAGGTCGCCATCTGGTCCGTCGACACGTTGGGCACCGCACCGATGTCGGCATACCAGGCCTTGGCGCTGCCCCGGCCCACAGCCACGGTGTTGACCCACGGAATGGCGGCCTCTTCGCGCTGGATGGCAATGAACTCGTCGAGTGACTTCGCCTGGCTCCAGCGAAGCCAATTGCGGAAGGTGCGGAAGTTCTGGTCGTTGATGTCGCGGATCGCGTAGGCCATGGTCGTGGTCCACGGCGGCAGCTTGTCGCTGAGGTACTGCAAGTTGATGATCGGTCCGTACTCGGACTTGTAGAGCGTGCGCGTCATCGGCGTCACGCTGCCGTCGGCCTGCTTCACCTGCACGGTGATCTCGCGGGCCTGCATCTTCACGGCGCTGCCGTCGCGCATGTAGCTGGTGGGGTCGCCGGAGGCCAGCTGCAGTTCGTAGAAGCCGAAGCGCTTGGCGGTCGAAACCGTATGGCTCCACGCGATGTTGTCGTTGAAGCCGATCAGCGTCACCGGGATGCCGAGGAACGAGGTGCCGCTCACATTGAGCTTGCCCGGAATGGTGAGCTGCGCCTGGTAGAAGCGGTCGGGCCCGCGCCAGTACCAGTGCGGGTTGCCGAACAGCAGCGGGCTCGCGTCGCCGGTGGCGGCGGTGCCGAAGCCGATCATGTTGCTGCCCACGCCCTCTTCGCCGCCGACCTGCAAAGGCACGGCAACATCGCGCGCAGCGAGCTGCAGCGGTACCTCTTTCTTCTTGCTGTTGCTGCTGCGTGCCGCGACCTTCGTGGGTGCTGCGGCCACAGGCGCCGTCGCGTTCGCGATGTGCGCCAGGAAATTGCTGTAGCCGCCCGCGAGATTGGTCGCGTACATGCGGCGGTAGATGTCCTCGGCGGTGATCGGCTTCACCCAGGCTTCGGTGCGGCAGGCCGCGTGCGCACTGCCGCCGGCCTTCAGGTCACGCAGGTAGCGGTTGTAGCCCGCGGCGAAGCCCTCCACCAGCCGCTGCATGTAGTCGGCTTGGGCATTTGTCATCTGCTGCAGCACATCGGGCGAGATGACGTGGCGATGGAAGAAGTCGGAGTCGATGTTCTTCGGCAGGCCGATGGTGCTGCTGGCCACGAGCTTCGCATCGGCGCCGAAGTACTGCGAGCGCTCGCCGCGGTAGGTGAGGAACGAATCGGCCATGGTGCACAGGTTGTCTTCGGCCTGCGCGTAGCCGTAGCCATAGCCGAGGTCTGGCCAGTCGGCGGCCTTGATGTGCGGCACGCCCATGGTGGTGCGGCGGATCTCGGCCTTGTAGGCATTGTTCTCGGCGGGCGGGTTGCCGCCGGCGCCAGGGAAGAACGGGAAGCTGCTGCCACTGCCTCCGCCACCACCGCAGGCAGTGAGCAGGGCCGCCGTGGCGAGCGCAAGCAAAGACCGCGGCATGGCGCCGCGCGAGGATGTCTGTCTCATGGATGTCTCCGGTTGATGCTCTCTTGATGGAGCACCGCCAGCTTAGGCACCGAGACCTGCTGCGGCTTGAACGCAGCCGCTGTCATGCGACCGGGCGACTCAGTGGACGGTCGCGTCGCCCCACGCGTGCGACGCGTGCGCGTCGGCCGTCACGCGCACCTGGTTCGCCAGGAACGACGGCGACAGGCCGAAGTAGCGCTGGAAGGTGCGGCTCATGTGCGCTGCGTCGGTGAAGCCGCTGACCAACGCCACGTCGGTCAGCGGGCGGCGTTCGGTGAACTGCTGCACCGTGCGGCGCACCTTGGTCCACAGCGCATAGCGCTTGATCGACACGCCCACCTGCTGCGCGAACAGATGCGTGAGCCGGTCGGGCGAAAGAAAGGCCAGCGCCGACAGCTCGCGCAGCGGAATCTGCCCTGCGCGTGCGCGGATGGCCTGCAGCACGCGGTCGATGCGCGGGTCGATGGCGGCCTGCAGCTCGGGGCTCTCGGTGATCGACGTGACCAGCGTCGAACTCAGCCTCTGCAGGCGCCGGTCGGACAGCGCGCCGTGCTGCGCCGGTTCGAAGTCGTCGCGCGCGCGGCCGAAGCGGCGCGCATCGATCGGCTGGATGCCGTGGCCGCCCATGTGCCGCGCGAGCATGCGGTAGGCGCTGGAAGCCGGGTCGAGGTTGAGCGACAGCAGCCCGCAGCCGTCGACGTCGAGGCGGCGCGACACATGCGGCCCCACCAGCGCGGCGGTGCAGCGCACGCGCGTGCCGTCGACCGCCTCGAGCGTGAAAGGGTGGCCGCTCACCGAGGCCAGCAGTGTGGCCGACGAACGGGCCGTGAGCCCCGACTGGATCGCCGGTGTGATGTAGAGGAACCTGTCGTCCCACAGGTGCAGGGAGTTGTGCCGCGTAATGGTCATGCCGCCTCGCTTGGGTCTTGTCTCTTGCGCTTGTCTCGCGGCGGATTCTCACGCATTGCGGCCACGGCCCCGGCAAGGGCCTGCGCCCGGCGCGGTCAGCGCGGCGGCACAGCCTGCAGCTGCGCGTGCTGGCGCACCGCCTCCAGCAGCAGTGTGGCCAGCCGGCTCGCTGGCGCTTCGGCGCGGGCCTGCGCGCGGTACAGCACGAGCGAGATCTGCGGCAACGCCGGCAGCGAAAGCACCGAGCGGTCGAGCGTGCGCACATGCGAGGGCAGCCCGAACGGCGTGCGCACCGTCAGGCCCAGCCCGGCCGAGGTCGCGGCCCACAGCGCGGCCAGGCTGGCACTGCCGAAGGCCCGGCGCCACGGCAGGCCGGCGCGGTCGAGCGCGGTGATGACGATCTCGCGCAGCGGGCACGGGGCGTCGAGCATGATGAGCGGCAGCGGCTCCTTGCTCTTGACCGCGCGAACGCCCGCGCGATGCTCGCGCTCGGTCCACCAGGGCGCATCGACGCGCTCGGGCGCGGTCGGGCCGATCCACAGCAGCGGCAGCCGCGCCACGCGCTCGGCATACGGCGACAGCGGCTGGTCGCCCGCGTCCCAAGCCAGCGCCAGGTCGAGCTGACCCAGCTCGAGCCGCTCGCGCAGCTCGCCGCTGCGCGCCACGCAGGCCTCGATGCGCACCTTGGGGTGCGCGCGCGCAAAGCGGCCGAGCACAGCCGGCAGCAGCGTCTCGCCGAAGTCTTCCTGCAGGCCGAGCCGCACCCAGCCTTGCAGGTCGACACCGCGCAGCGCGGCGCTGGCTTCGTCGTTGAGTTCGAGCATGCGGTGCGCGTAGGCCAGCAGCGTTTCGCCGGCATCGGTGAGCGCCAGGCCACGGCCCTCCTTGCGGAACAGCACGGTGCCGGCCTGCGCCTCCAGCTTTTTGAGCTGCGCGCTCACGGCCGAGGTCGAGCGGCCCAGCTTGTCGGCCGCGCGCGCATAGCTGCCGAGCGCCATGCCTGTGGAAAAAGTGCGCAGCACGTCGAGATCGAACATCACCTGGGTCATTGCGGGTCCTTGCGTCGGTTCTTTCATCGTCCTGAATTTCAGGACGATTCGCCCATTATTTTCTGATTTTCAAAACCTTTGCAGCGGCGGACACTGCGCCGCAACATGACACATTCGACCGCTTCTTCTCCCGCGTTTTCTCGCCGGCACCGCTGGAAGGTGCTCGCCGCCGGCGTCGCCGCCAACGCGGCCTTCTCGGTCGCCTTCAGCGGCATCCCGATGACCGCCGTGCTCATGCGCACCGGCTACCAGCTCGACAACGCCGCGCTCGGCCTGGTGCTCGGCCTCATGGGCCTGGGCATTGCCGTGAGCGAGCTGCCGTGGGGCCTGCTGACCGATCGCTGGGGCGACCGCCCCGTGCTGCTGGCCGGGCTCGGCAGCACGGCGATCGCGCTGGTCGCGATGGCGCTGTGGGCCGCGCCGGGCCACGGCCACATTCCGGGCCTTGGCGTGCTCGGTGCGGGGCTGCTGCTGGTCGGCCTGCTCGGCGGCAGCGTGAACGGCGCCAGCGGGCGCGCGGTGATGACCTGGTTCGACGCCAGCGAGCGGGGCCTCGCCATGAGCATCCGACAGACGGCGGTGCCGCTGGGCGGCGGCATCGGTGCGCTGGTGCTGCCTTTCGTCGCCCTGCACTTCGGCTTTGCCGCGCTGTACGGCCTGCTCGCGCTGCTGTGCGCGCTGAGCGCGGCGATGAGCTGGGCCTGGGTGCACGAGCCGCCCATCACGCCGCACCCAAAGAGCACCGAGGCCGCCGCACCGAAGACCGGCCCACTGCGCGACGTGCGCGTGTGGCGCATCGTGGCCGGCATCGGCATCCTGTGCGCGCCGCAGTTCGCGGTGCTCTCCTTCGGCACGGTGTTCCTGCACGACTTCGGCCATGTGGGGCTGGGCACGATCACCGCCGCGATGGTCTTCGTGCAGGTCGGTGCGATGGTGATGCGCGTGTGGAGCGGCCGATGGACCGACCGCCGCCGCAACCGCCCGGCCTACCTGCGGGCCTGCAGCGCGCTCAGCGTGGTGCTGTTCGCGGGCCTGGCTGCGCTGGTGATGGCGGCGGGCACCGAGCCGCCGTCACCCGCGCTGCGTGGGGCGCTGATCGCGCTGCTGGCCCTGAGCGGCGTGTGCGTGTCGGCCTGGCACGGCGTGGCCTACACCGAGCTGGCCACGCTGGCCGGCGCGGCGCGCGCCGGCACCGCGCTGGGCATGGCGAACACCAGCGTGTTCCTCGTGTGCTTCGTCACGCCCTTCTCGATTCCGCACCTGCTGGCACTGCAGGGCTGGCCGGTCGTGTGGCTGGCGGCCAGTGCGTGTGCGCTGGTGGCGGTGCCGCTGCTCGTGCCGCGAACCGCGGCGGCGGATCAGAAGCTCGCGAAGACCGCGTTGAGCCGGTCGACGTAAGCGCGCTTGGCCGCGGCGTCGATGAAGCTGCCCTCGAAGCTGTTCGCCGCAAGCTGCCAGGCCTGCTGCACGCCGAGCCCGGTCGCGGCGAAGGTCTGCGTGAAGTTCTGGTTCATGTAGCCGCCGAAGTAGGCCGGGTCGTCCGAATTGACGGTGGCGACCAGCCCCGCCTCGAGCAGCGCGCCCAGGTTGTGCTGCGACAGGTCGGGGAACACGCAGAGCTTGAGGTTCGACAGCGGGCACACGGTGAGCGGAATGCGGTCTTGCGCCAGCCGCTTCATCAGCGCCGGGTCTTTCGCGCTTTGCACGCCGTGGTCGACGCGCTCGACCTTCAGCACATCGAGCGCGCTCCATACGTACTCTGGCGGGCCCTCTTCGCCCGCGTGCGCGACGAGGTGGAAGCCCAGCTCACGGCAGCGCGCGAACACGCGTGCGAACTTCTCGGGCGGGTGGCCGACCTCGCTCGAGTCGAGCCCCACGCCGATGAACTTGTCGCGGTACGGCAGCGCCTGTTCCAGCGTCTCGAAGGCTTCTTCCTCGCTCAGGTGGCGCAGGAAGCACAGGATGAGCGAGGCGCTCACGCCCAGCTTGGGCAGCGCATCGACACACGCGCGATGCAGGCCGTTGACCACCGTGTCCATCGCCACGCCGCGCGCCGTGTGCGTCTGCGGGTCGAAGAACATCTCGGTGTGCACCACGTGGTCGGCGGCGGCGCGCTCCAGGTAGGCCCAGGCCATGTCGTAGAAGTCCTGCTCTTTCAGCAGCACGCTGGCGCCGGCGTAGTAAATGTCGAGAAAGGTCTGCAGGTTGGTGAAGGCGTAGGCCTTGCGCAGTTCTTCGACGCTGGCGTACGGAATCGAAACGCCGTTTCGCTGGGCGAGCGCAAAGATCAGCTCGGGCTCGAGCGAGCCTTCGATGTGCATGTGCAGCTCGGCCTTGGGCATGGCGCGCAGCAGCTCGGGCAGGCGTTCGGCGGGAATGCGCTGCGCGAAGCTCGGGTCGAAGAGGGGGCGGCTGAAATCGGTCATGGCGTGGGAAATCGACGTTGTGATCGCGCACAGCATAAGGGCAGACACCCTGCGCGGCATTCCCGAAAACGTATACGCTGCCCACCCCTTTTCCCCCAAACTGATCTGGGTCAAATCGGGCCGCGCAGGATGCGATAGGCTTGGACCCCGGCAGGCCCGGCATCGGGTGTGTTCCCTCCAATCCGCGCGCAGCGGCATTTATGCCCTGGCGCCGTCCTTGATCGAATCGCATGACCCTACAAAACGCCTTCACCCGCGAAGACCTGCTGCGCTGCAGCCGCGGCGAACTGTTCGGCCCCGGCAACGCACAGCTGCCCGCCCCGAACATGCTGATGGTGGACCGCATCACCCACATCAGCGCCGAGGGCGGTACCTACGGCAAGGGCGAACTCACGGCCGAACTCGACATCACGCCCGACCTGTGGTTTTTCGCCTGCCACTTCGAGGGCGACCCGGTCATGCCGGGCTGCCTGGGCCTGGACGCCATGTGGCAGCTGGTCGGCTTCTTCCTCGGCTGGCAAGGCCTGCCGGGCCGCGGCCGCGCCCTGGGCTCGGGCGAAGTGAAGTTCACGGGCCAGGTCTTGCCGACCGCCAAGCTCGTCACCTACAGCATCCAGATCAAGCGCGTGCTCAAGGGCAAGCTCAACCTGGCCATCGCCGATGGCTCGGTGAGCGTCGACGGCCGCCAGATCTACACCGCCGAGGGCCTGCGGGTCGGCGTGTTCACTTCCACCGACAACTTCTGAGGGTTTTGCCATGCGACGCGTCGTCATCACCGGTCTGGGCATCGTTTCGTGCCTGGGCAACGACAAGGAGACCGTCTCCGCCAACCTGCGCGCCAGCCGCCCCGGCATCCGGTTCCAGCCGGCCTATGCCGAGATGGGCCTGCGCAGCCAGGTGGCCGGCTCCATCGACCTTCCCCTCGAAGACCTCATCGACCGCAAGCTGTATCGCTTCGTCGGCCACGCGGCGGCCTACGCCTACCTGGCCATGAAGGACGCCATTGCCGATGCCGGCCTGACCGAGGAGCAGGTGTCCAACCCGCGCACCGGCCTCATCGCCGGCTCGGGCGGCGCCTCCACGCTGAACCAGATGGAAGCGCTCGACCTGCTGCGCGAAAAGGGCGTCAAGCGCGTCGGCCCCTACCGCGTGACGCGGACCATGAGCAGCACCGTGTCCGCCTGCCTGGCCACGCCCTTCAAGATCAAGGGCCTGAACTACTCCATCGCCTCGGCCTGCGCCACCAGCGCGCACTGCATCGGCAACGCCATGGAACAGATCCAGATGGGCAAGCAGGACATCGTGTTCGCCGGCGGCGGTGAAGAAGAACACTGGACCCAGTCGTTCCTGTTCGACGCCATGGGCGCGCTGTCCACCAAGTACAACGAGACGCCCGAGAAGGCCTCGCGTGCCTACGACGCCGAGCGCGACGGCTTCGTCATCGCCGGCGGCGGCGGCATGGTGGTGGTCGAAGCGCTCGACCACGCACTGGCACGCGGCGCAAAAATCTACGCCGAAATCGTCGGCTACGGCGCCACCTCCGACGGCTACGACATGGTCGCGCCCAGCGGCGAAGGCGCCGTGCGCTGCATGCAGATGGCCATGTCCACCGTCGACACGCCCATCGACTACCTGAACACCCACGGCACCTCGACGCCCGTGGGCGACGTCATGGAGATGAAGGGCGTGCGCGAAGTCTTCGGCGACAAGGCGCCGGCCATCAGCTCCACCAAGAGCCTGTCGGGCCACTCGCTGGGCGCCGCCGGCGTGCACGAGGCGATCTACTGCCTGCTGATGATGGAAGGCAACTTCATGGCCGGCTCGGCCAACATCGAAGCGCTCGACCCCGAAGTGGCCGACATGCCGATCCTCACTGCGACGCGCGAGAACGCCACCGTCGACACGGTGATGAGCAACAGCTTCGGCTTCGGCGGCACCAACGCCACGCTGGTGCTGAAGCGCTGGCAAGGCGCGTAAGCCTGCCGCTGCCGCCTGCCGGGCCCGTCGCGCTCGCGACGATGGGCCCGCAGGTGCTTCGCTAGACTGGGTTTTCCGTGCTTCCATCCACCCCGCGAGGAGACAGACCCATGGCGATCGACACCCTTTCCACCTGGCACCGGCTCGTCAAGTCACGCGACGTCGCGGGGCTCGATGCCCTGCTGGCCGACGACGCCGTCTTCCTGTCGCCCGTGGTGCACCGGCCGCAGGTCGGCAAGGCGATCACCAAGCAGTACCTCGCTGCGGCGTTCCAGGTCTTCTTCAACGAGAGCTTCCGCTACGTGCGCGAGCTCCAGGGCCCGAACGATGCCGTGCTCGAGTTCGAACTCGAGCTGGACGGCATCGCCATCAACGGCGTCGACATGATGAAGTGGAACGCCGATGGGCAGATCACCGAGTTCAAGGTGATGCTGCGCCCGCTGAAGGCGGTCAACCTGATTCACCAGAAGATGGCGGCGCAGCTGCAGACGGCGACGCAGTAAGCCGGCTCAGGGGCAGGCCAGTTCCGTCTTGGCCACGGCACACAGCCGGGCCTTCTCGGCCGCGGGCAACGTGAGCCCCGGCATCAGCCCGTCCAGCCGCAGCACCGCCGGGTAGAGGCGCGTGTCCTGCGGGTTCTTGCGGTAGGCGCGCAGCACCAGTTGCTGGCCTTCCTTGCCGCAATGCTGGCGCTGCTGGCGCGCCACTTCCTTGTCGTGCGCCGACCCGTCGCCGTTGAATTCGCCGGCGAAGTGAAAGCACATTTCCGCATCGTCGACGGCCTTGCGCAGGCGCTGCTCTTCTTTCGAAAACGGCGGCGGTGCGGCGAACGACATCGACACGGCCAGCAGTGCCGCGCCTGCCACCATGACTCCTTGCAGCTTCATGAGATGAACCTCTTGTCCGAATGAAAAAAGGGCCGTCCGCAGACGACCCTTCTCGTGGCAATCGCCGAAGCGATCGATGGTCGATTGATTACTTCTTGTCGCCGCCCGGCACCTTGCCTTCGACGCCCTTAACGTAGAAGTTGACGCCCGACAGGAACTTGTCGTCGGCGACCGCGTCCTTGGCGATCAACTCCTTGCCGTCCTGGCCGACGATCGGGCCCTTCCAGATCGAGAAGCTGCCATCCTTCAGGCCCTTCTTGATTTCGTCGACCTTGGCCTTGGTTTCGGCCGGCACGTCTTCGGCGATCGAGACGATGTCGATCGCGCCTTCCTTCACGCCCCACCAGGTCTGGCCCGTGGCCCACTTGCCGTCCAGCGCGTCCTGCGTGGTCTTGATGTAGTACGGCGCCCAGTTGATGATGGCCGAGCCCAGGTGGGCCTTCGGGCCGTAGGCGGTCATGTCGGAGTCCCAGCCGAAGGCGCGCTTGCCCTTTTCTTGCGCGGTCTTGAGCACGGCCGGCGAGTCGGTGTTCTGGAACAGCACGTCGGCGCCGCCGTTGATGAGGGCGGTGGCGGCTTCGGTTTCCTTGGGCGGGCTGAACCACTCGTTCACCCACACGACCTTGGTCGTGATCTTCGGGTTGACCGACTGCGCGCCCAGCGTGAAGCTGTTGATGTTGCGCAGCACTTCGGGAATCGGCACCGAGCCGACCACGCCCAGCGTGTTGCTCTTGGTCATCGAGCCGGCGATCACGCCGGCCATGTACGCGCCTTCGTAGGTGCGGCTGTCGTAGGTGCGCATGTTCTCGGCGGTCTTGTAGCCGGTGGCATGCTCGAACTTCACGTCCTTGCTGTCGTTGGCGACCTTGAGCATGGGCTCCATGTAGCCGAAGGTGGTGCCGAAGATCAGCTTGTTGCCCTGGCCCACGAAGTCGCGGAACACGCGCTCGGCGTCGGCCGACTCGGGCACGCTTTCGACGAAGGTGGTCTTGATCTTGTCGCCGAATTCCTTCTCGAGCGCCTTGCGGGCGTTGTCGTGCGCGAAGGACCAGCCGCCGTCGCCCACAGGGCCGACATAGGCGAAAGCGATGTTCAGCGGAGCGGCCGGTGCAGGGGCCGGGGCGGCTGCGGGCGCCGGTGCCGGCGGTGCAGCGGGAGCGGCCGCCTCTTCCTTCTTGCCGCAGCCGATGAGGGCCGCCGAAGCCACCGCGGTGAGTGCCGCGAGCTTGAGCAGGGAACGCTTGTTCAGATCATTCATTGTCGAAATCCTCAGAAGAAAAGGACGGGTTGGCAAAAAAACGAGAACGCGATTATGAGCCGGGGTAGAACGGTTTCCCCATCGATGCCGGCATGTTGATGCGGATGAAGGCGGGGTTGCGCGAGATCAGCGCCAGCACCACGATCGGCGCGATGTACTGGGCCATGCTGAGGAACTGCGAGGGCACGTCGACGCCGCTGCTCTGCAGGTGAAAACCGAGCATCGAGACGCCGCCGAACAGGTAGGCGCCGAGCAGCACGCGGATCGGACGCCAGGTGGCAAACGTGGTCAGCGCCAGCGCGATCCAGCCGCGGCCGGCAACCATGCCCTCGACCCACAGCGGCGTGTACACGGTCGACAGGTACGCGCCCGACAGCCCGCACAGCGCACCGCCCGCGATCACCGCCAGGAAGCGGATGCGCCGCACCGGGTAGCCCAGTGCATGCGCCGACTCGGGCGACTCGCCCACCGAACGCAGCACGAGGCCGGCGCGGGTTCGGTACAGGAACCAGATGAGCCCGATGGTCAGCAGCACGGCCACGTACACCATCGGGTGGTGCCGGAACAGCGCGGGGCCGGCCAGCGGAATGTCGGCCAGCACGGGAATGGCGAAGGGCGTGCTCTCGGGCAGCTTGGCCTGCACGAAGCTGATGCCCGCGAAGGCCGAGAAGCCGACACCGAACAGGCTCAGCGCGAGCCCCGTGGCGTACTGGTTGGTGTTGAGCCAGATCACGAGCACGCCGAAGAATGCCGCGAGCAAGGCACCGGCCGCCATGCCGGCCAAAAAGCCGAGCCAGGGGTTGTGCGTGATGACCACCGTCGCAAAGCCCGCGATGGCGGCGCACAGCATCATGCCCTCGGCACCGAGGTTGACGATGCCGGCCTTCTCGTTGATCAACAGGCCCAGCGCCGCGATGGCGAGCACGGTGCCCGCGCTCAGGGTCGAGCCCAGCAGGAGTGCGTAGCTTTCCATGGTCAGTGACCCCCTTCGGTGGTGGCTGCGGGCGCGGTGATCGGCGTGCTGGCCTGCAGCGAGGCCGTGGTCATGGTCGCGGCCTTGGCGCCGGCCTTGCGGCGGATGCGGTAGGCGATGAGCGTGTCGCAGGCCAGCAGCGTGAACAGCAGCAGGCCCTGGAACACGCCGGTGAGCGACTTGGGCAGGCCCAGGCGCGACTGCGCGAGTTCACCGCCGATGTAGAACATGCTCATCAGGATGGCCGAGAAGATCATGCCCACCGGATGCAGCCGCCCGACGAAGGCCACGATGATGGCCGCGAAGCCGTAGCCCGCGGGCACGTACGGCGTGAGCTGGCCGATGGGGCCCGCCACTTCGAGCGCGCCCGCCAGGCCGGCCGCGCCGCCCGAGGTGAGCAGCGCGATCCACACGGCACGGCGTGCCGAGAAGCCCGCATAGCGCGCCGCCGCGGGCGCCAGCCCGCCGACCTGCTGCGCGAAGCCCGCGCGCGTGCGGAACAAAAACACCCACAGCGCGCCCGCGCCGACCAGCGCGATGATCAGCCCGATCGACACGCGCGAGCCCTTCATGAGCCGCGGTATCTGCGTCACCGCCTCGAAGGTCTTGGTCTGCGGGAAGTTGTAGCCCTGCGGGTCTTTCCAGGGGCCGAAGACCAGGTAGCTCAGCATCAGCGTGGCCACGTAGACCAGCATCAGGCTCACAAGGATTTCGTTGGCGTTGAACTTGTCGCGCAGGAACGCGACGATGCCCGCCCACACCATGCCGCCCGCGATGCCCGCCAGCAAAATGGCCGCGATGATCCAGCTGCCGGTGCTCTTGTCGGCCAAGAGCGCCACGCCGCCCGCCGCGATGGCGCCGCAGACGAACTGCCCTTCGGCGCCGATGTTCCAGACGTTGGAGCGAAAGCACACGGCCAGGCCGAGCGCAATGATGAGCAGCGGTGTCGCCTTCACCATCAGCTCGCCGATGGCGTAGCCGCTCTTGATCGGCTCGTAGAAGAACACCTGCAGGCCCTTGACCGGGTCCTTGCCGAGCGCGGCGAACAGCGCCACGCCGATGAGCACGGTGATCAAGAGCGCCAGGATCGGCGAGGCAAAGCTCCAGAAGCGCGACAGCTCCGGGCGGGGTTCAAGCTTGAGCATGCGCGCCCTCCTTCTTGTCGTTCTTGTCAGGCTGCGCCTGCGGCCACAGGCCGCTCATCCACTCGCCGATCTGCGGCAGCGTGGCCGCCGCGCGGTCGATGGAAGGCGACAGCCGCCCCTTGGCGATCACGTGCAGCCGGTCGCAGATGTTGAACAGCTCGTCGAGCTCCTCGCTGATCACGAGCACGGCGCAGCCGGCATCGCGCAGCGCGAGGATCTCGGCATGGATGAGCGCGGCCGCGCCCACGTCCACGCCCCAGGTCGGCTGCGAGACGATGAAGAGCTTCGGGTTGGCGTCGATCTCGCGACCGACGATGAATTTCTGCAGATTGCCGCCCGACAGCGAACGCGCCGCCGCGTTCGGGCCACCGGCCTTCACCTTGAAGCGCTCGATGATGGAACGCGCCTGTTTGTCCAACTCGGCGGTGCGAATCCAGCCGCCCTTGCCCACCGCATTGCTGCGCGTGAGCAGCAGGTTGTGCGCCAGGCCCAGCGTGGGCACGGCGCCGCGCCCCAGCCGTTCCTCGGGCACGAAATGCAGGCCCAGCGCACGCCGCGCACGCGGGCGCAGCCGGCCGGCCGGCTTGTCGAACACGCGCACCATGGCGGACTCGGCGCGCACGTCCTCGCCCGAGAGCGTGTACAGCAGTTCCTTCTGGCCGTTGCCCGAGACACCGGCGATGCCGACGACTTCGCCCGCGCGCACGTCGAACGAGATGCCGTCCAGGTCGACGCCGAACTGGTCTTCGCGCGCCAGCTTCAGGCCCTGCACGCGCAGCGCCACCGCGCCGGCATGCAGCGGGCGGTGCTGCAGCGGCGGCGGCTCGCTGCCGATCATGAGGCGCGAGAGCGATTCGGTGCTCTCGTTGCGCGGGTTGCACACACCTGTGACCTTGCCGCCGCGCAGCACGGTGCAGGCGGTGCACAGCTCCTGGATCTCGTGCAGCTTGTGGCTGATGTACAGGATGCTGCAGCCTTCCGAGGCCAGCTTGTTCAGCACGCCGAACAGGCGGATCACGGCCTGCGGCGTGAGCACCGAGGTCGGCTCGTCCAGGATGAGCAGCTTGGGGTTGGTGAGCAGCGCGCGGATGATTTCGACCCGCTGCATCTCGCCCACCGACAGCGTGTGCACGGGGCGCGCGGGGTCGATGTCCAGGCCGTACTCGCTGGCCTTGGCCGTGATGCTGCGGGCCACCTCGGCCAGCGCAAGCGACTTGTCCAGGCCCAGCCAGACGTTCTCGGCCACGGTGAGCGTGTCGAACAGGCTGAAGTGCTGGAACACCATGCTGATGCCCAGCGCGCGCGCCTGCTGCGGGTTGCGCAGGTTGACCGTCTGGCCGTCGAAGGTGACGGTGCCTTCGTCGGGCTTGACCGAGCCGTAGATGATCTTCATCAGGGTCGATTTGCCCGCGCCGTTCTCTCCGAGCACGGCGTGGATTTCGCCGGGCTGCACGGCCAGGGAGATGTCGCTGTTGGCCACCACCGCGGGGTACCGCTTGGTGATGTTCGCCAGCTGGAGTCTGGGGGTTGTCATGCCGGGTTTCGTGGGTTTGTCTCGTTCAACTGCAACAAAGCGGGGACAGCTATAAGTTTAATAGCGTCCCCGCGACCATCGGCGCCCGACGGCGCTCTGCTCAGCCTCTCAGTGCCCGCCGATGTAGGCGAACTTGAACAGGAAGATCGCCGCGATCACCCACACCATCGCATGCACTTCCCGTGCCCGGCCGGTGCACAGCTTGAGCACGGCGTAGGTGATGAAGCCGAAGGCCAGGCCGTTGGCGATCGAGTAGGTGAAAGGCATGGCCAGCGCAGTCACGGCGGCCGGGATCACCTCGGTCGTGTCTTCCCAGTCGAGCTCGACCAGGTCGCGCAGCATCAGGCAGCCCACGAAGAGCAGCGCCGGTGCGGTGGCGTAGGCCGGCACCGAGCCCGCCAGCGGCGAGATCATCAGGCAGGCCAGGAACAGCACCGCCACCACCACGGCCGTGAGGCCGGTGCGGCCGCCGGCTTGCACGCCGGCTGCGCTTTCCACATACGCCGTGGTGCTCGAGGTGCCGAGCAGCGAGCCCGCGAAGATCGCGCCGCTGTCGGCCAAGAGCGCCTTGTTCATGCGTTCCATCTTGCCGGGCACCAGGAGGCCCGCGCGCTTGGCCACGCCCATCAGCGTGCCGGTGGCGTCGAACATCTCGACCAGGAAGAACACCAGCACCACGTTCAGGATGCCGCCCTTGAGCGCGCCGAGGATGTCCAGCTGCATGAAGGTCGGTGCGATGGACGGCGGTGCGTCGAACACGCCGTGGAACTTGTTGCCGCCGAAGAAGAACGACAGCACCGTCACCGTGAGGATGCCGATGAGGATGGCGCCGCGCACCTTGAGCCGGTCGAGCGCCACGATCATGAGAAAGCCGATGGTCGCCAGCACCACGGGCGCCGAGTGCAGGTCGCCCAACGTGACGAAGGTGGCCGGCGAGGCAGCGACGATGCCTGCGCTCTTCAGCGCGATGAGCGCCAGGAACATGCCGATGCCCACGGTGATCGCCGTTCGCAAGGACTGCGGTATGCCCGCGATGAACAGCTCCCGCAATCCGGTGACCGTCACGATCAGGAAGAGGCAGCCCGAGATGAACACCGCGCCCAGCGCAACCTGCCACGTGTAGCCCATGCCGAGCACGACCACGTAGGCGAAGTAGGCGTTCAGGCCCATGCCCGGCGCCATGGCGATCGGGTAGTTGGCGTACAGGCCCATGATCAGTGTGCCGATGGCCGCGATCAGGCAGGTGGCGACGAAGACCGCGCCCTTGGGCATGCCCGCGTCCCCGAGGATCGACGGGTTCACGAAGATGATGTAGGCCATCGTCAGGAAGGTCGTCAGCCCTGCGATGACTTCGGTGCGCACGGTGGTGTTGTGCTCGGTCAGCTTGAAAAAGCGTTCCAGCAGACCGGCGTTGGCCGGTGCGCCCGCGGCACGCAACGGCGCCGCCTCGGTGGCCCCGGCGGCCCGGGGAGTGGTGGCCTTGGGCACCTCTTCATACCTGTTCATTTCGCTTGTCTCCAGCTGTTGTATGTGGCGGTTCGTTCATCGTTGCCTCGGTCGCGACGCCGGCGCGACGGAGGGCTCAGGGAGGATCGGAAATCGGTTCAGCCGGCAGGGTTCGCGCGGCAGCAGGTGCGGCCTCGAAGCCGGGCCGCAGCGACGCCGCCACGCCCTTGATGCATTCGCGCAGCCAGCGCGCGGAGCTCGACGAATGCGTGCGTTCGTGCCAGAGCTGGTAGTACATGAGGCGCGGCAGCGCAGCCGGGCACTCGAGGATCTTCAGGGGCAGCCGTGCGGCAAAGCGCTCGCAGTACTGGCGCCCGGTGGTGAGCACCAGCAGGCTCGAGGCCACCATGTCCGGAATGAGGCCGAAGTGCGCGCAGCGCGCCGTGATGTTGCGCTGCCGGCCCAGCTCGTCGAGCATCTGGTCGATGATGCCGCGCCCGCCCGGGTGCATGGGCGTGGGCGCGATGTGCTCGGCCGCCAGCCAGGTTTCCAGGTCCCACCCGCGCCGCACGGCCGGATGGTCCTGGTTGACCAGCGACACCACCTCGTCGCCGAAGAGGCGCGCCATGTGCAGGTCTTCCGGCGGCTTGAGCCAGTTGCCGATCACCAGGTCGACCTGCCCGAGCGCCAGGTGCCCGTGGTAGTCCGAGTCGGGCGAGAGCGCGTGGATCTCGATCTGGCACAGCGGTGCCTCGCGCTTGACCTGCGCCACCAGCATCGGCAGGAACAGCGGGTCCATGTAGTCGCTGGCCGCGATGCGGAAGGTGGTGGCCGCCGACTGCGGCTCGAAACCCCGCGCATCCGAGAACAGCATCTCGGCCGCCCGAAGAATGCTGGCCGCGGGCTCGATCATGCGCAGCCCCGCGTCGGTGGGCACCATGCCCGAGCCCGAGCGCACCAGCAGCGGGTCGCCCGACAGCTCGCGCAGGCGCTTCAGCGCGGCCGAGACGGCCGGCTGGTACATGCCCAGGCGGATGGCGGCGCGCGAGACGCTGCGGTCGGTCAGCACGGTATGAAGCACCCGTATCAGATGAAGATCGATCTTGTCGAAAAGCGCCTGGTCTCTCATGGCTGTTCACACCTTTCTTGTCTGTGCGAACAGTTATACAGCGCAACATTTGGAGAACGGAAGGACGCTCGGACCGTGCGAGCACGGCCGGTGCTCATTCGCCAGAGGCTGCCTGCACCGCGGTCAGGGCGCGGAGGATGGATTCGCTCGTGGCCGGCGCCTTCAGCGGCGGATCGACCCGGTGCCCGCCCGCGGCCGACACGGCATCGCGGATCGCGAAGAACACCGAGAACGGCAGCAACAGCGGCGGTTCGCCCACGGCCTTGCTGCGGTGAATGGAGTCTTCGACGTTCTGGCCCTCGAACAGGCGCACGTTGAACACCGGCGGGCAGTCGTTGGCCGTCGGGATCTTGTAGGTGCTGGGCGCGTGCGTGGTGAGCTTGCCGCTCGCCGGATGCCACACCAGTTCTTCGGTGGTGAGCCAGCCCATGCCCTGGATGAAGGCGCCCTCGACCTGGCCAATGTCGACGGCCGGGTTCAGCGACTTGCCCGCGTCGTGCAGGATGTCGGCACGCAAGAGCTTCCACTCGCCGGTGAGGGTGTCGACCACCACCTCGCTCACCGCTGCGCCGTAGGCGTAGTAGTAGAACGGGCGGCCCTGCATCTTGTCCTTGTCCCAGCTCAGGCCGGGCGTGGCGTAGAAGCCGTCGGACCACAGCTGCTTGCGGTCGAGATACGCCTCGCCCACCACGGTGCTGAAGGCCAGCGTGCGGCCGTTCACTTCGACCTGGTCGTTGGCAAAGCGCACGTCGGCGGCGTTGCCGCCGTGGCGCTCGGCGGCGCAGGCGGCCAGGCGTTCGCGAATCTGGCGGGCGGCATCCTGCGCGGCCTTGCCATTCAGGTCGGCGCCGGTCGAGGCGGCCGTGGCCGAGGTGTTGGCCACCTTCGTCGTGTCGGTCGCGGTGACGCGCACGCGCTCGAAGCTCACGCCCAGCTCGTGCGCCACCACCTGCGCCACCTTGGTGTTCAGGCCCTGGCCCATCTCGGTGCCGCCGTGGTTCACGAGGATCGAGCCGTCGGTGTACACATGCACCAGCGCGCCGGCCTGGTTGAAGTGCTTCACGTTGAACGAGATGCCGAACTTCAGCGGCGCCAGCGCCAGGCCGCGCTTGAGCACGACGCTTTTCTTGTTGAAGGCGGCGATCTCTTCACGGCGCAGACGGTAGTCGCTGGTTGCTTCCAGCTCGGCCACGAGTTCGTGGACGATGTTGTCGGTCACGGTCTGGCGGTACGGCGTGACGTTGTTCTCGCCCTTGCCATAGAAGTTGACGCGCCGCACGTCCAGCGGGTCGCGCTTCAATTCACGGGCCACCGAGTCCATGATGTTCTCGATGGCAATGGCGCCCTGCGGGCCGCCGAAGCCGCGGAACGCGGTGTTGCTCTGCGTGTTGGTCTTGCCCGAGAAGCCGTGCATGGCCACGTTGGGCAGCCAGTAGGCGTTGTCGAAGTGGCACAGCGCGCGCGTCATCACCGGGCCCGACAGGTCGGCCGAGTGGCCGGCGCGCGAGACCATGGTGATCTCGGCGCCGAGGATGCGGCCCTCGTCGTCGTAGCCCACGTCGTACTCGTACCAGAAGCAGTGGCGACGACCGGTGATCATGAAATCGTCGTCGCGGTCCAGGCGCAGCTTCACGGGGCGCTGCAGCTGGCGCGCCGCAATGGCCGCCACGCACGCAAAGATCGCCGACTGCGATTCCTTGCCGCCGAAACCGCCGCCCATGCGCCGGCATTCCACATGCACTTCGTTCGAGGACAGGTGCAGCGCATGCGCCACCAGGTGCTGCATCTCACTCGGGTGCTGCGTCGAGCAGTGGATGTGCAGCGTGCCGCCCTCTTTCGGAATGGCGTAGCTGATCTGGCCTTCGAGATAGAACTGTTCCTGCCCGCCCACGTCGAGCGTGGCGCTGTGGCGGTGCGGTGCCTTCGCGATGGCGGCGCGCACGGCGGCCTCGTCGCCTTCGTTGGCGGCCCCGCCGCTGCGCACGATGTGCATCGGCGGCACCACGTACTGGCCGCGCGCATGCGCGTCCTGCGGCGTGATGACGGGCGGCTGCGCCTCGAGGGTGATCGCGTCCTTGGCCTTGGCGGCGGCGCGGCGCGCGGCATCGCGGGTTTCGGCGATCACGGCGAACACGGGCTGGCCGAGGTAGCGGATCTGGCCGCCGTCGTTCACGGGCAGCAGGATCGGGTCGTCATGGACGATCGAACCGCAGTCGTTGGTGCCGGGGATGTCGTCGGCGGTGAGCACCGCGACCACGCCGGGCATGGCGCGGATGGCGTCGAGCGACAGCGCCGTCACACGGCCGTTGGCGACCGGCGACAGGCCCAGCGCGCAATGCAGCGTGCCGGCGAGTTCGGGAATGTCGTCGATGTAGGTGGCCTCGCCGGCCACGTGCAGGTGCGCCGATTCGTGCGGGCGGCTGATGCCCACGCGCATGCCGCGGTCGTGCGCCAGCGCTTCGGCGCCCACGTCGATGCGGGCGGCGGTGTTCTTCAGGTAGTCGGCAAAGGCCTCGGCGGGCTGCAGCAGGCGGGCGTCGATGGGTTTGTTCATGGTCAGAGTCCTTCCGCCGCCACCTTGGCAACGACATGGGGCATCACGCTCCAGACGCTGGTTTCCTCGAGGGACAGCGCGTTCTGCGTGCGGGTTTCGAGCCACAGGCGCTGGATCAGGTTCTGCGCCACCTGCAGGCGGTAGTCGGCCGAGGCCCGCATGTCCGAGAGCGGCTTGAAGTCTTGCGCCAGCGCCAGCTTGGCGGTGGCCACGCTGGCCTGCGTCCAGGGCTTGCCGAGGAGCGCGGCTTCGGCGTTGGCGGCGCGCTTGACGGTGGCGGCCATGCCGCCGAAGGCCAGGCGCACGGCCTTCACCGTGTCGCTGCCGTCGGCTTCCAGTTCGATGGCGAAGCCCGCGCACAGCGCCGAGATGTCGCAGTCGAAGCGCTTGCTGATCTTGTAGGCGCGCACCTGGCGGCGCATGGCGGCCAGCGGCACCGCCAGCCCCTGCACGAACTCGCCGGGCTGCAGCTGGTTCTTCATGTAGTCGAGATAGAACTCGGGCAGCGGCATGCGGCGCACGGTGTCGCCGCGGCGCAGCTCGATCTGCGCGTCGAGCGACATCAGCACCGGCGGCGAATCGCCGATGGGCGAGCCGTTGGCGACGTTGCCGCCCATGGTGCCGGCGTGGCGAATCGGCGGCGAGGCAAAGCGCAGCCACACGTCGGCGAGGCTGGGCACGCGCTCGACCAGTGCGCCGAAGGCCGCTTCGAGCGAGGCGCCTGCGCCGATGTACAGCTCGTCGGCACGCTCTTCGACCGTCTTCATCTCGGCTACGTCGCCGACATAGATGATGTCGCCGAGGTCGCGGAATTGCTTGTTGACCCACAGGCCGACGTCGGTCGAGCCGGCCAGCAGCTGGGCGCCCGGCTTCTGCACGCGCAGCGCGGCGAGTTGGGCCAGGGTCTTGGGGGCGTGAAAGTGGTCGATGCGGGCGCCGAGCGGGGCCGCGTAGTCGAGGCCGTCGTTCTTCAGCGCGGTGAGCGCGGCCACCACCGGCGCGGTGTCCAGGCGCACGGCGGGCAGGTCGAACATGCGCTGGCCGGCATCGAGGATGGGGCGGTAGCCGGTGCAGCGGCAGAGGTTGCCCGACAGGTCGTCGGCCAGCTGCTGGCGCGTGGGCTGCGTGCCCTCGGCCTGGTGGTGTTCGTAGGTGGCCCACAGCGACATCACGAAGCCCGGCGTGCAGAAACCGCACTGCGAGCCGTGGCAGTCGACCATGGCCTGTTGCACGGGGTGCAGCGGGTGGACGGCGTGCTTGGCGTGGGCGTCGGTCTTGGGCTTGCACTGCGACGCGCACTGGCCCTTGAGGTCTTCGACCGTGAACAGCGCCTTGCCGTGCAGCGTGGGCAGAAACTGGATGCAGGCGTTGACGGTCTGCAGCTGCAGGCCGTCGACCGCGCCGGGTGCGTGGGCGTCGGTGGCCAGCTCGCCGATGACGACGGTGCAGGCGCCGCAGTCGCCTTCGTTGCAGCCTTCCTTGGTGCCGGTGCAACGCGCGTCTTCGCGCAGCCAGTCGAGAACGGAGCGGGTCGGATGGACCCCGCTGACGTCGACGATCTTTCCGCGATGGAAGAAGCGGATCGGTTGAATCGGATTACTGCGGCTCTCGGTGCTCATGCTTTTTTCAGGCTCGTGGGCGGCCCGTCGTGGGCCAGTCATGGACGTTAGCGACTTGCGTGGGGTCTTGCATACGGGCACGCCCATAACGCGTATGTGAGGGTCGGTATGCCACGTCCGGGGAAACCCTTGGATTGACGCTGCAATTCCCGGGCCACGCCGGAAACCGAGGGTTTTCAGCCGTTTTTCAGGCGTGCGCGATGGCGGTCCAGGCGGTGGCGAGCAGCGTCACTCCGGCCACAAACAGCAGGCCGGCGACCAGCCATTGCAAGGTGCGCGGCTGCAGCTTGTTGGGCAGGCGGTGGTGCAGCCGCGTCGCGGCGTAGACCACGGGCATGGCGCAGCCGGCCAGCAGCGCCGAGTGCCACGAGAAGTGGCCCGTCGGCACCACGATGACAAGCCGCACAAGCGAGTTGAAGGCGAACATCAGCAGCAGCGCGCGGCGCACGAGTTCGCGGTCCAGCGGCTGGCGGTACATGTGGAAGACGATGGGCGGGCCGGAGGCGGAAAACAGCCCGCCCAGCACGCCCGAGAGCCCGCCGATGAGGGCGAAGCTGGTGCGGCCCGACACGGCCGGCAGCGGCTTGCCCTGCAGCAACAGCAGCACGGCGCAGATCAGGATCGACACGCCCAGCAGGCCCCGCAGCCAGTCCACGGCGCTGCCGCTGAGCCACACGAGCAGCATGAGCCCGACGATGACGCCGACGGTGCTGCCGTTGAGCGCGGGCTTCATCAGCTGCCAGGGCACGGGGCCGGGGCGCGCGCGGAAATAGGTCCAGGCGTTGAGGAGGCTCAACACGGTCGCGGCATTGGCCGCGTCGTTCACGCTGGCGATGTCGAACACCGACACGAGGCCCAGCAGGATGAGGCTGAACGCAAAGCCCGTGAGGTTCTGCGCGTAGGTGGCCAGGCCCACGCAGGCCATGAAGATCAGGACCGGGACAGCGCCGGAAAGAATCGCTTGCACCTCGATGCCGTCAGTGCGCGCCGAGGCTGGCGGGACGGTGGAGGGAGGCGGGGGAACGGGGATGCGGGACGGACATGCGGACGGGGATCGGGGGACTTAGGCGCGAGGCGGGAGCGCTTGAGAATAACGCGTGTGTTCGGGGTGCGTTTTTCAGGGCGCGTGCCCAGGCCACCGGGTACTTCCCTCCGCGAATGTCCCCCGGGCTTCGCCCTCCTCCTTGATTTCGCTGCGGGAAGCACCCAGTGCCCTGAGCACGCTGGGCGCTGCTGGCGTTCGGCGATCGCTGTCAGCCTCGCTCCGAGAACAGGGCCACGATCACCTGCCGCAACCACCGGTTGCCCGGGTCGGCCTCGAAGCGCTTGCTCCAGTGCAGCGACACGGTGAAGTCGCGCAGCGGGAACGGCGGCTCGACGATGGCGTAGCCGCCTTCGGCCGCGAAGCCGCGCGCGATGTTGCGCGGCATCACGACCGCGAGGTCGGTGGCGCGCACGATGGCGGGCAGCACCATGAAGTGCTCGGTCGTCAGGCGCAGGCGGTCTTCGAGGTTCAGCAGCTGCAGGATGCGCAAGGTGTCGGCATGGGTGCGCACGGCCACGTAGTCGAGCTCGTGCAGCGCGGCGAGCAGCGCCTGGCCGCTGCGCCGGCGCTTCACGAAGGGATGGTCGTGGCGCAGCAGCACGATGTAGCGGTCTTTCAGCAGTTGGGTGCGCTGGGTGTCCTTCACGTGCGGCAGGAAGCCGAAGGCGCAGTCGACCTTGCCGCTGTCGAGCGCGGTGGCGATGTCGCCTGGGGCGAGCGGCATGGTCTCCACGCGCACGCCCGGCGCCAGCTCGCGCAGCCGGGCCATGAGCGCGGGCAAGAAACGGCCCTCGCCGATGTCGCTCATGTGGATGCGGAACAGCTTGCGCGACGCGGCCGGGTCGAAGCGCTCGGGCTCGCTCAGCGCCTGCTGCAGCATGGCCAGCGCCGACTGCACGGGCACCGCCAGCCGCTCGGCGCGCGGCGTGGGTGCGACGCCGCCGAGGCTGCGCGTGAACAGCGCATCGCCCAGCAGCAGGCGCAAGCGCGTGAGGCCGTGGCTGGCCGCCGGCTGCGTGAGGCCCAGGGCCTCGGCGGCGCGGCTCACGTTGCGGGTGCGGTAGACGGCATCGAACAACCGGAGCAGGTTGAGGTCGACCGCGTCGATATGCACACCATTCATATTAGATAGCTGGCTCATTGCATTGAAGTATGACGCAGGCCCGCCCACACTCCCGCGTTCTCCCCACGACAAGAAGCAAGAGACACGATGGAAGTTTCATTCAGCAAGGAAGTGGAAATGCTGCGCCTGGGCGCGGGCGACACCTTCCACGGCGAGGGCATCCTCGCGATCACCAAGGGCCTGTTGCAGTCGGGCGTGGCCTACGTCGGCGGCTACCAGGGCGCGCCGGTGTCGCACCTGCTCGACGTGATGGTGCAGGGCAAGGCGTACATGGACGAACTGGGCGTGCACGTCGAGGCCTGCTCCAACGAGGCCTCGGCGGCGGCGATGCTCGGCGCGTCCATTCACTACCCGCTGCGCGGCGCGGTCACCTGGAAGTCGATCGTCGGCACCAACGTGGCGGCCGATGCGCTGTCCAACCTGTCGTCGCCCGGCGTGACGGGCGGCGTGCTGATCGTGGTGGGCGAAGACTACGGCGAAGGCGCCAGCGTGATCCAGGAGCGCACGCACGCCTACGCGCTCAAGTCGAGCATGTGCCTGCTCGATCCGCGGCCCGACCTGGGCGTGATGGTGCGCATGGTCGAGCAGGGTTTCCAGCTGTCGGAAGCGTCGAACATGCCCTGCCTGATGGAGCTGCGCATCCGCACCTGCCACGTGCGCGGCAGCTTCGACTGCAAGGACAACATCGCGCCCGCCGTGTCGACGCGCGCGCTGATGGACGAGCCCGCGGCCTTCGACTACATGCGCCTGGCGCACCCGCCCGTCACCTTCCGCCACGAAAAACTCAAGGGCGATGAGCGCATGCCGGCGGCGCGCCGACACATCGTGGCGAACGGCCTCAACGAGCTGATGCCCGGCCAGCGCCACCCCGACCTGGGCATCGTGGTGCAGGGCGGCCTGTACAACGCGCTGATCCGCAGCCTGCAGCAGCAAGGCCTGGCCGATGCCTTCGGCGAGACGGACATCCCGATCCTCGTGCTCAACGTGACCTACCCGCTGGTGCCCGAGCAGGTGGCGGACTTCTGCATCGGCAAGCGCGCGGTGCTGGTGGTGGAAGAAGGCCAGCCCGAGTACATCGAGCAGGACATCGCCACCTTGCTGCGCCGCCGCGACATCCAGACGCCGCTGCACGGCAAGGACCTGCTGCCGCAAGCCGGCGAGTACGGCGTGGAAGTGCTGTCGGGCGGCCTTGCGGCCTTTGCCGAGCGCTACCTCGGCGCGAGCGAAGCCGCCACGTCGGCGCAGGCCTGGCTGGCGGGCAACCGCGAACGCCGCGAAGCGGTGGCGCGCCGGCTCGATGCGCCGCTGCCCAACCGCCCGCCGAGCTTCTGCGTGGGCTGCCCGGAGCGGCCGGTGTTTTCGGCACTCAAGCTCGCGCAGCAGGAGACGGGGCCGGTGCACATCGCGGCCGACATCGGCTGCCACGCCTTCGGCACCTTCGAGCCGTTTTCGATGGGCCACTCGATCCTCGGCTACGGCATGAGCCTGGCGAGCCGCGCGGGCGTGGCGCCGATGATGAACCGCCGCACGCTGTCGATCATGGGCGACGGCGGTTTCTGGCACAACGGCCTGCTCACGGGCGTGCAGAGCGCGCTGTTCAACGACGACGATGCGGTGCTGCTGATCTTCAAGAACGGCTACACCTCGGCCACCGGCACGCAGGACATCATCTCCACGCCCGACGACGAGATCAAGGAACGCGCCGTCGACAAGCAGCAGAGCCTGGTCGACAAGAACCAGACCATCGAGGCCACGCTCACGGGCCTGGGCGTGAAGTGGATGCGCACCGTCACCACCTACGACGTGGAGCGCATGCGCAAGACGCTCACCGAGGCGCTCACGAGCGACTTCAACGGCCTGAAGGTGGTGATCGCCGAGGGCGAGTGCCAGCTCGAGCGGCAGCGCCGCATCAAGCCGTGGATCGCCGGCCTGCTGAAAAAAGGCAAGCGCGTGGTGCGCGTGAAGTACGGCGTCGACGAGGACGTGTGCAACGGCGACCACGCCTGCATCCGCCTGTCGGGCTGCCCCACGCTCACGCTGAAAGACAACCCCGATCCGCTGAAGGTCGACCCGGTGGCCGTGGTCATCGACGGCTGCGTGGGCTGCGGCCTGTGCGGCGCCAACGCGCACGCGGCCACGCTGTGCCCGAGCTTCTACCGGGCCGAGGTGGTGCAGAACCCGAAGTGGCACGAACGCCTGCTGCACGGCCTGCGCGGCGCGATCGTCGGCGCGCTGCGGCCCGCATGAGAAAGAACCACGACATGGAACAGAACCGTCCCACCACCCTCCTCGTCTGCGCCCTCGGCGGCGAAGGCGGCGGCGTGCTCACCGAATGGCTGGTCGACACGGCGCGGCATGCGGGCTACGCGGCGCAGAGCACGTCGATCCCCGGCGTGGCGCAGCGCACCGGCGCCACCACCTACTACATCGAGGTGTTCCCGGTGCCGATGGCGCAACTCGGCGGGCGGCGCCCGGTGTTCAGCCTGAGCCCGGTGCCGGGCGCGCTCGACGCGATCGTCTCGTCGGAGTTGCTGGAGACCACGCGCCAGATCGGCAACGGCATGAGCGCGCCGCTGCGCACGCTGGTCATCAGCTCGTCGGCGCGCGTGCTCACCACGGCCGAGCGCATGGTGCCCGGCGACGGTCGCGCCGACGCGCAGCGCTTGCTCGACGTGGTCAAGGCCTTCAGCCGCGAGCACCACGTGCTCGACATGGGCGGCATGGCGCGCGAGGCCGGCACGGTGGTCAGCGCCGTGATGCTGGGCGCGATCGCGGGCAGTGGGCTGTTTCCGTTCCCGCGCGAGGCCTACGAGCGCGCGGTGCGCGGCGGCGACGCGGCCGCGGCCGACAAGCTCGGCAAGATGGCCGCCGCCAGCCTGCGCGGCTTTGCCGCCGCCTTCGAGGCCGTGCGCGCGCCGCGCGCCCAGGCCGCCTTCGTGCAGGGCGTGCTGGCCAGCGACGACACGCGCGACGCGCCCCCGACGCCGCAGGCCCTGCCCGACGACGTGGCGCGCCGCTTTCCGCCGGCCGTGCACGACATGCTCGCGCTCGGCCATGCGCGGGTGCGCGACTACCAGGACGGCGCCTACGCCGCGCTGTACGCCGAGCGCCTCGCGCGGGTGCTCGAGGCCGAACGCGCCGCCGATCCGTCGGGCGCGCAGGGATTCGCGGTCACCCGCGAAATGGCGCGCTGGCTGGCGCTGTGGATGGCCTTCGACGACATCGTGCGCGTGGCCGCGCTCAAGGGCCGCGCCAGCCGCGCGCAGCGCGTGCGCCAGGAAGTGCGCGCAGGCGACGAAGACATCGTGAAGGTCTTCGACCACTTCAAGCCCGGCGCGCCCGAGTTCGCAGCGCTGCTGCCGCCGTCGCTCGCGCGCCGCGTGACCGCCTGGGACCGTGGCCGCCAGTCGCGCGGACTTGCGCCGTGGGCCTTGCCGCTGCAGGTGGGCAGCCACTCGGTGCTGGGCATGGCCTCGCTGCGCGTGCTGGCCTCGCTCACCTGGCTGCGCCGGCGCGGCAGCCGCTTTGCCGAAGAGCAGGCGCTGATCGAACGCTGGCTCGCCGCCGTCGAAACCGGCACGCGCACGCACTGGGCGCTGGGCCGCGAGCTGGCGCTGTGCGGCCGGCTCATCAAGGGCTACGGCAGCACCAACGAACGCGGCAAGCACAACCTGCTGCACGTGATCGACGAACTCGCGGGCCGCGCCGCGCTGCCCCCCGCCGCGCGCGCCGAGGCGATTGCCGCGGCACGCGAGGCGGCGCTCGCGGACGAAGGCGGCAAGGCGCTCGACGCCGCGCTCACGCGCCACGGCGCCGCGCCGCGCCCGGTGCAGGCGCAACCCATCCGCTGGATGAAGCGGCCCAAGACAACGACCACGACCTGAGGAGACAAAGAACCATGACCCCACGCCCCACTGCTGCCCCATCGCCGTCACACCGCCGCTTGCTGCTGGCGCTCGCCCTGGCCGGCACCGCCTTGTGCGCGCCCGCCGTGCATGCCGACACCTGGCCGTCCAAACCCATCAAGGTGATCGTCAACTTCCCCGCCGGCGGCGCGGCCGACCAGCTTGCGCGCGCCGTCTCGCAGCCGCTGCAGGAGGCGCTGAAGCAGCCCGTGGTGATCGAGAACCGCGGCGGCGCCAACGGCAACGTCGGCGGCGAGGCTGTGGCGCGTGCGGCGGCCGACGGCTACACGCTGCTCATGAGCTCGGGCGGCATGGTGTCGGTGAACCCGCACCTGTATGCGCGCATGAGCTTCGACCCCGCGAAGGACCTGGTGCCCGTGGCCGCCGCCGCGCGCGTGCTGGTGTTTCTGGTCACGCGCCCCTCGCTGCCGCCGACCGACGTGAAGTCGTTCATGGCCTACCTCAAGACCAACCCTGGCAAGCTCTCGTACGGCTCGCCGGGCAACGGCAGCTCGCCGCACCTGGCGGGCGAGATGTTCAAGAGCCAGGCCGGCCTGTTCGCGCTGCACGTGCCCTACCGCGGCGCCGCGCCTGCGCTGCAAGATTTGCTGGCCGGCCAGATCGACTACGCCTTCGACCCCGGCATCGGCCTGAACCAGGTGCGCGCCGGCAAGCTCAGGCTGCTGGCCGTGGGCAGCCCGCACCGCTCCTCGCAGTTCCCCGACGTGCCCACGCTCGACGAGGCCGGCCTGCGCGGCTTCGACGCCGACACGGTGTTCGGTTTCTACGCCCCGGCCGGCACGCCGCCCGAGGTGGTGGCGCAGCTCAACACGCAGATCAACCGCGCGCTCGCGCTGCCGGCGGTGAAGGAGCGCATCGCGGCCATCGGCGGCGAGCCGCTGCCGGGCACGCCGGCCGACTTCCAGCGCCGTGCGGCGGCGGATTCGCAGCGCTTTGGTGCGCTGATCCGCGAGCGCGGCATCAAGGCCGATTGAGGGCGCGGGACAATGATCGGATGAGCAGCACTCCATCTCCCAAAGACGCTTCCGGCCAGGAAGTCGTCTACACCACGCGCGTCGAGTTCGGCGACTGCGACCCGGCCGGCATCGTCTGGTTTCCCAATTTCTTTCGCTGGATCGACGCGGCCTCGCGCCACTTCTTTGCCGAGTGCGGCGTGCCGCGCTGGGAAGAAACGGCCCAGACCCTCGGCGTGATCGGCACGCCGCTGGTCGACACGCACACGCGCTTCGTCAAGGCGGCCAGCTACGGCGACACGCTGCAGATCGCGGTGCGCATCACCGAATGGCGCGACAAGAGCTTCGTGCAGACCTACCGCGTGACGCGCGGCGACGACCTGATCCTCGAATGCGAAGAGGTGCGGATCTTTGCCGCGAAGCGCGAAGGCGGCGGCATCCGCGCGGTGCCGATTCCGCCGACGATCCGCGCGCTCTGCACGGGCTGAACCACACCGTCTGCAGGTTCATCAGGCCGCGTCGCGACGCAGCTGCGCGAGCAGGCCTTCCACGCCGAGGTCGATCAGGTCGAAGGCCTCAATGAAGGCCTGGTGGCCGCCGTACCACGGGTCGGGCACGTCACCGCCGATGGCCTGCGCAAACTCCGAAAGCAGGCGCACCTTGCGCGCCGCCTCCGCGGGCGCACGCCTGCGCAACGCGGCGCAGTGCTGCTGCGTCATGCCGACGAGCCAGTCGAAACGCTCGAAGTCGGACGCACGCACCTGGCGTGCGCAATGCGCGGGCATCTCGATGCCGCGCCGCAGTGCCTCGGCCACCGAGCGCGGGTCGGGTGGATTGCCGCGCTCTTCGTCGGAAATGGCGGCGCTGTCGACCTCCACCGCGAAGCCCGCGAGCCGCGCCTTGTGGACCAGCAGCGCGTGCGCGGTCGGCGAGCGGCAGATGTTGCCGGTGCAGATGAACAGGACGGCGGGGGTGCTTGGTTTCATGCGCGCCCACTATAGGCACAGGGACAGGCGTTCGGCATAGGCCGTCCTACCCATGGCATCCCCCCGTCAGGGGATGCACCATGGGCGCAGAGGCCGACAGCGCCGCCCTCTCCTGCGAAGGCTCCCATATCTTCGGTATCGCCTGACACAACTTCTTGCGCTTCACTACGGCCCTTGGTCAATGCAGAGGAGTCACGATGCCCCGACCCAGTCTTCACAGCGCGAGCATCACGCTGAAATTGCCCTTCGACATGAGCGCCGCGCAAGAAGTCGCCGCCCTGCGCGCCGCAGGCATCCCGGTGGACGACCTGGGCAACGCGATATCGGGCTTCTTGTTCGTGCGCTTCAGCGACGGATGGCGCGGCGACACGAACATCTACCGCTGGTTTCCGACGCCCATCGAACGCAGCGCGAACCAGCCCCAGCTCCACGCCGCGCAACCGCGACGCAGCCTCTCGCTTCAGGCCAAGGGTTGACGCTGGCAATGATGCGGTGCAACAATCCGGAGATCATCATTTCGGAGCCCCGTGCGTGGACAGTGCCAGTTGGATCAGTGACAAGACGCGTGCCTCGGCAGGCGTGACACCCCCGGCCCTTTAGCGCAGGCAGCTCCCGCGCTTGCGGCCGCCGTGTCCGCAGCGCGAACCCCTTGCCCCTCGGGCAAGCGGCTCCCCCTACCGATTCCCGTTGTTCTTCGTCGCTGACTTTTTCAGTCAGCTTGCGTGCGTCCGTGCGCGAGGCCCTTCAGCGTGAAGGAGCCTTGTCATGCGCCAGTTTCAAATTCGTCCGTTGCATCCGCAGACGCGACCGTCGCACGGTCGCCCGTCGGCGCACGCCGCTGCGCCTGCGCCAGCACGCGTGAGCCCCGCACCGCACCTCGACGACGAGCAGGCCCTGGACCGCGCCGCCGCGCTGTGGACCACGCGCCGCATCCGCAGCTTCCTGCTGCTGCTCGAACAGCCCGGCGGCACCACGCGCCGCTGAAGCCCGCCCCTGCCACCCCCACAGAACAGGAGGCCCCCATGGACCCGGACCCTTGCTTGCGCCGCTGTGCGCCGCCTTCTTCCTTGCCCGATCGATCCCCCATTCACCTCGCAGCCTGCCGCGCTGCGGAGGAGCGCCGCCGGCTGACTGCTGAGTAAGCACGTCGTCACGGGCGTTTCTTCCTTCGCGGCGCGCCGCACCCGAAGGAAAAACTCCCATGACCCGCGAACGCGTGCGGCGTGTCGTGCGGACGGCCACGGCCGCCCGTTCCAACGCCCGCCCCCTTCCCTTCCGTCGCCCCGCACCCAGCCACGCCTGGCTCGCGACCTTGTGCGGCCTGGCCGCCACACAGACCCACGCCGCCGGCGGACACCATTCGGTGGACGACGCCGCCATCCTCGATCCGGGCCAGTGCCAGATCGAGACCTGGGGCGGCCAGCGCCTCGCGCACGTCGGTCCGGCCTGCCGTGTCGGCCCGGTCGAGCTGGGCCTGAACCTCGAACGTGAGCACAACGCCGACGGCCGCACCGTGCGCGCCGGCCCGCAGATCAAGTGGGCCTTCGCGCTCACCGACACGCTGAGCACCGGCGTGCTGGCCTCGGCCTCGTGGCAACGCAGCAACGCCGGCAATGCCTCGCTGCGCCTCACCGACAGCAGCGTGGTGATCCCCGTCACCTGGCAGTTCGACGACGCATGGCGCGCCCACCTGAACCTGGGCCGCGACTTCCATCGCGCACAGCCGAGCACCAGCCACTCGGGCGCGGCCCTCGAATGGGCCGCCCTGCCCGCGCTGTCGCTCGTGGCCGAGCGCTTCCGCGAAGGCGGGCGCAACGCCTGGCGCGCCGGCCTGCGCTGGACGGCCACGCCGTCCGTCAACGTCGATCTCAGCCACGCACGCGACCTGCGCCACGACGGCCCGCGCGGCTGGACGCTGGGCCTCACCTGGGCATTCGCTCGCTGAGCGCCCCCACACAGGAGAAGAAAAATGAAGAACGTCCTGAAGTCCTTTTTCGAAAGCTTCCTGCGCAGCCGCCACATGCTGCATCACTTCGAGCGCTGGCAGACGCTGCTGAGCGCCAAGCCCAGCAGCCTCGGCTCGGCCGCAATGCCGCCCGAGATCGCCAAGGCGCTGGCTGCCGCCTCGCACACCGATGCGGGCGAGGTGCTGGTGCGCCTGAACAGCTCGTCGCAGGGCCTGACCGAAGCCCACGCGCTCGCGCTGCGCAAGCGGCTGGGCAGCAACGAGGTGCGCCACGAGCAGCCGCTGCCGTGGTGGAACCACCTGTGGCAGTGCTACCGCAACCCTTTCAACCTGCTGCTGACGGTGCTCGCGCTGGTCTCCTACATCACCGAGGACACGAAGGCCACGGTGGTGATCGGCAGCATGGTGCTGCTGTCGACCGTGCTGCGCTTCCTGCAGGAGTCGCGCTCCAACAAGGCCGCCGACCGGCTCAAGGCGATGGTCAGCAACACGTCGACGGTGCTGCGCCCCGCGCCCGGCGAGAAGGCGGGACGCGCGGGTGACGACGGCTTCGACCTTGCGCATGCCGGCACGCAGCGCATGGAAGTGCCGATGCGCGACCTCGTGCCCGGCGACGTGATCGCGCTGTCGGCCGGCGACATGATCCCGGCCGACGCGCGCCTGCTTTCGGCGAAAGACCTGTTCATCAGCCAGTCGGCGCTCACCGGCGAATCGATGCCGGTGGAGAAGTTCGCCGCCACCGCCGCCGATCACCAGGCCGGCGTGCTGGAACGCGACAACCTGCTCTTCATGGGCACGAACGTGATCAGCGGCACCGCCACGGCCGTGATCGTGCACACGGGCGAGCGCACCTTCTTCGGCGCACTGGCCCAGCGCGTGAGCACCATCGACCGAGGCACGACTGCGTTCCAGGCCGGCATCAACCGCGTGAGCTGGCTGCTGATCCGCTTCATGCTGGTGATGGCGCCGCTGGTGCTGGTGATCAACGGCGTGACCAAGGGCGACTGGTGGGAGGCGGCGCTGTTCGCGCTGTCGATCGCGGTCGGCCTCACGCCCGAGATGCTGCCGATGATCGTGACCGCCACGCTGGCCAAGGGCGCGGTCGTGATGTCGCGCCAGAAGGTGATCGTGAAGCGGCTCGAAGCCATTCACAACTTCGGTGCCATGGACGTGCTGTGCACCGACAAGACCGGCACGCTGACGCAGGACCGCATCGTGCTCGAACGCCACACCAACGCCTGGGGCGAAGACTCCGACCACGTGCTGCAGCAGGCCTACCTCAACAGCTTTCACCAGACGGGGCTGAAGAACCTGCTCGACAAGGCCGTGCTCAGCCACGCCGAAGTACAGCTCGACACGCAGCTGCAGACCAGCTGGCGCAAGGTCGACGAGGTGCCCTTCGATTTCTCGCGCCGCCGCATGTCGGTGGTGGTCGCGCACGGCGACGACGAGCACCTGCTGATCTGCAAGGGCGCGCTCGAAGAGATCCTCTCGGTGTGCACCTCGGTCGAGCGCGGCGCCGAAGTGCTCGCGCTCGACGCCGACGTGATGGCGCGCATCCACCGCGTGGCCTCGGAGCTCAATGCCCAGGGCCTGCGCGTGGTGGCCGTGGCCAGCCGCACGCTGAACGCCGACGCGCGCAAGCCGGCCTACAGCGTGGCCGATGAGGCCGGGCTCACGCTGCTGGGTTACGTGGCCTTTCTCGATCCGCCGAAGGAATCGACCGCGCCCGCGCTGCTGGCGCTCGCTGCGCACGGCGTGGCAGTGAAGGTGCTGACCGGCGACAACGAACTGGTCACACGCAAGGTCTGCGGCGATGTCGGCATCGACGCCGGGCGCATGGTGCTGGGCCACGAGATCGAGCGCATGAACGAGGCCGAGCTGCGGCAGGTGGTGGAAATGCGCCAGGTGTTCGCCAAGCTCACGCCCGCGCACAAGGAGCGCATCGTGCAGGCGCTGCATGCCAACGGCCACGTGGTCGGCTTCATGGGCGACGGCATCAACGACGCGCCCGCGCTGCGCGCCGCCGACATCGGCATCTCGGTGGACGGCGCGGTGGACGTGGCCAAGGAATCGGCCGACATCATCCTGCTCGAGAAAAGCCTCATGGTGCTGGAGCAAGGCGTGATCGAAGGCCGCCGCACCTTCGCCAACATGCTCAAGTACATCAAGATCACGGCCAGCTCGAACTTCGGCAACGTGTTCTCGGTGCTGGTGGCCAGCGCGTTCCTGCCCTTTTTGCCGATGCTGCCGCTGCACCTCCTGGTGCAGAACCTGCTGTACGACGTGTCGCAGATCGCGATCCCGTTCGACAACGTGGACGAAGAATTCTTGAAGACGCCGCAGCGCTGGAACCCGGCCGACCTGGGCCGCTTCATGGTGTTCTTCGGGCCGCTGAGCTCGGTGTTCGACATCCTCACCTTCACCGTGATGTGGTTCGTGTTCGCGGCCAACACGCCGGAGCACCAGACGCTGTTCCAGTCGGGCTGGTTCATCGAAGGCCTGCTGTCGCAGACGCTCATCGTGCACCTGATCCGCACGCGCAAGATTCCGTTCCTGCAAAGCCGCGCGGCCTGGCCGCTGCTGGCGATGGGCGCGGCGATTGCCGCGGTCGGCATCTGGCTGCCGATGGGGCCGCTGGCACACTACTTCAAGCTGCAGGCGCTGCCGCTGGCCTACTTCCCGTGGCTGGTGCTGATGCTGGTCGGCTACGCAACACTGACGCAGGCCGTGAAGGGCTGGTACGCACGCAGGTACGGCTGGCAATAAGAACAAGCAAGCATCACCCGGCGAACGCAGGATTGCGGCCGTCACACAAGGCCGCTACCCTGCCTCGCACACAGAGGATCAGGAGGATCACTCACCATGGAAGCCATCCGCAACATCAACCTGCACTCGCTGCTGAACACCTTCATCAGCGTGGGCGCGGCCTTTCTGCTCGGCTCGCTGATCGGCTTCGAGCGCCAGATGCGCCAGCGCACCGCGGGGCTGCGCACCAACACACTGGTGGCCGTCGGCGCCGCCGTGTTCGTCGACATGGCGGCCCGCCTGGGCGGCCCCGAGGGCTCGGTGCGCGTGGTCGCCTACGTGGTCTCGGGCATCGGCTTTCTGGGCGCGGGCGCGATCATGAAAGAAGGCGCCAACATCACGGGCCTGAACACGGCCGCCACGCTGTGGGGGTCTGCGGCGGTGGGCGCCTGCGCGGGGGCCAACCTGCTGGGCGAAGCACTGATCGCGGCGCTCTTCGTGCTCGCGAGCAACACGCTGCTGCGCCCGGTGGTGAACCGCATCAACCGCCGCCCGGTGCACGAGGAATCGAGCGAAGCGACGTACACGGTGCGCGTGATCTGCTCACGCGCGGCACGGCCCGAGGTGATGGACCAGCTGCTGGTGCAGCTGGAAGCCGCGAACTACCCGGTGCGCGATGTCGACCAGCACGCCTTCGGGTCGGCCGACACGGAAATTGCGGCGACGCTCTACGCCACCGCGGTCGAACCCGAAGAGCTCGACCGGGTGATCGCGGAAATCGAAACGCTCAAAGGCGTCCAGCAGGCGTTCTGGAACGCCAGCGCAGAGGATTAAACGCCCAGGATCGAAACAGCCTTGGTGTTCAGGTAAGCCTCGATCGCCTCCGGGCCGCCTTCCGAACCGTAGCCCGAATCCTTCACGCCGCCGAACGGCATTTCCGGCGAAGGCGTGGCGGGCTGGTTGATCCACAGCATGCCGAGCTCGAGCTTCTGGCTCAGCAGGTGCGCGCTCTTGATCGACTTGGTGAAGGCATAACCGGCCAGGCCGAAAGGCAGGCGGTTGGCTTCGGTGATGGCTTCTTCGAGCGTGTCGAAACCGCGGATGGCGGCGATGGGGCCGAAGGGTTCGTTGTTGAACACGTCGGCGTCCAGCGGCACGTCGGTGATGACGGTGGGTGCGAAGAAGTTGCCGGTGTCGCCGACGCGGTCGCCGCCGGTCGCGATGGTGGCGCCCTTCTTGCGGGCGTCTTCCAGCACATGGGCCATGGCCGTGAGGCGGCGGGCGTTGGCCAGCGGGCCGAGGTTGGTGCCTTCGACCAGGCCGTCGCCCATCTTCAGGCCTTCGGCGTGCTTGACCAGCAGGCTCGCGAACTCATGGCGCAGGCTGTTGTGCACCAGGAAGCGGGTCGGCGAGATGCAGACCTGGCCCGCGTTGCGGAACTTGGCGGCACCGGCGGCCTTGACGGCCAGCGCCACGTCGGCGTCTTCGGCCACGATCACCGGGGCGTGGCCGCCCAGTTCCATCGTGACGCGCTTCATGTGCGAACCGGCCAGTGCGGCCAGCTGCTTGCCGACCGGGGTGGAGCCGGTGAACGTGACCTTGCGGATGATCGGGTGCGCGATGAGGTAGCTCGAGATCTCGCCCGGGTTGCCGAACACCAGGCCCACAACGCCGCCCGGAATGCCGGCGTCGACAAAAGCCTTCAGCAGCGCGGCCGGCGAGGCCGGGGTTTCTTCGGGCGCCTTCACCAGGAACGAGCAGCCGGTGGCGAGTGCGGCGCCGAGCTTGCGCACGATCTGGTTGACGGGGAAGTTCCACGGCGTGAAGGCCGCGACCGGGCCGACCGGCTCCTTGATGACCAGCTGCTGCGCAGCCAGGTTGCGCGAGGGCACGATGCGGCCGTACACGCGGCGGCCTTCGTCGGCGAACCACTCGATGATGTCGGCCGCGGCCATCATTTCGACCTTGGCTTCGCCCAGCGGCTTGCCTTGTTCCTGCGTCAGCAGCTTGGCGATGTCCAGGGCGCGTTCGCGGATCAGGCCGGCGGCGCGGCGCATCACGGCGGCGCGCTCGTTGGCGGGCGTGTCGCGCCAGGCTTCGAAGCCGCGCTGGGCGGCGGCCAGGGCACGGTCGAGGTCGACGATGCTGGCGTGCGCCACCTTGCCGATGGCCTTGCCGGTGGCGGGGTTCAGCACGTCGAGCGTCTTGCCGTCGGCGGCGTCGACCCATTGGCCGTCGATCAGCAGGCGGGTGTCGGTGTAGGTGGCGGTCATGGCGAACTCTTTCCTTCGAGGACTGGATGGTGAAAACGAAACGGGAAATCGGGCGCGCGGCGCGGCACCCCGTGGGGGTGCGCATGCGACAACGGCGGCCAAGCGCCGCCGGGGGCCGTAGATTAACCTGAGTTCACAAAGCTTGCCCGAGCCCCCGTTGGGTGCCTGAGCGCGCCTACAGCACGAGGATCGCGCGGAAGTCGTTGACGTTGGTGTTCGTCGGACCGGTCACGAACAGGTCGCCGATGGCGTCGAAGTAGCCGTAGGCGTCGTTGCGGTCGAGGTGATCGGAGAGCTTTTTTCCCTGGGCCGTGGCGCGCGCCAGGGTGTCGGGCGTGACGAAGGCGCCGGCGTTGTCTTCCACGCCGTCGATGCCGTCGGTGTCGGCGGCCAGCGCCCACACCTGCGGCTGGCCCATGAGCGCACCCGACAGCCCCATGCAGAACTCGCCGGCCCGTCCGCCGCGGCCCTTGGCCTGGCCGGGCTGGCGCGCACGGATGGTGACCGTGGTCTCGCCGCCCGACAGGATGACGCAGGGCCGCACAAACGGCGCGCCGCGCAGCGCCACGGCCCGCGCGAGCGCCCCGTGCACCTTGCCGACTTCGCGCGATTCGCCTTCGATCTCGTCGCTGAGGATGTGCGCCTCGAGGCCGGCGGCGCGCGCGGCCGCGGCGGCGGCTTCGAGCGACTGCTGCGGCGTGGCGATCATGTGCGTGCTGTGGCCGGCGAACGCGGCGTCGTCGGGCTTGGGGGTTTCGAGCGCGCCGCTTTCGAGCTGCGCGCGCACGGGCGCCGGCACCTCGATGCCGTAGCGGTCGAGGATGGCGAGCGCGTCGGCGCAGGTGGTGGCGTCGGGCACGGTGGGGCCGCTGGCGATCACGGCCGGATCGTCACCCGGCACGTCGCTGATGGTGAGCGTGACCACGCGCGCCGGCGCGCAGGCCGCCGCAAGCCGGCCGCCCTTGATGCGCGACAGGTGCTTGCGCACGCAGTTCATCTCGCCAATGTGGGCGCCGCTGTCGAGCAGCTGCTTGTTGATGTGCTGCTTGTCGGCCAGCGTGAGGCCCTCGGCCGGCAGCACCAGCAGCGACGAGCCGCCGCCGGAGATGAGGCACAGCACGAGGTCGTCGGCCGTGAGGCCCTGCGTGAGCGCCAGGATGCGCTCGGCCGCCTGCTGGCCGGCCGCGTCGGGCACGGGGTGCGCGGCTTCGACGAGCTCGATGCGCTGCGGCACGCCTTCGGGGCGCGGCGGAATGTGGTCATAGCGCGTGACGACCAGGCCCGACAGCGGGGCATCGGCCGGCCACAGGGCTTCGAGCGCCTGCACCATCGAACCGCCGGCCTTGCCGGCGCCCAGCACCACGGTACGGCCCTTGGGCGGTTTCGGCAGATGGGCGCCCAGCGTGGACAGCGGCAGTGCGCGGTCCACCGCCACGCGGTACAGGTGTTCGAGGAAGGCGCGCGGGGCTTCGCGCGGATCGGGAGCTGTTGCTGAGGGCGAGGTCGATGCGGTCATGGCTTGCGTGTTGTCTCCATTCGGCGATTGTGCGACGACCGGCGGCCCGCCCTTGCAGGCCGCTGCGCCTCTAGTTCGTCTTGGCGCCGGCCTGGAACCAGCGGCTGATGAGCGCCCGCTCTTCGTCGGTGATGTTCGTCGCGTTGTTCATCGGCATGATCTTGGTCACCACGACCTGCTGGTAGATCGCCTGGGCATGCGCCGTCACCTGGTCGGGCGTGTCGACGCGCACGTTCTTCATCTGCACGGCCGCGCCGTGGCACATGAAGCAGCGCTGCTCGAGCACCTTCTGCACGTCCTGGTAGGCCACAGCGGGCGCGGCCTGGGCGGCGCTGGCCGCGACAGGCGCGGCCGGCTCGGGCTTCATCCACACGATGGTGAGGCCCAGCACCGCGATGCCGACCATGGCGTAGGGCAGCGGGTTGCCCGCGTTGCCCAGCTTGAAGCGGTGGCGCACCACGAAGAACTGCCGGATGGCCGCGCCGCCGAGCATGATCAGCAGCAGCACGATCCAGTTGTACTTGTGCGTGTAGGTGAAGCTGTAGTGGTTGCTCAGCATCGCGAACAGCACCGGCAGCGTGAAGTAGGTGTTGTGCACGCTGCGCTGCTTGCCGCGCTGGCCGTGCACTGGATCGACTGGCCGGCCTTCGCGCAGCGCCTTCACGTTCTTGCGCTGGCCCGGGATGATCCAGAAGAACACGTTGCCGCTCATGGTGGTGGCCATCATGGCGCCCACCAGCAGGAAGGCCGCGCGGCCCGCGAACCACTGGCAGGCCAGCCAGGTCGCGAAGACGATGAAGATCGCGATCAGCACGCCGACGATGGTGTCGCCGTTCTTGCGGCGCCCGAAGATCTGGCAGATGCCGTCGTAGACCATCCAGAACACGACGAAGAAGGCCAGCGCCACGGCAATGGCGGCGCCGGGCTGCCAGTCCATCTTGCTCTTGTCGATGAGGTACGTGCTCGCGTTCCACAGGTACGACATGGTGAACAAAGCGAAGCCCGTGAGCCACGTCGAGTAGCTCTCCCAGTACGACCAGTGCAGGTGGTCAGGCAGCGTCTTGGGCGCCAGCGCGTACTTCTGGCTGTTGTAGAAACCGCCACCGTGCACGGCCCATTGCTCGCCGCCCACGCCCTTGTCGAGCGACTCCTGGTCTTGCGGCTTCTCGAGGCTGTTGTCCAGCATCACGAAGTAGAAGGAGGCGCCGATCCATGCGATGGCGGTGATGACGTGGACCCAGCGCAGCAGCAGGTTGGCCCAGTCGAGGTAGTAACTTTCCATGTAGCGCTCTCTCAACCCTCTAGACGCGTGGGACGTCGATGAGGGGTTTCAGCCTGCTCACCACTGCGGGCGCTGTAAGCAGAGAAAGTGCCGCGAACGCAGGTCCGTTGAAAACGACCTCGCTCCGCTGCGGCTTGTTGTGGACCGAAAGTGTATACAGTTTTGACACGAGACGGGATGCTATTTGCGGCGTTGCCGCCAAGGGAAAACCCTGTTCATCCCAGCGATTGCAACAACTGTGCCGCCACGGCGACCGCGATCACCTCGGGTTCCTTGCCCGTGATGCCGGGCACGCCGATCGGGCAGGTGACGCGCGCCAGCTCGTCGGCCGTGAAGCCGCGCGCTTCCAGCCGGTGGCGGAAGGTGGCCCATTTGCTCTTGCTGCCGATGAGGCCGATGTAGGGCAGGTCGTTGCGCGTGCGCAAACGCTTCAGGCAGGCGATGACGATGTCGAGGTCTTCGGCGTGGCTGAAGCTCATGATCAGCACGCGGCTGCCGGGCGCGAGCGCGGCCACGGCGTCCTGCACGGGCTCGGAGTGCTCGGTGTCGATCTGCGCGGGCAGCGCGTCGGGGAACACGCCGTCGCGGCTGTCGATCCAGCGCACCGAGAACGGCAGCACGGCCAGCAGGCGCGCCAGCGCTGCGCCCACATGGCCGCCGCCGAACAGAGCCACGGGCTCGAGCTGGGCGACCAGTTCTTTTTGCAGCGCGGGCGCGTCGGCCGCGCCGATGCGCCGGTAGGTGAGGAACATCACGCCGCCGCAGCACTGCCCCAGGCTCGGGCCCAGCGGGTAGCGCTGCACGCCGTCGAGGCTGCGCGTGCCGGCCAGGATCTCGCGCGCTTCCTGCGTGGCCTGGAACTCGAGCTGCCCGCCGCCGATGGTGGCCGTGAGCCCGTCGGCCCACACGGCCATCCAGGTGCCGGCCTCGCGCGGGGCCGAGCCCTGCGTCGATTCGACGCGCACCAGCACGGCGTCTTCGGTGCGAAGACGCATCAACAACTGATCGACCGCACCGTTCATGACCGATACCTTCGGTTGCCTGGACCGCAACGACTCACGGTATAACCCCGGCGATGATGACGAACCGCCAGCTTACGCCGCGCCGCCTCGCCTGGGCCGCCACTGTTCTTTCTGCCTTGTGGCTCACCGGCTGCGGCTCGACGGGCTCGGTGCCCGGCCAGCTCAGCGGCACCAGCAGCGCACAGGGAAGCGGCCCCGCGCCGCGCGCCTCGAGCGCGGCCACCGCGCGCGACTACCGCCGCGACGCCGCACGCCACATCTACAACGCCAACGCCTCGCGCATCTACAAGGGCCAGATGCCGCCCCTGCTGTACGCGGTTGGCACCTTGCAGGTGAACCTCGACACCGGCGGCAAGGTGGTCTCGATGCACTGGCTGCGCGCGCCCAAGCACGCGCCCGAGGTGATCGCCGAGATCGAGCGCACCGTGCTGCAGGCCGCGCCCTTCCCGCCCGCCCAGCGCCTGGGCACGGTCACGTGGACCGACACCTGGCTGTGGGACAAGAGCGGGCGCTTCCAGCTCGACACCCTGACCGAAGGGCAGCAACAAGGCGACTGACCTCAGGAGCCGCGGTACGTGGAGTAGCTCCACGGGCTCACGAGCAAAGGCACGTGGTAGTGCTGGTCGGTGTGCGCCACGCCGAAATCCAGCGCCACCTTGTTCAGGAAGTTCGGCTCCGGCAGCGTCACGCCGCGGGCCTTGAAATAACCCGCCACGTCGAACACCAGCCGATAGGTGCCGACCTTGATCGAGTTGTTGTCGTACAGCGGGCCATCGCTGCGGCCGTCCGAATTCAGCGTGAAGCGCTTCACCAGCGTCGCGGCGTCGCCGTCGGTGGTGTACAGCGCCACCTCCATGCCGGCCGCGGGGCCGCCGTGCATCGTGTCCAGTACGTGAGTGCTCAAACCCATGGGGCGTTCCTTCAAAAAATGGTGCCGGATCGGTGAGATCGTGCAGACCAGGGGGTGGGAAATTCCGGTGGACAAAAGTGTATACAGTTACCGGCTTTGGGTCTATCATGAAAAACATGGAGTCCTCCACCACCCGTTCGATCGTCGATGCCCTCACGAAGGCCATCGTCGAGCACCGCCTCCAGCCCGGCACCAAGCTCGCCGAGCAGAAGCTGGCCGATCACTTCGGCGTGTCGCGCACGCTGGTGCGCCAGGCGCTGTTCCAGCTCTCGCAGAACAAGCTGATCCGGCTCGAGCCGGCGCGCGGGGCCTTCGTGGCCGCGCCCGCCGTCGACGAGGCCAAGCAGGTGTTCGCCGTGCGCCGCATGCTCGAGGCCGAAATGACGCGCGCCTTCGTGCGCAGCGTCACGCCGGCCAAGATCAAGGCGCTCAAGGAGCACGTGGCGCTCGAGAAATCGGCCGTCGGCGGCGAAGACGTATCGGGCCGCACCGAGCTCTTGGGCGACTTCCACGTGCGCATGGCCGAGCTCATGGGCAACCAGGTGCTGGCGCAAATATTGGGCGAGCTGATCTCGCGCTGCGCCCTCATCACGCTCATGTACCAGAGCACCAGCGCCGCCGAGCACTCCAACGACGAGCACGCCGACATCGTGAAGGCGCTGGCCGCGCGCGACGAAGAACTCGCCGTGCGCCTCATGACCGAGCACCTGGAACACGTCGAGGCCAACCTCACCTTCGACCGCAAGGTCCCGACCAACGACATCTCCCTCGCGTTGTCCTGATCCACACCATGACCGTCTACGACACCACCCAGCCCTACCCACGCGACCTCGTCGGCTACGGCCGCAACCCGCCCCACGCCCGCTGGCCCGGCGGCGCGCGCGTGGCGGTGCAGTTCGTCCTCAACTACGAAGAAGGCGGCGAGAACGCCACGCTGCACGGCGACGCAGGTTCGGAGCAGTTTCTTTCCGAGATGTTCAACCCGGCGAGCTTCCCCGACCGGCACATCAGCATGGAAGGCATCTACGAGTACGGCTCGCGCGCCGGCGTGTGGCGCATCCTGCGCGAGTTCGAAAAGCGCGGCCTGCCGCTCACCGTCTTCGGCGTGGGCATGGCGCTGGAGCGCTACCCCGAACTCACCGCCGCCTTCAAGGAACTCGGCCACGAAATCGCCTGCCACGGCTGGCGCTGGATTCATTACCAGAACCTCGACGAAGCCACCGAGCGCGAGCACATGCGCCTGGGCATGGAAGCGATCGAAAAGCTCACCGGCGAGCGCGCGCTCGGCTGGTACACCGGCCGCGACAGCCCGCGCACGCGCCGCCTCGTGGCCGACTACGGCGGCTTCGAGTACGACAGCGATTACTACGGCGACGACCTGCCCTTCTGGATGAAGGTGCAGAAGACCGACGGCAGCGTCGTGCCGCAGCTCATCGTGCCCTACACGCTCGACGTGAACGACATGCGCTTTGCGCTGCCGCAGGGCTACTCGCACGCCGACCCGTTCTTCCAGTACATGAAGGACACCTTCGACGCGCTGTACGCCGAAGGCGATCCGAACGGCGACGACAGCCCCAAGATGATGAGCATCGGCATGCACTGCCGCCTGCTCGGCCGCCCCGGCCGCATCACCGCGCTGCAGCGCTTTCTCGATCACATCGCCACGCACGACAAGGTCTGGGTCTGCCGCCGCGTCGACATCGCACGCCACTGGAAGCAGGCACACCCCTTCGAAGCCGGAGCCGCATCATGAGCACCCCCCTCCTCACCCTTGCCCAACTCAACGCCGCGGGGCCGGCCTCTGCCGTCGCCATGCTCGACGGCGTGTACGAGCACTCGCCCTGGATCGCGCAGCGCGCGCTGGTGCAGCGCCCCTTCCGTTCGCTCGCGCACCTCAAGCACGCGCTGGTGCAGGCGCTGGCCGCGTCGTCGGCCGACGAACAGATCGGCCTCATCCGCGCCCACCCCGAGCTCGCCGGCAAGGCCATGGTCAGCAAGACGCTCACCGCCGAGTCGACCAACGAGCAGAACAAGGCCGGCCTGACCGACTGCACGCCCGAAGAGTTCGCGCAGATCCAGAAGCTCAACGCCGACTACAACGCGAAGTTCGGCTTCCCGTTCATCCTCGCCGTGCGCGGCCCGCGCGGCACGGGCCTGGCCAAGCGCGAGATCATCGAGACCTTTGCGCGCCGGCTGCACAACCACCCGAGCTTCGAACTCGGCGAGGCGCTGCGCAACATCCACCGCATCGCCGAGATCCGCCTGAACGACAAGTTCGGCGCCCACGTCACGCTCGGCAACGACGTGTGGGACTGGCAGGAACAGCTGTCGGTGCACACCGACCCCGGCTATGCCGAGAAGGGCCAGCTCACCGTTACGTACCTGACCGACGCGCACCGCGCCTGCGCCGCGAACATCTCGGGCTGGATGCGCGACTGCGGCTTCGACTCCGTGCACATCGATGCCGTCGGCAACGTGGTCGGCCGCTACGAAGGCGCCAAGCCCGATGCCAAGACCCTGCTCACCGGTTCGCACTACGACACCGTGCGCAACGGCGGCAAGTACGACGGCCGCCTGGGCATCTTCGTGCCCATGGCCTGCGTGCGCGAACTCAAGCGCCAGAACCGCCGCCTGCCCTTCGCCTTCGAAGTGGTCGGCTTCGCCGAAGAAGAAGGCCAGCGCTACAAGGCCACCTTCCTCGGCTCGGGTGCGCTCATCGGCCACTTCGACACGCGCTGGCTCGACCAGAAAGATGCCGACGGCATCACCATGCGCGAAGCCATGCAGCACGCCGGCCTGAAGGAAGAAGACATTCCGAAGATCCAGCGCGACCCGGCACGCTACCTCGGCTTTGTCGAGGTGCACATCGAGCAGGGCCCCGTGCTCACCGAGCTCGACCTGCCGCTGGGCATCGTCACCTCCATCAACGGCAGCGTGCGCTACGTGGGCGAAGTCATCGGCATGGCCAGCCACGCCGGCACCACGCCCATGGACCGCCGCCGCGACGCCGCCGCGGCCGTGGCCGAACTCATCCTCTACGCCGAGCAGCGCGCCGCGAAAGACGGCGACTCGGTCGGCACCGTCGGCATGCTCGAAGTGCCGAGCGGCTCGATCAACGTCGTGCCCGGCCGCTGCAAGTTCAGCCTCGACCTGCGCGCGCCCAACAACACGCAGCGCGACGCGCTGGCAAACGACGTGGTCGCCGCACTGAAAGACATCTGCGAACGCCGCAGCGTGCGCTACGAGCTCGAGGAAACCATGCGCGCCGCCGCCGCGCCGAGCGCACCGGCCTGGCAGCAACGCTGGGAACAGGCCGTCGATGCACTGGGCATTCCGCTCTTCCGCATGCCCAGCGGCGCCGGCCACGACGCCATGAAGCTGCACGAGGTGATGCCGCAGGCCATGCTCTTCGTGCGCGGCATCAACTCGGGCATCAGCCACAACCCGCTCGAGTCGAGCACCAACGACGACATCCAGCTCGCCGTGCAAGCCTTCCAGCTGCTGCTGGACAACCTTGCCGCCGAACAAGCCCACTGACCGATTACAGAAGAACAACCACCATGACCGACTACGCCAAACTCGACGCCTGGATCGACGCCCACTTCGACGAAGAAGTGCAGTTTCTGCAGCAACTGGTCCAGGTGCCCACCGACACGCCGCCCGGCAACAACGCGCCGCACGCCGAGCGCACTGCCGAGCTGCTGAAAGACTTCGGCCTCGACGCCGAGAAGCACGCCGTGCCCGCGCAAGAGGTGAAGGACTACGGCCTCGAGTCGATCACCAACCTGATCGTGCGCCGCAAATACGGCAATGGCGGCCGCACCGTCGCGCTCAACGCCCACGGCGACGTGGTGCCGCCCGGCGAAGGCTGGACGCACGACCCGTATGGCGGCGAGATCGTCGATGGCAGCCTGTACGGCCGCGCCGCCGCCGTCAGCAAGAGCGACTTCGCCAGCTTCACCTTCGCGCTGCGCGCGCTCGAAGCCGTGGCCAAGCCCACCAAGGGCAGCATCGAACTGCACTTCACCTACGACGAAGAGTTCGGCGGCATCCTCGGCCCGGGCTGGTTGCTCGAGAAGGGCCTGACCAAGCCCGACCTCATGATCGCGGCCGGCTTCAGCTACGAAGTGGTCACCGCCCACAACGGCTGCCTGCAGATGGAAGTGACCGTGCACGGCAAGATGGCGCACGCCGCCGTGCCCACCACCGGCATCGACGCGCTGCAGGGCGCCACCAAGATTCTGAATGCGCTGTACGCGCAGAACACGCTCTACCAGCAAGTCACGTCGAAGGTCGAGGGCATCACGCATCCCTACCTGAACGTGGGCCGCATCGAGGGTGGCACCAACACCAACGTCGTGCCCGGCAAGGTCGTGTTCAAGCTCGACCGCCGCATGATCCCCGAAGAGAACCCGGTCGAGGTCGAAGCCAACATCCGCCAGGTGATCGCCGATGCCGCCGCCGAGAGCGCGGGCATCACGGTCGACATCAAGCGCATGCTGCTCGCCAATTCGATGAAGCCGCTGGCCGGCAACCAACCGCTGGTCGATGCGATCCAGAAGCACGGCGGCGAGCTGTTCGGCGAACCCATCAAGGCCATGGGCACGCCGCTGTACACCGACGTGCGCCTGTACGTCGAAGCCGGCATTCCCGGCGTGATCTACGGCGCCGGCCCGCGCACCGTGCTCGAGTCGCATGCCAAGCGCAGCGACGAACGCGTGGTGCTCGAAGACCTGCGCCGCGCGACCAAGGTGGTGGCGCGCACGCTGAGCGACCTGCTGGCCTGAACACGCGCAAGCTGTTGAAAGTACACGCCTTCGGGTGTGAACTTTCATCGCAGTTTCATCGAATCGTCACGACAGGATTTCAGACTCCGGGCTTCTCCGGCGGATGCGCTTTCATGCGTTCCGCCTCCTTGAAATCCCGAAGCGACGGCCCGCCATGCGCTGGCCGTTGCTGTTTGTGTCGCCATGAAAATCCTGCCTCCCGCACCCCGCTTTCGCTCGCCCCTTTTCTCTACCCTCGCGCTCGGCGCCGCCCTGCTGACCGCGTGCGGCGGCGGCTCCGGCGGCGGTGCACCGTTCGCCGGCCTGCCCATCGCTCCGCCGGCCCCAGCACCGGCGCCCTCGCCCGCCACACCCCCGCCGCCACCGGCCGCGCCCGCCGGCCGCTGGACCGTCGGCGACCTGCATGTCCACACCATCCAGTCGGAGGACACGCAGCAGATTTCCACGCTCGACCAGGTGCTCGCCAAGGCCTTCGACACCTTCGGCCTCGACTGGGTCGCGCTCTCGGACCACCTGCGCCTGTCTTCCTATGACAACGACGGCCGCAAGCTCGCCCCGGCGATTCCGTTCTCGCAAGGCATGGCCCTTTATCAGGTGCCGCGCATCAAGGCACTGCAGGCCGGCGGCAAGTACGCCGACAAGACGATCTTCGCGTCCTTCGAATGGGACATGGCCACGCACGACCACGGCAACGTCGGCATCCTGACCGACAGCCCGATGTCCGACGCGGCGCTCAAGGCCGTGAGCCAGTTCGAATACCTGTTCACCAACCGCGACCCCGCGCTGTTCCCGGCCACCGACGTCGCGGCCTGGAACGCCAAGGACGCACGCGCCTCCACGACGCACGAAGACGTGCTCAAGGCCATCGCGTGGCTCAAGAAGAACTACCCTGACAGCAGCTACCTGCAGATCAACCACCCCTCGCGCAGCCCCGGCAAATACACGGCCACCCAGTTGCGCGAGATGAACGACGCCGCGCCCGACATCGTGTTCTCGCTCGAGGGCATGGTCGGCAACCAGATGGAGCCCGACCGCGGCGGCTACGAAAGCGCCTACACGCCGGCCAACCTGCCCTCGCGCACCTACGGCGGCGTCGACTACCTCGTCGCCAAACTCGGTGGCACCTGGGACGCCCTGCTGTCCGAAGGCCGCCACATCTGGAACACGGCCGATTCCGACTACCACTTCACGACCTCGAAGGGCCTGTACAGCAGCGGCTACGCGCCCGGCGAGTACGCGAAGAACCACCTCTGGGGCGACATCAAGGACCCGAAGTCGCTGCTCACGGCGATGCGTTCGGGCAAGCTCTTCGCGGTCAACGGCAGCCTCATCAACGCGCTCGACTTCAAGGTCCAAAGCGCCAAGGGCGCGGGCGAGATGGGCACCGAAGTGAGCGCCAGGCCGGGCGAAGACCTGAAGATCACCATCCGCTTCAAGAGCCCCGAGCGCAACAACTTCGAGTACCAGCTCGGCAGCGGCGTGTATGCCAACGTGAAGCCCGTGGTCGACCACATCGACCTCATCGCCGGCGACGTCACCGGCCGCGAACTCCCGGGCACGCCCGGCTACGCGCGCGACACCAACCCGACGACCCGCGTGGTCAAGCGCTTCACCCGCGCCGACTGGACGCTCGACACCGAAGGCTACTTCGCAGTGACCTACACGGTGAAGGCCGGCAACAACCAGTACTTCCGCCTGCGAGGCACCAACCTCGGCACCGACGTGCCGAACGAAACCGCCGGCGGCGAACCGCTGTTCGATGCGCGCACGCCCACGCCGGCTGGTGATGACCCGGTCACGCGCTTCAACGCGATCAATGCGCGCAACTACAACGACCTGTGGTTCTATTCGAATCCGGTGTTTGTGAAGGTGGCGGGGCAGTAAGGCGCGCCCCCCCACGTCCCGCCCAAAGCGCCAAGTCCCTCAGGGGCATGGCGCTTTTTCTTTGCCTTCCCCAGCAAGGCTGTACGTAAACACAGCGAGTCAAGAGAATTTACCAGTTGGTGCAACATAGGATTGGCCGAGAAATATTTACTAGAATGACCAGATTCACCAAACGGTAAATTCATGGCAACGTCCGAACCGGACCTGGGAAGTGCTTTTCACGCCCTTCGACTCAAGCTCGAAGCGATTTCGCATGTCACCAGCATCGAAGTCAGCGATGAATTTGAAAGGGGCCGAGGCCTACCTGGCGCGACGTTCGAAGTTACCCTGACCGAAGGCACGCAGCGAATCGACATCGAAGCAAAGAACTCAGGGGAACCTCGATTCATCCGCGAAGCTTCTTTTTTCCTCGCTGACCGCGGCCGCGCCTACCCTGGCAGCTATGGCGTCGTCGTGGCTCCCTACATCTCTCCTGAGTCGAGAGCCATTCTGCGATCGCAAGGGCAAGGGTGGATGGATCTTGCGGGAAACTGCTTTCTCAGCTTCACCGGCATTCATATCGAGATCGAAAAAACCGACGTCAACCCGTTCGGCACTCGGCGAAAGCAGAGATCGGTCTTCAGCCCCAAGTCAAGCCGCATTCTGAAAGTGCTACTCGCCGAGCGCAGACCGCTTCGAGGCAACGAAATCGCGAGCCGTGCTCATGTCAGCACGGCGCAGGTCAGCAAGATCAGAGAGGTGTTGATTGACCGCGAGTGGGCAACTTCCGATGCATCAGGCCTGAGGGTAGTGAAGCCCATCGAACTGCTTCAAGCGTGGAGGGAAGAGCGGCAAGCACCCGACCTGCTGGCACAGGGTTACACGGTCTACCACGGCGCTGCACTGGACACGCATATCCAGACCTTATTCATGAAGGCCAAGACGACACCGTTCAACACGCTGTTGCTCGCCGGTCACTCCGTTGCGCGCCGGATCGCTCCGTACACGCGGGTTCCCGGGGAATTCTTTTACGCCGACCGCCACAGCCTCGAACTCCTTGAGGACTTCCTTCGTCTTGAACCCAGTGACATGGGCGCCAACGTATTCGTGTATGAGCCGGAGGACGACATGATGCAGCTCGACAGCATCGCAATCTCACCGGACCCCATCCGCGGGACCGGCCTCATTCAAACCTATCTTGATCTCTCCGCCATGGGAGACCGTGATCGCGAAGCGGCGGATCACCTCTTCAGCGAGAAGCTTGCGCGTGCACTGGGCACAGGAGTCAGCCGAAATGACTGAAATGCATGCCTATGACGATCGCAGTACCCATGCGGTTTACTCCGTGCTGATCGAATTGGGACAAGTGCTCGGCGCCTACACCGAACGATTCGTTGTCGTCGGCGGCTCTGTTCCATGGTTGCTGCTGCCAAGAGCACTGCCAAGGCACATCGGGACGATCGATGTTGATCTCAGCCTCGATCATGAGGCGCTCGGCGACGGCGAATACGTCAATCTGGTCGGACTGCTCGAACGCGCGGGCTACGAGCGCGGCCTCAATTTGATGAGGCCATTCCAGATGGTGCGTTCTGTGGACATCGATCAAGGTCCGCCGATCAATGTGATCATCGACTTTCTGATGCCGCGCAAGGCAAAGCTCGTGAAGAACGACCCGCCGCTGCTTGCGGGTTTTGCCGTTCAACGCGCTGACGGCCTTGACGTGGCGAACGCACACTTCGTCAAGCGTGAGTTCAGTGGCTACATGCCAGACGGGCGGCACAACACGGTCCAGCTGCGCATCGCAAGCATCCCCGCCTTGCTTGTGATGAAGGGCTATGCGCTCGTCGGCCGAGACAAGCCGAAGGATGCGTACGACATCTACTACGTCATCAGACACTACGAGGACGGACTCGACTCCCTCGCGGATGCATGCCGCCCCCTGTTGACTGACGCAGTAGCGCGCAATGCCTATGCGAACATCGCGGCCAAATTCTCGGGTGTTGACGCCTTCGGTCCCCAAACGGTGCGCAAGTTCCTTGTCGAATCTGGAGCCACAGACGGCATGTCGCCGGCGCAGATCGCGCAAGACGCATTTGGGCAAGTGAGCAACTGGCTCAACCGCCTCGGGCAATAGTTGCGACGGATCTAGTACGCTCCCGCTCGAATTGCCCTCGAGACTTCGGGGAAGATTTTTGGGGTTAGGTCAGCGGGTCACAGACAGACCTACTTTTGCGCGCCAGTTGCCGCCGGGCCTTCTCGACGTCATCGGCCTGCGTCTTGATGGGCCAGACGACCCCGACCTGCGTTGCCCGCACCTCCTCGCGGCGAGTGCGTGCCGCCGCATTTATTTGTGAGACGCACGCAACGGCGCCGCATGTCTTGGCTATGCACGCGGCCGTGCGTAGCGAACCTCGCACTCGAGATTGCCGCAGCCCGGTACACGGCCAGTCACCAAGAAGGTCTGCCAATGCTGCGCGAGGCCCACCATGGCGTTCTCCCCAGCGCGCTCGTCGTTTGACCGCACCCGAAGCTGACGCTTGGCGCGCAATATCCGAGCCGTGGATATTTTTGGTATGCCGCGCTGCGCATCGAGGGTTGCAGCGCGCATGATTCCGCGCCAGCGGTTCGCCGGCCTTGAGCCTCCCCAAGTTTGGGGATGTAGCGACAAGTCCATCGGCTGCAGACTTCTCCGATGAACTACCTCAAAGTCGTGCCCGCCTTGATGGCTTTCCTGCGCTCACGCCAGATGCCGCCTTTCAACCCTCGCAGAACGCATGCTGCGGCGTTGGCGTCGCTATGGATATTTCCCACCCTCGCATGCGCTGCCCCCTTCAAGGCAGATCGCGAGCTGTTCTTCAAAGAATGCGCGGTTCTTCCCAACTACGAAATGAACAAGGAAAGTACAGCCGCCGTTCGCGCTGGATCGATGCGGCTCAATGCACGCACCCAGACAGCAATGAATCAGCTCTTTGATGCGTGGGAGAAATTTGGCGACGAAGACAAAAACCGGCTTGCCTTCGTGTTGGCCACCGCGCGCAGGGAGTCCATGAGCACGTTCTTGCCGATTCGCGAAGCGCCCAAATGCCTGACCGATGAGGCATGCCGTGAACGGGCCATTGGCGACATGTTGGAGAAACGGGCAAAGAAGTACGGTAAGCCGCTGCGAGCGAACTATGCACTTCCCAACAAAGAAGGGAACCGCTTTTACGGCCGTGGATTTTTACAACTGACGTTCGAAGACAACTACCGAAAAACCGGAAGAAGATTGGGCATCGACTTGGTGAAAGATCCGGACAAGGCACTGGATCCGCAGGTCGCAGGAGAGGTGCTCGTTCGCGCCATGTTGGACGGCTGGTACGGAAGCAGGAAGCCTCTGTCTTTCTACATCAATGGCAAGAAAATCGACTGGATCAACGCCCGAAACAATGTCAATCCGGGATCGCCAAACAAGCCAATTACAGCGGCCTATGCGATGGACTTGGCGAAGTGCTTGCGTCCGGCTTCCTGACACCAACCATTTCTGCGACAGGACACCAGGGACGCGGGACACCGGGCGCATCGGACTGAAATCCTAGAGCCGTGCAACGCGCTCCTTCGGGCGTCCGATACGCATCGCGATGCCCGCCAGCACCAGCGACAGGCTCCACAGCGCGATGTCGAACCCGGTGAATCCGGTGAAGACGCCACTCTCGCGAAGCCCCATCACCACGCCGACCCACGGCAGCACCGCCAGCAAGGCAGCGCCCGCGGCGAACAGCTCGATCCACGCACGATGAACAGGCCTGGCGATCGCAAAGAGCAACACCAGCGCCCAGGCGATGAAGAACAGGTGAATCTCCCATTCGCGCCGGTCCGCGAGTGCCAGCGGCAGCAGCCGGTTGCCCCAGAGGAAAGCCGCCATCGCCACGGGCAGCCCCGCGATGGTGGCGATGTTGAGCCGCTCCACGAGCCGGAAGCCGAACGCCGGCTTGTCAGTGCCAGCCTGCTTCGCGCGCCGCTTGACCGTCCACAGCACCAGCCCGGTGGCCACCATCGCCGTTCCCGCCAGGCTCGAGAGAAAGAACAGCCAGCGCGTCGCGGCATCGGCAAAGCGCGCCACATGCAGGCCATACAGCACGCCGCGGGTTTCGGCCGCGGGTCCGGCCTGGTCCCTGATCTGCCGCAGCGTGCCGCTAGCGCCGTCGAACACCAGGTAGCGCGGGCTGACGGACACACGCCCCGCGTCACCGCGCACGACACGCACCTGCGACGCGGCATCGCCCGGGTGGTCGACGATCACGCGCGCCACGCTGTCCGTGCCCCAGCGCTGCTGTGCCTCGCGCACCATCGCGCCCACGTCGGCCAGCGGGCCTGTCACGCCGCTCGGTACGCCGGCCGGCAGGAGCGCCGTCATTTCGGCGCGCAGCGCGGGGCGTATGTGCGCGGCTGAAGGCGCGCTGTCGGCGCCCCAGGGCATGTACAGCGTCATGAGCGTCACCAGGCCGGTGTAGGTGATCATCAAATGAAACGGCAGCGCGGTCACCGACAGCGCGTTGTGCGCATCCAGCCACGAGCGCTGGCCTTTGCCCCGGCGGAAGGTGAAGAAGTTGGCGAAGATCTTCTTGTGCGTGATCACGCCGCTGACCAGCGCGACCAGCATGAACATGGTGGCCAGGCCCACCAGCCAGCGCGCCGCCACACGCGGCAGGTAGTGCAGCGAGAAATGAAAGTAATAGAAGAACTCACCGCCGTCGGTCGCGCGCGCGGCCAGTGGCCGGCCCGTCAGCGGGTCGAGCACGGCATGGCCGTCGATCTCACCGATGCGCCACGACGCGGCGACGACGTTCGTGCGCGCGCCCGCCAGATCGATCACCCATCGGGAGGCGCCCGGCGCGAGCACCTGCAAGGCCGTGACGGCCCGTGTGGCGCTGTCAGCCGCCACCGGCAGTTGCGTGAGCGCCGGCAGTTCGGGCCGCATCCATTGGGAAATTTCTTCGCGGAAGTAGCTCGCCGCGCCGGTCAGGAACATCGCGTAGAGCAGCCAGCCGAAGAGCAGGCCGGTCCAGGTGTGCAGGCCGGCCATGGCCTGGCGCAGGCGGGGTGCGGCAACGCTCATGCCGCAGCTTCTGCCCAGACCTTGCATGCCATGGCCAGCAGCGGCAGCGCGACCACGGCAAGCCCCAGCCACGCCCGCCGTGCGCTGCGTGCGGCAAACACCCAGATCGCCGCGCCCGCGTACACGAGGAAGCTTGCCTGCATGCCGGCAAGCACGGCCTCGACGGTGCCCATGGGCAACGCCAGCGCCGCCACGCTGGTCAGTGCGGCCAGCGCATAGCCGCCGAACAGCGCGGCCACGATGCGCGACAGCAAGGCGGCACGGCTGCGGCGCGCGGGGGCGCGCAACACCGGCATCAGAAGCGGTAGAGCGCGCTCAGGTTGGCGGTGCGCTCCGCGCTGCGATAGCAGATGCTGCCGTTGCAGTCGAGCAGCGATTGCTTGTTCAGCAGGTTGTTGAGGTTGAGCGAGACGCGCCAGGGGCCGCGGTCGAAGCCGAGCGCCAGGTCGACCATCGCGATGCTCGGGTTCGTGATGTTGGCGTTGCCGGTGTCCCAGGCCGAACGCGCCTTGCCGAGGTAGCGCACGCCGAGGGCGGCAAACGCGCGGGTCGAGTCACCCACCGGGAACGAATACTTGCCCCACACCGACGCGCTGTGCTTGGGCGCGCTCATCTGCGGCAGGCCCAGGTCGCCGTCGTTGCTGCGCGTGATGCGGGTGTCCAGGTAGGTGTACTGGGCGATCAGGCTGATGTTGTTCGTCACGTCGGCGCGGGCTTCGAGCTCGAGCCCGCGCGACCTGACCTGGCCGGTCTGGATGACTTCTCCGGGCGCCTGCGGCGCGGCCGTGGTCACGTTGCTGCGCACGATGTCGAACACCGAGGCTGTGTAGCTGGCGTTCTTTCCGGTCGGCTGGTAGCGCACGCCGGCTTCGATCTGCCGCCCCTTCGAAGGCTTCAGCAGGTTGCCGTTCAGGTCCTTGCCGATCTCCGGCGAGAAGGACGTGGCGTAGTTCGCATAGGGCGCCCAGCCGGAGTCGAACAGGTACACGACACCGACGCGGCCGGTGGTGGCACTGGCCGAGGTGTCGTAGATCTCGCTGCTTTCGCCGGTCTTGCCGAAGGTGCGGGTGCCCGTGGCGTCCGCCTTGTCATGCCGCACGCCGGCCGTGAGCACCCAGCGGTCCCATTTGATCTGGTCCTGCAGGTAGAGGCCGACCTGCTTCGTCGGCACCCGGTCGACATACGGGTCGGCGGCCGGCGCGAGCGGCTGGTGCATGTACACGGGCGCGAACAGGTTCATCGGCGACAGCAAGGGGCGGTCGTACGGAAACTCGTCGGTGGTGCGCGACTTGGCGTAGTCGACGCCGGCCAGCACGGTGTGCTTCAGCGGGCCGCTGTCGAAGCGGGCCTGCACGCGCGTGTCGAGCAGCAGGCCCTTCCAGTGCGTTTCGCGCGGCGAGAAGCTGCGGTTGAGCGTGTAGCCGTCGGCGCGCAAGCCGCGCGGGAACACGTTGGTCTCGGAACGGTCGAGCTCGCTGTAGCGCATGCTCTGCTGCACCGACCAGGTGTCGTTGAAGCTGTGCTCGAACTCGTAGCCGAGCATCTTGTTGTCGCGCCGCCAGCGGTTGTCGTCGCCGCCGACGTTCACGCGCGGGCTCGGCTGGCCGAACACGCCGGGCTTCTCCAGCTGGTTCTGCCAGGCGTAGGCCTGGTTGTCCTTCTGGTAGCGCCCGAGCAGCGTGAGCTTGGTGCTGGCGTTGGGCTGCCATGTGAGGGCGGGCGCAATGAAGAGGCGGTTGTCGCGGTCGTGGTGCAGGCGGGTGTTCGAATCGCGCCCCAGCATGGTGAGGCGGTAGGTCCATTCGCTGTCGCTGCCGAGCGCGCCGGAAAGGTCGGCTTTCAGTTGCTTGCGGTTGTAGCTGCCGTACTCGATGCCGATCTCGCGCAGGGTGTCGGCGGTCGGGCGTTTGCTCACGGCGTTGACCATGCCGCCCGGGGGCATCTTGCCGTAGAGCACCGATGCGGGGCCGCGCAGCACTTCGAGCCGCTCGAGGCCGTAGGGCTCGATGGGCGCAGCATAGGAGCGACCCGACGTGAGCAGGCCGTCCATGAAGACGCCGGCGGTGCCGAGTTCGAAGCCGCGCAGCAGCGAGAACTCGTCGACCGCCCAGGGCTTCAGGTTGGGCGTGACGCCGGCGGTATAGCGCAGCGCCTCGTCGAGCGACTCGGCCTTGCGGTCGCCGATTTCGTCGGCGGTGATCACGGAGACCGACTGCGGGTTTTCGATCAACGCGGTGTCGGTCTTGGTGGCCGTGACGCTGCGCCGCGCGACGTAGCCGTTGACCCGGCTGGTGGGCGTTTCGCGCTCGGTCGCGGCGGTCACCGTCACGGGCGACAGCGTGGCGGCGGTGTCGCCCGCGCCGCTGCGCACGGGGGCGCTCGCCTTGCGCAGCACCGAGCCACCGCTGCCGCCGCCGACAACTTCATAGCCGCTGCCGCGCAGCACCTGCTCGAAGCCCTCCTGCGCGGTATAGCGCCCACGCAGCCCAGGGCTGCGCAGCCCGGCGAGCGTGCCGGGTTCGAAGATCAGCGGCACGCCGGCGGCGGCCGCGTACTGCGCCAGCACATCGGCGAGCGGGCCGGCGGCAATCGCGAACTGGCGTGCACCGGTGACCGCCGGCTCGGCCGCGAACACGGGCGTTGCCGCCAGCGCGCCGATGCCGATGGCACCGCCCAATGCCACGCGAACGGCCGCGTGAACTGCGGTGGTGGTGAGGGCGACCGTGAAGGTCCCGAGGTGCCGGTGCCGGCGCGCGTGCTGCGATCCCATGTGTCTGCGTCCTTTGGTGTCTGTGATGGCGGGAGAGCGCATCGGCCTCGATGCGTCGTTCCCTCTCACACCGGACGAGACGAAAAAAGTGATCACCTGCGCGCGAATTTTTTTCGACCGGCGAGACGGTCGTGCAGAAAAACCGCGGGCAACACCTAGCGCGGCGCCACGGTGACCCAGTACCGGGTCGTCTGCTCGATGCGCAACGGCAGCGAGCGCGCCAGCAGCGCGAGCCCGGCGTCGGTGTCGGCCAGCGACACGGCGCCCGACACCCGCAGGTCGGCGACCGCCGGATGGCAGCGCAGCACGCCGCTGCGGTAGCGGCCCATTTCGGCGACGACGTCTTCGAGCCGCATGTTCCGCGCGAGCAGCATGCCTTGCTCCCACAGCGTGGCGCTGTTCTCCACCGCGGCCTCGGGGCCGATGCGACCGGCCTCGAAATCGGCCTGCGTGCCGGCCCGCAGCACGCGCGACGCGCCGTCCACCGGACGGATGTCGACGGCCTGCTCGATCACCGCGACACGGGTGGTGTGGTCGTCGAGGCGGCGCACGCTGAAGCGCGTGCCCAGGGCCCGCACCGTGCCCTGCGGCGTCTGCACCACGAACGGCCGGTAGGTGGGCGATGGGTCGGCATGCGTGGTGACGAGGATCTCGCCCGCCTGCAGGTGAATGCGCCGTTCGGCGGCGGTGAACACGATGTCGACCGCGCTGGCGGTGTTGAGCACCAGCTGCGAGCCGTCCGCCAGCACCATCGACCGGCGCTCGCCGGTGGCCGTGGCGACGTCGGCGCTCCACTCGCGCCAGGGCATGTGGCGCCATGCGAGCCAGCCGGCCGGCGCGGCCAGAAGCAGCGCGCCCAGCATGCCCATGCCGCGCCGGCGGCTGGGTCTTTGCAGGGCCTGGAAGGTGTCCTTGCCGATGTCCGGCGGCACTTGCGCGAACACGCCCAGCATCGCCTCGGCCCGCGCCCAGGCCTGGCCGTGCGCGGGGCTCTGCTGGCGCCAGCGCTCGAAGTTGGCCTGCGCACGCGCGGCGTCGTCGCCGTAGCGCAGGGTCAGGAGCCAATCGGCGGCTTCGCTCAGCAACGCTGCATCGGGCGCGGCGTGGGCCTGCAGCGGCGGCTGGCGGTTCATCGCGCTCGGGCCGTGTGCCGCTCAGGCAACGGACATGCAGGCGACCAGCGCCTTGTGGATGTGGCGGCGCACGGTGATCACGGGCATCGCCACGCGCTCGGCGATCTGCGCGAGCGTGAGCTCGTCGAACTGCGCGAGCAGGAAGACCTGCCGCGTGCGCGCCGGAAGGCTGGCCAGCATCGCCTCGATGCGCAGCAGCGATTCGATGATGAGCATGCGGGCTTCGGGCGAAGGCGCCTGCGGCTCGGGCAGGTGCGCAATCGCCTCGAGGTAGGCGCGCTCCACCTCGCGCCGGCGCCAATGGTCGGCCACCAGCCCCTTGGCGACGTGCGTCAGGAACGCGCGCGGCTCGTCGCCGAGCGGGGCGGTGCGCGAGGACACCATGAGCCGCACGAAGGTGTCGTGCGCCAGATCGGCCGCATCGCAGGCGTCGCCCAGGCGGCGGCGCAGCCACGCCAGCAACCAGCCGTGGTGGTCGCTGTAGAGCGCTTCGATGGGGGTGACGGAAGGTCCGGCCGCGGGCATGGAGGGCAGTTCTGGAGAGCGGGCTTGGAACGACTGAAATGCGAACCGTTCGCAATTGTAATGGTTTAGTTCCTCCGTGGGGGTCGCCCCGGCCACCACCGTTGCGCTGCATGCATCAGGGAATCTACGGATATATGATTCTCCGCATGGTCTTGATTGAGTTCAATTTTTGTATACAAATAACGCACCCATAAAGACGGCGCGAAATTTGCGTCAAAAAGTCCCTCATCCCAACCATGAACGAGGAAAGACCATGAGCACAGTCGCAAGCCATGCCCCCGCCGGGGCCAGCGAAGCCGGCATCGCGCCGCACGCGGAATCGAATGCCCTCATCAAGCCGGGCTACGACCCGCGCCTGACCAACGAGGACCTCGCCCCGCTCAAGAAGCAGACCTGGGGTCAATACAACATCTTTGCGTTCTGGATGTCCGACGTGCACAGCGTGGGCGGCTACATCACGGCCGGCAGCCTGTTCGCGCTGGGCCTGTCGAGCTGGCAGGTGCTGGTGTCGCTGCTGGTGGGCATCGTGATCGTGCAGTTCTTCTGCAACCTGGTGGCCAAGCCCAGCCAGGTGACGGGCGTGCCCTACCCCGTGGTGTGCCGCGCCTCGTTCGGCGTGCTGGGCGCCAACATCCCGGCCATCATCCGCGGGCTGATCGCGGTGGCCTGGTACGGCGTGCAAACGTACCTGGCGTCGGCGGCCTTCATGGTGCTGGCGCTGCACATGGCGCCGAGCCTGGCGCCGTATGCCGATGTCGCGCAGCACGGCTTCGTCGGCCTCTCGGCCCTGGGCTGGGTGGCGTTCATGGTCATGTGGGTGCTGCAGGCCTTCGTGTTCTGGCACGGCATGGAAGCCATTCGCAAGTTCATCGACTGGGCCGGCCCGGCCGTGTACGTGGTGATGGCCGTGCTGTGCGGCTGGCTCGTGTGGAAGGCCGGCTGGAGCAACATCGACCTGAACCTGGGCGGCATCAAGTTCCAGGGCTGGGACGCGCTGCCCGTGATGCTCTCGGCCATTGCGCTGGTGGTGAGCTACTTCAGCGGCCCGATGCTCAACTTCGGCGACTTCTCGCGCTACGGCAAGAGCTTCGACGCGGTGAAGAAGGGCAACTTCTGGGGCCTGCCGATCAACTTCGTGTTCTTCTCGCTGCTGACCGTGATCACCACGGCCGCCACGTTGCCCGTTTTTGGTGAACTGATCACCGACCCGGTGCACACCGTGGGCAAGATCGACAGCACCACGGCCGTCGTGCTGGGCGCGCTGACCTTCATGATCGCCACCATCGGCATCAACATCGTGGCCAACTTCGTGTCGCCGGCCTTCGACTTCTCGAACGTGGCGCCGCAGCACATCAGCTGGCGCACGGGCGGCATGATCGCCGCGGTGGGCTCGGTGTTTCTCACGCCCTGGAACCTTTACAACAGCCCCGAGGTCATTCACTACACGCTCGACGTGCTGGGTTCGTTCATCGGGCCGCTGTTCGGCATCCTGATTGCCGACTACTACATCGTGCGCAAGCAGCAGATCGACGTCGACTCGCTCTACACCATGAGCAAGCAGGGCAAGTACTGGTACAGCGGCGGCTACAACCCGAAGGCGATCCAGGCGCTGGTGCCCTCGGCCCTCGTGCCCATCCTGTGCGTGATGGTGCCGACGCTGCGCGGCGCCGCCAACTATGCGTGGTTCATCGGCATGGCCCTGGGCTTCGTGCTGTACGTGCTGCTGAACCGCAACAACAAGACTTGAAACTGTAGAGAGTAAGAAAGGGACCGCGCCGTGCGCATCAAGATCATCAACCCCAACACCACCTGGAGCATGACCGAGAAGATCGGTGCCTGCGCCCGCGCGGTGGCGCACGCCGGCACCGAGATCGTGGCCGTGAGCCCGGCCATGGGGCCGGTCTCCATCGAGAGCCACTACGACGAGGCGCTGGCCGTGCCGGGGTTGCTGCAGGAGATTGCGGCGGGCGAGCGCGACGGCATCGACGGCTACGTGATCGCCTGCTTCGGCGATCCGGGCCTGAAGGCCGCACGCGAACTGGCGCGCGGCCCCGTGGTGGGCATCGCCGAGGCGGCGATGCACCTGGCCAGCATGATCGGCAGCCGCTTCAGCGTGGTGACCACGCTGGGCCGCACCATGGGCCAGGCCTGGCACCTGGCCGAGATCTACGGCATGGAGCGCTTCTGCGCCAACGTGCGCGCCTGCGAACTGCCGGTGCTCGAGCTGGAAGAGCCGGGCTCCAACGCCCGCGAACGCATCGTCGACGAATGCCGGCGCGCGCTCGAAGAAGACGGCGCCGACTGCATCGTGCTCGGCTGCGCTGGCATGACCGACCTGTGCGCGCACATCGAGCAGGTGCTCGGCGTGCCGGTGATCGACGGCGTGGCCGCGGGCACCAAGCTCATCGAATCACTGGTGGCGCTGAAGCTGCGCACCAGCAAGCGCGGCGAACTCGCAAAGCCTTTGCCCAAGCCCATCATTGGCGCGCTCGAAGGCTTCACGCTGACGCGCTGAGCCACAATCGACGGATGCCCCGCGCCAGTTCCAAACCATCCGCCTCCTCCGCCGCCCCCGTTGCCGCACCGGCCGAGAACGGCGCGGCGCCGGCCGACAAGAACAGCTCCATCGAAAGCATCGCCAACGACATCGCCACCGCGATCGTCGAGAAGCGCCTGCCGCCGGGCACCTGGCTGCGTGAAGAAGCGCTGGGCCGCGTCTATTCAGTAAGCCGCACCAAGGTGCGCGCGGCGCTGTTGATGCTGTCGAAGGACAAGCTCATCGAGATGATTCCCGACAAGGGCGCCTTCGTCTGCCAGCCCACGGTGGAAGAGGCGCGCGAGGTGTTCGCGGTGCGCCGCATCCTCGAGCGCGAGGTGGTGCGCCTGTTCATCGCCAATGCGCGGCCACGCGACTACCAGACGCTCGAGCAGCACATCAAGTTCGAACGCGCCGCGCTGCGCCAGAGCACCATGGGCACGGTGCGCGAGAAATTGCTGGGCGACTTTCACGTGGCGTTGGCGGAGGCCACCGGCAACCACACGCTGGCCGAGATGGTGCGCGAACTGGTGGCGCGCAGCTCGCTGATCGCGATGCTTTATCACTCGTCGAACGACCCGCACTGCTCGTCCGACGAGCACTCCGACTTTCTGCGCCTGTGCCGCAAGGGCGACGTGGAAGCGGCCGCGACCTGCATGATCGAGCACCTCGAACGCATCGAAGCGAGCCTCGAACTGGGCACCGAGAAGCCCGATCGACAGCTCGACCTGGTGAAAGCGCTGCTGGCCTGAAAGGGCCCCTGCCCCGCCTCAGCGCTTGGGCTTGGCTTTCGCCGGGCGCTTCTTGGGGGCGCGCGCAGCGGGGTCATCCGTTGGGACGACGACCTCTTTCAGACGTTCCGCACTTGCGATCAGTCCGCGCAGGAACACCATGATCAGCCGCCCCGAGGGATCGGGGCGCGTGCTCATGCGCTGCAATGCCAGCCCGTGCGACAGGGCCATGAAGGCTGCGGCCAATTCTTCCGGTGCGGCGGGCAGCGCGCGCCCGACCTTGTCGAACAACTGACCGATCACGCCGCCGATTTCGGACCGGTGCCGGTCCCACACCTTCTTGTATTCCTGCGCGAAGCTGCGACTGCGGTTGGCATGCAGCTGAAGCTCGATGGAAAGCATGCACCAGTCGGCATCGTGATTGAGTGTGGAAGCCCAGGCTTCCAGCTCGGCAAGCATCTGCTCGGGCTCTTGCCGCTCGTCGCCCATGGCCTTGAAAAGCTGCAGCGCTTCCGCTTCCATGTGCCGCCGCAGCAGCTCCAGCAGGACGTCTTCCTTGCTCGAAAAGTTCGAATAGAAGGCGCCTTGGGAGTAGCCCGCCTTGTCCGCGATGTCGCGGATCGACGCGCCGCCATAGCCGTTCGACACGAACAGCTGCTGCGCGGTTTCGATCAGGCGCTCGCGCGTCTGCGCCCTGCTTTCCTCGCGGGTCAGGCGCGTTTTGGCTGTCGTCGGGGTCATGGCCGAAAAGATATCACATGAACTTTGGATAGCAGATGCCGCCCCCGGCGTCCGGCGCGCCGCCCGAAATCCACTTTCGAATATCACTTGATATTTAAGAACCGCAACGCTACATTCAAAACTCGTTTGATTTTTGAAATTCGATTGATATGGAAAAACCCAAGGCCTTGAGAACCGCGTTCGTCACCGGCGCGACCGGCCTTCTCGGCAACAACCTCGTGCGCGAACTCGTCGCGCGCGGCGTCTTCGTCAAGGCCCTTGTTCGCTCGAAGGCCAAGGGCCAGCAGCAGTTTGCGGGGATGAAGGGCGTCGAGCTGGTGCAGGGCGACATGGCCAATGTGGGCGCGTTCTCCAGCACGCTGCAAGGATGCGACGTGGTGTTCCATACCGCCGCGTTCTTCCGGGACAACTTCAAGGGCGGCAGCCACTGGGCAGAGCTCAAGCGCATCAACGTGGACGGCACCCGGCAGCTCATCGAACGGGCTTACGGTGCCGGCATCCGGCGCTTCGTGCAGACCTCGTCCATCGCGGTGCTGAACGGCGAGCCGGGTGTGCCCATGGACGAGACCTGCCTGCGCGACCTGGCGGATGCCAGTGACGACTACTACCGCAGCAAGATCATGGCCGACCAGGTCGTGCTGGCCTTTCTGGGCACGCACCCGGACATGCATGCGAGTTTTGTGCTGCCCGGATGGATGTGGGGGCCGGCCGACATCGGTCCCACCTCGTCAGGACAGTTCGTCAACGATGTGGTGCTCGGAAAACTGCCCGGGCTGGTGCCCGGCAGCTTTTCCGTGGTCGATGCCCGCGACGTGGCACAGGCGCAAATTTCGGCCGCGGAACACGGCCAGCGCGGCGAGCGCTATCTGGCAGCCGGCCGCCACATGACGATGCAGGAATTGGTGCCCCTGGTCGGAAAGATCGCGGGCATCCCCACGCCGACACGCAACCTGCCCTTTCCGCTCCTGTACCTGCTGGCGGCGGTGCAGGAGCTCTATGCGCGGGCCACCGGCAAGCCCATCTTGCTCAGCCTGGCCACCGTGCGGCTCATGCGCAAAGAGGCGGGACGCAGCCATTTCAACCACACGAAGAGCGAGCAGAAGCTTCAACTGAAGTTTCGCCCAGTCGAGCAAACCGTGGCCGACACGCTCGCCTGGTACCGCGGCAATGGCTGGCTGCCCGGTGTGCCGACCCGAACCGAATCCTGAACGAAGAAAAAAGACCATGACAAACAGATTGATCCTCAAACTCTCGGCGGCCTTCGCGACTGTTCTTTGCATCGCGGCAGCGCCGCACGCATCCGCGGCCCGGAGCCTTCCTGCTGCCAAGGCCGCGCCCAGCATGGCCGAGTTCTGCAACAAGGGGCAGGCCGAGTATCCGGACGGCATCGCTCGCATGCACCCTTCGTTCAAATTCAACATCTGCTGGTGGCTCGAGGATGCCGGCATCGAAGCACGCACCTTCGACGACATCGCCGCAGCGTTGCCGGAACACACCGGGCCGTCGCAAGCGGTCTGGCAGGCGACGTTCAACAAGCCCGCCCAACTGCACCTGGAACGCGCCCGCGCATTCGAAGCACAAGCCAACAACGCCGCCGCATCGGCCGAGTACAAGAAGGCCGCTTTCTACCTGCGGATGAACCGGCTTCCCAAGCGTGTGCCCACGCCCGATCTGCAGGCGACCGAACGCGCCCATGCGCTGCTGGGAAAGCCGCTGCAACGCATCGCATTCAAGGCCGGCGCGAAAGAGTTCACCGGCTACTTCCGTGCGCCGCCCGCACGGCCGGGCCGCAACGAGAAGCTGCCGGTGCTGGTGATTCTTGGTGGCCTCGACAACCTGAAGACCGAGATGATCCGGCACAGCGATTACTTCATGAGTCGGGGCTTCGCCACCTTCATCGTGGAGAACCCGGACACCGGCGAGAACCCGCTGGCGTTCCGTCCGGAGTCGCACGTCATGTTCGACGCCGTGGCCGACTACATCAAGACCCGCAGCGACCTGGACACGAGCCGGGTGGCCGTCTACGGCTGGAGCATGGGCGGCTATCTGGGAACGCTCGGTGGCTTGAGCAACGACTTCTACAAAGCCGTCGTCAATGTGGGCGGCCCCAGCGATGTGAGCTTCGGACAAGCGCATTGCAAGGTGGCGCCTGCCTGGATCGTCGCGCCCTACACCGTGTTCGCGAACATGAATCCGCAGACCACGCCGCGCGAAGCGATGTGCGCGTACTACGAAGCCTTCCAGCTCTCACGCCAATTGAAGAACCCCACCGCGGTGCAGCTGCGCAAACCCATCTTCATGGTGAACGGCGCGCTCGAAGACCTCGTCTCCAGAGACGAGCCCGCCGCGCTTTCGGCGCTGGGCTTCAACGTGACGCAACTCGTCTTCGGGGAAGACGGCCACACGGCGGAATCGAACATGAGCGAGCACTTCGAGTTCACGGCGAACTGGCTCATGCGGCGACTGAAGATGGGAGACTGATTCGGGTTTACCTGAATCTGGATTGCCGCATAAATTGTATACAGTTTCGCGTACACAACTGGTGTGCGCGACGGATCTCCGGCGCGCATCACTGCTCCCGTTCCCCTCGCCGCGCCAGGAGACAACGATGACGGCAGATTCCCTTTCCAGCAACGTCCATCCCGTGGACCAGCGCCTGCCTTCGGGCAAGCTCGCGGCCCTCGGTCTGCAGCACGTGCTCGTGATGTACGCAGGCGCCGTCGCGGTGCCGCTCATCGTGGGCCGTGCGCTCAAGCTCTCGCCCGACGAGGTCGCGCTGCTGATCTCGGCCGACCTGTTCTGCTGCGGCATCGCCACGCTGATCCAGGCGCTGGGCGCCACGCAGTGGTTCGGCATCAAGCTGCCCGTGATGATGGGCGTGACCTTCGCTTCGGTGGCGCCCATGGTCGCCATCGCCAACGCCAACCCCGGACAGAACGGGGCGCAGCTGCTGTTCGGCGCCATCATCGGCGCGGGGGTCATATCGATACTGATCGCACCGCTGGTGAGCCGCATGCTGCGGTTCTTTCCGCCGGTGGTGACGGGCACGATCATCGCGGTCATCGGCATCAGCCTGATGCGCGTGGGCATCAACTGGATCTTCGGCAACCCCGTGGGCCCGACGGCGCCCGCGCTGGTCGACCCGGTGTACGCCAAGTGGCTGGCCGAGGTCACCTCGCCGGGCAGCTCGATTCCTGCGGTGCCCAAGGGCTTCGCGATCATGCCCACCGTGCCCAACCCCAAGTACGCCGATCTGTCGGGCTTCGGCGTGGCCGCACTGGTGCTGGTGTCGATCCTCTTGATCGTGAAGTACGCCAAGGGCTTCATCGCCAACATCTCGGTGCTGCTGGGCATCGTGATCGGCGCGGTGGTGGCATCGATCACCGGCCTCATGACCTACGAGAAGGTCGGCAAGGCTGCGTGGGTCGACATCGTGCTGCCCTTCCATTTCGGCATGCCGCTGTTCGACCCCATCCTGATCCTGACGATGACGCTCATCATGATCGTCGTGATGATCGAATCAACCGGCATGTTCCTCGCGCTCGGCGAAATGACCGACCGCAAGATCAGCCAGAAGGACCTGGCCAAGGGCCTGCGCACCGACGGCCTGGGCACGCTCATCGGCGGCATCTTCAACACCTTCCCGTACACCAGCTTCTCGCAGAACGTGGGCCTCGTGGCCGTCACCGGCATCAAGAGCCGGTATGTCTGCGTGGCCGGCGGCGTGATCCTGATCGTGCTGGGCCTGCTGCCGAAGATGGCCGCGCTGATCGAGTCGCTGCCCACCGTGGTGCTCGGCGGCGCCGGCCTCGTGATGTTCGGCATGGTGGCCGCCACCGGCATCCGCATCCTCTCGGGCGTGGACTTCAAGACCAACCGCCACAACGCCATGATCGTCGCCGTGGCCATCGGCGTCGGCATGATTCCGCTGATCGCCCCCAACTTCAAGCAGTGGATGCCGCATGCCATTCACTCGCTGATCGAGTCGGGCATTCTGCTGGCGTCGATTACCGCGGTGCTGCTGAACCTGTTCCTCAACGGGGCGAAGCACGACGAAGAGGCGGTGATCGCGGCGGCCAAGCACGCTGACGCGCACTGAGCCAGACCGCGCGCTCTAACTAGATCATCGCCAACGGCGTCTTGCGCTTCGGCACCGGATAAATCCGGTCCAGCGCCGCCAGGGTCGTCGCATCGAGCTGCAGCTCGGCGGCGGCCCTGTTTTCTTTCAGGTGCGTGCTGCGCACCGCCTTCGGAATCGCCGCCACGCCGGGCCGCGCGATGACCGCGGCCAGCGCCAGTTGCGCGGCGCTCACGCCGAGTTCCGCCGCCAGCGCGCCCAGCGCCTCGTCGCCCGCCAATGCGCCCTGGTCGATCGGGCTGTAGGCCATCAGCGGCATGCCGCGTTCGCGCTGCCAGGGCAGCAGGTCGAACTCGGGGCCGCGCTCGCCGAGCGACAGGTACACCTGGTTGGCCGCGCAGGCCGGGCCTTGGCCGATGACCTGCGCCAGCTCCTGCATGTCGTCGGTGTCGAAGTTGCTCACGCCCCAGTGGGCGATGCGGCCTGCCGCCACCAGTTCGTGCATGGCCTCGACCGTGTGCGCCAGCGGGTGGTTGCCGCGCCAGTGCAGCAGGTACAGGTCGATGCGCTCCAGCCCCAGCCGCGCCAGGCTGCGCTCGCAGGCTTGGCCCGTGCTGCGGCGGCTCGCGTTGTGCGGGTAGACCTTGCTGACGACGAAGAGCTCGTCGCGCCGCACATCGCCCGCGCGCAGCGCCTCGGCCACGGCCTGGCCGACCACCGTCTCGGCGCCGCCCTCGCCGTACATCTCGGCCGTGTCGATCAGGCGGTAGCCCAGATCGATGGCCTCGCGCACCGCGGCCACCTCGGCCGCGTGGCGGGTGGCGTCTTCGCCCATGCGCCAGGTGCCGAGACCAAGAACCGGCATCTCGCCGCCGGTGGGGAGTGAAAGTGTTCGCATGGGCACGATCGTACGCAGGCCCTCGGGGCGGGGGCCCGGGTGCGGGTTTTCCGCCCCCGGCGCCTTCTAATTTTTCGAAGATCAAGTCAGTTTGATGACCACCAACTTCTGATCTTCCGCCGTGATTCGATGTTTTGGCCTTCTCATATTGTCAACACCCCGTGGGTGCCAACCCCCATCACGCGCACCCCACCCGCTCCTAGAATTTTTTGACGGCCCGGTGTCACAAGCGTCGGCGCTTTTTTCGAAACGGTTCAGGAACAGGTTGAGTCAATGCAGCAGAAGCAAAAGCACAGGATTGCCGTCATTCCCGGAGACGGCATCGGCGTCGAGGTCATGCCCGAGGGCCTTCGCGTGCTCGACGCGGTGGGTCGGCGCTTCGGCATCGATTTCGCGTACGACCATTTCGACTGGGGTTCCGACCACTACGTGCGCACCGGCCTGATGATGCCGGCCGACTGGGCCGACAAGATCCAGGGCCACGACGCCATCTACTTCGGCGCCGTGGGCGACCCCGCCAAGGTGCCCGACCACATCGCCGTGTGGGGCCTGCTCATCAAGATCCGCCGCGACTTCGACCAGTACGTCAACCTGCGCCCCGTGCGCCTGATGCCCGGCGTGCCCGGCCCGCTGGCGCACCGCAAGCCGGGCGACATCGACTTCCTCGTCGTGCGCGAGAACACCGAAGGCGAATACACCTCGGTGGGCGGTCGCCTGTTCGAAGGCACGCCGCGCGAAATGGCGATCCAGGAAGCCGTGTTCACCCGCGTGGGCGTCGACCGCATCATCGATTACGCGTTCCAGCTGGCCAACCGCCGCAAGCGCAAGAACCTGGTGGCCGCCACCAAGTCGAACGGCATCTCCATCACCATGCCCTACTGGGACGAGCGCCTGGCCGAGATCGCCACGCGCTACCCCGACGTGGCAACGAGCAAGTACCACATCGACATCCTGTGCGCGCACTTCGTGCAGCACCCCGACTGGTTCGACGTGGTCGTGGCCTCCAACCTGTTCGGCGACATCCTCTCGGACCTGGGCCCGGCCTGCACCGGCACCATAGGCATCGCGCCCAGCGCCAACCTGAACCCTGAACGCAAGTTCCCCTCGCTGTTCGAACCCGTGCACGGCTCCGCACCCGACATCGCGGGCAAGGGCATCGCCAACCCCATCGGCCAGATCTGGTCGGCCGCGCTCATGCTCGACCACCTGGGCAACGACGACCCCGTGTACGCACAGGCCTCGGCCGCCGTGCTCTCGGCGATCGAGACCGTGCTCAGCGAAGGCCCGCGCACGCGCGACATGGGCGGCACCGCCAACACGGTGGACGTGGGGCGTGCGATTGCCGAGTGCATCGCTTCGGCATGACGCCGCCTGGCCTTCCTTGTCGCAGGGAGCGCAAAGCACAGCGGTCGTTGATCGGCCGCACCCCAGCCGCGTGCCCCGTGCGCAGGGCACTGGGTGCTTCCCGCAGCGAAATCAAGGAGGAGCCGAAGGCGGGGGACATTCGCGGAGGGAAGTACCCGGTGGCCTGTGCACACGCCCTGAACAGCGACAAAAAACGGAGCCACTGAACCATGGGCCTCTTCCTGCTCAAGCGCACCCTGACGCTCCTCGGCACGCTGATCGGCGCCTCCGTCATCGTCTTCCTGGTGCTCGAAATTCTCCCGGGCAACGCAGCGCAGATGCTCATGGGCCCCGACGCCTCGCCCGACGCTGTCGCCGCCCTGGCCACCAAGCTCGGCCTCGATCAGCCCGCGTGGACCCGCTACTGGCACTGGATCGCCGGCATGCTCACCGGCAACCTCGGCGACAGCTACGCCTACAGCTCGCCCGTCATCGACCTGATCCTCGAGCGTCTGGCCCTCACCGTGCCACTCGCCGTGATGGCGATGAGCCTGACCGTCGTCATCGCATTGCTCGTCGGCGTGACCGCCGCCGCGCGCCACAACAAGCTCGGCGACGTCGGCCTCATGAGCATGGCCCAGGTCGGCATCGCCATTCCCAACTTCTGGTTCGCGATCCTGCTGATCCTCGTGTTCTCGGTGCAACTGCAGTGGTTCTCCGCAGGCGGCTTCGAGGGCTGGGGCGAAGGCATCTTCGCGGGATTGAAATCGCTGCTGCTGCCAGCCTTGTCGCTGGCGGTCGTGCAAGCGGCCATCCTCGCGCGCATCACACGCTCGGCCGTGCTCGAGGTGATGCGCGAAGACTTCGTTCGCACCGCACGCGCCAAGGGCGTGTCGCAGCGCATGGTGCTGTGGACCCACGTGCTGCGCAACGCGATGATCCCCGTCATCACCGTCATGGGCATGCAGTTCTCGGAGCTGCTCGCCGGCACCATCGTGGTGGAGAACGTGTTCTACCTGCCGGGCCTGGGCCGGTTGATCTTCCAGGCCATCAGCAACCGCGACCTGATCGTGGTGCGCAACTGCGTGATGCTGCTCGCGGCGATGGTGGTCATCGTGAACTTCGTGGTCGATGTGCTCTACGCCGTGATCGACCCGCGCATCAAGGCGAGCGACATATGAGCGCCATCCTCTCTCCCCTGGCGCCCGCTTCTGCTGCGCCCCTCGCGCCCGGCTTCTGGCGCCGCGCGGTCAAGCACCGCAGCTTCGTCATCGGCGGCGTCTTCGCGCTGCTGCTGTTGATGGCTGCGTTGATCTCCTTCGTCTGGACGCCCTGGTCGCCCTACGCGATGGACATGGCGAACAAGATGCAAGGCCCCTCGGCCACGCACTGGCTCGGCACCGATGCCTTCGGCCGCGATGTGGCCTCGCTGCTGCTGGTCGGTGCGCGTGCGTCCATCCTCGTGGGCGTGATCGCCGTGGGCATCGGCCTCGTCGTTGGCACGGCGCTGGGCCTGCTCGCTGCTGCGAGGCGCGGCTGGATCGAAGAAGCGGTGATGCGCCTGTCGGACTTCACGCTCGCCTTCCCCGCCATCCTCTCGGCGATCATGATGACAGCCGTGTTCGGCGCCGGCATCGTGAATGCCATCGTCGCCATCGGCATCTACAACATCCCGACCTTCGCGCGCATCACGCGCGCCTCGGCCAACGCGATCTGGTCGCGCGAGTACGTGGCCGCCGCACGCGCCTGCGGCAAGGGCAGCTTCGCAATCACCATGCAGCACGTGCTGCCGAACATCTCCGCCGTGCTGATCGTGCAGATCACGATCCGCTTCGCCATCGCCATCCTGGCCGAAGCTGCGCTGTCGTACCTCGGCCTCGGCACACAGCCGCCTCAGCCTTCATGGGGCCGCATGCTCAGCGAAGCCCAGACCCTCATGTTCCAGCAACCCCTGCTGGCCGTCTTCCCGGGCATGGCCATCGCCTTCGCGGTGCTCGGCCTCAACCTGCTGGGCGATGGTCTGCGCGACCTGCTCGATCCGCGCCTGGCACGCGCAAGGTAGACCGCCATGCCCCTTCTCGAAGTCAACGACCTCCACATCGGCCTGCAGACGCAGCGCGGCCCGGCGGAAGCCGTGCGCGGCATTTCCTTCTCGCTGGAGCGCGGCGAAACGCTGGGCATCGTCGGCGAGTCGGGCTGCGGCAAATCGATCACCGTGATGTCGCTCATGGGCCTGCTGCCTTCGACCGCGAAGGTCACGGGCAGCATCAAGCTCGACGGCCAGGAACTCGTCGGCCTGCCCGAGAAGCAGCTGTGCCAGCTGCGCGGCAACCGCATCGGCATGATTTTCCAGGAGCCGATGACTGCACTAAACCCGGTGCACACCATCGCGCGCCAGGTCGGCGAGCCGCTCATGCTGCACCGCGGCTTCACCAAGGCGCAGGCGCGCAAGGAAGCACTGAACCTGCTCGACCGCGTCGGCATTCCCGACGCCGCCTCGCGCCTTGACGCGTATCCACACCAGTTTTCCGGCGGACAGCGCCAACGCATCGGCATCGCGATGGCACTGGCCTGCGGACCCGACCTGCTGATTGCCGACGAGCCCACCACCGCGCTCGACGTCACGATCCAGAAGCAGGTGCTCGACCTGATCCAGAGCCTGGTCAAGGAGATGGGCATGGCCTTGATCCTCATCTCGCACGACCTCGGCGTGATCGCCAGCAGCGTGCAGCGCATGCTCGTGATGTACGGCGGCAGCGCGGTGGAAAGCGGCCCGACCGACGCCGTCTTTGCCGACCGCGCCCATCCCTACACGCGCGGCCTGTTCGCCGCGCGCCCTGCGCTCGGCGCCGTGCGCGCGGGCCGGCTGCCCACCATCCGCGGCAGCGTGCCCGAGCTGGTCGACATTCCCCGCGGCTGCGGCTTCGCGGGCCGCTGCGACTTCACGACCGACGCCTGCCACACCACGAAGCCGCCGGTGGCTCGCCAACCCAACGGCCATGCGGTGAGCTGCCTGCATCTCGACGCCGTCGCCGCGCACGCCACGCTGGCCGCCGCATGAGCACCCCGATGACTTCGACGCCCTCTGCTTCGCCCCCGCTGCTGCAGGTGACCGACCTCGTGCGGCACTACGCATTGCCGCGCGAAAAGCTCTTCGGCCCGCCCCCCACCGTGAAGGCGCTCAACGGCGTGAGCTTCAGCGTGCAGGCCGGCAAGAGCCTGGGCATCGTAGGTGAATCGGGTTCGGGCAAGTCGACCATCGCGCGCCTCGTGATGGCGCTGGACACGCCGACCTCGGGCAGCGTCGCGCTCGAAGGCCGCAACCTGCACACGCTCTCGAAGCCCGACCTGCGCACCGCGCGGCGCGACTTCCAGATGGTCTTTCAAGACCCGTACGGCTCGCTCGACCCGCGCCAGACCGTCGCGCGCATCGTCGCCGAACCGCTCGAAGCACTGGCCCAAACCAGCCGCGCCGAGCAACGCGAACGCGCCGCCGAAGCGCTCGCCGCCGTGGGCCTTCGCACCACCGACCTCGACAAGTACCCGCACGAGTTTTCGGGCGGCCAGCGCCAGCGCATCGCGATTGCACGCGCCCTCATCACGCGCCCCAAGCTCATCGTGGCCGACGAACCCGTGAGCGCGCTCGACGTGTCCGTGCAGGCCCAGGTGCTCAACCTCATGCAGGACCTTCAGCAGCAGTTCGGCATCAGCTACCTGCTCATCAGCCACGACCTCGCGGTGGTCAACCACCTGTGCGACGACGTGTGCGTGGTGTTCAAGGGCCAGATCGTGGAACGCGGCCAGCCCGCCGAACTTTTTGCCCACGCGCAACACCCATACACACGCACCTTGCTGTCAGCCGTGCTGCACACGCCGTCCCGATAGGCCCGATCGGTCTGAACCGGTCGCCCTACTTTTGTCTTCCAGGAGAACCACAGAATGTTGAAGCGTCGCACCCTCATGGGCACCGCCATCGCCGCCGCGATCCCCGGCGCCTTTCCGCTGTTCGCGCAGGCCCAGACCGGCAAGAACATGCTGACCATCGGCATGCCGCTGGAACCGCCGGGCCTGGACCCGACGACCGCCGCCGCCTCGGCCATTGCCGAGATCGCGCACTACAACATCTTCGAGACGCTCACCAAGATCAACGCCGACGGCAGCGTGACGCCGCTGCTGGCCGAGAGCTGGACCGTGTCGCCCGACCTCAAGACCCACACCTTCAAGCTGCGCAAGGGCGTGAAGTTCGAGAACGGCGAGGCCTTCGATGCGGCCGCCGTCAAGTTCAGCTTCGAGCGCGCGGCCGGCGAGAAGAGCACCAACAAGGACAAGCGCTTCTTCAGCGAGATCAGCCTGAAGACGCCCGACGCCGACACCGTGGTCATCAGCACCGCGCAGCCCAACCCCGACCTGCTCTTCATGCTCGGCCAGGCCACCGCCTGCATCGTCGAGCCCAAGAGCGCCGACACCAACGCCACCAAGCCCGTGGGCACCGGCCCCTACAAACTCGACAGCTGGCAGCGCGGCTCGGCCTGCGCGCTGGTCAAGTCGCCGACGTACCGCAACCCGACGCTGGCCAAGGTCAACAAGTTCGTCTTCAAGTTCATGTCCGACTCGGCCGCACAGACCGCGGCGCTGATGGCCGGCGACATCGACATCTTCCCGCGCGCCGGCACGCGCAGCGTGGGCCAGTTCCGCGCCAACCCGCGCTTCCGCGTGCTCGAAGTGGGCACGCGCAGCAAGGTGATCCTGGCGATCAACAACAAGCGAAAGCCGCTGGACGACGTGCGCGTGCGCCGCGCCATCCTGGCTGCGGTGGACCGCAACGTGGTGATCCAGGGCGCGGCCGACGGTTTCGGCAAGGCCATCGGCAGCCACTACCCGATCGGTGCGCCGGGCTATGTCGACACCACCGGCATCAACCCCTTCGACATCGCCAAGGCGAAGAAGCTGCTGGCCGACGCGGGCGTGAAGACGCCGCTGGAGCTGCGCATGACGCTGCCGCCGCCTTCGTACGCACGCCAGGGCGGCGAGGTGATCGCGGCCCAGCTCGCGGCCATCGGCATCAACGTCAAGATCCAGAACGTCGAATGGGCGCAATGGCTCAGCGGCACCTTCGGCGGCGGGCACGACTTCGACCTGAGCATCGTTGCGCACGTCGAACCCTTCGACCTCGTGAAGTACACCGAGCCCGACTACTACTGGGGCTACGACTCGAAGAAATTCCGCGACCTGTACGCCTCGGTACAGAGCGAGCCTGACGAGAAGAAGCGCAACGCGCTGCTCGGCGAGGCGCAGAAGATGCTCGCGAACGATGCCGTCAACGGCTTCCTTTTCCAGGCCGTGTTCCCCACGGTCGCGCGCAAGGAAGTGAAGGGCCTGTGGCCGAACATGCCGATCGTCGCGAACGACCTGGCAGCGATTTCGTGGGGTTGATGCGGCCATGACGAAGCCTTTGTATGCCCTGGGCGTGCAGGAACTGCACGCGGCCTACGCCGCCAAGGAACTCTCGCCGGTCGAGGTGGCGCGCGCGGTCAACGAACGCATCGCGGCCTGCGAGCCGCAGCTGCGCGCCACCTGGCTGTTCCGCCCCGAAGCCGCACTCGAACAGGCGCGCGCTTCTGAAGCCCGTTGGCTCGCCGGCACGCCACGCGGCACGCTCGACGGCGTGCCCGTGACCATCAAGGAAAACCTCGCGACCGAGGGCGACCCGATGCCGCTGGGCACCGCCGCCTACGCACTCGTGCCGATGACGTACGACTCGCCGCCCGCCGCGCGCCTGAAGGCCGACGGCACGGTGATGGTCGCCAAGACCACGATGCCCGACCTGGGCATGCTGTCGTCGGGCCTGTCGAGCTTTCACGACCTCTCGCGCAACCCGTGGGACACCTCGCGCACGCCGGGCGGTTCCAGTGCGGGTGCGGGCGCTGCCGCCGCTGCGGGCTACGGCCCGCTGCACGTGGGCACCGACATCGGCGGCTCGCTGCGCCTGCCGGCGAGTTGGTGCGGCATCTTCACGCTCAAGCCCAGCTTCGGGCGCATTCCACTGAGCTCGCCCTACATGGGCCGCTGCGCCGGCCCGATGACGCGCACCGTGGCCGATGCGGCGCTGATGATGGCCTCGGTCGCGCAGCCCGACGACCGCGACTATTCCGAGCTGCCCGCACCGGGCATCGACTGGACGGCCTTCGAAGTCGATCCGTCGTTCCTCAAGGGCAAGCGCGTGGCGCTGCACATGGACGCCGGCTGCGGCCTGCCGCTCGATCCGCAGATCTCGCAGGCCATTCGCGATGCCGCGAAGCGCATCGCGGCCGCTGGCGCGCACGTCGAAGAAATCCCGGCCTTCATGACGCCGAAGATGCTGGAGGGCATGGACCACTTCTGGCGCATGCGCTCGTGCCTCGACATGCAGGCGATGAGCGCCGAACAGCGTGCGAAGATCCTGCCGTACATCCGCGAATGGGCCGAGAGCGCCGCCGGCTTTTCGGGCGCGCACGTCTTCGACGGCTACAGCCAGTTCGTCGCCACGCGCGCGGCCACGGTCGCCGCCACCAAGGCGTACGACTTCGTGATCTCACCGGTGTCGCCGAACATGCCCGCGCCCGCGGACCACGCCTCGCCCACCAACGACCCGATGCGGCCGCTGGAGCACATCGGCTTCACGGTGCCCTACAACATGTCGGAGCAGCCGGCCGCGTCGGTCAACTGCGGCTACTCGGCCGAAGGCCTGCCCATCGGCCTGCAGGTGGCCGGCCGCCGCTTCGACGACCTGGGCGTTCTGCAGTTCAGCCGCGCCTTCGAGCAGATTCGCGACGCACAGAAACCCTGGCCGGACCCGACCTAACCCGATCTGATCCGACCTGATCCGCCACACGGAGACACACCTTCCATGAACGCCACCCACTACATCGACGGCCGCCGCGTGGCGTCCGAAGCCGACGCCACCATCGACGTGATCGACCCGAGCGACGGCCAGAAATTCGGCGAGATCGCGCGCGGCACCGCCGCCGACATCGACGCCGCCGTGCGCGCCGCACGCCAGGCCATGGGCGAGCATTTCGACGGCCCCTGGGGCGCCACCACCGCGCTCGAACGCGGCCGGCTGCTCGCCAAGCTGAGCGCCGCCGTGCTGCAGCACCACGAAGAGCTGGCCCAGCTCGAGGCGCGCGACACCGGCAAGGCGCTGCGCGTGGCGCGCAACGACGCGACCGCGCTGGCGCGCTACTTCGAGTACTACGCCGGCGCCTGCGACAAACTGCACGGCGACACCCTGCCCTACGAGCGCGGCTACACCGTGCTGACCGTGCGCATTCCGCACGGCGTGACGGGCCACATCATTCCCTGGAACTACCCGATGCAGATCGCGGGCCGCAGCGTGGGCGCCTCGCTCGCCGCGGGCAACGCCTGCGTGGTCAAGCCGGCCGAAGACGCGAGCCTGTCGCTGCTGCGCCTGGCCGAAATCGCGACCGAAGTCGGCTTTCCGGCCGGTGCGCTCAACGTGGTGACGGGCTACGGCAAGGAAGCCGGCGCCGCGCTGTGCGCGCACCCGGGCATCGACCACATCTCGTTCACCGGCTCGACCATGACCGGCCGCAGCGTGGGCCTGGCCGCAGCCGAGCGCCACTGCCCGGTGACGCTGGAGCTGGGCGGCAAGTCGCCGCAGATCGTGTTCGCCGACGCCGACCTCGACGCGGCCGAGCCCGTGCTGCTCAACGCCATCATCCAGAACGCCGGCCAGACCTGCTCCGCGGGCAGCCGCGTGCTGGTCGAACAGTCGGTGTACGAAGAGGTCGTGCAACGCCTCGCGAAACGCTTCACGGCCGTGCGCGCGGGCACGCCCGCCGAAGACCTCGACATGGGCCCGCTCATCAACGAGAAGCAGTTCCGCCAGGTGCGCGACATGGTCGCGACCGCCGAGGCGAGCGGCATGAAGGTGGCGGCGCGCGGCACGGTGTCGCCGCAGGCACCGTCCACCGGCTACTACCAGGAGGCCGTGCTGTTCCGCGACGTGCCGCATGACAGCGACCTGGCCCAGCGCGAGGTCTTCGGCCCCGTGCTGGCCGTGATGCCCTTCGCCGACGAGGCCGAGGCGGTGCGCCTGGCCAACGGCACGGACTTCGGCCTGGTGGCCGGCGTGTGGACGCGCGACGGCGCGCGCCAGCTGCGCATGGCGCACAAGCTGCATTGCGGCCAGGTCTTCGTCAACAATTACGGCGCGGCGGGTGGTGTAGAACTGCCGTTCGGCGGCGTGAAATCGAGTGGCTTCGGCCGCGAGAAGGGCTTCGAGGCCCTGCTCGGCTTCACGACCCTCAAGACCATCGCCATCAAGCACGGATGAAGACAACCCATGACGACTACTGAACAACAACAAACCCCGCGCAAAGTCGGCCTCGTCGGCGTCGGCCTGATGGGCCACGGCATCGCCAGCAACATCGTCAAGCACGGCCACCAGCTCACGGTGCTGGAGCACGCGGGCAACCAGCCGATCGACGACCTGCTGAAGGCCGGCGCCACCTCGGTGAAAGACGTGGCCACACTGGCCGCGCAGGTCGACGTGCTGATCCTGTGCGTCACCGGCACGCCGCAGGTCGAGGCTGTGATGCTGGGCGACAACGGCGCGCTGAGCACGCTGCGCCCCGGCACCGTGGTGATCGACTGCTCCACCGCCGTGCCCGCCTCCACCGCCAAGGTGGCGCAGGCCGTGCACGCCAAGGGCGGCCGCTTCCTCGATACGCCGATGACCCGCACCGCCAAGGAGGCCGCCGAAGGCCGCCTGAACCTGCTGGTGGGCGGCGACGCCGAGGTGCTGGCCTCATGCCTGCCGCTGCTGCGTTGCTTTGCCGAGAACGTCACGCACGTCGGCGATGTCGGCGCGGGCCATGCGATGAAGCTGCTGCACAACTTCGTGTCGCTGGGCACCGTGGCGCTGCTGTGCGAAGCCGCCGCCTGCGCACAACGCGCCGGTGTGAAGCCCGAGGTGTTCGTCGACGTGCTCGCCAAGGGCGGCGGCAACGGCGTGGCGCTGGAACGCCTCAAGCCCAAGCTGCTGACGGGCAGCACCGATTCGCTGAAGTTCTCGATGGCGAATGCGAAGAAAGATCTGGGGTACTACAACGACATGGCGGAGCAGACGTCGGCCAGCCATGGCATTGCACAGGCTGTCGATGCGCTGTTGACGCATGGCGTCGAGAAGTTCGGTGGCGATCGGATGGTGCTGGACCTGGTCGAAGCGCTGCGCTGACGTTCTTCGGGGCGCGTGCGCAGGCCACCGGGTACTTCCCTCCACGAATGCCCCCTGCTTCGCTCCTCCTGATATTGTTTAACCCGCTCCTGCCGCGCTAAAGGGAGCCCGTTCGGTGAACCCCGATCTCCTCCTGATTTCGCTGCGGGAAGCACCCAGTGCCCTGCGCACGATAAGCGTGGCTGTGGCACTGGGGGTTCGACCGCTGCGGCGGATTGCAGATCGAGATGCGCGGGTGCAGCGCTGAGCTTTCGCAAGAGACAGGCGCGGGACAAGAAAAATTCCGAAGGACTGGCGTTGGCCGCTGCCGACATTGGCACAACTGTGTTCAAAGTCGCTTCAGGCTAGATGCAGGCTCTCGAGCCTTGCTCCCTCAACGTCGGCTTTCTGCCGCTACCTGAGACGTTGGCGGCCGTCACCACTTGGCTCGGCCAGGCTCTTGATCGTTTTGTAAGAACAATGTTGCAAATCCCCCTGAATGCAGTAATAGTTGTGCCATAGGCCTGCAAGGCCGGCACAAGAAAACTACTGGAGGGGATTCCAATGCAGCAGTCCAAGGCTCGGGCGCGTTTTCGCTCGCACGCAATTCTCTTGGCGGCGCTGGTTGCCGCTTCCGGCGCCGCGGCATTCCAAGTGTTGCCCAAGGTCAGCGATGTGGATCGCAAGATATCAACCTTGGGACGAAACCCTGTATTGGATTATCTGGGGCACTGGTTTGTTGGGTCAGCCATCCCCATCATGAAGTCGCCAGTGCACGAGTCCATTACGCTCGCAGCCATTGGTTGTGGTGCTGGCTTGGGGGCAGAGGACGAGTGCGTCACTATCGATGCGGTCAAAGAACACCGGATTCTCTTGTACGGAGTCCGGTGGCCTGACGACCCGCCGTTCCTGCTCAATACCAAATCTCCACCACGCATTAAGGGTTGCGATGCAAGCGTAACGCTGCGATCCACCTCGCAGCCGCTGTGCTGGTGGGGGTTGTTCTCGGACGCGGGGGTACAAGCCGAGAAGAAATCTCACATCAAGGCACCAGCCTTTGGTCCCGGAGATTACATGCTTTACCGGTCGCACTACGGTGATCTCCAGTTCATGCATGCCATGGGCACCTACGATGGCGAGACTGCGGGTGATACGGTAGATCGAATGAAGATGTGGGCAGAGTTCCTTTGGGGCGTGGCCTCTGGAATCACGCCTACAGGCTCTTTCATCCGTGACCTGGGAAACAGCCAGTTGACCAGCTACTTTCCCGGTGACATCACGGCAACGAATCTGTTTGCCACAGGGATCATCGAGGTCCGCAAAGATCTGGACAAGGTGGCAATGGGCGCCCTGCTACACATGGTGCAAGACAGCTTCTCCAATGCGCACACTGAGCGAGGGGTAGACACCGGCGCTTCGTGTGGCACCACTGGCTTTGCCAAGCCTGGCCAGATCCAGAGATTTCGCAGCTACACGAAACAGTCCAGCACATCTCATGACGAGGCGGATACACCAAATGCACTGGGACTTCACACCACACAGATCAGTCCCAGCGCGGTCGATGTGAGCCGTACGTTCCTCGCAATGTGGAAGGACAAGAAGAGCTGGGCAGAAGCCAGCGTGTTCTTCGACTGTGTGTTTGAGCCAAGGGATCGCACGATAGAGGCGGATGCTGGGCCCTACGTAGCCATCCCTAAAGGTTCAGAGTAGTGCATACGAGCAGGCAGTGGGGGATTTCTCGTACGGTGAGACACCATTGGTTCGCTCACCTACGACCTGACTTTTGCGCATGAATAGCACCGCCAACTGGCGGGCTGAGTTCGGCCAAGGCCGAATGCTCTCCAGCATCCTCCGCGGTCTCAATCAAGCTGCCTCATGTCAGCAAATTCATATGCATCGACTCCATTTTTTGTCGGCGTGCCTAGCGGTCTTTTTCACACTGTCCACCACAGCGCAAGGGGCGAGCTTTGAGGTAGATGGGAAGACGATTGTTGTGCCGCTGCCTGCTGGATTTTGCGAGTTGGGCGGGAACCCTGTGGATGAAGCGATGCTTTCGCACAGCAGAAAGATCATGGCCAGCATGAATCGGGTGCTAACCATGTTCGCTGACTGTGGGGAGCTTGCCGAACTTCGGGATGGTCGGCGCGAGCAACTGGGGGCGTACGGTCAGGTACTCGTGGCAGCCCCACAGGGGACTGTACTTTCGGTCAAAGCGCCCAGACAGGAATTCATAACGAAGATGGTGCAAGGTGCCAACGGCGGTGCATTTCGCAAGAGCATGCAGGAAGCTGAGGCAAGCGTTAAATCAAGACATCCAAACGCGGGCATTCAGGAGAATCTTGGCGTTCTTGATTCAGACGAGAGTGCCGCCTATATCGGTGTAGTACTGAATGGACCTGCGGCAGGCACGGCGACACGCCGCCTGCTTGGGGTAACAGGCATGACCGTCGTGAAGCAGGCAGCCATCTCGGTAAATCTCTATCGCGTGGCTAGTGGTACTTCCGTGACAGCGCAACTGGCTGAACAAAAGCGCAACATGTCGGCATTGGTCCGTGCGAACGGCTCCTAGCTTCTTGATCCTCAGAAACTGCATTGACCAAGTGAGTAGAGTGACCGCTCTAAAGAATGCTGAGCATCTCCTTTAGACCCTTCGCCGCGGCAGCGCGACTGACTACAGTCGGCCACGAACGGTCATTCACGGTGCCGCCTCGCGCTCCGAAAGCAGCCGGTCCAGTAGACCGAGCAGGTACTCGGCGGCAAGCGACAGTCCAGCGGACCACCCAACTCGAAGGAGACTCGCATGGGACTTCTAACCTTCAGCCTCAACGTCACCCTGGACGGCTGCGTCGACCACCAGGAGGGAATCGCCGACGACGAGACGCACGTTTTCTTCACCCGCCTCATGGACGAAGGTGGAGCGATGCTGTGGGGCCGCACCACCTACGAGATGATGGAGAGCTACTGGCCAGCAGTCGCCCGCGGCGATGTAGAGGCGCCGCCGACGGTGCGCGAATGGGCGCTCAAGCTGGAGATCAAGCCGAAGTACGTCGTGTCGTCGACGCGAACGGACTTCCCATGGAGCCACAGCCACCACATCACCGGCGATTTGCGCTCGGGCGTGCAAAAGCTCAAGGACGCGACCCCGGCTGGCGTGCTCCTCGGTAGCGGCAAGCTCGCGACCGAGCTGGACCGGCTGGATCTGATCGACGAATACAAGTTTCTCGTTCACCCCAGGATCGCCGGGCACGGCCCGACCCTGTACCAGAGCGGACTGCCGAATACGCGGCGGCTTAGGCTCATTTCGGCGAAGCCGCTCAGCAACGGCGCGGTCTCAATGCACTACCGGCGCGCGCGCGGCTAACCATCGATTGCTGCGGACGGTCCGCGGCGCGACCGGCTTCAGCGGGCCAAAACCGGGCCTTCGACGCTATGGCACGATTTGGCCGCAAACCCGTCACGTCCAACAGCTTGTCGGCCCCCGCTGACCTTCAGAAATCATGTCAACAGAGCCATCGCCATCGACGCTTGATTCCAGTGACTACCTCGACTGGAGGTACATCCGTCTGCGGCGCTTCGCAGACGAGGTGCAGTCGTATGAAGATGCGGACGCGCCGCCGCAGCGATGCGCGGTCGCGCGGGCTGCGGTGATCACCCGATGAAGCGTCTGCATGCCTTCACCGCCCTGCTGTGGCTCGGCATCAGCCTCTGCTCGGCCAACGCAGCGCCGCCGACTTACCAGGAGCTGTATGCCAATCCGGGACTCACGATGCCGATGCAGCCGACCTGGCAAATGCAGCCGGTGGATGCGCAAGCGCCGCCGTGGGAAGACATCTTCGCGCTCACCATCGGCATGGCCCCCAACCTCATTGGCCGGGTGCGTTGGTTGAGCATGAATCCGAACAAGCACAGTGCGCTTGCGCCTGGGTTGTTCGACGCGCTCGAGGGGCGTACGCTTTTTCTTTCACCGAAAGCGCTCAGCTTCTGCGATGGCCGCTGGCAGGTCGCGCGGCAGGAATACATCTCCCTCAATACCGCACTACAGCCGGTACACCGCGTGTGGCTGGTGGAGCGAAAGCCCGGAGGCGGACTGCGGACCGCCTCGGCAATCGCGCGCATTGATGGGCAAGGCCAGTGGGCCGTTCCGCCCGTGAGTTGCGATGGCAAGGACCCGATCTCCATCGACTCTCCCGGCGGCCTCTCTTACCTGATGCCTGGCGACTTCAGGCAAGCTGCCTCCGAGCTGCATGTGGACACGGTGTACGCGCAGCCCGGCTTGCGCGATGCACAGGGACTGTGGCGCACCCCGGCTCCGCCGCGGGACATCGCCACTGCGCAATGGATGGACTACAAGCTGCAGATGGCGTCACCTGGCTCCACGGGCTCGGGCCTGATCGACGCGAGAGGAAGAATGGTGATTCCGTTCATCTTCGGCGATTTGCCCGATGTGACCGCGCAGAGGCGCGTGCAGCTGTGCACTGCCGTTGGGCTGGATCTCCAGCGCAATGCCAGCACGCCGCGCGTGTGTCGCTGGCAGCGGCTGCGCGGCAGCAGCCATGCCGGTGCCGCACTGCGGCCGGTCAAGGACGCGGGCACCGGCCGCTGGGGCTACCAGAATGCACAGGGCCAATGGGCGATCGCGCCGCAGTTCCACGAGGCGCGCCGGTTCCGCCATGGTTACGCCGTTGTCGCAGACGAGTTTCCACAGGACTGGCGGCCGCCCGGGTGGCAAGAAGACGGGCCGATCATCCGAACATTCCGTCGCATGGGCCGCTATTGGGTGGCCGAAGCCTTGGTGCGCAACACGTCCACCGACGGACAGTGGGTCTTGCGGTTCGGCCTGCTGAACGATGCGGGGCAATGGCTTGCCCCTGTGCCGCAGCCCACGCTGCACGTCACCGTGCTGGTTCCACCCGGTGGCCGCACCGGCCACTATGCCGAGCTGCTGGCCGGGCACTTGCCCCACCTGCTGGGACGCAACGTGCAGGTCGATCACGTGCCGAAAGCCACCGAAGCCGACTATCGCCGGCTGATGACGGAGGGCGGCAACGAGAAGGTCTTGCTCGCGGCACTGCGGCTGCCGCGCGGGGGCATCCAGGGCGTGCACCAGCCCGCACCGATCGATGCGCTGATGCATTCCCTTCGCCCCGTCACGCTGCTGGCGTCGGAGCCTTTGGTGCTGGTCATCGACAGCGCGAAGGCCGACGCGCTGGGCATTCGCAGCACGGATGACCTGCTGGCCTACGCACGGGCCCACCCGGGCAGCCTGCGCATCGGCACGGGCGACGACGGCTGGACGGGCCACCTCGCCTTCGGCCAGTTCCGCGCGCTGAGCGGCGTCGACGTGCAGCGCGTGGTCTTCAACGGCATGCACCCCGACTCGGACGTCATTACCAAAGCGCATACGGTGGACCTGATGTTCGCATCCGTGAACCGCGTGGCGGTCGCCGTACGGCGCGGCCAGTTGCGTGTGCTGGGCACCACCGCCGACCCGGCGCACCCGCAACGCTTCGAGGGTGTGCCGTGGCCGACGCTGGCTTCGAGCGCGCCCTTGACCGGCTACACGACGTACGACCACTTCAGCCTCTGGGCGCCCGCCAATTCGGATGCCGCGTCCAATCGCTTATTGCAGGAAGCCGTGGCCCAGGTGCTTGCCAAGCCCGAGGTGCAGAAGCAGTTGCAAGACCTTCAGGTCGTCGGCGGAGGCGGTTCACCAGAGAGCTTGCTGCAACTGGAAGACGAAGAGCGCGAAGACTGGAGACGTGCGCTTTCATCATCGGGGCGTTGAATGCGCTGCGTCCAGGTGTGTCCCAGGCAAATGCCAAGACGGCATGGCGCTGTTGCGCAGCACTGAGTTGCCCCCTCTCTCGCCCCCTCACTCAAACCGTATCTCAGCCACGGTCGGCGCATTCGGCTCCCTGGTTTTGGCATTCGCAATGGCGCCGTCTTTTTCGTTCCTGAACCAGTAGCGGCACCCGGTGCGAGAAATCATCGTCACGCACATCGAGCCGTCGGCGTTGAGAACCCACTTGCCCGACGCCTTGCCGGGCCCGCTTTGGTTGGCAAAGTCGACGCGGCCGTCCGAATAGAACTGCCAGCGCGAGACCATGCCGGTCGACAGATTGCTTGACACGATGGGCTTGCCGATCAAGGTGGTCTCGATCTCGGCTTTGCTCAGAAACATGCGGCCATGGATGGGTGCGGGCTCCTCGGAGATGGCGGGCACGGCGGCAATGCACAGCAGCGTGCGGATGGCGTAGCGGGTGAACATGACATTCCCCTCTGACGCCGCGCAGTCGGCATGCGTTCAGCCGTGCGCGTGCGTCCAAGCGCTTGGTTGGCCTGTCGGTAACGCCCGATGGCGTTACATGGCATTAACTAAAAAGCGCTACTTTTCTGCGCGCCAGATCCGGCCGGTGTCCGCGAACGAGGCCTGCTTCTTCCTGCGCTCCACGGCCACGCCGGGAGGCGGTGGCCCGAGATCCAGACGCGGAAGGCGGCGTTCTTTTTCTGTGACGACACGACTTGTGCTCCGAGACCCCTCGGCAAGGTGACCGAAGGGCGTTGTGGGGTGGCCTGCACGAACACCGTAGCAACGGCGCCGGCGACGGCGGAAGAGCACTGTGAAGGCAACTGTGCAGTTGCTTGTATGGCGCTGTGTCGTGCGTACGGCGCTTGTAAGCGGCCGGTTGATTTCCGCGCAGATGTGACCCGCGTTTTGGCTGAGGCTCCTGGCCGCTTCAGCGTTGCGGGATAGCGGTGGCCAGCTCAGCGCGCACGGCCGCGAACACGGCAGCGGGATTCAAGGCACGCGATATGGGGCGGCCAATGACCACGTGCGTCGCGCCAGCCTCGATGGCCTGCGCGGGAGTCGCAGCTCGTGCGTGGTCATTCTGTTCGTTGCCTGAGAGCTGCGTGCCTGGCGTCACGACAAGGGCACCAAGTGGCAGGACCTCACGAAGCAGCCTCGCCTCCAACGGCGACGAGACGACACCATGGCAACCGGCTGCGGCGGCAAGACGCCCCAGTCGCACGACCTGCTCCGGAACCGTCGAAGCGACGCCGACCTCTTCCAGATCCTGGTCACTCATGCTGGTGATGACGGTGAGCGCAAGAACCTTGAGTTGAGGGAACTGGCTCGCGGCCTGAACTGCCGAGCGAAGCACGGCGGAACCGCCGGAGGCATGCACAGTGACCATCGAAGCCCCCAGATGTCCGGCTGCGGTGACCGCGCCAGCCACCGAGCTTGGGATTTCCAGCAGCTTGAGGTCCAGGAAAACACTTTTCCCTGCATCCACGAGCTCGCGGACGACCGAAGGTCCTGCCGCCGTCAGCAGCTGCAGGCCTACCTTGTAGAACGTCGTCGCTGCGCCCAGCTGCGTCACGAGGTCCGCCGCCAATGCGGCGGTAGGGAAGTCGAGCGAAACGATGATGCGGCTGTCCGTACTCATTGACTTGTCCTCGATGCTGGCGCCCTGCGCTCGCAGGAAAATTGCGAGCTGGGCGAGCGTGCGCAGCCTATCAGCTGGCGGCCACAACCGGCCGTTCAGCGTCGCGCTTCAGCCCCGTAGTGTTGCGCCTCGGATGAGGGGCCCACGTCGCTGGTCTCGCAGGAATAGCGAGAGTCGTGCGGTCTCATGCAGCAGCTCGGTGCGTTGCCGGGAAGTCCGACGTAATTTGGCGGGCCTTCATTTGTGGCCAATCAGAAGCGCAGAAGCGCTGGCTACAGTCGGTCAATTGCGGTCCTTCCGGGCCGGACAGCGAACTCGCGCTGTGAAGCCGCCCCCTGTCATCAGGCACCAACGAGACCTCAGGATCGACGACCGGTTTCAAGGTAGACATGGTCCGTTGCAGGCACACGGCGTCGCGGGCCGAAGACGTCTGCAAAGGTATTGGCCACAGCGCAGTGATGCCCTGCAAACTTCATGGAGACAATGGACCCGATCGAAACCGACCATGAGGGGATCAAGATGTCAGCCGACGACTGGTGGAAGTGCGGAATCGTCTATCAGGTCTACCCGCGTTCGTTCCAGGACAGCAACGGCGATGGCATCGGAGACCTGGGCGGAATCCGCGCCCGGCTGGATCACCTGGTCTCGCTCGGCGTCGATGCCGTCTGGATCTCGCCGATCTATCCCTCGCCGATGGCCGACTTCGGCTACGACATCTCCGATTTTTGCGACATCGATCCGCGCTTCGGCACGCTGGACGGCTTCGATGCGCTGGTGCAGGAGGCGCACGCGAGAGGGCTCAGGATCATCCTGGACTTCGTGCCCAACCACACGTCGGACCGGCATCCGTGGTTTGTGCGCAGCCGCAGCGCACGCGGCGATCCGCGACGCGACTGGTACATCTGGCGCGACCCGGCACCGGACGGCGGGCCGCCCAACAACTGGCTCGGCAATTTCGGCGGCCCGGCCTGGACCTTCGATGCGACCACCGGCCAGTACTACGGCCATTCGTTCCTGAAGGAGCAGCCCGACCTCAACTGGCGCAACCCCGAAGTGCGCGCTGCGATGTACGAGGTGCTGCGCTTCTGGCTTCGGCGCGGCGTCGACGGATTCCGCGTCGACGTGCTCTCCCAGATCATCAAGGACGCGCAGTTCCGCGACAACCCGCCGAACCCCGACTTCGTCGAAGGCCAAGACCCGTTTTTTCGCTGGCTGATGCTCTACAACACCGACCTGCCGGAGGTGCAGCCGATCGTGGCCGAGATGCGCCGCGTGGTCGACGCATTCAGCGACGCACGCTCGTCGCGCGTGCTGATCGGCGAGCTCTACCTGCCGCTCCCGCGCCTGGTCGCCTACTACGGACTCAACGCCCAAGGCGTGCTCGAAGGCGTGCAACTGCCCTTCAACTTCCAGCTGATCGCGACCGAGTGGCGGGCGGCGCGCATCGACCGCTTCGTGCGCGACTACGAAGCCGCCCTGCCCGTCGGCGCCCAGCCGAACTGGGTGCTGGGCAACCACGACAGATCCCGCATTGCGAGCCGCGTCGGGCCACAGATGGCGCGGCTCGCGGCCATGCTGCTGCTCACGCTGCGCGGCACGCCGACGCTCTACTACGGCGACGAGATCGGCATGACGGACGTCCCCATTCCCGTCGATGAAGTGCAGGACCCGTTCGAGAAGAACAAGCCTGGCATGGGCCTGGGGCGCGACCCGGAGCGAACACCGATGCAATGGAGCGCCGCGGCGCATGCGGGCTTCACGACCGGTACGCCGTGGCTGCGCCTGGCAGCCGACTGGCCCACGAACCATGTGGAAGCGCAATCGCACGACGCAGGGTCGATGCTGGCGCTCTACCGGCGCCTCATCGCATTGCGCCGCGCGCAGCCTGCGCTGAACCGGGGCAGCTATGAAGCGCTCGACGCCGAGGGCGAGGTGCTCGCCTATGCGCGCAACGGCGAAGGACAGCGGCTGGTGGTGCTCCTCAACTTCGGCGCCACCCCGGCGCCGATTTCGCCGGCGTTGATGCCGCACCAGTCGATCGTGCTGGCATCGACCGATCCCGCGCGCACCGGATCGATCGAAGGGCCCCTGGTGCTGGCGCCTTGCGAAGGTGTCGTCATCGGCGCCGTGATCGACAAAGGTCCGACGGCACGATGAGCCATCAAGACTTGCCCGTCTGGATCTCGACGTAGCTGCGCGCATGCCAGCGCACCCGGAGGGGCCACTTCGCATCGGCGATGGTTTCCGAATTCACGTCCTTGCCGCTGCCGTAGTTGATCTGCCGGTCGGGGCGCCTGTTGAGGCCGATCAGCAGCACGATGCGGCTGCCCGCCGCGAGCTTGCAAGCCGTCACGCGCTCGGTGGTGAACGCAAGCAGCTGACGCTCGCCGGCCCGCAGGAGCCGGCGACGCACGCGATGGCCTGCGTAGCTGGCGCGGAAGTCGTAGGGATCGAACAGCAGCTGGTATTCGCCGCTTGCCGTCTGCTCGTACAGCGAGATGTTGAAGTCCACGTCCTGTCGCGAGGGCGTGATGTCGAACACGCCACGCAGGCTGCCGACGATCTCGGTGTCCTCCGGCAGCGGATCGCTGGCGAAGCTGATGCTGTTGCGTGCCGGCAGTTGCTTCACCCGCAGCGCGTCCGGCCACGGCGTGCGCACGTCGCGTCGATCGGCGAGATCGACCGAGAGCCGCGTGCTGCCACCGCCTTCGGACGGCGACGGCAGCAGGCGGTGCGGGTCGTCGCGCTCGCGGGTGTCGAGGTAAAGGCGCAGCCGGGTGCGCTGCGGCGCGTCCAGCGTCGGCGCATGGCGCCATTGGTCTGCGCCCATCACCTGGTAGTTGACGCGATCCATCAGCAGGGAAGGCTTGCTCGCGCCCTTCAGGATGTGGTCGAGCCATTGGTAGCGCAACTCGGGCAGGTCGACGCGTGCGACGGGGTCGAGCGTGTAACCGCGCAGCGCTGGCGCCGTTCCGCGCCGGATCGAAGCCGCGTCGTAGGGGCCGAGCAGCAGCGTCGTGTCGGCCTGCGGCCGGTTGCGAACATGCTCGTGGTGGAAGTAGAGCGCGCCGGCGTCGGCGCCGTAGTAGCCGGCGAAGCTGAGCACCGGGATGTCGATTCGCGCGAACTGCTCCGCCGACGGCAGGAACTTCTGCCAGTAGCGATCATGGCTTGGGTGTGTCAGCCAGGTCCGGATCAGCCTGCTGCGCTTGCCCAGCAAGACGCGGTCTATGTCCCAGTAGGGGCGATTGCCACGGTGCCAGCGCGCGTCGAGTGCCTGCCACACGGCGTCCGGGCTGGCGTCGGCGTCGACGCCAACCCGCAAGGGCTCGGCCGTCGCGTGCGCCTGCGCCCAGCGGACCATGGCGTTGCGGAAGATTTGTCCGGCCATCGGGAAGTCGATGCCCGGCGCCATTGGCGCGATCGTGGCGATGGCCTTGAGGGCAGCCGGTCTCCTTCGGGCGGCGGCCCAGGCGGCGTAGCCGGAGTAGCCGTCGCCGAGCATGGCGACGCGGCCGTCGCTCCACGCCTGCCGGGCAATCCAGTCGATGACGGCGGCGGCGTCTTCGCCGTCGCGAACGAACGGCCATACGGCGCCCTTGCCGTCGGGCGTGCGGCCGCGTACGTACGCCGTGACGCCGACGTAGCCTTTGGCGGCGCTGTGCTGTGCGTCGTCTTCGGCGGGGTCGAGCGTGAAGCGCAGCAGCGTCGGCAAGGCTGCGTTCGCGCGGCCGGGCCGGACCAGGCTGGCATGGATGACACCCCCGCGCACGGAAATCCTGACGTCAGCTTCCGCCACGTAGCGGTTGCGGTTTTCCGCCGCGAACAATTCGGGCAGCAGCGCACGGAAGCTGCGACGCGACTGGTACGAAAGCCAGGTTCGCACGAGCGCCAGCGCATCGGCCTGCGGAAGGCTTCCTTTCGCGCGCCAGAGATCGAACGCCTGACGCAGCGGCTCCCTGTACACCGCCGGTGGGGTTTCGAGCCGCGCCATGATGGCCTGGGCTTGCGCGTTGTCGAGCGGCGACACCAGCTCGCGGAACGAGCGCGCATAGGTTTCGGCGAAGCCGAGGCGCTGGTCCACTTCGAGCATCCGCGCATGCGCATAGATGCCGTCGAGGATCGCACGCTCGACCAGCCCGTCGAACGGCTTGCCCTGGCGGCGACTGCGCAGGGCCGCGCTGCTGTCGTAGGCCGCACGGTAGGCGCCACTGACGATCTGCAGGGCAGTCACGTTGGCCAGGAAGACATCGGTGTCCGCGTCCTGGTACACCGGCAGGATGCGCTGGGCCAAGTCGCGCATCAGGTCCGCCGCGGTGGCATCGTCAGGATCGCGCGGTGGCCGGAAGCCGAAATCCGCCGCCCGCGACCAGGTTGACCACGCGGGCAGCGCAAGCATCAGCCGCATGAGGGCGCGACGCGCACGACTGACGGTTGACCCGGGGTGTCTCATGGTCGCGGCTCCTCGGGCACTGCGTTCGGCGCCTTGACCAGATGCACCACCTGCGTGAACAGCCGGTCGTGCGCCTCTCCGGCCGAGCCTATGTGGATGATGCCCGTGTGCGTGAGCTTGCCCAGCAGGTCGATGATGAGTTCGAGCGTGTCGTCGTCGAACGCACCGAAGGCTTCGTCCATCACCAGCCAAGGCGGTGCCTGCAGCACCACGCGGGCGAAGCCCAGCCGCAACTGCTCGTCCATGCTGAGCTCGCTCTCCCAGCGCCCCGTCTGGTTCAGCAATGGTTCCAAACGCTGGAGGCCCACGCTCGCCAGTGCGGCCACCATGGCTTCTCTCGGGTAGGTCGACGGCTCCATCGCATACGACAGTACTTCGGCCAGCGTGCCGCGGGGAATGTAGGGCGTGCCGCGCGGCATGTAGTGGATCGTCTCGCCGACGGGCCGGCGCACGGTGCCGCAGCCCCAGGGCCAGAGGCCCGCGAGCGCCCGGAACAGCAAGGTCTTCTCGGTGCCCGGTGTGCCGAGGATCAGCACGCGCTGACCGCGGTGCACGACGAGACCCGGGGTGTCCAGCCGATCGTGGCCGGTCCAGGAACGAACCTCGAGCGCTTCGATCGCGAGCGCCCCGGCATCGCTCTCGTCGTAGGCGATGCGACTGCCGCCTGCCTGTGCCTCCAGATCGGAGGCCAGCATCCGACGCAGGTCGGTGACACGCAGCAGCGTGGCGCGCCAGTCGGCAATGATGCTGAAGTTGTCGACGAACCAACGCAGCGACGACTGCGCCTGCGTGAAGGCCGCGGCAGCCATCATCAAGCCACCGAACGACACCTTCCCCGAGAAGTAGAGGGGTGCGGCCACCAGCGTCGGCGCGATGATGGTGACCCAGCCGAAGCCCGCGGTGACCCAGGTCAGGTTGGTCAGCCCGAGCACCACGCGCGACGTGGCGCGCAAGACATCGCCGAAATGCGTGGCGACGCGACGCTTCTCGTCGGCCTCGCCACCGGCCAGGGAGATGCCGTCGAGGTGCTCGTTGATGCGCGTCAGCGAGAAGCGCAATTCGCCCTCACGCGCGTAGCGCTCGGCGTTGCGCGAGATCAGGCCGCTGCCGACCCAGTAGGTGAGCAGAGAGCCGGCGATCGCATAGACAATCGCCGCCCACAACATGAAGCCCGGCAACACGTGGTCCTTGCCGTCGAAGAAGAGGCTGAAGTCCTTGGAGATGACCCACAGCACGCTCGCAAAACTGCCGAACAACATCGCGGCCTGCAACAGACCCACGCCGAGGGTGACCGACAGATCGCACAGCTTCAGCGTGTCGTCGTGCATGCGCTGATCCGGATGGGCCCCCATCGGGCCGCTGGCCTGCAGCCAGAACGCCCGGCGCGGCTGCAGCCACAGCCCCACGACGTCATTGACCACGGCCTCGCGCAGCTTCAGCTGCAAGGTTTCGCCCAACCACCTCTGCGCGACGTTCAAGACCAGCAGCACGCCCGCAATGACCGCGAAGACGCCGACCTGCACGACGAATTCGCTCAGGTCGCGACGCGAGATCGCATCGTAGAACGGCTTGTTCCAGCTGTTGAGCTCGATCTGCCCATACGCCGTGAGCGCGACGACCACGACGATCGCGCCCATCAGCGCGACAAGCGTTTTCGCGACCGGGGACACGCGCAAGGCACCGAGCAACTCGCCGGCCTGACGGAAGACACCGGCCTTTGCAACCGGCTCGACGCGGGTCTCCGGCCTCGTGCTCATCGCCCTCGCGGCGCCTGACAGGCGGCACCCGCGATGCGGCGCGCCGAGGCACACGAAATGAATGCGGCGTGGCTCCAGGCCAGTTGCTTCGCCGAGGTCTGCGCGCCGCTGCGCTGGTCGAACTGTTCCGACAGATCGCCGCTGTCCGGCGTGTACGCGCGCACGGTGGCGAGGTAGGCATCACCGCGTTCGAGCCAATGGCGTGCATCGTCGCCCATCGCCGCGGCGCGGAAACAGAACTCGGCGGCGCCGAGCGTCGAGAAGTAGTACGCGCCGCCCGAGCAGTACACGTCGCCGGCGTACCGCCCCATCGCTGCGCCACGGCCCGCGGCTCGGCCGTGGTTGATGGGATAGGCCGCATCGAAGAGCGCATCGAGTCGCGCCAGCGTGGCCTGCATGCGCGGATCGGCCGGTCCATGGGCAGCCTCGGTGCCGAGGCTGTGGATTGCCGAGAGGATCACCGCGATGTCCAGCGCCTTCGGACTGGGCCGGTCGTCCGCCAGCACGCGTGAACGGTAGTAGCCGCGCGTCGAATCGAGATCGTCCACCCCCTCGTCTACCCAGTAGCCGTCGAGCAGGCCGAGCACGGCCCGCGACGCCTCCCGGCAGCGCTGCGCCTGCGCCGTGTCGCCCAGGCCCTCCAGCCATGCCGCGCCTTCGGCCAGCGCGGCCCCTGCGACGCGCAGTGTGTAGTAGTGGTGGCCGAGCTCCTCCTCCCAGATGTCGTATGACGGCTCGCGCCAGTGACGCAGCGTGAAGTCGATGTCGAAGCGGATCAGCGGCGTGACTTCCGCCAGCAGCGCCGCGTCGAGGTGCCCTGCGGCCGCCCAGCGCAGCAGCGCCAGCGCGCGCAATGGCGGCCCGTCGTGCTGGGGGCGCGCCCATCGGAGGATGTCGAGCGTGCCGTCGGGGTTCACCCGCGTCTCGGCGACGACCGCATCGCCGTGGATGCGCGCGAGGTCATGGTCCTCGCGCAGGTACTGCAGGAGTTCGGGAGCCACGCGCGCTCTGCGGCCCTGCACCGCGGCAACTGCGCGCCCATCGAGTCCATTCAAGGCAAGGCTGAAGCGGGTGAAATCGCGCAGATGCCGCAGGGCTTCGTCGCCGATGCGTCGTTCGACGTAGAGCAGGCGCAATGCATCGATGACGACCGCAGAGTCGCGGAACCAATGAAAGAAGTAGTCCGGGTCCGGGTCGTAATTGCCAAGCACCGGCGAGGCGACGACGGCGCCGACCAGCGGCCGTAGGGTCTGACCGAAGCCCGGGCGATGCTTGACGAGCGACACCGGCGAGATGCTGGCCAGCATCGCGCTCGCCGAATGGGACAGCTGTCTTTCGAGCCATGGCTCGAAAGCCGGGTCTTGCTGGCTCGCCACGCTGAAGGTCACGGTGCGGGCGACCCGAGATGCGGGCTGCTGAAGTCCAGGCGGCGCAGCCCGGCCTGCACTTCGGGCACGCTCATGAACAGTTTCCACAGAAGGCCCGTGCGATGGTTCTCCATCATCACGACGATCGGGCCCTGGTCAATGGCAAGGTAGGTGTCCGCGAACCAGCCGCGCGCCTCGCAGAAGGCATCGACGAAGCCATAGTCCCTCCACACCCGCTCGCCATGCACGGTGAGGAAATGCCGCAGCACCCGCATCACCTCGGCGGGCGCATACGGCAGGCTGGCCAGCGCGGCCGTCGGCGAGATGGTGCCGTTGTCGTTGCTCGGGTCGTGCGCGAGGTAGCCGTCGGGGTCGTCGCTCGCGGTCAGGCCCCAGCACGATTCGCCGTAGCCCGGAAAGCCCCGGGGATTGGCAACGCAGTGGGCGCGGTTGATCTGCACGTGGCGGTTGTTGAGATCCCAGTAGTCGGCGTAACGATCCCTCAGGCCGCGCGGATCGAGGCCGCAGAACGAGTAATGCGTGAAGAACAGCGGGCCGGCGTACGGCATGCCCAGAGGTATCTCGATGCCGTAGTACGAACTGCCGTTGAGGAAACCGGGCCCCGCCGCGAAGCCGCGGTGGTACACCCGCGGATCGATCGCATGGCGCGGCGCGGCCGCGGCCAGCAGGTAGGTGATGAGGCACTCGTTCCAGCCGCGCACTTCATGGTTCATCGCCCAGCCGTGGTTCGGGCTCCAGTGCCAGTACAGCACGTCCCGACCGCCCTGGGTGAACCAGTTCCATTCGACCTCGTGCCACAGCGTGTCGATGTCGGCGCGCAGCCGGCGCGCCATGGCCGTGTCGTCGTTGAAATACTGGCGCGCGCAGAGCAGGCCCATGCAGAGAAACGAGGTCTCGACCAGATCGCCCGCGTCGTCCTTGGGGCTCATCGGGATCGTCTCGCCGCTCGCTGCGTCCATGAAGTGGGGGAAGGCGCCGTGGTAGCGCCTGGCGCGAAAGAGGGTGTCCCGCATGCGGCCCAGGCGCTCCAGCGCGGCGTCCCGCGTGACCCAGCCGCGCTCCACCGCGACGATCATGGCCATGATGCCGAAGCCCGTGCCACCGATCGCGACCCTGTCGTCGGCCAGGTCCTCGCCCGTGGCGCCGACGAGCGTGCGGCGGTCGAGCGCCAGGCCGCTGTCGGCCTCCGCACCGTCCCAGAAATAGCGGAAGGTCTGCCGCTGCACGGCGTCGATCAAGGCTTCATCGGACAGGGCAGCCAGTGCCCTCGGACTCTTGTCATCCTTCAACACGAATGGCTCCTTTCGTGGTTGTCCTGGCGTGTCACTTCTGGTTTCATCCAGTCATCGACGCCACGCGGCCGATGGCCTTCCCCGCAGCATGCCATCATTAAGGCCCTTGGGTTCTATTCGAAATCCCTGATGAGTCGCATCGACACCCTCATGGCCCGGATGACGCTTGCCGAAAAGCTGGGTCAACTGACGATGACTGCCTCCAGCTACACGGTCACCGGGCCGGTGCTCGCGGGGGACTCCACGCAGTCGATCATCGACGGCAGCGTCGGCAATCTGCTGAACATGGTCGGCGCCGGCCCCACGCACGAAATGCAGCGACTGGCCGTCGAGAAGTCGCGGCTTCGCATTCCGCTGCTGATCGGCCTGGACATCATTCATGGCCATCGCACGCTCTTTCCGATCCCGCTTGCGGAGGCCGGCACCTTCGACGAAGAGCTCTGGGAGCGCACGGCGCGCGAGGCCGCGCGCGAAGGCGCTGCCGACGGCCTGGCGATGACCTTCGCGCCGATGCTCGATGTATCGCGCGATCCCCGCTGGGGCCGCACCGCGGAAGGACCTGGCGAAGACCCCTGGCTGAACGCACGCATCGCGCAGGCCAAGGTGCGCGGCTTCCAGGGGGCCGATCTGTCGTCGGCCGAATCGCTGGCCGCCTGTGCGAAGCATTTCGTCGCATACGGCGCAGTCAATGCGGGGCGGGAGTACGCCTCGGTCGACATCTCCGAGCGCACCTTGCGCGAGGTGCATCTGCCGGGCTTCGCGGCAGCCGTGCGCGCCGGCGTCGCGACGCTGATGCCCGCCTTCACCGATCTCAACGGCGTGCCGATGACGGCGCACATCCCCTTGCTGCGCGACTGGCTGCGCGGCGAGATGGGCTGGGACGGCGTCATCGTCAGCGACTACAACGCGATCGCGGAATTGATCAAGCACGGCGTCGCGGCCGATCTCGTCGATGCCGCGGTGCTGGCGCTGAAGGCCGGCGTCGACATCGACATGATGGCCGACGCGTACCGCAAGGGCCTGCCCATCGCGCTCGCGCAGGGACGGGTGACGATCGAAGAGATCGACGCGAGCGTGCGCCGCGTGTTGCGACTCAAGGAGCAGCTCGGCCTGTTCGACGACCCCTACCGCCGTGGCGCGACACCGGAACCCGCGGCGGTTGTCGCCGAGCGGCACGCGCTGGCGCGCGACGCCGCGCGCAAGGCCATCGTCATGCTGAAGAACGAGCGCGACACCCTGCCCTTGCCTGCGGCGGCGAAGGCGCTGTGCCTCATCGGCCCGCTGGCCGACGCAAGCACCGAGATGAAAGGCCCGTGGTGGGGTGCCGGTGGAGACGAGCCAGCCGTCAGCGTGCTTGCCGGCTTGCGCGCCGCGCTGCCGCAGACCGACATACGCCACGCGTCGGGCGTCGCCATCGAGAGCGATGACGACAGCGGCATCGAAGCTGCCATTGCGCTGTGCGACGGCGCCGACGCCGTTCTGCTGTGCCTGGGCGAGCGTGCCACGATGAGCGGCGAAGCGGCGAGCCGTGCCACGCCCGCGCTTCCCGGCCGGCAGCAGGCTCTGGCCGAAGCGACGGTGGCACGTGCACACGCGCTCGGCATCCCCGTCATCGCCATCCTGTTCTCGGGCCGCCCGCTCGTCGTCCCCTGGCTGGCCGAACACGCCGATGCGCTGCTGGCTGCGTGGTTCCTCGGCGTCGAAGCCGGCCACGCGATCGCCGACGTGGTCACAGGCCAGGTCACCCCCAACGGTCGCACGCCGATGAGCTGGCCGCGCGTCGTCGGGCAGATGCCGATCTACTTCGGCCAGCGGCCCACCGGCCGGCCGATGAATCCCGCCGACTACTTCACGAGCAGGTACCAGGACGTCGACAACACGCCGCTGTATGCCTTCGGCCACGGCTTGACTTACGGGCGGTTTGTCTACGACGAGCTTCAGGTCGAGCCGAGGCGCGTGCGCGAGCAGGACGCGTTGAAGATCAGCGTCAGGCTGCGCAACGTGGGCGCGCACGAGGCTGAAGAGACTGTCTTCCTGTTCGTCCGCAGCAAGCTGAGCCGTGTCACCCGGCCGTTGCTGGAACTCAAGGGCTGCGCGAAGCTGCGATTGACGCCGGGCGAAGCCGGCTCGGCGAACCTGGAGCTGCCGGCGGCCGAGCTGCGCTACCTCGGGCCGGACCTGCAGCCCGTGTTCGAGGCGGGCGAAGTCGAGATCTTCGTCGGGCCGAGTGCCGAGCCATCGGGGTTGCTACGCCAGACCATCGAGTTGTGTTGAAGCCCTAGCATTGCCTGCGGCCTTGTCGTTCGTGCCTCCAGCTTTTGCGGCTCGATGGACGGGTGCGAGCCCGGCCGGTTTCACGCAAGTGGTTTCCCGGTAGTCCAACCCGTCGAGCCGCAGGAGCCTGTTAGCCCATTCGATTTCGATGTCCGGTTGTGGCCGGATTTTGCCCAAGTTTTAAACAGGCATCCCTGTGCAAATTCAGGCTGCAAGCCACTTACAGGAGGAATGAGTGTCCAGAATATCCCGCACGGTCCAGTTTATTTCGCAAGGTTTGCGAGATACATCACCCGGCAAGCCGGGCGCCGCCTCTCATGTCAAACGTTAGACCGCAAGCAGCTCATGGTCGATTACCCAACGCTCGAGACATCCCGACTCACCCTGCGTGAGATTCTGGAATCGGATGCGGAAAGTCTCCTTCAAATCCATGGTGACCACGAGCACATGCGATGGTTCGGGTCGGATCCGATTCCCAATCTTGACGGCGCCAGGAAGCTAGTCGCTACGTTTTCGAGCTGGCGGAAAGAGCCGGTCTCTGGAGCGCGCTGGGCCATGGAGCTGAAAGACCGACCAGGACTGATTGGTACGTGCGGCCTGTTTCGCTGGAATCGAAACTGGAGATCCTGCGTAGTCGGATACGAAATCGCTCCGGCGCATCAGGGGCGCGGATACGTAAGAGAAGCGCTAGAAGCAGTTATCACGTGGGGGTTCCGAGAGGTGCAACTAAATCGAATCGAGGCGCAGGTACACCCTGACAACAAGGCGTCTCTGGCATTGCTCGCAACGCTCGGCTTTCTGCAAGAGGGGCATCAACGGGATGCTGGGTACTGGGCAGGCCGGCACCACGACCTTCTGCAATATGCTTTGCTTAAGGCGCAGTGGAGTACAACGAGTGTGGTCTAACAGGTCGTTCGACACGGACACGCAGCGGCTTTACGCCGCAGGCTGTGTACGTGAACATACGTCTTGCGGCGCAACACCACTGCGCACCGGTCAACTCCGACGTTGAGTGTCCGCTTTACCTAAGAGCCACCGACTGCTCCTGGCCGAATGAGGTCAGGCGCCAGCCTAACTGTTAAGCGAAGCGCCACCCGTCCGACTGCGGATTGCCTCGCGACTGAGATCGTCTTCGGCGATCAACAGAGCATTTCTTTGAGTGATGCCTTCGAGGAAAGTGCGAAGCCCATACAACTCACTAATTGCATTGTCCAAAGCTGCCGGTCGTCGCACCAAAGCTAAGAGACATCTCCTTCCACGCATTGCCTGGCCAGGCACGCTGAATAAAATCCAGCCATGTCCGCCGCTTTAGTTCCACGCCCCCAGTGCACCGCTTGCCTGCGCCCGCTCGGCGCCTGCATTTGCCGCTGGGTCGCGCCCACCGCCCACGCGGTGGAGGTACTAGTGCTGCAGCACCCGCTGGAGGTACACCAGGCCAAAGGCAGTGCCCGCCTGCTGCACCTCAGCTTGGCGCACTGCCGCTTGGTGGTGGGTGAGGCATTTGCCGTACCCGTCTGGCCGGAGGACGGCAAGCACACGCTGCTGTTGTACCCGGACAGTCTGCAAGATACCGCCCCGGACCTGCGGGTCCCAGCCCCGCTACCGCCCGAGTGGCCGCAAGCCCCGTCGCGCCTGCGCCTGGTCGTGCTGGACGGCACCTGGCGCAAAAGCCGAAAGATGCTCTACCAAAGCCCGCCACTGCAACAGTTGCCCCGCTTGGCCCTGCACAACCTGCCGCCTTCGCACTACCGTATCCGCAAAGCCCATGGGCCCGACCAACTGTCTACGCTGGAGGCAACCTGCTACGCCTTGTGCCAACTGGAAGGCGGTGCGGCGCGGTTCCAGCCCTTGTTGAATGCCTTCGACGGGTTTGTAGAGTACTTGGAGCAGGCTGGCGGGCAGCGAAACGCGCAAACCGACAAGTCCTGCCCTCGACCAACGGTTACGGGGTTCATTTAAGTGACCAGCTAAATGGCTGGTTCTGGCCGACTGTAGCCGGTCGCGCTGCTGTCGCGAAGGGCCCTTTGCAGACCTCCGATGACTCGAACAATGCACTGCGCAATGTCCGACATGGAGCCGGCCGCAAGTAGGCGCCTGCAAGCGATTGCAAGTTGACCGCGGGCGCGTCAGAATGAAATCGGAGGTGCGCCATGATCGATGCAACGCTTCCGCAGCTTGCCGGCGGACTGTTTCTCAGCGACGGCGGGCTTGAGACGACGCTTGTCTTTTTGGATGGCGTGGACTTGCCGCACTTCGCGGCGTTCGTCCTGCTTCGGGACTACGCGGGGCGCGAGCGGCTCCAACGCTACTACCGGACCTATCTCGAACTGTGCGCCAGTACCCCTGGCGCCGGCTTCGTGCTGGAGACACCCACTTGGCGGGCAAACCCGGACTGGGGTCACCTGCTGGGGTATGACTCGTCGGCGCTCGAACGAGCCAACATCGACGCCGCGCGTCTGGTAAGTGGCCTTCGGGATGAATGGCGTTCCCGATTGACCGGTCCGGTGGTCCTGAGCGGCATCATTGGACCGCGCGGCGACGGCTACATGGCCGATGAGCCGAGCAGCGCGGCTGATGCGGCGGCCTATCACCTACCGCAAGCCGCGGCGTTGAAAAAGGGCAGCGTCGACATGCTGACAGCGGTGACGATGACCACCAGCGCCGAGGCCATCGGCATCGCTCAATCCGCTAAGGCGGTCGGCTTGCCGGTCGCAATTTCGTTCACGGTCGAGACTGATGGCCGTCTACCCAACGGGGAGCCGTTGCGAGAAGCGATGGAGCGAGTCGATGCAGATACGGCGCCAGCGTACTTTGCCGTGAACTGCGCTCATCCGAGCCACTTCGAGGCGTGCTTCGCCGACGGCGGAGCCTGGACCACTCGAATTCGAGGGATTCGTGCGAATGCGTCGACGCGCAGCCATGCCGAGTTGGATGTCGCGACCGAGTTGGACATCGGTGACCCAGCCGATTTGGGTGAGTGCTACCGAAGGCTGCGCGCACCACTGCCGGCGCTCAATGTGCTGGGCGGCTGCTGCGGTACTGACGATCGGCATCTGCGCGCGATCCGCGACGCATGGGTACGAGACCGCGTGACATAGCAAATCTCGCGCAGCATCTCGCTGTCAGTGCAGTAGGGCTGTCACATAGAAGAAGCGGTCGTTCGCGAAGGACTCCTACTGGCCGAATGTAGCCGCCGGGGCGGCAAGGATCACGACTTGCATCGCCATGGTCGAACTCGGCAAGGGACAGCCTCGTCAAGACGACGCGGGCCGGGGCCCGCCCATCTGCCAAAGTCAGTTCGTCGCGAAGCAGTACATCAGCCCAGCGCTGCCGCTCATTTTGAGTTGGTCGACGCTGCAGCCGCGCGTACCGTGCGAAGAGTTCCACGAAGCATTGGCTACTGGATCGGGATTGGTACCCTTGTGGTCGTGGTGACCCACGATGGCGGAGCCGCCGTCGCCTTTGGTCCAATTGCCGCATGTGGTGTCCTTACCCGGATCGGCCACGGCCAAAGTGCCGTCAGGGCGCGAGCCGGTGAGGATGTCGTGGCGGTTGACTGGATCGCCGAAGCCGGAGACAACCTCGCCCTTCTCGGTCAGCGAGGTGTCCTTGCCGAGCTTGGCGTTGGCGCTGTGCAGGTCGGCCACGCCGGTGGCGACGACCACTCCCTTGGCATTGGTCCAAGGACCAGTGCCGATCCGGTCGCGCGCATTGACAGCCGGCTGCCCGTTCGCGGCGGCGGTGCTCAGATAAGCGTGCCAGGTTTTGTTTCTCGCCCCCGCACTCGTGGCCAGCGACTGGCAGAAGCGGTCGGCTCCGGCCAAGCCTCCCAGGTCGCCGCCCTTGCCGGGGTTGACGCTGGTGATGAAGAAGCTCATGGAGTTGCCGCCCGATGAACCCATGGCACCGCAACCAATGATCAGTACGGTGGCTGCGACGGCAGCGCCAGCGGAAAGAAGTAAGCGACTGGGCATCGGGAGACTCCTGGCAGTGTTGGAGCCGGGAGGCTACCGCACCGTCGTGTCGGCGGCAACCCAAGCCCGCCCCATGCGGCGACCGCAACGCACCATCATCGCGGCGGAAGGACGGCTGCTTTTGGCCGCGCGCAGACCGTCGTCAGTCGGCACCCAAAATCCAACGTTGGCGTTAACCGACAAACAACCGCACAGCAGCTATTTGTCTGGTTGAACGACTTGTGAGCCCTTGCTCAAACTTCATATGCATAGGTGCAGCTGAGCTCAGCCCCTTTCAGAGCCGATTTAAAGGGTTCAGGCGCATCCTTGAGGACGGCGCCAAAGCTGGCGTTGAGCTTGCCGCCACCCATGCTGCCTTTGTACTTGATGCTCTTGGGCTTGGCTTGAAGCTGGAGCCTGTTGGAGCCGGACAGCGCAGCCTCTACCCTGTAGATGCCACGACGGAAATCAGTGGACTCAGAGGTCTCTGCCTGTGGTGAAGCCAAGCGGATGGTTTGCCCGCGGTAGGAGAGTTTCAGATCGACCTCAACAATGGAGGCGGGCACATCACCCACCAAGGTGAGTGCCTGCCCCGCGTGACTCCCGGTGCAGTTCAGTTGCGCCGTATTTGCACCTGCGATGGCCTGACCCGAGAGGGCGAACAACGACACGAGGGTGCAGAGAGGCAAGGTTTTTCTCATAGGGCTTCCATGTGACTCATGCAATGTATGACGCACGACCTGAGAGACAAGCTGAGCAGCGCGGAACTTCCGGTCACGGCCTCCTCCACAAGAACGTTTCTGATCATAGGCTGAGCGATTCGCCGCTGCGTTTTTCAGCTCCGCAGCCCGCAGACCCGCCGCTAACCGCCGGCCTCAGGCGCTCCACTCCGCGCCCTCTCGCTCGCCTGAAACAACTTCCCCGCCTTGCGCGCCAGTTCTGCCGCCAGCCACAGCAGGTTGTCCAGTTGCCGGGGCCCTTCGCCGCTGCACCAGTCGATGTCTTCCCCGTGGCAGACCCACAGCAGGGCTTCGAGTTGGGCGAGTGTGTTTTCGAGGAGATTCGCCGGGTCTTCGTGGGCGTTTCCGGCGGGGGATACCGGCGTGCGAGGCCGGGCTATAGTCTTGGTAGCCATTTTTGTGCGGTCCTTTCGAGGGTGTTGCACGTCTTTGGTTAGACGGCTGGGATGCTACTAACACCCCGGCCGTCGCCTTTTGATACCTCGCATTTGCATCGCTGCTTTCGCACCGACGACCTGCCGCGAGGCAAGCAGCCTTCCAACATTTCAATGGCTGTGTGTGTGGCGTCTTCCGAGTCCCCTTGGTGGGGTTTTGAGTGGCAGGGGCAGCTACTTTAGAGAAGAGCCTTGCGCCGTGCCGATTTCGTGCGGCACGAAGTCTCGAAGCGCGCCAACAAATGCAGCTTCCGCCGTGCGCCCTGCCGATCCGCAGCCGCACTCAACACGCTCACGTCGATGGGGTGCCTTGCGCAGCGAAATCAAGGAGGAGGGGCGAAGCCCCGGGGGACATTCGCGGAGCAAGGCTCCCCGTCGGCGGGAGCGTCGCCCTGAAGGACTTTTACGGCATGCCCCGTGCCAGCAAATGATCGACCAACCGACGCTGCGGAAAACTCAATGCCTCCTGCCGCGTGCACAGGTACATCCGACGTGAAGCCCACGCATCGGTGAGGTTGATGAAGCGCAGCTTCATCTCCTTGCGGTAAGTCACCGCTGCCCCCTCGGGCAGGATGCCCACGCCCATGCCCGCTTCGATCATCCGGCACACGGCCTCGAAGCTCTTCACGCGCACACGCAGCCGCAGCACCTTGCGCGCGCTCATCGCGGCGTCTTCCATGGTGCGGGAGATGGCGGAGTCGTCTTCGAGCCCCACGAAATCGAAGTCGAGCAGTTCTTCGAACGACACCTCGCGCCCGCGCCACGGATGCTTCTGGCGCACGATGGCCACGAGCCGGTCGGTGCGGTACGGAATGAAGTGCAGCGCCGGGTCGACCGCCTCGCTGGTGATCACGCCCACGTCGGCCTGGCGGTCGCGGATGGCCTGCACGATGTAGACGCTGCGGTGCTCTTCCACGCTCACACGAATCTCGGGGTAGCGCAGCCGAAAGCTCGCCACGTCGTCGGGCAGGAACTGGCCCATCGCCGACGCGTTGGCGTGCAGCCGCACGCGGCCGGTGGCGCCCTGCGCGTAGTCGGACAGGTCGGCGCGCATACGGTCCACGTCGCGCAGGATCTGGCGCGCATGCATGGCCAGCGACTCGCCCGCGCCCGTGGGCGTCACGCCCTTCGAGGTGCGGTTGAGCAGCCCCACGCCGAGCTGGCTCTCGAGGATGGCCAGGCGCCGGCTGGCGGCCGACAGCACCATGTGGCTCTCGGCGGCCGCCTTCGACAGGCTGCCGTGCTCAATGGCGCGCAGGAACAGCGCCAGCGAATCCAGGTCGGGTCTCATCAGGTCCTCGGTCGATCGGGCGGACATTGTCGGGCCTGCGCGCTGGCGCCTGCATGACCGAAGGCCTTTCGGCGAATCGACGGTGGCGGCGATGGTTCTTCCGGAATGCGGGTTTCTCCCTCGAAACGAAGAAGCACTTTCGGCTCGCGGTGCGAAAGAATCGTCGCTGTCTCGGCGGCAACCCCGGCGAGACGTTTCGCGGGCCGGCCCTCTACCGGGGCCACGCCCGCATCCCACGAGTCCTACCCGGAGTCTTTTCTCTCATGGCATCCCACGAACTCGCCAGCGTTGCGCTGGACGACAAATACACGGCCACCGAAGGCCGGATCTACCTGAGCGGCATCCAGGCGCTGGTGCGCCTCATGCTCGTGCAGAAATGGCGCGACCAGCAGGCCGGCCTGAACACCGCGGGCTTCGTCTCGGGCTACCGCGGCTCGCCGCTCGGCGGCCTGGACGAAGCGCTGTGGAAAGCCCAGCCGCAGCTCGAAGCCAACGCCGTCAAGTTCCTGCCCGGCGTGAACGAAGAGCTGGCCGCCACCGCCGTGTGGGGCACGCAGCAGGTGCACCTGACCGGCGAGAGCGCGGTCGATGGCGTGTTTGCGATGTGGTACGGCAAGGCGCCCGGCGTGGACCGCTGCGGCGACGTGTTCAAGCACATGAGCCACGCGGGCACCTCGCCGAAGGGCGGCATCCTGCTGGTGGCGGGCGACGACCATGGCGCGTCTTCCTCTACGCTGCCCAACCAGAGCGACCACCTGTTCGCCGCGTCGATGATCCCCATGCTCTACCCGCAGAGCGTGGAGGAATACATCGAGCTGGGCTTGCACGGCTTTGCGATGTCGCGCTTTGCCGGCCTGCCCGTCGGCTTCAAGGCGCTGGCCGACACGGTGGAGTCGTCGGGCTCCATTGCCGCCGGCGCGCTCGACGTGCACACGCGCCTGCCGAAGGACTTCGTGTTTCCGCCCGGCGGCGTGCATGCGCGGCTGTCGACCGACACGCTCGGCGTGCAGGCGCGCAAGCAGGAGGCGCTGATGCAGGACTACAAGATCTACGCCGCCATCGCCTACGCGCGCGAGAACCGCCTGAACCGCGTGACCATCGATTCGCCGCAGGCCCGGCTGGGCATCGTGGCCTCGGGCAAGTCGTACCGCGACGTGCTCGAAGCGCTCGAAGAACTGGGCATTGACGCCGACGAGGCCGCGCGCATCGGCATCCGCCTGTTCAAGGTGTCGATGCCCTGGCCGTTGGAGCCCGACTCGATCCGCGAGTTTGCCGACGGGCTCGAAGAGATTCTGGTGGTCGAAGAGAAGCGCCAGATCGTCGAGTACCAGCTCAAGGAGCACCTGTACAACTGGCGCGAGAACGTGCGCCCGCGCGTGATCGGCAAGTTCGACGAACAGGGCGAATGGGGCGCGCACCCGCGCGGCCAGTGGCTGCTGCCGGCCACCGCCGACTTCTCGGTGGCGCAGATCGCGCGCGTCATTGCCGGGCGCGTGGCGCGCTTTCACACGAGCGACCGCATCCGCATGCGGCTGGCGATTCTCGATGCGAAAGACGTGGTGCTCGGCAAGGCCGTGGCCACGCCCTCGCGCCCGGCCTGGTACTGCGCGGGCTGCCCGCACAACACCTCGACCAAGGTGCCCGAAGGCAGCCTCGCGCTCGCAGGCATCGGCTGCCACGTGATGGCCACGGCGATCTACCCCGAGCACAACCGCACCACCACGCACATGGGCGGCGAAGGCGCGCCGTGGCTCGGGCAGGCGTGGTTCTCGAAGCGCAAGCATGTGTTCGCGAACCTCGGCGACGGCACCTACTACCACTCGGGTTCGCTCGCCATTCGCGCGGCCGTGGCGGCGGGCGTGAACATCACCTACAAGATCCTCTACAACGACGCGGTCGCGATGACGGGCGGCCAGCCGGTCGACGGGCCGATCACCGTGCCGCGCATCGCACACCAGGTGGCGGCCGAAGGCGTGAAGCGCCTCGCGCTGGTGGCCGAAGACCCGACGCGCTGGGCCGACCGCAGCCTGCTGCCGCCCGAGCGCGACGGTTTGTTTTCGCTGAGCGTGCACCACCGCGACGACATGGACGCAGTGCAGCGCGAGCTGCGCGGCTTCGAGGGCGTGTCGGTGCTGATCTACGACCAGGTGTGTGCGGCCGAGAAGCGCCGTCGCCGCAAGAAGGGCGAGTTTCCGCAAGCCGCGCGGCGCGTGTTCATCAACGACGCCGTGTGCGAAGGTTGCGGCGACTGTGGTGAGCAGTCGAACTGCACCGCCCTCCTGCCCAAGCAAACCGACCTGGGCCTGAAGCGCAGCGTGGACCAGAGCGCATGCAATGCCGATGAGTCGTGCATCAAGGGCTTTTGCCCGAGCTTCGTGACGGTCGAAGGCGTGAAGCCGCGCAAGCACGCACCCGTGGCCGTGAAGGCCGCCGAAGAACCTGCTCTGCCCGCGCCGGTGCCGCTCGCGCTGGACGGCATGCACAACATCCTGATAACCGGCATCGGCGGCACGGGCGTGATCACCATCGGCGCGCTGATCGGCATGGCGGCGCACCTCGAGGGCAAGGGCGTGAGCGTGCTCGACATGACGGGCATGTCGCAGAAGAACGGCTCGGTCACGTCGCACGTGCGCATTGCGCGCGACGCGGCGCAGCTGAAGGCGCAGCGCATTCCCACCGGCGAGGCCGACCTGATCCTGGGCTGCGACATGCTCACGGCCGGCGCACCCGACGCCATCGCGCGCATGCGGCCGGGCCGCACCTACGCGCTGGTCAACACCTTCGAGCAGCCGACCGGGCACTTCGCGCAGCAGCCCGACTGGGAGTTTCCGGCCGCGCAGGTGCGTGCGCTCATCGAGGAATCGGTCGAAGGCCGCGCCGACTTCATCGACGCGACGCAGCTGGCCACGCGCCTCATGGGCGACGCCATTGCCGCCAACCTGTTCCTGCTGGGCTTCGCGTTCCAGAAGGGGTTTGTTCCGCTGTCGGCCGAAGCGCTCGACAAGGCCATCGAGATCAACGGCGTGGCCGTGAAGGCCAACCAGGCCGCGTTCCGCTGGGGCCGCAAGGCCGCGCTCGACCTCGCTGCCGTCACGCGCCAGGCCGCACCGGCGCAGGTGGTGTCGCTGCAGAAGCCGCAAAGCTTCGGGGCGCTGGTGGCGGACCGCACCGCGTTCCTCACGGCGTACCAGAACGCCGCCTACGCACGCGGCTACGCGGACCTCGTCGAACGCGTGCGCGACGCCGAGCAACGCACGCGCGGCAGCACCGTGCTGGCCAAGGCCGTCGCCTCGGGCCTCTTCAAGCTCATGGCCTACAAGGACGAGTACGAGGTGGCGCGCCTGTACGCCGACCCGCGCTTCCTGGAGAAGCTCGGCGAGCAGTTCGAAGGCAAGCCGGTGCTGCGCTTTCACCTGGCACCGCCGGTGCTGGGCCGTCGCGACGCCGAAGGCCGCGCGGTGAAGACCAGCTTCGGCCCGTGGATGCTCGGCGCCTTCCGCGTGCTCGCGAAGCTGCGCGGCCTGCGCGGCACGGCGCTCGATCCGTTCGGCCGCACCGCCGAGCGCCGCATGGAGCGCCAGCTGGTTGCCGACTACCGCGCGATGGTCGACGACCTGCTCGCACGCTTCGAGCGCATCGACTTCGACACGGCGCTGTCGCTGGCGCGCCTGCCGGAACAGATCCGCGGCTTTGGGCATGTGAAGGAAGAGAGCATCGTGTCGGCGCGCGTGCGGTGGGAGATGCTGCGTGGGCAGCTCGATACCGGGGCGCCTGCGCGTGCGGTTCGGGCGGAGCCTATGGCCGCTTGACCGATGGGGCGGCCGCCCGCTACAGCAAGCCTCTGGCAGAGGCTTTCAGCGTGGCGGCCGCGCGGGTCGAGCAACCGAGCTTGCGGAACACACGTTCGACATGCGTGCGCACCGTGCTCGCGCTGATGTTCAACGCACGCGCGACCTGCTTCGTGTTGTCGCCCTGGCTGATGCAGCGCAGCACGTCCAGCTCGCGCTGGGACAGCGACGCGTCGTCCTGTGCAGGCACCACGGGCTTCACAGGCACGCCCGAGAGCGCGCAGGTGAGGAGCGCGGCGACGACCTTTTTGTCGAAGCGACCGGCCTCGGCGTCTGCCTGCATGCGATCGCGCGCCTGCACGTCAGTCAGTTCGGGTCGCCACGGACGGCGGGTGCGGTGCGACACCCACTGCTCGGCCGCCGCGACGACCTGCCCTTCGAGCGGCATCGACGCACCGGAGCGGCCACGGAAGTAGCCCGAGCCATCGCGCCGCTCGAAGGCGAACGAGGCAATTTCTGCTTCTGCCGCGAGACCGTCGATCTGCCCTGCCGCGCGGGACGTCCAGTAAGGCACGAGCCGCAGGCGCTCCATCGACGCGGCCGGCAGCGGCTCGGGCGCATTCCAGATGGCATTGGGAACCGCGGCCCGGCCGATGCCGTGGATCAGGCCGGCCCTGTAGATGCGATGGCGCAACGCGTCGTTCATTCCCAGTTGGGCGCTGCAGTCGCGCGCCAGCTTGGCCACGCGCCGCGAGTAGCCCGTCATCCAGGGCAGCTTGAGGTCGCTCACGTCGCCGACGAGTTCCAGCCCGACGCGCTGGCGCATGGACGCCGACCCGTCTGCGGCATCGGTCCACGGCGGGGCAGGCGCATCCAACTGCTTCATCCACGCCGCGGCGTGCGGTGCGCAGGCGTCGACCAGGAAGCCGGGGTAGAGGCTGTCGGCGCGTCCCCGCGTGAGCGTGAGGGCTTCGTCGAGCCCATAGAGCCGGTTGAAGATTTCGAGATCGCTCGCGAGGGCCACGACATAGGTCGCAAGGGGCACGCCGTCGCCCTGCAGCAGGCCGGGGACGCCGCTGCCATCGAACGCTTCGAAGATGGCACGCAGGGCGGCCTCGGCATCGAGCCCCAGGCCGAGCATGTTCGCGATGTCGCCGGCAATCTCGCAATGGATGTTGGCCATCTCCACCACGGCCCCTGGGATGGCCGCGCGGTTGGGCTGACGCATGCGCGGCTGCGACGAGGCGAGAAGGGCTCGCCGGCCCAGCACGTCGTCTTCGAGGAAGTCTGCGAACTCCTGCGCGTTGGCCGTACAACCCGACCAGCGCAGCAGCGCCACGTGTTGCGCGACCTCGACCTGCGCCGCGTTGCAGCCGGCCTGCGTCGCGATCATTCCCGCCAGCCAGGCGGTGCGCAGGGAATGGTCGATGGGCTGGCCCATGCTGAGGTCGCCGATGAAGGCAAGCGCGCGGGCCGCGTCGAAAGCGGTGAGGGTGGAGTCTTCGGGCATGGGATCGCGGGGGCGGGTGCACAGCATCGCACAGCCGTCGGATCGGCGCCTGTCGGTCATTCGACCGATACCGCGGGCGGCGGGAACGCAGAAGAATCGTTGCAACCGCCTCGTTCGAGGCGCGCCCTCTCCTCTTACCCATCTCCGCCATGTCCGACATCATCCAACCTCACCTGCAGCCAGCCGCCTGGCTGCGCAAGCTCTACTTCACCCGTGCGGCCTTTTCCTTCGTGTGGGTCGCGCTGGCCTTCACCGTCGCCAAGCAGTCGCCTGTGCTGACGACGATCCTGCTGGTCATCTATCCGGCGTGGGACGCGCTGGCGAACCTGGTGGACGCCCGGATGACCGGTGGCACCGAAGCCAACCCGACCCAGATGCTGAACACGTGGATCAGCGCGCTGGTCACCGCTGCCGTCGCGGGCTCGCTGGTTCTCGGGCTTCAGATCGGCCTGGTCATCTTCGGGGTCTGGGCCATCGTGTCGGGCCTTCTGCAGCTGGCGACGGCCCTTCGCCGCCGAAAGAGCCACCGGGGGCAGTGGGTGATGATGCTGAGCGGCGCGCAGTCTGCGCTGGCCGGCGGCTTCTTCGTTGCTCAGCAAGGCACCGGTGCGCCGGTCCTGCAGACGCTCGCAGGCTATGCAGCGGTGGGCGCCGTGTACTTCCTGATCTCCGGGCTCGTGATCCTGTTTCGCAAGCCGAATGGAGGGGCCGTGAACTCGCGCCCCGCCACGCCTACAGCATCTTCCACTTCTTCCGGTCGATGACGCGGCGGCGCGTGTCCATGTGCAGCTGCGACAGCTCGATGGTCACCTGGTCCTTCGTGATGTCGACGAGCCCCCAGTTGCATTGCAGCGCGCCGATGGTGACGGCCGTGCGCAACGCAGCGCCGGACGAGGTGGCCTCGAACAGGCTCCAGGCGCCGGCGGGCCACGGCACGGCGAAGCGGTTCTCGTGGACGTCGCCGCTCAGGATGAGGATGCGGCGCGTCTCCGCGAGCTTGAGGATGGCGGCGTGCTCGGCCTCGCAATCCATCCAGGTCTCGCCGTGGCGGGCTTCGAAGGTAAGGCCGCTGGCGATGAGGTGCACCGTCTTGTCGTCCGAGTTCTTGATGGCCGTCGTCAGTTTTTTCATCTGCGCGCTGCCAAGCACGGCCTTCTCGCCGCCCTTGGTCTTGTAGCTGCGACCGTCGGTGAGGTGCAGCATCACCGCGCCATCCGGGTCGCCGGCGTTGCTCAGCATGAGGGTTCGGTAGCCGGGTTCGGGAACGCCCAGGTTCCAGCCATCGGCGGGCTTGGGAAAGGTCTTCGGGTCGTGTGAATCCAGCGCGTCGCGATAGGCCTGGAACGCCGCACGGGTCGGGTCCAGCAGATGCCGGTACGAAGGCTGCCCCTCGATTTGCGCACCACAGGCGCCGTTCCACAGAAAGTCGTGGTCGTCCCAGATCGGATGAATGCGCAAGCCCGTGTCGCGCACCAGCTTGGCGAACTCCTTCTGGTTGAGCTGGTCGCGCAGCCGGCCGAAGGCATGCAGCGCGAAGTCATGAGCGCCCATCCCCTTGATCGCGCCCATGTCGGAACCGTCCGCGTCGTAGTAGGCCGAGTCGCCCAGCAGCACCAGGTGCGTGGCGCCCGAGGCGCCGACCTGGGTCCAGACAGGCTGTTGTTTGAAGCTCTGGGCACTGAAGCAGGAAGTAAAGGCGATCTTCATCAGGGGCTCTCCTCGTTGTGGGTGGCGGATGCTAGGAGCCGCCCCGAAACGCCGCCTCCCCCATCCATGGGAGCCTCATGCCGCGGGCTGGAAGCGCGCGGCGCGCGCCTCCTGAACGCCGCGCCCCTGGTCTCCCGTCGCCCTGCGTCTGGCGAGGCCTGCGAAATACGCGATTGGCCGACTGCGCCGGCGCCTGAAATTCGCTAGGCTTTGCTGGCGAGCGATTCCATCGAGCGCGGAGACCACGCGATGAGCCACGGCGCATCTCTTCGTCTGCATGTGCCGGAGCCCACCGGGCGGCCGGGGCATGAAACCGACTTTTCCTACCTGCATCTGTCGCGTGCCGGCGAGGTGCGAAAACCTCCCATCGACGCATCGCCGGCCGACACCAGCGACCTGGCCTACACGCTGGTGCGCGTTCTCGACGACGAAGGCCGCGCCGTCGGCCCGTGGGCACCCGACGCCGACCCCGAACTGCTGCGCCGCGGCCTGCGCGCGATGATGAAGACGCGCGCCTTCGACGCCCGCATGCTGATCGCGCAACGGCAGAAGAAGATCTCGTTCTACATCCAGTGTCTCGGCGAGGAGGCCATCGCCACCGGACACGCGCTGGTGCTGCAGCAGGGCGACATGTGCTTTCCCACCTACCGCCAGCAAGGCCTGCTGCTGGCGCGCGACGATGTGACGCTGGTGGAATTGATCTGCGAGCTGATGTCCAACGAGCGCGACCCGCTCAAGGGGCGGCAGCTGCCGGTGTGCTACTCGATGAAGCGGGCCGGCTTCTTCTCGATCTCGGGCAACCTGGCCACGCAGTTCATCCAGGCGGTGGGCTGGGGCATGGCCTCGGCGATCAAGGGCGACACGCGCATCGCCTCGGGCTGGATCGGCGACGGCGCCACCGCCGAGTCCGACTTCCACACGGCGCTGACTTTCGCGCACGTGTACCGCGCGCCGGTGATCCTCAACGTGGTCAACAACCAGTGGGCGATCTCCACCTTCCAGGCCATCGCGGGCGGCGAGGCCACCACCTTCGCGGCGCGCGGCGTCGGCTGCGGCATCGCCTCGCTGCGCGTCGACGGCAACGACTTCCTCGCGGTGCTGGCGGCCTCGCGCTGGGCGGCCGAGCGCGCCCGCAGCAACCTGGGGCCGACGCTGATCGAGTGGGTCACCTACCGCGCGGGCGCGCATTCGACCTCGGACGATCCGTCGAGGTACCGTCCGGCCGACGACTGGGCGCATTTCCCGCTGGGCGATCCGATTCCGCGCCTGGCGCAGCACCTGACGGCGATCGGCGCGTGGTCGCCGCAGGAGCACGACCAGACGCAGGCAGACCTGCAGGCGCAGGTGAACGCCGCAGTGAAGGAGGCCGAGCGCTTCGGCTCCATGGCCGACGGTCATGTCGCCGACGCCGCCACCCTGTTCGAGGACGTCTACAAGGACGTGCCCGAGCACCTGAAGCGGCAGCGCGAACAGCTGTCGTCGGAGGGACGACAGCCATGGCCTCGATGACCATGATCCAGGCCCTGCGCTCCGCCATGGACGTGATGCTCGCGCGCGACGACAACGTGATCATCTACGGCCAGGACGTGGGCTACTTCGGCGGCGTGTTCCACTGCACCGAAGGCCTGCAGGCCAAATACGGTCGCTCGCGCGTGTTCGATGCCCCGATCAACGAGGGCGGCATCGTCGGTTCTGCCATCGGCATGGGCGCCTACGGCTTGCGCCCGGTGGTGGAAGTGCAGTTTGCCGACTACGTCTATCCGGCCTACGACCAGATCGTGTCCGAGGCGGCGCGCCTGCGCTATCGCTCGGCGGGCGATTTCACCGCGCCGATCACCATCCGCATGCCCTGTGGCGGCGGCATCTACGGCGGCCAGACGCACAGCCAGAGCCCGGAGGCGCTGTTCACGCACGTCTGCGGGCTGCGCACGGTGATGCCCTCCAATCCGCGCGATGCCAAGGGCCTGCTGATCGCCTCCATCGAGAACGACGACCCCGTGGTCTTTCTCGAGCCCAAGCGGCTGTACAACGGCCCCTTCGACGGCCACCACGACCGGCCGCTGGTGTCCTGGTCGGCCCATCCGCTGGGCGAGGTGCCCGAGGGCTACTACACGGTGCCGCTGGAATCGGCCACCGTGTTCCGCCCCGGCACCGACCTGACGGTGATCACCTACGGCACCATGGTCTTCGTCTCGGAAGCGGCCGCGAAAGAAACCGGCATCGATGCCGAGATCATCGACCTGCGCAGCCTGTGGCCGCTGGACCTGCAGACGCTGGTCGCCTCGGTGAAGAAGACCGGCCGCTGCGTGATCGTGCACGAGGCCACGCGAACCAGCGGCTTCGGCGCCGAGCTGACGGCGCTGGTGCAGGAGCATTGCTTTCACCACCTGGAGGCGCCGATCCAGCGCGTGGCCGGCTGGGACACGCCCTATCCGCATGCGCAGGAGTGGGCCTACTTTCCGGGCCCGGCGCGCGTCGGCGCCGCCTTCCGGCGCGCCATGGAGAACTGAATGGCCACGCACACGATCAAGGTGCCGGACCTGGGCGAAGGCGTCGCCGAGGTGGAGCTGGTGGCGTGGCGCGTGCAGCCCGGCGACACGGTGGCCGAAGACCAGGTGCTGGCCGACGTGATGACCGACAAGGCCACGGTCGAGATTCCCTCGCCGGTCGCGGGCCGGGTGCTCACGCTCGGCGGCGAAGTGGGGCAACAGATCGCGGTGGGCGCAGAGCTGATCCGGATCGACGTGGAGGCCGGCGGCGAGACGCGAGCAGAAGCGCAAGCGCAGGTGCAGGCGGTACAGGCCGCGCCCGCAAGCGCGCAGGCGGCGCAGGTGCCGGCGCCAGCACCGGCCGAACGCGCGCACCCCTCCGCCGGCAAGCCGCTCGCCGCGCCCGCGGTGCGCCACCGGGCCACGGTCCTCGGCATCGATCTTCATCAGGTGCCGGGCAGCGCCGCGGACGGCCGCATCCTGCACGAGGACCTCGACGCCTGGCTGGTCCGCCGGCCCGATCCGCAGGCGCCGGATGCGGCGCGCTACACGGAACGCAACGACGAAGAGGCCGTGCCCGTGACCGGCGTGCGCCGCCGCATCGCGCAGCGCATGCAGGATGCGATGCGCCGCATCCCGCACTTCACCTACGTCGAGGAGGTCGACGTGACCGAGCTGGAGCTGCTGCGCGCGCAGATCAACGAACGCTGGGGCGGCGAGCGTGCGCACCTGACGCTGCTGCCGCTGCTGGTGCGTGCGCTCGTGCTGGCGGTGCCGCGCTTCCCGCAGATCAATGCCCGCTTCGACGACGAGGCGGGCGTGCTCACGCGCCACGGTGCGGTGCACGTCGGCATCGCGACCCAGACCGCGGCCGGCCTCATGGTGCCGGTGCTGCGCCACGCGGAAGCACGCGACCTCTGGTCCTGCGCAACCGAGATCGCGCGCCTGGCCGATGCCGCGCGCGCAGGCCGGGCCACGCGCGACGAACTGAGCGGCTCGACCCTCACCGTCACCAGCCTCGGCGCGCTGGGCGGCATCGCCTCCACGCCGATCATCAACGCGCCCGAGGTGGCGATCGTCGGCGTCAACCGCATCGTGCAGCGCCCAGTGATGCGGGACGGCGCGGTGGTCGCGCGCCGCCTGATGAACCTGTCCTCCTCCTTCGACCACCGCGTGGTCGACGGCCAGCTAGCGGCCGAGTTCGTGCAGGCCGTGCGGGCTTCGCTCGAATGCCCGGCCCTGCTTTTTATCGCGTAGCGGCAGGCCTCGAAGGCACGGCCTCGGGGAGCAGAAACGCCCCGGGAATACCCTCTGAACCCCCTGAAGTCTTCTTGCCTACAGTTCTTGTATGCAAGAAGAAGCGATCCTTGCATGCAAAACCTCGACACGACAACGACAGGAGATTTCCATGCCTCGCTTTGCCAAATCGCTCTTCGGACAGGTGGTCATCGCACTGGTGGTGGGCGTGCTCGTCGGCCTCTTTGCGCCCGAGTTCGCCGCCAAGCTCAAGCCGCTCGGTGACGGCTTCATCAAGCTGATCAAGATGATCATTCCCGTGCTGGTGTTCTGCGTGGTGGTGCATGGCATCGCCGGCGCGGGCGACCTCAAGCGCGTGGGCCGGGTCGGCGTGAAGGCGCTGATCTACTTCGAGGTGCTGACCACCATCGCGCTGGCGATGGGCCTGGTGCTGGCCTTCGTGTTCGAGCCGGGCGTGGGCATGAACGTCGACCCCAAGGCGCTCGACGCGAGCGCCATGAGCGCCTACGCCTCCAACGCCGACAAGCTCACGAGCGGCGGCACGGTCGAGTTTCTGATGAAGCTCATTCCCACCACGGTGGTGGCCGCCTTCGCCACCGGCGACGTGCTGCAGGTGCTGCTGTTCGCGGTGCTGTTCGGCTGCGCGCTCTCGCTGCTGGGCAACCGCGGCGCGCCGGTGGCGGCGGTGGTCGATGCGCTCTCGCTGGTGCTGTTCAAGATCATGGGGATCATCATCAAGCTGGCGCCGCTGGGCGTGCTGGGTGCCATCGCGTTCACGGTCGGCAAGTACGGCATCGGCTCGCTCAAGCAGCTGGGCATGCTGGTCGCCCTCTTCTACGGCGCGGTGCTGATCTTCGTGTTCGTGGTGCTGGGGCTGGTGATGCGCTTCTCGGGCTTCAGCCTGTGGAAGCTGCTGCGCTACCTGCGCGAAGAGCTGGCCATCGTGTTCGCCACCACCTCGTCGGACAGCGTGCTGCCGCAGATCATGGCCAAGCTGCGCCGCATGGGCATCCGCGACTCGACGGTGGGCCTGGTGATTCCGACGGGCTACTCGTTCAACCTCGACGCGTTCTCGATCTACATCACGCTGGCGGCCGTGTTCATTGCACAGGCCACCAACACGCCGATCTCGATGGCCGACCTGCTGACCATTCTGGCGATTGCGCTGGTCACTTCGAAGGGCGCGCATGGCGTGCCGGGCTCGGCCATCGTGGTGCTGGCCGCCACGCTGCACGCGATTCCGGCGATTCCCGCCATCGGCCTGGTGCTGGTGCTCTCGGTCGACTGGTTCATGGGCATCGCCCGCGCGCTGGGCAACCTGATCGGCAACTGCGTGGCCACCGTCGCCATCGCCGCATGGGAAGGCGACATCGACCGGGAGCGTGCGCATGCGGTGCTCGACGGCACCTACTCGCCCGACGACGAGCCTTTGGCTGAAGCGCCCGTGGTAAACACCGGCACCGCCGCTTCCACCGCTCACTGAAAAAAATGCCCGCCGACGTCAGCCCCACCGCCATCGCCGAACGCGTCGTCGAGGCCATCCTCGCGCAGAAGCTCGCGCCCGGCGACCGGCTCGGCGAGCAGGCGCTGGCCGAGAACTTCTCGGTCAGCCGCACCATGGTGCGCGAGGCGCTGATGCAGTTGCAGGCGCGCGGTTTCGTCGAGGTGCAGTCGCGCCGCGGCTGGTACGTGGTGGAGCCCTCGGCCGAAGAAGCGCGCGACGCTTTCTCGGCGCGCCGCATCGTCGAGGCCGGCATCCTGGCCGCGAGCGAGGGCCGCCCGCTGGGCCAGGTGATCCGCAAGCTGCGCGACCACATCGCCGACGAGCAGCGCGCCATCGAAGGCGCCGACGCCGCCACGCGCGCCTTCCTGCTGGCCGACTTCCATGTCTGCCTGGCCGAGCAGATGGGCCACCAGCTGCTGGTCGACGTGCTGCGCGACCTCACGGCCCGCACCACGCTGGCCGCCACGCTCTACCAGTCGAAGCACGAGGCCGGGCAGTCGTGCGCGGAGCACAGCGCGATCGTCGAAGCGCTCGAGGCCGGCAACATCGAGCAGGCGCGCCAGCTCATGCTCAACCACATCGGCAATGTCGAACGGGCGCTGGAGGTCGACGCGACCACCGAGCCCGATGCACCGAGCCGGCTGCGCGCCACGCTGGCGCCCGTGGCGCTGCCGCGCGCAGCCAGGCGATAGCACTGTGTCGCTGTGCATTTATGCCAGCCTCAGCTATCAATTGAATAGCTGATACACGCCGCCGGCCTTGCGCCCGCGGCGTTTTTCTTGGGCAAGCCTGCTGCATCGCACAAGGGCGCGCCGGCTGACACGGCGACGGGTTCCGGCTCGGCTACAGTCCGAGACACTTATGAACTCTCCCCAACTTCAGCGCGGCGTCTTTCTCGCCCTGCTTGCTGCTGTCACCGTCGCCTTTCTGTGGGTGCTGATGCCGTTCTTCGGCGCGGTGCTCTGGGGGGTGGCGCTGGCGATTTTGTTCACGCCTCTGTTCAAGTGGCTGCTCAAGAAGATGCCCGGCCGGCGCAACGTGGCCGCGCTCTCCACGCTGGCCATTTGCCTGTTCATCGTGATCCTGCCGCTGGCGATGGTGGGCGTGTCGCTGGTGCAGGAAGTGGCGCTGATCACGCAGAGCATCCGCTCGGGCCAGATCAATTTCGCGGCCTATTTCCAGCAGATCCTCGATGCCGCGCCGCAGTGGCTGCTGAGCCTCGTGGAACGTTTCAACCTCGGCGACATGGCGGCCTGGCAGGCGCGCGTTTCGGCCATCGCGGGCCAGGCCAGCCAGCTCATCGCGAGCCAGGCGCTGGCCATCGGGCAGAACACCTTCGACTTCGTGATCAGCTTCTTCGTGATGCTGTACCTGCTGTACTTCCTGGTGCGCGACGGCTCGACGCTCTCCAAGACCATGCGCGACGCCGTGCCACTGGCCAAGCCGCACACGCACTACCTGCTGAACAAGTTCACCACCGTGATCCGCGCCACCGTGAAGGGCAACGTGGCCGTGGCCATTGCGCAGGGCACCATCGGCGGGCTGGCGTTCTGGTTCCTAGGCGTGCAGGGCGCATTGCTGTGGGCGGTGCTGATGGCCTTCCTGTCGCTGCTGCCGGCCGTGGGCGCGGCGCTCATCTGGGGGCCGGTGGCCATCTACTACCTGGCCACGGGGCACTTCTGGCAGGGCGGCGTGCTGATCTTCATCGGCGTGTTCGTGATCGGCCTGGTCGACAACATCCTGCGCCCCGTGCTGGTGGGCAAGGACACGCAGATGCCCGACTACATCGTGCTGATGTCGACCATCGGCGGCATGGCGATCTTCGGCATCAACGGCTTCGTGATCGGGCCGGTGATCGCCGCGCTGTTCATGGCCGCCTGGAGCCTGTTCGCGGACGCCGGCCATGTGGGCAACGGGCACGCGATCGAAGAAGCCGCAGAAGCCCCGAAGAACGGGCAGGACAAGGCCTGACAGCGCGCCGGGCCTCACTCAGGCCGCGGCATTCGCTCCTCCTGCGTGCATTTCGCGCGCGCATTCACGCATTCCGTCGCATGACGCTGGGCACCGCCCGGCGACTGCGGGATCGTCGGGCCCTCCATCCACCACGAGGCCTGCCATGCACTTTCCCGCTTTGCTCTCCCGCCCCGCCGCGCGCGCCCTGCTCACGGCCGCCGCGCTCGCCCCGCTCGGCGCCCTGGCCGCCGACCTGAACCTCAGCATCGCCGACGGCCCGGCCGCCGGTGCCACGCTCTACGTCGCGCTGTACAACGACGCCGCCGGCTACACCGAGAGCAAGCCCGTGGCTTCGCAGACCGGGCCGGCACGCGACGGCAAGGCCCGCTTCGTCTTCACCGACCTGGCACCGGGGCGCTACGCGCTGCGCGTGTTCGCCGACGAGAACGGCAACGCCAAGCTCGACACCAACCTCGTGGGCATGCCGATCGAACGCTACGGCTTCTCGAACGACGCCAAGGGCAACCGCGGCGCGCCCGACTTCGAGGCCGCAGCCTTCCGCGTCGACGCCGACGCGCAGGCCGTCATCCATCTGCGCTGAGGAGCACCGCCATGGAACGACGCGAACTCCTGCGCCTGCTGGCCACAGCCGGCGCCCTGCCCCTCTTCAGCCCGCTGGCGCGTGCCGCCGGCACCCCCGACGACAACTGGCAAGCCCAGTTCGAAGCCGCCGACGCCCCATGGAAGATCGGCTTTGCCACGCCCCCGGGCGACCTGCCGCTGACCCGCGCCACCGTGCGCGGTCGCTTCCCCGACGCCGTGGCCGGCACGCTGTTCCGCATCGGCCCGGCCGGCCACGACCTGGGCGGCGAGCGCTACCACCATTGGTTCGACGGCGACGGCATGGTCCACCGCTTCGTCATCGAGGGCGCCGACGTGCGGCACCAGGGCCGCTACGTCGCCACGCCCAAGCGCGTGGCCGAAGCGAAGGCCGGCCGCCACCTCACCGAGGCCTTCGGCACCATGCCGCCGGGCGTGGAGCCACCCACCTCGGCCGACGCCATCAACGTCGCCAACACCAGCGTGCTGCCGATGCAGGGCGAGGTGCTCGCGCTGTGGGAAGGCGGCTCGGCCACGCGCATCGATGCGCGCACGCTCGACACGCTGGGCGTGAAGACCTGGCGCGCCGACCTCGCGGGCATGCCCTTCTCGGCCCACCCCAAGGTCGACCCGGACGGCACCGTATGGAACTTCGGCGTGAGCTCCGGCCAGAGCCTGCTCGCGCTGTACGAGATCGCGCCCGGCGGCGCGCTGCGCCGCGCGGCCGTCGTGCCGGTGCCCGAGCTGCCGATGGTCCACGACTTCGCCGTGACCGCGCGGCACCTGGTGTTCCTCATGCCGCCGCTGGTCTACGACAGCAAGCGCAAGGAGGCCGGCGCGAGCTTTCTCGACGCCCACGTCTGGCGGCCCGAACTCGGCATGCGCGCGCTGGTGGTCGACAAGCAGAACTGGGACAAGCGCCAGCTGTTCGAGCTGCCGGCCGGCTTCCTGTTCCACGTCGGCAATGCGTGGGAAGAAGACACGCCGCGCGGCGCGCGCATCCACGTCGACTACGTGCGCACGCAGAACGCCGAGTCGGTGTTCACCAGCAACCGCGAGGTGATGCGCGCACGCCGCGTGCGCCGCAACGAACCGCGCCTGACCGTCGCCACGCTCGACCTGGGCACCGGCAAGGCCACGCAGCGCGAACTGCCGCTGGAGGCCGAGTTCCCGCGCATCGACCCGCGCCGCGTCGGCCTGCGCCACCGCCAGGTCGTGCACGCCACGCAGACGCGCGCCGACGTGCCGGGCTTCGGCGCCGTCGCGCGCACCGACATCGAGAGCGGACGCAGTCAGCGTTTCAGCTACGGCGCGCAGGCCATCGTGGAAGAGCACGTGTTCGTGCCGGACGGTGCGAAGCCGGGCTGGGTGCTGGGCACGGCGCTGGACTTCGGTCGGCAGCGGACGGTGTTGTCGTGCTTTGCTGCGGACCACGTTGCTGCAGGGCCTGTGGCGCAGGCGACGCTGCCTTATGCGCTGCCGCTGGGATTGCACGGGGCGTTTGTGAAGGCCTGAGCGTTGTCGTTCAGGGCGACACTCCCGCCGACGGGGAACCTTGCTCCGCGAATGTCCTCCGGGCTTCGCCCTCCTCCTTGATTTCGCTGCGCAAGGCACCCCATCGACGTGAGCGTCACCAGAGCGGTCGTTGATCCGCGAGCACAACGACAGCGCCCAGTGTGCTCAGGACATTGGGTGCTTCCCGCAGCGAAATCAAGGAGGAGGCCGCAGGCCGGGGGACATTCGCGGAGGGAAGTACCCGGTGGCCTGGGCACGCGCCCTGAATCAACCGCCGTAGAGCCAGGGCTGATCGAGCAGCCGAGAGCCCAACACCCGCATCGCCATGTCGCGCCCGAAGCGCACGGCACCGGTGGCGTGAAAGATCTCGCCATTGCGACGCGCCCGTGCCTGCACCTGTGCATTGCGTTCCCATCGCGCCTCGGCATAGCGTGCGAACGCAGCCGGCACGCCCAACGCAGAGGTATCGCCCAAAGCGTGCGCCAATGCGACCGCATCTTCGATCGCCATGCCAGCGCCTTGCGCAAGGTACGGCACCATCGGATGCGCGGCATCGCCCACCAGCGCCACACGCTCATGCGCCATGTCGCCAGGCCCTGCCACAGGTGCCCGATCGCTCAGCGTCCACGCGCGCCAACTCGGCATCGCATCGAGCAATGACTGAAGGCTCGCGCAGCTGCGACCCATCGCATGCTTCAGCGCAACAAGGCTGCTGGCCTGGTCCCAATCGCGCGCATCACCGGCGGGCGCAGATTCGGCAATCACAACGACGTTGAGCGCATCGCCCGCGCGCACCGGGTACGCGACCGCATGCAAACGCGGCCCGAGCCACACATCGACGCGCGAACGACGCAGTGCCGCAGGCAGGTCGGCCTGACGCACCAACGCGCGCCACGCCGTATGCCCGGTCACGCGCGGCGGCGCTTCGGCGGATTCGGATTCGAGCTGCGCGCGCACCAGACTCCACAGGCCGTCGGCGCCCACCAGCGCCTCGCCCTCCCACGCGCGCGCGTCGGTGCTCGAGACGCAGACGAGGTCGTCGCTGGTCTCGACCTGACGGATGCGCGCAGCGGTGATCAGTGAGCCCGTGCCCTGCGCGCGCACGGCGTCGAGCAGCAGCGAGTGCAGGTCGGCGCGGTGCACGCAGCAGTACGGCGCGCCGTAGCGCTGCTGCATGGCGTCACCCAGCGGTATGCGGGCCAGTTCGGCGCCGCTGCCGGCGCTGTGGACCACCAGCGCATCGGGTCGCGCCGCGATGGCCGCGAGGCCGCGGCCGAGGTCGAGTTGGTGAAGGCGGCGGGTGGCGTTGGGGCCGAGCTGCACGCCGGCGCCGATTTCGCCGAAGTCGGCGGCCTGTTCGAAAACGTCGGCGCGGTGGTGGGCGCGGGACAGCGCCAGCGCCGTGGCCAGCCCTCCGATCCCGCCCCCGGCGACGAGGATGTGCGCGGGCATCGGACTCAGCGTCCGGTGCTGGGCGTGGGGCTGTGGCTGTCGACGGGGTCGGCGCCGGCGGGTTTCTTGGGACCACAGCTACCGCAGCTGTCGCACGAGCCGCAGCCCGAGGTCTTGGCCAGCGAGGCGGCGAGCTGATCGGCGCGGGTCTGATCGATGAGGCCCGTGCGCTGCGTGCCGGCCGCAAGCTTGCGGGCAGCGCCGCGGCGCCAGCCGGCAGGCATCCAGCGCCAGACCGCGTAGAGCGCGGCGGCCGCGACGATCAATCCGACGATCAGTTGCTGTGTCATGTCTTCTTCAACCTTTTCCCTGTGTCCCTGTGGTTTTACCCCGCTCCGAAAGCGAGTGCAATGCGATAGGTCAAGAAGCATGCCACGTATGCAAGGGCGAATAAGTAGCCCGCCATGATCCACACGTATTTCCACGAGCCGGTTTCGCGCTTGACGGCCGCGAGCGTTGACAAACATTGCGGCGCGAACACGTACCAGACCAGCAGCGACAGCGCGGTCGCGAGCGACCAGCTGCCGGCGATGAGCGGCTCCAGCGCGGTGGCCACGTCGTCGCCGGTGGCCGAGAGCGCGTACACCGTGCCCAGCGCGCCCACCGCGACTTCGCGTGCGGCCATGCCCGGCACCAGCGCGATGGAAATCTGCCAGTTGAAACCGATGGGCGCAAAGATGTGCTCCAGCCCGCGGCCGATGATGCCGGCCAGGCTGTACTGGATGGCGGGGCCGGTCGCGCCTTCGGGCGGCGACGGGAAGGTCGACAAAAACCACAGCAGGATCGTGAGCGTGAGGATGATCGTGCCGACGCGCTGGATAAAGATCCATGCCCGCTCGTACAAACCGAGCAGCAGGTTGCGCGGATTCGGCCAGCGGTAGGCCGGCAGTTCCATCAACAGCGGCGAGTGCCTCGTGCTGTCGCGGAAGCGCTTCATGACCCAGGCCACGGCCATCGCCGAGACGATGCCGAACACATACAGCGCGAACAGCACCACGCCCTGCAGGTTGAAGATGCCGCCCACGTCGCGCGCCGGAATGAAGGCCGCGATCAGCAGCGCATACACCGGCAGCCGCGCCGAGCAGGTCATGAGCGGCGCGATCATGATGGTCGTGATGCGGTCGCGCCAGTTGCTGATGGTGCGCGTGGCCATCACGCCCGGAATGGCGCAGGCAAAGCTCGACAGCAGCGGAATGAACGAGCGGCCCGACAGGCCCACGGTGCCCATCATGCGGTCGAGCAGAAAGGCAGCGCGCGGCAGGTAGCCGGAATCTTCCAGCGCGAGGATGAACAGGAACAGGATCAGGATCTGCGGCAGGAACACGATCACGCCGCCCACACCGGCAATGACACCGTCGACCAGCAGGCTCTGCAGCATGCCCTCGGGCATGTGCGTCTTGATGAGGTTGCCCAGCCCTTCGGTGCCGGCCTTGATGGCGTCCATCGGCACGTTGGCCCAACTGAACACGGCCTGGAACATCAGGAACATGGTGACGGCCAGCACCAGCATGCCCCACACCGGGTGCATGACGACGCGGTCGATGCGGTCGCTGGTGTCCAGGCTGCCCACGGGCTCCTTCACGGCCAGGCCGAGGATGCGGCGCACTTCGCGCTGCGTGGCGAGCACGTCGTCCAGGCCGGGCGCTTTCCAGGGCTGGGGCGCGGCGGCGGCGACCGGTGCGTCGAGCGCCTCGAGCAGGTGCTTCGCACCGCCGGTGTGGACACCCACGGTCTCGATCACCGGCACGCCGAGTTCGCGCGAGAGCACGGCCGTGTCGATCGTGATGCCCTGCTTCTTGGCCATGTCGGTCATGTTGAGCGCCACCACCATCGGCAGGCCGAGCTGGCGCGCTTCGAGCACCAGACGCAGGTTCAGGCGCAGGTTGGTGGCGTCGGTCACGCACACGAGCAGGTCGGGCAGGTCCTCTTTGCTTTGGCCGGTGACGATGTCGCGCGTGACGGCTTCGTCGGCGCTCAGTGCGTTCAGGCTGTAGGCGCCCGGCAGGTCGAGCACGAACACGCGGCGACCGGTCGGCGTGCGAAGCGTGCCTTCCTTGCGCTCGACGGTCACGCCGGCGTAGTTGGCCACCTTCTGGCGGCTGCCGGTCAGCAGGTTGAAGAGCGCGGTCTTGCCGCAGTTCGGGTTGCCCAGCAGCGCGATGCGCCCGGGCTGTGCGGTGGCGCCCAGGCGGCCCGGCCCCTGGATGACGGCTTCAACCATGGTTCGCGGCTCCCGGCGTGACGTGGATCAGCGCGGCCTCGTGGCGGCGCAGCGCGAAGGTGGTGTGACCCAGCCGCACGGCCAGCGGCTCGCGGCCCGGGGTGCCGGTGGCGACGATGCGCACGGCCTCGCCCGGCACGAAGCCGATTTCGGTCAGGCGCAGCACCAGCTCGCGGTCGTCCGCGCTGTCGGGGCGGGCCACGTCGAGCACGGTGGCCCACTGATGGGACGGAAGCTGGTCGAGGCTCAGCGCGGTGGTGGTCGGCGCTGCGCCGAGGTCGTTGTTTCGCACGGTGGGGGTGCGCCCCCCGGAAACACCGGGGCACGCCAGTAAGCAAAAGCCAGATGCTAGCAATTCTCACTCGCGAAAACCTGACCAACCCCAAAAAGTGGTGGGTCAGGCGGAAATGAGTGCCTCCGCCGGGGCCGGGCTCAGTTCAATCCCAGCATGCCGCGCAGCTTCGACAGGTCTTCGGCCAGCGTGTTCACCCGCCCGGCCAGCATCTTGCGGTCGCGCTCGGTGAGCTTCGAATAGGTTTCGAAGCCGCCGTCGGCCGTGCGGTACTTGGCCAGCGTGTCGAACACCACCTTGAAGTTGGCGTCGGCCTTCTCCGCGAACGGCTTGTCCTGCTTCACGACCAGTGGGCGCAGCAGCTCGACGATCTTGTAGGCGCCCTCGAAGTTCGACTGGAAGTCCCACAGGTCGGTGTGGCTGTAGCGGTTTTCTTCGCCGGAAATCTTGGTGGCGGCCACCTCTTCCATCAGCACGGCGGCGCCGCCCACGACCTTCTCGGGCGGGAAGGTCAGCGCGCCCAGGCGCTTTTGCAGTTCGAGCACGTCGGCCAGCAGCTTGTCGGCCACGGGGTTCAGGTCCTTGGTGCTCTTGAGCGTCCACAGGCCGTACTCGATGCGGTGGAAGCCGATGAAGGCCGGGTCTTTCTCGGCCTTCTCGTGGTCGTCCGCGCGCGAGTCGATCGACTGGTCGAGGTCGGTGAACAGCTCGGCCACGGGCTCGACGCGTTCGTAGCTGGTGCGCGTGGGCGCGTAGAGCTTCTTGGCCTTCTCGATGTCGCCGGCCTTCACGGCGGCGGTGAACACGCGCACGTCGGCGGCCAGCTTGCGCACGTTCTGCGTCACGTAAATCTTGTAGTCCGAGATCGGACCGACCAGCTCGAGTGGCGACACGGCGGCCTGCGCGCCCACGGCATGAAGGCCGGCAAAGCCTGCGACGAAAGCGGCGAGGAAGCGGCGGCGGAACTGCACGGTCATGGATCTCCTTGGGTGCGATGCGTTGGTGATGAAAAGGGTGAGTTCAGGCAGCCAGCAGGCTGCGCCCGAGCCAGTCGTCGGCACCTTGCACGCCGGGCAGCGTGAAGAAGAAACCGCCGCCGATGGGCTTGATGTATTCCTCGAGCGGCTCGCCGTCCAGGCGGCTCTGCACGGCGACAAAGCCCTTCTCGAGGTCGGCCTGGTAGCAGATGAAAAGCAGCCCCATTTCGAGCTGGCCCGACTTGGTGACGCCGTTCGAATAGTTGAAGGGCCGGCGCAGCATCAGGTTGGCGTCCGAGGCCTTGGTGCGCGGATTCGCCAGGCGGATGTGCGCGTCCATCGGCGTCGCCTTGCCTTCGGGGTCCTTCGTGTAGTCGGGCACGTCGTGCTCGGTCTTGCCGCCGTCCAGCGGCGCGCCGCTGGGCTTGAGGCGCCCCATGATGGCCTCCTGCTCCTGCAGCGGCGTGCGGTCCCAGCGCTCGACGAAGTTGCGGATGATCCGCACCGCCTGGTAGCTGCCGCCCACGGCCCAGGCGGGCTCGTCGCCGTTCGGCTGCACCCAGACGTGCTGGTTCATGAGCGTGTCGTCGGCGGAGTCGGGGTTGGCCGAGCCGTCGCGAAAACCGAGGAAGTTGCGCGCGCTCTCCGCGGGCTGGCCCGCCACCGCCGGAATCGGCGGCACGGAGCCCTCCTGCTTCCAGTGCAGCACCAGCAGGTCGGGCGTGTTCTTGATGATGTCGCGCAGCGCGTGGATGTTGGTGTCGGGCGTGTTGGCGCAGAACTGGATCGACAGGTCGCCGTGGCACAGCGCAGCATCGAGCGCGTCGTTCGGATGGCGCTGCATCGGGTTCAGGCGCAGCGGCTTTTTCTTGACGAGGCCGAAGCGCTCGTCGAACAGCGACGCACCGACCGACACCGTCACGGTGAGTCCGTCGGGCTGCACCACCGGGCCGAGGATGCCGGAGCCCGCGGGCGGCAGCTTGGGGTCGGGGTCGGTCTGCGGGCCGCCCTGCGTGAGGAAGGCGATGCGCTCGGTGAGCGTGCGCATCAGCCGCTCCAGGTCGGCGCGGTTCTCGGCCAGCACGTAGAACGAGGCGATCATGCCGGCCGTCGGGCGCGGCGTGACGATGCCCGCCTGGTGCTTGCCGCGGAAGGGCACGCGGTCTTGCGTGTGGGTGCTCTGCGGGGCGTCGGTGACCTGCGCACCGGTGTCGGGCGGGCCCGGCGTAGCAGCGCCGGCACGCGCGGCGGCGGCGAGCCCGGCAAAGGCCACGCCCGCGGCGCCGAGCATGCGGCGGCGGTGCGGCGAGGCGGGATGTCCCGCGACGGGGTCGTTCTTCTTCGTCTGTTCCATGGGGTTCGTTCTCAACTCATTCCAACCCGAGCGCGGCGTTCACCTTGCCCAGTTCCTCGGCCAGCGCACGCACCGACACAGCCAGCGCCTGGCGCTGCGCGTCGTCCAGCGGCGCGGGCTTGAAGCCTTCGCCCTCGCGGTACGGCGCCAATGCGGCGTCGAAGGCGGCGAAGCGTTCGTCTACCGCTTTCTGCTGCGCGGGCGCGGCCTTCACCAGCAGCGGCTGCAGCAGGTCGGCGATCTTCTTCGTGCCTTCGTAGCTGCCCTGCAGGTTCACCAGCTCGGCGTGGCCGTAGTGGTCTTCGCCGCCGGCCGGCAGGTTGTCGGCCACGCGGCGCAGCAGCTTCGAGGCGGCGCTCGCGAGCCGCTCGGGCGGCACACTCAGTGCGCGCAGGCGCGTCTGCAGCGTCTCGGTGTCGGCCAGCAGCTGGTCGAGGACCGGTGCCAGCGCCTTCGCATCGCCCTGCCCGTACAGCGCGTACTCAATGCGATGGAAGCCGCTGAAGCCGGGGTCGGCCTCGCGCTTCTCGAAGTAGTCGGCGCGCGCGTTGATGCGCGCGTCGAGGTCGGCGAACAGCTCGGCCATCGGCTCGATGCGCTTGTAGGCCTGGTGGGCCGGCGCGTAGAGCGCGCGCGCCTGCGCCAGGTCGCCGGCCTTGACGGCATCGGCCAGTGCGCGCACCGCGTCGTCGAGCGTGGCGGCCTCCAGCCGCAGGAACACCTGGTACTCGGCCAGCGCGCCCACGTAGTTGACGAGCGACGGCCGCGCCTCTTCGGCCAGCGAGGCCGCCGACGGCGTGACGTGCAGCTTGCCGCGCGGGTTGCTCAGCAGCCCGCAGGTGATGGCGAAGTCGCCCGGCGAGAGCTTGACCGTCATGGTCTGCGAGAAGCCGGGCGCGATGTTCTCGCGCTCTTCGACCACCATCACGCCGTCGAGAATTTCCCACTCGAGCGCGCGGTTCGACTGGTTCACGATGGTGAAGGTCGTGCGGCCCGCGGGCACGGTGATCTCGTTCGGCTCGCAGGCGTTGCCGCGGATCGTGACGGTGACGGCGTGGTCGACCGCCTTGGGCGGCGCCTTACGCGCCTGGTTCGAGGCGTACCAGAAGGCCGCGAGCCCGGCGACCACCAGCAGTGCCGAGGCACCCACGGCGACGCGCATGAGCGTCGATGACGAAGAAGAAGAGGAAGAAGACATCGGGAAAAAAGATCAGCCGGCGGTGGCCGTGCGCGGCGCCGGCGCGGCGGCCGGGCGCAGGAAGAAGAACAGGGCCACGGCCAGGAAAGCCAGGTAGACGATCACCTCGCCCATCACGGGCGCGGCCTGGTAGCCCAGCAGGCCCGACAGCACGGCGCCCACGGGGCTGTCCATCGGCAGGGTTTCGCTCATGTCGAACACCACGGTCTGCAGCTGGTTCCACACGCCGGCCTCGTGCAGCTTGCGCAACACGCCCGCCAGCAGCCCGGCCGCGACCAGCAGGATGAACAGGCCCGTGAAGCGGAAGAAGCGGCGCAGGTCGAGCCGCACGCCGCCCGAATAGATGCCCCAGCCGACCACCACCGACACGGCGATGCCCGCGAGCGCGCCCACAGGCGCTTCCCAGCCGGTGCTCTGCTGGAACACGGCCAGCAGGAAGAAGACCGACTCCAGCCCCTCGCGCGCGACCGCGAGAAACACCATGCCGATGAGCGCCCAGCCCTGCCCGTCGGCATGCTGCGCCAGCGCCTTGTCGATGGATGCGTGCAGTTCGCCCTTGATGGAACGGGCCGCCTTGCGCATCCAGAACACCATCGTGGTCAGCATGACCACGGCGATGAGCCCGACCACGCCCTCGAACAGCTCCTGCTGCTTCTGCGGAAACTCGGCCGCCAGCAGTTGCAGGCCGGCGCCGGCGAACAGCGACAGCGCGGTGGCCAGCAGCACGCCGACCCACACCGCGGGCATCAGCACACCGCGACCGCTTTGTTTCAGGTAACTGGCAACAATGCCGACGATCAGCGCGGCTTCGATGCCTTCGCGCAGCATGATGAGAAAGGGAATGAGCATCTCGGAGCAGAAGAATGTCCTTTGAAAATGCCCCGATGTGGTGCATTTTTCAAAGAACGGCCCGAGGATACCCCATCAAATAAGATTTATTCTCAATTAGGGGTATTCGCCCCCCGCTCACAGGGGCAGTTCGACGATGCGTGCGCTGACGGTGTCGCCGTCGACGATCAGCTCGGCCACGGCGATAGGCAGCTTGAATCGGCGCGGACCAGCGCTGCCGGGGTTGACGTAGAGCACGCCGTCGCGTTCTTCGACCTTGGGTTGGTGCGAGTGGCCGGAGACGACCACGCGCACGCCCTCGCCCTCCAGGTCGCCAGTCAGTTCGGAAAGATCATGGATCGCCAGCAGCCGCACGCCGAGCTGCAGCACGGCGGTCTCGGGAATGGCCTCGGCCCACGCCTCGCGGTCGTTGTTGCCGCGCACCACCGTCAGCGGCGCGATCGCGGCGAGTGCGTCGAGGATGCCGGCGTCGCCGATGTCCCCGCCGTGCACGATGAAGTCGCTGCCCTGCAAGGCCGCCACGGCCTGCGGGCGCAGCAGGCCGTGGGTGTCGGAGATGAGCCCGACGCGGATCAAGCCCAGCCCGTCAGGCCGCCAGCAGTTGACGCAGCACGAACGGCAGGATGCCGCCGTGCTTGTAGTAATCAACCTCGATCGGCGTGTCGATGCGCAGGCGCACCGTCACCTCCTGGTGCGTGCCGTCGGCGCGGTGCACGACCAGCTTCACGTCCATCTGCGGCTTGAGTTCGCCGCCGATCACGACGTCGATCTTTTCCTCGCCCGTGAGGCCCAGCGTCTGCCACGAGTCGGCGCCGCGGAACTGCAGCGGCAGCACGCCCATGCCGACCAGGTTGGCGCGGTGGATGCGCTCGAAGCTGCGCGCCACCACGGCCTTGATGCCCAGCAGCTGCGTGCCCTTGGCGGCCCAGTCGCGCGACGAGCCTGTGCCGTACTCCTCGCCGCCGAACACGATGGTCGGCGTGCCGGTTTCCATGTACTTCATGGCCGCGTCGTAGATGAACATCTTCTCGCCGCCCGGCTGGAACAGCGTGACGCCGCCCTCTTCCTGCGTGCCGTTGGCGTCCGGCGGAATCATCAGGTTCTTGATGCGCACGTTGGCGAAGGTGCCGCGCACCATCACGTCGTGGTTGCCGCGGCGCGAGCCGTAGCTGTTGAAGTCGGCCTTGGGCACGCCGTTCGCCTTGAGCCAGATGCCCGCGGGCGAGCTTTCCTTGATGGAGCCGGCCGGCGAGATGTGGTCGGTGGTGATCGAGTCGCCGAACAGCGCCATGACGCGCGCGCCCTGGATGCCCGCGTCCGACGCGTGCGGCTGCATCTGGAAGCCTTCGAAGAACGGCGGCTCGGCGATGTAGGTCGAGGTGGGCCAGTCGTACACCTGGCCGGTCGTGCCCTTGATGCTCGTCCAGAACTTGCCCGGGTCGGTCTTCACCTTCTCGTAGTTCGCGCGGAACGACTTGGCGTTCATGGCGAAGCGCAGGTTGTCGTCGATTTCCTTCGGCGTGGGCCAGATGTCGCCCAGGTACACGTCCTTACCGCCCTTGCCCTTGCCCACGGGCTGGGTCATGAGGTCGGTCAGCACGTTGCCCGCGATGGCAAAAGCCACCACCAGCGGCGGCGAGGCCAGGAAGTTGGCCTTCAGGTTCGGGTGGATGCGCGCTTCGAAATTGCGGTTGCCCGACAGCACGGCCGCGCCGATGAGGTCGTTCTTGGTGATGGCGTCGTTGATCTCGGGCGTGAGGTCGCCGGCGTTGCCGATGCAGGTGGTGCAGCCGTAGCCCGCGAGGTAGAAGCCCAGCTTCTCCAGGTACGTCAGCAGGCCCGCCTTCTCGAGGTATTCGGTAACGATGCGCGAGCCCGGCGCCAGCGAGGTCTTGATGTGCGGCTGCACCTTCAGGCCCGCCTCCACCGCCTTCTTGGCCAGGAGGCCCGCCGCGAGCATCACGCTCGGGTTGGAGGTGTTGGTGCACGAGGTGATGGCCGCGATGAGCACGTCGCCGTTGCCGATCGTGATCTGGCCCTTGGGCGCGGGCGGTGCCGTGGCGCTGGTGTGGGCCGCGGCCTTGGTGGAGCGGTTGGCGACCATCTCGACCAGTTCGCGCGGCGAACCGGCGGGCGGCGGCGCCACCTCTTCGTCGCCGCCCTGGCCGGCGCTGATCAGCGGGTAGCGCTGCTTGAGCTTCTCGGCCGGCTGGTTGAAGCCGTTGGCGTCGTTGGGCTTGCTGTACAGCTCGGCGAACTTGGTCGACAGGTGGCCCAGATCGATGCGGTCCTGCGGGCGCTTGGGGCCGGCCAGGCTGGGCGACACGGTGCCCAGGTCGAGCTTGACGATCTTGGTGTAGTCGATGTCGCCCGGCGCGGGCATGCCGAACAGGCCCTGCGCCTTGTAGTAGGCGGCGAAGCGCTCGACCTCTTCCTTGGTGCGGCCCGTGCCTTCGAAGTACGCCACGGTCATCTCGTCGACCGGGAAGAAGCCCATGGTGGCGCCGTACTCGGGCGCCATGTTGCCGATGGTGGCGCGGTCGGGCACGGCGATCGATGCGGCGCCGGGGCCGAAGAACTCGACGAACTTGCCCACCACCTTTTCACCACGCAGGATGGCGGTGACGTACAGCACCAGGTCGGTGGCCGTGACGCCTTCGCGCAGCTTGCCGGTGAGCTCGAAGCCCACCACGTCGGGCGTGAGCATGTAGACCGGCTGGCCCAGCATGGCGGCCTCGGCCTCGATGCCGCCCACGCCCCAGCCGACCACGCCGACGCCGTTGATCATGGTGGTGTGGCTGTCGGTGCCCACGAGCGAGTCGGGGTAGTACACGGGGGTGTCGCTCTTGTCGGCCGGGCTCTTGTAGACGCCGCGCGCAAAGTACTCGAGGTTGACCTGGTGCACGATGCCGAAGCCCGGCGGCACGACGCCGAAGGTGTCGAAGGCCTGCATGCCCCACTTCATGAACTGGTAGCGCTCGTTGTTGCGCTGGAACTCCAGCTTCATGTTCAGGTCGAGCGCCTTTGGCGTGCCGTAGTAGTCGACCATCACCGAGTGGTCGACCACGAGGTCGACGGGCACCAGCGGCTCGATGGTCTTGGGCGACTTGCCCAGCTTGGCGGCCACGCTGCGCATGGCGGCCAGGTCGGCCAGCAGCGGCACGCCGGTGAAATCCTGCAGCACCACGCGGGTGACCACGAACGGAATTTCGTCGGTGCGCTCGGCGTTGGGCGCCCAGTGGGCCAGCTCTTCGACGTGCTTGGCCGACACCTTCTGGCCGTCGCAATTGCGCAGCACCGACTCCAGCACGATGCGGATCGACACCGGCAGGCGTTCCACGGACGGGTACTGCTTGGCCAGTTCCTTCAGCGACCAGTACTTGCCGGACTTGCCCGACGCGGTCTTGAAGGTCTTGAGGGTGGACGCAAACGCGTGCGCCGGGGCTTTGGCCATGAGAGGACTCCTGTGTGTTCGTGGAAGCCTCTCAAGGATAGCGAGGTTCAATGTCAGTCGTTGTAGTCAGTCTTCCTTGTCGGGCTCTCCCGGAACTATCGTTCTCATAGCGAAAACGCCCGCCGCACGGGGTGCGGCGAGCGTGGGGCGGACGGTCAGGCGCTCAGGCCATCGCCATGCCGGCACCGCCCCGGGTGCGGCGCAGCCCGGTCCATTGCAGCTCGGCCAGCACGACCACGCACAGCGCCTGCGCCAGCACCCAGGCCATGCCCAGCGCGGTGACCGCGAACACGCCGCTCACCAGCAGCGCCACGCAGGCCACGGCCCAGGCGAAGTTGCCGACGACCACGAGGCCGATCAGCGTGCGTGGCGGCGTGGCGCGGCTGGCCATGAAGGCGGCGGCGGCTGCGTAGGCCAGCAGGAACACGCCGGTGCCCATGAGCAGCCAGGCCGGCAGGCCGGTCAGGCTGGCAAGAACGTCGGTGAACGCCACCTGCAGCGCGCCGGTCGCGGCGCACGAAGCGGCATCGGCCCACATCACGTTCGACAGGAAGCGGGGGGAAGCGAAAACAGACATGTGAATCTCCTGGGTGGGTACGCTGCAGGCCAGTCCTGCTGCGTTGGGGTCGATGATTCCGCCGGGCGTGGATCGCGTCGATGACCTGGGAGGTCATGGCGCGGCGCCGCCGTCGCGCCAGAATGCGGCTCCATGAACACCCCCCGCACCCATTCGTCCAAGGCCGCCGCCGCCGGCCTTCCCGGCGCGCGTGATCCGTTCGGCGCCCATCTGCGGCACTGGCGCACCCACCGCCGCCTGAGCCAGCTCGACCTGGCGCAGGAGGCCGAGGTGTCGACCCGCCACCTGAGCTACGTGGAAACCGGCCGCGCCGCGCCCAGCCGCGAGATGGTGCTGCGCCTGGCCGAGCGCCTGGACGTGCCGCTGCGCGAGCGCAACGCGCTGCTGGTGGCCGCCGGCTTCGCGCCCATGTACCGCCAGCGCTCGCTCGACGACCCGGCCATGGCCTCGGCGCGCCGCGCCATCGACCTGGTGCTGAAGGGCCACGAGCCCTTCCCCGCGCTGGCCGTGGACCGGCACTGGAACCTGGTCGCGCACAACGCGCTGGTGCCGCTGCTCATGGAAGGCTGCGCGGCCGAGTTGCTCAAGCCGCCCATCAACGTGCTGCGGCTGAGCCTGCACCCCGACGGCGTGGCGCCGCGCATCGCGAACCTCGCGCAATGGCGCACGCACCTGCTCGAGCGGCTGCAACAGCAGATCGCCGCCACCGGCGACACCATGCTGCAGGCGCTGCACGACGAGCTGGAGGGCTACCCGCCGCCGGCCGTGAGCCACGACGCGCCGCTGCTCGACACCGCGCTGTCGGCGGTGGCCGTGCCGTTCCAGGTGGTCATGCCGAGTGGTGTGCTGAGCTTCATCAGCACCATCACGATCTTCGGCACGCCGGTGGACGTCACGTTGCAGGAACTCGCGGTGGAATCGTTCTTTCCGGCGGACGAGCAGACGGCGGCGGCACTGACGGCGCTGGCTGCTGCGCAGCAGGCGCGCGGTTGAGATCGGCGACGGTGCCGTCCGCATTGCGCGCCGGCCCGTCGAAGTCGTCGACCTGGATCACCTTGTCGGCCGCCTGCAGGTAGGCCAGCGCCAGCGCGGGGTCGCTGGCCGAGCGCGCCGCCTCGTCGAGCGAGCGCGTGCGGCGCAGCACCTTGTTGAGTGCGGCGGTTTCGTCGCCCAGCCGTGCACCGAGCGCCATCGCCTGCATCAGGTCGTGCAGGCCGCCCGGGCCGGGCTCTGCCAGATCGGGCACGAGGCGCGCGACCACGTCCGGGCGCGTACGCAGCAGCTCGGCCAGAGCCATCAGCTGCACGTCGCGCAACGGCGCCAGGTGCGCGGTGCGGCGCAGCACCAGCGCGCCGAGCAGGCGCCGCCCCGGTGTCGGCAGGTTGGCGTACAGGTCGCGCAGGATCTTGCCGGCCTCGTCCAGCTGCAGCCGGATCGCCGCCTGCGCAAACGGCAGCAGCTCGGGCGCCGCATCGACGCGGTAGCGCCAGACGCAGGCGCTCGCCAGGTACAGGTGGGCCAGCACGTCGCCCAGCCGCGCCGACAGCAACTCCATGCGCTTGAGCTTGCCGCCGAGCAGCCCCATGGCCAGGTCGGCGGTGAGCGCGTACTTGGCGCTCATGCGCGCGATGAGCCGCGCTTCGGCCGCCAGCGCTTCGGGCGGATCGCCGAGCACCGGCGCGCCGAACAGGCTGTGCCACAGGTTGACCGCCACGTGCTTGCCATGCGCGATGAGTGCCTGGCCCAGTGCCGTTTCGTCTTTCGCCTGCACCGCCGCCATTTCATCGAGCACGTGCGGATGGCAGCGCACCGCGCCTTGCCCGAACACGATGAGCGCGCGCGTGAGGATGTTCGCGCCCTCCACCGTGATCGCGATCGGCGCCTGCCGGTAGGCCACGCCGAGCAGGTTCGACGGGCCCGAGATGATCCCCTTGCCGCCGAGGATGTCCATGCCATGGTTGACCGCGCGCCGCCCGGCCTCGGTGAGCTGCACCTTGAGGATCGCGCTGGCCACGCTGGGCCGCTCGCCGTTGTCGAGCGCGGCGGCCGTGAAGCGCCGCGCGGCATCGGTCGCATACAGCTGCGCCGACATCTGCGCGACCAGCCCCGCCACCGCATGGAACTTGCCCACCGGCAGGCCGAACTGCTCGCGGATCTGGCCGTAGGCGTTGCTCACGTAGAGCGCGGTCTGCTGCATGGCTGAGCCCAGCGCGGGCAGCGAGATGGCGCGGCCCGCGGCCAGGCATTCCATCAGCATGCGCCAGCCCTGCCCCACCTGCGGCTCGCCGCCGATGACCCAGTCCATCGGCACGAACACCTGCCGGCCACGGATCGGGCCGTTCATGAAGGCGCTGTCCATCGGGCGATGGCGCCGGCCGATCTCCATGCCCTCGTGCGGCACGGGAATCAGCGCGCAGGTGATGCCGAGTTCGCGCTGGCCTTCGGGCCGGCTCTCGTCGACTGCATGGAACGCGAGGCCGACCACGGTGGCGACCGGCGCGAGCGTGATGTAGCGCTTGTCGAAGTCGACCAGGAAGCCGCGCGTGCGCCGGCCCTGGAACTCACGCTCGACCAGCACGCCGCGGTCAGGAATCGCGGCGGCGTCGGAGCCCGCGTAGGGCGAAGTCAGGCCGAAGCAGGGCAGTTCGCGGCCGTCGGCCAGGCGCGGCAGGTAGTGGTTTTTCTGAGCGTCGGTGCCGTAGCGCAGCAGCAGCTCGGCCGGCCCGAGCGAGTTGGGCACCATCACCGTCACGGCCGTGGCGACGTTGACGCTCGCGATGCGCGCCACCACCGAGGCATGCGCGAAGTGGCCGAAGCCCAGGCCGCCGAATGCCTCGGGAATGATCATTCCGAAGAAGCGCTTGTCGCGCAGGAAGCGCCACACCTCGGGCGGCAGGTCGCGCGCCTGGTCGATGGCGTGGTCGTCGAGCATGCGGCACAGCGCGGGCACCTCGTTCGACAAAAAGGCTTCTTCGCGCGCGCTGAGCTGGTTGGGGCCGGCGGCCGTCAGCGCGTCGAAATCGGGGCGCCCGGCAAAGAGCTGGCCTTCGAACCCGACCGTGCCGGCCTCGAGCGCGGCACGCTCGGTGTCGCCCAGCGGTGGCAGGGCTTTGGAGAAAGGCTGCATCGCCCATCGGCCGATCAGGGTCGCCAGTGGCATGGGGTCTCCTTGCGCCGCATCGGAGCGCGCGGCGTCCGTCCATTCTTGGACGGATGCGGCCCACGCCGCGGCCGGTCAAGGGCGTTCGCGCGTGTCGGAGATGGGCTCGCGCAAGCCCTTGAATCAGGCGGGATCAGCGCCGCTTGGGCGCCTGCCCGGCCGGCGCGGCGGCCGGCATCGGCGCATTCGGGTCGCGCCAGCCGTACTCGACGTAGCGGCGAATCACGAGGCAGCCCGGCGGCGAATCGATCAGCGAGACCGACGAGGTCGGCTCCTTGTCGTCGGTGTAGACCGTGTAGATCGGCAGCAGCGGCGTGCGCTTGTAGTTCTTCAGTTCCTGCTCGGCCACGCTGGCGCAGGTGAAGGGTGCGACCGAGATGCGCTCGGCCGCCACGGTGCAGGCACCGCTGTCGTCGGGAATCGCGGTGATCGACGCGGCCACGCCCGCGTTTGGGTACTGGATGCCGACCAGCGAGAACACCGGGCCGGCGTCGGGGCGCTTGCGGTCCCAGTCGAGCAGCACGTCGTGCGCGCGGCTGCCCTGCACGGTGAGCGAGGCCAGCCGCGTGATGGCGGGCAGGCAGCGCTGGATGCCGACGCTGGCGGCGGCGCGCGTGAGCGTGTCTTGCGGCGCCGCGGGCGGGGCCAGCACGCCTTGCGCGAGCGCGCTGCCGGCCGCGAGCACCCAGGCTGCGGCGGTGAATCGGGCAAAGACGTTCATCGGTGTCGTCCTCACGCGTAGAGGCTCTCGATGGCCGCAGAGTAGAGGCGCACGTTCTCCTCGCCTTCCGGGTCGAGCTTTGCGATGAGTGTGCGTGCGCGCTCGCGGTAAGCTGGCAGGTTGGCGTCGTGCTCGGCGAACGCGCGCCGCAGCGCCTGCCCGCCCTCCTCGCAGTCGAAGCCGTGGTAACGGTAGCCGCAGTCGCCGATCAGGTGCGAGTTGTGGATGAGCGGCCAGCCGCCGTACAGCGCCTCGTAGTAGAGGTAGTTCTGCGCGTTCTCCCAGTGGTGCGCAAAGACCGCGTCGATCGCGCCCGGCAGCACCTGATACAGCGGAAAGCGCCCTTCGAAAGTCGCCAGGCCGTGCCGCACGAGATCGAGGCTCTGGGCAAAGGCGACGAAGTTCGGCTTGTCCTTCAGGTGGAAGCTGTTGTAGACCCACATCTTCTCGATGAGGCGCGGCTGCGCGCGGTGCGCCGACTCGCAGCCCAGCATCGGGATGAAGCTGGTCTTCACCATGCAGATGTTGGGCTCGAAGATGGCCACGCGCCACCGGGTGCGCCCCGGCTCGTAGGCAAAGCGCTTGCCCTCGGCGCCGCGGGCCATGGCCTTCTCGACCACCATCGGGCTCCACAGGTGCGGCATGAGCTTGGTGGGCGCGCGGAAGGTGCTCGCGAAGTACGGCTTGCAGGAGGTTTCGTACTCGGGCAGCGTCCACACCTCGTCGTACGGCGCGCCGCTGACCAGCATGCCGTGCGGCTTGTTGAAGATCATCCGTTCGATGTCGATCACGTAGTCGTTGCCCACGCGCATCGACACGATTTTTCCGCCGCGCTCGCGAAACGCCACCGACCAGTCGCGCCCCAGCTGCGCACTCATCTCGATCATGAGGTCGAGCTCTTGCGCGGCGGTGGCCATGTCGATGATCGGCACCGGCGAATCGGCCAGGAAGTTGGTCGCGTCGGCCGGGCCGCCGTCGCCGCCGCCGGCCACCAGCACCGTGCGCTCGACGCAGGGCGAACGCAGCAGCAGCATCACGAGGAAGAGGCAGTTCTGGTAGACGCCGTTCTCCCACAGGCTCTGCTCGCCCTTGCGGATGAAGATGGAGACGCCGACTTTCAGCTTGGTGGGTGTGGCGGCCGCGCGCGGGCCTGCGGTGTGGTTCTGCACGTCGCTCATGCGGCCACCTTCGCGTTGCCGGCACGGAACGCCGGGTCGCCACCGACCAGGTTCAGCAACCGCTGCGCGTAGCCGTCGATGTTGGCGGGGTGCATCGGATCGATCGCGTCGAACACGCGCTGGCTGCGTGCGCGGTAGTCATCGAGTTGCGCGTCGTGGCCGCGCACGGCGGCGGCCAGCTGCTCTGCGCCGACGGCGATGTCGAAGTCGGGGTAGTAGTAGCCGGCGTCGCGCAGCCAGGGCGAGTTGTGCACCAGCGGGTAGTTGCCGTACAGCGCGTCGAGGTAGCTGTAGTTCTGGTCGTTCTGCCACTGGTGCGACACCACCGCGTCGGCGTGCTGCACCATGAAGCCCGCGAAGTCGTGCCGTCCGTGGAAGGTGGCCTTGTGCTGGCGCACGATGTCCAGCGAGTTCGCCAGGTAGAGCATCGTCGGATGGTCTTTCAGGTGCAGCGTGTTGAGCACGTGCATCGCCGCGACGTGCTCCGCGTTGGCGCGGTAGGCCTCGTCGCTGATCAGCATCGGGATGCTGCACGACTTCACCACCGAGATGTTCGGCTCGAAGATCGCCACCCGAAAACCCGGTTGCTCCGCCGTGCGCGGCTGGTAGCCGAAGCGGAAGCCCTGCGCCTGCACCTCGTCGACGCGCTGCGCCAGGAACTGCGGCGACCAGAGGTACGGCACCTCGTGCACCGGGCAGCGGTGCAGTGTGCGCATCATCGGCGCAAAGCCCGCGTCCTTGGGCAGCAGCCAGATCTCATCGCAGCGGTCGGTGGCGCCGAAGTGCCCCTTGTCGGCAAAGACGATCGGCTCGGCCAGCGCCACGAAGGGCTGCCCCACGCCGTGGAAGGCCACGCGCCCGCCGCACGCGCGGAAGTACGACAGCCACTGCAGGTCGAGTGCACCGGCCATTTCGATGACCACGTCGAGCGCGTCGGTCAGCTCGCGGGCATGGCCCAGCGTGAGCCCCATGCCCGACAGGTCGACCTGCGGCGGCATGGCGTGCTGGTCGCCCGCGTCGATGAGCGTGACGGATTCGACGAATTCGATGCGTTGCAGCAGCCGGGCCAGGAACAGGACGTTCTGTCCCATGCCGTTTTCCCAGATGTTCTGCCCCGCGTGGGAGAGGACTGAAATACCGATGCGCATGGCCGAAGTGTGTACCAAAAAACAAGGGCTCCCGCGCACTGGGCGCGGGAGCCACCGGGGCCGGGCGTCAGCCGGGTGGCTGCGCGTTCAGGGGCGGGCTCGGGTGCTTGTGGTTACTTCCACTTCCAGCCGATGCCCGCGTTGACGCCCCACTCCTTGCCGGTGGAGGTCAGGCCCGCACCCCAGGACATCTTGCCGTCGTCCGACAGGGCCTTGAAGGTCAGCGCCACGGCGCTGTAGCCCTGGTACGAGCCCAGGCCGACGCCGATCGTCTTCTCGCCCGGGTACAGCGTGGGCAGGTAGGTGCCCGACATCGCGAAGGCCATCGCCGTGCCCGAGTAGGCGATGCGCGCCACGTCGCCCACCTGCTTTTGCACCTGCTGCAACTGGCCCAGGTTGACCGCGTCGCCCGGCAGCACGCCCGGTGCCACGTTGCTGATGCGCGTGCCGCCCGCCGCTTCGCCCGCGCCCAGCGTGATCTGGTTGTAGTTCACCGACCCGTCGGGGTTGGTGGCGTACTGCACGGTGCCGGCCTTCGAGGCCGCCGAGGCCGCCTTCAGCTGCGCCACGTTGGTCGCGTCGCTGTCGGCCGTGCCGGCTGCCACGCCCGTGATCTGGCGGAACTGGCCACTCGCCGCGTCGCCCACCGACACCGCGCCCTGCGTGCTGGTCGTGGCCCGGATGGCCGCGGCCTGCTCTGCGTTCGCGCTGCCCGGCACGTAGCCGACCATGCCCGCCGCCGTCGAGGCCACCGAGTTCGCACCCAGCGCCACGCCGCCGGTCTGCTGCACCACCGCGCCGAAGCCGATGGCCGTGCCTTGCGAGATGTTCTGTGCCTTGCTCAGCGGCGTGCCGCCGGCATCGGCCCGGTCGCCCAGGGCCACACCGCCGCCGCCCGCGCGGGAGTTGGCGCCAATCGCCTGCGAGCCCGTGGCCAGCGCCCCCGTGCCGATGGCGATCGCGTTGGTGCCCGTGGCCTGCGCCCCGAAGCCCACCGCCACCGCGCCGTCGGCCGTGGCCTTCGCGCCGTTGCCGGCGGCGAAGGAGTTGGCGCCGCTGGCTTCGGTACGCGGCCCGATCGCCACCGCTTCCTGGCCGCTGGCAATGGAGTCGGTGTTGGTCGAGTTGGCGTGGAAGTACTTCGTGCCCTTGTCGTTGATCGTGTTGACCGTCGTGCTCAGGCTGCTGATGCTGCTCGTGGCCGTGCTCAGGCCGGTCGACGTCGAAGTCGACAGGCTGGAGATGCCGCTGGCCGCGCCGCCCACGCTGGTGGACAGGCTGTCCAGGTTGCTGTTGGTGGTGCTCAGGCCGGTGGACAGGCTGCTGACGTTGCTGTTGGTCGTGCTCAGGCCGGTCGACAGGCTGCTCACGTTGCTGTTCGTCGTGCTCAGGCCGGTCGACAGGCTGCCGACGTTGCTGTTGGTGGTGCTCAGGCCCGTCGACAGGCTGCTGACGTTGCTGTTGGTCGTGCTCAGGCCGGTCGACAGGCTGCTCACGTTGCTGTTCGTCGTGCTCAAGCCGGTGGACAAGCTGCCGACATTGCTGTTGGTCGTGCTCAGGCCGGTAGACAAGCTGCCGACGCTGCTGGTGACCGTGCTCAGGCCCGATGACAGGCTGCTCACGTTGCTGTTCGTCGTGCTCAGGCCGGTCGAGAGGCTCGAGATCCCGCTGGTGGCGGTGCTCAGGCCCGACGACAAGCTGCCGATGCCGCTGTTCACGGTGCTCAGGCCGCTCGACGTGGACGTCGACAAGCTGCTCACGTTGCTGTTCGTCGTGCTCAGGCCCGTCGACAGGCTGAAGATGCCGCTGGTGGCGGTGCTCAGGCCCGACGAGAACGAGGTCGAGAGGCTGCTGACGTTGCTGTTGGTCGAGCTCAGGCCGGTCGACAGGCTGTCGATGCTGCTGGTCGTGGTGCTCAAGCCCGACGAGGTCGAGGTGGAGAGGCTGTCGACGTTGCTGTTGGTGGTGCTCAGGCCGGTCGACAGGCTGCCGACATTGCTGTTGGTGGTGCTGAGACCAGTCGACAGGCTGGAGATGCCACTGGTTGCAGAGCTCAGACCGGTGGACAGGCTGCCCACGTTGCTGTTGGTGGTGCTCAGGCCCGTCGACAGACTAGAAATACCACTGGTCGCGGTGCTCAGGCCGGTCGACAGGCTGCCCACGTTGCTGTTGGTGGTGCTCAGGCCCGTCGACAGACTAGAAATACCACTGGTCGCGGTGCTCAGGCCGGTCGACAAGCTATCGATGCTGCTCGTGGTCGTGCTCAACCCGGTCGACGTAGACGTCGACAAGCTGCTCACATTGCTATTCGTCGTGCTGAGACCAGTCGACAAGCTGGAGATGCCACTGGTGGCAGAGCTCAGCCCCGTCGACAGGCTGCTCACGTTGCTGTTCGTGGTGCTCAAGCCGGTGGACAGGCTCGAGATACCGCTGGTCGCCGTGCTCAGGCCGGACGACGTGGACGTCGACAAGCTGCTGACGTTGCTATTCGTCGTGCTCAGGCCAGTCGACAGGCTGGAGATACCGCTAGTCGCAGTGCTCAGGCCGCTGGAAGTAGACGTCGACAAGCTGTCGATGCTGCTTGTGGCAGTGCTCAAGCCGGACGACGTCGACGTCGACAAGCTGCTCACATTGCTATTCGTCGTGCTGAGACCAGTCGACAAGCTGGAGATGCCACTGGTGGCAGAGCTCAGCCCCGTCGACAGGCTACCCACGTTGCTGTTCGTGGTGCTCAAGCCAGTGGACAGGCTCGAGATACCGCTGGTCGCCGTGCTCAGGCCGGACGACGTGGACGTCGACAAGCTGCTGACGTTGCTATTCGTCGTGCTCAGGCCAGTCGACAGGCTGGAGATACCGCTAGTCGCAGTGCTCAGGCCGCTGGAAGTGGACGTCGACAAGCTGTCGATGCTGCTTGTGGCAGTGCTCAAGCCGGACGACGTCGACGTCGACAAGCTGCTCACATTGCTATTCGTCGTGCTGAGACCAGTCGACAAGCTGGAGATGCCACTGGTGGCAGAGCTCAGCCCCGTCGACAGGCTACCCACGTTGCTGTTCGTGGTGCTCAAGCCGGTGGACAGGCTCGAGATACCGCTGGTCGCCGTGCTCAGGCCAGTCGACAGGCTGGAGATGCCGCTGGTTGCGGTGCTCAGACCACTCGAAGTAGACGTCGACAGACTGTCGATGCTGCTCGTGGCTGTGCTCAGACCCGACGACGTGGAAGTCGACAAGCTGCTCACGTTGCTGTTTGTGGTGCTCAGGCCCGTCGACAGGCTGGAGATACCGCTAGTCGCAGTGCTCAGGCCGCTGGAAGTAGACGTCGACAAGCTGTCGATGCTGCTCGTGGCTGTGCTCAGACCCGACGACGTGGAAGTCGACAAGCTGCTCACGTTGCTGTTTGTGGTACTCAAACCCGTGGACAGGCTGGAGATACCGCTCGTTGCGGTACTCAGGCCAGAGGACGTCGAGGTCGAGAGGCTGTCAATGCTGCTCGTGGCCGTGCTCAAGCCAGACGATGTCGAGGTCGACAGGCTGCTGACGTTGCTGTTTGTGGTGCTCAGGCCCGTGGACAAGCTGGAGATGCCACTGGTCGCTGTGCTGAGACCACTCGAAGTAGACGTCGACAAACTATCGATGCTGCTCGTGGCGGTGCTCAGACCTGACGACGTGGAAGTCGACAGACTGCTGACGTTGCTGTTCGTGGTGCTCAGTCCAGTCGACAGGCTGGAGATGCCGCTGGTTGCGGTGCTCAGACCACTGGAGGTAGACGTCGACAGACTGTCGATGCTGCTCGTAGCCGTACTCAGGCCAGACGACGTCGAAGTCGACAAGCTGCTCACGTTGCTGTTCGTCGTGCTCAGACCAGTCGACAGACTAGAGATGCCGCTGGTGGCGGTGCTCAAGCCCGACGACGTCGAGGTCGACAAGCTGCTGACGTTGCTGTTGGTGGTGCTCAAGCCAGTCGACAGACTGGAGATACCGCTAGTCGCAGTGCTCAGGCCGCTGGAAGTAGACGTCGACAGGCTGTCGATGCTGCTCGTTGCCGTGCTCAGACCCGACGACGTGGAAGTCGACAAGCTGTTGACGTTGCTGTTGGTGGTGCTCAGGCCAGTGGACAAGCTGGAGATGCCACTGGTGGCGGTGCTCAGCCCACTTGAAGTAGACGTCGACAAACTATCGATGCTGCTCGTGGCGGTGCTCAGACCTGACGACGTGGAAGTCGACAGACTGCTGACGTTGCTATTCGTGGTGCTCAGTCCAGTCGACAGACTAGAGATGCCGCTGGTGGCGGTGCTCAGACCACTCGAAGTAGACGTCGACAAGCTGTCGATGCTGCTCGTGGCCGTGCTCAGACCGGACGACGTGGACGTCGACAGGCTGCTCACGTTGCTGTTCGTGGTGCTCAAGCCCGTGGACAGACTCGAGATCCCACTGGTCGCAGTGCTCAGGCCACTCGATGTGGACGTCGACAAGCTATCGATGCTGCTCGTGGCTGTGCTCAGACCGCTCGAAGTAGACGTCGACAGACTGTCGATGCTGCTAGTAGCAGTGCTCAAGCCGCTCGACGTGGAGGTCGAGAGACTGCTGACGTTGCTGTTCGTCGTGCTCAAGCCAGTAGACAGGCTGGAGATTCCGCTGGTCGCCGTGCTCAGGCCACTCGAAGTGGACGTCGACAGGCTGTCGATGCTGCTCGTCGCCGTGCTCAAACCAGACGACGTAGAAGTCGAGAGACTGCTGACGTTACTGTTGGTCGTGCTCAAACCCGTGGACAGACTGGAGATGCCACTGGTCGCAGTGCTCAGACCGCTCGACGTAGACGTCGACAAACTGTCGATGCTGCTTGTGGCCGTGCTCAGACCGGACGAGGTCGATGTCGACAAGCTGCTGACGTTGCTGTTGGTCGTGCTCAGGCCGGTAGACAAGCTCGAGATACCGCTGGTCGCCGTGCTCAACCCACTCGATGTAGACGTCGACAGGCTGTCGATGCTGCTCGTGGCCGTGCTCAGACCCGACGACGTCGAGGTCGACAGGCTACTGACGTTGCTGTTCGTGG
>NZ_PKMT01000006.1:0-375405 GCF_002849325.1 Variovorax sp. RO1
CCGAACCGAAGAACAGCTCAAGCTGGTCAACGACACGGCCAGCGCGGGCTGGAATGTCGCAGCGAACGGCGAAGCCACAGGCGGCAATGTCGCGCCGGGCGGCAAGGTCGACTTCAGCAACTCGGACAGCAACATCGCGATCACGCGCAGCGGCACGGATCTCGACTTCAAGCTGGCCGACGACGTGAAGGTCAACAACAGCGTGACGGTGGGACAGAGCGTGCTCAACACCACGGGCCTGACCGTGAACAACGGCACCACGACCACCGCTGTTTCAGCTGGCGGTGTGACCAGCGGCACCGTGAATCTCAGCGGTGTCACCAACGACATCAAAGGCCTGAGCAACACGACGTTGACCGACCCGAGCTTCGCAACCGTGGGCCGTGGAGCCACCGAAGAGCAGCTCAAGATCGTCAACGACACGGCCAGCGCGGGCTGGAATGTCGCGGCGAACGGCGAAGCCACCGGCGGCAACGTCGCGCCAGGCGGCAAGGTCGACTTCAGCAACTCGGACAGCAACATCGCGATCACGCGCACAGGCACGGATCTGGACTTCAAGCTCGCCGACGACGTGAAGGTCAGCAACAGCGTGACCGTCGGTCAGAGCGTGCTCAACACCACGGGCCTGGCCGTCAACAACGGCACCACGACCACGGCCGTCGCGGCCGGCGGCGTGACCAGCGGCACCGTGAATCTCAGCGGTGTCACCAACGACGTCCAAGGCTTGAGCAACAAGACGCTGACCGACCCGACCTTCGCGACTGTGGGCCGTGGCGCCACCGAAGAACAGCTCAAGCTGGTCAACGACACGGCCAGCGCGGGCTGGAATGTCGCAGCGAACGGCGAAGCCACAGGCGGCAATGTCGCGCCGGGCGGCAAGGTCGACTTCAGCAACTCGGACAGCAACATCGCGATCACGCGCAGCGGCACGGATCTCGACTTCAAGCTGGCCGACGACGTGAAGGTCAACAACAGCGTGACGGTGGGACAGAGCGTGCTCAACACCACGGGCCTGACGGTCAACAACGGCACGACGACCACCGCCGTTGCGGCCGGTGGCGTGACCAGTGGCACCGTGAACCTCAGCGGTGTCACCAACGACATCAAAGGCCTGAGCAACAAGACGCTGACCGATCCGAGCTTTGCGACCGTGGGCCGTGGCGCGACTGAAGAGCAGCTCAAGCTGGTCAACGACACCGCCAGCGCGGGCTGGAATGTCGCAGCGAACAGCGAAGCCACAGGCGGCAATGTCGCGCCAGGCGGAAAGGTCGACTTCAGCAATTCGGACAGCAATATCGCCATCACGCGAAGCGGCACGAACCTGGACTTCAAGCTGGCTGACGACGTGAAGGTCAACAACAGCGTGACGGTGGGGCAGAGCGTGCTCAACACCACGGGCCTCACGGTCAACAACGGCACGACGACCACCGCGGTGGCCGCCGGCGGCGTGACGAGCGGCAGCGTGAACCTCAGTGGCGTCAGCAATGACATCAAGGGTTTGAGCAACACGACGCTGACCGATCCGAGCTTTGCCACCGTGGGCCGTGCAGCGACCGAAGAGCAACTCAAGCTGGTCGATACCACGGCCAGCAAGGGCTGGAACGTGGCGGCCAATGGTGAAGCCACCGGCGGCAACGTGGCGCCGGGCGGCAAGGTCGACTTCAGCAATTCGGACAGCAACATTGCGATCACGCGCACTGGCACGGATCTCGACTTCAAGCTGGCCGACGACGTGAAGGTCAACAACAGCGTGACGGTGGGCCAGAGCGTGCTTAACACCACGGGCCTCACGGTCAACAACGGCACGACGACCACCGCAGTGGCCGCCGGTGGCGTGACCAGCGGCAGCGTGAATCTCAGCGGTGTCACCAACGACATCAAGGGCCTGAGCAACACCACGTTGACCGACCCGAGCTTCGCGACCGTGGGCCGTGGGGCCACCGAAGAGCAGCTCAAGATCGTTAACGACACGGCCAGCGCGGGCTGGGATGTCGCAGCGAACGGCGAAGCCACAGGCGGCAATGTCGCGCCAGGCGGAAAGGTCGACTTCAGCAATTCGGACAGCAATATCGCCATCACGCGAAGCGGCACGAACCTGGACTTCAAGCTGGCTGACGACGTGAAGGTCAACAACAGCGTGACGGTGGGCCAGAGCGTGCTTAACACCACGGGCCTCACGGTCAATAACGGCACGACGACCACCGCAGTGGCCGCCGGTGGCGTGACCAGCGGCAGCGTGAACCTCAGCGGTGTCACCAATGACATCAAGGGTTTGAGCAACAAGACGCTGACCGATCCGACGTTCGCGACCGTGGGCCGTGGGGCCACCGAAGAGCAGCTCAAGCTGGTCAACGACACGGCCAGCGCAGGTTGGAACGTGGCCGCCAACGGCGAAGCCACGGGCGGCAATGTCGCTCCAGGCGGCAAGGTCGATTTCAGCAACTCCGACAGCAACATCGCCATCACGCGCAACGGCACGGACCTCGACTTCAAGCTGGCTGACGACGTGAAGGTCAACAACAGCGTGACGGTCGGCCAGAGTGTGCTCAACACGACGGGGCTGACGGTGAATGACGGTGCGGGCAACGTCACGAAGACAACGGCCGCCGGTACCACGGTGACCAACGGCACGACGACCACGGTCGTCGCGGCCGGCGGCGTGACCAGCGGCAACGTGAAGCTCAGCGGTGTCACCAACGACATCCAGGGCCTGAGCAACACCACGTTGACCGATCCGAGCTTTGCGACTGTGGGCCGCGCAGCGACCGAAGAACAGCTCAAGCTGGTCGACACCACGGCCAGCAAGGGCTGGAATGTCGGCGCCAACGGCGAAGCCACGGGCGGCAATGTCGCACCGGGAGCGAAGGTCGACTTCAGCAACTCGGACAGCAACATCGCGATCACCCGCACGGGCACCGATCTCGACTTCAAGCTGGCCGACGACGTGAAGGTCAACAACAGCGTGACGGTGGGTCAGAGCGTGCTCAACACCACGGGCCTCACAGTGAACGACGGCGCGGGCAATGTCACGAAGACGACGGCCGCAGGCACCACGGTGACCAACGGCACGACGACCACGAACGTCGCAGCCGGCGGCGTGACCAGCGGCAGCGTGAATCTCAGCGGTGTCAGCAACGACATCAAGGGCCTGAGCAACACGACGCTGACCGATCCGAGCTTCGCCACAGTGGGCCGTGGGGCGACCGAAGAACAGCTCAAGATCGTCAATGACACGGCCAGCGCAGGCTGGAACGTGGCGGCCAACGGCGAAGCCACGGGCGGCAATGTCGCGCCGGGCGGCAAGGTCGACTTCAGCAACTCGGACAGCAACGTCACGATCACGCGCACGGGCACGAATCTCGACGTCAAGCTCGCCGACGACGTGAAGGTCAACAACAGCGTGACCGTGGGCCAGAGCGTGCTCAACACCACGGGCCTGACGGTGAACGACGGCACGGGCAACGTCGCGAAGACGTCGGCGGCGGGCACCACGGTGACCAACGGCACGACGAGCACGGTGGTCGCAGCCGGCGGCGTGACCAGCGGCAGCGTGAACCTCAGCGGTGTCAGCAACGACATCAAGGGCCTGAGCAACAAGACGCTGACCGACCCGAGCTTTGCGACCGTGGGCCGCGCAGCGACCGAAGAGCAGCTCAAGCTGGTCGACACCACCGCCAGCAAGGGCTGGAACCTGAGCGCGAACGGCGAGGCGACACCGCAGAACATCGCACCGGGCGGCACGGCCAACTTCGCCAACGGCGACAACATGGTGGTCACCCGCAACGGCAACACGCTGACCGTGGCGACCGCCAAGGACGTGAAGTTCGACAGCGTGACGACCGGCGACACGGTGATGAACAACGCCGGCGTGACTGTCGGCCCGAACGTCACCCTCGGCGCGACCGGCCTGACCATCGTCGGCGGTCCGAGCGTGACCACGGCGGGCGTCGATGCGGGCGGCAAGGTGATCACGAATGTGGCGCCGGGGGTGGCCGGCACCGATGCGGTGAACGTCAGCCAGCTCAACGACACGGTCGCCGAGAGCAAGACCAAGTACTACAGCGTGAACTCGACCGGCGGCGGCAACGAGAACAACGACGGTGCGACGGGCACCGACGCCATCGCCGCCGGTAAGGACGCGCAGGCGACGGCCGCCAACGCGGTGGCCATGGGCGCGGCGGCGCAGGCCGCGGGCGTCAGCGCCACGTCGATCGGCAATGCTGCCTGGGCGCTCGGCGACCGCAGCACGGCGGTGGGGTACTTCTCGACCGCCGATGGCATCGACAGCGCGGCCTTCGGCGCCTGGGCGCGGGCTGCGGGCAACGGCAGCGTGGCCGCGGGTGTGGCCTCGAACGCCTCGGGCGTGGCGAGTGTCGCGATGGGCGCGGTGAGCGCCGCTGTCGGCGATCTGAGCGTGGCGATGGGGGCCGGCAGCACGGCCACTGCGACCGGTGGCGCTGCACTGGGCGCAGGCTCGGTGGCGGACAGGGAGGCCGGCGTGCAGGGCTATGTGCCGGCGGGCGCGACCGCTGCACAAGCGGATGCCATCGCCGCCACCACCAGCACCACGGGTGCGGTGGGCGTGGGCGACGCGGCCAACGGCGTGTTCCGCCAGATCACTGGCGTGGCCGCCGGCAGCGCGCCGAGCGACGCCGTCAACGTGGCGCAGCTGCAGGCCGTGGCGAGCCAGGCCGCGGCGGCGGGCAGCAAGTGGATCACCGGTTCGCCGACGACCTACGTGTCGCCCACCTCCACGGGCACCGACAGCACGGCGGTGGGCTCGGGCGCGGTCGTCAACGCCGACCAGGGCGTGGCGATCGGCACCGGTGCCGTGGTCACCACGAAGAACAGCGTCGCGCTGGGCAATGACGCGACCACGTCGGACGCCAAGCCTACGGAGAGCGTCACGCTCCAGGGCACGACCTACCAGTTCGCCGGCACCAAGCCGGTGGGCGTGGTCAGCGTCGGTTCGAAGGACGCGGAGCGCCAGATCACCAACGTCGCGGCCGGCGAGATCAGCGCCACCAGCACCGACGCAGTGAACGGCAGCCAGCTCAACGCGACCAACCAGGCGATCAACAACATGACCACGGGTGGTGGTGGCATCAAGTACTTCCACGCCAACTCGAAGGCGGCCGATTCGAACGCAGCCGGCGCCGAGAGCGTGGCCATCGGGCCGAACGCTGTCGCGCTGGGCAACAACGCCATCGCCACCGGCAACGGGGCGCAGGCCAAGGCGACCGGCAGCATTGCGCTGGGTGCCAACAGCACGGCCACCACGGCCAACAGTGTGGCACTGGGCGACGGCGCGGTGGCCAACCGCACGGGCATGAACGGCCAGCGCGAGATGTTCTCGAACACCGTGGTGCAGTCGGCACAGGGCGCGGTGTCGGTCGGCTCGACCGGCAGCGAACGCCAGATCACCAACGTGGCCGGCGGCACGCAGGCCACCGACGCGGTGAACGTGCGCCAGCTGCAGGCCGTGCAGCAAAGCGCGGTGCGCTACGACACGAACGTGGACGGCAGCGTCAACTACAACAGCGTGACCATGGGCAACGGTGCCTCCACCGGCCCGGTGACGGTGCAGAACGTGGCGCCGGGCGTGGCACCGACCGACGCCGTGAACGTGCAGCAACTCAACCAGGCCGGTGCCGCCAACATGGCCTACACCGACGCGCGCACTAGCGCGCTGGGCAGCGAGATCCGCAACGTGGCGAAGAACGCGTATGCCGGCGTGGCCGCCGCCATGGCCGTGCAGATGCCGGGCACCTCGGTGCCGGGCAAGACGGTGATGCGCGTCGGCTACGGCACGTTCAAGGGCGAGAGCGCGGTGGGCATCAGCTTCCGTCGCACGGCCGAGAACAACGGCTGGAGCATGACTGGCGGCGTGGGCATGAGCCGCGCCGGAGCGGCGGCCACCGTCGGCGCCGAGTGGGTCTTCAATTGAAGCGGGAGAGAAAAAGAATGATCAAAATGAACCGAACCCTGTCCGCCGTCGCCCTGGCGGCACTGCTTGCGGCCCTTCAAGGCTGCGCCTCGCCCGGCGCCGCCATCGACAAAGAAGCGCAGGCGCGCGCCGTGGCCGATAAGCCGGCGGCGCCCAAGCCCGAGGAGTTTCCGGACCTGGGCAGCGCCAAATGGAAGCAGGGCGCCTTCCCCGGCGTCGACAAGTTCCAGCGCGTGCGCCCGGGCATGGGCAAGGACCAGCTGCGCGAGCTGCTGGGCTGGCCGCACTTCAGCGAAGGGCTGTGGGGCGTGCGCGAGTGGAACTACATCTTCCATTTCTACACGGGCAAGGGCAGCGACTACACCACCTGCCAGTACATGGTGCGCTTCAACGGCAACGAGCTGATGACCGGCGGCTGGTGGAAGAACCCCGACTGCGCCTTGCTCGCGCAGCCGCCGGCGGCCACGCCGATCCCGGCCAGCACCAAGCTGGCGCCGCCGCAGAAGGTCACGCTCAGTGCCGACGGGCTGTTCCGCTTCGATGGCGCCTCGCTCACCGACCTGCTGCCCGCCGGGCGCGCGCGGCTGGAGCACCTGGCCGGCGAGCTGCGCAACAACTTCAGGTCGCTGCACTACATCGTGGTGACGGGCCACACCGACCGGCTGGGCGGCGACGCCTACAACGAGGCGCTGTCGCTCGAGCGTGCCAACACCGTGCGCGATCTGCTGGTTCAACAGGGCCTGGACCGCAAGCTGATCCGCACAGCGGGCATGGGCAAGCGCCAGCCGGTGGTATCGGATTGCGAAGGCACCCAACGCACCCCGGCGCTGCTGCAGTGCCTGCAGCCCAACCGGCGCGTCGAACTCGACATCGCCGGGGAGCAGTGAGGATGAACGCGCCCGCCCCCTCGGGGTACCGGATCGCGCTGGTCGACTCCGACGCCTTGCAGCGCGCCTGCACCGGCAATTCGCTGACGGCGCTGGGCGCCGACTTCATTCCGTTCGTGCGCCTGAGCGACCTGATTCAAGCGCTGGAGGTGGGGCAGCGCTTCGACGGGGTCATCCTGGGGCTGCACGCCGATGCGCAGAAGACGGTGGCGCGCGTGCCCGCCATGCACCAGGCGGCCGACTGGACGCTGCCGCTGCTGTACCTTGCGCACCGCTCGGAGCTGGAGAGCGTGGAGGCGGTGCCCGTGGCGGTGCGCGCGCAGCGTTCTTTCGAGCTGCTGCTCACGCCCGTGGCCAACGACGACCTGGACGCCTGGCTGACGTCGCTCGACGGCCGGCTGAAGCCGGCGCGGTTGATTCACGTGGGGGCGAACGCCTGACGCCCTGACGCGTGCCGCGAGGCCCGGCCCGATGCAGGGCCGGGCCTGTCAGAAATTCACGGCAAGGACGGCATTGCGTGGCCGGCCTTGTCGCGTGAACTCCCTCTCCTTGATGCCTTGGATGGGGTCGAGCGCGGGCGACACCGGCACCAGCCGGTAGCCCTGCTTGTAGACCGCGCGCAACTCGTACCCGTTCTCGGCGCACAGGTTCAGGCGCTTGCGGATGTTGGCCGCGCACACGTCGAGCACACGCGTGCCTTCATAGGGCGTGGTCTTGTCCCAGATCGCCTGCCACAGCCAGTCGCGCGTGATCACCTGCCCGGCGTTGCGGAACAAGGTGACGGCGAAGGCGTACTGGCGCGGCTGCAGGCGGATGCGCCGGTCGCGCAGCTGCACTGTGTGGGCCATGTCGAGAAAGCGATAGGGGCCCCAGCTCGCCGCGCCGAGGCTGGCGGTCTGCGCGGCATGGCGAGCGCGCAGCAGCAGGGTGCGCATGCGCCAGGCCAGCTCGTTGATGGCGTCTTCGATGCCGGCCCCATGCAGCTCGACGAAATCGTCCCAGCCCGGCGCGTCGCGCCAGGGCATGAGCTGTTCCCAGCGCTTGTCGCGCACGATGAGCAGTGTCGGAATGTTCAGGGCCCGGCAGGCCGCGAAGAGGCTGCGCGACGCCAGCTCGTTCTCGACCACCAGCAGCAGCAGGTCGATCTGCTGCCCGCTGTCTAGCGAGGCAAAAAAATCGGTCAGGCTGGCGAAGTGCAGGGCGTCGTAGCCCAGGCGGGGCAGGCTGTGCAGCAGCTGCCGCCCGGTGGTGCCGTGCTCGTCGAGCAGGGCCACGCGCGTGGTGACCGGCATGGCCTACTGCGCCTGCTTGCCGTCCCGGACGGCCAGGGCAACGATGCCCACGGCGCACACCGCGAACAGAACGCCCGTCGCAACCGCGCCGATGCTGCCCAGCAGCCAGCCGTACAGGTCGGTGAGCATGGCGATGAGCCGGTTGCCGCTGGACTGGCGGCTCAGGTCGTTGGCAATGAATGCGTTGAACGACAGCACGGCGAACACCAGTGCCACAAAGCCAGCCACGATCCACTTCACGATGTTTTGCTCCCTTTTCCCCGGCACAGCGCAGGCTGGCCGCCCGGGTCGTTCGATGCTAGTGGGGGCTTCGAGGGAGGAGTCTGATGAATTCTGTCAACGCCGCGCGCGGGGGCTGCGAGGTGACCGCGGCGGTATCGGCGGGCCAGACGCCGGCCGGAAATGGTCTGGAAAAACATTTTTCCGGATTTTTTCCGCCCGCTGCCTCTTTCGCAGGCACCGCGTTGCAGGCCCCGCCAGGCAACGGTTTCGCGCGCTGCACACACGGTTTTCCACAACATTGTCCCCATCGGATTGGGAAAACCCGTCATTTCGATGTGGTAGCGCGATGGGCGGCCCGCGGCGGGCAAAAAAATACCCGCCGAAGCGGGTATCTCGAGGGGCCCCCGAAGGGGCGCGCTCTAAGGCAAACAGAGAGCTCTTCTTTTGCGGCCCTGTTGCGTGACAGCAGGTGCATCCTCGGTGAGGACACGCGCTCAGCATGTCAGCTGAAAAATGTCGTAACCGTAGGACAAGTTAAAAAGTGTGAAGAATTTGGCAGTTTTTCGAACTTGCGGGGATACCCCGGTCCGCACGATCGTGCAGAACTGTCGGTGTTGTCTGACAACCCCGGGGCGGCGCCGGCCCTAAATTTTGCGGACTCGCTTCCAGTGCGGGTTCTCTGTGCGTGACAGCAATCCAGAGATTCAGCCCAGCAGCGTGCTGGGTTTTTTTTGCCTGTTTTTCGGCATTTTTGGCCCTTCAGCGCAGGAAGACGTGCTCCATGAACTGCCGGATCGGGTACTGGATCACCGTCTGCACCGGGGGCGGCAGCTCCAGCGGGCGCATCAGCATCTTGAGCGCGGCGCCGGGGCTCAGGTGGGTGCGGATGGTGCTGTTCATGCGTGCGCTCAGCTGCTGCACGTAGGCCGCGTCGTTCGCCCGGTGCGGGGCGCGGGCCTGCACCACGTGGCGGATGGCGCAGTCGGCGTCTTCGCTCTTCAGCTCCAGCGTGCGCCGGCCGATGGTGCCCATCACGCGGAAGCGGTTCAGCCGCTCCTGCGCGCGGTAGCGGCGGAAGAACCGGTAGAAGTGCTTGTAGTGGTTGACCTCGTCGGTCGCGATGCGCGTGGCCAGGTCGCGCAGCACCGGCTCGGTGGTGCTGCGGGCCATGGCGCGGTAGTAGGTGGCGGTGCCGGTCTCGACCACGCAGCGGGCGGTCATTTCCAGGGCGCGGGTCGGGGCCAGCAGCTCGACCTTGCAGTAGGTCGCGTACTCCGCCAGGAAGCCGCGGTAGGCGGTGTCCCAGTCGAACTCGGGCCACACGTGGCGCACGTACGCGCGCAGGGCCTGGCCGTGCTGCAACTCTTCTTGTTCCCAGTGGTTCGACAGCCACTCGGTGACCTCGTCGTCGCCCTGGAAGAAATCGACCAGGTTCTGGGTGTACAGGTCGGAGCCGCTCTCGATGAAGGAGGCCGACGCCACCAGGTAGAAGAGGTTTTCGTCCGTGCGCACCTGCTCGCGTGCGATGCGGGAGAAATCGAGGTCTTCGATCTTCCAGTGAGGTGCTGAGGCCTGACCCGCCATGCGTGCTCCTTGATTCATGGTTGCCGATGAAAACAGGGAAGAAACAGGCTGCAGCCGGGGAGGGCGCGCGCCGCTTCAGCCGTCCATATTAGCCCCGGCTTCCGGATCGCGTGCGCGCAAGGCCCGGGGCGGGCCCGGGCCCCATGCGCAAACCTATAATCGATTGTTCAAGCAAATCAAGCAGTTAGGCCGGTTCAACGCAGTGGTTTCGACGCAGGGTCGCCATCGCCAGGCCGCCCTGACGGCAGACGAAATCCAAAGATGAGCCAGCCCACATTCACGGTCGCGGACATCCGCAAGACCTTTCTCGATTTCTTCGCCTCCAAGGGCCACACGGTGGTGCCTTCGAGCTCGCTGGTGCCGGGCAACGACCCGACGCTCATGTTCACGAACTCGGGCATGGTCCAGTTCAAGGACGTGTTCCTCGGCGAAGACAAGCGCCCCTACGTGCGCGCCGCCTCGGTGCAGGCCTGCCTGCGTGCCGGCGGCAAGCACAACGACCTCGAGAACGTGGGCTACACCGCGCGCCACCACACCTTCTTCGAAATGCTGGGCAACTGGAGCTTCGGCGACTACTTCAAGCGCGACTCGCTGAAGTGGGCCTTCGAGCTGCTGACCCAGGTCTACAAGCTGCCGGCCGAAAAGCTCTGGGCCACCGTCTACATCGAGGACGACGAGGCCTACGACATCTGGACGAAAGAAATCGGCCTGCCGCCCGAGCGCGTCGTGCGCATCGGCGACAACAAGGGCGGCCGCTACATGTCCGACAACTTCTGGATGATGGCCGACACGGGCCCCTGCGGCCCGTGCTCCGAAATCTTCTTCGACCACGGCCCCGAGATCGCCGGCGGCCCGCCCGGCTCGCCCGATGAAGACGGCGACCGCTACATCGAGATCTGGAACAACGTGTTCATGCAGTTCGACATGCAGCCCGACGGCTCGGTCAAGAAACTGCCGGCGCCCTGCGTCGACACCGGCATGGGCCTGGAGCGCCTGGCGGCAATCCTGCAGCACGTGCACAGCAACTACGAAATCGACATCTTCGACGCGCTCATCAAGGCCGCCGGCCGTGAAACGGGTGAGAAAGACCTGTCGAACAACTCGCTGCGCGTGATCGCCGACCACATCCGTGCCACCTCGTTCCTGGTGGCCGACGGCGTCATTCCGTCGAACGAAGGCCGCGGCTACGTGCAGCGCCGCATCATTCGCCGCGCCATCCGCCACGGCTACAAGCTGGGCCAGAAGAAGCCCTTCTTCCACAAGCTGGTGCCCGACCTCGTGAAGCTCATGGGCGATGCGTACCCGAAGCTCGTGGCCGACGAGAAGCACATTACCCAGACGTTGAAGGCTGAGGAAGAACGCTTCTTCGAGACCCTGGCGATCGGCATGGAAATCCTCGACGCGGCGCTGGCCGGCGATGCCAAGGTGCTGCCGGGCGACGTCGCCTTCAAGCTGCACGACACCTACGGCTTCCCGCTCGACCTGTCGGCCGACGTCTGCCGCGAGCGCGGCCTGAGCGTCGACGAAGCCGGCTTCCATGCCGCGATGGAAAAGCAGAAGGCCGCGGGCCGGGCCGCCGGCAAGTTCAAGATGGACCGCAACGTCGAGTACGCCGGCGCGGGCAACACCTTCACCGGCTACGACCACCTGGAAGCCAACGCCAAGGTCGTCGCGCTGTACCTCGAAGGCGTGGCCGTCACCGAACTGAAGGAAGGCCAGAGCGGCATCGTGGTGCTCGACACCACGCCCTTCTATTCGGAGAGCGGCGGCCAGGTCGGCGACCAGGGCGTGCTCGTGGCCGAAGGCGTGCAGTTCGGCGTCGACGACACGCAGAAGATCAAGGCCGACGTGTTCGGCCACCACGGCACGCAGACCCAAGGCACGCTGAAGGTCGGCGACGCGGTCAAGGCCGCGGTCGACACCGCGCGCCGCGCCGCCACCATGCGCAACCACTCGGTCACCCACCTGATGCACAAGGCCCTGCGCGAAGTGCTCGGCGACCACGTGCAGCAGAAGGGCTCGCTGGTCGATGCCGACAAGACGCGCTTCGACTTCGCGCACAACGCACCCGTCACGCGCGACCAGATTCTCGAGATCGAGAAGCGCGTCAACGCCGAGATCCTGGACAACGCGCCCACGCAGGCCCGTGTGATGGACCTCGAGTCGGCCCAGAAGACCGGCGCCATGATGCTGTTCGGCGAGAAGTACGGCGAGACCGTGCGCGTGCTCGACATCGGTACCAGCCGCGAACTGTGCGGCGGCACCCACGTGGGCCGCACGGGCGACATCGGCCTGTTCAAGATCGTCAGCGAGGGCGGCGTGGCCGCCGGCGTGCGCCGCATCGAAGCGGTCACGGGCGCCAACGCGCTGTCGTATCTGCAAGACCTCGAATCGACCGTGCACAGCGTGGCCGCCACGCTCAAGTCGCCGGCCGCCGAGCTGCAGGGCCGCCTCTCGCAGGTGCTCGAGCAGGTCAAGACGCTCGAACGCGAAGTGGGTGCGCTCAAGGGCAAGCTCGCATCGTCCAAGGGCGACGAGCTCATCGCGCAGGCGGTGGACGTCAACGGCATCAAGGTGCTCGCGGCCAAGCTCGACGGCGCCGACGCCAAGACGCTGCGCGACACCATGGACAAGCTGAAGGACAAGCTGAAAACCGCCGCCATCGTGCTGGCCGCCGTCGACGGCGACAAGGTGCAGATCGCAGCCGGCGTCACGGCCGACAGCATCGGCAAGGTCAAGGCCGGCGAGCTGGTCAACTTCGTGGCCCAGCAGGTCGGTGGCAAGGGCGGCGGCAAGCCCGACATGGCCATGGCCGGCGGCACCGACGCCGCGGGCCTGCCGGCCGCGCTGCAATCGGTGCAGGCCTGGGTCGCCCAACGTACCTGAGATCGTCTCGCTCACTCCTCACACAGCACTTCATGTCCGACACGATCCCCGGTGAAGTGCTCGTGATGGGGGCGGGCACCATCGGCTGTTTCATCGGCGGCAGCCTCGCGGCGGCGGGCGTACCCGTCACCTTCGTCGGCCGTCCGCGCGTGCTCGACAAGCTCGCCCGCCACGGCCTCACGCTCACCGACCTCGACGGCGCCCGGCACAAGCTGGCGGCGCCCACGCTGCGCCTGTGCGAGCAGGTGCCGGTGGGCGCACGGCCCGCGCTGGTGCTGCTGTGCGTGAAGAGCGGCGCCACGGCCGAGGCGGCGCGTGAGCTGGCCTTTGCGTTGCCGGCCGGCACCACGGTCGTCTCGCTGCAGAACGGCATCTCGAACTGCGCTGCCGCAGGGCAGGCCGGCCCCTCGCTCAACATCCGCGCGGGCATGGTGCCGTACAACGTGGCGGAGATCGACGACGGCGCCTTCCATCGCGGCACCCCCGGCCGGCTGGCCGCGGAAGACGACCCCGCGCTGCGCGACTGGCTGCCCGTGTTCGAGCGCGCCGGCGTGCCGCTCGACCTGCATGCCGACCTGCTGCCCGTGCAGTGGGGCAAGCTGCTGCTCAACCTCAACAACCCGGTCAATGCGCTGTCGGGCCTGCCGCTGCGCGACGAACTCATGCAGCGCGGCTACCGCCGCTGCTTCGCGGCGCTCATCGACGAAACGCTGGACGTGCTGCGCACGGGCGGCATCGTGCCCGCGCAGGTGGCGGCCGTGCCGGCGCGGCGGTTGCCGGGGCTGCTGCGGTTGCCCGACTGGCTGTTTCGCATCGTCGCGGCGCGCATGCTGCGCATCGACGCCAAGGCGCGCTCCAGCATGGCCGACGACCTGGCCTTGGGCCGTCGCACCGAGATCGACGCACTCAGCGGCGAGGTGGTGCGGCTCGCGCAGGAGCACGGCCTGAGCGCACCGCGCAACGCGCGCATGGTCGCGCTACTCGAGGCCTGGCCGCAAAGCCCGAAGCGCTGGACGGCACGCCAATTGCAGGACGCTTTAGGTCTCTGACCGCCGAGCCTGTACCCTCGGCCCATGGCGGCTTTCAAGAGGGAGGGGTTGTCATGCAGGTCCTGATTCTCGGCAGCGGTGTCATCGGCACCTCGGTGGCGTACTACCTGGCGCGCGCCGGGCACACGGTGACGGTGCTGGAGCGCCAGCCGGCGCCCGCGCTTGAAACCAGCTTCGGCAATGCGGGCGAAGTGTCGCCCGGCTACTCGGCGCCCTGGGCCGGGCCGGGCGTGCCGGTCAAGGCGATCAAGTGGATGCTCATGCAGCACAGCCCGCTGGTCATCAAGCCGATGCTCGATCCGGCGATGTGGCGCTGGGGCTTGTCGATGCTGCGCAACTGCACGCAGGCACGCTACGAACTCAACAAGGGCCGCATGGTGCGGCTCGCCGAATACAGCCGCGATTGCCTGAAGACGCTGCGCGCCGACACCGGCATCCGCTACGACGAGCGCATGCAGGGCACGCTCCAACTCTTTCGCACGCAGGCGCAGCTCGACGGCACAGCGAAAGACGTGGAAGTGCTGAAGGCGTCCGGCGTGCCCTACCAGGTGCTCGACCGCGACGGCTGCGTTGTGCATGAGCCCGCGCTCGGTGCCGTGAAAGACAAGTTCGTCGGCGGCCTGCGCCTGCCGGGCGACGAGACTGGCGACTGCTTCAAGTTCACGCAGGCGCTGGCCAAGCTGGCCGAAGCCGAGGGCGTGCAGTTCCGGTTCGGCGTGACCATCGAGGCCATCGAGCATGAAGCGGGGAAGGGCGTGACCGCGGTGCGCACCGACCAGGGCCATTTCACCGCCGACCGTTACGTGGTCGCGCTCGGCAGTTACTCGCCCGCGCTGGTGCGGCCGTTGGGCATCGACCTGCCGGTGTACCCGGTCAAGGGCTTCTCGATCACCGTGCCCATCAGCGACGCGAGCGGCGCGCCCGAATCGACCGTGATGGACGAGACCTTCAAGGTCGCCGTCACGCGCCTGGGCGATCGCATCCGCGTGGGCGGCACGGCGCAGCTCTCGGGCTTCGACCTCGCGCTCGATGCGCGGCGGCGCGACACGCTCGAACACGTCGTGACCGACCTGTTCCCGCGCGGCGGTTCGGTGCGAGACGCGTCCTTCTGGACCGGCCTGCGCCCCATGACGCCCGACGGCACGCCGGTGATCGGAGCCACGCGCGTGCCCAACCTGCTGCTGAGCACCGGCCACGGCACGCTCGGCTGGACCATGGCGGCCGGCACGGGTCGCGTGATGGCCGACCTGATCGGGGGCAGGGTGCCCGAGATCGACATGGAAGGCCTGACCGTCGCGCGCTACGCCGGGTAGCCAAACCCCGCTCCCACCCTCGAAGGGCGGCCCGAAACGGCCGCCCTTTTTCATGGGGCGTACACGCCCGGTTGCATGTCATCTAGGGTTTTTACCTAGTCATGAAGTTGTCTTCCTCGGTATTCTCGCGGTGTTCCATTAATAAATCGTTGTTTCTTTAGTGAAACAAACCACCGATTCCACGGACCCCCGATGACACACACTCGCCGCCTCGCCATCGCCGCTGCCGTCTCCCTGGCCGCCGCTTGCGCTTCCGGATTCGCCTGGGCAGACACCTACCCCAGCAAGCCGATCACGCTGGTCGTTGCCTATCCGGCGGGTGGCGACACCGACGCCCTGGCGCGCCTGTACGCCGAGAAGCTCTCGGCCCGCGTCGGCCAGCCCGTGGTGGTCGACAACCGCCCCGGCGCCAGCGGCATCATCGGCAGCGCCTTCGTCTCGAAGGCCGCGCCGGACGGCTACACGCTGCTGCTCGCGCCCAGCACCTTCTCGATCGCGCAGCTGGTGCTCAAGACCGGCAGCGCCTCGGGCTACGACGTGCTCAACGGCTTCACACCGATCGTGCAGACCGGCAGCCTGCCGCTCTTCCTCGTGGCCAGCGGCGCCAAGGGCTACACCGGCCTGAAGGACGCGGTGGCCGCGGCCAAGGGCGGCAAGTCGCTGAGCTACGCCAGCCCGGGCAGCGGCTCGCCGATGCACATCCTCGGCGAGATGTTCGCCCGCGCCTCGGGCACCAGCCTGGCGCACGTGCCGTACAAGGGCGTGGCGCCCGCCGTCAACGACGTGCTCGGCGGCCACGTGCCGGTGACCTTCATCACGCTCGGCCCCGTGGCGCCCTACATGCCCAACGGCAAGATGGTGCCGCTGGCCGTGGCCTCGAAAGAACGCTCGCCGCTCGCGCCCAAGGTGCCGACCTTCGCCGAGCTGGGCTACAAGGACGTCGAGCTGACCGCCTGGAACGGCCTGTGGGGCCCGCGCAACCTGCCGCCCGAAGTCGTGAAGACGCTCAACGGCCACTTCAACGAGATCCTGAAGATGCCCGACATCGTGTCGCGCATGGCCGTGCTGGGCACCACGCCCGTGGGCGGCGACGCCGACGTGCTCGCCAAGACCAACGCCGCCGACTTCGCGCGCTTCGGCAAGGTCATCAAGGAACTCGGCATCCAGGCCGACTGAACCTCACCCAACCCGACGTGACGCCCGCCATGACCGACCTCAAAGCCATCGCCGATCCCTCCAGCCTGCAGTCGCTGCTGGCCGAGATGCCCGCCAACCTGCTGGCCGGCCGCCGCGTGCTCGTCACGGGCGGCGCGCGCGGGCTGGGCCTGGCGTTCGCGCAGTGCGTGGCCGCGGCGGGTGCGCGCGTGGTGCTGGCCGACATCCTCGGCGAGCTGGCCGAGACCGAGGCGAAGGCGCTGCGCGATGCCGGCCGCACGGCGCACGCGCTGGCGATCGACCTGTCGGACCCGGCCTCCATCGAGGCAGGCGCCGCCGAGGCGGTGCGCCTGCTGGGCGGCCTCGACGGCCTCGTCAACAACGCCGCCATCACCAACTCGGGCGGCCGCGACGCGCACCAGCTCGAGATCGACATGTGGGACCGCGTGATGAACGTCAATGTGCGCGGCAGCTGGCTCATGGGCCGCGCCTGCCGCCCCGCGCTGGCAGCCAGCGGCCGTGGCGCCATCGTCAACCTCGCGTCGGACACGGCGCTGTGGGGCGCGCCCAACCTGTTGGCCTACGCGTCGAGCAAGGGCGCCGTCATTTCCATGACGCGCTCGCTGGCGCGCGAATGGGGCGGCGACAACATCACGGTGAACGCCGTGGCGCCCGGTCTTACGCTGGTCGAGGCCACCGAGTACGTGCCGATGGCGCGCCACCAGAAATACCTCGAAGGCCGCGCCATTCCGCGCGAGCAGCAGGCGGCCGACGTCTGCGGCGCCACCGTGTTCCTGCTGTCCGGCCTGGCGCGCTTCGTCACCGGCCAGCTGCTCGCCGTCAACGGCGGCTTTGCGATGCACTGAGCGAATCAGCAAGCGCATCACTGAACGAATTTTCCCGACCAAGGAGTACACCCATGAGCGATTTGTCCGAACAGCAAAAGATCAACAGCAACACCGCCGCTGCCGATGTCGGCAGCACCCTGGTGCAGCCCGAGGGCAGCAGCCTGGCCGAGTGGATGAACACCCGCATCGCGCGCTACGAAACCCGCACGTACGACTGGGACGCGCTGAAGTTCCAGGCCGACTTCGACCCCAAGTTCCGCCGTGCGCAGATGCGCTACGTGGGCACCGGCGGCACCGGTGTCGCGGCCGACACCAACACCGTGGCTTCGGAGAGCTTCACCTTCTCGACCATGGTGATCCCGGCCGGCCATGAAGGCCCGCCGCACCTGCACACCGACGTGGAAGAAGTGTTCTTCCTCATCCGCGGCAAGCTCAAGGTCGTCATCGAGAAGGACGGCGAGCGCTTCGAAACCATCATGACCGACCGCGACCTGATCTCGGTGCCGCCCGGCGTGTACCGCGAAGAGATCAACATCGGCGACGAAGACGCGCTGATGTGCGTGATGCTCGGCGCACAAAAGCCGATCAAGCCGACGTACCCGGCCGACCATCCGCTGGCCAAGATCAAGCGCTGAGCGAACGAACGAGCGAGCAGGCCATGGGCACCATCGACATCCCCGCGCAGACCCTGCCGGCTTCCGAGCTGGCGCGGCTCGACGCGCGCTTTCCGGCCCGCGACGTCGCGGTCGGCGGCGGCGCGGTGGTGTCGATGCGCGAATGCGGACAGGGCCCGGTGATCGTGTGCCTGCATGGCATTGGTTCGGGCGCGGCCTCGTGGCTCGACACCGCGGCGCTGCTGGCGCCGCAGGCCTGCCTCATCGCGTGGGACGCACCGGGCTACGGCCGCTCGACGCCGCTGGCCTCGGCTGCGCCGACCGCCGCCGACTACGCCGCACGCTTGGGCGAATTGCTCGACGCGCTCTCGATCCGCTCCTGCGTGCTCGTCGGCCATTCGCTGGGCGCCATCACCGCCGCATCGGCTGCGCGCGAAGACTCGAGCACCAGTGCCCGCATCCGCCGCCTCGTGCTCGTGAGCCCCGCCATCGGCTACGGCGCCCCCGACCGCATCGACGCCCGCGCCAAGGTGCGCGCCGAACGCCTGGCCACGCTCGACGACCTCGGCATCGCCGGCATGGCCGCGAAGCGCGCGGGCCGGCTCGTGTCCGACGGTGCCTCCGAGCATGCCCGCCAGTGGGTGCGCTGGAACATGGCGCGCCTGAACGACCACGGCTACCGCCAGGCCGTCGAGCTGCTGTGCAACGCCGACCTGCTGGCCGACCTGCCGCCCCCGATGCCGGTGCGCGTGGCCTGCGGTGCGCTCGATGTCGTCACGCCACCGGCTGCCTGCGAAGAAGTCGCGCGCCGCTGCGGCGTGCCGCTTGAATTGGTGGACGATGCGGGTCACGCCGGCTATGTGGAACAACCACAGGCCGTCGCCGCCTTGCTGCGCGAATCGCTCGCCGGCTGACCCGACACGAACAAGAGAACCGAGAGGAATTCCCAGATGGCCACCGACAACGAAGTGATGGAAGAGGGCGCAGACCGCTACAACGTGCCCGCGCTGGAGCGCGGCCTGCGCCTGCTGTGCGAGTTCAGCCGCGAGAGCCGCACGCTCTCCGCGCCCGAGCTGGCGCGCCGCTTCGACCTGCCGCGCTCGACCGTCTTCCGCCTGCTCACCACGCTGGAGAACATGGGGTTCCTCGAGCGCGCCGAGGGCGGCCGCGACTACCGCCTGGGCCTGGCCGTGCTGCGCCTGGGCTTCGAATACCTGGCCTCGCTGGAACTCACACAACTGGGCACGCCGCTGCTCAACCGCCTGTGCGACGAGCTGCGCACGCCCTGCAATCTCGTGGTGCGCGACGGCCGCTCGATCGTCTACGTCGCCAAGGTGGCGCCGGCCACGCCGTTTGCCAGCTCGGTCACGGTGGGCACGCGCCTGCCGGCCCACGCCACGGTGCTGGGCCGCATCCTGCTGGAAGACCTCACGCTGCCGCAGCTGCGCGCGCTGTACCCCGAAGACAAGCTCGAGACCTTCTCGCCGAGCACGCCCAAGACCGTGAACGAGCTGTTCGACATGGTGCAGGCCGACCGCCAGCGCGGCTATGTGCTGGGCGAGGGCTTCTTCGAATCGAACATCTCGACCATCGCCGCGCCGGTGCGCGACCACAGCGGCCACATCGTGGCGGCGCTGGGCGCCACCATCACCTCGGGCCACATCGACGAGAACCGCATGGACGAGATGGTGCTGCGCGTGCGCGGCACCGCCGACGAGATCTCGGGCCTGCTCAATTACTCGCCCGCACGCACCGCCAAGGTGGTTCCGCTGCGCAGCGCCTGACACGCTTTTTTCGATCATGACGACCTCCGCTCCTTCCCCCTCTTTCTTCGCCGCCGACGCACTGGCCGGCCGCGTGGCCGTGGTCACGGGCGGGTCGTCGGGCATCGGCCTGGCCACGGTCGAGTTGCTGCTCGGCTGCGGCGCTGCCGTGGCGCTGTGTGGCCGCAACGCCGAACGGCTCGATGCCGCGGTGGCCGGCCTGCGTGCGCAGTACCCCGACGCGAAGCTGTTCGCACAGACCTGCGACGTCCTCGACGCCACCTCGGTGCGCGCCTTCGCCGCCGCGAGCGAGGCCGCGCTCGGCCCGGCGTCGATGCTGGTCAACAACGCGGGGCAGGGGCGTGTGTCCACGTTCGCCGACACCGACGACGCGGCCTGGATGGAAGAGCTGCACCTGAAGTTCTTCTCGGTCATCCATCCCACGCGCGCCTTCCTGCCGCAGCTCGCCGCGCAGCGCGCCGTGCTCGGCGATGCCGCCATCGTCTGCGCCAACTCGCTGCTCGCGCGCCAGCCCGAGCCGCACATGGTCGCCACCTCGGCCGCGCGCGCCGGCCTCTTGAACCTCGTGCGTTCGATGGCCACCGAGTTCGCGCCGCAGGGCGTGCGCGTCAACGGCATCCTGATCGGCCTGGTCGAGTCGGGCCAGTGGCGCCGCCGCTTCGAGGCGCGCGAAGACAAGTCGCAGGACTGGGCCGCCTGGAGCCGCCAGCTCGCCACCACCAAACACATCCCGCTGGGTCGCCTGGGGCTTCCGACCGAAGCCGCGCGCGCGATCCTTTTCCTTGCTTCACCGCTCGCGTCGTACACGACCGGCAGCCACATCGATATTTCCGGAGGCCATTCCCGCCATGCATAACCCCAACAACACCGTCACGGTCGGCGCCGTCGTCGCCGCCTTTCTCGAGCAGTGCGGCGTCAAGGCAGCCTTCGGCGTCATCTCGATCCACAACATGCCGATCCTCGATGCCTTCGCGCAGCGCGGCACGGTGCGCTTCATCTCGGCGCGCGGCGAGGCCGGCGCAGGCAACATGGCCGATGCCTATGCGCGCTCCACCGCCAGCCTGGGCGTGTGCATCACCAGCACCGGTCCGGCCGCGGGCAACATCGCCGGCAGCATGGTCGAGGCACTGACCGCCGGTGCGCCGCTGCTGCACATCACGGGCCAGATCGAGACGCCGTACCTGGACAAGGGCATGTCGTACATCCACGAGGCGCCCGACCAGCTCACCATGCTCAAGGCCGTGTCGAAGGCCGCGCTGCGCGTGCGCAGCGTTGAGACGGTGCTCGGCACACTCAAGCGCGCGGTGCAGCTCGCCATGACGGCGCCGACCGGCCCGGTCAGCGTGGAGATTCCGATCGACATCCAGTCGGCGCTCACGACCATGCCGGCCGACCTGTCGCCGCTGCCTATCGAGCGTCCCGTGCCCTCGGCCGCAGGCCTCGATGCACTGGCCGCGCGCCTGGCCACCGCCCAGCGTCCGCTGCTGTGGGTCGGTGGCGGTGCCCGCCATGCCCGCGCCGCCATCCAGCGCCTGCAGAAGCTGGGCTTCGGCGTGGTCACGACCACGCAGGGCCGCGGCACGGTGCCCGAGGACGATGCCGGCTCGCTCGGCGCCTACAACATCCAGAAGCCCGTCGAGGCCTTCTATCAGACCTGCGACGCGATGCTCGTGGTCGGTTCGCGCCTGCGCGGCAACGAGACGCTCAAGTACGAACTGAAGCTGCCGCGCACGCTGTACCGCATCGACGCCGATGCCGCCGCCGAAGGCCGTTGCTATGCGTCCGAAGCCTTTGTCTGTGGCGATTCCGCGCTGGCCCTTGACGGCTTGGCCGATCGCCTCGAAGCCGCGAAGTACAAGGCCGACCCGCAGCTGCTGGTCGACCTGCGCGCCGCGCACGACCAGGCCGTGGCCACGCTGCGCGACGGCCTCGGCCCGTACGCCGAGCTCGTGCGCCAGCTGCAGTCGGTGGCCGGCCGCCGGTTCAACTGGGTGCGCGACGTCACGGTGTCGAACAGCACCTGGGGCAACCGCGAGCTGCGCGTGTTCGAACCCAGCGCCGGCGTGCACGCCACGGGCGGCGGCATCGGCCAGGGCATGCCCATGGCCATCGGCGCGGCCATCGGCGCGGCGGTGACGGGCTCGGGCCGCAAGACCTTCTGCCTGGCCGGCGACGGCGGCTTCATCCTGAACCTGGGCGAGCTGGCCTGCATGGTGCAGGAGAAGGCGCCCATGGTCATCGTGCTCATGAACGACAAGAGCTACGGCGTCATCAAGAACATCCAGGACGCGCAGTACGGCGGCCGCCAGTGCTACGCCGAGCTGCACACGCCCGATTACGACCTGCTGTGCCAGTCGATCGCGCTGCCGCATGCCCGCGTGAAAGACCTGGCCGACCTGCCGGCGCACCTGGACAAGGCGCTCGCCGCCAACGGCCCGTTCCTGCTGGAAATCGACATGCTGTCGATCGGCGGTTTCAAGACCACCTTCGCCGGCCCGCCGACCAACACGGTCACGCAGATTCCCGCGCTCGGCGCGGCCCAGTGAGCGAACGCGGAGCCCCACGCATGACCACTGCCATCACGCGCATTGCACTCGTCGGCTGCGGAGCCATCGGCACCTCGGTGCTCGAACTGCTGCGCGGCGATCCCGCCCTGAAGGTGGTGGCCATCGTCGTGCCGGCCGAAGGCGTTGCCGCCGCGCAGAAGGTCGCGCCCGACGCGCAAGTGGGCAGCGCCGTGCCCGCGAGCGGCATCGACCTCGTGGTCGAGACCGCCGGCCATGCCGCCATTGAGGAACACGTGCTGCCTGCGCTGGCACGCGGCACGCCCTGCGTGGTCGCATCGGTCGGCGCGCTGTCGGCCGCGGGCTTCGCCGAGAAGCTCGAAGCCGCCGCCATCGCCGGCCACACGCAGGTGCAGCTGATTCCCGGCGCCATCGGCGGCATCGACGCGCTCGCCGCGGCCCGCATCGGCGGCTTGAGCAGCGTGCGCTACACCGGCCGCAAGCCGCCGCAAGCCTGGAAGGGCACGCCGGCCGAGCAGGGCCGCGACCTCGACACGCTGGCCCACGAAACCGTCATCTTCGAAGGCAGCGCGCGCGAAGCGGCCTTGCTCTATCCGAAGAACGCCAACGTGGCAGCCACCGTGTCGCTCGCGGGCCTGGGCCTGGACCAGACGCTGGTGCGCCTCATTGCCGACCCGGCCACCACCGAGAACGTGCACACCGTCGAAGCCGAAGGCGCCTTCGGCAGCTTCGCGCTGACCATGCGCAACAAGCCGCTCGCGGCCAACCCCAAGACCTCGGCCCTGACCGTGTACAGCGCTGTGCGCGCGCTGCGCAACCGCGTCGCGCCCCTGGCCATCTGACTGACCTTCCGAGTCACCCCATGATCTCCACCGAACTCCTTCCGATCTGCATCGCCGGCGAATGGCGCCTGGGCGGCGGCGACGTCTACGAAAGCCTGTACCCGGCCACCGGCGAGCCCATTGCGCGCCTGAAGGCCGCGAGCCTGGCCGACGTCGAAGAAGCCATCACGCGCGCCGACCACGCCTTTCGCACCAGCGGCTGGGCGCAGCGCCTGCCGCACGAGCGCGCCGCCGTGCTGCACCGCGTGGCGCAGCTGATCCGCGAAGAGGGCGAGTCGCTCGCGCAGAAGCAGCGCCTGGACAACGGCAAGCCGATCAGCGAAACGCGCAACCTCGTGGCCAGCGCCGCGGCCACCTTCCAGTTCTTCGCCGCCGCCCTCGAGACGCTCGAAGAAACCATCACCCCCTCGCGCGGCGCCTTCGTCACGATGAGCGTGCACGAGCCCATGGGCGTGGTCGCGGCCATCACGCCGTGGAACTCGCCCATCGCGAGCGAAGCCCAGAAGCTGGCGCCCGCGCTGGCCGCCGGCAACGCGGTGGTTGTGAAGCCCGCCGAAGTCACGCCGCTCATGGCGCTGGAGCTGGCGCGCATCTGCGAGCTGGCCGGCGTGCCCAAGGGCATCGTGAGCGTGCTGCCGGGCAAGGGCTCGGTGATTGGCGACGCGATCACCAAGCACCCGCTGGTCAAGCGTGTGTCGTTCACCGGCGGCACCACCACCGGCAAGCACATCGCCCACATCGCGGCCGACAAGATGATGCCGGTGTCGCTCGAACTCGGCGGCAAGTCGCCGACCATGGTGCTCGACGACGCCGACCTCGACCATGCGGTGAACGGCGTGCTGTACGGCATCTTCAGTTCGTCGGGCGAGTCGTGCATCGCGGGCTCGCGCCTGTTTGTCGCACGCAGCATCTACGACGAGTTCCTCACGCGGCTGGCCGAAGGCGCCAATGCCCTGCGCGTGGGCGATCCGGCCTCGGAGCGCACGCAGATGGGCCCGCTCATCACGGCGAAGCACCGCGAAGGCATCGAGCGCTATGTGGACCTGGGCGTGTCCGAAGGCGGCCGCATCCGCACGGGCGGCGTGCGCCCGCACGGCGCGGACTACGACAAGGGCTACTTCTACCAGCCGACCATCCTCGAAGGCCTGAGCAACAACGCCCGCATCAGCCAGGAAGAAATCTTCGGCCCGGTGCTGGTCGCGATGCCCTTCGACAACGAGGAAGAACTGATCGCGCAGGCCAACGACAGCATCTACGCGCTGGCCGCCGGTGTGTGGAGCCGCGACTTCAAGCGCGCCTGGAAGCTGGGCCGCGCGGTGCAGGCCGGCACGGTCTGGGTCAACACCTACAAGCAGTTCTCGGTGTCCACGCCGTTCGGTGGCTGGCGCGACAGCGGCCTGGGCCGCGAGAAGGGCCGCGAAGGCATCTTCCAGTACATGGAGCAGAAGAGCATGTACTGGGGCACGAACGAACAACCCCTGCCTTGGGCGAACTGAACGAGAGCGAAAAATCATGAGCGTACTTGGCATCGACCAGATCACTTACGGCGCGGACGACCTGCCCGCCTGCCGCCAGTTCTTCCAGGACTGGGGCCTTTCACTCACGTCCGAAGCCGCCGACGAACTCGTCTTCGAGTGCCTCAACGGCTGCAAAGTGGTCGTTGCGGCGTGGGACAAGCCCGGCCTGCCGCCCGCGATGGAAGAGGGCCCGACATTGCGTGAAGTGGTGTGGGGCGTGGAAAGCGACGCGGACCTGGACCGTTACGCCGCCGCCATCGCGCAAGACCCGGCCTTCACCGACACCACGGTCGACGGCGCGCGCCGCATCGGCTGCACCGACCCCAACGGCCTGGCCGTGCGCCTGCAGGTGAGCCGCAAGCGCGCGGTCGAGGTCGACTGCGGCGCCATGAACACGTGGAACGCCAAGCCGCGCGTGAATCAGCCCGCACCCATCTACGAACGCGCCACGCCGATCGAGGTGGGCCATGTCGTGTTCTTCGTGAGCGACGTGAAGGCGACGAGCGCGTTCTACGCGCAGCGCTTCGGCTTCGTGTCATCCGACGGCTATCCGAACCGCGGCGCCTTCATGCGCTGCGCGGCCGAGGGCGGCCACCACGACCTGTTCCTGCTGCAGATTCCTTCGGGCAAGCGCGGGCTCAACCACGTGGCCTTCACCGTGCGCGACATCCACGAGGTGTTCGGCGGCGGCCTGCATTTCTCGCGCTGCGGCTGGGACACGCAACTGGGCCCGGGCCGCCACCCGGTGTCGTCCGCGTACTTCTGGTACTTCAAGAACCCGGCTGGCGGCCTCATCGAGTACTACGCCGACGAAGACCAGCTCACCGCCGACTGGCAGCCGCGCGAGTTCGAACCCGGCCCGACCGTGTTCGCCGAATGGGCGGTCGATGGTGGCCTCGACGGCAACACGCGCCGCCAGAAGAACGCGGAAGGCCCGAAAGGTGCTTTCCTGACCGAGAAGAAATGAACCCGGTGAACCTCATGCAACGACGTTTTTCCTTCTCCCTGATGGCTGCCGCCGCGCTGGCCATCGCCTTGCCCGCGCACGCACAGAGCGACGTGCACAAGCAGCTGTCGAGCGACCGCTTCACCATCGTCTCGCCGTTCCCGCCCGGCGGCCCGGTCGACACGCTGGCCCGCGTGCTGTCCGACGGCCTGGCCAAGCGCTACGGCCAGGCGGCCGTGGTCGAGAACCTCGTGGGCGCGGCCGGCAACATCGGCATCGACAAGGTCAAGCGCGCCAAGGGCGACGGCCACACGCTGCTGGTGGTGCCGGCCGGCAACCTCACGATCAACCCGACGCTGATGCCGAACTTTCCGTTCAACATCGAGAAGGACTTCGTGCCCGTCACCATGCTCGCCAAGGCACCCAACGTGCTGGTGGCCGCGCCGGCCTCGGGCATCAAGAGCGCGAAGGAACTGGTGGCCATGGCCAAAGCCAAGCCCAACACGCTGTCGTATGCCTCGCCCGGCGTGGGCAGCGGCCTGCACCTGGCGGGCGAGCTGTTCAAGCAGCAGGCCGGCATCGACCTGCTGCACGTGCCCTACAAGGGCACGGCGCCCGCGCTCAACGACGTGCTCGGCGGTTCGGTGCCGCTGATGTTCAGCAACCTGCCCGCGACCATGCCCTTCATCAAGAACGGCAAGCTCATTGCGCTGGGCGTGACCGAGGCCAAGCGCAGCCCCGCCGCGCCCGACATTCCCACGCTGGCGGAGCAGGGCATCCAGGGCGTGGCCGTGACCTCGTGGTACGGCCTGCTGGCCCCCAAGGGCACGCCGCCCGCGGTGGTCGAACAGCTCGCAAAAGACGCGGCCGAGATGCTGGCCCAGCCCGACGTGCGCGAACGCCTCAAGGCACAAGGCATGACCGACGCGGCCATGAAGCCCGCCGAGTTCGCCACCCACATCCGCGATGAGACGGCCGTCTGGGCCCGGATCATCAAAGCCCGCAACATCGTGGCCGAGTAAGCCGCACGCAAGAACAAAGAGAGACACCATGCAGACAAGCGAATCCACCATCGGCATCGTCGGTGCCGGCATCGGCGGCCTGGTCGCCGCCATCGCACTGCGCCGCGCGGGGCACGACGTGGTCGTGTTCGAGCAGGCCAAGCAGTTCGCCCGCGTCGGCGCCGATATCAACCTCACGCCGAACGCCGTGCGCGCACTCGACGGCCTGGGCGTGGGCGAAGCGGCCCGCGTGACGGCGGCCCGCCCGTCGCACCGCATCAGCCGCACCTACGACAGCGGCGAAGAAACCTCGCGCCTCGAAATGGCCGACTCGGCCGAACAGCGCTACGGTGCGCCGCAGCTCACCATCCACCGCGCCGACCTGCTGGCCGCATTGGCCGACATGTTCCCCGCCGAACGCGTGGCACTCGGCAAGCGCGCCGAGAGCATCGCGGCCGACGACCAGGGCGTGACCCTGTCGTTCAGCGACGGCACCAGCGCCCGCGTGGGCGTGCTCCTTGGTGCCGATGGCATCCACTCGGGCGTGCGCACCGCGATGTTCGGCGCCGAGAGCCCGCGCTTCACGGGCATCGTCGCCTACCGCGCCGTGGTGCCCGCCGAGCGCGTGGCCGGCGTGCCCAACCTGGGCGCCTTCACCAAGTGGTGGGGCCCGAACCCGCAGAGCCAGATCGTCACGTTCCCGCTGAACCGCGGCAAGGACATCTTCATCTTCGCGACCACGCCGCAGGACACCTGGCACCTCGAGTCGTGGACCGCGCCGGGCAGCGTCGACGAGTTGCGCGAGCAGTACGTGGCCTACCACCCCGAGGCGCGTGCGCTGCTCGACGCCTGCGACACGGTGCTGAAGACCGCGCTGTACGAGCGCGACCCCATGCCCGCCTGGGCGCAGGGCCGCTTGGCACTGCTGGGCGATGCCGCGCACCCGATGCTGCCCTTCATGGCGCAGGGCGCCGGCATGGCCATCGAAGACGCCGTGGTGCTGTCGCGCCACCTCGACGGCGTGGCCATGGCCGACATTCCCGCTGCACTGCAGGCCTACCAGACGGCGCGCATCGAACGCGCCAGCCAGGTGCAGCTCGGCTCGCGCGGCAACAACTGGCTGCGCGAAGGCGGCAATGCCGACTGGGTGTACGCCTACGACGCCTGGGCCGTGCCGCTGGGCGTGCCGGCGCAGGGCGCTGTCACCGCCACTGCTGCCGCCACTGCCTGAATTTTTTCTCCTCGCCATACGGAGGCTCACGATGCAACAAGACCGCTTTCTCCAACCGCACCAGGCGCGCCAGCGCCCCGCGACCACCTACGAAGACCTGCTGGGCGACGTGATCGAACGCGCCTATGGCGACGGCATCCATGACCTGCCGGGCCTGGTGCAGCGCCTGAACGACAGCGGCCTGGCCACGCCGGGCGGCCTCGCGTGGACCGAGGCGCTGTACCGCAAGGAAATGGCCACGCTGGCCGCCTGAGGAGAACCCATCATGACCATCGCCATCCATCCCGCCGCACCGGCCCCTGCCGATCCGGTCGACCACCTGCTCGAGATCGGCCTGAAAGACCTCTGGTACCCGATCTGCCCCTCGCACTTCATCAAGGAGAACCCGATCTCCCTGCGCCGCCTCGGCCGCAAGATTGCGCTGTGGCGTGACGGCGAAGCCGTGCTGCACGCGCTGGAAGACCGCTGCCCGCACCGCGGCGCGCCGTTGTCGCAAGGCGTGATCCTGGGCGACCGGCTCTCGTGCCCGTACCACGGCGTCGAAGTGCGCCATGACGGCGTGGTCACGCGCGTGCCCGGCAGCCCGGGCTGCAAGCTCGAAGGCTCGCGTGCCACGCGGCACTTCCACGTGCAGGAGCGCGCGGGCGCCGTGTTTCTCTACAACTCGAAAGAGCCGGTCGATGTGCCGCCGCCGCTGGTGCTGCCCGAGCAGCTGACCGACGAAGCGGAGTACTCGAACTTCCTTTGCTACACGGAATGGAAGGGCGACTACCGCTACGTGCTGGACAACGTGATGGACCCGATGCACGGCACGTACCTGCACAAGCAGTCGCACTCGATGGCTGAGGGCGACTCGAGCGCCAAGTTCGGCGTCCGCCCGACCGACATCGGCTTCGTGTTCGAGAAGGAAGGCCAGCGCAACGTCAACTTCGACTGGACCGAGTGGGCCGACACCGGCATCCACTGGATGCGCCTGGAAATTCCGTACCCGAAGACCGGCGGCCCCGGTGGCAACTTCATCATCATCGGCGCCTTCTCGCCCATGGCCAACGGCATGACCGCCACCTTCTTCTGGCGCGCACGCAAGCTGTCGCCCGGCTGGGAGCGCGACACCTGGCGCTTCCTCTACAAGAACCGCCTCGAGGCGCGCCACTGGCACGTGCTGGAACAAGACCGCGTGATGCTCGAAGAGATGGAAGCCGATGCCAACCAGCACGAGAACCTGTACCAGCACGACCTGGGCATCGTCCGCCTGCGCCGCCACATGCGCAACCTCGCGCAAGCGCAGCTGGCCGAAGCCGAGGCCGCCACGGCCTGAACTGCAAGCAAGCGAGCATTGCCATGTCTTCTCCCACGCTGAACGCCCTCGTGCACACCATGCGCTACGAGGCCGACGGCATCGTCAGCGTCGAGTTCCGGCCGGCCACGCCGGCGGTGGACTTTCCCGCCTTCGAGGCCGGCTCCCACATCGACCTGCACCTGCCCAACGGGCTGGTGCGCAGCTACTCGCTGTGCAACCCGTCGAGCGACCGCCAGCGCTACGTGGTGGGCGTGCTCAACGACCGCAAGAGCCGCGGCGGCTCGCGCTACGTGCACCAGCAGCTGCGCGTGGGCATGACGCTGCCCATCTCGGCGCCGCGCAACAACTTCAAGCTGGAAGAGGGCGCCGAACGCTCGGTGCTCGTGGCCGGCGGCATCGGCGTGACGCCCATCTGGTGCATGCTGCAGCGGCTCATCGCCATCGGCAAGCCCGTCGAAATCGTCTACTGCGCACGCACCCGCAAAGAGGCCGCCTTCTGCGACGCCATCGAGGCGCTGGCCACCGAAAAATCGGTGCAGCTCACCTGGCACTTCGACGACGAGAAGGGCGCACCGCCCGACCTCGCGTCGCTGCTGGGCGGCAAGGGCGCCACCAGCCATTACTACTGCTGCGGCCCCACGCCGATGCTCGACGCCTTTGAAAAGAGCTGCGAGCAACTGGGCTACGCCAACGCACACATCGAGCGCTTCGCCGCCGTGCATGTGGAGGCGCCCAGCGCCACACAGACCTGCGTGGTGCAGTGCGCCAAGAGCGGCAAGAGCGTCGAGGTGCCCCCGGGCAAATCGATTCTCGACAGCCTGATCGACGCTGGCCTCACCCCCGACCACAGCTGCAAGGAAGGCGTCTGCGGCGCCTGCGAAACAGCGGTGCTCGAGGGCGAAGTCGATCACCACGACGGCATCCTCACCAAGATCGAACGTGCGTCCAACAAGACCATGATGATCTGCGTCTCTCGCTGCAAAGGCGAGCGGCTGGTGCTGGACATTTGAGACGCTGAGGCCACACCCCACAAGACGGCCGAGAGAAAAACCAACCGAGACATTCAATGAAAAAGTACTTGATCGCGATGGCTGCGGCCACCGCGGCTGGCGCAGCGCTGGCCCAATCTTCCGTGACGCTGTTCGGCGTGGTCGATGCCTCCGTGATCTACACGCGCGGCAGCGGCGACGGATCGGCCCACAAGACGCAGCTGGGCAACAGCGGCAACATGTTCAGCCGCCTCGGTTTTCGCGGCACCGAAGACCTCGGCGGCGGACTCTCGGCCAACTTCTGGCTCGAGATGGGCCTGCAGAACGACAGCGGCACGGGCTTTCCGTCGAACTCGAACAACCAGGCCAGCGGCAACGGCACGCCCGGCGTGATGAGCTTCAACCGCCGCTCGACCGTGAGCCTGGCCGGCCCCTTCGGTGAAGTGCGCATGGGCCGCGACTACGTGCCCGCCTTCTGGAACACCGCGATCTTCGACCCCTTCGGCACCGGCGGCGGCATCGGCGCCAACCAGATCTACTTCTCGGGCCTGGGCGGCCTCGTGGCACCCACCGGCACGCGCGCTTCGAACAGCGTCGGCTACTTCCTGCCGGCCAACCTGGGCGGCTTCTACGGCCAGGTGATGTACGCGATGGGCGAGAACGACTCGACCTCGGTGCTGCCCGGCACCCAGGTGTCGAACAAGCACGACGGCCAGCACACGGGCGCGCGCTTCGGCTACCAGAGCGGCGGCCTCAACGTGGCCATTGCCACCGGCCGCACGCGCTATGCAAGCGGCGACCTGCGCGTGACCAACCTCGGCGCCGCCTACACCTTCGGCCCCTCGCTCATGAACCTCAAGCTCACGAGCGAGCTGTACAAGGAGTCGAAGGGCAGCACCGACGCCAAGGGCGTGCTGGTCGGCTTCCAGCTGCCCATCGGCCCGGGCGAGATCAAGGCCTCGTACGCGCGCTACAAGCTGGAGCCGCTCAACGCGGTGCTCGAGCCCACGACGTCGAAGCTGGCCCTGGGCTACGTGCACAACCTTTCGAAGCGCACGGCGGTGTACGGAACCATTGCCCGCATCAGCAACAAGAACGGCGCAACGCAGGCTTTGGCCGGCGCCATCACGCGGCCCAACCGCGCCTCCAGCGGCGTCGAGTTCGGCATGCGCCACATGTTCTAGGCGCGGCAAGACAGCGCGCACCCCCCCGCAAGAGAGAGCCCCGGTCATGCAGAGCAAGAACTTCCGTTGGTACGGCGTCATCACGCTGTTCGTGATCGTGGCGATCTCTTACGTCGACCGCATCAACATCGCGGTGCTGATCACCGATGCGGCCTTTCTGAAGCACGTGGGCATCGACGCTTCCGACCGCGTGAGCCAGGGCCTGCTGGCCACGGCCTTCATGCTCGGCTACGGCGTGTCGGCCTTCGTGCTCACGCCGTTCTGCTCGGCGCTGTTCGGTGTGCGGCGCAGCCTGATCTACGGCCTCATCCTCTGGGGCGTGGTGACCTGGGCTTCGCCGATGTTCAACAGCTATGGTCTGCTGCTGGCGTCGCGCGTGCTGCTGGGCGTGTCGGAGGGGCCGCTGTTCTCGCTGGCCTCGTCGTACATCAAGGCGCACTTCAAGAGCGACGAGAACGGCAAACCCAACGCGCTGGTGAACATGGGCACGGGCCTGGGGCTGGCGGTGGGTTATCCGCTGGTGGGCTACCTGCTCACGCAGTTCGATTGGGACAGCTCGTTCCATGTGCTGGGCGTGCTCAACATCGTGCTGGGCATTCCGCTGGTGCTGGCCTTCGTGCGCATGCCGCCGGGGCACGGCGACGGCATCAAGCCCTCGTCGTTCGGCGATGCGATGGCGCGCGTGGCCGGCATCGTGAAAGGCGCGCTGCACACGCGGCACCTGTTCCTCATCACGCTGCTGACCTCGGCAGCGCTGGCCTACCTCTGGGGCAGCAGCAACTGGCTGCCGACCTACCTGCGCGAGGCGCGCGGCTTCTCGCTGCGCGAGATGGGCTGGATCGCCTCGCTGCCGCAGTACGCGACGGTGCTCGCGGTGTTCACGGGCGGTGTGCTCATCGACAAGCTCGGGCGCGACCGCGTGCCCTTCATCTTCATGGGCGCGAGCGCGGGCGTGGCACTGTCGGTGCTGCTGGCCATCAACGCGCGCGACCCGTACATGGCCGCGACCTGCCTCGTGGCGGCCAACTTCTTCTGGGGCCTGCAGAGCCCGGCCATTCCGAGCACCGTGCAGCACTGCGCGCGCTCCGAGCACACGGCCAGTGCCTTCGGCGTGACCAACGGCGTGGGCAGCCTCGTGGCGGGCTTCATGCCGGCGCTGATGGGTGGCGTGATCACTGCGGTGTCGCACAGCGGTGGTGCAGCACACACAACGGTGACAGCGGCCTCGTCGGCGGCGGGTTTCTTTGCGGGCTTTGCACTGCTCATCGGCACGCAGGTGGTGGTGTTCGCATGCGGCTTTTTGCTGTGGTGGCGCGAGCGTGCGCAACGCACCACTGCAGTCTCTGGTTCACAGCTTTCGTAGTGTTCGGCGTGGCTTGAACCTTCGTACTGTGGCCGCTTCGTCACAGTGCATGGCCCGTGTTTTCGTCATCTGCGTGAGCAGGTGTTTCGGGCGCAGAACCATCTTCGTATTGCTTGGCATGCACAGCCGGCCATGATGCCGTTCGACCTATCGCGCGCGAACAATTTGAGAGAGAAAAGTTCCGCGACGCGTTGAGCTCATTGCATCGATCAGCTACAACTGCGAGCACTTCAACGGACGAGGGAATGCGCGTGAAATCAACCACAAGAGCCGCAGCCAGTCTTGCCGTCGCCATCGCTTTCGCCATGGCCCCGGCCGTTCGCCCTTCGGGTGAACGCATCGTGTCGATGCACGGGCACTGAGCCCGGCCCGCGACACCCCACCGCGTTCACACGCTCCCCCCACACCCCGCGTCTTGACGGGAATGGCGCCGCTCGCCCCGCGCATCCTGGGACCACCGCAGCACACGCGGTGCGGTCCGGCCTGAGCCTGCGTTCCTGACGAACTGGTTGTTCGCCGGGAGGGCGCTGTGCTGCCCGCATTTCTTGTTGATCTGTCGTTCGTTCCACTCATCCCGCGCGCGTCACGCGCATCACCGGCTATCCGCCGGTGCCTGCGGTGCGGCGCATGTTCCTTACCAAGAGTACCCAGAGGCGATCATGAAATCACTGAATACACCTGTCGTTCATCGTCTGGCCCTCACGGCCGTGACCCTTGCCGCGCTGACGGCCTGCGGCGGCGGCGGAGACAGCGGCGGTGGCGCGTCGTTCGGCGGCACGGGCCTGAACGCACCGGGGGCCTCGGCGCCCGCGGCCGACGGCGCAGACACCACCAAGAAGTCACCCGACGATGGCGTGCCCGCCGCACCCGAATCGGCGGTGGCCGCGGTCGATCGTTCGGCCCGGCCGATGGAATTGCCCGACACGGTCTGGCCCGTGAACTACAAGCTGTGGTTCCGCCCCGATGCGGCGCTCAAGACTTTCGTGGGCCGCGCCGATGTGGAGATCGACGTGCTGCAGCCGGTCGACGCCATCGTCGTCGCCGCGCACGACCTCAACTTTGCGCGCGGGCGCACCACGCTGCGCAAGGTCTCGAAGCCGGGTGAGGCAATCCCGCTGATTCCCACGCCGCAGACGCGCGGCGACTTCGTGCAGCTGCGCCTGAACGACGGCCAGATCGCCAAGGGCAAGTACCTGCTGCACATGGAGTGGGACGGCAAGATCCAGTTTTCCGATGCCGAGTACTGCACGCCCGAAGTGCTGGCGAAAAACCCGCTGTGCTCGGCCGCGTCGGGCATCTTCAAGGTCGGCCTGTCCACGCCCGAGGGCGTGAGCAGCGACGCCATCGTGACGCAGGGCGAAACCAACTTCGCACGGCAGTGGTTCCCGGGCTGGGACGAGCCGGCCTTCCGCCACACCTTCGAGATCTCGGCCGAGGTGCCGGGCGAATGGAAGACCGTGTCGAACGGCGCACAGACCGAGGCCGTGAAACTGCCCGACGGCTACCAGCGCGTGGCCTTCGAGAAGACGCCCTCGATGCCGATGTACCTGGCCTTCTTCGGCGGTGGCAAGTTCGACATCCTGGCCGACAAATTCAAGAACCCGCTCGACGGCAGCGACATGGCGCTGCGCTGGTTCACGCCGCCGGGCCGCTCCGACTGGGCCAAGTTCGCGATGGAGTGGACCAAGGTGTCGATGGACTACTACTACAAGTACACCGGCATCTCGCTGCCCTTCAAGAAGTTCGACACCGTGGCCGCCAACGACAGCTACGACAACAAGCCCAACACCGGCTTCGGCGGCATGGAGAATTGGGGCGCGATCTTCGAGTTTGCCGATGCGGTGCTCACCAAGCCCGGCGACAAGCCCACGCTGTACTCGGTGACCGTGGTCACGCACGAGGTGGCGCACCAGTGGTTCGGCGATCTGGTCACGCTCGACTGGTGGGACAACGTGTGGCTCAACGAGTCGTTTGCGCGCTGGTTCGAACGGCGCACCACCATCAAGTTCCACCCCGAGTACTACAGCTTCTCCGACTACGTGCTCGACAAACACAACGTGATCGTGGCCGACCTGAAGCCCTCGGCCGTGCCGGTGCAACGCAACCTGAACGACGCGGGCTCGTTCGGCTTCATCAGCCCATCGATCTTTGTCTACAACAAGGGCAGCCACGTGCTGGAGACGATCCAGAACTACATCGGCGAAGAGGCGATGCAGAAGGGCCTGCAGATCTACCTGAAGGACTATGCGTATGGCAACGTCACGCCCACGCGTTTGTGGACCTCGCTGGAAAAGGCCACCAACAAGAAGGTCAGCGACATCGGCGACAGCCTCATCCGGCAGACGGGCGTGCCGCTGCTCACGGTCGATGCGCAGTGCGCCGGCGACCGCACCTACGTCAACATCACGCAGGAGTCGTTCCCCAACCAGAACCAGTTCCCGGCCTCGACGTGGACCATTCCCGTCACGCTGGCGTACGGCGATGCCATGGAAAAGCGCGAGACCTTCGTGATGTCGAACAACGCCACGCAGGTCGAGCTGCCGGGCTGCACCGCGGTGCTCGCCGGGCCGACGGGGCAGGACTACTACGTGAGCAACTACAGCGCGCCGTCGTGGAGCAACCTGCTGGCCAAGGTGCAGAACTTCGCGGGCAACAAGCCCTTGCTGCTGAACATCGAGCGCGATGCCTTCCGCCTGCTCGGCGTGGGGCGCATCACGCAGGCGCAGTACGACCAGATCAAGGGTGTGCTCAACCTGCCGGCGCCGCTGCTCGCAAAGACGCAGGAGAGCCAGCAGAAGATGGCGGCGGTGGAGACGGGCGGCAAGGAAGAGTACCCGCACGCCCTGCGCTTCCAGGGCAAGCTGCCGCTGCGCGAGAACCAGAAGCGTTGAGTTGGGCTGAGCCTTCTTTCGTGAACCCCGCATGTGCCGTCGGGCGTGCCTGGCGGCGCATGCGTCACCTCAAACGAATCTCATGAAAACACTTCTGAATTCTTTGCTTGCAGTGGCCTGCGTGTCACTGCTCTCGGCCTGCGGCGCACGCGGCGGGCCGGAAACCGACTTGGTCGGCGTCTACGCCGTCGAACGCAACGGCGTGCTCAAGGAGGTCGTCAAGATCGAGCGCGACGGCGACCGCTTCATCATGCGCGACAAGGTGCGCACGCCCGAATGGAGCGAACCCAAGATGCAGATGCAACCGGTGACACGCGAGCGCTGGAGCCGCATCACCACCGACACGGAAAACACGTCCTTCGTCGGCATCTCGAGCGACCAGCTCGGCATCTTCAAGGTGCCGCCCGGGTGGCAGAAGAACGGCTTCAAGACGCAGACGGGCTATTTCCTGTTCTATTCGCAAGGGCCAGTGGAGGCGCACAAGCTTTGACGTTCAGGGCGTCGCTCCCGCCGACGAGGTACCTTGCTCCGCGAATGTCCCCCGGCCTGCGGCCTCCTCCTTGATTTCGCTGCGCAAGGCACCTCATCGACGTGAGCGAGTTCAGAGCAGCGATTGATCGGCGAGCATCACGACTGCGCCCAGCGGGCGCAGGACACTGGGTGCTTCCCGCAGCGAAATCAAGGAGGAGGGCGAAGCCCGGGGGACATTCGCGGAGGGAAGTACCCGGTGGCCTGTGCACGCGCCCTGAACGAGCGCGCTAGTTACGGCGCAACGATCGCGCCTTCGATGCGATGGCGCTTCAATGCGTCGGCGACAAAGCCCGAAGCCTTCATCTCCTCGACAAAGGAAGAGAGCAGCGCCTGCGCCTCAGCCCCGCGACTGGCCGGCGTACCCATTGCCTGCTGTATCACCATGAAGCGCCCCGGCAACACGCGCACGCCCGGTGCGCGGGCCGCCTCGCCTTCGAGCAACTGACGAATGCCCGCCGCTACCTCGACGTCGCCTGCGCGCAGTGCAGCGAGCGCAGGCCCCGCACCCTGCAGGCGCACGATCTCAGCGGCTTTGATCTCGCGCGTGAGGAACAGGTCGTAGGCGCTCCCAGAGCCGACCGAGATGCGATGGCCTTCGGCATCGACCTGCGCGTTATCGGTCAACGCCGACGATTCGGCCACGAGGTAGCTGCCTTCGATGAGCACATAGGGTGCCGTGAAGCGCAGCCCTTCGCTGCGCGCGGGATCGACCGCGAAAAATCCGATGTCGGCCTTCTCGTTCTTCACCGCGTCCACCGAAGCCGCGGCCTTCTCGAACACCACCAGCTCGATGCCCACGCCAAGCCGCCGCGCGAACTCGCGGGCCAGGTCGATCGACACGCCGACAGGCTCACCGGTGGTCGCGTCCTTGTTGGCAAGGATCGGATTGCCGAGGTTGATCGAGGCGCGCAGCGTGCCGTTGGGGGCGAAGGCGGTCACGAGGGCGGAAGAGGGCGATGTGGTCATGGCGTCCGTTCGTCGGGAAGGCGGAAGGAGGGGATGAAGGCCGCCAGTTTACGGGCCGTGAGGCCGCGGGTTCAGCGCGCTGGCATGGGCTCCAGCCCTGTCTTCGCAATCGTCGGCGCTGCGGCCGGCGAGTTGAGGTAGCGGATCAGCTGCCGCGCTGCCTCGGGCTGCTTCGATGCCGTGGCAATGCCGGCCGAGAACACCGTCACGCGCTGCACCTCGGCAGGCAGCGGGCCGATGTAGTCGATGCCTTCGATGGGCAACAGCTCGCTCACCTGCTGCAGGCCAAGGGCCGCGTCGCCGCGCGCCACCACCGTGCCCACGCGCTCGCTGAGGATGCGCTTGCTCTTGGGCTTCACCTGGTCTTCGATGCCCAGCTTCTTGAGCAGTTCGGTCTCGTAGTAGGTGCCGCTCGCGCTCGCCGAATAGGCGATCGACGGCGCCGCCAGCAGCGTGCGCTTGAGTGCATCGACCGTGCCGATGTCGGGCTTGGGCGCGCCCTTGCGCACCGCAAAGCCGATCGACGAACGCACCAGGTCGACCTGGCTGCCCGCCACCACTTGGCCCTGCGCCACCAGCGCATCGAGCGCAGGGCGCGCAAGGATCACGACGTCGGCCGGCTCGTTGCGACCCAGGCGGCTGGGAATCGAATCGCTGGCAGCGCCCATCGACGCGCCGTAGGCCGTCTTCACGCTGCGGCCACTGCTGCGCTCGAAGCCCGGGCGCAGCTCGTTGTAGGCGGCAGTGAAGCCGCCGGAGGTCATGACGTGGATGTCGCCGGTGGCGGCGGGTGGCGTGCTGACGCACCCGGCGAGGGCGAAGGAAGCGGCCAGCGCCAGGGCGGCGCGGCGGGTCAGGGCGGAACGGGGAACGAAGGCTTTCACGGCGTGTGTCTCCTGAAGATCGTGCCGTGTCATCGTAGGGGCCGAGGCTGTCAATCGGCCTTCAGAAAATTCGGGGTTACTACCAGCCTAGCGTGGCGGCTTGGGCGGGGCCGCATCTTTGGCGGGCGCATCGGCCGCCGGCAGGCGCCCCCGCTTCGCGAGCCCTTCGCGCAGCAGGAACTCGACCTGCGCATTCGCGCTGCGCAGCTCCTGGGCCGCCAGCCGCTCGATCTCGGCCCACAGGGCCGGATCGATGCGCAGCGGATAGGACTTCTTACCGGGACTGGCCATCAGAGGAAAAAAGACGTGGCGGCGGCAGGGCGGTGCCGTGGATGCATCAGGTGTAGAGCGTGCCCGTGTTGACCACGGGCTGGGTTTCGCGGTCCGAGCACAGTACCACCAGCAGGTTCGACACCATCGAGGCCTTGCGCTCGTCGTCGAGCACGACGAGGTTGCGCTCCGACAGGCCCTTGAGGGCCGCCTCGACCATGCCGACCGCGCCCGCCACGATCTGGTGCCGCGCGCTCACGATGGCCACCGCCTGCTGGCGCCGCAGCATCACCTGGGCAATTTCCGGCGCGTAGGCCAGGTGCGTGAGCTTGGCATCGAGCACCTCGACACCCGCGCTGGCAAAGCGCTGGTTCAGCTCGGCCTTGAGCGCATCGGCCACCACATCGAGGCCGGCGCGCAGCGTGACCTCGTCGCTTTGCAGGTCGTCGCCGCTGTCGTACGCGTAGAGCGTGGCCAGGTGGCGGATGGCGGCTTCAGACTGGATGGCGACGAACTTGTTGTAGTCGTCGATCTCGAACACGGCCTGTGCCGTGTCGTGCACGCGCCAGACCACGGCCGCACCGATCTCCACCGGGTTGCCGCGCTTGTCGTTCACCTTCAGCGGCGGCGTGTTGAGGTTGCGCGCGCGCAGCGAGATCTTCTGGCCCGACTGGAACGGGTTGGTCCAGCGCAGGCCCTCGGCGCGGTCGGTGCCCTGGTACTTGCCGAAGAGCGTGAGGATGATGCCCTCGTTGGGCTTGAGCATGTACAGCCCCGGCAGCAGCGCGACGCCGACGACGATCAGCAAGATGCTCAGGGGCAGCGGCATCATCCGCCGCACGAGAACCCAGGCGCCGACCGCAAGGATCAGCAGCGCCACGGCGACGATGCCGTATCCGTTGACGGACCGATACGGCCGCTCCCTGCGAACCTGGCGGGGGATGGACGGGGTCTGCTCGTGCATGAAGGCCTCCTGTTCAAAGTGATATCACTTTAATATCTTTTTGGAGGTCGTCAAGACTTTCTTTCGGCCCGCCTTCGCCGGTTCGGCCGCGTCGCGCAGGCACTGCGCAAACTGCGCGACGAGGGGCGGGCTGGCCCGCGGTTTCCGCTGCAGGAGCCCGACTTCGCGATGGAACGTGGACTCGCCCAGCGACAGCATGCGCACGCCCGGCGGCAGCGGAAGGTGGGCCTCGACCCACGGCACGAGCGCAACGCCCAGGCCTTTCGAGGCCAGGTGGATGAGCCCGGAGATTTCGTCGACCTCGATGGCGTCGCTCACCGCGAGGTCTTCGCGCCGCAGGAACCGTTCGACCATGCGCCCGCCGAACGACGCGCGGTCATAGCGCAGGAACGGCTGTTCGCGCAGCAGGGTGCGCCAGTTCCTGCCGGGCACGTCGGCTGGCGCAATGAGCACATAGGGCTCGCGCACCAGGGTCTGCCACGTCAGCTCCGGAAGAATGCCGAAGGGCGGCCGGATGATCACGGCCGCATCGATGCTGCCGGCGTCCAGGTCATCCATGAGCCGCATCGACACGCCGGGCGAGATGTGCACGCGCAGCAGGGGAAAGCCGGCGCGCAGTTTTTCGAGCGCCCGCGCCACCAGCGTCGGCTGCGCGGACGCAATGGCGCCGATGCGCAGCAGCCCGGCGTTGGCCGCGTCGTCGGGCAACTCGCCGAGCTTGGCGTAGAGCGCGCAGATTTCTTCCGCCCGCCCCAGCGTCGTTTCGCCCGCCGCATTCAAGGTGGCGGAGCGGCCCGTGCGATCGAAGAGCGAAAAGCCCAGCGATTCTTCAAGCCGCTTGATCTGGCTGCTGACAGCCGACTGCGTGAGGCCGATGCGCTCTCCCGCGGCGGCGAACGTGCCGTGGCGGCACACGGCGATGAAGGTGCGAAGCTCGGTGATCATTTTTGATTCATCGAAATTGGTGGTGCTCAGTGCCGAAATATATCGTTTTCGGTTATGAGGCTCGCTGCTTAGAGTTCGCTCACCCTGAACTCCTAGATCGATGAACCCCATGAACACGCCCACTGCACGCATCCCGTTCCATCTGGCCTTTCCCGTGCGCGACATCGCCGAGGCGCGCGCCTTCTACGGCGAGTTGCTCGAATGTCCGGAAGGCCGCAGTTCGTCCGAATGGGTCGACTTCAACTTTCATGGCCACCAGATCGTGGCGCACCTGGCACCCGACGAATGCGGCCACAAGTCGCACAGCGCCGTGGACGGCCACGACGTGCCTGTGCGCCACTTCGGCGCCGTGCTGCCGATGGACCTGTGGCAAGCGATGGCCGACAAGCTCATCGCACGCCAGACGCAATTCGTGATCGAGCCCTACATCCGGTTCAAGGGCGAGCCCGGCGAACAGGCGACGATGTTCTTTCTCGACCCCTCGGGCAACGCCATCGAGCTGAAGTCCTTTGTGGACCTGGATTCGCTGTTCGCGGTCTGAAAGCGCCGACGGGAAAAAAGCAATGCCTTAGGGCGGCACCCGCAAGGCGATGCGGTCGAATCAGACGATCAGGTCGAAGCAGCACCCCGCGTAGTACGGCTTGTCGCCGCCATCGACAAAGGGCACCTCGATCGGCTTGCCCTCGTTGCGCCACACGTCCCGCTTCCGGTAGCCGGAGCGTGCAAGGTCGGCCAGCAGCTCGTCGTGGTGCTGGATGCGGTAGGCGCACACGGCCACGCCGATGCTGTTGAGCGTGTAGATCGTGCGCTCGGGGTGCACGGCCGTGGTGTTCATGACGATGCGCCGGGGCTTCACGGCGAGCGAAGAAAGAATCGCGTCCATGCGTGTCGGCAGGTACTGCAGGCTGCCCGAGACATACAGCACGTCGCAGCCGCTCGCATCGCAGGAGTCGGTGGTGAAGCTCAGTTGCGCGGTCGCCTCGCGCTTGACCGCCATCGCCCGGCCGCTCTCGACCACGCCCGGCACGTCGCACACCGTCCAGCGCAGGGTGTCGGGGTAGGTCAGCACGCGGCGGAAGGCGTAGTACTTGATGCCGACATGCCCGCCCAGGTCGAACACGCGCGTCAGGCCCGCATCGATGGAGCGGCCCAGCCAGAAGAGGCCGGGGTAGTCGTAGAAATAGATCTGCGGGCTGTAGAGCTCGCCCGCATCGGCATTGGCATAGCCGACGGCCTTGCTGGGCGGTGCGCCGGCCTCGGCCGCCGCGAAGCTCTCGAACGACCCCATGAAGAGGTTCTCGTCCGTGTTGTTCAAAAACTTGCGCTTGTAGGCGCTTTCGCGGGGCGGGAAGGCCAGCAGGCTTGAAAGCATCTCTGTCTCCGGTGGCCTGCCCATTCTGAGCGCAACCGGTGCATTGGAGGGCGATAGCCCGGCGCCGTTGGGGCGGTTACCCCATAGGGGTTACATACCGCTCGCGAGCGCCGCCGCCGCCGCCCGTGTTTCCACGCCCAGCTTCTCGAAGATGTGCTCCAGGTGCTTGTTCACCGTGCGCGGGCTGGTGCCCAAAATCTCGCCGATGTCGCGGTTGGTCTTGCCCTTGGCGAGCCACGACAGCACCTCGGTCTCGCGCGGCGTGAGGGCGGCTTCGGCCAGCCGCGCGGCCGGGCCTTCGCGCTGGATGGCGAACAGCAGCATGGTCTCGCCGAGCGCCGCGGCGCCCAGGTTGCGTACCGACAGCCGCATGGCCGTGGCGGTGCCGATGGCGATCGACGCGCCGGGCATCAGCGCGGGCTCCACCGAGGCAGGCAGGCGGCCCGGCGCCACCGGGTCTTCGAGCGCATGCAGCCACAGCGCGGCCTGCGGCGAGCGCCAGGCGATGCGCCCGCGCGTGTCGACGAACACCACGCCCATGCCCGCCACATCGACCGCGTCGCGCGCCATGCGCGTGATGCGGGCGTTGCGCGTGTGGGTGTGCAGGCGCGCCAGCACCTCCTGCGCACGGATCGGCTTCACCACGTAGTCGACGCCGCCGCACTCGAAGCCCTCGACCACGTGCGCGGTTTCTGACAGGCCGGTCATGAACAGCACCGGGATGTGCGCGAGCGCCGCGTTGGCCTTGATGCGCCGGCAGGTCTCGAAACCCGAAAGGCCGGGCATGAGGCCGTCGAGCAAGATCGCGTCGGGCACCACCAGCTCGAGCCGCTGCAGCGCGGACTCGCCGTCGGCCGCCACCAGCACGGTGTAGCCGCTGGCCTCGAGCGTGTCGCACAGCATGCCCAGGCTGCTGGGGGCGTCGTCGACCACCAGCACGACGGGGCGCTCGGACATCGATTCAGGAGGAGGCGAGGGTGGTGGTGTCTGCATCTTCTGCCAGTGCGTTGCGGAGCGTGTCGAGTTCGAAGCGCGTGACCATGCCGCGCAGCCAGGTGCAGGTGGCGGCCGCGGCGGGCGAGGCCGCGGCCAGCCGGTCGAGTGCGGTGTGCAAGCCGCGCACATGGCCCATCTGCACCAGGCGCATCAGGTCGGCGCGGTCGTCTTCGCTGAGTGCGAGCAGGGGCGGGCGTGCCGGGGTGGCGCCGGGGTCGGCGGGCGGCGGCAGGGCGTCGCCGATGGCCAGCCATTCGAGGCCCAGGTGCCGCTCCAGCGTGGCGATGAGTTCCGACTCGATCACCGGCTTGCCCACGAAGGCCTGGCAGCCCGCGGCGCGCAGCCGGTCGGCCTGGTTCTCGAACATGTTGGCCGAGACGATGATGATCGGCAGCTCGGCGAAGCCCGAGGCCCGCACCGAGCGCGCGGTCTGCCAGCCGTCCATGTCGTCCATCGTCAGGTCGAGCAGGATGGCCGAGGGCAGCTCTTCGCGCAGGCTGTCCAGGCACTCGGTGCCGCTGGCCGCCTCGCGCACCGTGAAGCCCAGCGGCGCGAGCATGCCGGCGAGCATCTGGCGCTGCACCGGCTGGTCGTCCACCACCAGCAGCGTGCGGCGCTCGCCCAGGTAGCCCGACACCGGCTCGCGCGAGCCCGCCTGCGGGCCGGGATCGGCCACCTCGCGCAGGTACACGCGCACGCTGAAGGTGCTGCCCGCCGACGAGGTCGATGCCAGCTTGAGTTCGCCGCCCATGAGCGAGGTGAGCAGCCCGGTGATCGTCAGGCCCAGCCCGGTGCCCGGCTCGCCGCGCCGGCGGCCCGCGGCGCCGCGCTCGAAGGGCAGGAAGATGCGCTGGCGGTCTTGCGGCGCCACGCCGATGCCGGTGTCGACCACGTCGAAACGCAGCACCTCGCGCCGCGCGTCCACGTGCAGTGTGACGGTGCCGCTGTCGGTGAAGCGCACGGCGTTTGTCAGCAGGTTGATGAGAATCTGCCGCAGCCACTTCACGTCGGCATGCACCCACGGCGGCAGGCGGCCCGCATGCGTGTAGACGAACGCCAGGCCCTTGGCCTCGGCCTGCGGCCGCACCATCTGCACGACCTGGTCGAGAAAAGCGGGCAGCGCCAGTGGCGAGGGCTCCAGCTGCAGCCGCCCGGCCTCGATGCGCGCGAGGTCGAGCAGGCCGTCGATGAGGCCCAGCATGTGCTCGCCGCTGCGGTGGATGGTCTGCACCGCCTCGCGCGGCGGCAGGGCCGCGTCGCCGCCCTTGAGCAGGATCTGCGAGTAGCCCAGGATGCTGTTGAGCGGCGTGCGCAGTTCGTGCGTCATGCCCGCCACGTAGCGCGTCTTGGCCTGGTTCGCGGCCTCGGCGGCTTCCTTGGCGGTTTGCAACGCGGCGTCGGTGCGGCGGTGCGCCTCGATTTCGAGTGCGAGCAGGTTGTTGTGGCGGTTCGATTCTTCCTGCGCCATCTGCCGGCTCTCGCTGCCCAGCACCACCCACCACGCGGCCACGGCGGCGATCACCGAGAGCAGCGCGAACACTTTCAGGAATGCTGTCGCCATCGTTGAATCGATGGTGCCCGCGATGGCCTCCTGCGCATAGACCACGCCGACCACTGTGGCGAGCAGCGCGATCAGCGAGGTGGCGACCAGCAGGTAGTGCGCCACGCGAAAGTTGAGCCGCGCCGACAGGGCAGGCGGCAGCAGCGCTTGCAGCCAGCCGCTCATCTGCTCGGCCGCACGTGAGTCGGTCTTGCAGCGGTCGTGACAGCGCGATTCGAGCGTGCAGCACAGCGAGCAGATCGGTGCGCTGTAGGCCGGGCAGTGGGCCATGTCTTCCGACTCGAAGCTGTTGTCGCACACCGAGCACTTCACACTCTGGCCCGGCGTCCAGCGGTCGATGTCGGTGCGCGCCAGGTAGTAGCGCCCGCGCGTCTTCCACGCCAGCAACGGCGACACGGCCATGGCCGTGGCGAGCGCGATGAAGGGCGAGAAGGCCCGCGCCCACTGGCCGAGCGCGCCCGAGTAGGCCAGCATCGCCAGCGCCGCCGCCACCAGCATCGCAACGAGGCCCACGGGGTTGATGTCGTACAGGTGCGCGCGCTTGAACTCGATGGTCTTCGGGCTCCAGCCCAGCGGCTTGTTGATGACCAGGTCGGCCACCAGCGCGCCGACCCAGGCGATGGCGATGTTGCTGTAGAAGCCCAGCACGTGCTCCAGCGCGGCGAACACGCCCAGCGCCATCAGCAAGATCGCGATGGCCACGTTGAACACCAGCCACACCACGCGCCCCGGGTGGCTGTGCGTGAGCCGCGCAAAGAAGTTCGACCACGCCAGCGAGCCCGCATAGGCGTTGGTCAGGTTGATCTTCATCTGCGACACGACCACGAACAGCACCGTGATGCCCAGCACCCAGGCCGGGTCGCGCAGCACGTACGAAAAGCCCGTGAGGTACATCTGCGTGGGCTCGATCGCGTGGTTGGCCGGAATCTCGTGCTGCAGTGCCAGGAAGGCGAGGAACGCGCCGCCCATCATCTTGAGCATGCCCGGCACGATCCAGCCCGGCCCGGCGACCAGCACGGCCGTCCACCAGCGCCCGCGGTTGGCGGCGGTCTTCTCGGGCAGAAAGCGCAGGTAGTCGACCTGCTCGCCGATCTGCACCACGAGCGAGAACGCCACCGTGGCCGCCGCGCCGAACATCAGCGGATCGAAGCCGCTGCTGTCCGAGGTGCGGCCCACGAGGCCGGTGAAGTCGGCGTACAGCTCGGGCTTCTTCACCATCACCGCGATGAAGGGGCAGACGAACAGCACGATCCAGATCGGCTGCGTCCACAGCTGCAGCCCCGAGATCAGCGTGATGCCGCGCGCCACCAGCGGAATGATCACGATCGACGACACCAGGTACAGCAGCCACAGCGGCCAATCGAGGTACATCTGTAGCGCCAGCGCGAGGATGGCGGCTTCGAGCGCGAAGAAGATGAAGGTGAAGCTCGCGTAGATCAGCGAGGTGAGCGTGGAGCCCAGGTAGCCGAAGCCTGCGCCGCGCGTGAGCAGGTCCATGTCGACGCCGTGCCGTGCGGCGTAGTACGAAATCGGCAGGCCCGTGAGGAAGGTGATGAGCCCCACCACCAGGATCGCCCACAGCGCGTTCGAGAAACCGTAGCTCAGCGCGATGGCGCCGCCGATGGCCTCCAGCGCCAGGAACGAGGTGGCGCCGAAGGCCGCGTTGGCCACGCGGAACTCCGACCACTTGCGAAAGCTGCGCGGCGTGTAGCGCAGCGCGTAGTCCTCCAGCGTTTCGTTCGCGACCCAGGCGTTGTAGTCGCGGCGGATGCGAAAGATCTTCTGTCCGGAGACGGATGTCATGGCGGGTTCTCGCGGCGGCGGCTGTGGCATGCGGCAGGTACAGCAAGAAGCGCTCCCTGCTGTCTCCTGCGTTGTCTGGCTCGGGAGTCTGCGGGTGGGGCGGGGGTGCGCCGCTACGTTGAATGACGTATTCGCGCAGAGGCAAGTGATTTCTAAAGTACCAGCCATGGTGCTAGCGGCACCGTCCGATGCACTGCGATGGTGCGCGGCTCTCCCTTCTTACAACCTGCCTGGAGTTCCTGATGTCGCGTGATTCCGACCCTTCCTCTCTCGATGCCATGGCACTGCGCCGCCGCCGTCTGCTGCAGGGCGCCGCCGCGCTGCCCGTGATGGGCCTGAGCGGCCTGAGCTTCGGCCAGGGGCAGTTCCCCACGGCCAAGGTCAACACCACCAAGCTCGCGGTGACCGACACCGAAGTCACGGTGGGCCAGCTGCATTCGTCCACCGGCACCATGGCCATCTCGGAGACCGGCTCCATCCAGGCCGAGCAACTGGCCATCGACCAGATCAACGCCATGGGCGGCATCCTGGGTCGCAAGATCAAGGTCATCAAGGAAGACGGCGCCTCCGACTGGCCGACCTTCGCCGAGAAGTCGAAGAAGCTGCTGGTCAACGACAAGGTCGCCGCCGTGTTCGGTTGCTGGACCAGCGCCTCGCGCAAGGCCGTGCTGCCGGTGTTCGAGAAAGAGAACGGCCTCTTGTACTACCCGACCTTCTACGAAGGCCTGGAGCAGAGCAAGAACGTGATCTATACCGGGCAAGAGGCCACGCAACAGATCATCTGGGGCCTCGACTGGGGCGCGAAGGAGAAGAAGGCCAAGACCTTCTTCCTGGTCGGCTCCGACTACATCTGGCCGCGCACCTCCATGAAGATCGCGCGCAAGCACATCGAGAACTTCCAGAAGGGTTCGGTCAAGGGCGAGGAGTACTACCCGCTGGGCCACACCAACTTCAACTCGCTGATCAACAAGATCAAGGTGGCCAAGCCCGACTGCATTTTTGCCGCGGTGGTGGGCGGCTCGAACGTGGCTTTCTACAAGCAACTCAAGGCCGCGGGCATCACCGGCGACAAGCAGTTCCTGCTGACGCTGGCCGTGACCGAAGACGAAATGACCGGCGTGGGCGGCGAGAACTTCGCGGGCTTCTACTCGTCGATGAAGTATTTCCAGTCGCTCGACAACGAGAACAACAAGAAGTTCGTGGCGGCCTTCAAGGCCAAGTACGGCAAGGACGCGGTGATCGGCGACGTGACGCAGGCGGGCTACCTCGGCCCCTGGCTGTGGAAGGCCGCGGTGGAGAAGGCGGGCAGTTTCGACATCGACAAGGTCGTGGCCGGTTCGCCGGGCATCGAGCTGAAGACCGCGCCTGAAGGCTACGTGAAGCTGGACGCGAACCACCACCTGTGGAGCAAGGCGCGCATCGGGCAGGGGCAGCTGGATGGCAGCTTCAAGGTGGTGGCGGAGTCGGCTGAACTGATCAAGCCTGATCCGTTCCCGAAGGGCTACCAGTAAGTCTTTGCCTTTCTCCCTCCCCCTCTGGGGGAGGGCAGGGGTGGGGGCAAGCGGCGTCACCACTGGGCACGCTCTGCCTGCCCCCATCCCAACCTTCCCCCAGAGGGGGAAGGGGCCAATACGAATACCCAATACCGGAACTTGTCGCCATGACTTTGTCGGACATGATGAACATCGGCCTCATGCAGGGCTTCGCGGGGCTGAGCCTCTTCGCGGTGCTGCTGCTCATGGGCCTCGGGCTCGCGATCATCTTCGGGCAGATGGGCGTGATCAACATGGCGCATGGCGAGTTCATGACCATCGGTGCCTACTCGATCTTCCTGGCCGCGCAGGTGACCGAGCGCATGGCGCCCTCGTTCATGCCGTACTACTTTCCGATCGCGATCGGCCTCGCCTTCGTGTTCGCCTTCATCGCGGGCTGGCTCGTGGAGTGGGCGCTGATCCGCCACCTGTACAAGCGACCGCTCGACACGCTGCTCGCCACCTGGGGCGTGAGCCTGGGCCTGCAGCAGATATTCCGCACCTTCATTGGCCCGAAGGAAGTGAGCCCGACGCTGCCCGAGTGGCTCATGGGTTCGTGGACGCCGCATGAAGGCCTCGACATTCCGATCAACGGCATGTTCGTGCTGGCGCTCACCGCGCTGGCGACGGGCGGTGTGCTCATCGCGCTGCACAAGAGCCGCTGGGGCCTGCGGGTGCGCGCCACCGTGGCCAACCGCACCATGGCCAACGCCACCGGCATCGACACCCAGAAGACCGACCGCCTCACCTTCGCCATCGGCTGCGGCATTGCCGGCGTGGCGGGCGCGGCCTTCACCACCATCGGCTCGACCGGGCCGACCTCGGGCTCGCTGTACATCGTCGACGCCTTCCTGGTCGTCACCTTCGGCGGCGCGGCCAGCCTCTTGGGCACCGTGGTCTCGGCCTTCGGCATTGCGCAGACGCAGTCGATCTCGGAGTTCTTCATGACCGGCTCGATGGCCAAGGTGCTGACGCTGTCGCTGATCGTGCTGATTCTGATGATGCGGCCGCAAGGCCTGTTCGCAGTCAAAGTTCGCCGCTGAAATCGATTCCTGTTTTGGAGAACGTTCCGATGAATTTCCTCAAGGCCTCGATCCAGCGCTACCAGCTCGGCAGCCTCCTGCTGCTGGTGCTGCTGCTCGCGGTGGTGCTGCCGCTGTCGCTCGACATCTTCCGCCTCAACCTCGTGGGCAAGTACCTCACCTACGCCTTCGTGGCCGTGGGCCTCGTCATGGTGTGGGGCTACGGCGGCGTGCTGAGCCTGGGGCAGGGCGTGTTCTTCGGCATCGGCGGCTACGCGATGGCGATGTTCCTCAAGCTCGAAGCCTCCGACCCCATCACCACCAAGATCCAGTCGACGCCCGGCATCCCGGACTTCATGGACTGGAACCAGATCACTGAGCTGCCCGCGCTGTGGCTGCCGTTCAAGAGCCTGCCGCTGAGCCTGGCGCTGGTGGTGCTGGCACCGATGGCGCTGGCCTGGCTCGTGAGCTTCGCGATGTTCAAGCGCCGCGTGGGCGGTGTGTACTTCGCGATCATCACGCAGGCGGTGGCGCTCATCTGCACCGTGCTCATCATCGGCCAGCAGGGCTACACGGGCGGCGTCAACGGCATGACCGACCTGAAGACGATGCTGGGTTGGGACACGCGCACCGACAGCGCCAAGTACATCCTCTACTACGTCTGCGTGGGCCTGCTGGTGCTGAGCATTCTGCTGTGCCGCTGGGTGCAGACCAGCAAGCTGGGCACGCTGCTGCTCGCCATGCGCGACAAGGAAGACCGCGTGCGCTTCTCGGGCTACGACGTGTCGAACTTCAAGGTCTTCACCTTCTGCCTGGCGGCCGGGCTCTCGGGCATCGGCGGCGCCATGTTCGCGCTGCAGGTCGGCTTCATGTCGCCGAGCTTCGTGGGCATCGTGCCCTCGATCGAGATGGTGATCTTCTGCGCCGTCGGTGGCCGCATGAGCCTGGTGGGCGCGGTGTACGGCGCGCTGCTGGTGAATGCAGGCAAGACGCTGTTCTCCGAAAGCTTCCCCGACCTGTGGCTCTTTTTGATGGCCGCGCTCTTCATCGGCGTGACCATGGCCTTCCCGATGGGCCTGGCGGGCCTGTGGGAAGACACGATCAAGCCGTGGTGGGCCTCGCGTCGCCAGGCCCTGCGCGACGCCGCGGTGAAGCCGCCGCCCGCCGCCGTGTCGGCCCCATCCCCTGTTGCCGCGCCGCAGCCCGAGCCCGCCTTGCCCGAAGGCATCGGCCGCCAGCGCGCCTGATCGAACCCGGAGCCCCCACCCCATGAGCAACACCGACTTCGCGCTCGCCGTGGAAGACCTCACCGTCTCCTTCGACGGTTTCAAGGCCATCGACGACCTGACGCTGTACATCGACAAGAACGAGCTGCGCGTGATCATCGGCCCGAACGGCGCCGGCAAGACCACGCTGCTCGACCTGATCTGCGGCAAGACGCGCGCCAGCGCCGGCAGCATCAAGTTCAAGAACACCGAGCTCACGAAGATGGCCGAGCACAAGCGCGTGCGGCTGGGCATCGGCCGCAAGTTCCAGACGCCGTCGATCTACGAGAACCTGAGCGTGTTCCAGAACCTGGAGGTGTCGTTTCCGAAGGGCCGCTCGGTGTTCGGCGCGCTGGCGTTCCAGTGCGACGACGAAGTGAAGTCGAAGGTGCAGGCCGTGGCCGAAGACATCGGCCTGGCCGACAAGCTGCGCACCGAAGCGGGCCTCTTGAGCCACGGCCAGAAGCAGTGGCTGGAGATCGGCATGCTGCTGATGCAGGAGCCCGAACTGCTGATGCTCGACGAGCCCATCGCCGGCATGAGCGCGCGCGAACGCGAGCTCACGGCCGACCTGCTCAAGCGCATCTGCCAGAACCGCGCGGTGATCGTCATCGAGCACGACATGGCCTTTGTGAAGCAGATCGCGCACAAGGTCACGGTGATGCACCAGGGAAAGATCCTCGCCGAAGGGCCGATGGAGAAGGTGCAGGCCGACCCGAAAGTCATCGACGTCTACCTGGGGCACTGAACCATGAGCACCATCATGCTGAAGGTCGAAGACCTGCACGTCGCCTACGGGCAGAGCGAGGCCCTGCACGGCCTCTCGTTCGAAGGCCATGCGAACGAAACAATCGCCATCATGGGCCGCAACGGCATGGGCAAGACCACGCTGTTCAAGAGCCTCATGGGCATCCTGCCGCTGAAGAGCGGGCGCATCGAGGTGGCGGGGCAGGACGTGTCGTGCGACGAGAGCTTCAGGCGCGTGGCCAAGGGCATCGCCTACGTGCCGCAGGGCCGGATGATCTTTCCGACGCTGACCGTGGAAGAGAACATCCAGACCGGCCTGGAGAACTCGAAGACCCGGCGCATTCCCGAAGAAATCTACGCGCTGTTCCCCGTGCTGTGGGACATGAAGAGCCGCAAGGGCGGCAACCTCTCGGGCGGCCAGCAACAGCAGCTCGCCATTGCACGCGCGCTCGTCACCGACCCCAAGGTGCTGCTGCTCGACGAGCCCACCGAGGGCATCCAGCCTTCGATCATCAAGGACATCGCCAAGGCGCTTAACGAGATCCGCAAGCTGCGCGGCATCACCATCGTCGTGTCCGAACAGGTGCTGAGCTTCGCGATGGACGTGGCCGACCGGCTCTTCGTGATCGAAGGCGGCCGGCTCGTGCACGAGACCGCGCGCGACAAGACCGATGTGGAACACATCAAAGCCTATCTCTCTGTCTAACCACAACCCCAGGAGCCACTGCACATGACGGACACGCTGATCAAGGTCGACCTGACCCAATCGCCCACGGAGAACGAGAACATCCACAACCGCTGGCACCCGGACATTCCGATGGCCTGCTGGGTCAACCCGGGTGACGACTTCATCCTCGAGACCTTCGACTGGACCGGAGGCTTCATCAAGAACAACGACAGCGCCGACGACGTGCGCGACATCGACCTGAGCACGGTGCACTACCTCTCGGGTCCCGTGGGCGTGAAGGGTGCCGAGCCCGGCGATCTGCTGGTGGTCGACCTGCTCGACATCGGCGCCAAGCAGGACAGCCTGTGGGGCTTCAACGGCTTCTTCTCGAAGAAGAACGGCGGCGGCTTTCTGACCGACCACTTTCCCGAAGCGCAGAAATCGATCTGGGACTTCAAGGGCATGTTCACGAGCTCGCGCCACATCCCGGGCGTGAACTTCGCAGGCCTGATCCACCCCGGCCTCATCGGCTGTCTGCCCGACAAGCCCATGCTCGATATGTGGAACGAGCGCGAAGGCAAGCTCATCGCCACCGACCCGGACCGCGTGCCAGGCCTCGCGAACCCGCCGTTCGCCGGCACCGCCCACATGGGCAAGATGACCGGCGAAGCGCGTGCCAAGGCAGCCGCAGAGGGCGCCCGCACCGTGCCGCCGCGCGAGCATGGCGGCAACTGCGACATCAAGGATCTGTCGCGCGGCTCGAAGGTGTTCTTTCCCGTGTATGTCGACGGCGCGGGCCTCAGCGTGGGCGACCTGCACTTCAGCCAGGGCGATGGCGAGATCACCTTCTGCGGCGCCATCGAGATGGCCGGCTGGGTGCACATGAAGGTCACGCTCATCAAGGGCGGCATGGCGAAGTACGGCATCAAGAACCCGATCTTCAAGCCCAGCCCGATCACGCCGCAGTACAACGACTACCTGATCTTCGAAGGCATCTCGGTCGACGAGAGCGGCAAGCAGCACTACCTCGACGTGAACGTGGCCTACCGCCAGGCCTGCCTGAACGCCATCGAGTACCTGAAGAAGTTCGGCTACTCGGGCGCGCAGGCCTATTCGATTCTGGGCACGGCGCCCGTGCAGGGCCACATCAGCGGCGTGGTCGACGTGCCCAACTCGTGCGCCACGCTGTGGCTGCCCACGGGCATCTTCGACTTCGACATCAACCCGAACGCCTCGGGGCCGGTGAAGTTCATCGACGGCAGCATCGACATGCCGCTGTCGCACGACCTGCGCTGAAGAAGAGAAGGCCTCACGCATGCCGACCTACGACTACGCCTGCGGGCAGTGCGGTGGCTTCGAATCGCTGCGGCCTTCGGGCCAGCGCGACGAGCCCGCTGCCTGCCCCGATTGCGGCACGGCCTCGCCGCGCGTGTTCACCGCCGCGCCGCGCCTGGCGCTGATGGCCGCCGACACGCGCCACGCGATGGCCACCAACGAACGCGCGCGGCATGAGCCATCGAGCTCGCGCGACTATGCGCGGCTGCGGCATCCCTCGGGCTGCGGTTGCTGCTCGGGAGCATCGCGGCGCAGTGCCACGCAGACCGCGCCGAACGGCGCGAAATCGGCCCCGTCGCGGCGGCCCTGGATGATCTCGCACTGAGGGTTCGGCACGGATTCCTTGCATGCGCTTGACGCATGCGAGGAATGCCGATGACGAGAACTTTCTCGTGCGTTCCCTCTGGAGGGCAGGGTTCCGGCCGCCGTGTCGCATGCGCGGACGATGCGCGATTGTTTCAATCCCGTGAACGCCGCGATTCCTTTTGCTGCCGTTTTTTTGGGCGCTTCAGGTTCAAACTTCATTCCATCGACACACCACCTGAAGGAGATTGAAATGAATGCCTCGAAGACCCTCGCCGCCGTTGCCCTCTCGCTCCTGGCTGCTGCCGGTGCCCACGCTGAAACCTATGACGGCGTGCACACCGTGAACTCGACGCTGTCGCGTTCGGAAGTCGCGTCGCAAGCCGTGGCCGCCGCCCGCGCCGGCAACGAGTACAGCGACGGCGCCACTGCCGGCGCACAGACCTTCACCTCGACCGCCGATCGCTCGACGGTCCGCGCTGAAGCCGTCGCCAAGGCCCACGACCCGCTCGCCAGCCTCGACCGCCGTGCGTTCTACCGCGACGAAGTGCCGGCTGCGTACAAGAAGCCCAGCGTGTCGTTCACGCGCCAGGCTGGCCTGTAATTGGTCGACCACAGTCCCTTCGGGGGCTGACAAGAACGAACGGGCCCTCGGGCCCGTTTTTTCATGCCTGCATCTTTGCCACCAGGCCCGCGACGTGCTCGCCCAGCGCGAGCGACGCCGTCAGCCCCGGCGACTCGATGCCGAACAGGCTGACCAGCCCCGCGATGCCGTGGTCCTGCGAAGTCTGGATCACGAAATCCGTCGCCGTGTTGTGCATCGACGAGCCCGGGCCTGCCAAGCGTGGGTGGATGCCGGTGTAGCCCGGCTGCAACTCACCGTCCTGCAAAGCGGGGTAATAGCGTCGAACCGATTGGTAGAAGGCCGCCTCGCGCGAGGCGTCGAAGCTGTAGTCGATGCCGTCGCGCCAGCTCAGGTCCGGCCCGAACTTGCATTGGCCGCCGAGGTCGAGCGTGACGTGGGCGCGCAAGGCGCCTTCACGCCCGGTCGGGTACACGAGGTGGCGGAAGGGCGATTTGCGCGCGAGCGAGAAGTAGTGGCCGATCGCGTAGTACAGCGGTGGGACCTTGTCTGTGGGCATGCCTTCCACGCGTGCGGCGATTTCCTGCGCGCCGAGTCCGGCCGCGTTCACCACCGTGTTGCACAGCACGCTCGTTGCTTCCGCGCCGCCCACCTCGACCACAAGGCCGTCCGCGGTGGGCCGCACGGCCAGCACGCGACTCTGCAGCGCTAGCGAGGCGCCCGCGCGCTCCGCGTCGCCCAGGTACGACAGCATCAGCGCATGGCTGTCGACGATGCCCGTCGAAGGCGAGTGCAGGGCGCCGACGCAGGCCACTTCGGGCTCCAGCTCGCGCGCTTCGGCGGCGCCGAGGAGGCGCAGGTCGGTCACGCCGTGGGCTGCGCCGAGCGCGATGTATTTGTCGAGCTCGGGCAGCTCCGCGTCCTGCACCGCCACGATGAGCTTGCCGATGCGTTGGTGGCCGATGCCGCGTTCGGCGCAGTAGGCGTACAGCGCGGCTTTGCCCGCCACGCACAGCCGGCCCTTGAGCGAGCCGGGTGCGTACGAGATGCCCGCGTGGATCACCTCCGAATTGCGCGCGCTGGTGTGCGTGCCGATGGCGTGCTCGGCCTCGAGGATCACCACCTCGCGCCCGGCCAGGGCGAGCGATCGCGCAATGGCCAGGCCCACCACGCCGGCGCCGATCACGACGCAGTCGATCCGGTCCATGCGGCTCAGTCCAGCTTGATGTCGGCTTCGCGGATCAGCGCGCCCCACTTGGCGTGCTCGGCGCGGATGTAGGCGTCGAACTGCTGCGGCGTGCCGCTGGCGGGCACGCTGCCTTCCTGCGCGAGCTTGTCCTGCACGTCCTTGCGCGCCACGGTCTTCACCACGGCGGCGTTGATGCGGTTGACCACGTCGGCGGGCAGGCCAGCCGGCCCGACGAGGCCGACCCAGGTCGTGGCCTCGAAGCCTGCGAAGCCTTGCTCGGCCACGGTGGGCACGTTCGGCAACGCGGGCAGGCGCTTGGCCGAGGTGACGGCCAGCGCGCGGGCGCGGCCGTTCGACAGCTGCGACATCACCGACACGCTGCTGCCGAAGTACAGCGCGATCTGCCCGCTGATCAGGTCGTTCATGGCCGGGCCTGCGCCCTTGTAGGGCACCTGCATGACCTTGATGCCCGCGCGGCGCGCCAGCATTTCCCCGGCCAGGTGCCCGACGGTGCCGTTGCCGGCCTGCGCGATGCTGAACTCGCCCGGCTTCGCCTTCGCGGCTTTGATGAAGTCGGCCAGCGTGCGCAACGGTGAGTCCGCGCGCACGGCGAGCACGACGGGTTGCGAGGCCACTTCGGCGATGGGCGAAAAATCTTTCAGCGCCTCGAAGGGCATCTTCGAATAGAGCCAGGGGTTGATCGTGAGGTTGGAGGTCTGCCCCATGCCGATCGTGTAGCCGTCGGGCGCGGCCTTGGCCACGGCATCGAGGCCGATGTTGCCGGCCGCGCCGGGCTTGTTGTCGACGACGACGGTCCAGCGCTCGAGCGAAGTGAGGCGCTCCGCAATCAGGCGCGAGGTCGCGTCGGTGCCGCCGCCGGGCGTGAAGGGCACCACCAGCTTCACGGGCCGCTGCGGCCAGTCGCCTTGCGCGTAGGCCATGCCGGCCGCTTGGGCGAGGGATGCGAAGGCGGTGGTCTGCAGAAAGTCTCTTCGGTTCATGTCTTGTCTCCTGGGGGTGTTCGTGTTCTGGTGATCTCGTGGCCGCCGCTCAGACCGGCAGGCCCTTGGCGCGCAGCACGGCGTCGAAGCGCTCGGGGTCGGCGGTGCCGGTGCGGTTGGTCTCGCGGATCTTTTCCTCGCGGGCGAGGTGGGCCCGCGTCTTGGCGAGCACGTCGGCCGCTTCGGCGGCCGGCACGGCGATGACGCCGTCGGCGTCGCCCACCACGAGGTCGCCCGGCATCACGACCAGGCCCGCGCACGAGACGGGCACGTTCACTTCGCCGGGGCCGTCCTTGCTGGGCCCGCGGTGCGTGTGGCCGCGCGCGAAGATCGGCATGCCGTCTTCGGCCCATTCACACAGGTCGCGCACCGCGCCGTCGATGACAAGGCCTGCCAACTGGCGCGCGATGCAGGTGGTGCGCATCAGGCCGCCGACCAGCGCCTGCGTGACGTCGCCGCCGCCGTCGATCACGAGCACGTCGCCCGGCGCGACCATCATCAGCGCCTTGTGGATCATCAGGTTGTCGCCGGGCCGCACGCGCACGGTGACGGCCGGGCCGCACAGCACCGTCTCAAGCCGCGCGTGGTACTGGCGCAGCCCGACGGTGCCGACATTGCGGCTCATCGCATCGCCGATGGCGGCCACGGGCAGCGTGCGGAAGGCGTCGACGAGGGCGGCGTCGGGGCCGGGCGCGCGCGGGTTGATGCGGTAGCCGGGCGGCCAGGAGAGCGGAGCGGTCATGCGGTGATTCCGTGCAGAAGGGGTGAAGACAAAACCTGCGGGTTCACGCAAGCCGAAGGATCGACCGGGCGGCCTTGCAGCCAGCCGAGCACGTTGCGTGCGGCGCCGCTGGCCATGCCCGCGAGCGCCGCGGGCGTGGAGCCGCCGACATGCGGCGTGAGCACCACGTTGGGCAGGGCGGCCAGCGGGCTGCCGGCGGGCAGGGGTTCATCGGCCATGGTGTCGAGGCCGGCCGCGTGCAACTGGCCGCTTTGCAGCGCGGCGATGAGCGCGGGCTCGTCAATCACTTCGCCGCGCGCCGTGTTGAGGACGATCGCGCCGCGCGGCAACGCCGCAAGCTGCGCGGCGCCGAGCATCTGGCGCGTGTGGCGGTTGAGCGGCACGTGCAGGCTGAGCACATCGCTCAGCGGCAGCAGCGCATCGAACGAAGGCAGCAGGCGCACGCCGGTCACCGGGCTCGGGCCGTTGCCGAGCGCGGGGTCGAACGCGGCCACCTGCATGCCGAGCGCGAGGCCCACGCGCGCCACGCGCTGGCCGATCTGGCCGAAGCCGACGAGGCCCAGCGTCTTGCCATGCAGCTCCACGCCATCTTGTGCGCGCGACCAGCGGCCGTCGTGCAGCTCGCGGTCCATCCAGCCGATGCGGCGAGCGGCGGCGAGCATCAGGCCGAGCGTCATTTCGGCGACGGACTGCGCGTTGGCGCCGGGCGTGACGTAGACCGGAATGCCGCGCGCGCTGGCCGCCTCGACGTCGATGTTGCTCACGCCCACGCCGTGCTTCGAAATCACTTTCAGCGTCGGGCACGCGGCGATGGCGCGGGCCGACAGCTGCACGGTGCGCGAGATGACGGCGTCGATGGGCTCGCTCGCCATCAGTTGTTCAACTTCTTCAACGCTGTCTGCGTTCGCAAGGTAGATGACGCGGGCGCCGGCTTCGACAAGAAGGTCGGCGCCGGCCTTGGCAAGCCGTGGCGCGGTGACCAGGACGGTGAGGTTCATGAATGGATCGGGGTCGTTCGAGGGGCGGTATGGGCTGGATTGTGGAAATCGCCATTCATTCCGTCCAATCGATAATGTTCATTCAACGATTCCTCGGAGCTATGAATGGACATCCAGCTGCGCGACCTGAAATATTTCGAGGTGGTCGCCGACACCGGCCACCTGGGCCAGGCCGCCGACAAGCTGGGCCGCACGCAGCCCGCGCTGACCAAGGCGGTGCAGAGGCTCGAGGAGGCCTTCGGCAGCGCGCTGTTCGAGCGCAAGGGCCGAGGCATCCAGCTCACGGCGGTGGGCGAGGTGCTGCTCGCGCGGGCCCGGCTGTTGCGCGGCGCCACCGAAGAGGCGCTGCGCGAGGTGAGCGATTTCGCCAAGGGCAACGCGGGCCATGTGCGCATCGGCAGCGGGCCCATCGCGGCCGACCACGTGCTGCCCGAGGTGTGCAACCTGCTGCTGGCCGAGGCCGGCGACACGCGCATCGACATCACCGTCGCGCCCAGCATGGCGCTGCGCGAGCGGCTGCGAGAAGGCGCCATCGACCTCTTGATCGGCCTCATGCCCGAGCACGACCCGGCCTTTGTCACGCATTCCATCGTCGAGGACGTGGTGGTGGTCGCCGCCAGCCCGCAGCACCCCGTGTTCGACCTGCCGAAGATCACGATGAAGTCGCTGCTGCAATGGCGTTGGGTGCTGCCCGCCGACCCCATTCCCAGCCGCCAGTGGCTCGACGCGGCGTTCCAGTCGCGCGGGCTGCCGCTGCCTGCGGTGCAGGTCAACGCGAACTCGATCCCGCTGCTGCCGCGCCTGATCTCGCGCTCCGACATGCTGAGCTTCCTGTCGCGCCACACGCTCGGCGCGGCCGGGCGCGAAGGCACGCTGCGCGAGGTGCCGCTGAAGGAGACCACGCTGCGCCGCCACCTGGGCGTCACGTACCGCAAGGAGGGTTATCTGTCGCCGGCGGCGCGGCGTCTCGTGACCTTGCTGCGCAGCGAAGGGGCGCAGCTTTTTTCGTCGGCGCTTTCGGGCCAGACGCCCACGGCCGTGCTGCACAAAAGCGCCATCGGGCGCGGGTAAGCTTGTGGCCATGAAGCGCAACAGCACCTCCCGACCCGCCAGCACCAAGGCCAACGGCGCACCGCCGCCCGAGGTGCCCGACGGCCAGGTCTCGGCGGTGCTGGCGCGCATCGAAACCCTGTGGTCGTCGCTGGGCCCCGTGGGCCAGCGGATCGCCGACTTCATCGTGAAGAACCCGCGCGAGGTGGTCCACATGTCGGTCAGCGAGGTGGCCGAGCGCACCGGGTCGAGCGAGGGCAGCATCGTGGGCCTGTGCAAGAACCTCGGTGCCACGGGCTTCCAGCAGGTCAAGATCGCGCTGGCGCAGGAACTGGTGCGGCCGGTGGATTTCATCCACGAAGACCTCGACCCGCAGGACAAGGCCGACGCCGTCATCCGCAAGATCTTCCAGAGCAACGTGCAGACGCTGCACGACACGCAGTCGATGCTCGACGCGAAGGCGATGGAGCGCGCGGTGCGGCTGTTCCGCAAGGCCGAGCGCATCGAGATCTACGGCATCGGCAGCTCGGCCACCATCGCTGAAGACGCGCACTACCGCATGCTGCGCATCGGCCTCAATGCCAAGGTGGTGGTCGATTCGCACGTGCAGGCCATCAGCGCTTCGCTCACCAATGCGAAGACGGCGGTGCTCACCATTTCGCATTCGGGCAGCACGCACGAGACGGTGATGGCCACGCGGCTCGCCAAGGAGGCCGGCGCGGCCACGGTGTGCATCACCAACTTCGGCAAGTCACCGATCCAGGCCTTTGCCGACGTGCTGCTGTTCACCATGGCGCGCGAAACCAACTTCCGCACCGAGGCGATGACGAGCCGGCTCGCGCAGCTGGCGATCATCGACGTGCTGATCGCCTGCCTGGCGCTGTCGGACTACGACACCTCGGTGCGCACGCTGCGCCAGACCTTCGACGTGCTCTCGCTCAAGCGGTACTGAGGCGCGGGTTCCACTGCTTCTGAGACGGGCGGCGCCAGCAGCCCCGCCACCGTGGGCGCCACCGCACCCGGCGATTCACCCACCAGCACATAGGCCAGGCCGAGCCGCGCGGCGCCTTCGCCGTCGGTCAGTGGGTTGTCACCGACCACCACCGTGCCCTCGGCGCTCGCACCGAGGCAGCGCAGGCCTTCCTCGAACAGCAGCGGTGCGGGCTTGCCGACCACGCGCCACGGCTGCACGCCGCTGGCCGCGACCACGGCCGCAAGCAGCGCGCCGGTCTCGGGCACCACGCGGCCCTGAGGGCCCGGGTGCGTGGCGTCGGCATTGGTCACCATCAGCTTGGCGCCGCGCCGCAGTTCGTTCGCAATGACCGACAGGCGCGCGTGGCTGAAGTGCATGTCGAGCGCGAGCAGCACAAAGTCGGCGTCGGCGGGCACCAGCCGGCAGCCCTGCGCGCGCGCATAGCGCTGCAGGGCAGGGCTCGCGGCCAGCAGCACGCGCGCCTGCGGATGCTGCTGCGCCAGCTGGCGCACCGCGAGTTCGCCGGCCAGCACGATGCGCTCGGGCGGCACGCGCAGGCCCAGCTTGCGCAGCCGCACCGACAGGCCCTGCGCGGTGTGCGTGGAGTTGTTGGACACGATGGCGTAGCGGTCGTGAAAGTGCGCGAGCAGACGGGCCGCGCCGTCGATCGCCTCCTGCTGGCGCACCAGCGTGCCGTCGAGGTCGACCAGCAGGTGGCGGGCCTGCGTCAGCGCATGGATGCCGCTTCCGTTCGTGGTCCCTGGTGTCGTGTGATGCGTGCTCATGGATCTCTGGTGGTGGGGCCGTCCGGGGGCTCGGCCATGGCGGCGGATTCTATTGAATATTGCTCAGTGATATTTGAATTTTGAAATGAGCTTATTTCATTTTCCTGTCATCTGCGGCTCCTAAAGTTCTCTTCATCCGGGCGTTGCAACCGCACGCCCACCGCTTTCCAAACGAAGGAACCGACCATGAAAAAGCTCCTGGCCCTTGCGGCTGCCGCCCTCACGCTGACTGCCGCGTTGCCGCTGGCCGCGCAGGCCCAATCGGTGGCCGACGGCTCGCGCGAGCGGCCGCTGCGCGTGCTGCTGATCCCGGCCGACGGCGGCACCGAGTCGGGCACCAAGGCCGACTACGCGCCGGTGTTCAACGCCATCACGCGCAGCACCGGCCTGAACTTCGACCTCAAGGTCGGCCAGTCGTACGGCGCGGTGGTCGAGGGCATGTGCAACCAGCTGGCCGACATCGCCTTCTTCGGCCCCGTGTCGTATGTGCAGGCGAACAAGCGCGGCTGCGCGCAGCTGCTGGCCGTGGGCGTGGAGAAGGGCGCCTCGGTGTACTACGCCGGCATGTTCGCCAAGGCCAATGCGCCCATCGCGTCGGTCAAGGACCTCAAGGGCAAGCGCGTGGCCTTCGGCGACGTCAACTCGGCCTCGAGCTTCACCTTCCAGGTCGCGATGCTGCTCGACGCCGGCATGGACCCGGCCAAGGACCTCGGCGCCATCCGCATGACCGGCAGCCACGCGAGCAGCCTGGCCGCGCTGGTGCAGGACCAGGTCGATGTGGCCTCGCTCTCGTTCGACTCCTACGAGAAGGCCGTGAAGCAGGGCGTGGTCGACCCGAAGACGGTGAAGGTGGTGGCGCGCAGCATGCCCATTCCGTACCCGCCGCTGGCGCTCAACTCGAAGCTGCCCGAGCCGCTGAAGGCGAAGCTGAAGGACGCCTTCCAGACCGTGAACAAGGCCCCCGGCGTCACGCCCGACATGATCCGCGGCTACGGCGGCGGCAAGATCGACGGCTACGACACCAAGTTCTCCGAAGCCGAATTCAACGTCGCCGCCGAAAAGCTCGGCCTGCTGACCGACGAGCTCAAGGGCCGCATCCTCGCCAAGTCCGCCGAGCGTTGAGCGTCGCCATGCTGAATTTCGAATCGGTCGCCATGCACTACGCCGACGGCACGCGCGCGCTCGACGGCGTGTCGCTGCAGGTGCCGGCGGGGCAGTTCTGCGTGGTGCTGGGCGCCTCGGGCGCGGGCAAGTCGACGCTGCTCCGCATGGCCAACGGGCTGGTCAAGCCCACGCAGGGCTCGGTGCAGGTCGAGGGCGTGCAGATTGCCGCGAACTCGCTGGCCCGCATCCGTCCGCGCATCGGCATGATCCACCAGCAGTTCAACCTGGTGCTGCGTTCCACCGTGGCCGACAACGTGCTGGCCGGCGCGCTGCCCGCGGTGCCGACCTGGCGCGCGCTGCTCGGCCTGTTCTCCGACGCGCAGCGTGCCAAGGCCTGCGCGCTGATCGAATCGGTCGGCCTGCAGGAGCAGCACCTGCTGCGCCGCGTGAGCGAACTCTCGGGCGGCCAGCAGCAACGCGTGGGCATTGCGCGCGCCTTCATGCTGGAGCCGCCGCTGGTGCTGGCCGACGAGCCCGTGGCCAGCCTCGACCCGCAGACCAGCCACGACGTGCTGTCGCTGCTGCGCACGCAGGCGCGCGAACGAGGCACGACGGTGCTGTGCAGCCTGCATCAGATCGAACTGGCCTGCGAGTTCGCCGACCGCATCGTGGCGCTGCGCCATGGCGCGGTGGTGTTCGACGGCGTGCCCGCGGCCTTCGACCCGAAGGTGTTCGATGCGGTCTACGGGCGCGCCCCGACGCCCGTGCGGCCAGCGCCTGAAGCGTCGTTGCCGCTGCACACCGGCACGCTGGAGTTGGTGTCATGAGCCGCCCCGCATCCGCCTGGGACCTGCCGCGCCCCTTCGGCGCCCGCAGCCTCGCTGTGCTGCTGCTCGTGGTGGTGGTCGGCTTTTTCGCCGGCCAGCGCGTGGAGATGGGCCGCATGCTGTCCCTCACGGGCGAAGGCGTGCTCGCGGCCGTCGGCCTGCGCGACCAGTCGCAGGTGCTGTCGGGCCTGGGCACCATCGCGCGTTCGCTGTTTCCGCCCCAGGTGTCGGAGCGCACCGAGGTGTCGCGCATCGAGGGCTTCGACCGCGAGCGGCTGCCGTGGTTCTCGCATGTCGAGATGGAGGAATCGCGCCAGCCCAAGCTCAACCCGCAGACGCTGCAGATGGAGGAGGTGATCGACCGGCGCGAGGTGCTGGTCGAGCCCTTCGGCTACCTCTGGCATGTGGCGGTGAAGATGCTCGAGACCTTCGAGATCGCCATCTGGGCGACGCTGCTGGCCATCGTGCTGAGCGCACCGCTGGCCTGGTGCAGCGCCAAGAACTACACGCCGAACCGCGCCGTCTACACGCTGGCGCGCAGCGTGGTCGGCATGTTCCGCGCGGTGCCCGAGCTGGTGAGCGCGCTGTTCCTGGTGCTCGCCTACGGCTTCGGCCCCATCGCCGGCGTGCTGGCGCTCGCACTGCACTCGGCCGGCTTTCTCGGCAAGTTCTACGCGGAAGACATCGAGACCGCCGACGACAAGCCGCAAGAAGCGCTGCGTGCCATCGGCGCGAACAAGCTCAAGGTGATGCGCTTCGCGGTGCTGCCGCAAGTGGTGCCGCAGTTCATTGCGTACACGCTGTACATCCTCGACCGCAACGTGCGCATGGCCACCGTGGTGGGGCTGGTGGGCGCGGGCGGCATCGGCCAGGAGCTGAAGGGCCGCTACGACATGTACAACTACGCGCACGTCGGAACGATCCTGATCGCGATCTTCCTCACGGTGCTCGTGCTCGACAGGGTCGCAGCCCGGCTGCGCAGCCGCTATGCCTGAGCGCTGACACCCACCCCCTCTGCCCATTCGGGCACCCGAGTTTTCTCCGTTTCTTCCCGTTCCGGTGCAAGCCCTCCGAGGCCTGCACGGCCCGGCTTCGCCTTGCTTTTCTTCTCACGCCCCTTCGATCCAGAAAAGGACACCTTCATGACCTCACGTTCTTCCCGGTATGGCCTCGCTGCGGCGGGCTTTCTCCTGTGCCTGAGCCTCGCCGCGTGCGGCGGCGGAAGCGGTGGCGGCGGCCTGCCGGTGCTGCCGCCCACCGGCACCGCGCCCCCGACCACCACGCCGGAACAGCCCGGCCAGCCGACGCCGGCGCTGAAGTGCGCGCCCTGAGCCGCGCCGCCTTCATCGACACGCCTCCCACTTCTTCTGTTCTGTCCTCGCGTTGAAAGACTCCCCATGAACCCCACCAACCGTCGCGATTTCTTCCGCAAGTCGGCCGGCGCCGTCGGCGCGGCCTCGGCCCTCACGATGCTGCCGCCCACGATCCGCAAGGCGCTCGCCGCCGACGCCGCCGTCGACACCGGCACCATCAGGGACATCAAGCACATCGTGATCCTGATGCAGGAGAACCGCAGCTTCGACCACTACTTCGGCACGCTGCGCGGCGTGCGCGGCTTCGGCGACCGCTTTCCGATTCCGCTGGCCAACGGCAAGTCGGTGTACTTCCAGTCGAACCCCGCCGGCGGCGCGGAGATTCCGCCATTCCGCCGCGATTCGACGATTGCCAATGCGCTGATCGGCTCGGGCACGCCGCACAACTTTCCCGACCAGCAAGCCGCATGGAACCAGGGAAAGATGGACCGCTGGATCCAGTTCAAAAACCAGGCCACGATGGGCTACTACCTGCGCGAAGACATTCCGTTCCAGTTCGCGCTGGCCGATGCCTTCACGGTGTGCGACAGCTACCACTGCTCCATCCTCACCGGCACCGACCCCAACCGCATCGTGTTTTTCTCTGGCTCCAACTTCAATCCCGAACTGCGCAAGAAGGGCATCAACAGCACCGACACCGACTCCGAACCCATCAACTCGCGCTGCTGGCCCAAGCCATCCAACTGGGTGGCGGGCCGCCCGCAGGAGGCCGACGGCTCCGGCCAGAAAGACCCGATCACGGGCGACTACAACTACAAGTACGTCAACAACGCGTTCAAGTGGGACACGCTGCCCGACGTGCTGCAGAAGAAGGGCGTCAGCTGGCACATCTACCAGAACATGAACAACAACTGGACGGGCGCCATGCACGGCGGCCTGGCCTTCGAGAGCTTCCGCACCGCGCAGCCGGGCTCCCCGATCTATGAACACGGCCTCACGGGCGGCCCCAACGCGGCCGACGGCGCCACCAACTTCCTGGCCCAGCTCAAGCAGGACGTGATGAACGGCACCCTGCCGGAGGTCTCGTGGGTGCTGCCCACGCAGGCGCTGGCCGAGCACCCCGGCAGCAGCGAAGGCACGGCCGGCGCGGCCGACTTCATCGCCGACGTGCTGGACGCGCTCACCTCGAACCCTGCGGTGTGGAGCAAGACCGCGCTGTTCGTGACCTTCGACGAGAACGACGGTTTCTTCGACCACCTGGCCATGCCGGCCGTGCCGTCGTACGACGCGAATGGCAACCTCATGGGCAAGTCGACCGTGCCGCTGGACGGCGAGTACTTCGACGCCTCGGTGGGCAGCTACCTGGCCGCCGCCGACAACACCACCACCGGCAAGATCCGCCCCTGGGGCTTGAGCTCGCGCGTGCCGATGTACGTGGTGTCGCCGTGGAGCAAGGGCGGCTGGGTCAACTCGCAGGTGTTCGACCACACCTCGGTCGGCCGCTTCCTCGAGCAGCGCTTCGACATCACGGTGGACGCGATCAGCCCGTGGCACCGCGCCGTGTGCGGCGACCTCACCACCTGCTTCGACTTCGTGCACCCGAACGACCCGATCGTTCCCACGCTGCCAGACACCAGCAACTTCCCCGCGATCAATACCGAGCAGCGCCGCCTGGCCAACACGGGCGTCATCACCAAAGCACCGGCCACGCCGCAGCCGCTGTACCAGGAGACCGGCACGCGCTTCTCGCGCGCGCTGCCTTACGAGCTGCACACCAGCGCACGCGTCGAGCCGCGCGGCCTCGTGCAGCTGGTGTTCGCGAACTCCGGCACGCAGGGCGCCGTGTTCCACGTGTACGACAAGCTGCACCTGGACCGCATTCCGCGCCGCTACACCGTCGAGGCCGGCAAGCAGCTCGCCGACTACTGGAACACCGGCGCCAGCGACAGCGGCAAGTACGACCTGTGGGTCTACAGCACCAACGGCTATGTGCGCAGCTTCCAGGGCGACGCGCTCGCCCTGGACACCGCCGGCTTCAAGCCCGAGGTGCAGGTCTGCTACGAGCCGGTCGACGGGCAGGTCTACCTGAAGGTGCACAACACGGGCAAGGCGACCGGCAAGGTCACCGTCACAGCCAACGCCTACCGCACCGACGGCCCCTGGACGCTCGAGGTCGCGCCGGGCGCCACCGGCATGCTGCACTGGAGCCTGGAAAAGAGCGGCTACTGGTACGACTTCACCGTCACCGCCGAGCACACCGAGCGCCGCTTTGCGGGCCGCGTCGAAACCGGCAAGCCCGGCGTGAGCGATCCGGCCATGGCCCTGCACCTGAAGGCCTGATCGACATGAAGCGCAAGAACAGAACGCACAGCAAGACCTTGCTCGGGCTGGCCGTGGCCCTCGGCTCCGCAGCGGGCATGGGCATGGGCATCGCCTCGGCCCAGCCGATCACCTGGGACCCGGCCAAGGGCAACCTGGGCATCGGCGACAGGGCCGGCACCACCGGCGTGACGGGCAGCAACGACGTGGCCATCGGCAAGGGCGCGGGCAACAACGTCAGCACCAACTGGAACCTCGCCATCGGTGAGGGCGCCGGCACCGGCGTGTCGGGCAAGAACGCGAACCAGGCCATCGGCTACTACGCGGGCACCAACGTGGTCGGCGGCTGGAACCAGTCGATGGGCCGCAGCGCGGGCCAGAACGTGACCGGCGACTACAACAACGCCGTCGGCTTCTGGGCCGGCACCGACGTGAAGGGCACCGGCAATGAGGCCTACGGCAGCAACGCCGGGCGCAACGTGACCGGCAATGCCAACCAGGCCTACGGCGGCGACGCGGGCCGCAACGTGAACGGAAGCTACAACCTCGCCACGGGGCAGGGTGCGGGCAGCGGCGTCACCGGCTCGGGCAACCAGGCCTCGGGCCAGATGGCCGGCGCGCAGGTGGCGGGCAGCAACAACGTGGCCATGGGGCAGTCCGCGGGCGGTGGTGTGCAGGGCAACCAGAACCTGGCGCTGGGCACGGCCGCGGGCCAGGGCGTGGTGGGCAGCCACAACATCGCACAGGGCAGCGGCGCGGGCCAGAACGTCATGGGCACGGGCAACATCGCGATCGGTGCCGACGCCGGCGTGTATGTCAACGCGAACCAGGCGATTTCGCTGGGCAGCGCCGCACGCGCGAGTGCCGACAACGCCATCGCGCTCGGCAGCAACGCCTCGGCCTCGCACGCCAACAGCGTGGCGCTCGGCGCGGGCAGCACGACCACGCGTGGCGCGCAGTCGAACTACGTGGCGGTGGGCATGAGCGGGCTGCAGTCGTCGGCCGGCGAAGTGGCGCTCGGCAACCGCCAGCTCACCGGCGTGGCACCCGGCAGCGCGCCCGACGACGCGACCAACGTGGGCCAGGTGCAAGGCATGGTGCAGCAGGGCGTGAGCACAGCCAACGCCTACACCGACAGCGTCGCCGCACAGGGCCTGCCGCTGGGCAAGGCCTACACCGACCTCACGGCTGCGCGCCTGCAGAACCAGATGGACGAGAACGCGCGGCGTGCCTATGCGGGCATCGCGGGCGTCGCTGCGATGGAGGCTGCACCTGTCGTTCCCGGCAAGATCAGCTATGCCGTGGGCTTGGGCAACTTCCGCAGTGAAAGCGCCATGGGCGGATCGATTCGCCGCACCTCGCAGGATGGGCGCTACAGCGTGACGATGGGTGTCGGCGCAAGCAGCTCGGGCGTGGTGAGCCGGGTGGCGTTCACAGGGGTGTTCGACTGATCTTGTTCAGGGCGACGATCCCGCCGACGGGTACCTTGCTCCGCGAATGTCCCCCGCCCTTCGGGCTCCTCCTTGGTTTCGCTGCGCAAGGCACCCCATCGACGTGATCGTCATCAGCGCGGTCGTTGATCGGCCAGCACCACGACAGCGCTCGGTGTGCGCAGGACACTGGGTGCTTCCCGCAGCGAAATCAAGGAGGAGGGGCGCAGCCCCGGGGGACATTCGCGGAGGGAAGTACCCGGTGGCCTGGGCACGCGCCCCGAAGAAACTCACTCCCGCGTCAGCACGAAGCGCTTCTGAATCCCGCCTGCCGCAGAAGGCGCGACCCACAAGTCGATCTCACCCGGCTCGACCACAGGCTTCATGTCCCGCCCCAGGAACTGCAGATCGTCGTCGCCGACAGTGAACTCGACCACCTCCGACGCACCCGGTGCGATCCGCACCTTGCGGAAATTTTTCAGCTCGCGCACCGGCCGCGTCACGCTCGCAGCGCGCTGGGCCAGGTACAGCTGCACCACTTCTTCCGCCTCACGCGTGCCCGTGTTGGTGACGGTGGCGCGCACGCGCAGCGTCTTGCCCATGGCAAGCCGGTCGCTGCTCAGCTCGACCTGGTCGTAGCGCACCGGCGCATAGCCGAGGCCGAAACCGAAGGGGTACAGCGCCTCGTTCGTCGCGTCCAGGTAGCGCGTCTTGAAGGCCGTGCCCGGGGCGCTCTCGGGCGAGGGGCGGCCGGTGCGTTTGTGGGCGTAGTAGTAGGGCACCTGGCCAGCAGTCTGTGGAAAGCTCACGGGCAGGCGGCCCGAGGGGTTGGCGTCGCCGAACACCACGTCGGCAATCGCGTGGCCGGTCTGCACGCCGAGGAACCAGGTCACGAGGATGGCGCGCGCATTGCGCACCGCACCCTTGAGCGCCATCGCGCGGCCGTTGCTCAGCAGCACGACCACCGGCTTGCCCGTGGCGGTCACGGCCTCGGCCAGGTCTTGCTGCGCTTGCGGCAGGCCGATGTCGCTGCGCGAGCGCGACTCGCCCGACATCTTCTGGCTCTCGCCGATGGCCAGCACGACCACGTCGGCGTCGCGCGCGGCGGCCACGGCGGTTTCGATGCCGCCCGGCAGCAGCGATTCGACGTTCGCGCCGCGCGTGACGGTCAGCCGCGAAGCCTCGATGCCCAGCGCGGCATGCAGGCCTTCGTCGATGCCCACGGGCGCGGACTGGCCCGGGAACAGGCTCCAGGAGCCCATCAAATCCTTCGTGCCTTCGGCGAAGGGGCCGATCAGCGCGATCTTCTGCGGGCCGGTCTTGGCCAGCGGCAGCAGCTGGCCCTCGTTCTTCAGCATCACGATCGAGCGGCGCGCGCTCTCGCGGGCCAGCGCGATGAACTCGGGGTTCTCCACGCGCTGGTCGGCCGGCGGACCGTCGAGGCCGCGCATCGGGTCGTCGAAGAGGCCGAGCTTGAGCTTGACCCGCAGAACGCGCCGCACCGCCTCGTCGAGCCGCGCCATCGGCACTTCGCCCGAAGCCACGAGGTCGGGCAGGTGGCGGATGTACAGGCCGCTTTGCATGCTCACGTCGGTGCCGGCCATGAAGGCCAGCTTGGCGGCTTCGCGGCTGTTGGCAGCGTGGCCGTGCTCGATGAGTTCCTCGTCGGCCGTGTAGTCGGACACCACGAAGCCCTTGAACTTCCACTCGTCGCGCAGCACGCCGGTGAGCAGCGCGGGGTTGGCGGTAGAGGGGACGCCGCCGATCTCGTTGAAGGCGCTCATGACCGACAACGCGCCCGCATCGAGCGCCGCGCGGAACGGCGGCAGGTAGACCTCGCGCAGCGTGCGCTCGGAAAGCTCGCTCGTGTTGTAGTCGAGCCCGCCCTCGGCCGCGCCGTAGGCCGCGAAGTGCTTGGGGGTGGCGAGCATCGAGTCGGCGTTCGACAACGCGCTGCCCTGGAAGCCGCGCACGCGCGCCGCCGCGAACTGGCGCGCGAGGTACGGGTCTTCGCCCACGCCTTCGAGGCCGCGGCCCCAGCGTGCGTCGCGCGCGATGTCGACCATGGGCGCAAAGGTCCAGCGGAAGCCGTCGGCCGTGGCCTCGACCGCCGCCGCGCGCGCGGTGCGCTCGGCCAGCGCGGGCTCCCAGCTCGAGGCCTCGGCCAGCGGCATCGGGAAGATGGTGCGAAAGCCGTGGATCACGTCGGCACCGAAGATCAGCGGAATGCCGAGGCGCGACTCGCGCACCGCCACCTGCTGCAACCGCCGCTTGCCTTCGAGCCCGGCGTTGTTGAACAGGCCCGTGAGGCGCCCGTTGCGCACGTCCTCGGTCTCCTGCTGCCCGTTGCGCCAGCCGGCCTGCGGGTTGTTCGGAATGTTGATGTCGGCCGGACCGTACAGGCTGAGCTGGCCGGCCTTTTCCTGCGGCGTCATGCGCGCGATCAGCGACTCGATGCGGGCATCGGCCGCGTCGAGCGCCTGGGACGGGTGAGAGGGCTGGAGGGCTTTGGGAACGGACGCCGCGGTGGCGGGGGGAATCAGGGCGGGGAGGGAGAGGGCGGACAGGACGAGGGCGAGAACGGCGGCTTTTCGAACATGCATGGCCGCCTATTCTGCAGACAACACCCGTCGGCCCCGGCCAGCGGGTTTCCGCCCTGGGCGTAGGGGCTTGTCTGACCCCGGCCGCTTCGGGCCCTGCGGGTCAGTCCGCACCCAGCCGCAGCCGGCTGGGCAGGCGTTTCTCGATCGCGAACTTCAACAACGCCGCGCAGCGGAAGATGCCGTGCGCGAACTTGCCGTAGGGCAGCGTGAGAAAGAGCGCCATCACCACGCCCAGGTGCACGGCGAGCAGCAGCGCCATGAAGGTCGTGTCGCGCCATGCGAGCAGTGCGAGGCCGGTGAGGCTCGTGAGCAGCAGCAGGGCGATGAAGCCGCGGTCCATCGGCCGCTGCGCCGCATCGCCGTGCGCGGCGTGGCGCCGCAGGTTCAGCCACAACAGGCCGACGGGGCCGATCACGAGGCCGATGCCACCCGCGGTGCCCAGCAGCACCGGCAGGCTCGTGAGCGCATAGGGCGCGTGCAGGTCGAACAGGTAGTGGTACAGCGTCGCCACGCAGGTGGAAGCGAAGCACAGCATGAAGCCGTAGAAGGTGAAGTGGTGGAAGCGCCGGCGCCACAGCGTGAAGCGGTCGTCTGCGTTGTTGCAGCCTTCGCCGTGGCCGCCGTCCAGGTAGGTCAGGCGCAGCGCGTCGTGCGCGGCCTCGGCGCTCGCTGCGCGGCGCACGCCCGGCAGGTCGGGGGCGTTGGCCGGGTCGTTCGCGGGCGAGACCTCGCGCCAGAAGCGGCGCGCGCCCATGGCCAGCGCGAACATCACGAACAAGAACACCACGCCGAACACCAGCGTGAGGAAGTTGTGCGGAAAGATCGCGTAGAAATTGCCTGCGAGCGGTTCGTGCAAGAGCGAACCCGACATCGCCACGGCCAGCACGAGGAACAACGCGAGCCCGCTCGCCAGTGCCAGCGCGACGGTGAGCCCGGCCTTCTTGTAGAGCGCGCCCATCGCGGGCGGCCAGGCGTAGTCGTGGTACGTCTGCAGGCGCACCTGCGCCATCGCCTGCGGCACGTTCACCGCGAACTCGTGCGGCGGTGCGTACTGGCAGGCATGCAGGCACGAACCGCAGTTGTGGCACAGGTTCGCGAGGTAGTGCGTGTCGGCCTTGCCGAATTCGAGCCGGCGCGTCATCGCGGGGAACACGGCGCAAAAGCCTTCGCAGTAGCGGCAGGCGTTGCAGATCTGCAGGATGCGCGCGACCTCGCCTTCGGAGGCGGTCAACGGCAGCGCGGCCTGGATCGGGATCACGCGCTGCGATGGCGACGGGGTGCTGCCGATGCCGTCGGCATCCGCACGGGCGCGTGCGACGAGGTCAGTGAGCTGCTGCAAGGGCGGTCTCCGGGGAGTTCTTCGTAATGTTCTTTGCCGCGTTCGCAGCCTGCGTGCCGGCGATGCGGCCGAAGGCCGTGCCGATGCTCATGCCCACGCCGGCCGTGTAGCCCTTGCCCAGCACGTTGCCGGCCATCATTTCGCCGGCCACGAAGAGGTTGGGGCTCGGCCGTCCGCCGAAGCGCACGGCCGCCGTCTCGTCGACCTTCAGGCCCAGGTAGGTGAAGGTGATGCCGGGGCGCAGCGGGTAGGCGTAGAAGGGCGCGGTGTCGATCGGGCGCGCCCAGTGCGTCTTGGCGGGCGCGAGGCCTTCGGTGTGGCAATCGTCCAGCGCGGTGTGGTCGAAACGGCCGACGCGACAGGCGGCGTTGTAGTCCTGCACAGTGCGCACGAAGGTGGCTTCGTCCAGCCCGATCTGCTGTGCGAGTTCGCCGAGCGTGTTCGCCTGCGTGCCGGTGAACACGGGCGGCATGAAGCGACCGACCGCCTGCTGGTCGATGACCGACCATGCGATCTGCCCCGGCTGCTGCGCCACGAGCCGGCCCCAGATCGCATAGCGCTTGGGCCAGAAGTCTTCACCCTCGTCATAGAAGCGCTGCGCGTCGCGGTTGACCACCACGCCGAGCGAGACGCAGTCGATGCGCGTGCAGATGCCGCCGTCGTACAGCGGCGCGCGCGCGTCGATGGCGACCATGTGGCCCTGCGACGGATCGCCGATGCTGTCGGCGCCTGCGGCGATCATGTGTTTGAGCAGCACGCCCTGGTTGAAGCGCGTGCCGCGGATGAGGAAGTTGTCGGCCGGCCATTCGCCGCGTTCGTTCTGGCCCCACGCTTCGCGCAGCCATTCGCGGTTCGATTCGAAGCCGCCCGAGGCCAGCACGCAGCTTTTCGCTTCGATGCGCTCGCCGGCCTCGGTGCGCACGGCCACGAAGCGGTCGACGTCGAGCTCGACCGAGGCCACGGGCGTGTCGTAGCGGATCTGCACGCCGAGCGTTTCGGCGCTGCGGTAATAGGCGTTGACGAGCGCCTTGCCGCCGCCCATGAAGAAGGCGTTGGTGCGCGCCACATGCAGCGCACCCGACAGCGGCGGCTGAAAGTGCACGCCGTGGCGACGCATCCAGTCGCGGCAGTTCGACGAGGCGCGAATCACGAGGCGGGCCAGGTGCTCGTCGGTGAGGCCGCCGGTCACCTTCAGCAGGTCTTGCCAGTACTCCTCTTCAGGGTAGGCCTCGACCAGCACGTCCTGCGGCGCGTCGTGCATGCAGCGCAGGTTACGGGTGTGCTGCGAATTGCCGCCGCGCCATGCCTTGGGCGAGGCCTCCAGCAGCAGCACCGAAGCGCCGGCCTCGCGCGCCATCAGGGCGGCGCACAGCGCGGCATTGCCGCCACCGACAACCAGTACGTCTATCACTCGTGGGTCTCCTTGGAATGCAGGAGACTTTAGGGCGCATGGCCTTCACGCGAAAGGCCGAAAGACGCAACAGGTGTTCAGCTTTCGAGAAGACTTGCGCCGGCCCAGCGGCCTTCGCTGACCAGCATGCGGGCCGTTTCGGTGACCACCACGCGCGCGGCCAGCGCGGCGGGCGAAAGCTCATCGTCCGACAGGCTCACGAGCAGGTTGCGGCGCCCGACGTGCGCGTCGGAAATCTGCGTGAGCTCGAGGTCGTCGCGGTCGTGCCGCGCGGTGGCGGCGCCGGGCTGAATGGTGGCGCCGTGGCCGGCGCGCACCGCGTCCATCAGCAGCGCCAGGCCGTCGACCTCGGCCACGATGCGCGGCGCCACGCGCGCCCGCGCAAAGGCGGCCATCAGCGTGGCGCGCAGGCCGTGGCTGCCGCTGGGCAAAATCAGCGGCACCTCGGCCAGTTGCGACAGCCGCACCTTCGCACCGGTGGGGCGCGGCGTGAGTTGAGGCGAGGCGATCACGAAGAGCTTTTCGGCCAGCAGCGGCGCCACGCTCCAGCGCCGTGGCGTATCCGTCTGGAACAGCACCGCCAGGTCGAGCTGGCGCGCGTGCAGCATGGTGGTGAGGTGGCCCGACAGCGCCTCGACCATGTGCAGCCGCACCTCGGGGTAGCGCGCCTGCATCGCCTGCATGAGCGGCACGCCCAGCACGGTGGCGGTGGTGGGCGCCAGGCCCACGCTCACATGGCCCGACAGCCGCGCCTGCTGCGCGGCGCGCACGGCGTCGTCGGCATGGCGCAGCATGAGCTGTGCCTGGTGCAGGAAAGCCAGGCCCGCATCGGTGGGCGTGACGCCGGTCGAGCTGCGCTGCAGGAGGCGCGTCGAGAGCTCGCTTTCGAGGCGGCTGATCTGCTGGCTCAGCGCCGAGGTGACCACCCCCAGCTCCACGGCCGCGCGGCCCATGCTGCGCAGTTCGCAGACCTTGACGAAGTAGCGCAGTTGTCTCAGTTCCATGCGCGCATCATGGCGCAGGCACGGGAGCTAGGGCCGGCTAACCCCATGCAAGGGGTCGCGCAGCAGCCCGAAGGGAAGCTCGCCATAGCCCGTCCCTCGGCGTTGCGCTCCTTGCGTGTGCGGACGCACACGCGGCGTCGCGCGCCTTGATGGGCGGGCTATGGCGAGCTTCGCGACCCCTTGCATGGGGTTAGCCGGCCCTATGGCCGCGTCGCAGCAGCAACCATCCGAACAGCGGGGCCGTGATGTACATCACCACCGAGTAGATCGCGGCCGGCAGCGCGAGCGGAAAACTCCCGAGCACGCTCACCGCGATGAAGATGGCGAGCGTGGAGTTGTGGATGCCGATCTCGTAGCTGATGGCGGTGGCCAGCGGCTTGTCCAGGCCGGCTGCGCGGCTCAGGTAGTAGCCGGCCAGCAGGCTCACGAGGTTGAACAGCAGCACCGGCACGCCGATCTCGGCGAAGGTGGAGGTGATGGTCTTCCACTCGTTGGCGATGGCGAGCACCGTGACCACCGCGAGCACCACGCCGCTGAAGATCTTGGTCGGCTTTTCCATGCGTGCCGCGAAGCCGGGTTGGCGCGACGCGACGAACATGCCGATGGCCACCGGCACCAGCACGATGGCGATCACCTCGACCAGCTTGCGTGTCTGCAGCGGCACCACCTGTCCGCTCGGCGCGAAGTGGTTGATGGCCCAGTTGGCAATGAGCGGCAGCGTGACGATCGACAGCAGCGTGTTCACCGCGGTGAGCGAGATGTTCATCGCCCCGTTGCCGCCGAACAGGTGTGAGAACAGGTTGGCCGAGATGCCGCCCGGCGAGGCCGCCAGCAGCATGAGCCCGATGGCGAACACCGGCGACAGCCCGAAGCCCACGATGATCGCGTAGCAGGCCAGCGGCAGGCCGATGACCTGCAGCACGAGCGCGAGGGTCACGGCTTTGGGGTGCTTGAACAGGCGCCGGAAGTCGGCGAGCGAGAGCGACAGCCCCAGCCCGAACATCACGAGCGCGAGCGCGCCGAACAGGAACCGGGTCACGATGAGCGTGGTGTCCATGGGTTTGTCTCCTCTTTCGTTCTTCTATTTAAAAAAATGGCTGCCGGCACCCGTCGCGCGGGCGCTGGCAGCCGTGGAAACCGGGACCGACGCGTGGTCTTATTGTTTGTAGCTGTCGTCGATGCGGTCGAGTTTGCGGATCAGCGAAGGCCAGACGAACATGCCGCCGAGGCCGCCGCTTTGCACCTTCATCGCCTGGCCCACGCCATCGATGATCTTCGGGTTCACGTGCGTGAGTTCGCCGCCACCGGACTGCGCGGCGATCTGGATCTGGCAGGTGTTTTCGAAGGTGTACATCGAAAGGAAGGCGTCGGCAATGGTCTTGCCGCAGGTCAGCAGGCCGTGGTTGCGCAGCATGAGGAAGTTGGCATGACCCATGTCGGCCTGCAGGCGCGGCTTCTCGTCGTCGCGGAAGGCGACGCCTTCATAGTCGTGGTACGCGAGCGAGGCCAGCACGAAGGTCGACTGCTGGCTGATGGGCAGCACGCCGTTCTTCTGCGCGCTCACGGCAATGCCGGCCCGGGTGTGGGTGTGCAGCACGCACTGGATGTCTTCGCGTGCGGCATGCACGGCGCTGTGGATCACGAAGCCGGCCGGGTTCACGGGGTAGGGCGAGTCGATGATCTTGTTGCACTGCTGGTCGACCTTGACCAGGCTCGACGCCGTGATCTCGTCGAACATCAGACCGTAGGGGTTGATCAGGAAGTGATGCTCGGGGCCGGGCACGCGCGCGCTGATGTGCGTGAACACCAGGTCGCTCCAGCCGTACAGCGCCACCAGGCGGTAGCAGGCGGCGAGGTCGACGCGCAGCTGCCATTCTTCGGCGGAGACGAGCTTCTGGATTTCGGAGGCGGAGGTTGCGTTCATGGGGGTGTGTCCTTTCGTGATCAGGCGGCGGCCGGCTCTTGCAGCACCGTCTTGTAGATGCTCTGCTTGGGCTGCGCCATCAGGCGGCGCAGCATGGGTTCGAATTCACTGATGGGCAGGGTCTCGGCCTTGGGGTCGAAGGCCGGGTTGTCGTAGAGCGCGCAGAACTCGGCCGTGCGCTCGTAGTGCGGGTGGTCCTTGAAGTTGTCGCGCATGTCGCGGTCCAGCCTGATGTGGTGGAAGAAGTAGTGGCCCTGGAAGATGCCGTGGTGCTGCACCATCCAGTGGTTGGCTTCGCTCACGAAGGGCTTGACGATGGCGGCGGCAATGTCGGGGTGGTTGAAGCTGCCGAGCGTGTCGCCGATGTCGTGCAGCAGTGCGCACACCACGTATTCCTCGTCGCGGCCGTCGCGCAGCGCGCGCGTGGCGGTCTGCAGCGAGTGCGTGTAGCGGTCGACCGGAAAGCCGCCGTAGTCGCCTTCGAGGATCTGCAGGTGCTTGATCACGCGCGCGCGCGGGCAGGCCGCCCGTGAACTGCATGAACTCGCCGCCGATCAGTTGCCAGTCTTCGCGCGTGCTCTCTTGCATGCTCTTGAAACTTGCCCGTGCATTCATCGTGTGCGTCTCCGTTCTTGGGGGAATGGCGGTCACTGTAGACCTGCGCTTGACCTTCAACTGTCAAGAATTTGACAATGTAGGCTTCTGGTAAACCCGCCTCGGGTGCCCTTCCTCTCCCTTTCCTCCTCCATGGCCACCTCGACCAAGCCGCGCCTTTCGGCCGCGCACCGCACCGCGCTCGACGGCAACCCGTGGTTCACCAGCATGCCGCGCGCGCAGCGCGACGCGCTGGTGGGCGCGGCCGAATTGCTGCACGTGCGCCGCGGCACGATGGTGTTTCGCCAGGGCGATCCGATCCACGCGGCGGGCGGCGGCTTCTACGGGCTGGTGGCGGGCACCATCAAGATTTCGTCGCTGCGCCAGGACGGGCGCGAAGCCATCCTCGCAGTGCTGGAGCCGGGCAACTGGTTCGGCGAGATCACGCTCATCGACGGCTCGCCGCGCACGCACGACGCCACCGCGCTCGAAGCGCTCGACCTGCTGGTGGTGTCGCCCGATGCCTTTGCGCGGCAGATGCGCGACGTGGCGTTTTCCAACGCCATCGCCGCGATGCTGGCCGCGCGCGTGCGCATGCTCTACGGGCTGGCGGAAGACGCCACCTTGCGCAGCCTGCGCGCGCGTGTGGCGCACCGGCTGCTGGTGCTGGCGCGCGGCGACGCCACGCAGTCGGTGCACCTGCGGCACGAACTCATGCTGTCGCAGGAGGCGCTGGCCATGATGCTCGGCGTGACGCGTCAGACGCTGTCGAAGGAGCTCAACGCGCTGGCCACCGAAGGCGTGGTGTCGCTGGGCTACGGGCGCATCGAACTGCTGTCGCTCGACGCGTTGCAGGGGCTGGTGCGCACGGGGTGATGGGGTGATGGTCTTGTCACAACGCGGGCAGGGCGCAGGCGTATAAGACCTTCCCGGTCCGTCATTCCGGCGGTTCGGCGTCTTATTTCTTCACTGGAAGGTGGCGAATCATGAGCAACAACAAACCGACGGTCGTGCTGGTCCATGGTTTCTGGGGCGGCGCCGCGCACTGGCACAACGTCATCGTCGAACTCTTGCGCAAGGGCCACACGGCGATCCGCGCGGTCGAGCTGCCGCTGACCTCGCTCGCCGACGACGCCGAGCGCACACGCAAGATGGTGGCGCAGGTGCAGGGGCCGGTGCTGCTGGTCGGCCACTCGTACGGCGGCGCGGTGATCACGCAGGCCGGCGACATGCCCAACGTGGTCGGGCTGGTCTACATCGCCGCCTTTGCGCCCGATGCGGGCGAAAGCCCCGGCGGCATCACGCAGGAGCATCCACCGGTGGCCGTGCCCAACCTGGCGCCCGACAGCGACGGCTACCTGTGGGTGATCCCCGAGAAATACCACGAGAGCTTCTGCCAGGACCTGAGCGCCGAAGAAGGCCTGGTGATGGGCCTCACGCAGAAGGCGCCGCTGGCCAGCACCTTCGGCGACACCATCACGGCGCCGGCCTGGAAGAAGAAGCCGTCGTGGTACCAGATCTCGAGCGAGGACCGCATGATCTCGCCCGTCAATCAGGAGCGCATGTCGGCGCGGCTGGGCGCGAAGAAGGTCATCACGCTGGCAGCCAGCCATGCCTCGCTGGCGTCAATGCCGGCCGAAGTGGCCGCACTGATCGACGAAGCCGCGAGCGCCTGAGGCCGGTTACGCGCAGCGCTCCGTGCGCTGCGCAGCCGTCGGGCGGGCCCGCCAGCCGAGGAAGGCCACGGCGCAGGCCGCCGCAACCACGATCGCCACGGCCACGCCCATCACCGAGAAGAAGGCCTGGTCGAAGGCCGCGTGCGCGAGTGCCACGAGCTGCGAGGCGATCGGCGCGGGCAGCGTTTCGGCAGCCAGCAGCGCGGCGTCGATGCTGTCGCTTGCCGAGGCCGGCACGGCCAGGCCGTCGGGAATGACCAGCGCGGCCGTGTAGCTCGACGAGAGCACGCTGCCCAGCAATGCGATGCCCAGCACGCCGCCGAGTTCGTACGACACCTCTTCGATCGACGCCGCCATGCCGGCGTGTTCGACGGGCGCGTTGTTCATGACCGCGTTGGACGCCGCCGTGATGGTCGCGCCCACGCCCAGCCCCAGCAGCACGAGGATGGCCGGCTTGAGCAGGCCTGCGGCATCGACCGCCAGTGCGAGGGCGCACAGCGCCAGCGCCGTGGTGACGAGGCCGCCCAGGATGACGGGGCGCGAGCCGATGCGCGCCAGCAGCAGGCCCGCGAGCGGCCCCGCCACGAAGGCGGCCAGCGGCAGCGGCAGCAGCGTGAGGCCCGCCTGCAGCGGCGTGAGTCCGACCACCAGCTGCAGCCGCTGGCTGAACACCAGCTCGACACCGATCAGCGCCACCGAGGCCACGATGGCCGCGATCACGCCGCCCGAGAAGTACGCGTTGCGGAACAGGCGGAAGTCGATCAGCGGCGCGCTGCTGAGCCGCTGGCGCCGCACGAACAACGCCATGGCCACCACGGCGAGTGCGCCGGTGATGACGGCCGTGAGGGCCGAGGGCGCGAATTTCGTGAGCTCCTTGATAGTCAGCACGAGGAAGACCAGTCCCACCAGCACCTGCACCGAGCCGATGAAGTCCCACGGGCGCGTGCCGGTGTTCTGCTGCGTCGGCAGCAGCCACAGGGCCAGCACCAGCGCGAGCACCACCACGGGCACGTTGATGAGAAACACCGAACCCCACCAGAAGTATTCGAGCAGCACGCCGCCCACGACCGGCCCGAGCGCTGCGCCGCCCGAGGCCACCGAGGCCCACACGCCGATCGCCACGGCGCGCTCGCGCTCGTCGGTGAACACCAGCCGCAGGATCGCCAGCGTGGCCGGCATCATCATCGACGCGCCCACGCCCAGCAGGGCCCGCGCGGCGATGAGGACGGCCGGGTTCGGCGCGTAGGCCGCGCACAGCGAGGCCACGCCGAACACGGCCAGGCCCGCGACGAACATGCGCCGGTAACCCACGCGGTCGCCCAGCGCGCCCATGCCCAGCAGGAAGCCGGAGACGACCACCGTGTACGCGTTGAGGATCCACAACTTCTCGGTGGCCGATGCGGCCAGGTCGTGCGTGAGCGTGGGCAGTGCCGTGTAGAGCACGGTCATGTCGACCACGATCAGCAGCAGCGCCATCGAGACGATGCCGAGCGTGATCCATTTCTTGGCGGTGGGGTTCAAGCCGTTCATGGCGTGGCCCTCCGGTCGTGCGACTGTGCGGTGGTGCCGTCCAGTTCCTTGAGCATCGTCACGGAGACCGTCGTGCAGCCGCGTGCGTGGAAGAAGTCGTGCGCGCGGGTGTTGCCGATGCCGCTTTCGAGAAAGAGGCGCTGGACGCCGTGGCGCTGCAGCTCGGCGCAGACCCAGTCGAACAGCTGCCCGCCCAGGCCCATGCCCTGGAAGCGCGCATCGACGACGAGGTCGTCGAGCGTCGCGAAGCTGCGCGCGGCGCGGCGGGTGTCGTCGATGGAGATCAGCGCGAAGCCGGCCAGTGCGCCGTCGATTCGCGCGACCGCTACACGTGCGTTGGCGGCGGCCGCGGCTAGCGCCAGCGTTTCACGCAGCTGGGTTTCGAAGAGGGCGGGCAGGTCGGGGCGCCATTCGCCGATCGCAATGGCGCGCTGCTCCTGCAACTCGGAGTGAGAGATGTAGGCGGGAGAAAGTTGCTGCAGGAACAGGGCGGTCAACGCCTGCGCCTGGGAAGGATCGCTGCACCAGCTCAGTTCGAACGCCGGTGCCGTCTTGTTGTTCACATTCGTCATGGCGTCATCTTGCGTCATTGAAATGAATGAATAAAGATGGAATCAATCTGAAAAATAGATGGGTGACCGAAATGGAATGGACCGTCGATCAATTGCGCCAGTTCGTGACGACCGCCGAGTGCGGCTCGTTCTCGGCCGCGGCGCGCCATCTGGGCAAGGCCCAGTCGGCCGTGAGCACCGCCATCGGCCTGCTCGAAGTCGACCTCGGCGTGGCGCTGTTCGACCGGTCGCGGCGCAACGCGCAGCTGTCCGACGCGGGCCGGGTGCTCTTGCTCGAGGCCCGCGAGCTGCTGCGGCAGGCCGAACAACTCGACCAGCGCGCCCGCTCGCTGCACGGGGGCGACGAGGCGGCGCTGTCGCTGGCGCTCGACGAAGCCCTGCCGTACACCGCCATCGGCACGCTGATGCGCGAGATTTCAGTGAAGTTTCCGAGCCTCGAACTCACGCTGCTGAACGGCACCGCGACCGAGGTGGCCGACTACGTCGAGCAGGAGCGCGCCAGCGTGGCCTTTCACTTCGACCGCGGCCCGGTGCGCGCCAGCTTCGACCAGCGCCACATCGGCAGCGTGCGCCAGGGTGTGTTCGTGGCCAGCGACCATCCGCTGGCCGACGGCCGCACCGTGCGGCGCCAGGACCTGGCCCGGCAACGCCAGCTGCTGATGCATGCGGACGACGTGCACGAGGTGGCCTACAGCCCGCGCGTGTGGCGCTCCGACAGCTTCTACAGCACGGCCGAGATGGTGGCCGACAACCTGGGCTGGGCCGTGCTGCCCATCAACATCGCGCGCTACGAAGGCTTCAGCAAGGCGCTGAAGGAGGTGCCTTGCCCGTCGCTGGCCTTGCCGCGGCTGTCGGTGCGCATGCTGTGGCTGCCGGGGCGCCCGCTCGGGGCCACGGCGCTGTATGTGCAGCAGCGCTTCACCGAGCTGCTGGGCGACGGCACTGTGTAAATTGCTTCAGCGCAGCACGCGTCCGTCGGCCGAAATGCTGATGAGGTCGATGCTGCGCACGTTGTCGCGCAGGCCGGGGCGCAGGTTGATGCGGAAGCCGCCCACGTCGTAGTCGGTCATCGCCGTCATCGTGCGTTGCAGGGTCGCGGTGTTGAAGCCGCGGCCCGCGCGGCGCACCGCCTCGCCCGCGGCCTTGGCGGCGATGAAGCCCTCGAGCCCTTCGTACGACGCGGTCTGGTCGGAGTTGTCGACCGCCGCGAGGTACTCCTTGACGATCGGAATGGCCGACGGGCGCGGCGAGGGCACCACCTGCGAGATCACGATGCCGCCGATGTCCTTGCCCAGCTCGGCGTAGAGCGGGTCGATGCCGACGATCGAGAAGGCCATGAAGTTGCCCGCGTAGCCGCTCTTGCGCAGCTTGCGGATGGCGCCGGCCGTGGTGCCCGAGAGCGACACCAGCACGATGGCCTGGGGCGTCTGCTGCTGCACGGTCTTCAGCGCGGCGTCGAGCTTGTCGGCGCCGGCGGGTACCAGTGCGCTCGCAACCAGCGGCGGCAGCTTGAGTTCGGCAATGGCCTGCTCCACGGCGGCCAGGCCGGCGCGGCCCATGGCGTCGTCGTCGCCCACCAGCGCGATGCGCTTTTGCCCCACGGTGGCGCACTGGCGCACGATCTTGAGGGCCTCGTCGATCATGCCGGGGCGCACATGGAACACGTTCGGGTGCTCGGGGCCGCGCAGCGTGTCGGACGCGGCAAAGGGCGCAAACAGCAGGCTGCCTTGTTGCGTGGCGACCTTGGCACCAGCCTCGCTGCTGGCGGTGCCGACAAAGCCGAACAGCATGTCGGCCTTGTTCGCGCCCAGCAAGGTGCGGGCATTGGTGGTGGCGCGCGCGGCGTCGTAGCCGTCGTCCAGCTGCAGCAGCTTCAGTTGCAGGCCGGTGGCGGCGTTGCGCGTGTTGAAGTCGCTCACGGCGAGGCGGCTGCCGGCCGCGAAGGCGTTGCCGATCTCGTTGGCGCTACCGGTGAGGGGCACCGATTGGCCGAGCAGGACGACGCGGGCTGCGCCGGCTGCGGGGCGTGGCGTCGTCTGTGCCAGCAAGGGACGGGTGATGCCGAGGCCGCTTCCCAGAAGCAGCGTTGCGGAGGCCTTGCCCAGCCATGTCCTGCGAGACGCGTTCATTGGCTACCTTTTGCTAACTATAGTAAAAAAGTGTAGCAATTTCGAGGCCAGGGCGGAAGGCGCGGGTGCTCCAGAATTGCCCTTATGAACTTGAACATGTCCTGGGTTTTGGGAGGGGTGTGCGTGGTGCTCGCCGGTTGCGTTGTGTCGCCCCCATCGAAGGTGGTGGAAAAGGCGCTGTCCGCGCCGGAGGTCTTCGTGCCCGTGGCTGCACCGCAGCCGCCGCAACCGATGATCGACCCGCCACCCCTGCCGCCGCCATCGATGATCGAGCCGCCACCGGTGCCACTGGCGGGGCCGCCGATGGCATTGCCGTCGGGGCCGACCCTCATGGCGGCCCCGCGCGCCGATCCGCGCGTTGCGGCGGACGCGGTCGTGAAGGACCCGGTGATTCGCCAGCGCCGCTATCCCAAGTACCCGCCCGCGCTGGCGGAAGAGGGCATCGAGGGCGTGGTGGTCACCACCTTCTTTGTCGGCGTGGACGGCAAGCCCGAAGACATCCGCGTCGAACGCTCGCCGCACCCGCTGCTGTCGCGGGCGGCGACCGATGCGATCAAGGAGTGGCGCTTCGACCCGGCGCGCACGGCGGACGGGCGTGCGGTGCGCGGCGCGATGCGGCTGCCGTTCCGCTTCCGGCTCGATTGAGTTGAGCGGCGTGGTGCGCGCTCAGGCGCGTTTTTCGAACACCAGGTCCCACACGCCGTGGCCCAGCTTGAGGCCGCGGTTCTCGAACTTGGTGAGCGGGCGATACGCCGGCTTGTCCGCGTAGCCGGTGTCCGCCGCGGTGTTGCGCAGCAGCGGCTCGGCGCCCAGCACTTCGAGCATCTGCTCGGCGTAGGGCTGCCAGTCGGTGGCGCAGTGGATGTAGCCGCCGGGGCGCAGGTGCTGCGCCAGCTTGGTCACGAACTCGGGCTGGATCAGGCGGCGCTTGTTGTGACGCTTCTTGTGCCACGGGTCGGGAAAGAACACATGCACGCCGGCCAGCGTGCCGGGCTGCAGCATGTGGTCGAGCACGTCGACCGCGTCGTGCGCGCAGATGCGGATGTTCGAGATCGACTGCTCGCCGATGCGCTTGAGCAGCGCGCCCACGCCGGGCTCATGCACCTCGCAGCACAGGAAGTTGGTCTCGGGCAGCACGGTGGCGATGTGCGCCGTGGCCTCGCCCATGCCGAAGCCGATCTCCAGCACCGTCGGGCCGGCGCGGCCGCCGAAGGCCGCCGTGAGGTCGAGCGGCTCGGGCGTGTAGGGAATGAGGAACAGCGGGCCCAGCTCGGCGAAGGCGCGGGCCTGGCCGTCGGTGGTGCGGCCGGCGCGCTTCACGAAGCTCTTGAGGCGGCGGTGCAGCGGATGCGGCTTGCCGTCGGTGGCGTCGTCTTCGGGAGGCACGGGCGGGAGGTCGTTGGACACGGTGTCGGGAATGTTCATGAGGGCCGCGAATTGTAGAGATCGCGCCATTCGGGCACCCAGTCGGCCAATGCGGCGGCGCAGTCGTCGGCTGCCGTGGGGCGCAGGCCGAGGGCGCGGGCGGCGGTGTCGAGCGCGGTCAATGCGGCTTGCGGCGTGGCGGTGTCGATGGCTGTGGCGCCGTTCTGCTTGGAGAGCTTGTCGCCGTCGGCGCCGCGCACCAGCGGCGTGTGCAGGTAGCTCGGCGTGGGCAGGCCGAGCGCCTGCTGCAGCAGGATCTGGCGCGCGGTGTTGTCGGCCAGGTCTTCGCCGCGCACCACGTCGGTCACGCCCTGGTCGGCGTCGTCGACCACCACGGCGAGCTGATACGCCCAGGGGCCGTCGGCACGGCGCAGCACGAAGTCGCCGACCTTGCGCTGCACATCCTGCTGCTGCGGGCCCAGGCGGCGATCGGTCCAGTGCAGGTCGCCGGCCGGCATGCGGTGCGCGGCAAAGCGCCAGGCGCGCGCGGGCTTGCCGTGCAGGCCATCGCGACAGGTGCCGGGGTAGACGCGCTCACCGTGGCGTTCGTGCGCATGGCCGAGCCGGGCCAGGGCGAGGTCGATGTCCTTGCGCGAGCAGCCGCAGGGGTAGGCGAGGCCGCGCGCCTGCAGGGCGGCCAGCGCCGCCTCGTAGTGGGCGGTGCGTTTCGTCTGCCACTCGGGCGGTTCGTCGGGGAGCAGGGCACAGTCGGCGAGCTGCCGCAGGATGTGCTCGCCCATGCCGGGCAGGCAGCGCTCGGTGTCGGCGTCTTCGATGCGGATCAGCCAGCGCGCCTGGTCGCCGCGCGCGCGCACATCGAGCCAGCTCGCGAGCGCGGCCACCAGCGAGCCGGCGTGCAGCGGGCCGGTGGGCGAGGGCGCGAAGCGGCCGGTGGCGCGCATCCTTTCTTGGAGGACTTAGAGAACGGCCAGGGCCAGCGACAGGCCCGACACAAAGCCGTCTTCGACGCGATGGCCGATGCACCAATCACCCGCGATGCCGATGCGCGCCTTGGCGTCCCACAGGTGGGTCTGGCCGACCGGCACCTGCGTCTGCGCTTCGGGCCAGCAGCGCGCTTGCGCATGGCTGGGCGTGGCGTGGATGCCGGTGATTTCCGAGAAGGCGCGCAGCAGCTTGGCCTCGATGCGCGCGGGCGTGTCGCGCAGGTGTTCTTCCGACCACGTGGCGCTGGCCTGCAGGGTCCAGCGTTCGACGCGTTCGCGGCCGGGCTTGGACGATTCGCGCGCCAGCCACGCCACGCGGTGGTGGGTGCTGCGCGCCACGTTCCATTGCGGGCCGAGGTGCGACATGTTGGCCTGGTTGGCCTGGGGGAAAGCGATCATCAGCGCCCAGCAAGGTGCGATGCGCACGCGATCGATCTTGCGGCTCAGCGTGGCCGAACGTTCGCCGTCGGCCAACAGTTCGCGGGTGCGTGCGGGCGGCACGGCCAGCAGCACGGCGTCGAAGCCGGAGTACACGTGCTGCGAATCGTCGGCGCCGGCGGTGCGCAGCTGCCAACGGGTGGCGTCGAGCGCGTCGGGCTCGATGCGGGTGACTTGGGTGCCGGTGACGAGGTGCTCGCCAAGCGGCGCGGCCCAGTGGGCCACGAGCGCGTCCATGCCGGGCTGGGCGACCCAGTGCGGCTCCAGCGAAGGCAATGCGGCCTCGGCCACGCGGCCGTGGGCGTCGAGCACGCGCACGAGGTTGGCGCTCCAGGGGCGGCACAGCGCGGGCGTGGTGGCCAGCACCTGCGCAAAGCGCGGATCGCGCACGGTGAAGTATTGAGCGCCGCTGTCGAAGCGGCCGAAGGCAGTGTCGATGCTCGCCATCCGCCCGCCCGGCGTGGCCTCGCGTTCGAACACCGTGACACGGTGCCCGGCCTGCATCAGCGTGCGGGCGCAGGCCACGCCGGCAATGCCGGCGCCGATGACGGCGTAGTGGCGGGCGGCGGCGGGAGTTCGGTGGCGGTCGGCGGTGGCGCGGGCTTTGGCTTTGGGCATGGCGGACTCTTTTCTTTTGACAGGGTGATGACGGAGGAGGCCGTGCACACTCTACCTCGGTCTGCGCGCGCCGCCGGGCTGGGGGCGACCCTTATGCAGCCGCGTATTGCAGCCCCGCACCGCGTGGCGTTCAACGGCCCCGGTGCCGTTCGAGCAGCGCCTTGCGCGTGCCCTCGTGCTCGAACTGCGCGAGCCACCATTCGAGCGCGCGCCCCGGCTTGCCCGCACTGCGCACGCGCCACGCGCAGTGCATGGTGCCCAGTGGCGGCTGGCGCTCGGTCTGCAGTTCGACGAGATGGCCGGCCTCGATGTAGGGCCGCGCCATCGGCTCGGGCAAAAAGCCGCCGCCCAGGCCGTGCAACTGCGCGGCGATCTTGGCCTGCATGCTGGGCACGGTGAGCACGTCTTGTCCGCCGACGAGGTTCACCGTCATGCTCGGCCCGCTGCGCACCGAGTCGGCCGCGGCCACCGCGCGGTGCTGGCGCAGCACCGCATCGCTGATCGGCTGCGGCAGGCGCGCGAGCGGATGGTGCGGCGCCACGGCGAACACGAAGCGTAGCTCGCCGATGGGGCGGCTGCGGATGCCGGTGGCCGTGAAGGCCAGGCTCGCGGCATCGAGCACCGCGCCGATCGCCAGGTCGGCCTCGCCGCTGGTCAGCGCCTCGATGGTGCCGAGCAGGGTTTCGTCGCGCAGCTTGAGGCGCGTGGGCGGATCGAGCGCGAAGAAGGCGGTGCACAGGTCAAGCAGCGGGTCGCGCGCGATCACGCTGTCGACGGCGATGGTCAGCATCGGCTCCCAGCCGGTGGCCACGCGCTTCACGCGGTTGGCCACGGCGTCGATCTCGCCGAGCAGGCGCGCGGCCTCGCGCAGCAGTTCGGCGCCGGCCTCGGTGAGGCGGGCCTGGCGCGCGCTGCGGTCGAACAGCAGCACGTCGAGCGCGTCTTCGATCTGGCGCACGCGGTAGCTGAGCGCACTGGGCACGAGGCCGAGCGCGCGCGCGGCGGCGGCAAAGCTGCCGGCGGCCGCCACCGTCTGCAGCATGGCCAGCGCGTCAGGGGTCAGTACGTCTCGGGCGCTGGGCATGAGGCGGGCTCCATCGTTCAAATATTTTGAATGATGCCATCAAAACCGGGCGTCTTTCAGAGAGGGATGGAAGCCCAAAATTCTTCTCATCCGCTGCGCATCCGGCGCGGCCCACGACGAAAGCCCCGGCGCCCGAACCGGGTGGGGCAGCAAGGAGTTCGATATGTTGAAGGTACGCAAATCACAGGAACGCGGTTATGCCGACCATGGCTGGCTGCGCTCGTTCCATAGCTTTTCCTTCGCGGGGTACTACGATCCGGCCTTCATGGGCTTCGGCAACCTGCGGGTGATCAACGAAGACCGCGTGGCGGCGGGCGCCGGCTTCGGCACCCACGGCCACCGGGACATGGAGATCATCAGCTACGTGCTCTCGGGCGAACTCGCGCACAAGGACAGCATGGGCAACATCGAATCCATTCCGCCGGGTGACGTGCAGCGCATGAGCGCCGGGCGCGGCGTGATGCACAGCGAGTTCAACCACAAGGCCGACGAGACCACGCACTTCCTGCAGATCTGGATCGAGCCCAAGGAACGCGGCATCGCCCCCGGCTACGAGCAGAAGCAGTTCAGCGACGCCGAGAAGCGCGGCACCCTGCGCCTCGTGGCCTCGCCCGATGGCCGCGACGGCTCGGTGACGGTGAACGCCGACGCCCGCTTGTTCGCCGGCCTGTTCGACGGCAACGAGACCGCGAGCCTGGCGCTCGACCCGCAACGCAAGAGCTACGTGCACCTGGTGCGTGGCGCGCTCGAAGTCAACGGCCAGAAGCTCGTGGGCGGCGACGCCGCGATGCTCGAAGGCGAATCGCAACTCACGCTCGGCGCCGGCACCGATGCCGAAGTGCTGGTGTTCGACCTGGCGGCCTGAGACGGCGTCTTTTTCCTTTCTTTGTTCCTTTCGCTTCAATAACCAACGAGGAGTTTCACCATGACCATTTCCACCACAACCACCGCCCCCAACGCCGCCCAGGACACGCTGGCACTCATCGGCCGCGTGCTGCTCGCTGCGCTGTTCGTGCCCGCCGGCTTCGGCAAGCTCATGGGCTTTGCCGGCACCGTGGGGTACATCTCCTCGGTGGGCGCGCCGCTGCCGCAAGTGGCGGCAGTCATCGCGATCGTCGTGGAGCTGGGGCTCGGCCTGCTGCTGCTCGTCGGCTTCAAGACGCGCGTGTCGGCGATCGTGCTGGCGATCTTCACCGTGGCCGCGGCCGTGCTGTTCCACAACTACTGGGGCATGCCCGCCGACAAGGCTTTCGTGAACCAGCTGATGTTCTTCAAGAACATCGCGATCGCCGGTGGTCTGCTCGCCTTCGCCGCCTTCGGCGCCGGCCGCTTCAGCATCGATAAAAAGTAAGCTCGTTCCCTTCCAGGCCGCGCACACCTCGTGGGCGCGGCCTGCTGACTTCATCGCTTCTTTGAGGAAATCCGTTTCATGGCAAACATCGTCGTTGTCTTCCATTCCGGCTACGGCCACACCCAGCGCGTGGCCCAGGCCGTGGCCGACGGGGCGGGCGCGCAACTGCTCGCCATCGACGCCGACGGCAACCTGCCGGCCGATGGCTGGGAGACGCTGGCCGCGGCCGACACGATCATCTTCGGCTCACCGACCTACATGGGCGGCGTGAGCTGGCAGTTCAAGAAATTCGCCGACGCGTCGTCGAAGGTCTGGTACACGCAAGGCTGGAAAGACAAGCTCTTCGCCGGCTTCACCAACAGCGCCACGATGAACGGCGACAAGGTCACGACCATGACCTACCTGTGGACGCTGGCCATGCAGCACAGCGGCATCTGGGTCAGCATGGGCATCCTGCCGACCAACAACAAGGCGGCCACGCGCGATGCGATGAACTACGTCGGCGGCTACGGCGGCCTGCTCACGCAATCGCCCTCGGACGCGAGTCCGGCCGAGATGCCCAAGGGCGATCTGGAAACCGCGCGTGCCTTTGGCGAGCGCGTGGGTGCGGTGGCAAGATCACGCGCATAACGCCCCGACCGAACTTCGCTTCCAGGAGAACACGATGACCGACACCATCCCCGAAATCCAACTGCTCCGGCCCCACGACAAGGACCTGGGCGGTGGCTTCAACGTGCGGCGCGTGCTGCCGGCGGCGCAGCGCCGCTCGGTCGGGCCCTTCGTGTTCTTCGACCACTTCGGTCCGGCCACCGAGCAGCCCGGCAACGCGCACGACGTGCGGCCGCATCCGCACATCGGCCTGTCGACGGTCACCTATCTGTTCGAGGGCGCGATGATGCACCGCGACAGTCTCGGCAGCGTGCAGGAAATCCAGCCCGGCGCCATCAACTGGATGACCGCGGGGCGCGGAATCGTGCACTCCGAGCGCAAGCCGGAGCGCCTGCTGGCCGACACCTACGTGAACCACGGCCTGCAGCTGTGGGCCGCGCTGCCGCAGGCCCATGAAGAGGTCGAGCCCAGCTTCGAGCACACGCCGGCCGAGGCGATTCCCGAACTCGCGGTGCAGGGCGTGCCGGTGCGCGTGCTGGTGGGCGAGGCCTTCGGCGTGCGCTCGCCGGTGAAGACGCTGGCACAGACGGTCTACCTGGACATCGCGCTGCCGGCCGGCGGCCGTTTCGAGCTGCCCGCGCTGGCGCCGGAACTGGCGGTCTACATGGTCGATGCCGATGCGCAGGTGAATGGCGAACCGGCGCCCGCCCACACGATGGCGGTGCTGCCCGACGGGCAGGGCGCGGTGTTCACGGCCGACACGGCGGTGCGCCTCATGGTGATCGGCGGCGAGCCGCTGGACGGCCCGCGCTACATCACCTGGAACTTCGTTTCGAGCCGGCGCGAACGCATCCTTGAAGCCGGCGGCGACTGGGCCGCGCAGCGCATGGGCCAGGTGCCCGGCGAGACCGAGTTCATTCCGCTGCCGGGCAAGCCCTTCGGCGTGCGTGAGCCCGACGTCGGCACCACGCCGGTCTGAGCCCGCGCGCGTTGCCTATTGCTTGATGCCGATGTCCGGGTCTTCCGAGGCTCGGGCGCTGGCATCGGAGGCGCGCGCGCTGAGGTCGGGCGCCAGGGCCCGGCGACCGTCGAACACGAAGCAGTCGCCGTGGTAGTGCGCGCCGCCGACGTCCTCGAAGTACTTGAGGATGCCGCCTTCGAGCTGCAGCACGTGTTCCACGCCTTCCTCGCGCATGAGGATGGCGGCCTTCTCGCAGCGGATGCCACCGGTGCAGAAGCTCACCACGGTCTTGCCTTCGAAGTCGGCGCGGTGCGCTTTCAATGCGGGCGGGAATTCAGTGAACTTGGTGATGCGCCAGTCGATCGCGCCGTCGAAGGTGCCTTCGTCGACTTCGAAGTCGTTGCGCGTGTCGAGCATCACGATCGCGCGGCCCTCGTCGTCGTGGCCCTGGTCGAGCCAGCGCTTGAGCGTGGGCGCGTCCACGCCGGGCGCGCGGCCGGCGGCGGGCTGGATGGCCGGGTGGTCCATGCGGATGATCTCGCGCTTGAGCTTCACCAGCATGCGCCGGAAGGGCTGCGTGGCCGACCAGCTTTCCTTGGTTTCGAGGTCGGCAAAGCGCGCATCGGCGCGCAGGTCGGCCAGGAAGTCGTGGATGGCCTGCGCCGGCCCCGCCAGAAACAGGTTGATACCTTCGGGCGCCAGCAGGATGGTGCCCATGAGGCCCAGGGCCTGCGCGCGGTCGCGCAGGGTCTCACGCAGCACGGGGCTGTCGTTGATGCCCACGAACTTGTAGGCGGCGATATTCAAAATCTCTTGCACGGGGCGGGATTGTAGGGATCGCCACACCACATCGTGGAGGGCGGCTTCCTACAATCGACGGATGTTTGTTCACCTGCGTCTGCACACCGAGTTTTCCGTCGTCGATGGCACGAATCGAATCGACGAAGTCATCAAGGCCGCCGCTGCCGACAAGCAGCCCGCGCTGGCCATCACCGACCTGAACAACCTGTTCGGGACGGTCAAGTTCTACAAGCAGGGCCGGGGCAAGGGCGTCAAGCCTGTCATCGGCGCTGAAATCTTCATCGACGGGCTGGGCAAGGAGCCCGGCGCGCTGACCCGCCTCATCCTGCTGGTGCAGAGCATCGAGGGCTACCTCAACCTGTCGGAGCTGCTGGCCCGCGCCTGGACGCAGAACGTGAGCCGCGGCCAGTCGCAGGCGGCCTGCAAGCTCGAATGGCTGCAGGAGCTGCAGGGCGGGCTGATCGCGCTGTCGGGCGCACAGGCCGGGCCGCTGGGCCAGCCGCTGCTGCAAGGCCAGGAAGAGCGCGCCGCCGAGCTGGCGCTGCAACTCGCGGGCATGTTCCCGCACCGCTTCTACATCGAGCTGCAGCGCGCTGGCCGTCCCGAAGACGAGCCGCACGTGATTGCGGCCGTGAAGCTCGCCGCCCGCCTGAAGCTGCCGGTGGTCGCCACGCACCCGGTGCAGTTCGCCGAACGCCAGGACTACGAGGCGCACGAAGCGCGCGTGTGCATTTCCGAAGGCGAAATTCTGGGCAACCCGCGCCGCGTGCGCAAGTTCACCGAAGAGCAGTACTTCAAGTCGAGCGCCGAGATGCAGGCGCTGTTCGCCGACGTGCCGAGCGCGCTGGCCAACACGGTCGAGATCGCCAAGCGCTGCAACCTGACGCTGGTGCTCGGCAAGCCGCAGCTGCCCGACTTTCCCACGCCCTTCATCAGCGAAGGCGTGCGCATGCCGATCGGCGAGTTCTTCCGCCAGGAGTCGTTCGACGGGCTGGAGGTGCGGCTGAAGCACCTGTTCCCGGATGAAACCAAGCGCGAGGCCGAACGGCCGCGCTACGTGGAACGCCTCGAGTTCGAGATCAACACGATCCTGAACATGGGCTTCCCCGGCTACTTCCTGATCGTGGGCGACTTCATCAAGTGGGCCAAGGAAAACGGCTGCCCCGTGGGCCCGGGCCGGGGCTCGGGTGCCGGCTCGCTCGTGGCCTACGCGCTGAAGATCACCGACCTCGACCCGCTCGAATACAAGTTGCTGTTCGAACGTTTCCTGAACCCCGAACGCGTCTCGATGCCCGACTTCGACATCGACTTCTGCCAGGGCAACCGGGACCGCGTGATCGACTACGTGAAGGACAAGTACGGCCGCAACGCCGTGAGCCAGATCGCCACCTTCGGCACCATGGCCGCGCGCGCGGCCATCCGCGACGTGGGCCGCGTGCTCGACATGAGCTACATGTTCTGCGACGGCATCAGCAAGCTGATTCCGAACAAGCCGGGCATGTCGGTCACGCTGCAGTATCCGCCCGCGACCAAGATCGAAGGCGACAAGAACAACTACGCCATCGAGATGGAGCCGCAACTGGCGGAGCGCATCGAGAAGGAAGAAGAAGTCCGCATGCTGGTCGAGCTCGCGCAGAAGCTCGAAGGCATGACCCGCAACATCGGCATGCACGCCGGCGGCGTGCTCATTGCACCGGGCAAGCTCACCGACTTCTGCCCGCTGTACCAGCAGCCCGGCAGCGAATCGGCCGTGAGCCAGTACGACAAGGACGACGTCGAAGCCATCGGCCTCGTGAAGTTCGACTTCTTGGGTCTTGCGACGCTCACCATCCTGGAGATTGCGCGCGAGTTCATCATGAAGCGCCACAAGGGCCAGGAGAACTTTGCGTTCGAGAACATCCCGCTGAACGACGGGCCGACCTATCGGTTGTTCTCCGACGGCAAGACCGAGGCCGTGTTCCAGTTTGAATCGCGCGGCATGCAGGGCATGCTGAAGGACGCGCGGCCCACGCGCCTGGAAGACCTGATCGCGCTGAACGCGCTGTACCGTCCGGGCCCGATGGACCTGATTCCCAGCTTCGTGGCGCGCAAGCACGGCCGCGAAGACGTGGAGTACCCGCACCCGGCCGTGGCCGAAATGCTCTCCGAGACCTATGGGATCATGGTCTACCAGGAGCAGGTGATGCAGACCGCGCAGATCCTGGGCGGCTACTCGCTCGGCGGCGCCGACTTGCTGCGCCGCGCGATGGGCAAGAAGAAGCTCGAGGAAATGGCCGAGCACCGCGAGAAGTTCCGCGCGGGCGCATTGGCCACGCACGGCATCGTGCAGGACAAGGCCGACGAAATCTTCGACTTGATGGAGAAGTTCGCGGGCTACGGCTTCAACAAGTCGCACGCCGCCGCCTACTCGCTGCTGGCGTACCACACGGGCTGGCTCAAGGTCCACTACACGGCCGAGTTCTTCTGCGCGAACATGACCGTGGAAATGGACGACACGGACAAGCTCAAGCTCCTGTTCGAAGACGCCCAGAAGAACTTCAACATCACCTTCGAGCCGCCGGACGTGAACCGCGGCAACTACCGCTTCGAGCCGGTCACCAACAAGATCATCCGCTACGGCCTGGGCGCCGTGAAGGGCACGGGCCAGCTCGCGGTCGAGGCCGTGGTGCGGGCGCGCGAAGAGGGCGGACCGTTCAAGAGCCTGTACGACTTCTGCGTGCGCATCGATCGCCAGCGCATCAACAAGCGCACGGTCGAGGCGCTCATCAAGGCCGGCGCGTTCGATGCCATCCAGCAGAACCGCGCGTCGCTCATCGCCTCGGTCGACCGTGCCTTCGAGTTCGCCAGTGCCACGGCGGCCAATGCGTCGCAGGTCGACATCTTCGGCGACTGCGAGCATGGCTCGGCCACACAGGAGCCCGACCTCGTCGACGCCACGCCCTGGGGCGTGAAAGAGCGCCTGACCTTCGAGAAGACGGCTGTCGGCTTCTACCTGTCGGGCCACCTGTTCGACGAGGTGGCGCACGAGGTGCGGCGCTTCTGCAAGCGCGAGATCGGCGATCTGCTCGACAGCCGCGACCCGCAGGTCATTGCCGGCATCGTGAGCGACTTCCGCGTCATCAACGGCCAGCGCGGCCGGCTGGCGATCTTCAAGCTCGACGACAAGTCGGACGGCATCGACGCCACGGCCGACGAGGCGCTCATCAACGCCAACCGCAACACGCTGAAGGACGACGAGCTCGTCATCGTGAGCGGCAAGCTGCAGCCCGCGCGCGGCGGCTTCGAGGCGCGCTTCCAGGTGCAGCAGGTGTGGGACCTGGCCTCGGCGCGCTGCCGCTTCGGCAAGTTCCTGCGCGTGGCGGTGAACGGCAAGGTGCCCGAGATCGCGCGCCTCTTGAAAGACTTTCCGGCGCGCACCGAGCAGACCGAGGTCGGCGACCTCGTGCACGGCCTGCCCGTGCGCCTGTCGATGGCGCGGGGCGGGGCGCAGGTCGAGCTGCAGCTGGGCGATCGCGCCAAGTTCTTCCCGACCGATGCGGCGCTTGCGAGCTGGACCGCGCAGGCCGAAGCGGGCAAGGCACAGGTCATCTACGATTGATCGGACCGCACGAGCTTGGGGAACCCCGAGGCCTGCGCGCGGTCCATCTGTCTGTTGCAACCTGGCCTTGGGCCACTCACAGGAGAAAGACCGCATGCATTTCAAGAAGATCTTCAAGACCACCGCGTTGATGTTCGGCGTGGCGCTGCCCATGGCCGCGGCCTGGGCCCAGTACGCCGGCCCGACGTCGGTGCCGAACCTGACGGTCAAGCAGTTGCTCGAAACCGGCCAGGACGACCAGCACGCCACGGTGCGCGGCTTCATCGTCTCGCACGATGGCGGCGAGCACTACACCTTTGCCGACGACACGGGGCGCCTGAAGGTCGAGATCGACGCCAAGTACTTCCCGCCGGGCGTGAAGATCGACGACAAGGTGCGCGTCGAACTCAGCGGCGAGTTCGACAAGGACCGGCTCACCGGCAAGACCGAACTCGACGTGAAGCGCGTCATCACCGTCCTGCGCTGACCCCGGCCTTTTTCCCGAGCGCCTGCTCGACCTGGTCGAGCACGGCCTCGGGGGCGTGCAGCCAGTCCTTGGCCAGCACCTGCATCACCTGCCAGCCGAAAGCATCGAGGATGCGCGGGCGCGACACATAGCGCTCCAGCACGTTGTGGCGGTGGCCGTCCTGCGCCGCGCCGTCCACCAGGATGCCCAGCGCATAGTGCCCCTGGCCCGATGCGCGCACCGCGAGGTCGCAGCGAAAACGCGATTGACCCACCTGTTCGTCCACCGCATGCCCGCGCGCGCGCAGCGCCTGCGCGATCTGCGCCGTGACGTCGTCCGTGCGCGTCTGCCGCGCCACGTGGCCGCGCGCCAGCGGGTTCATGCCTTCGAGCACGCGCCGCGCCGTGTCCTCGTCGCCGCGTGACAGGCACTCGGCATAGCGCAGGAAGTTCTTCAGCGCCGCCGCGCCTTCGTTGTGGTCGTTGGTGATCGCCTCGTGGCGGATGGTCGAGACCACCGCCATGTGGTGCTTGGCGCGGCTGAAGATCACGTTCAGGCGCTTCTCGCCGCCGCGCTGGTTGATGGGGCCGAAGTTCATCAGCATGCGGCCCTCGGGGTTGGGGCCGTAGCAGATGCTCAGGATGATGATGTCGCGCTCGTCGCCCTGCACGTTCTCCAGGTTCTTGATGAAGAGGCCGCAGAACTGGTCGTCTTCCTCGCGCACGACCTCGGCCTCGAGCCGCGCCGCAAAGTCGGCATCGACCGCGCCGAGCGCGTTCAGCTCTTCCTCGATCTCGCCCTGCTGTGCTTCGGAGAACGCCACGATGCCCAGGCTGCGACCGGTCTCGCGCTGGAGCAACTCGCGCACCAGCTGCGCGATATGGCGCGCCTCGCCGTCGTTAATGCGGTTCTCGTACACGGCGTCGGCCACGCGGTGGAAGCTGATCGCGCGCGAGAGCAGGGCGTCGACCTGCGCCTTCACGGACTCGTCGGTCGGGCTGCGCGACTGCACCACGATCTCGCCGCGCTCCGGCGCGGGCAGGCTGCGGTCGGGAATGGTGTACAGGTTGCCCGCGTAGAAGGCTGCGTTCGAAAAACCGATGAGCGATTCGTAGCGGCTGCGGTAGTGCCAGGCCAGCAGCGTGGCCGGCAGGTTGCGCGCGCCCTGGTTCAGCAGGCTGTCGGCGTCGAGCACGACGGCAATGCGTTCGGCTTCTTCGCCGTTCTCTGCATCGTCGCCTTCCACGGTGACGGTGTCTTCCTCGGCGTCGCGGCCCGACGAGAAGAAGCTCGTCGGCGGCAGCTGCATCTCGTCGCCCACCACGATGATCTGCGGCGCGCGGTACAGCGCGGGCACGGCTTCCTCAACCGGGATCTGGCTGGCCTCGTCGAAGATCACGACGTCGAACAGGTCGGCCGCGAGCGGCAGCGTGTCGGACACCGACAGCGGGCTCATGAGCCAGATCGGCTTCATGTCGCGCACCACGCGGCCGGTGTCACCGCTGGCCAGTTCGCGGATCGCCTTGTAGCGCATGGTCTTGCCGAACTCGTGTTCGAGCTCGCGGCGGCCCGCGTTGTAGCTCTTCTTGAAGACCTTGCCGTCGGTGTCGAGCTGGCTGGCGGGCAGGGCGCTCTTCTGTACATGGTCGCGGAAGCGCTGGCGCACCGCGGCGGCCAGCGTGCGTGCGTTGCGTTCGAGCAGCTTGCGTTCGCCTTCGCCCAGGCGCTGCGCATGGCGCGCGAGCGTGGCGCCGTCGAAGCGCGGCAGCCAGCGTTCGGTGCGGTAGACGCGCTCCAGGCCTTCGCGCGCCACGGCGTATTCGATGGCTTCGGGCGGCAGCGGCAGGGTGCGCAGCGCGGCGGCCACGGCCGGGTCGGCGTCGGCCAGTTCCTGCAGCGGCTGGAGCACCGACGGCAGCGCGTCGGCCTGGTCGCGCAGCGTGCGGGCCAGCGCGTCGAGCGCGTCCAGCGGCTGCGCGTCGGCATCGTGCAGCAGGTCGCGCCAGAGGGCGTCGAGCGTGTCGACGCGCGGCGCGGCGGCGACAAGCTGTTCGACGCTGCGGCGGGCCGCGTCGGTGCGCAGGTGGGCCTGGAACGCCGCGCGCAGGCCGGCGCCGGCGTCGATGCCGCGCATGGCCTGCAGTTGCTGCGCGAAGGCGTCGGCATCGGTGCAGCCGTAGTCGGCCTCGATGCGTGCCGCCTGCTGGTCGAGCGCGGTGCGCGCGGCCTGTTCGGCGCGCAGGTCTTCGAGGAGCTGGCTGAACTGCGGGCGCACGGCATGCGCGGCGAAGTCATAGCGGCGCTTGAGCTCGCCCGACAGGCGCCACCACGAGGGCTGCAGCCAGCGCAGCAGCGAGCCTTGCTGCGTGCGGGCTTGCGCGAGTGCGGCTTCGGTGTCGCCGGGTGAGAGCTTGTCGCGCCAGTGGGCGGTGCGTTGCAGCTGCGCGTCGAGCGCCTGCTGCAGCGCGCGCTTGTCGTTCAGGGCGGCGCCGAGCGCAAGGCTGCTCGGGTGCGCCGCGTCGAGCAGCGCCAGCTGGCCGCGCGCGGCCAGCGAGGCGACGCTGCGCGCATCGGCCACCACGGCCAGCGCATCACGCCACAACACGCCGGCCTCGGCCAGCGGCGGCCAGGCGTCGACCAGCGCATCGCGGCAAGGCGCGCTGAGGTCGATGGCGCGTTCGCTGCGTTCGACCAGCCGCGCCAGCGGTTTCTCCTGCGCCAGCAGCGATGGCGCGAGCTGCGCGAACACATGCTGCGCAAAGCTGGGAGCGCCCAGGCTTTCGGTCACGGCCAGGTGCAGGCGCGACACCAGCTCCGCATGCCGGCGCCAGGCCGCGAAGGCGGGCAATGCTTCGGCCTGCAGCGGCGTGAGCGACGGGTCGCTGGCCTTGAGCGTGACCAGCCGCGAGAGCAGTTCGCGCAGCGTCACCGCGATGTGTTCGGGCACGTCGTGCATGGCGGCGTCGAAGCGTTCGAGCGCGCGCAGGTCGAGGTCCATCGCGTCGAGCACCTGCGTGCGCTCGGTGCTTTCCTGCGCCAGCGTGCCGGGCGCTTCGAGCCACAGCTCGTAGGTCTTGCGCAGGTTCTGCACGAAGGCCTTCTTGTCGCCTTGCGAGTCGTGGATCATGCAGCACAGCTCGTCCAGCCCCTGCTGGCGCAGGCGGTGGAACACGACGTCGATGGCGGCGCGCTTCTCGCAGACGAACAACACGCGCTGGCCGCGGCCCACGTAGTCGGCGATCAGGTTGGTGATGGTCTGCGACTTCCCCGTGCCCGGCGGGCCCTGGATGATGTAGCTGGTGCCCGTGCGCGCCAGCGCCACCGCGGCGGTCTGCGTGGCGTCGGCCTGCACCACGGGCCACTGGTCGGCCAGCGGCAAGGTGGGCGGCGTCTCGGCGTCGACCCGGCGTGGCTGCAGCGAGAACACGCGGTCGAAGGCTTCGCTGGCCAGGTCGGATTCGGCCAGGCCCGAGTAGTCGCGCACCAGCGACATCTTGCGGTGGTTGAAGTTGCCCAGCGTCACGGCCGTGAGGTCGATGTCCCACTGGTAGGGGTTGCCGCTGCTGTCGCGCAGTGCGAAGGTCTTGCGCTCGGTGTCATCGGCAGCCGTGGCTGCCATCTGCGGCGCGCGCGGCTGTGGCGCGCCACCGACGGCCTCGCGCACCGGCAGTGGCACGGGGCGCACGCGCGCATGGAACAGCTGCAGCCCGCGCGGGCGGAAGTCGTCCTGCGCGTAGCTGAAGTCTTGCGAGGCCACCGGCACCGCCGAAGGCGAGCGCACGCGGGTGCGGCGCTTGAACTGTTCGAGCCGCTGGCGCGCGCGCTGGTGCATCACGGCGATCTCGGGCTGCTTCACGAGCCGCAACTGCACGCCGGGCTCGCTCTGCGCGATCTGCGCTGACAGCTGTGCGTGGAACTGTTCGAGCGAGGTTTCGCGCAGGTCCACCGTCTCGGGCAGCGCGATGCCGTAGAGCTGGCGCAGGTGGTGGCGCAGCGTGGGGTTCACCTGCGCCTCGCTGGCCGAGGCTTCGAGCAGGTACTGGTCGCGCACGCCTTTCTTGCGCGTCAGCTCGACCGGCAGCATCAGCAGCGGCGAGGCGATGCGCTCGGCGCGTTCGGCCTCGCCCTCCTTGAGGTTGTGCCAGCGCAGGAAGGCCACCACCAGCGACAGCTGCGAGAAGCCGTACTCGGCCCGGTCGCGCCGCGCCTCCTGCAGGATGCGGTCGAGCGCGCCGGGCAGGTAGGGCTGGTCTTCGAAGCGCAGCCAGCGCGCCAGCGGCACGGGGTCACAGCTGGCGATGTCGGCGGCAAAGCGGCCGTCCCACACGCACAGCTGGTCGGTGCGGATGCTGTTCAGGTCGACCACCAGCGGCACGCTGGCGACGGTGAGGTTCACATGCGCCTGCGTCGGCTTGAAGTACAGCAGGCGGTTGCGTCGCGACAGGTCGAACAGCCGGTCGCGCAGGTGCAGCTGGATCGCCTGGCGGCGCTGGCCGGCACCGTCTCTTGCGGGCGCGATGCGGTCCAGCCCGAGGTCGACGGGCTGGTCGCGGTAGGTCTCGAGGCGGCGGATGACCGAGGGCAGGTCGCGCGCGCGTTCGTGGCGGTCGAGCGCGGTCATCTCGAAGATCACGGCGGCCACCACGGGGTGCAGCCGGCGGTTCAGCTCGAACAGGTTGCCGCGGTGCGCGGCAAAGCGGGTCAGATCGTCGCCGTCGGTGAAGTCGAGCCCGCACGACAGGCTGGCCAGCACCTGGCCCAGGCACAGGATGTCGCCGAGCGCGTCGTGGTGGCCCAGGCGCAGTTCCCATGCGGCGTAGCCGGGCAGGTAGACGGGGCGCGTCGGCACGGTGTCGGGCCCGGCATCGGCCATGACCGCGAGGTTCTCGAGCGCGACGCCGGTGTCTGCATCGACGGTCAGGCGCGTTTCGCCGACCACGCGCAGCACGGAGGCGGCGGGCTGCTCGAGCGGCGCGATGGCTTCGGGGTGGCGGCGCGGCGCGGTGCCGTCGGGCTGGGCGAGCGCCAGCGCGGGTTCGGCGGGCGCATCGGTCACGCGGTAGGCAAAAGCGCTGCCGAGCGCGGCGACGTTGCCGAGTTCGTGCAGGGCCGAGACCTCGCGCAGCAGTGGCAGCACGAGCTTGAGCACGTCGTCGGTCTGCAGGCCGCCGTGGGCCTCGGCGGTGGCGAGCAGTTGCAGGAGCGGGGCGGGAGCGAGGGTCATGCGGCTGCGGCTTGCGAAGGCGGGTTGGCGGCCTTGTCGAGCAGGGCGGCGGCGTCGCGTTTGACGCGGGTGAAGTTGCGCTTGGACAGACCCAGGTCTTTCAGCACGCGCTGTTCGAAGGGCGTAGCGCAGTCCAGCGCATCGGCCAGGCCCAGCGCGGCGGCGAGGGTGACGTCGTCCATCTCGGGGTCGGCGGCGACGAAGTCGACCAGCACGCTGGCCAGGTAGTCGTGCAGGCCGGCCGGCGCGGGCTCGGGCGGCGGCATGGCCGACGTGGGCGGCGCGAAGTCGGGGAAGAAGCGGCGCGCATGCCCCAGCAGCGATTCCGACTGCAACACGGGCCGCTGCAGCAGCTGCGCGAGGGTGCCGCGCGTGAGCGCGCTCACCCGCTGCTGGCCGAGCATGTCGAGCGTGCCCAGGTCGAGCGGGCCTTCGAGCGCGGCGGCCAGCCATTCGTCGGCGTCGTGCTCGCGGCCGGTCCACAGGCGCAGCGCGCGGGCGCGCACGAACACCTCGGGATGGCTCACACCGCGCGTCTGCAATGCCTTGTTGTTCGGGTCGGCGCAGATCTCCTCAGCCTGCGCGAGGTAGCTCGCCACGTTGACCTGCGTGAGGCCGGTCTCGATCTTGATGAGCGCGCTCACGGCGGGCTCGAGCGCGCCGCAGGCCACGCAGCCGCCGCGGTCGGCAAAGGCCTCGGTGTACAGCGCATGGCGCCGCGCGGCCTGCAGGTGGCTCGCATCGGCGCGCGGGTCGGCCGCCGTGGCGTGCAGCAGGCGATCGACGACGTGATGCTTGCCGCCGTCGCGTTCCCACAGCAGGTAGTGCGCGAGTTCGTGGCCGAGCACGGCTTGACGCTCCGGGCCTTGCAACCGTTCGAGCAGCGGGCCCGAGAGCACGATATGCGCCTCGCCCGGCACGACGTAGATGGCGGCGTTCATGGCCGCACCGTCGCCGGACGGCGCTTGGTAGAGCGTGATGCGCGCGGTGACGCCCAGCCGTTGTGCGGCCAGTGCGGCGTCGGCATGCAGGTCAGGGTGCGCGTCGGCGTCGAGCCGGTAGGCGCTGCGCAGCAACTCGGCACGCATGGCGGCCGTGTGTTCTTCGCGCGCTTCGGCGGAGGCGGCCCAGCGCCAGGCCTCGGGTTCGTTCGCCTGAAGGTGAGCAGCCAGTGCCTGCTGGTAGGGCAGCGGCGTCAGGTCTTGGAGGCGAACGGCAGGGAAAGAGTCGACCATGTCAGGAGCGCCAGCAACAATGAGTTGCCGACGATCCTAAACGAGCGGGTGGTGTCGCTTGCAATCACCCACGATGTGGGCGATTGCAGGGGGTCAGCGCTTGGGCTTGAGCGTGACGATGAGCGAGGGGAAGATGCGCCCGTCCGTGTCGCGCGGCAGCTTGTCGGTCTTGCGGAGACCGCGCTCGGCCGCTTCGTCCCAGGCCGGCAGGCCGCTGGACTTGGCGAGCTTGACGCCGACGATGGTGCCGTCGGGTGCGAGCCTTACTTCGAACTCGGCTTCCGGGTTGCCGTTCACGCTGTCGGCATCGGGGAAGGTGATGTTCGGGCGCACGGCGGCGGCGATGCGGCCGGCATAGCCGCTCGACGGGCCGGACGAGCGCAGCGCGTTGCCCTTGGCATCGTCGCTGCCGCTGGCGCCGGCCATGCCCTGCATGCGCTTGAGCGTCGCGGCGCGGTCGGCCGCCGCCTGCTTGGTGGCCGCTTCAGCCTTCTTTGCTTCGGCCTGCTTGGCCTCGGCTTCCTGCTGCTTCTTCTGGTCGGCCAGTTTCTTCTGCTGCTCTTTCTTGCGCTCGGCCTCGTCTTCGGCGCGTTCCTTGGCCTCGAGCTCTTTCTTCTTTTGCTGCTGACGCTGCTGTTCGAGCTCGCGCTCCTTCTGCGCTTTCTGTTCCTTGAGCTTCTTCTCGCGCTCCAGCGCGATGTCGGGTGCGGGGGCCGGCGCCGGCTCGGGCGGCTTGACGGCCGGGGGAGGCGGCGGGGGTGGCGCGGGCGCAGGCGGCGGCGGTGCGGGCACGGGGGCCGGCGGCTCCGGCACCGACAGGCGCGGGGCGGGCTGCATCACCGTGGTCGACCACAGCTCGGCATCGACCGCGCCGTCGTCGGCTTCGCTGCGCCAGCGCACACCCCAGGTGAGGGCGGCGATCAGCAGCGCGTGGGCAATGAGCGCGAGCACCACCGCGCGGGGCGTGCCGCGCTGCGGCGGTGGCGCGAACTCGGGGCGATCCAGGGCGAGCGACATGCCTTATTTGCCGCCCGTGGTCGTGACCGACAGCCCCACGCGCTCGATGCCGCTGCGCTTGAGCTGGTTCATCGCCTTCACGACGGTTTCGTACTTCACCGACTTGTCGGCGCTGATGACCACGGGGCGCTGGGCGTCGCCGCCTTGCGCGGCCTTGGCCGCCGAGCCGATCTGCGTCATGGGAATCGACGCGCCACCGGTGCCGGTGGACGGGTCTTTCTTGATCTGCACTTCGTCGTCGCTCTTGATGACGATCTCGATGGGCTTCTCGGGCTGCTTGTTGGCACGATCGACCGTCGGCAGGTTGATCACGCTCGGCGTGATGAGCGGGGCGGTGACCATGAAGATGATCAGCAACACCAGCATCACGTCGATGAACGGGACCATGTTGATCTCGTTGATCGTGCGGCGGCCGCGGCCCCGGGATGAAACGGCAGGCATGTCGTCGCGTCCTTTGTCTTGTGCGCGCCGCTACTTAGCGGTTCGCGGCGGTGACCGAGGCGGCGGGCGTCACGGCGCCGGGGTTGGCCGAGAGGTTGCGCTGCAGGATGTTGGAGAACTCTTCGATGTAGGTCTCCAGGGCGATGGCGATCTTGTCGATCTCGCGCGCAAAGCGGTTGTAGCCGACCACCGCGGGAATGGCGGCGAACAGGCCGATGGCCGTGGCCACCAGCGCTTCGGCAATGCCGGGCGCCACGGTGGCCAGCGTCACCTGCGTGAGGGCGGCCAGGCCGGTGAAGGCATGCATGATCCCCCAGACCGTGCCAAAGAGGCCCACGTACGGCGACACCGAACCGACGGTGGCCAGGAACGACAGGTTCTGCTCGGCCGCATCCAGCTCGCGCTGGAAGCTCGCGCGCATCGCGCGGCGGGCGCCGTCGAGCAGCGTGGGCGCATCGGTCACGTGGCGCTCGCGCAGCTTCTGGTACTCGCGCATGCCGGAGGCAAAGATGCGCTCCATGGGGCCGGCGAACTTGGCGTTTTGTGCCGCCGAGGCGAACAGCTCGTTGAGGCTGGTGCCCGACCAGAACTCGCGCTCGAAGTCTTCATTGAGCACACGGATGCGCTTGAGGGAAAAGTACTTGCGGATGATGGCGGCCCAGCTGGCGACCGACACGATCACCAGCAGCAGCACGACCAGTTGCACCACGAAGCTGGCGTGGAGCAGGAGATTGATGATGGAGAGATCTTGGTTCATGGCTTGAAAGGTTGAATCATGGAGCCGCTGGAGTGCTCGAGGGTTCCCGAAACTTGGGCCGGAATGCGCGCAGGGCGCAAGGTGGCGGCGTCCACCCATCCGATGCGGATCGTGCCTTCGCACAGCAAGACCGGTGCCGCAGCGCCGGTGCGCTCTTGCTCTGTCTTTGATAGCACGCGCTGACCGATTGTCAACGACGCGGTGCCCAATTGTCGGAGTTCGGCTGTAACCAGCAGTTCGTCGTCCAGCCGCGAGGGCCGATGGTATTTGAGCTGCGTTTCGCTGACCACGAACTGGCCGCCGGTGGCTTCCTTGAGCTTGCGCTGCTCGACGCCCAGGGAGCGCAGCCACTCGGTGCGACCGCGCTCCATGAACTTCAGGTAGTTGGCGTAGAACACGATGCCGCCGGCATCGGTGTCTTCCCAGTAGACGCGGATCGGAAACTCGAAACTCATGAGGCGATCATGGCCCGCAGGCGTTCGACCGATTCCTGCAGGTGCGCCATTGAACTGGCGGTGGAGAAGCGCACGAACTTCGAGGTCTCGGCGGTGCCGAAGTCGCGGCCGGGCGTGACGGCAACGTGGGCGCGCTTCATGGTTTCGAAGGCGAAGTCCCAGCTGCCGGAGATGCCGAGTTTGTCGGCCACGCTCGTGCAGTCGGCCCAGGCGTAGAAAGCGCCGTCAGGCACCACGGGCACGTTCAGCCCGAGCGCATTCAGTTGCGGAATGAACCAGTCGCGGCGCGCCTTGAATTCGGCGCGGCGGCGTTCGTACTCGGCGATGCTCTCGGCCTCGAAGCAGGCCAGCGCGGCGTACTGCGACACCGTGCTCGCGCAGATGAAGAGGTTCTGCGCCAGGCGTTCGACCACCGGCACCAGCACCTCGGGCACCACGAGCCAGCCGAGGCGCCAGCCGGTCATGTTGAAGTACTTGCTGAAGCTGTTGATGCTGATGACGTTGTCGTCGATGGCCAGTGCCGTCTGCCCGAAAGCATCGTCGTGCGAGAGGCCCAGGTAGATTTCGTCGATCAGCGTGATGCCGCCGCGCTGCGACACCACGTTGTGGATGCGGCGCAGCTCGTCGGGCGCGATCGAGGTGCCGGTCGGGTTGGACGGCGAGGCAAGCAGCACGCCGCGCGTCTTGTCGGTCCACGCGGCCTCGACCTTGGCTGCGGTGAGCTGAAAGCGCTCTTCGGCCGTGGTCGGCACCAGCACGGCCTTGCCGTCTGCAGCGCTCACGAAGTGGCGGTTGCAGGGATAGCTCGGGTCGGGCAGCAGGATTTCGTCGCCCGATTCGATCAGCGCGAGGCAGGCCAACTGCAGAGCGGCCGAGGCGCCGGCCGTGACGACGATGCGGCGGGCCGGCACGTCGACGTTGAAGCGCTGCTTGTACCAGCCGCTGATGCGTTCGCGCAGGTGGTCCAGGCCGGTGGCCTGCGTGTACTGCGTGGCGCCGGCGCGCACGGCGCGGGCCGCGGCTTCCTGCACGAGGGGCGGGGCGGTGAAGTCAGGCTCGCCGATGTTCAGGAAGATCATCGGACGGTCGGTGTGGGCCACTTCGCGGGCCAGCACCCCAGCCGCCTTGGCGACCTCCATCACGTAAAACGGTTCGATGCGCTGCGCGCGCGTCGCGATCCTCATGGGCGCGCCTTGCCCGACGCCCGGTCGGCTTCGACTTCGAGCGGACGCAGCTGCGGCGCCAGGCCGTTGAGCACGGCGTTCACGTACTTGTGGCCGTCGGTGCCGCCGAATTCCTTGGCGAGTTCGATGCACTCGTTGAGCACCACGCGCCAGGGCACGTCGGGGCAGTTCTGGAACTCGTACACGCCGATCCACATCACGGCGTGCTCGATGGGCGAGATTTCCGTGAACTTGCGGTCCAGCAGCGGCAGGATCAGCGCGTCGAGCTGTTCGGCGCCGTTGATCGAGCCGTGCAGCAACGCGTCGTAGTGCGCCGCGTCGGCCTTGTGGAAGCCTGCGAGGTCGCGCGTGAAGTGGTCGATGTCGGTCGGGTCGTTGCGGCCCACCAGGTGCTGGTAGAGCGCCTGCAATGCGAACTCGCGTGCGCGGCTGCGGTTCGACTTGGCCGCGGCCTTGCGAACGCCCGTGCTCGTGAGGCCGGTGCGCGACTGGCGGGATTTGGCGGACTTGGAGGTGTCTTCGGTCATGAAAGGGTGGCCAGCAGTTGTGCCATCTCGACCGCCACCTGGGCTGCGTCGCGGCCCTTGTCGGTCTGGCGGGCGACGGCCTGTTCGAGGTTTTCGGTCGTGAGGATCGCGTTGGCGATGGGCAGGCGGTAGTCGAGCGCGACGCGGCTCACGCTCGCGCCCGATTCGTTGGCCACCAGTTCGAAGTGGTAGGTCTCGCCGCGGATGATGCAGCCCAGCGCCACGAGCGCGTGGTAGCCGCCGCGCTCGGCGAGCGCCTGCAGCGCCACGGGCACTTCGAGCGCGCCGGGCACCTGCACGTGATGGATGTCGGAGGCAGCCACGCCCAGCGCTTCGAGCTCCGACAGGCAGGCCGTGGCCAGCGCGTCGGTGATGTCGGCGTTGAAGCGCGCCTGCACGATGCCGATGCGCAGGCCTTTGCCGTTGAGCGTGGTCGCGCCCTTGTTTGAACCTTGCATGGTCGTTCAGTCTTTCGTGAGGTAACCGGCGATTTCGAGGCCGAAGCCGGCGGCCATGCTCGGCATGCGACGCGGCGCGCCGAGCAGGTTCATCTTGTGCACACCGCATTCGCGCAGGATCTGCGCGCCGATGCCGTAGTTGCGCAGGTCCATGCGGCCGCGCTCGGGGGCTTGCGCCGGGCGCGCGGTGCCGTCGAACTGCGACAGCAGCTCGGCCGCGCTTTCACCGCAGTTCAGCAGCACGGCCACGCCCTTGCCTTCATTCGCGATGTGCGAGAGGCTGGCATCCAGGCTCCAGGAGTGCATCGGGCGGTTGACTTCGAGCGCGTCGAGCACCGACAGCGGCTCGTGCACGCGCACCGACACCGTGTCTTCGGGCGCCCACTGGCCGCGCACCAGCGCGAGGTGCACGCCGCGGCTGGGCTTGTCGATGAAGGCGTGGGCCGTGAAGGTGCCCCAGTTGGTCTGGATCTCGCGGCAGCCGACTTTTTCGACCAGCGATTCGACGCGGCTGCGGTGCTCGATGAGCGCGGCGATGGTGCCGATCTTGAGGCCGTGTTCGGCCGCGAAGATCTGCAGGTCGGGCAGGCGGGCCATCGTGCCGTCTTCGTTCATCACTTCGCAGATCACCGAGGCGGGCGAGCAGCCGGCCATGGCGGCGAGGTCGCAGCCGGCTTCGGTGTGGCCGGCGCGCATGAGCACGCCGCCGTCCACTGCCTGCAGCGGGAAGATGTGGCCGGGCTGCACGAGGTCGGCGGCCACGGCATTGCGCGCCACGGCGGCCTGCACGGTGCGGGCGCGGTCGGCGGCCGAGATGCCGGTGGTGACGCCTTCGGCGGCTTCGATGGAGACGGTGAACGCGGTCGAATGCTTGGCGCCGTTGCGCTGGACCATCGGCGGCAGCTGCAGCCGCTCGCACATCTCGCGCGAGAGCGTGAGGCAGATCAGGCCGCGCGCGTGGCGTGCCATGAAGTTGATGGATTCGGCGGTGATGTGGTCGGCCGCGATGACGATGTCGCCTTCGTTCTCGCGGTCTTCCTCGTCCACGAGGATGACCATGCGGCCGGCGGCCAGCTCGGCCACGATGTCTTCGACCGGGGAGATCGGTGCGGGCGCACGGTCGGCGCGGGAGGCGCCGATCGGCGTGACGGAGGCGTTCATTCGGCGGTGTCCTTGGAATACGTGGAAGTCTGCGGAACCAGGACGCCGGCCTGGAGCATGCGCTCCACGTACCGCGCCACAGTGTCGATTTCGAGGTTGACCTTCGAGCCGGCCGACAGGCCGCCGAGGGAGGTGTTGTCCACGGTGTGCGGGATCAGGTTGATGCTGACCTCGGCGCCGCCTTCAATGTCGGCCACGCTGTTGACCGTGAGGCTCACGCCGTTGATGGTGATCGAGCCCTTGTAGGCCAGGAAGCGTGCGAGCGCGGGCGGTGCGACCACGCGCAGCTCCCAGCTTTCGCCGACCGGCGCGAAGAAGCTCACCGTGCCGATGCCATCCACGTGGCCCGAGACGATGTGGCCGCCGAGGCGGTCGCTTGCGCGCAGGGCTTTCTCGAGGTTGATGCGGCTGCCTTCGTTGGTCAGGCCGGCCGTCTTGTCGAGGGACTCCGCGGAAATGTCGATGGTGAATTGCCCGCGTTCAGGTGCGAGCGTCGTGACCGTCATGCAGGCGCCGTTGAGCGCGATGCTGTCGCCGAGCCCGACGTCGTCGAGGTAGCCGTCGGGCACCTCGATGCTGAGTCGCTTGCCGTAGGAGGAGGAGGTGCCGAGGTCGTGGATGGCGGCGATGCGCCCCACGCCGGTGATGATTCCGGTGAACATTCGCACATTTTCGCAGACATCGAGGGGTCTTCGGCCCGAAGGGCCGGTTTACGGCAGCGAATGTGCCGCGCCGCAGCCTCGACGGCTCAGAAGCGGTCGCGGCCGGCGACGCGCGCAACGATGCGCAGGTCGGGCCCGAGCATGTCCACCGACTTGAATTCGAGCGGCAGCGCGCCGGTCAGCGAGGTGAGCGGGCCGTCGGCGTGCAGGTGGCTGGCGATGTCGAGCCCGCTGCCGATCAGCTTGGGCGCCAGGTACACCAGCAGCTCGTCCACGCAGCCTTCACGCAGCAGCGAACCATTGAGCTTGTGGCCCGATTCGACGTGCAGCTCGTTGACGCCGCGCGCCGCGAGGTCCTTGAGCATCGCGGGCAGGTCGACCTTGCCGTGCAGGTTGGGCAGGCAGGTGATGGTGGCGCCGCGGGCTTCGAGCGCGGCCGCCTTTTCTTCGTTGTGCCGGCTGGCAGCGTAGATCCAGACAGCGCGGCCAGCTATGAAAATGTGAGCGTCGGGCGAGGTCTGGAGGTGGCTGTCGACCACGATGAGGTGGGGCTGACGCGGCGTGTCGACCAGGCGCACGTCCAGGCGCGGATTGTCTTCGAGCAGCGTGCCGACGCCGGTCAGCACCGCGCCCGTGCGGGCCCGCCAGGCATGGCCGTCGGTGCGCGCGGCCTCGCCGGTGATCCACTGGCTCACGCCGTTCTGCAGGCCTGTGCGGCCGTCGAGCGAGGCGGCAATCTTCATTCGAACCCAGGGCTGCCGGCGGATCATGCGGCTGAAGAAGCCGATGTTGAGCTCGCGGGATTCGTCGGCGCCCGGTCCGACCTCGACCTCGATGCCCGCCGCGCGCAGGCGCGCAAAGCCTTGTCCTGCCACGAGCGGATTCGGATCGGCCAGCGAAGCCACGACGCGGCGCACGCCGGCGGCGATGAGCGCGTCGCAGCAGGGGCCGGTGCGGCCGTGGTGCGAGCAGGGTTCGAGCGTGACGTAGGCGGTGGCGCCCGCGGTCGAATGGCCCTGGGCCTGCGCGTCACGCAGCGCCATCACCTCGGCGTGGGGGCCGCCCGCTTGTTGCGTGTGGCCCTGGCCGATCACGCGGCCTTCGGCGTCGCACAGCACACAACCGACGCGCGGGTTCGGGTCGGTCAGACGGATCGCGGAGGCCGCGAGCCGCAGGGCGGTCGCGATGTGTTCGGAGGAGGGCATGGGTACGGAGCGAAAAAAGGCGGCGCGAGGCAGCGCCTTGCTCAGATATCGCGCAGCAGCTGCCGGAACTCGTCCACGTCCTCGAAGCTGCGGTACACCGAGGCAAAGCGCACGTAGGCGACCTTGTCGAGTTTCTTGAGTTCGCGCATCACGAGTTCGCCGACCTTGGTCGAATCGATTTCGCGCAGACCGCTGGCCAGCAGCTTTTGCTCGATGCGCAGCAGGGCGTTGTCGATCTGCTCGATGCTCACGGGGCGCTTGCGCAGCGCCAGCATCATCGAGGCGCGCACCTTGGTCGAGTCGAAGTCGGCGCGGCTGCCGTCTTTCTTGACCACGACGGGGAAATTGACGTCTGGGCGCTCATACGTGGTGAAGCGCTTGTCGCAGGCGCTGCACTGGCGGCGCCTGCGGACGAAGTCGGCGTCTTCCGAAACGCGGGTCTCGACGACCTGCGTTTCGAGATGACCGCAAAAAGGGCATTTCATGCGGCCAGTGCTTCTCTTCTTCTGTTACTTACGAAATCAACGGTAGACAGGGAAGCGGCTCGTCAAGGCGTGGACCTTGGCGCGCACCGCGTCGATGTTCGCCGCGTCGCGCGGGTTCTCGAGCACGTCGGCCACCAGGTTCGCCGTGATGCGGGCCTCTTCGTCCTTGAAACCGCGCGTGGTCATGGCGGGGGTGCCGATGCGCACGCCGCTGGTGACCATCGGCTTTTCCGGGTCGTTGGGGATCGCGTTCTTGTTGATCGTCATGTGGGCGGCGCCCAGCACGGCTTCGGCTTCCTTGCCGGTGATGCCCTTGGCGCGCAGGTCGACCAGCATCAGGTGGCTTTCGGTACGTCCGCTCACGATGCGCAGGCCCCGCTCGGTGAGGGTGTCGGCCACGATCTTGGCGTTCTTGACCACCTGTTGCTGGTAGGCCTTGAACTCGGGCGTCATGGCTTCCTTGAACGCGACGGCCTTGGCGGCAATCACGTGCATCAGCGGGCCGCCTTGCAGGCCGGGGAAGATGGCGCTGTTGATGGCTTTTTCGTGCTGCGACTTCATCAAAATGATGCCGCCGCGCGGGCCGCGCAGGCTCTTGTGCGTGGTCGAGGTGACGATGTCGGCGTGCGGCACCGGGTTGGGGTACACGCCCGCGGCCACGAGGCCGGCGTAGTGGGCGATGTCGACCATGAAGATCGCGCCGACGTCCTTGGCGACCTTGGCGAAACGCTCGAAGTCGATGTGCAGCGAGTAGGCCGACGCACCCGCAATGATCAGCTTGGGCATGTGCTCATGCGCCTTGCGTTCCATTGCGTCGTAGTCGATGGCTTCGTTGGCGTCCAGGCCGTAGCTCACCACGTTGAACCACTTGCCGCTCATATTGAGAGGCATGCCGTGGGTCAGGTGGCCGCCTTCGGCCAGGCTCATGCCCATGATGGTGTCGCCGGGCTTCAGGAAGGCGAGCATCACGGCTTCGTTGGCCGAGGCGCCGCAATGCGGCTGCACGTTCGCGGCGTCGGCGCCGAAGATCTGCTTGACGCGGTCGATGGCCAGTTGCTCGGCCACGTCGACGTGCTCGCAGCCGCCGTAGTAGCGCTTGCCCGGGTAGCCTTCGGCGTACTTGTTGGTGAGCTGCGAGCCTTGGGCCTGCATGACGGCCGGCGAGGCGTAGTTCTCGCTGGCGATCAGCTCGATGTGGTGTTCCTGGCGCGCGTTTTCGGCTTGAATCGCGGCCCAGATTTCGGGATCGGTCTGTTCGACCAGGATGTTGCGGTGGTACATGGCAGTCCTTTGAAGACGAGGTCCTTGTTCAACCAAACAAGGGCTGCCCAGGCGAACGGCTGAACGCCTGTTGTGGTCAGGCGGCACGCTTCCCAGTGGTATTCCACGTCAGCGCGTGGCACCTTTTTCGGGGTGCTGCGCCTATCGCCAGTCGCGTACAGGCCGAGTGTAGCGCAGGCCCGGAGGCATCCGGGCCTGTAGGGGTGACAAGGCCTCAGGAAACCGCGGAGAGCAGGGCGACCTTGGCCGGCTCGCTGCCGGTGGCAGGCTCTTCGCCTGCCGGCTTGGCGGGTGCCACGACGGGAATCGGCTGTGCGCGCGCCGTGGTCGGCGGCGGCACGGCCATCGTCGACGGCGCACGGCCGGCGGCGACCTGGCGCAGGCGCTCGTGCTCGGCCAGTACCTTGGCGGCATAGCCGCCGTCGTCGTCGAGGTTGGCAGCGCCCACGTAGTAGCGCAGGCCGCCTTCGAGCGAGCCGGCGCGGGCGATGCATTCCTGCAGCACCTTCACGCCGACGCGCATGTTGGTCACGGGGTCGAAGGCGGTGAGCGTGCCGCCCGCGCTTTCGTACTTGTCGCCGTGCACGCGGGTCATGACCTGCATCAGGCCCTGCGCGCCGACGTGGCTTTGCGCGAACGGGTTGAAGCTGGATTCGATGGCCATGATGGCCAGGATCAGCGTCGGGTCGAGCTTGGTGCGCTTGCCGATCTGGTAGGCCTCGGAGACCAGCACGCTCAGCGGCTCGGCCGCGACGCGGTACTTCTTGCTGAGCCAGTAAGCCACCGCCGCCTGCTGCTTGGGCAGCTCGTCGGGGCTCGCAGCCGTGGTACGCACGATGGCGGTCGGCTCCAGGTCGGTGGCTTCGGGCGCGGGCTTGCGCGACTGCAGCCAGCCCATCAGTTGTTCCTCGCCGGTCTTGCGCAGGTCGGGACGCGCCACGAGGGCGAGGGCCGCGAACACGATGGCCAGACCGACCAGTGCAAACCCGTTGTGGGTGATTTCAAAAAAGCCGTCTGCCACATCGGACACGAAGGTCCGTAGCCCGCGGGCTGTGGCATCAAACGCCTTGCTCATCGCTTTTTTCCTTTCTGTGCGGCACCTGGCATGCAGCGCCGGAAAGGGCGATGGATGAAGGCAACGGCGCTTGGATTGGTATGTCTACGAATCAGGCTCCGCGCATGGAGGGGTGGGGGTGGGAGCGCGGCGGCCTGATCACGCCGGTGGAATTCGGCAGCGGATTCAGGGAGGCCCTCCTGCGTCGAGCAGCGAGGGCAGGCGGATTCTAGCGTGGCTAAATACACGGTCAAGCATAAGGATTTAGTTTCATATGTTAATAAATGCTTGAAGAATCCCCTCGTCCGAGGGGGCGCCAGGGGGGGGCGCCTACGGGAAATCCCTTGGAAAAAGACATTTGCAAAGGAAGGGAGGGACGCCTAATCTGAACGGGCCTGAGGTTTCAGGCGTTTTTCCGAAGTCAGGCAGTCCGAGGTGCAAGTCAAGGACTCGAACGATGGAGGACTCCACGGCGGCAATCTCTTGCTGCCAGCACGGCGGGAACCATTACTTCCGGTCGCGCGAATCGATGGCATGGGTTTTGAGCCCGCCATCAAGCCCGGTGACAAGACACTTCGTCGACTCACCGGGCTTTCTCGTTTTAGGACCTCACCTGCGCAGCGCTGCGCACTTTCTGCCTCACTGTCTTGCTGAGCGCCGCAGGCGCATCGCAATGCCTCGCCAAATGGGAACGCATTCACGTTTCAGCCAACTTTGTTGGCATCTGTTTGCGGCACACTTCTGCGAATGGATGCTGCTTCGATCAAACAGAACAAATGGGTGCGGCGTGGGGTTGTCGCGTTGCTGGTGTTGTTGGCCTTGTGGGTCATTGCCTGGCTGGCGGTGCCGCCGATTGCCAAGAGCCAGCTCCAGAAGATTGCGAGCGAGAAACTGGGCCGCCAAGTCACCGTCGGCAAGATCGACTTCAAGCCCTGGACGCTCGAACTCGCACTGAATGACCTGCGCATTGCCACCGTCGACGGCAAGCAGCCGCAGGTGGCCATCAAGCGCATCTACGCCGACGCCGAACTGCAATCGCTGTTCCGCCTGGCGCCGGTGATCGACGCGGTGACGGTCGAGGCGCCCGCGGTGCTGCTCACGCACCAGGCCGACGGCAAGTACGACATCGACGACATCCTGGCCAAGCTGGCCTCGGGTCCGCCGCCCGACCCCAACGCCGAGCCCGCGCGCTTTGCGATCTACAACATCTCGATCAAGGACGGTGCGGTCGATTTCGACGACCAGACCGTCAAACGCCGCCACGAACTGCGCGGCTTCACGCTGAACGTGCCGTTCCTGAGCAACCTCGCCTCCCAGCGCGAGATCAAGACCGAGCCCAAGCTGGCCTTTGCGCTCAACGGCAGCCAGTTCGACTCGGCCGCCTTCACGACGCCGTTCGCGCAAAGCCGCAAGACCGACGCCCACGTGCAGTTCAAGGGGCTCGACCTCGTGCCGTACCTGGGCTACATCCCCGGCGGCCTGCCGGTGAAGCTGCAGGCCGGCAGCCTGGACGCGGACCTGAAGATCGATTTCCAGCAGACCGGCACCATCGGCCTGAAGATCACCGGCACGGTCGAGGCCCACGGCGCCAAGCTGAGCGACGCCCGCGGTCGTGACCTGCTGGGCTTCGACTCGCTCAAGCTGGCACTGGCCGACGTGCGGCCGCTGGAGTCCGTGTTTCATTTGAGCGAGGTTGCGCTGACCAAGCCGCAACTGGTGGTGGCGCGCGACGCGGCCGGCCAGCTCAACCTGATGGCCACGAACCCCGCGACCGGCACGGCCGAAAAGGTGGCGCCGTTGCCCACGCCCGCAGCCAGCGCGCCGGGCGGAAAGCCGGCCGAGAAGCCCAAGCTCAAGGTGCAGGTCGACAAGATCGCGCTCGACGGCGGACGCATCGGCTGGCGCGACGAGACCGTCAAGCCCGGCGCGTCCATCGACCTCACCGACCTCGGAATCAACCTCACGGCCGTCACCTGGCCCATGGAAAAGCCCGCACAGTTCGACGGCAGCACCGCCGTTGCCGGCGCCACGCTGAAGTTCAAGGGCACGGCGACCGACAAGGTGGCCGACGTGCAGACCGAGGTCGAGGCGCTGCCGCTCTCGCTGGCCGCGCCGTACCTGGCGCAGAGCCTGGAGCCCACGCTCGACGGCAAGCTCAGCGGCCAGATCGACGTGTCCTGGGCCCAGCCCGACCTGAAGTTCAAGGCGCGCCGCCTGGCTGCCGACGGTCTGGCGCTCACCCAGGCCAAGACCGCGCTGGCCAGCGTTGGCCGCTTCGAGCTGGTCGATGCCGAGGTCGACATGACCAAGCACACCTTGAACATCGCGTCGTTCACCGCGACCAACCCCAAGGTGAGCATCGAGCGCGACAACGAGAAGCGCTGGATGTTCGAGCGCTGGCTCAAGACCCCGGCCGGCGGCGTCAAGGTGGCGGCGCCCAAGCCGGCCGACGCCGGCGCGGCGCGCGCCAATGCCAACACCAAGCCCTGGGCGCTGACGCTGGGCACGCTGGCCGTGGACAACGGCAGCCTGTCCTATGCGGACAAGGCCGGCTCGGCGCCGGTGGCGATCGAGGTCACGGCCTTCAAGCTCCACGCCCAGAAGATCGCGCCCGACACCAACACCGTCTCGCCGCTGCAGGTGTCGGGCCGCATCGGCGCGGGCCGCCGCGCGGACCCGGGGCGCTTCGACTACAAGGGCACCGTCGTGCTCAAGCCGCTGGCGGCCGAGGGCCGGCTCGAGGTGGCGTCGTTCCCGGCGCATGCCTTCAAGGCCTACTACGCCGACGCGCTCAATGTCGACATCCGCCGCGCCTTCGCGAGCTACCGCGGCACGGTGCGTTATGCGACCACGCCAGCCGGCATGAGCGTCAAGCTGGCCGGCGATACCGCGCTGGACGACTTTCGCGCCAACAGCGTCTCGCTGACCCAATCGCCGGGCTTCGACCGCGGCAACAGCCAATTGCTGAGCTGGAAGACCCTGAGCCTGCGCGGTCTGCAGGTCAGCCTGGCGCCCAATGCGGCGCCGACCGTCGATGTGCGCGAGACCACGCTGACCGACTTCTTCGCCCGCGTGATCGTTGATCCCACCGGTCGCCTCAACCTGCTGAGCCTGACCAAGAAGGGCGAGGAAGCCTCGAAGGCCGCCGCCGCTGCCACTGAAGCCAGCACCAAGAAGGGCCCGGGCGGCACGACCACCACGACCCGCGCGCCGGCCTCGGCGCCGCAGCGGGCCTCGGGTGGTGCGCCGGTGTCGGCCGAAGCCATGGTCGGCGGTGCCCCTGAGGCCGCACCGGCCGCATCCGCCCCGGTGGTAGCTGGCGCGCCCGCGGCCGACAGCGGCCCGGCGCCTGTCATCAACTTCGGCCCGATGAGCCTGGTCAACGGCAAGATCGATTTCACCGACCTGTTCGTCAAGCCCAACTACTCGGCCGACCTGAGCGAGCTGACCGGCAAGCTCAGTTCGTTCTCGTCGAATCCGCCGAACGGGCAGGGCGGCCGCCCGGCGCTCGCCGACCTCGAACTGCGCGGCAAGGCGCAGCAGACCGCGGCGCTGGAAATCACTGGCAAGCTCAATCCGCTGGCCAAGCCGCTCGAGCTCGACATCACCGCCAAGATGCGCGACCTCGACCTCGCGCCGCTGTCGCCGTACTCGGTGCGCTACGCGGGCCACGGCATCGAGCGCGGCAAGATGAGCATGGACGTCAACTACAAGATCGCGCCTGATGGCCAGCTCACCGCCACCAACAAGCTGGTGCTCAATCAGCTGAAGTTCGGCGACGAAGTGGCCGGTGCGCCCAACAGCCTGCCCGTGCGCCTGGCCGTGACCCTGCTGGCCGACCGCAACGGCGTGATCGACGTCGACCTGCCGCTCAGCGGCTCGCTCAACGACCCGCAGTTCAGCATCGGCCCGCTGATCTTCAAGGCGGTGGTCAACCTGATCGTCAAGGCCGTGACCGCGCCGTTCAGCCTGCTCACGGGCGGCCTCGGTGGTGGCGGCGGCGGCGATTCGAGCGCCATCACCTTCGAGCCCGGCAGCTCGGCGCTCAGCACCGGCGCGAAGGAAAGCCTGGACAAGGTCGTGAAGGCCCTGACCGACCGGCCGACCTTGCAGATGACCGTGGTGGGCACCTCCAGCCTCGAGAAGGAGCGCGATGCCTACCAGCGCCAGCGCCTGCGCCAGCTGACCCAGGCCGAGAAGCGCCGCGTCGCCGTGCGCGGCGGCCAGACCGGCACCGAGGTGCCGCCGGTGACCGATGCCGAATACCCGGCGCTGCTCACCGCCGTCTACAAGCGTTCCGACGTCACCAAGCCGCGCAACATGGTCGGCTTAGCCAAAGACCTGCCTGTGAAGGAAATGGAAAACCTGCTGCTGACCAGCGTGCCGGTCGACGAAGAGTCGATGCGCCAGCTCGCGGTCGAGCGCGGCGCGGTGGTGCGCGACTACCTGCTGGCGCAGAAGCTGCCGAGCGAGCGTCTGTTCCTGGGAGCCGTGCGCACCACGGCCAGCGGTGCCGACTGGAAGCCCGGCGCCGAGCTGAGCCTGACCATGAAATAGCCGGCGGGGCTTGGCTTTTCGCCTCGCCTTGCCATATATCCAGCGGGCCCTTTCCAGCCCGCCGAACGGTGCGCGCCGAGCTTCCGATACGGAATTCGGCGGGCTGTTCGCCAACTGGGTGAAAATGTCGATGTGCGCCGGCCTTTGCCGGCGCCTTCGCTTTCTCTACCAAGACAACGATTTCGCGCAGTGACCTCTACTTCTTCCAAGCCACACGACCTCCAGGCCCTCGATACGCTCACCGGTGGCGCCTTCACCGCGCCAACCTCGGGCGAGCGTTCCGCGCGCATCCGCGACTGGCTCGCGGGCAACCCCACGCCCGAGCTGATGCAAGAGGTCTTCAAGGAGTTGAGCGGCCGCGACAAGGGCGCCGCGCGCCTGCTGCGCGAAAAGCTCGACGAAATCAAACGCGCCAAGGGCCAGGAGGCCATTGCCGCCGAATGGGCCCAGAAAGCCGAGACGCTGCTGGCGCAGTCCAAGCTCAACATCGCCGACGCATTGGCCTGGCAGCGTGACGCCGCCAAGGCTGGCGCGCCGCTGTCGCGCGAACCGCTGGCCGGGCTGAAGGCCCAGTTGGCTGAGCGCGTCAAGGGCATCGAAGACCTGCAGCACCGTGCGCAGGTCCACCGTGAAGCCGCTGTCTTGCTGGCGCAGCGCTTTGAAGTGCTGTCCACCAAGGGCTGGAAAGACGCCCAGGCCGCCGAGGAATCGCTGCGCGCCGACGTGACCCACTGGCAACAGCAGGCCGCCGACATCGTGGCCGATGCCAACTGGAACAGCCTCGACGCCAAGTTCGCCCCCCAGCTCGACGCCTCCAAGTCGCAGCTGCTCGTGGTGTCCGACTCGTTCCACGGCGCGTTGGCGCAAGCCATTGCCGCAGCCGCCGACGCCGCCGCACCGCTGCCGCCCGTGCCCGTCTGGGCCGACGAACTGCGCGCCGCACGCGGCGAAGTGGTGGCTCCCAAGGCTGCCGCACCCGCCCGCCCCGCCGCACCCAAGGTCGACCCGGCCGTGCGCGCCGCGGCGCAAGACGCCGTGCAGGCCGCCCTCGCCAAGCTCGAACAGGAAACCGCCGAAGGCCACGGCAAGGCCAGTGCCGGCGCCGCCGCCGCACTGCGCGCTGTGCTCAAGGAGCACGGCAAGCTGGTCGACGCGCCGCTCGAAGCCCGCGTGCACGCCGCCTTGGTTGCCGCCGGTGAACTCGAAGGCTGGCAGCGCTGGAGCGCTGACAAGGTCCGCGAAGACCTCGTCGCCAAGGCCGAAGGCCTGCTCAAGCGCCCCGAAGGCCAGGCCCTCGGCGGCCGAAAGATGCAGGAAACCCTGCGCGCCCTGCGCGACCAGTGGAAGCAGGCCGACCAGGGCGGCGTGCCGAACCACGCGCTGTGGAAGCGTTTCGACGAAGCCTGCAACGAAGCCCACAAGGTCGTCGAGGCCTGGCTCGAGAAGGTGCGCGCCGACGCCGCCGAGCACCGCGGCCTGCGCGTCGCGCTGATCGAAGAGGTCAAGGCTTGGGCCGCCGAACATGCCGGCGCCACCGACCTGAAGGCGCACAACCGCGCGCTGCACCAGTTCGCCGACCGCTGGCGCGATGCCGGCCACGTGGGCGAGAAGGTGTTCGCCGAGCTGCAACCGCTGTGGAACGAAGCCTTCGGTGCCGCTCGCGCCCCGTTCGAAACGGCACAGAAGGCCAGCGTCGAACGTCGTCAGGCCATGATCGCCGAGGCCGCCGAGCTGGGCGCCCAGCCGATGCTGCGCATCGACGCCGTCAAGGCGCTGCAGCAGCGCTGGCAGGCCGAGGCGCAGAGCGTGCCGCTCGACCGCCGCCACGAACAGAAGCTGTGGGACGCGTTCCGCGCGCCCATCGACGAAGCCTTCAACCGCAAGACCGCCGAGCGCGAAAAGGCGTCGTCGGCCATGAGCGAGCACGACCGCTACGTGCTCGACGCGTCCAAGGCGCTCGACGCGGCCAATGCCGGCGGCGACGCACAGAAGATCCGCGCCGCCATCGCCGGCCTCGAAGCCGCGCTGCGCGGTGAAGCGCCTGCTCGGGCACCAGCGCCCGCACCGGCTCCGGCCACCCCGAGCGACGGCCCCGCGGTCGGCGCGACCGGTGTCGAAGCCCCCGGCCAGGCTGCCGCCGAGTTCGGCGAAAGCGCCGAGCAGACGCCGGGTTCGAGCGATGCAGAAGCCACGCCGTCCGCACCCGCGACGGCATCGGCCGACGCGCCCGATCTGGTTGCTCCCGCAGACGGCGCCGATGCCTCGGCCCGCAGCGACAGCGCCGCACACGAAGCTGGCGAAGCCGCCAGCGTCGACAGCCCGGCGCCCGCGCCAGCAGCGCCGCCGAAGCCTGCACCCAAGCCTGTGGTGGCCATGCGTGGCGACGATCGGCCCAGCAGCAAGAAGGGCGAAGCCGCACCGGCTGCTCGCGGTACGGGCCGTTTCGGCGACCGCCGCGATGCAGGCCGTCCTGGTGCCGGTGGCCCGGGTCGTCCGAACGACCGTGGCGGTCCGCGTCCCGATGCCCGCGGTGGCGATCGCGGTGCGCCCGGCGGTGGTGGCCGCTTCGGCGACCGTCCGCCGCGCGAAGACCGTGGTCCGCGTCTGGGCGATGCCGCTTTCCGCGCCCAGCGCGAAGCGCTCGAGCGCGCCGACTTTGCGCTGCGCAAGTTGGCCGCACAGGCCCACGGCGAAGCGCTCACGCAGGTGCTTGGCGCCTGGGAGCAGCGCGACGCCGCCCGCCTGCCGAGCGTGCAGGAGCTGGGTCGTGCCGTGACACCGGCCGTGCGCGGCCAGTGGTCGCAAGCCGTGGGTACCGCACCGACGGCCGCCGCGAGCGATGCCGCCGAAGCGCTGCTGCGCCTCGAGATGGCCGCCGAAGTGCCGACGCCCGCCGAACAGCTCGACGCACGCCGCGCGCTGCAGCTCAAGCTGCTGACGAAGCGCGGTGATCCGACGCCGGCCCAGACCTGGGGCCAGGACGCCGGCAAGGTGCTGGCTGCTGCGCACGACGCCACCACCGCGCGCCGTTTGCAGAACGCGCTGAAGGCGCTGCTGCGCAAGTAAGACGAAGCATTGCGGCGAAGCAACCGCATGCATGAAAAAGGCGCCTCATCGAGGCGCCTTTTTCTTTGTCTGAACCGCGTCAGTTCAAGACTTCGATGGAAGAAAGAAGGCGTCGAACAGCGCCACGACTTGCGGAAAGTCGCGCGCGAAGTTCGGCCGGTTCACGAAGTAGGCCTCGCAGGCCACCGCGAAGAATTCGCTGATCGAGGTTGCGCCGTAGTCGTCGAGCCAGGGCGGCTCGGCACCGAAGCGCTCGGCGAGGATGGTCTTCTCGCGGAAGTCGTCGTAGGTCGGTTGCAGCACCGCCATCCAGGTTGCGCGTGCCTCGCGCGCACTGCGCCGGCCCATGAAGCCGGCCGGCAGCGGCGGGCAGCCGTCGGCGATGCCGTTGCGCATGTCGATCTTGTGGGCGAACTCGTGGATCACGACGTTGTAGCCGCCCTCGCTGGTGACGCTGCTTGCGAGCACGTCCTGCCAGCTGAGCATCACGGGGCCCTGGTCCATCGCCTCGCCGGCGACGACCTCTTCGTACTCGTGCACGACCAGCGCGTCATCGACGACCTTGCGCGGTGCCACCACCTCGGACGGGTGCACCACGATGCCGACGAAATCGTCGTACCAGTCGAGCCCGTCCTTCAGGTGCAGCACGGGCAGCACGGCCTGCGCCGCGATGGCCAGCGCCACCTCGTCGGTGATGACGAAGCCTTGCGTGCCATGGAATTCCTTGTCACGCAGGAACTCGGCTGCGAGCGTGCGCAGCCGTTGCTGCTCGGCAGGCGGCAACTCGCCCAGGAACGCGTAGCGCGTGAGCGTGGCGCGCCAGGCGGCGTCGGGAATCGGGGGCAGGGTGCGCAGACGGCGCAGCCACTTGAACATCGGCAGCGGTGCGTCTAGCGCAGGTCGACGCGTTGTGCGCCGGCGGCCGACAGGCACAGCAGCTGCGCGCGCGGCGGATGGGCTGCGACATCCCAGTCGCTCAGCACGATGCGGCGTAGGCCGTGGCCCAGGTCGTGCACGGCGGGGCGGTGGGTGTGGCCGTGGATCAGCGCACTGGCGCCTGCATGCTGTAGCCATTCGCGGGCAGCGTTGGCGTCGACGTCGGCCCAGAGGGTCGAGGGATCGCGCTTGCGGTCTTCGCTTTGCGTGCGGATGGCGCGCGCGAGGGCGCGGCGCTCTTCGAGTGGGCGCGCAAGGAACGCGGCCTGCCATTCGGGCGTGCGCACCTGGGCGCGAAACTGGAGGTACTCGGTGTCTTCGAGGCAGAGGGCGTCGCCATGGCTCAGCAGCCAGCGTTCGCCGTGCAGCACCAGCACCGTGGGGTCGTCGAGCAGCGTGACGCCGCATTGCGCCGCAAAGGCCTGGCCGACGAGGAAGTCGCGGTTGCCGTGCATGAAGAACACGGGCATGCGTTGCGCCGTGCGCTGCAGCAACTCGACGCATTGCGCCTCGAAGCCGGGCTGGTCGGCGGCGTCGTCGCCCACCCACACCTCGAACAGGTCGCCGAGGATCACCAGCGCATCAGCCGGCGTGGTCTGCAGGTAGCCCTGCCAGGCCTCGAAGGTGGCCAGCTCGCTCGCCTGCAGATGCAGGTCGGAGATCAGGTCGACGGTGCGCCACGCGGGCGGCGCCACCAGCTCGGAGAAAGCCGGGTTCGCCATCGGGGTCATGCCGCCCCGCCGTGCCTGAGATGCGGCGGCTGCCGCCGGGCCGCCCCAAGGCGAGCCGCGCCTCCCCCTTGGGGGGTGGCGAAGCACACGAAGTGGCAAGCCGGGGGGCTCAATTTATTCCGCGGTGACGACGGCCTTTTCGATCACGACGTCTTCGAGCGGCACGTCGTCATGGAAGCCCTTGCGGCCCGTCTTCACGGCCTTGATCTTGTCGACCACATCGGCGCCGCCCGTGACCTTGCCGAACACTGTATAGCCCCAGCCCTGGGCCGAGGGGGCGGTGTGGTTCAGGAAGCCGTTGTCGGCCACGTTGATGAAGAACTGGGCGGTGGCCGAGTGCGGTGCGCTCGTGCGGGCCATGGCCACGGTGTAGTTGGCGTTCTTGAGGCCGTTGTTGGCTTCGTTCTCAATTTCGGCGCCGGTGGGCTTTTGCTTCATGCCGGGCTCGAAACCGCCGCCTTGCACCATGAAGCCGGGGATCACGCGGTGGAACACCGTGTTGTCGTAGTGGCCCTTCTTCACGTACTCGATGAAGTTGGCGGCCGACTTCGGTGCCTTTTCGGCGTCGAGTTCGAGCGTGATGACGCCGTAGTTCTTGATGTGCAGTTCGACTTGGGGGTTGCTCATGGGATAGCTCCTTCTACGGAAATTTACTTCGCCAGCGTGGCGGACTTGATGGTGAGGGTTTCGACGGGCACGTTCTGCATGCCGCCCTTGTTGCCGGTTTGCACGGCGCGGATCTTGTCGACCACGTCGGTGCCGGCGACGACCTTGCCGAACACGGTGTAGCCGTAGCCGTCGGGGTTGGGTGCGTTGAGCGAGTCGTTGTTCTTCACGTTGATGAAGAACTGCGAGGTGGCCGAATTCGGGTTACCGGTGCGGGCCATCGCGATCGTGTACTTGTCGTTCTTCAGGCCGTTGTTGGCCTCGAGCGGGATCGGCGGGCGCGTGGGCTTTTGCTGCAGGTCGGCCGTGAAGCCGCCGCCCTGGATCATGAAGCCGTCGATGACGCGGTGGAACACCGTGCCGTCGTAGTGCTTGTCCTTGACGTACTGCAGAAAGTTTTCGACCGTCTTGGGCGCCTTGGCGGCATCGAGCTCGATCACGATGTCGCCCGCCGAAGTGGCGAGCTTGACGCGCGGCGCGGCCTGCTGGGCGTGCGCGCCGGCGGCGGCACCGAAGGCCAGGGCCGCACCCAGGGCGAGGGCGCCGCGGCGGCTGAAACGGGAAAGTGCAGAGGTCGTCAAATGAGGCTCCGTGTGCGGGTGGAGGGGAGGGCAGTGGGCCTGCGGTGGCGCAGCCTGGGAGGCAACTGTGTGCGCACCACCGGATTGCAAGAGGCTGTGGGCTGTTGGGCCGTTGAGCTGTTACTTGGTCGCGCGGCCCACGGGCTTGCGCACCTCGGGCGGCGCCGCCGGCAGCACGGCCGCATCGGCCGCGGCCTTGGGCGTGAATATCTGGCGGATCAGCGAGAGCTTGGGCGCCACGCTCGCGTTGGTGGTGGCGAACTGCTGGGCGCGCTGGTATTCCTGGGCTGCCAGGCGTGCGTACACGTCGCCGAGATTTTCGTGCGCGGTGGCGTAGTTGGGGCTGAGCTTGAGCGCGGTTTCGAGCGCGGCGCGGGCCTGGTCGAACTTGCTCTGCGACGCGTACAGCGCCGCGAGGTTGTTGTAGGGCTCGGGCAGTTCCGGAAAGTCTTGCGTGAGCTGCGTGAACGTGGTGATCGCTTCGGCGGTCTTGTTCTGCTCGGTGAGGATCACGCCGCGCAGGAAGCGCATCTGCGGGTCGCGCGGCTTGCCGGCGATGTAGGTGTCGGCCTTGGCGAGCGCCTCGGCAGACTTGCCCTGGCGCAGCAGAAGGTTGACGTCGTCGTAGTCGTTGGCGTGCGCGGCAAAGCCCCACAGACCGAACAGCAGTGCAAAGGCGATGGGGAGTTTGGAGAACACGGCGTGCTTCATGAAGTCTCGGCAGGATGGGGGGGAGCGGGCCTGGAGAACACCCGGACGCTGCGCGGCGGCAGCCGTTTATACTGCGTCGCATTGTAGCCGAGGGGCCACGTCGAACCCCTCGTAGCCACACCCTCCGTCACCCCTGAAATACACCGTTGCTCGCCCGTACCGCACGTGCGCGAATCAACGCTTTCCGAGTCCCATGAGTCTGCGCATCTACAACACGCTGTCGCGTGAATTGGAGGAATTCTCCCCCCTGCAACCTGGACAGGTTCGCATGTACGTGTGCGGCATGACGGTCTATGACCTGTGCCACATCGGCCATGCCCGCATGATGATGGCGTTCGATGTGGTGCAGCGCTGGCTGCGTGCCAGCGGTTATGCCGTGACCTACGTGCGCAACATCACCGACATCGACGACAAGATCATCGCCCGCGCCGTGCAGCGCGGCATCACGATCCGCGCGCTGACCGACGAGGTGATCGCGGCCATGCACGAGGACATCGGTGCACTGCGCATCGAACCGCCCACCATCGAGCCGCGCGCCACCGAATACGTGCCGCAGATGCTCGGCATCATCGAGACGCTGGAACGCAAGGGCCTGGCCTACCGTTCGGACAACGGCGACGTGAACTACGCGGTGCGCAAGTTCCCCGGCTACGGCAAGCTCTCGGGCAAGTCGCTCGACGAACTGCACGCGGGCGAACGCGTCGCGGTGCTGGACGGCAAGCAGGACCCGCTCGACTTCGTGCTCTGGAAATCCGCCAAGCCGACCGAGCCCGACGACGCCAAGTGGGAGAGCCCCTTTGGCACCGGCCGTCCGGGTTGGCACATCGAGTGCTCGGCGATGAGTTGCGCCACGCTCGGCGAAACATTCGACATCCACGGCGGCGGTGCCGACCTGCAGTTCCCGCACCACGAGAACGAAATTGCGCAGAGCGAAGGCGCCAACGGCAAGCCGCTCTCGCGCTTCTGGGTGCACAACGGCTTCGTTCGCGTGGACAACGAGAAGATGTCCAAGAGCCTGGGCAACTTCTTCACCATTCGCGAAGTGCTGCAGAAGTACGACGCCGAAAGCCTGCGTTTCTTCCTGGTGCGCACGCATTACCGCAGCGCGCTCAACTACAGCGACGCGCACCTCGACGACGCGCGCAACTCGCTCAAGCGCCTGTACACCGCGCTCGACCTGGTGGCGCCAGGGACCGTGGCCATCGACTGGACACAGCCCCACGCCGCGCGCTTCAAGGCGGCGATGGACGAAGACTTCGGTACGCCCGAAGCCATTGCCGTGCTGTTCGAGCTGGCCGGCGAAGTCAATCGCACGAAGTCCGCAGACACCGCGGGCCTGCTCAAGGCGCTGGCCGGAACGCTGGGCCTGCTGCAAGGCGACCCGAAGGCGTTTCTGCAAGCCGGCACCACGCTCGACGAAGCCACCATCCAGTCGAAGATCGATGCACGCGCGGCGGCCAAGGCGGCGAAGAATTTCGCCGAGGCCGATCGCATTCGCCAGGAACTCCTCGAGCAGGGCATCGTGCTCAAGGATTCGCCCACGGGAACGACCTGGGCGGCTGCACAGTGAACGGAACGACCAACCCCGTACCCGCAACCCAGCAGACCAGCGTGCGCATCTACACGCCGGACTATTGGGAGGAAGCCTGCAAGCACCTGGCCAAGAAAGACCGCGTGATGAAGCGGCTCATTCCGAAGTTCGGCGAGGCCTGCCTCGAGTCGCGCGGCGACGCCTTCACCACGCTGGCGCGCAGCATCGTTGGTCAGCAGATCTCGGTGAAGGCCGCGCAGTCGACCTGGGACAAGTTCGCCACGCTGCCGCGCAAGCTGACGCCGGCCAACGTGCTCAAGCTCAAGGTCGACGACATGCGCGGCGCCGGGCTGTCGGCGCGCAAGATCGAATATTTGGTCGACCTAGCCCTGAATTTCGATTCGGGCACCGTGCATGTCGACCGCTGGCAAGACATGTCGGACGAGCTCATCATCGAAGAGCTCGTGGCCATCCGCGGCATCAGCCGCTGGACCGCCGAGATGTTTCTCATCTTTCACCTGATGCGCCCGAACGTGCTGCCGGTCGACGACCAGGGCCTGCTCAATGGCATCAGCGTGAACTATTTTTCGGGCGATCCGGTCAGCCGCAGCGATGCCCGCGACGTCGCCGTGGCCTGGGCGCCGTATTGCAGCGTGGCGACTTGGTATATTTGGCGATCGCTGGACCCCGTGCCGGTCGCATATTGAACAAAACAGGAGAAGACGTTGGCGAAACGAACCTTCCTCGACTTCGAGCAGCCCATTGCTGAACTCGAAACAAAAATCGAAGAACTGCGCTATGTACAGACCGAATCGGCGGTCGACATCTCGGAAGAAATCGATCAGCTCGGCAAAAAAAGCCAGCAGCTCACCAAGGACATCTACAGCGACCTGACGCCCTGGCAGATCACCAAGATCGCCCGGCATCCGGAGCGCCCGTACACGCTCGACTACGTCAACGAAATCTTCACCGACTTCGTCGAGCTGCATGGTGACCGTCATTTCTCGGACGACCTGTCGATCGTCGGTGGCCTTGCGCGCTTCAACGGCGTGCCCTGCATGGTGCTCGGTCACCAGAAGGGCCGCGACACGAAGGAGCGCACCGCGCGCAACTTCGGCATGAGCAAGCCCGAGGGCTACCGCAAGGCGCTGCGTCTCATGAAGACGGCCGAAAAATTCAAGCTGCCGGTGTTCACCTTCGTGGACACGCCCGGTGCCTACCCCGGCATCGACGCGGAAGAGCGCGGCCAGTCGGAAGCCATCGGCCGCAACATCTTCGAGATGGCGCAGCTCGAGGTACCCATCATCGTCACCATCATCGGTGAAGGCGGTTCGGGCGGCGCGCTGGCCATTTCGGTCGGCGACCAGCTCGTGATGTTGCAGTACTCGATCTACTCGGTGATCAGCCCCGAAGGCTGCGCGTCCATTCTCTGGAAGACCAGCGACAAGGCGCAGGAAGCCGCCGATGCACTGGGCATCACGGCGCACCGCCTGAAGGCGCTGGGCCTGGTCGACAAGATCGTCAACGAACCCGTCGGCGGCGCGCACCGCGACCATCGCCAGATGGCCGCGTTTCTCAAGCGCGCGCTCAACGACGCCTTCCGCCAGGTCAGCGACCTGAAGACGAAGGAACTGCTGGACCGACGCTACGAGCGCCTGCAGAGTTACGGCCGGTTCAACGACACCAAGGCCGACATCAGCCGCTGAGCGGCTTTTTCTTTTTCGATCATGAGCGAAGCCTTCGAACGCGCCATGGCCGCGTTCGAACCGGCGAGCCTGCCGCTGGCCGTCGGCTTCAGCGGCGGTGCGGACTCGACCGCCTTGCTCGCGGCCTGCGCGGCACGCTGGCCGGGGCAGGTGATCGCTTTTCACGTGCACCACGGCCTGCAGGCCGCGGCCGACGACTTCGAGCGGCAGTGCGCGCAGGTCTGTGAACGGCTCGGTGTGCCGCTGGTGACGCACCGGATCGACGCGCGGCATGCCTCAGGCGACAGTCCCGAGGATGCGGCGCGACGCGCGCGCTATCAGGCGTATGTGGCGATGGCGCGAGCCGATGGGGCACGGCCTGCGGTGTCGTCGATCGCACTGGGGCACCACGCCGATGACCAGGTCGAAACGCTGCTGCTGGCGCTGTCCCGCGGCGCCGGTCTGCCGGGACTGGCCGCGATGCCTGCTCGTGCCGTGCGCGACGGATTGAACATCCACCGACCGCTGCTCACGGTACCGGCGGCCGATATCCGCGACTGGCTTGCGCAGCAGCAGTTGCCGTGGATCGAAGACCCGAGCAACATCGATGCGCGCTACACCCGCAACCGCATTCGCGCTGTGCTGCTGCCGGCACTGGCGGATGCCTTTCCTCAGTTCCGCGCCACCTTCGCCCGCAGCATCGGCCACGCGGCCCAGGCCCAGCAACTGCTGAGTGAACTTGCGGCGCAAGACCTCGCCGTGGTGGGCGAGCCGCCACAGATTCGGCCGCTGCAGACGCTCTCACGCGCGCGGCAGGCCAACGTGCTGCGCCACTGGCTGATGCAGTCGCACGGCTGCGCGCCGAGCGCGGCGCAACTCGACCAGCTGCTGGACCAGGTCCGTGCCTGCACCACGCGCGGGCACCGCATCCACCTCAAGGTGGGCGCAGGCTTCGCCGAGCGCAGGGGCGATCAGCTGCATTGGTACAATGCCCCGCCCTCGCTGAAGACTTCGCTCTGACGGCTTGCAGGGCGCCGCTTTCCAAGCGGCCCTTTATCTTTCTCTGATTTCATCCATGGCATTGATCGTTCACAAATATGGCGGCACGTCGATGGGCTCGACCGAGCGCATCCGCAACGTCGCCAAGCGCGTCGCCAAATGGGCGCGTGCGGGTCACCAGATGATCGTGGTGCCCAGCGCCATGAGCGGCGAAACCAACCGCCTGCTCGGTCTTGCCAAGGAGCTCTCCCCGGGCAAACCCGGCGTGGCCTATCACCGCGAACTCGACATGCTCGCCTCCACCGGCGAACAAGCCTCGTCGGCGCTGCTGGCGATGGCGCTGCAGGCCGAGGGCGCGGAGTCGGTGAGCTACGCGGGCTGGCAGGTGTCGGTGCGCACCGACAACTCGTACACCAAGGCCCGCATCGAGAGCATCGACGACGCCAAGGTGCGCGCCGACCTCGAGGCCGGCCGCGTCGTGGTCATCACCGGCTTCCAGGGCGTGGACGACGAGGGCAACATCACCACGCTCGGCCGTGGCGGCAGCGACACCTCGGCCGTGGCCATCGCGGCGGCCATGAAGGCCAGCGAGTGCCTGATCTTCACCGACGTCGACGGTGTCTACACCACCGACCCGCGCGTCGAGCCCGATGCGCGCCGCCTGACCACCGTGAGCTTCGAAGAGATGCTCGAGATGGCCAGCCTGGGCTCCAAGGTGCTGCAAATCCGCTCGGTGGAATTCGCCGGCAAGTACAAGGTGCCGCTGCGCGTGCTTTCGAGCTTCACGCCGTGGGACATCGACATCAATGAAGAGGCCAAGTCCGGCACGCTGATCACTTTCGAGGAAGACGAAAACATGGAACAAGCCGTCGTATCCGGCATCGCATTCAATCGCGACGAAGCCAAGATCTCGGTGCTCGGCGTGCCCGACAAGCCGGGCATCGCGTATCACATCCTCGGTGCCGTGGCAGACGCCAACATCGAAGTCGATGTGATCATCCAGAACCTCAGCAAGGACGGCAAGACCGACTTCAGCTTCACCGTGCATCGCAACGAGTTCGCGCGCACGGTCGAGCTGCTCGAGTCGAAGGTGATGCCTTCGTTGGGCGCCACCGAAATCGTGGGCGACACCAAGATCTGCAAGGTCAGCATCGTGGGCATCGGCATGCGCAGCCACGTGGGTGTGGCGAGCAAGATGTTCCGTGTGTTGAGCGAAGAGGGCATCAACATCCAGATGATCTCGACGAGCGAAATCAAGACCTCGGTCGTGATCGACGAAAAATATATGGAATTGGCCGTGCGCGCGCTGCATAAAGCGTTCGATCTCGACCAACCGACCGCTTAAGTAATGGCATAATTGCGGTTGCTTTCAGGAACTGTGACCGAGTGGCCGAAGGTGCTCCCCTGCTAAGGGAGTATGGGGTGTAGAGCCTCATCGAGGGTTCGAATCCCTCCGGTTCCGCCAGGATTGGCTTCCTGATCACTTTGCAGTGATCAAACAGCCCTTAAGAGCCCCGCCAGTCGGGGCTTTTTTGCGTCTGCTCGCAACGCGCGACCGCTCCGCCGAAACGGCGAGGCGATGTCTTCAGGACGGCTGCGGTACCAGCGCGGACAGCGTTGCGATCGGTGCTGCACCCACATGCAGTTCGCAAGGATCGCAAGGCACCGAAATCTGCCGCCCGTCGAAGCGCACGCGCACATGCGGAAAGGTCGTTCCGGTGATGGTGCCGGGCCGGCCTTCGCAGACGACGCGATCGCCGCGACGGAACGACCGACCGAACCGAAGCCTGATTTTTTCAAAGCTCATTTCAGAGTCTCCTGGAGTGCATCCGATGCTCAGCGCACCGGGTCGGATTCGATCGGTGGCCGGAGCAGGGTCGCGGCTGTGTCTTGAAGGATCAGCGCGTGATCCGGGTCGTGGCTGAGGTAGGGGCTGGTCAGCAGTTGGCCGATCAGCCGGTCGAAGTGGAACCGGACCTTTGCCGGCTCGGGGTGCGCGGCGTACAGGGCGCGCAGCATCGAGACGACGGCGCTGATCTGCGTGGTCAGGACCTCCATGGAACCCAGGCGGCCCGCCGCTTCGAAAACTGCTTGTTGGTCTGAGGGGGGCATCCTGGCCTCCTTTTTGGGGCGTTGGCATGTCCAACGCAAAAAGAGGCTTAAAGGATTACTTCGAGGGGATTCTTCCCCGAAATTGGTGATGTCCTGCCTGTTATCTGTGACTTATGTCACGAATTCAGGCTCACTGCCGCTGGGCAGGCGCGGACCCCAATACCTCGGCCAGCACCCGCAGTGCGTCGGTCGCCAGGTCTGAAAAGCGCACCGAGCAGGCCAGCATGAGGTTCAGCGGCAGCCCGAAGTCTTCGATCAGCGTGCCTTCGGGGTCGCGCAAGGTGCCGTCCGGGTCGCGGCCGACGAGGCCTGCCGTGCCGGCGCGCTGCGCGTAGGTGCCCGGCGGAACGCCGTAGGCGGCCACCGGGAGGCCCAGGGCGATGGCCACGCCGACCTCGAACACTGTGCCCGAATCCGGCTCGAGCCCGCGAAACGGCGCGAGGTTGGCAATGACGCCGTCCGCCGACCGCAGCAGCTTCATGTTTTCCTCGTAGATCCGGCGCGCGGGGTCTGGGCCGGCCTCCTTGCCGTTGAACGGCGGCACGGCCGTCATGCCGAGCGCGTCGCAGGCCAGCGCCAGCGCGGCAAAGTACTGCGCGGCGTCGGGCCGGAACACGTCGGGGCCGGCGAGGTAGACCCGCGGACGCGTGGGGGAAGAGGGCATCTGTCGAGTATGCGACCGCCCCCGCGAAGCGCCAACGGGAAGGGCTGCGGCCCGGTTGGTTACTTCTTCATCGCCTTGACTTCGGCCTTGCCCTTGCTTTCGTCGGCCTTGGCCTGCTTCACGCACGTCGACTTGGCTTCGCCCTTCTGGTCGTCGCATTTTTCCTTGGCGATGCTGTAGGCCACTTCGACCTTGGCTTCGGCCACCTTGCGCGCGTTGCCGTCGCTGGGCTTCATCTTCTGGTCGAGCTCGGCCTTGGCCATCTTTTCCTTGCCCTTGGCTTCTTCGACGCAGACGTCCTTGGCGTTGTCCTTCATGGCATCGCAGGCGGCGCGGTCGGTCTTGTAGTCGGCCGAGATCTTGTCGCGGGCCGCCTTGAACTCGGCAACTGCCGGATCGACGGGAGCGGCGGGCGGCGGGTTCACTTGCGCTTGCGCCGACACGGCCGTGAAACAGGACACGGCAGCGGCGCACATCCACATGAGCTTTCTTTGCATGGTCATCTCCTTGAAGACACCGGCGGTTGCCTCATTGCAACAAGCGCAAGAGAACCGGCGCCCGAAAGCCATCCTAGGAACCGACAGCGCCGCAGCGGTAGGACGCCTCGCGAAGCCGCCGTCAGCGCATGCTGACGCTCAGTGGCCTTCCGTTGTAGCGTGCGCGCGCATTTCGCTGCGCAGGGCGCGCTGTCCCGAGGCCAGCGCGAGCTCGTAGCTCTCGGCCGGGTCGAAGGCGCAGCGCAGGACGGTGGAAGGCGCACCGTCGTTGTCGGTTTCGAGCAGCCGCCAGACAAAAGATCCGGGAGCCGGCTCGTCGATGATGAGTTCGATCGGATGTGTCATGACCCCACCATGGTCGCTCGCACGCCGCCTGTCTGTAGGCGAAGACCGACCGATGCCGCGCCGCACTGCCAGAACCCCCAGATCTGGTGATGGCAGGCCACCGGCCGCCAGGGGACACTGCCTCCCCGCGCGCGCGGGGCCTGGGTGATGATTCGGGCATGCGTCCCACCTTGTCCGAACCGTCCTGATGTCCGCTTTCTCTCCCCAGCCCGAAGCTCCGGCGATGACGCCGCCGCCCAGTCCCGATTTGCCGGTGCCCGTGCTGATCGTCGAGGACGACGCGCTCATGCAGCGGCGCATCGTCGGCATCCTGAACCAGTTGGGCTACGCCAACGACGTGCTGGTGCTCGCGGCCACGCTGGCCGATGCACGCATCGAACTCGCGCGGCAGCCGTTTGCGCTGGTGCTTGTCGACCTGGGCCTGCCCGATGGCAACGGCGTCGAACTGATCACGCAGATGAGTGCATCGAACGCATCGATGAATGCGGACGATGGCCCCGGCATCCTCGTGATCTCCGCCTGGAGCACCGACGACCTGATCCTTAATGCGCTGCGCGCCGGCGCCACCGGCTACGTGCTCAAGGAGCGCGACGACCTGGAACTGCTGCTGTCGATTCGCAGCGTGCTGCGCGGCGGGGCGCCGATCGATCCGTTCATTGCGCGCCGCATCCTCGACTTGACGCAGGCGCCGCCCGCCACGCCGGGGCGCGTCGGCGAAGATGTGCTCACCGCACGCGAACTGCAGATCCTCCAGCTGGTTGCCGAAGGCCTGACCAACCGCGAGATAGCCGAGCAGATCTTCCTGTCGCGGCACACCGTCGAATGCCACATCAAGAACATCTACCGCAAGCTCACCGTTTCTTCGCGCACGCGCGCCGTTTTCGCAGCACGTTCGCGTGGCTTGCTGGCCTGAGCCTGTGGTGGTTGTTCGCCCACGCGGCTTCGGCGGCCGGGGCGACCGAGGCGTGCGCGCCGCGCATCGACAGCGTGCGGGCCGTGCGTGCCGCGGCCGGCGCCGGGCCTGAGGCGCCGCCTCCCATCGACGGCTGGCAGCCGGTGACGCTGCCCCACCACTGGAACGCGCACTGGTCCGGCTTCGAAGGCACGGTCTGGTATCGCATCGACTGGCAGCGCCCGTGCGCGGGCCGCGACGACGCGCCGCAGCTGGGCGTGGCCTTCGACTACCTGAGCATGGCCGGTGCGATCTCGCTGAACGACAACCTGCTCTGGCGCGACGCCAGCCTGGTGGAGCCGCTGAGCCGCAGCTGGAACACGCCGCGCCTGTTCTTCCTGCCGGCCGCCGCGCTGAACGCCGGTACCAACACGCTGTGGGTGCAGGTGGTGGGCGGCAGCATGTACGGCTCGGGGTTGGGTCGCGTGGTGCTCGGCCCGGCGGACGAGGCGGTGGCCTACTACGACGAACGCCGCCTGTTCGCGCGCGTGCTGCCCGCGATCAACCTCGTCATCTCGATCACGCTGGGCTGCTTCTTCCTCGTGCTGTGGCTCATGCGCCGCCAGGAAACCGCTTACGGCTGGTACGCGCTCAGCGCCATCGCCTGGATCGTGTTCGCGAGCAACACGGTGGTCAGCACCTTGCCGTGGCCGTTCGACTCCACCGACGCGTGGTCGCGCTGGATCACGGCCTGGATGGTCCTGTACGTGAGCTGCTTCTGCATGTTCATGTGGCACTTCGGCGACCAGCGCTTTCCACGATTGAGCCGCGCGCTGTGGGCGGTGGCCGCGCTGGTCGTGACGGCGATTGCGCTGCTGCCGCAGCCTGCGCTGTCGGTCGCGACGCTGGCGGCGTTCATCGCGTACGCGCTGCTCTTCATGGCGGCCTGCGTGCAGTTCATCCTGCGGGCGCTCGACACCAAGAAAACCGAGCACCTGCTGCTGGCGCTGTGCGCCTTCGGTTTCCTGGTGGCCGCCGTGCACGATGCGCTGATGATCCTGCGCGTCATCGACGACCGCTTCGGCTACACCGTGGTCACGGCGCCGCTGATCATGATCGGCATGTCGCTGATCCTGGCGGGCGGCTTCACGCGCAGCCTGCGCCGCGTCGAGAGTTTCAACGACGACCTGGCGCGTGAAGTGCGCGGTGCGCGCACCGAGCTGGCCGATACGCTCAGCCGCGAACACCGTCTGGAGCTCGACAATGTGCGGCTGAACGAGCGCCTGAGCGTGGCGCACGACCTGCACGACGGGCTGGGCAGTTCGCTGGTGCGTTCGATCGCGCTCGTGGAGCAGTCGGGCGAGGCGCTGCAACGGCCGCAGTACCTGTCGATGTTCAAGTCGCTGCGCGACGACCTGCGCCAGATCATCGACACCCACAGCGGCGGCGCGGCCCCGGTGGCTGCCACGCCCACGCAATGGCTGGCGCCGATGCGCCACCGCTTCGGCCGGCTGTTCGAAGAGATGGGCATGCGCAGCCACTGGCAGACGCCCGCGGCCTGGCCCTGCGCGCTGTCCGCGCGCCAGGTGCTGGGCCTCACGCGCCTGCTCGAAGAAGCGCTGGCCAACGTCGTGAAGCACAGCCGCGCGCGCACCCTGCGCGTGCAGCTGCTGGCCGATGGCGAGGCCGGCGTGCTCCTGAGCGTCGAGGACGATGGCGTGGGCTTCGACGCGGTGGCGGTCGCCTCGTCGATCGGTGGAATCGGCCTGCGCAGCATGCAGGCGCGCATGACGCGCATCGGCGGCACGCTGCAGATCGATGCGGGTGCTCAAGGCACACGGCTGGAGGCGAGGGTGCCGGCGGTGTTGTAGCCTGTCGCCCCATGGATTCCCTCATCGCCGCCTCCGCGCGCGCGCTCGCTGCCGGCGACGCGCTGGGTGCCCTCAAGCGCGTGGCGTTGCGCGACGACCCGCCGGCGCTTGCATTGCGCGGCATTGCGATGGCGCAGCTCGGCGAGCACCCGCGTGCGCGCGAGCTGCTGCGACGTGCCGCGAGCGGCTTCGGATCGCACGAAGAACTGGCCCGCGCCCGCTGCGTCGTCGCTGAGGCCGAGGTGGCGCTCGCGATGCGCGACCTGGGCGGATCACCGCGCGCGCTGATCGCAGCGGCCGTCACGCTTGAGGCGCGCGACGACCTGGCCAATGCGCTGCAAGCGCGGCTCATCGCGGCGCGTCGGCTGCTGCTGCTCGGCCGGCTCGACGAGGCTGCCGCCGCACTGTCGCTGCTCGATGGGCACAACCTGCCGCCGTCGCTGGCGGCGGTGGCCGAGTTGGCGTCGGCGGAACTCGCGTTGCGTTCGCTGCGCACCGGCACGGCACGGGCGGCGCTTACCCGCGCGCACGACGCGGCGCTGCGTGCGCGCGTGCCGGCACTGCTGGCCGAAGTGGCGGAGGCGCGCGCCGCGCTCGAACGTCCCGCCGCACGGCGCATTGCCGCAGACAGTGAACAGCCCTTGCGCCTGGATGAAGTCGAGGCGCTGCTTGCATCCGATGCGCTCGTCGTCGATGCCTGCCGCCGCGGTGTCGGCGGCGGTGACACCTGGCGTTCGCTCGCACGACGGCCCGTGCTGTTCTCGCTGGCGCGTGCGCTGGCTGCGGCCTGGCCCGGCGATGTCGACCGCGACGCGCTGATCGCCGACGCCTTCCGCACCCGCGACCCCGACGAAACGCACCGCGCGCGGCTGCGCGTCGAGATCGGCCGGCTGCGCGCGCTCGTCAAGCCGATGGCGCGCATCGAGGCCACGCCCCAGGGCTTCATCCTCACGCCGCACGATGCGCGGCCGGTCGTGGTGCTGGCACCGCCCATCGACGGCGACCAGGCCTCGCTGGTGGCGTTGCTGTCCGACGGCGCGGCGTGGTCGACCTCGGCCCTCGCGCTGGCCCTGGGCGCGAGCCAGCGCACCGTGCAGCGCGCGCTGGCCGAGCTCGAGGCCGAGCGGCGCGTGCGTGCCATCGGACAGACGCGGGCGCGCCGCTGGCTGGCCCCGCCGCTGGCGGGATTCACGACGATCTTGTTACTCCCCGCTGCGCTGCCGATTGAATAGAGTCGGGCTCATGCGCTACCCCCTGTGGCGCACCTACAGGAGCCCACCATGAGCAGCAGCAACAGTCAGAGCAGGAAAGCAGGCAAGGACCGCTTCGAAGGCGCGGTGCAGGCCGCGGAGATCGTGCGCGAATACGGCCCGTTCGAAGGCGTGGAACGCATCCACGGCGTGACGCACGACGGCCACCAGGTGTGGGCCGCCACCGGCGGGCAACTGGTCGCCTTCGACCCCGCAAGCGGCGAAGCGACACGCCGCATCGACGTGGCCTGCGACGCCGGCACCGCCTTCGATGGCACGTGTTTTTATCAAATCGTCGAGGCGCGCATCGACAAGATCGATGCCGCGACCGGCAAGGTGCTGGCGTCGATTCCCGCGCCCGGCAACGGCTCCGACTCGGGCCTCACCTGGGCCGAAGGCAGCCTGTGGGTGGGCGAGTACCGCGACCGAAAGATCCACCAGATCGACCCGGCGACCGGCGCGATCCGCCGCACCATCGAATCGAACCGCTTCGTCACCGGCGTGACCTGGGTCGACGGCGAACTCTGGCACGGCACCTGGGAAGGCGACCAGAGCGACATCCGCCGCGTCGACCCCGCCAGCGGCGACGTGATCGCGCGGCTGGAAATGCCCAACGGCGTCGGCGTGAGCGGCCTCGAGTCCGACGGCGCGGGGCTCTTCTATGCCGGCGACGGCCGGGCCAGCAAGGTCCGCGCGGTGCGCCGCCCGAAGGCCGCCACGGCCTGAACGAAACACAAGCCAACGAGTACACACACCATGAACACCACAGTGAATCACCCCGTCGTAACCCCCGACCGCTGGATGGACGCGCGCAAGTCGTTGCTGGCGCGCGAGAAGGAGCTGACCCAGCTGCGCGACCGCATCGCCGAGGAGCGTCGCTCGCTGCCCTGGACACGCGTCGAGAAAGCCTACGTCTTCGAGACCCCCACAGGCCGCCGCTCGCTCGCCGACCTGTTCGAAGGCCGCCGCCAGTTGCTGGTGCAGCACTTCATGTTCGGCCCCGACTGGGAGCAGGGCTGCCAGAGCTGCTCGTTCATGGCCGACCATTCCGACGGCATGCGCGTGCACCTCGAACACCGCGACGTCACGCTGCTGGCCGTGTCGCGTGCGCCGCTGGCCCGCATCGAGGCTTTCCGCCGGCGCATGGGCTGGCAGTTCACCTGGGTCTCGTCGCACGACAACGACTTCAACCACGACTTCGGCGTGAGCTTCACGCCCGATGAAATGGCCAGTGGCGCCGTCGCCTACAACTATGTGAAGCAACCGTTCCCGAGCGAAGAAGCGCCCGGCGTCAGCGTGTTCTTCAAGGACGATGCCGGCGACGTGTTCCACACCTACTCGACCTACGGTCGCGGCGTGGAAGTGATGATGGGCACGTACAACATGCTCGACCTCGTGCCCAAGGGCCGCGACGAGCACAACCCGTCCTACACGATGGACTGGATCCGTCACCACGACCGCTACGAGCCCGCGCCCGTTGCGGCAGCCGGTGGCTGCTGCCACGCGCAGTCGTGAAGCAGCGCGCGACCTGGCGTGTTGTTGATCGGTCCGCATCATGGCAAGCCTCTGGCCCTGGCTGGCGGTGGCGGGAATGGGCGTGCTGCACGGCCTGAATCCCACCACCGGCTGGATGTTCGCCGCCGCGTGGGGGCTGCGCTCGCACGACAAGGCGCAGGCGCTGCGGGCCCTGTGGCCGATCGCGGTCGGGCATGTCGCTTCGGTGGGGCTCGTGGTCGTTGCGGTGGCCTTCGGCCTGTCGATGGACCGGGGCCTGCTGCAGTGGCTGGCCGGCGGGTTGTTCGCGGTGGTCGCGCTCGTTCACCTGTCGGGCCGGCTGCCTGCCATGGCGCGTGCGCCGGCGGGGCATGCAGGGCTGGCGCTGTGGTCTTTCATGATGTCCACCGCGCATGGTGCCGGCCTGATGCTGGTGCCGGCGCTGATCCCGCTGTGCATGGGCGATGCATCGAAGGGCGCGATGAGTGGCTCGCTCGTGCTGGCGTTCGCGGCCGTCGCGGTCCACACGGCGGCGATGCTCGCGACCACCGGGCTGATGGCCGTCGGCGTCGGTGCGGGCATCGGCTGGTTGCGGCGCCTCGCTCGGCGATCGCCTGTGATGCCGCATTGAACGCGCGATCCGCGCAAAGCGCATAAGCAAGCGCGAAAACCGGATTTCCATTCGACCGGCTTGCGGCGCAACACTCGAAGGCTCTCGATCACGCAGGCCTTCGGATGCCCGGTACCTTCACTTCCCCGCGCAAGCGGCTCGGCTTTTTCAGCCGGTTGCTCGACGATGTTCCCGCCGCCGAGCGCTACCGCCTCGTCACTGCGCAGATTGCCCACGCCGAGGCCTTCGGCTTCGATTCCGCCTGGGTGGCGCAGCACCATTTCCATGAACACGAGGGCGGCCTGCCGTCGCCCTTTGTCTTTCTCGCGCACGTGGCCTCGCGCACGCGGCGCATCCGCCTGGGCACGGGCATCGTCACGCTGCCGCTGGAGAACGCGGTGCGCACGGCCGAAGACGCGATCGTTCTGGACCTGCTCTCGGGCGGCCGTCTCGAAGTGGGCGTCGGCACGGGCGGCACACCCGCGTCCTTCGCGGCCTTCGGGCTGGACAGCGACGATCGAGCGGCGCTGTTCGAGCGACAGCTCGCCACGGTGCGCGATGCCTGGGCCGGCCGGCCGCTGCCCGGCGGCGACACGCTGTACCCGGCGGGCGCGCAACTGCTCGGCCGGCTCTGGCAGGCCACGTTCTCGGTGAGCGGCGGCACGCGCGCGGGCACGGCCGGCGACGGGCTGATGCTCTCGCGCACGCAGCCGCGTACGGCGCAGGCGCCCGACGCCTCGCTGGCCGACCTGCAGGACCCGATCATCGACGCCTACCTCGCCGCGCTGCCGCCGGGCCGCACGCCGCGCATCGTGGGCTCGCGCAGCGTCTTCGTGGCGGACACCCGCAAGGAGGCGCTGCGCCTCGCCGAGATCGGGTTGCGCCGCGCGGTGGTGCAAGCCGCTGCCACAGGGCAGGTTGGCCTTGCCGACCGCGTTCGCGCCGATGCGCCGCTCGACCAACTGATCGCCGCCTACGACGTGCATGTCGGCTCACCCGACGACGTCATCGCCTCGCTGCGCGCCGACCGCACGCTCGCGCGCGTGACCGACCTCGTGTGCCAGGTGCACTCGGTCGATCCGCCGCACGCGGCCATCCTGCGTTCCATCGAACTGACCGCCACCGTCGTCGCTCCCGCCCTGGGCTGGACGCGCGATGCGGGCGTGCCGGACCTTCAATCGCTCGCGCTTCTCTAGATTATTTTTTATGAATGCCGTTGTCTCTTCTTCTCCCGTTCTTCAGACCGTCGACGTGATCGACCAGCTGGTGGGCATCGCGCCCGGCAGTGCGCTCGACCGGTTGCGCGCGCAGCGCGAGCAGGCGCGCACGCAGGCGCAACAGAGTTATCTCGCGCTGTTCGCGCCGGCCGAACCCGTGGCCGGGCACTTCGAGATCGCGGACCGCTTCGCCGTCGCGGCCCTCGTCGCAGGATTGCACGGGCAGTCTGATGTGGCGCGCTTCTATGCCGAAGCCTTGGCGGGGAAGGGCGTGGCGCAGGCCATCGAAACCGAGGTCGCACGCGGTGCCGCGCAAGGGCCGTACGGCCGCTATCCGGAAGGTCCGCTCAGCGTGGAAGACGAAGCCGGCCCGGTCTACACCGTTGATGCCGCACACCGCGCGGTGCTCGGCGAACGGTTGTCGGCGGCTCTCGCGCATGCGCACCTGCTCGTCTTCCATCCGCGCGACGCCAGCCCGGCGGCGCTGCAGGCGCTGCTCGATGCGGGATGGCGCACCACCGAGATCGTCACGTTGTCGCAACTGGTGGCGTTCCTCGCGTTCCAGATCCGCGTCGTCATCGGCCTGCGCGCGCTGGCCTCCACCTCTGCATGAGCGTCCCCATGAGCACCGAATCGACCCTGAGCCATCCCTACAACACGCACCCGCGCACCTTCACGCAGGCGCAGCTCGAATGGCTGCCCTGGCTTGAACCGCTGCCGGAGGACGAACTGACCGAGCGCCACTTCGCAGGCCTCGTCGATGCATCGCGTGCCAAGTCGCCGTACTTCCGCCTGCTGGCGCGCGACCCCGACATCCTCGGTGCGCGCACCCGCACCGACAAGGACATCTTCTACAACCCCGACGCCGGCCTGCCGCGCGCCGAGCGCGAACTCTCGGCCGCTGCCGCCTCGCGTTTCAACGGCTGCATTTACTGCGCGTCGGTGCATGCGCGCTTTGCCTCGCACTTCTCGCAGCGCACGGACGATGTGCAGCGGTTGCTCGACGAGGGCGTGCAGGCCGACCTGGGCGCGCGTTGGAATGCGATCGTGGAGGCGTCGGTCGTGCTGTCGGCCACGCCATCGACCTTCGGGCCTGCGAACATCGACAAGCTCCGCGCGCAGGGGCTGGACGATCTGGCGATTGCCGATGTCGTGCATGGCGCGGCTTTCTTCAACTGGGCCAACCGGTTGATGCTGTCGCTGGGTGAACCGCAGGAGCCTGCTGCCGCCTAGGCGCGGATCACCGCGCGCAGCTTTGTTGCGGCGGCAAGTGAGCGGGATCACAGTCGGGCGCGCGGCGTGCCTTCGGGTTGGCACGATGACCCGCATGCACACCGATACCCCTGGGTACGCAACGACACGCCAAGGCCACGCTCCCGCGTCGGGCCGGTCTTTCGGCAATCCCTTCGTCCGCTGCCGATGCGGACTGGCCGGCCTGGAGCGCATCCACCGCCGGCCGTGGATGAAGTTCCTGCCCGTTCTGCGCTTCTATCGCTGCAGCAGTTGCGGCAAGCCGCAACTGGCGTCGAAGCGCGCAGTGCGCGACGCGGTCATCGCGCACAGGAGCGGGCAGCAGAACCAGCGCTGACGCGATGCAGGCTGCCAGCGGTGTTCAGGGGGGCTTGTCGCGCAGCTGCTGCTGGCGCTCGGCGATCGCCATCTCGCGCGCCACGTCGTGGCCGAGCGCGCGCACCGAGAACGACTTGCTCACGCTGCCTTTGCCCGCCGTGTAGGTGATCGCCACCCAGTAACCGGGATGGCCCGCGCGCGGCGTCTTGAACTGCACGCCGCTGACGCCGCTCGTGTTGTTGCGTCGCACGATCTCCGACTTCGAGCGCTTCGCCGGCAGCTCGGCTTCGTCGTCGGGCGGCGGGCGTTGGCGGATGGCTTCTTCGGCGGGATGCAGCCGCGCCAGGCCGACCATGCGGCCGAGCTGGCGTTGCCGCTCGCCGACGGCTTGCGCGCGGGCGGCGTGGCCCCAGTCGGTGAGTTCGAATTCGGTGCGCAGGATCTCTTCGTGGCCGAGATACGTTTTGGCCAGCCAGGCGACTGGCTTGCCTTGCGCGGACAGCCGAGGGAAGACGCCGGGCTCGCCCGTCTTGTTGTTGCTGCGCAGGGCCTGCGCGCGTTCCTTGCGCGCGACCGGCGGGTGCTCTTTCACGATGCTGTCGCGCCAGGCCTGGGCGCGTCGCAGCGCTTGTTGGGTGCCGCCGTAGCTGGCGTGGCCGAAGAGGCGCGCGTAGCGCACGCCGTTTCGCACGAGCGACACCTCGAAGCCCCAGGGGCGCGGGGAGATGCCGTACATGTCGACGGGGTTCGGAATACCTTTGGGCATCGTCGGTGCTGTACTTTTTTCAGGGCAGATGAATGCGGCGCGTCATGGCGTTTCGGGGCGGTCGCCGTCCCACGCACAGAGCTCGTCGGAGAGTTCGCGCGCTTCCGGCGGCAGGCTGCCGAAATCGGTCGAGGCGAAGGTCGGCGGCACGTGCATGCCCTGGTCGTCGCGGCGAACGAGCCCGCGGCTTTCCATGTCGCGCATGGTCTTGTTGACGACCTCGCGCGACAGCCCCGAGTACGACGCGATCACCGCCTGCGTGATGCGCTTGTCGTAGCCGCCGGTGGCCGCGGGCGCCAGTTGCGTCAGCTCGTGCAGCACGCGACTCACCAGGTTTTCGGACGACAGCGACGAGATGCGGCGCAGTTGGCCGCGCACCATGGCGACGCGCTTCATCGCGATCTCCAGCAGGCCCATGGTCACCTCGGGGTACAGCGCGCACAGCCGGCGCACCGCGGCCACCGGCAGGTGGTAGACCGACGAGGGCAGGGCGGCCACCAGTGTCGAGGTGGCCTGGTAGCTGTTCTCGCCGAGCGAAGGGCCGAGGAAGAAATCGCCCCGGCGGATGAAGTCGGTTGTCACGTCCCGGTCGACCGCGCGCAGCAGGCCCGTGGCCACGCAGTAGATGCGGTCGGTGTGCGTGTCGGCCTGCAGCACGATCTCGTTGCGCCGGTAGGAATGAAGCGCGCTGCTGCGAACCAGGGCGGCGCGCTCGTCGGGCGGCACGCTGGCGATCAGGGGATGGAGATACATGGCCAGGGCGGTTGCGAGACCAGCGGCGGTTCATGCGCATGCGCGAATCCACGGGCGGCGGTCAAGGAACGGGACGGTGCGGCGCCCCCGGGGCGGCTCGCCATCGAGCGCCCCTTCGCCGGACCGGGTTGCGACGGGCTGCGGGGAACGATGCCATGTCAGCCGGGCTGGAGCTGCGCGAACAGCGTGTCGATCCGGGCCCGTTCCTCGGCGCCTCGCAGACAGCGCTCGCGCAGCCACAGGGCATCTCCCTGTCGCGCGATGCGCAGGTCGTACACATGCTCGATGTCGTCGACCACGACGTCGCCCGCAGGCCGCACCCTGGCCGTGGGCGCGGGGTGCGGTTGTGCGGCCCACAGCGCCAGTTCGATCTCGGCCGGGCTCATGGGGCCGCTGTCGCGCAGTGCGATCCAGTCGGCATGCAACTGCGGCAGCGCGGCGACGCCCTTCACGAGGATGGGCTCGCGCCCGAGCGCCGCTAGCAGGTCGTCGAGCCGTGTGTGCCGGGTTCGCAGCAGAAAGCAGTCGTCGCGCAGGCAGGTGAGGTCGGTGTCGGCCACCGGCGACGGCGGAAAGGCCGCGAAGAGCCGGCGCCGGATCTCGCGGCTCACGCCCGCCGCCACCTCCGGGCCGTCGCTGTCGGCGAGCTGCGAAAGGTTGGCAATGAACACCAGCGCGCACACCCGGCCCGCTGGCGGCAGGGGAGAAGAAGGCCGCACCACTTCGGCATCGCGGCGCGGGCCCGGCAGGCAGGACGCCAGCGCCGCGCGCCATCGTGCGCCGAAAGGTTCGATTTCCGTGAAATACAGAGCAGCCATTTCATCCCCAGTAGAGAAAGTTCCGGTTGACGTTCGATTCGAATGAATGCTACGAATCGCGCCCTTCTTTGACATTCGCTTTCGCGGCACGGATGTGTCGCGAGTCACATTCAGATGCAATTGCCCGCCGGGTGCCTGCGCTGGGGGCCAGGCAGCGCCGGATCGATGCCCTGGGCGGCGGGTGGTGGGTGGGCCGGTTCGTGCGCTGTTCCATCCCCTCGAACTCACGGGTTTTCGTTTCTGTTATCTCTGTTATTGTTTGTAAAAATTATCCGGGGTCCGGGCGGACCTGTCAGGAAAAATTCGGGGAATTTCCGTCTGTGACCCGCGGCTTTGGGCGTTGCGCCGGCCGCATGGAGGAAGGGCGTGCCACATGGCCGAGACCGACAGTCGCATCCAGCGCTTTCACACTGGCATGGTGTCGCGCAAGGACGGCTTCGCCTTCTGGGCCGACGAGATCGGTCCGCACGTGGGGTCGCTGGACAGCCCCGAGCGCACGGACTTCCAGCAGGAACTCACCATCGTCGACACGGCCGGGCTGGCCTTCATGCGGGTGCACGGCAGCGGCGCGAGCATCGAGCGCAAGGGCCCGAGCCAGCTGATGGGGGCCGAGGTCTATCCCTATCACCTGCTGCTCAAGCTCGACGGCGGCCTGGCCATCAGCGAGCAGCGCCAGCGCATCGAACTCGGCGCGGGCGACATGGTGCTGATCGACTCCTGGCAGCCGCTGCGCCTGCGCTCTACAGAGCTCACCAACTCGTGGACGCTGGGCCTGTCGGAAGCCGTGGTGAACCGCTGGCTGCCGCACGCGGACCAGACGACCGACCTGCGGCTGGCCGGCGGCAAGGGCTGGGCCGGCATGCTGTCGGGCTACCTGCGCGCGCTCGACGTCGACCACCTGTGCAGCATCCAGAGCCCGGCGGAGCGGCAACTGCTGGGCGAGCACCTGATGTCGATGCTGTCGTTCGCGCTGGAGCAGAACGGGCTGTCGGCGCAGCCGGGCGCGCTGGGCGAGCCCGTGTCACCGCGCGACGGCGACCTGCACGCCCGCATGCGGGCCTGGATTCGTGACCACCATGCAGACACCGAGATCGACGCACAGAAGCTGGCCGTCAGCTTCAATGTGTCGGTGCGCTACGTGCACAAGGTGTTCGCCAAGGCCGGGCGCGGCATGACCTTCCTGGAAACCCTGCAGGGCGACCGGCTGGAAGCCGCGGCCCGGATGCTTCGCAGCGCCGCGGGCGCGCGCAAGTTCGTCGCCCAGGTCGCCTATGACTGCGGCTTTGCGGACCCGGCCTACTTCGGCCTCGTCTTCCGCAAGAAGTACGGCTGCACGCCGCGCACCTTTGCTTTGCAGCAAGGGCCGGTCGCGGAAGACAGCGCGCTGCTCCTGCGCTGACCGGTGCGCCGCCGACCACCGCGTCGACCGGCTTGTTTCGGGCTCCGCCATGCGGCCGTGCCCGATTTTCATATTTCTGTTCCTTTTATTGATACCTGTAAATTTTGTTCGGGCTTAAATTGCCTTCACAGGAAATTCCTCCGAATGGCAGTGCATTTGTAAAAAAATGAATCCGCCTCCAACAATTCGGAGCAATTTATTGCCCGAGGGTTGAGTGTCAAAGGTTAATTTTTTGGCCAACTCGACAAAAATAGAGGTTTGTAACGCCACGGTGTGCAAGGTAATTTTCAATGCTTGAACAAAACTCCCCGCACATTGCAGTGTTGGATTCTTCCCCCCGAATGCGCTGGCACGCGAGCCGCGCCATCAAGATGCTGGGTTATACGCCCTTTGCATTTGCCAATATCGAAGAATTGATCGAGAAGGTGCCGGCCGGCGGTAAATTCGAAGCGCTGCTGCTTTCAATTCCGTCGGCGCCCGACGACGTGCAAAAGCTCATTGGCCAGGTGCGCGAAACGCTGCGCTACAACACGCCATTGATCATGAGCGCGCGCAAACGGCAAATCCGCGGGCTGTCGCTGCTGCATGCGGGGCCAGACGACGCCGTATTGCCGGAGCCGTCCACCTTCGAAGAGATGTATTTCATGCTCGAATTCTTCCTGCGGCAGCGCAATCGGCCGGTGGTGCCGCGCAGCCTGGAATGGAATGAATTCAGCCTGTTGTCGCCATTCGACATGGTGGATCTGGCGGGCACGGAAATTCGCCTGACACCCATCGAATTCGACTTGGCGGCCGAATTCTTCCGCCACATGAACAGGCCCTTGGGCCGCGAGCACCTCGAAATGATCGGCTGGCAAAGCGGTGTCGCCGTCGGCTCGCGCACGCTGGACGCCAACGTGTCGAAGCTGCGCCGCAAGCTCGGGCTGTATGTCGATCAGCCGCACGGCCTGTCGTTGCATGCGGTCTGGGGCATGGGCTACCAGCTGAGCCAGCTGGGCACGCGCGATGCGCCCGCCACCTGGACCTTCCCGGCGGATTTCCGGGTGGCGTCTTCGGGGCCTCAGCCGCAACTGTCGCGCTGAGCGACACCGCGCCGACTCAGCGGGCGGGTGGTTGCTGCTGCGCCAGCACCCAGCGCGCGAGCACCTGCGCGTCGGCCTCCGTGACCAAACTCTGGCGCGGCATGATCACGCGGCCCCAGGTGCCGACGCTGCCGTTGCGGATCTTGTCGGCCAGGCGCGCGGGCGCAGTGGCGTCGTTCCGGTAGCGGTCGGCGATCTGCGCGAAGCCCGGCCCGACCTGCTTGTGCACCAGCCCGTGGCAGGCCATGCAGGCGTTCTTGCGCGCCAGGTCGACGGGGGAAGGCTGCGGCTGCTGGGCCGCGGCGCCGAAGGATGCGGTGGCCAGAAGGCCGGCCAGTGCGAGCGGGAGCAGGTGGGAAGCGGGAAGTCGGGACGTGCGGTGCATGGACGGGGGAACTCGGAGCAGGTGAAAACTGTACCTTGCCCTTTTGCGTACCCCGGATCGCGGGCCGAATGCCCCGCCCGAAGGCCGTCGCTCATTCGCGACAAGTCGATTCAGAAGTAACTATATGTATGGTTAAATCCTTCGCAACTACCGCGAAGAGGACGAGGGATCCCATGAAGTTGCTGCTCAGCATGGCATTGGCCACCGTGGTTCTGGCCGGATGCGCCAGCGCACCGCCGACCGGGCCCGTGCAAGGTACCGGCATGTCGTACATGCCGATGGTCGCCATGGAAGGCGTGGACAAGGTGCGCTACGACAGCGACGTGGCCGACTGCCGCACGGCCGCCACCCGCATCACCGCGCGCAGCGAATCGGGCGACGCCATGTGGGCCGCATTGGGCCTGGGCCTCATCACCGTGCACGGCCAGGGCATCGTTGCCGCGGCCTCGTACACCGGCATCACCGCCGCCGTCATCGACTGGAACAGCCGCCCCAGTGGCGCGCTGATTGCCGAGCACCAGCAGATCGCCATCGTCCATTGCATGGCCAAGCGCGGCTACCGCAACCTCGACCCGAATGTGCAGGACACGTTCTACGGCAACAGCTTCAACCCCGTGCTCGCGCTCAAGCCGCGCCGCACGGGTGTCGACACCTACAACGTCGAGCAACTGGCCAAGGCTGGCCGCTGCAACGTGCTGCCGCGCGCCGAGATGACGGCCAAGGGGCCGGGCTACGAAAACTACAGCGTGCCGTGCGCGAACGGCGTGGCCTGGGCCGTGCGCTGCGAGTTCGGCAACTGCCGCGTGCTGGCGCAGACGCCGATGCGCTCCACGGCGCCCGTGCGCCGCTCCTGAGCCCGCACCTTCCGCGAACCCCTCGCGGATCAGGTCACTTCACGACCATGCCCTTGAGCGCCGGGTCGGGCGGCGGGGCCTTCAGTTTCATGTCGCGCAGCGTCTTCACGAGCAGCTGCGCGATCACCATGTTGCGGTGCCGCTTGCTGTTGGCCGGAATCACGTGCCACGGCGCGTGGTCGCTCGACGTGGCGGCCAGCGCGTTCTGATACGCCTTCTGGTAGTCGGCCCACTTGGTGCGCACTTCGAGGTCGCCCATGCTGAACTTCCACTGCTTGCCGGGCGTGTCGATGCGGGCCTGCAGGCGCTCGCGCTGCTCGTCCTTGTCGATGTGCAGCATGCACTTGACGACGACCGTGCCGGTTTCGGTGAGCAGCCGTTCGAAATCGTTGATCTGCGCGTAGCGGCGGCGGGCTTCCTCGCCGTCGATCCAGCCTTCGACCACGGGCACCAGCACGTCTTCGTAATGGCTGCGGTTCCACACCATGATCTCGCCGGTGCGCGGCACGGCGGCGTGGCAGCGCCAGAGGTAGTCGTGCGCGCGCTCCTCTTCGCTCGGTGCCTTGAAGGCCGTCACCCGCACGCCCAGCGGCGAGGTGCGCGAGAACACCCAGCGCACCGTGCCGTCCTTGCCGCTGGTGTCCATGCCCTGCAGCACCAGCAGCACTTTGCGCCGGCCTTCGGCGTGCAGCACGTCCTGCAGTTCGTCGAGTTCGAGCGCCATCGCATCGAGCGCGGCGCGCTGGGCCGCCTCGTCGCCCGTGAGAAAGGACGTGTCGTCGGGGTCGATGCGCGAGAGCTTGAACTTGTCGCCGACGCGGTACTTCTTGAACTTGGACATCTGCAGGCGCTCCGTCAAAAAAGAAACGAAGCCCGCAGGGTACGCGAATCAGCGCTGCGGGCGGCCGGTCGGCGGCGGGTGCGGGTCGTCGTTGTCGTCGATCGACGCGCTCCAGCGGTTGTCCCACTCGGCCTGGTGGCGCACGCCGTCGATCTCGCGCCGGTCGCGCTTGGTCGGCCGGCCTTGCTCGATGGCCAGTGCGGGCTCGCTGCCCATGCGGCGCTGCTCGCGGAAGGCGGCCTGCGCCGCCAGGCTCTCGGGCGTTTCCTCGTACAGCTGCTGGGCCACGGGCGCCGGGCCACGCTGTCCGCTGAGGCCGCGCACGGTCACGGTCCGCGTGAGCGGGCCCATGCGCAGCGCGACCGTGTCGCCGGCCTTGACCTCGCGCGAGGCCTTGGCGACGTCGCCGTTCACCTGGATGCGGTTCTTGCCGATTTCGTCCGCGGCCAGCGAACGGGTCTTGAAGAAGCGGGCGGCCCAGAGCCACTTGTCGATGCGCAGACGGTCCATGAAGGTTGGAAAAGAAAGATCAGCCATTGTGGCGCGACAGCGGCAGCCGCACCACGGCGTCGAGCCCGATCACGGTACCGCCGGCGCCGGGCGCGGTGCGGTTGTCCAGGCTGATGCGCCCGCCCAGCGCCAGAACGATCTCGCGGCAGATCGCCAGGCCCAGGCCCGAGCCGCTGGAGGTGTTGCCCGCCGCGAACGGCGCGAACAGGCGCTGACGCAACTCGGTCGAAATGCCCGGGCCGTCGTCGCGCACGGTGAGCACGGCGTCGTCGCCCTCGGCGTGCACGCGCACCGAGAGCGGGGCGCCCAGGGGGCTGTGCTTGATGGCGTTGTGCAGCAGGTTGCGCGTGAGCTCCTGCAGCATCCACTGGTGCGCGCGCACGGTCACGGCGTCGTCGGCGGCCAGTTCGAAGTCGAGCGCCTTGTCGGCCACGAGCGGCGACAGGTCGAGCGCGATGTGGCGCACCGCGTCGCCCAGGTCGAGCACCGCGGATTCGGGCTGCTGGCGCAGCTGCTCCACCTTCGCCAGCGACAGCATCTGGTTGGCCAGCGCGGTGGCGCGCTCGACGGTCTGGCTGATCTCGACCAGCGCCTGCTCGGGCGCCACGTCGCCGCGGCGCGCCGACTGAACCTGCGCCTTGAGCACCGCCAGAGGCGTGCGCAGCTGGTGGGCGCTGTCGCGCACGAAGCGCTTCTGGTGGTCGAGCAGGCGCTGCAGCCGGCCCATGACCTCGGTGGTGGCGTCGATCAGCGGGCGCAGCTCGGCGGGGGCGCCGGGCGCGTCGATGGGCGACAGGTCGTCTTCCGGGCGCCGCTCGATGGCTTCGCCAAGCTCGCGCACCGGCCGCGTGGCGCGCTGCACGACGACCACGGTGACGAGTGCGATCACGCCCATCAGCAGCAGCTGGCGCCAGAGCATGTCGAGCAGCAGCTTGCGCACCAGCGTTTCGCGCAGCTCCAGTGTTTCGGCGACCTGCACCACGGCCATGCCGCGACCGCGCGCGCTGGCCACCGGCTGCAGCATCACGGCGACGCGCACCGGCTGGCCGCGAAACTCGGCGTCGTAGAAATCGACCAGCGCCGCATACGCGCCGCGGTCGGGGATGCGGCCGCGCCAGAACGGCAGCTCGGCAAAGCCCGAGACCATTTCGCCGTCGAGCGCCGACACGCGGTAGAACAGGCGGCTGCGGTTGTCGGCCTCGAAGGCCTCGAGTGCTGAGTAGGGCACGATCGCGCGCAGCCGCGCCATGTCGTCGTAGCCTTCCACGTCGAGCTGCTCGCCGATGGTCTTGGCCGAGGCCAGCAGCGTGCGGTCGTAGGCCGTAGTGGCCGCTGCCAGGCTCTGTCGGTACAGGCTCACGCTGTTGATCACCACGAACACCGCCACCGGCACGAGGATGCCGAGCAGCAGACGTGCGCGCAGGGACGACATCATCTGCCGCATGCCTGCCGTCAACTCTCGGCCCGCAAGAGGTAACCCAGGCCGCGCATCGTCATCAGCACCGTGCCCGTGCCCACCAGCTTCTTGCGCAGGCGGTACACGACCACCTCGATGGCTTCGTACTGCACGTTGGCCTCGCCCGGAAACACCAGCTCGAACAGGCGCTCCTTCGTGACGGCGTGGCCGGGCTTCATCATCAGCGCCTTGAGCAGTGCCAGCTCGCGCGGGGTGACCTCGAGCAGGTCGGCGCGGTGATAGATGGCGCCGTTGTCGGGCTCGAAGCGCAGGCCGCCGACCTCCATCGGAGTCATCACTGCCGCCTCGGGCCCGGCGCTCTGGCTGCGCCGGCGCAGCGCGCGAATGCGGGCCTCGAGTTCGTCCAGGTCGAAGGGCTTGGGCAGGTAGTCGTCCGCGCCGGCGTTCAGGCCCATGATGCGGTCGCCCACCGTGCCGCGCGCGGTGAGCAGCAGCACCGGCGTGCGCAGGCCTTCGGAGCGCGCCTGCGCCAGCACCTGCAGGCCGTCGACGTTGGGCAGGCTCAGGTCGAGCGCGACCACGTCGGGCTCGATGGCGCGCCATTGCGTGAGGGCCTGCGCGCCGTCGCCGCAGATGCGCACGTCGATGTGCCGGCGCCCGAGCGTGCGCTGCAGGGTGAGTTGCATCGAGGGGTCGTCTTCGACGAGCAGCAGCTTCATACGGGGCGCGGATCGGTGGGTGGTCGGTGGGTGCTGCTTCGGTGTTTTCCCCAGTCTGGTGGACAGCCAACTGACAGCGGGGCGGCGCATGATAGCGGCTCAGGTCCAAGTCAGGTTCCACCCGTTCCCAAGTTTTGAGGAGACACCAACGATGCGTCGCGATACCTTTTTGAAGTCCCTGGCCGCACTGGCCGCTGCCGGCGCCTTGCCGCTGTCGGCGCGTGCTGCCGCCAACGTCAAGATGATGATCCCCGCCAACCCGGGCGGCGGCTGGGACACCACCGGTCGCGCGCTGGGCAAGGCCCTGACCGACGCCAAGGCCGCCGACACCGTCGCCTACGACAACAAGGGCGGTGCCGCCGGTGCACTGGGCCTGGCCCAGTTCGTCAACGGCTCCAAGGGCGACGCCAACGCGCTGATGGTCATGGGCTCGGTCATGCTGGGCGGCATCATCACCGGCAAGCCGCCGGTCAACCTGTCGCAGGCCACGCCCATCGCGCGCCTGACCACCGAATACAACGTGTTCGTGCTGCCGTCGAACTCGCCGTTCAAGTCCATGAAGGACGTGGTCGAGCAGCTCAAGAAGGACCCGGGCAGCGTGAAGTGGGGCGGCGGTTCGCGCGGCTCCACCGAGCACATCGCCGCGGCCATGATCGCGCAGAAGGTCGGCGCCGACCCGTCGAAGATCAACTACGTGGCCTTCCGCGGAGGCGGTGAAGCCACCGCCGCCATCCTGGGCGGCAACGTCACCATCGGCGGCAGCGGCTACAGCGAGTTCGCCGAGTACATCGCCGCCGGCAAGATGAAGGCCATTGCCGTCACCTCGGCCCAGCGCCTGCCGGGCATCAACGTGCCCACGCTGAAGGAGCAGGGCATCGACGTCGAGATCGGCAACTGGCGCGGTGTGTACGGCGCGCCCGGCATCTCGGCCGAGCAGCGCAAGGCCCTGACCGAGATGGTGCTGGCTGCGCTCAAGAGCGCCTCGTGGGCCGAATCGCTCAAGAAGAACGCCTGGACGCCGGCCGTGCTCTCGGGCGACGCCTTCGCCAAGTTCGTCGACGACGACTTTGCCGCGCTGCGCGCCATCATGGTCAAGTCCGGCATGGTCTGAACCAGGCTCGCCCCCAGGCTGCGCGCACTTCGTGTCGCGCGCGCCTTCCCCCTTCCGGGGGCAACACCTGCGGCCCGGCAGAGCCAGTTCCGCGGTGTTTCTGGAAGGAGGCCGTTCTTTTCCCCCACGACTGCGGGAGCAAAAAATGACAACTCCAGAATCCTCGGTCTCTCACGCTGCTGAGGCCACCTCCGGCGCGGCCCCCTGGCCGCAATACCTCGTCGGCGTCGGCGTGCTGCTGACCGGCGCTGCGCTGGCCTACGGCGCCATCGACATATCTTCCGAAGCCGGCTACGGCGGCGTCGGCCCCAACTTCCTCCCCTGGATGGTCTCGATCGTCCTGATGGTCTGCGGGGCGTGGATCACCTGGGAAGCGTTCAGTGGCGGCTTCCGCGAACTCGACGCACCCTCGGGCGCCGACAAGGGCTACTGGCCCGGCTTCGTCTGGGTGGCGGCGGGCCTGCTGCTCAATGCAGCGCTCATCACCAGCATCGGCTTCATCCTGAGCTGCACGCTGTGCTACCTGCTGGCTGTGCAAGGCCTGCGCCGCGCCGCCGGGCAGGCGAAGGTCAATGCGCCCGCCACCTGGGTCACCGACTTCCTGACCGGCCTGGCGATCTCGGCGCCGGTCTTCTGGATGTTCACCAAGTTCCTGGCCATCAGCCTGCCGGGTCTCACCAGCACCGGCTGGATCTGAGCGGAGCGACGTCATGGATATCTTCAACGCACTGATGACCGGCTTCGCGGCCGCGATCACCCCCATCAATCTGCTGTGGTGCCTCATTGGCTGTGCCCTGGGCACGGCCGTGGGCGTGCTGCCCGGCATCGGCCCCGCCGTGGCGGTGGCGATGCTGCTGCCGATCACCGGCAAGGTCGACATCACGGCCTCGATGATCTTTTTCTCGGGCATCTACTACGGCGCCATGTACGGCGGCTCGACCACCTCGATCCTGCTGAACACGCCCGGTGAAACCGCCAGCATGGTCACGGCGATGGAGGGCAACAAGATGGCCAAGAGCGGCCGCGCGGGCGCTGCGCTTGCCACCGCGGCCATCGGCTCCTTCGTGGCCGGCACCATTGCCACCGTGGTCGTCACGCTGTTCGCACCCTTCGTGGCCGACTACGCGGTGCGCCTCGCGGCGCCCGAGTACTTCCTGCTGATGCTGCTGGCCTTCACCACGGTGAGCGCGGTGCTCGGCAAGAGCACGCTGCGCGGCATGACGGCGCTGTTCGTCGGCCTGGCCATGGGCTGCGTGGGCCTGGACCAGATCACCGGCCAGGGCCGCTACACCGGCAACATGCCCGAGCTGCTCGACGGCATCGAGATCGTGCTGGTGGCGGTGGGCCTGTTCGCCGTGGCCGAAGTGCTGTACGCGGTGCTGTACGAAGGCCGCGTGGTCGAGGGCCAGAACAAGCTGACCCGCGTGCACATGACCGCGCGCGACTGGAAGCGCTCGATTCCCGCGTGGCTGCGCGGTGCGGCCATCGGCACGCCCTTCGGCTGCATTCCGGCTGGCGGCACCGAGATCCCGACCTTCCTGAGCTACGCGACCGAGAAGAAGCTGGCCAAGGACAAGGACGCCAAGGCCGAGTTCGGCACCACCGGCGCCATTGAAGGCGTGGCCGGCCCCGAGGCCGCCAACAACGCCACCGTGACCGCCGCGCTGATTCCGTTGCTCACGCTGGGCATTCCCACGTCGAACACCACGGCCATCATGCTGGGCGCGTTCCAGAACTACGGTATCCAGCCGGGCCCGCAGCTCTTTACCACCTCGGCCGCGCTGGTCTGGGCGCTCATCGCCTCGCTGTACATCGGCAACCTGATGCTGCTGGTGCTCAACCTGCCGATGGTCGGCCTGTGGGTGAAGCTGCTCAAGATTCCGAAGCCGCAGCTGTACGCCGGCATCCTGATCTTCGCGACCGTGGGTGCCTACGGCATGCGCCAGAACACCTTCGACCTGTTCCTGCTGTTCGGCATCGGCCTGCTCGGCGTGGTGATGCGGCGCTTCGATTTCCCGACCGCCCCCGTGGTGGTCGGCATGATCCTCGGCCCGCTCGCCGAAGCCAACCTGCGCAACGCCATCGCCATGGGGCAGGGCAGCCCGGTCGTGTTCTTCCAGCGCCCCGAGTCGATCGTCGTGATCGTCGTCATCGTCGCCGTGCTGGTGCTGCCGCGCCTGGCCAAGCGCATGAGCGAACGCAAGCTGAAGCGATTGGCGCAGCTGGACGCCTGACGCGCCAGACAGAGTTTTTTCTGATTCATATGCCGCGGGCGATTGGCGCCCGCGGCATTTTTTTTTGGCCGCTCCGCTCCGCTCCGCTCAGCGCTGCGGCGCCTCCACCAGGTCGTCGTCGATGTGCGGATCGGCCGGCTGCCCGCGCAGCTTGCGCACGGTGCGCCGTATCCAGTGCTCGATGTCGTCCACGTAGGTGAACACCGCCGGCACCACCAGCAGGCTCAGCACGGTCGAGGTGATGAGCCCGCCGATCACCGCCATCGCCATCGGCGAGCGGAAGCTCGAGTCGGCAGCACCGAAACCGACGGCAATCGGCAGCATGCCGGCGCCCATGGCGAGCGTGGTCATGATGATGGGCCGCGCGCGCTTGTGGCAGGCGTCGCGCAGTGCGTCCCAGCGGCTCATGCCGTGGTCGCGGCGCGCCACGATGGCGTACTCGACCAGAAGAATCGAGTTCTTCGTGGCGATGCCCATCAGCATGATCAGGCCGATCAGCGAGGGCATCGACAGCGCCTTCTGGCCGATCAGCAAGCCCACGAAGGCGCCACCCAGTGCGAGCGGCAGCGCGCACAGGATGGTCACCGGGTGCAGGAAGTCCTTGAACAGCAGCACCAGCACGATGTAGATGCACAGCACGCCCGTGAGCATCGCCAGGCCGAAGCTGGCGAACAGCTCGGTCATCACTTCGGCGTCGCCCACCTCGGCGATGCGCACGCCGGGCGGCAGCTTCTGGATGGAGGGCAGGGCCTCGACCGCGGTCTTGGCGTCGCCCAGGCCCACGCCCGACAGCTCGATCTCGAAATTGACGTTGCGCGAACGGTCGTAGCGGTCGATGACGGCCGGGCCGCCTTCCATCGTGAGCGAGGCCACCTGGCTCAGCATGACGGGCCCGCGCGCGCCCGGCACCGACAGGCGTCCGATCAGGTCGAGGTCTTGCCGCGCCGAGTCTTCGAGCTTCACCACGATCGGCACCTGCCGCTGCGCGAGGTTGAGCTTGGCCAGCGCCTGGTCGTAGTCGCCCAGCGTGGCCACGCGCAAGGTTTCGGCGATGGCCGAGCTGGTCACGCCCAGGTCGGCGGCGCGCGCGAAGTCGGGGCGCACGGCGATCTCGGGACGGATCAGGCTCGCGGTCGAGGTGATGTTGCCCAGGCCGGGAATGGTGCGCAGGTCTTTCTCGACCGCGCCCGCGGCCGCCGACAGCGCCGCCGGGTCTTCGCCGGTGAGCACCAGGATGTACTTCTCGCCCGAGCCGCCCAGGCCCACGGTGCTGCGCACGCCGGGCAGGGTCTCGAGCGCGGTGCGGATCTCTTTCTCGATCAGCTGCTTGCGCGGCCGGTCGCCGCGCGGGTCGAGCTGGATCGTCAGCGTGGCCTTGCGCGTCTCGGGCGTGCCGAAGTTCGCGAACGGGTCGCCGCCGGCGCTGCCACCCGCCACGGTGGTGTAGACGCTCTTCACGTGGTTGATCTGCATCACGCGGCGGCGCGTTTCCTCGGCCGCGGCCGTGGTCTGCGCCAGCGTGGAGCCCGGCGGCAGCGACAGGTAGACCTGCGTCTGCGAGTTGTCGTCGGCCGGAATGAAGCCGGTCTTGAGCAGCGGGATCATCGCCAGCGAGCCAAAGAAGAAGAGGGTGGCCATCACCATCGTCTTGAAGCGGTTGTGCGTGCTCCACTCCACGGCGCGCATGTACCAGCGCAGCCAGCCCGGCTCCTTCTCCTGCGTGAGGATGGGCTTCATGATGTAGGCCGCCATCATCGGCGTGAGCACCCGCGCCACCACCAGCGAAGCGAACACCGCGAGCGACGCGGTCCAGCCGAACTGCTTGAAGAACTTGCCGGCCACGCCGCTCATGAAGGCCGTGGGCAGGAACACCGCAATCAGCGTGAAGGTGGTGGCGATCACGGCCAGGCCGATTTCGTCCGCCGCCTCCATGGCCGCCTGGTAGGGCGACTTGCCCATGCGCAGGTGGCGCACGATGTTCTCGACCTCCACGATGGCGTCGTCGACCAGGATGCCGACCACCAGCGAGAGCGCGAGCAGCGAGATCACGTTGACCGAGAAGCCCAGCAGGTGCATGCCGATGAAGGCCGGAATCACCGACATCGGCAGCGCCACCGCCGAGACGAAGGTGGCGCGCCAGTCGCGCAAGAAGAGCCACACCACGATCACCGCGAGGATGGCGCCCTCGTACAGCAGGTGCAGCGAGCCGTCGTACTCTTCTTCCACCGGGTCGACGAAGTTGAAGGCTTCGGTCAGCTCGATGTCGGGGCGCTGCACGCGCAGGTCGGCCAACGCCTTTTGAATGGCGCGGCCCACTTCCACCTCGCTGGCGCCGCGGCTGCGGGCCACTTCGAAGCCCACCACCGGCTTGCCGTTGAGCAGCGCGGCGGCGCGCGGCTCGGCGATGGTGTCGCTGATGCGCGCCACCTGGTCCAGGCGGATGCGGCGGCCGTCGCTCAGCGCGATCTGCATGTCGGCGAGCTGGTCGGCCGACTGCACGGTGGCCATGGTGCGCACCGGCTGTTCGCTGCCGCCCAGGTCGATGCGACCGCCCGCGCTTTCGGTCTGCACCTGGCGCAGCTGGCGCGAGATGTCGGCCGCCGAGGCGCCCAGTGCCTGCAGCTTGCTCGGGTCGAGATCGATGTGCACCTGGCGCGTGACGCCGCCCACGCGGTTCACCGCGCCCACGCCGGGCAGCGCGAGCAGCTTCTTGGTGATGTCGTTGTCGACGAACCAGCTCAGCGCCTCGCCGTCCATGCGCGACGACGCGATGGTGAAGGCCAGCACCGGCTGGGCCGCGAAGTCGAGCTTGGTGACGACCGGGTCGCGCACGTCGGCGGGCAGGTCGGCGCGCACTTTCTGCACGGCCGAGCGCACGTCGTCGACGGCCTCCTGCACGGGCTTCTCGAGGCGGAACTCGACGATCAGCGTGGCGGCGCCGTCCTGCACCTTGGTCGTGATGTGCTTCAGGCCCTGGATGGTGGCGATGGAGTTCTCGAGCTTGCGCGCGACGTCGGTTTCGAGCTGAGACGGCGCGGCGCCGGGCAGCGAGGCCGAGACCGTGACGGTCGGCAGGTCGATGTCCGGGAAGTTCTGCACCTTCATGGCGTTGAACGACAGCAGCCCCCCGAAGGTGAGCAGCACGAACAGCATCACCGCCGGAATGGGGTTGCGTATGGACCAGGCGGAAACGTTCATGGCGTGTCCTTTGTGCTTGCTTATTTAGGTGAAGGCGCGGATGCCGCTGCCTTCGCCGGGGTGGCAGGTGCAGCGGCCGTGGGCGTGGCGTCCACCACGCGCACCAGGTCGCCGTCGTTGAGGAAGCCCGCGCCCTGCACCACGATCTGCACACCCTCGGGCAGTGCGCTGGTGATTTCCACGCGGTCCTTCAGGCGGCGGCCGGTCTGCACCTTGACCTGCGCCACGCGGCCGTCGGGCAGCAGCGTGAAGACGTTGTTGAAGCCGTCGCGCGGCACGATCGCGCTTTGCGGCACGGTCGGCGCGGAACTGCGGCCGAGCTCGAAGTCGCCGCGCGCGAACATGCCGGCCTTCACGCCGGTGTTCTGCTGCACGTTGGGCAGGTCGACATAGACCAGCGCCGCGCGCGTCTGCGGATCGACCGTGGGCGCGATGCTGCGCACGGTGCCCTTCACCTGCGCGCCGCTGGCGCTGACCACGAAGGCCGGCGTGCCGACGGCGATGCGGCCCAGCTCGGCCGAGGTGACTTCGGCACGCCATTCGAGCCGGCCCTGGCGGATCAGGCGGAACAGCTCGGTGCCGGCGCCGACCACGCTGCCGACCGTGGCGGTGCGGGCGGAGATGACGCCTTCGTCCGGCGCCAGCACCTGCGTGTTGCGACCGCGCACCTGCTGGGCGGCCAGCACGGCCTCGGCCGCTTCGGCGCGCGCCTTGGCGGTCTGTTCGGTGGTCTGGTACTGGTTGATCTGCTGCTGGCTCAGTGCGCCCGTGGCCTGCAGCGTGCGGGCGCGCGCGGCGTTGCCGGCGGCGTCGGCGGCCGAGGCGCGGGCCTCGGCCAGCGAAGCCCGCGCCTGCGCGATGTCGGCTTGCACCGTCTCGGGCGAGAACACCGCGAGCACCTGGCCCTTCTTCACGGTGTCGCCGACGTTGACGCGCACCTCGGCCAGCTTCAGGCCGTTCGACTCGGAGCCGATCACGGCCTCCTGCCAGGCCGCCACGTTGCCGTTGGCGGCCAGCGTGACGGTCAGTTCGGTGGCTTCGGGTTTGGCGACCGAGACGGTCAGCGCGGGACGCTGGGCCGGGGTCTTGGCGGCCGATGCGGCCTTGTCGTCGGCCGGCTTGCGCGTGAGCCACAGGCCTGCGGCAACGACGACGATCAGCGCCAGCAGCGCGAAGAACAGGGTGGAACGCTTCATTGTTTTCATGGCGACGTCGCGACCTTGGCGGCCGGGGTGGAGGTCATTGGGGACGATGCTTCAGTGGGGCGGCTCCAGCCGCCGCCCATCGAGCGGTACAGCGAAACCCAGGCTTCGGTGCTCTCGCGCTGCAGCGAGACGCGCGCGGTCTGCGCGGCGAACAGCGTGCGCCGCGAATCTTCGAGCTCGAACAGGCTGGCCAGGCCGCTGCTGAAACGGGCCTGGGTGGCGTCGAACGAGGCCTGGTAGTTCTTCACCGCGCTGTCGGCGTCGGTGCTGCGTGCGGTGGTGGCGTCGAGGTTCACCAGCGCTTCTTCGACCTCGCGCACGGCCTGGCGCACGTTCGCGCGGTAGAGCGACACGGCCTCGGTGTAGCGCGCCTTGGCGGCCTCGGAGTTGGCCGCGCGCGCGCCGCCGTCGAGCAGCGGCACGGTGAGCGACAGCGGCCCGACCGTCCAGGTGTCGAGCGATTCGCGAAAGCCGCTGGTGCGGATCTGCATGCGGCCGATCGAGCCCGAGAGCGTGAGCTTGGGGTAGCGCTCGGCCTCGGCCGAGCCCACCTCGGCGCTGGCCGAGGCCACGCCGAGTTCGGCCGCGTACACGTCGGGCCGCTGCGAGAGCGCCTGCGCCGGCACGCTGGCGATGGCGCCGACCACCGGCAGCGCGCGCTGCGTGGGCGAGGCTGCGAGCTTCTGCACGAGCGTGGGTTCGTCGAGGCCGCTGAGCGCGACCAGCGCCTTGCGCTGCACCGCGCACAGGGCGCGCTGTTGCGTGAGACGGCCGGAGGCGTCGGAGGCGCTGGCCCGTGCGAGTGCGGCGTCGGCCGGTGCGGTGAAGCCGGCGCGCGCCGACAGGTCGGTGAGCCGTGCCGTTTCGCCGCGCGACTTGGCATCGGACTCGGACACGTTCAATTGCAGCTGGCACGCGCGCTCGGCGAAATAGGCATTGGCCGTTTCGGCCGCCACGGCGACGCGGGCGTCGTGCCACTTGGCGGTGGCGCTGTCGAGCTTCTGTTGGGCCGCGTCGCGGTCGGCGCGCAGGCGGCCGAACAGGTCGATCTCCCAATTCGACTGCAGGCCGGCCTGCAGCGTGGTGACGGGCGCAATGGCGGTGCTGCTGCTCGAAGAACCACCCGATCCGAACGACGAGCCCGAGACACCCCGACTGGCCGACGCCGTGCCGTCCAGGCTGGGCAGCAGCGCCGCGCCGGCCTGAACGCGCGTGAAGCGCGCCTCGGTGACGCGCGCGGCGGCGCTTGCGAGGTTGGGGCTGGCGGTTTCGGCGGCGGCGATCAGCTCGACCAGCAGCGGATCGTCGAGCTGGCGCCACCAGTCGGCCAGCGCGGTGAGCGAGCCGCCGTGGGGCAGGGGCGCATGCCACTGCGCGGGGAAGGGCGCCGGCACCGAGGCGGGCGGGCGCGTGAGGCCGCAGCCTGCCAGGCCGAGGCCCAGCGGCAGGCTCAGAACAAGGGCAATCCGTCGGAGTCGTCTCATGGCTTCTTTCTTTGCTCGGCGGCCACCTGGCGGCGGCGTGCGGTTTCGGCCTGGACCAGCGCCATCGCGTAGCCCGTGAGCCGGTCGGCCCAGGTGTCGATCGCGCGCGGCGTGCGCAGCAGCGACGGGCGCAGGGCCTCGATGAAATCCTGGCTCACGTACAGCTGCATCGACAGCCCCGTGATCGCGAAGGTCAGGCGGTGGATGTCGTCGTCGGCGCGCGCCATCTGCAGGTGCCGGCACAGCAGTTCAACGATGGCGCGGTGCGGCCCCTTGATGTCGCGCTCCAGCTCTTTGGCCCACTGGCTGGTGGGCTCCAGCATCTCGCGCATGTGCAGCTGGATGCACTGGCGCACGATTTCGCCCTGCTTGAGCGGATCGATCATGGCCGCCATGCAGATGCGCAGCGTGTCCTCGAGCGACTGGCCGGGCACGTTGCAGGCGGCCACGAGGTCGTTCGAATCGCTGCCCATCGGCTCGTTGAAGGTGGCGCCGTACAGCCCCTCCTTGTCGCCGAAGTAGTAGCTGATGGCCGACACGTTCACGCCGGCCTCGCGCGCGATTTCGCGGATCGAGGTCTTGGCGAAACCGTTCTGGGCGAACAACCGCAGCGCGGTGTGCAGCAGGCGGTGGCGCGCCTCGGCGCCGTCGGCTCGGGGGGCGCGGCGCGGGGGCGGCGTGGGCGCTGGGGTAAGGGGGTCCCGGGCGTTCATCGGCGCGATTAGAGCACGGTCGAAATCAAACGATTGATTTACTTAAGGCTTGCTGAAGGCTTTTGTTTTTGGTTGCATGTCGGGGGTGAGCGAGGGCCGGCCCCGCGCAGGGGAGGGCGCCGCACACAGTACGATCCGCGCATGCCCGTTGCTCCCTCCGCCGCCGCACCGCCGCCCGCCTTGCCCCTGGACGCCGAAGGCATCCTCGCGCTCGCCGCGCGCTCGATGTTTCATTTGTTTTCGAGCATCAGCCAGGGCATGTTCCTGGTCGACCGCAGCGGGCGCATCGTCTGGGTGAACGAGGGCTACAGGCGCTTCCTGCCGGCGCTGGGCTTCTCGTCCATCGACGAGTTCATGGGGCACATGGTCGAGGACGTGATTCCCAACACCATGATGCGCCGCGTACTCGACACGGGCGAGCCGATCCTCATCGACCTGCTGACCAACAAGGCCGGCACCTTCGTCGTGAGCCGCATCCCGCTGCGCGAGGAGCGTGAAGACGGCGACCGGGGCCTGGGCGAAGTGATCGGCGCCATCGGCATCGTGCTGTTCGACCAGCCCGAGACCACGCTGCAGCCGCTCATCAGCAAGTTCGCGCTGCTGCAGCGCGACCTCGACGACGCGCGGCGCGAGCTGGCCAGCCAGCGCAACAACCCGCTCTACCAGCACGCGCCCGACGGCCAACGCCGTTCCAAGTACACCTTCGCGAGCTTCATCGGCAGCAGCCCGGCGGCCGTGGAGGTGAAGCGCCATGCGCGCCGCGCCGCGCAGTCCACCAGCCCGGTGCTGTTGCTCGGCGAGACCGGCACCGGCAAGGAATTGCTGGCGCATGCGATCCATGCCTCGTCTACGCGCGCCAAGGGCCAGTTCGTCAGCGTCAACATCGCGGCCGTGCCCGACACGCTGCTCGAAGCCGAGTTCTTCGGCTTCGCCCCCGGCGCCTTCACCGGCGCCGACAAGCGAGGGCGCGAAGGCAAGTTCAAGCTGGCCGACGGCGGCAGCCTGTTCCTCGACGAAATCGGCGACATGCCGCTCGGCCTGCAGGCCAAGCTGCTGCGCGCATTGCAGGAAGGCGAGATCGAACCGCTGGGCTCCAACAAGCTGATTCCTTTCGACGCCCGCGTGATCGCCGCCACCTCGCGCGACCTGCCCGAGCTGGTGCGGCGCGGGCTGTTCCGCGAAGACTTGTATTACCGCCTCAACGTGTTGCCGCTGCGCGTGCCGCCGCTGCGCGAGCGGCGCAGCGACATCCCGGCGCTGGTCGAGGCGCTGGGCGAGGACATGGCGCTGCGCAGCGGCGAGGCGCCGCCCGAACTCACGCCCGACGCGCTCGCGCTGCTGGCCGGCCAGCATTGGCGCGGCAACATCCGCGAGCTGCGCAACGTGCTGGAGCAGGTGACGATGCGCAGCGACTCGCAGCGCATCGATGCCGCGCAGCTCGAGCGCATCCTGCGCGAGGCGGGGCTGGAACAGATCGAGGCGCCCGACACTTCGCACAGCCTGCGTGATGTCGACCAGGAGGCTGCGCTGCTGCGCCCGCTGTCGCAGCAGGTGGCCGAGCTGGAACGCAAGGCGATTGCCGCCGCGCTCGAAAGCACGGGCGGCAACAAGCTCGCGACCTCGCGGCTGCTCGGCATCTCGCGCGCCACGCTGTACGAGCGCATGACCGGGATGGGCTTGTCATGAGCGTGAAGGCATTGCGTTCCACCTTCGGCCCGAACTGCCATTGGTGCGGCCTGCCGATGGACTTCGACGAACCGCATGGGCGGCCCGAGTCGGCCACCATCGAACACCTGCTCGACGCCACGCTGGGCGGCATGCGCCAGCAGAAGCACCGGCGCCTCGCGCACGCGGTGTGCAACCACACGCGCAACGCGCTGCGGATGCGGGCCGAACGCGAGTTCGAAGGCTGGCTCGCGGCGCGCCGCGACTCTGCTGGGAAACCCTGACTGATTAAAAGACAGTTGTCTGAAAACAAGGCAACACGAATGCACTGAAATCAGGCGAAACCGGTTGCGCCCGAATGAGGAAGCCTTTGTTATCAATGGCTTAGGTGGGTGGCACGAACTGTGCAATATTCAGTCACCTTTATCAGGAGACAAGACATGCACCGTCGCCACCTCATCGCCCTGGCCGCCCTGGGCGCCACCGCCGCAACCCTGCCCGCCTGGGCCCAATCGAACGAGATCCGCATCGCCCACGTCTACAGCAAGACCGGCGCGCTGGAGGCCTATGGCAAGCAGACGCAGACCGGCCTGATGATGGGCCTGAACTACGCCACCGGCGGCACGATGATGGTCAACGGCAAGAAGCTCGTGGTCCTCGAGAAGGACGACCAGGGCAAGCCCGACCTGGGCAAGTCGCTGCTGGCTGCCGCGTACTCCGACGACAAGGCCGCGCTCGCGGTCGGCCCGACCGCTTCGGGCGTGGCGCTGGCCATGCTGCCGGTGGCCGAGGAATACAAGAAGATCCTGATCGTCGAGCCCGCCGTGGCCGACTCGATCACCGGCGACAAGTGGAACAAGTACATCTTCCGCACCGGCCGCAACTCGAGCCAGGACGCCATCTCCAACGCCGTGGCCATCGACAAGGCCGGCGTCACCGTCGCCACGCTCGCACAAGACAACGCCTTCGGCCGCGACGGCGTGAAGGCCTTCGGCGCCGCGCTGAAGAAAGCCAAGCTCGCGCACGAGGAATACCTGCCGCCCACGACCACCGACTTCACGGCCGGCGCGCAGCGCCTGATCGACAAGCTGAAGGACCAGCCGGGCCGCAAGATCATCTGGATCGTCTGGGCCGGCGCGGGCAATCCGTTCAAGATCGTCGACCTCGACCTGAAGCGCTACGGCATCGAGATCGCCACCGGCGGCAACATCCTGCCGGCCATGGCGGCCTACAAGTCGCTGCCGGGCATGGAAGGCGCGGCCTACTACTACTTCGGCATCCCGAAGAACCCGGTGAACGAGGCGCTGGTCGCGGCCCACTACAAGGAATTCAAGACGCCGCCGGACTTCTTCACGGCCGGCGGTTTCTCGGCCGCAATGGCGGTGGTGACGGCGCTGAAGAAGACCAACGGCGACACCAACACCAACAAGCTCATCAGCACGATGGAAGGCATGAGCTTCGACACGCCCAAGGGCAAGATGACCTTCCGCAAGGAAGACCATCAGGCGATGCAGTCGATGTACCACTTCAAGATCAAGGCCGACCCCGCCTTCGCGTGGGGCGTGCCGGAGCTGGTGCACGAGATCAAGCCTGAAGAGATGGACATCCCCATCAAAAATAAGCGCTGAACACGCGCTGATCGCCCCCTGAACCCGCGGCGCGCATGCAGGCGCCGCCCCCTTTTCGCCCCGGATGGCCGCCGGGCGAAGCGCCAGCCTGCGTCCGCGCAAGTTGCCGCGCTCCACGGCCGATTCGTCAGTCTGCAAGCAAGCGTTCGATACATAAACCAATAGGAGACAGCGATGCCAGCGATGCGATGGAACAACTGGAAGGGGTTTGCCGCAGCAGCGGTGATCACGGCGGCGGCGCAGGCCGCCACGGCGGCCGTGCCACTGCCGGCGCTCGGCGCCAACCCGGCGGAGGTGAGCGTGTCCGGCCTGTCGGCCGGCGGCTTCATGGCGGTGCAGTTGCACGTGGCCTACTCGGCCACCTTCAAGCGCGGCGCGGGCGTGGTCGCAGGCGGCCCGTACTACTGCGCCGAAGGCTCGGTGCTCAACGCCACCGGGCGCTGCATGACGCACAGCACCAGCATTCCGGTGTCGACGCTCGTGAGCACCACCAACAGCTGGGCTGCCAGCGGCGCGATCGACCCGGTGTCGAACCTCACCAACTCCAAGGTCTACCTGTTCTCGGGCACGTCTGACAACACCGTCAAGCAGCCGGTGATGGACGACCTGAAGACCTATTACCAGAGCTTCGTGCCGGCCGCCAACACGGTCTACAAGAACAACCTCGGCGCGGGCCACGCGATGGTCACCGACGACTACGGCGGCGCCTGCAGCACCACGGCCGCGCCGTACATCAACAACTGCGGCTTCGACCTCGCGGGCGAGATCCTCACGCAGCTGTACGGGCCGCTGAACCCGCGCAACAACGGCACGCTCGGCGGCACCTTCACCGAGTTCAACCAGTCGGAGTTCGTCACCGGCCATGGCGTGGCCGCCACCGGCTGGCTCTACGTGCCGCAGGCCTGCACCACTACCTCGTGCCGCGTGCACCTGGTGCTGCACGGCTGCAAGCAGAACTACACCGACGTGAGCGACCAGTACGTCAAGAAGACGGGCTACAACCGCTGGGCCGACACCAACAACATCATCCTGATCTATCCGCAGACCAGCACCGCGGCCACCAACAGCTGCTGGGACTGGTGGGGCTACGACAGCGCCAACTACGCCAAGAAGTCGGGCCCGCAGATGGCGGCCATGAAGGCCATGATCGACCGCGTGACCGGTTCGGCCGGCGGCGGCGGGCTGCCGGCGCCCACGGGCGTGGGCACCTCGGGCGCGACCAGCAGCAGCATGGTCGTCGGCTGGGCCGGCGTCTCGGGCGCCAGTGGCTACAACGTGTACCGCGGCGGTAGCAAGGTCAACGCCTCGCCGGTGGCCGGCACCAGCTACACCGACACCGGCCTGGCCGCGTCGACCACCTACAGCTGGACCGTGGCCGCGCTGAACGCGAGCAACGTCGAAGGCGCGATGTCGGCGGCCGCCACGGGCGCGACCACAGCGGGCCCGGGCGGCGGCGGGGGCACGTGCTACACCGCGAGCAACTACACGCACACCATGGCCGGGCGCGCCTATGCGCTGTGGGGCCTGACCTATGCCAACGGCTCGGGCCAGTCGATGGGCCTGTGGAACATCTACGCCATGACCACGCTGAAGCAGACGGGCACCAACTACTACGTGATCGGCACCTGTTGAGGCCGCTCACCGAACACTGATTTTTTTCGATTCGCAAGGACCTTTCCACAATGCTTGAGACCCGGGATCTGACCATCCGCTTCGGAGGGCACGTGGCCGTCAACAGCGTGAGCTGCGCATTCGCGCCAGGCACGCTGACGGCCATCGTCGGCCCCAACGGTGCGGGCAAGACCACTTACTTCAACCTGATCTCCGGGCAGCTCAAGGCCACGGCCGGCACGGTGTCGCTCGACGGGCAACCGTTGTCGCACCTGTCGCCGTCGGCGCGCACGCACGCCGGGCTGGGGCGCGCGTTCCAGCTCACGAATCTGTTCCCGAACCTCACGGTGCTGGAGAACGTGCGGCTCGCCGTGCAGGCCACGCGTGCCGGCGCGCACCGCAACGGGCTCAACCTGTGGAGCATCTGGAGCGACCACAAGGCGCTGACCGAACGCGCCGACCAGATCCTGACCGACGTGGCGCTCGAGCCGCGCGCCCACGCCACGGTGGCCAGCCTGCCGCACGGCGACCAGCGCAAGCTCGAGGTGGCGCTGCTGATGGCGCTCGAGCCCAAGGTCTTCATGTTCGACGAGCCCACGGCCGGCATGCACGCGGCCGAGGCGCCCGTCATCCTCGACCTGATCCGCAAGCTCAAGCAGGACAAGACCAAGACCATCCTGCTGGTCGAACACAAGATGGACGTGGTGCGCGAACTCGCGGACCGCATCATCGTGCTGCACAACGGCACGCTCGTGGCCGACGGCGAACCGGCCGAGGTGATTGCCTCGCCCGTGGTGCAAGAGGCCTACCTGGGCATCGCGAAGGAGGCCGCATGAGCGCCGACAACCTGTTGACCCTCGAAGGCGTGCAGACGCACATCGGGGCGTACCACATCCTGCACGGCGTCGACCTGGCCGTGCCCAGGGGCCAGCTCACCATGCTGCTGGGCCGCAACGGCGCGGGCAAGACCACCACGCTGCGAACCATCATGGGCCTGTGGCATGCGTCGCAGGGCAGGGCGCAGTTCGACGGCAAGGACATCACGGCCATGCACACGCCGCAGATCGCCGGACTCGGCGTGGCCTATGTGCCCGAGAACATGGGCATCTTTTCCGACCTCACGGTGAAGGAGAACATGGTGCTGGCCGCGCGCGGCGCGAAGAACGCCGACGCCATCGACGACACGCGGCTGAAGTGGATCTTCAAGCTCTTCCCCGCGGTCGAGAAATTCTGGAACCACCCGGCCGGCAAGCTGTCGGGCGGGCAAAAGCAGATGCTGGCCGTGTCGCGCGCCATCGTCGAGCCGCGCCAGCTGCTCATCGTCGACGAGCCGAGCAAGGGCCTGGCGCCCGTGATGATCAACAACATGATCGAAGCCTTCGGCGAGCTCAAGCGCAGCGGCGTGACGATCCTGCTGGTCGAACAGAACATCCACTTCGCCCAGCGCCTGGGCGACACCGTCGCGGTGATGGACAACGGCCGCGTGGTGCACAGCGGCTCGATGGCCGCGTTTTCCGCCGATGCGCAACTGCAGCAATCGCTGCTCGGACTTGCCCTATGAAACTCGACTTCGACTGGAAGCCACTGCTTCTTGCCCCCGTTCTCGCGCTCGTCGCGCTGCCGCTCACCGGCTCCTTCTCCACCTGGCTCACGCTCACGGTGGCGGGCCTGGCGATGGGCATGATCATCTTCATCATCGCCTCGGGCCTCACGCTGGTGTTCGGCCTGATGGACGTGCTGAACTTCGGCCACGGCGTGTTCATTGCGCTGGGCGCCTTCGTGGCCAGCAGCGTGCTCGGCCTCATGGGCGACTGGACTGGCTCGGGCGAGCTGTGGCGCAACCTCGTGGCCGTGTTCCCGGCCATGCTCGCCGCAATGGCGGTGGCCGGCGCCATCGGCCTGGCCTTCGAGCGTTTCATCGTGCGGCCGGTGTACGGCCAGCACCTGAAGCAGATCCTCATCACGATGGGCGGCATGATCATCGGCGAGGAGCTCATCAAGGTGATCTGGGGCCCGGCGCAGATTCCACTGCCGCTGCCCGAGGCGCTGCGCGGCTCGCTGCTGATCGGCGACGCCGCCATCAGCAAGTACCGCCTGCTCGCCGTTGCGGTCGGCGTGGTGGTGTTCGGCGTGCTCGCCTGGACGCTGGGCCGCACCAAGATCGGCCTGCTCATTCGCGCCGGCGTGCAAGACCGCGAGATGGTCGAGTCGCTGGGTTACCGCATCGGTCGTCTGTTCGTTGGCGTGTTCGTGGTGGGCAGCGCGCTGGCCGGCCTGGGCGGCGTGATGTGGGGGCTGTTCCAGCAGAACCTGGTGCCGCAGATGGGCGCGCAGGTCAACGTGCTGATCTTCATCGTGATCATCATCGGCGGACTGGGATCGACCGGCGGGGCGCTGCTCGGCGCGCTGCTGGTGGGGCTCATGACGAACTACATCGGCTTTTTGCTGCCCACGCTCACGCAGTTCGCGAGCATCTTCCTCATGGTGGCCGTGCTGCTGTGGCGCCCGCAGGGCGTGTATCCCGTGGCGAACCGTTGAGGAGAAAGCCGTCATGTTCCTGAAACGACTTCTCTCCAACGACATGCCGCGCAGTCGCCTGCTGGCGCTGCTGCTGGTGGCGCTGTTCCTGGCGCTGGCGTTCGCGCCGTTCCTGTTCCCGGGCGTGAAGGCGCTCAGCGTCGCGGCCAAGATCCTGGTGTTCGTGGTGCTGGTCGCGAGCTTCGACCTGCTCTTGGGCTACACCGGCATCGTGAGCTTCGCGCACACGATGTTCTTCGGCATCGGCGCCTACGGCATCGCCATCTCGGCGTCGCGGCTGGGGCCCAACTGGGGCGCGGTGCTGGTGGGGTTGGGTGCGTCGCTCGCCATCTCGCTCGTGCTCTCGCTGGCCATCGGCCTCTTTTCACTGCGGGTGCGCGCGATCTTCTTCGCGATGATCACGCTGGCCGTGGCTTCGGCATTCCAGACGCTGGCCTCGCAGCTGTCGGACTTCACCGGCGGCGAAGACGGCCTGACCTTCAAGCTGCCCGAGCTGATCTCGCCGAGCTTCGAGTTCGCCGAAGAGCCGTTCCTCGGCGTCTCGCTCGACGGGCGGCTGCTGTGCTACTACCTGCTGTTCGTGGCGGCGGTGGTGCTGGTGCTGGCGATGCTGCGCATCGTGAACTCGCCCTTCGGCCGTGTGCTGCAGGCCATCCGCGAGAACGAGTTCCGCGCCGAGGCCATCGGCTACCGCGTGGTGGTGTACCGCACCACGGCGGCCGTGCTGTCGGCGCTGTTCGCCACGCTGGCCGGCGCGATGCTCGCCATCTGGCTGCGCTACAACGGGCCCGACACTTCGCTGAGCTTCGAGATCATGATCGACGTGCTTCTCATCGTGGTGATCGGCGGCATGGGCACGATCTACGGCGCGGCCATCGGTGCGGTGCTGTTCGTGGTGGCGCAGAGCTATCTGCAGGACCTGCTGCGCATGGGCAGCGAAGCCGCCAGCGGCCTGCCGTGGCTCGCGGCGCTGCTGTCGCCCGACCGCTGGCTGCTGTGGCTGGGCGTGCTGTTCGTGCTGTCGGTCTACTACTTCCCCACGGGCATCGTTGGCAAGTTGAGGGCGAGGGCGGCGAAATGAATGACGGCAACAACAACAGCACCATGACGCCGTCATCGCACTACGCCCAGCTCTGCGGCCGTGAAATTCACTGGCTCGATTGGGGCGCCGCCAACGCGCCCGTCGTCATCGCCTGGCACGGCCTGGCGCGCACCAGCCGCGACATGGACGAGCTGGCGCAGCACTTCGCGGCGCGCGGCTTTCGCGTGATCTGCCCCGACACGCTGGGGCGCGGCCTGAGCCAGTGGAGCCCGGCGCCCGACGACGAATACACGCTCGCGTTCTACGCGCGCCTGGCCAATGCGCTGTGCGACGAGCTGCGGCTGGGCCGCGTGCACTGGGTGGGCACCTCGATGGGCGGCGCGATCGGCACGGTCTGCGCGTCGGGCCTGTTCGAGCCGCGCATGAAGGCGCGCATCGCCAGCCTCACGCTCAACGACAACGCGCCGCAGCTCGCGCAGGCCGCCATCGAGCGCATCCGCGCCTATGCCGGTGATCCGCCGGCCTTCGACACGGTGGCCGAACTCGAGGCGTTCTTCCGCACGGTCTACAAGCCCTACGGCTGGCTCAGTGATGCGCAGTGGCGCCGCCTGACCGAAAGCTCCACGCGCCGGCTGGCCGACGGCCGCGTCACGCCGCACTACGACCCGGCGATGGTCAAACAGTTCAGCGCGCACGACAACGACTACCTGATCTGGCCGCACTACGACGTGATCGAGGCGCCGGTGCTGTGCCTGCGCGGCGCCGAGTCCGACCTGGTGCTGCCCGAGGTGATCGACGAGATGCACCGGCGCGGGCCGGGCGCGGCCGGGCGCCTGCAGGTGATCGAGGTTGCGGGCTGCGGTCACGCGCCCGCGCTCAACGTGGCGGAGCAACTGGACCCGATCGAAGGGTTTATTCGCGCGGCCGGTCGTTGAAGGCACGGCCGGATCACAATCCGGCCGACTTCAACTCCAAGACCACCTCGCCATGGCCCTCTCGATGTACGACCTGTCCGTGCCGGTTTTCACGCGCGGACTCGGCCAACTCACCCACCTGCTCGACAAGGGCCTCGCGCATGCGAAGGCCCAGGGCATCGATCCGGCGACGCTGGTCGACGCGCGGCTCGCGCCCGACATGCTCACGCTGGCCGGCCAGATCCAGCGCGCGAGCGACGCCTCGAAGCTGGGCACGGCGCGCATCGCGGGCATCACCGCTCCGAGCTTTCCCGACGAAGAAAAGACCTGGGACGACCTGCTGGCGCGCATCGTGAAGACGCAGGACTTTCTGGCGACCGTGGACCGCGCGCTCATCGACGGCCAGGAAGAACGCCCCGTGACCATCAAGGCGCGCGAAGGCGAAGCGCACTTCACCGCGCAGCGCTACCTGCTGCAGTTCGCACTGCCGAACTTCTTCTTCCACGTGACCACCGCCTACGACGTGCTGCGCCACAAGGGCGTGCCCGTCGGCAAGATGGATTACCTCGGCCGCTTCTGAGTTTGTTCAGACGCGGCGCGCCGCCAGCGCGTACATCAGCGGAATGCGCGGCATGCCTTCGGGCGGCGCCATGCGCCGTCCGCCCATGTCACGCATGCCCTCGAAGGGCTTCCAGCCGTTGGTGTACGGGTACTCCTCGAAACGCTCGATGACCAGGCCCGCCTGCGCGAGCGCGGTCGTCACCTGGCCCACGCCCCAGGTGAACTCGAAGCTCGGGTGCGGGTTGCGAAAGCCCTGCACGCCGGGCATCGGTCGGTCGTCCGGCACGAGGCCGTCGCCCGATTCGGCCACGTAGTCGCCCACGCCTTCCTCGGGCACGGGCGCGTCGTTGAAGTAGTCGTAGTGAAACTTCCACTGCGGATCGAACACCAGCGCGAACGGGTGGAACTCGACGATCACGAAGCGACCGCCGGGCTTCAGCAGCTGTGCCACGCCGCGCGCCCACGCGCCGAGGTCGGACAGCCAGCACAGCGTGCCGTACGAACAGAACACGAGGTCGTGGCGCTCGCCGCGCGCGGCGGCGGCCTCGAAGTAGTCGTAGACGTCCGCGCGTTCGAAGCGCGCCGCAACGCCCGAGTCGGTTGAAAGCTTGGTGGCGAAGTCGATGGCTTCGTCGGAGATGTCGACGCCGGTCACGTGTGCACCGCGGCGCGCGATGCTCAGGCTGTCTTGTCCCGCGTTGCACTGCAGGTGCAGCACCGAGAGGCCGTTCACGTCTCCGAGCAGGGTGCTTTCCTCGGGGAACAGCGTGGAGCCGCCCGCGCGGAAGAAGGCGGCCTGGTCACCCTTGTGGCTGTTGTGCGCGACCGTGGCTGCGTTCCACGACTGGCGGTTGGCTTCGTGCAGGTCTTTCTTCATGGTGTTGTCGTGTCTGGTCGGGTCGGCCAGCCCGCCAGATGGCGTTCGGCAATGCCCGTGAGTGCGGTGATCCACGCCGGGCTGTCGTTGAGGCAGGGGATGTAGCCGAAGCGTTCACCACCCGCGTGCAGGAAGGCTTCGCGACCTTCCATCGCAATCTCTTCGAGCGTTTCGAGGCAGTCGGCCGGAAAGCCCGGGCACACCACGTCGACGTGCTTCACGCCGCTGGCGCCGAGTTCGCGCAGCGTCGGCTCGGTGTAGGGCTCCAGCCACTTGGCGCGGCCGAAGCGCGACTGGAAGGTCGTGCGGTACTGCGTGGACGCCAGGCCCAGCCGCGCCGCGAGCAGGCGCGCGGTTTCGAGGCACTGCGCCTCGTAGGGATCGCCGAGCGCGATGTTGCGCGCGGGAATGCCGTGGAAGCTCATCACCAGCAGCTCGCCGCGGCCTTCGGTCTTCCAGTGCTTCTCGATGCCCTGGGCCAGCGCCTCGATGTAGGCGGGGTCGTCGTGGTACTGGTTGACGAAGCGGAATTCGGGCACGCGGCGCTGGCGGCGGCTCCACGCGTTCACCGCGTCGATCACGCTGGCCGTGGTGGTCGCCGAGTACTGCGGATAGGCCTGCAGCACCAGCACGCGCGTGGCGCCCTCGGCCTGCAATGCGTCGAGCCGCGAGGCGATCGACGGGTTGGCGTAGCGCATCGCGTCATGCACCGTCACGCGGTGGCCGCGTTCGCCGAGCCAGCCGGCCAGCAGGGTGGCCTGCTTCTGCGTCCAGACCTTGAGCGGCGAGCCCTCGGGCAGCCAGATGCTCGCGTACTTCGCAGCCGACTTCGCGGGCCGCGTGCGCAGGATGATGCCGTGCAGGATCAGCGCCCAAAGCACCCTGGGAATCTCGACCACGCGCGGGTCGCCCAGGAAGTCGGCGAGGTAGGGGCGCACCGCGGCGGCGGTGGGCGCATCGGGCGAACCGAGGTTGCACCAGAGCACGGCGGTGCGGTCGTTCTTGCTGTTCTGACTGTCTTGGGGGGCGAGAGGCATGCGATATTCTCAGGCATGACTTCCGCTTCCCCGGCGCCCGGCGGCGCCACGCAGCTCGACATCTCGCGCATTTCGGCGATCACGCTCGACCTCGACGACACGCTGTGGCCGATCTGGCCGACCATCGAACGCGCCGAGCGCGTGCTGCACGAGTGGCTGCTGCGCGAGGCGCCCAAGACGGCCTCGCTGCTGCTCACGCCGGGCGTGCTGCGCGAGCTGCGTGAAGCCACCGCCAAGGAGCGTTCCGACCTCGCGCACGACCTGAGTGCGCTGCGCCGCGAGTCGATCCGCACGGCGCTCACGCGCGCGGGCGAAGACCCGGCGCTGGCCGACCCGGCCTTCGACGCCTTCTTCGAAGAGCGCCAGCGCGTCACGCTGTACGACGACGCGCTGCCGGCGCTCAAGTGGCTCAGCGAGCGCTACCCGCTGGTGGCGGTGTCGAACGGCAACGCCGACATCCACAAGACCGGCGTCGGCCGGTGGTTCCGCACTGCCTTCAATGCGCGCGCCTTCGGCAGCGGCAAGCCGCACGCGCCGATCTTCCGCGCCGCGGCGGCCTCGGTCGGCCTGCTGCCCAAAGACGTGCTGCACGTGGGCGACGATGCCGCGCTCGATGTGGTGGGCGCGCTCAACGCCGGCATGCAGGCGGCGTGGCTGGTGCGCGACGAGCGCCCGTGGGAGCACGGCGCGCGGCCGCAGCTGATCGTGCCGAACCTGCACGCGCTGTGCATCGCGCTGGGCGCTTGAGCTTTCTTCGGGTCAGCGGAACACGGGTCGAAAGAAACTGCGTTCGTAGCTGACGATGCAGCGCGTTTCCTCCGCGTAGCGGAAGGCGGCCTGGCAGTCGGCGTCCTGCATCGAGTCGGCACGGTAGGTTTCGTACGCGGCGAGGCTGGGGAAGCTGAACATCGCCAGCGCCACGTTGTTCGCGCCTTCGGACGGCAGGAAGTAGCCGTGGTGCTGGCCGCCGAACTTCTCGACCAGCGGAATCCAGAGCTTGCCGTAGTGCTCGAATTCCTTGAGCTTGAAGGGATCGACGATGTAGCGCAGGTAGCAGGTGATCATGGGTGACGGGGGTCTAGGGACTATCGGCGCGGCCCGAGCGGCACGCGGCTGCCCGGACTATAGTTTTGCGGCTGCCTCCTTTCACTGCTTTCTTCATCGCGTCCGCGCGAATTTCCTCCCATGCATCTCTCCACCTGGCTCCTCTTTTGCGGCGTGACCCTGCTCGTCGCCTTCACGCCCGGTCCGGCCGTGCTGCTCGCGGTCTCCAATGCCATCACCGTCGGCCCGCGCCGCGCGATGATCAGTTCGCTGGGCAACGCCTGCGGGCTCTTCCTGGTGTCGGCCGCCGCGATGGGCGGGCTGGGCGTGGTGCTCAACACCTCGGCCACGGCCTTCATGGTGCTGAAGGTGGCGGGCGCGGGCTACCTCGTGTACCTGGGCATCCGGCAGTGGCGCAGCCGCACGAGCGTGTTCGCCGAGCTGCAGCCTTCGGGTGCACCGGCACCTTCGCGTTCCGCACGCCGGCTGTTCGGGCATGGCGTGACGGTGGCGCTGACCAACCCCAAGGGCATCCTGTTCTTCTCGGCGCTGTTCCCGCAGTTCCTCACGCACGACGCGCCGATCCTCACGCAGTTCGCCGTGCTCACCACGACCTTCGCGGCCGGCTCGGTGCTGGCGCACGGCTCGTACGTGCTGCTGGCGCGCCTGCTGAAGAAGCAGTTCGCGAACCCGAAGCGAGCGCAGCTCTTCAACCGCGTGTCGGGCGGTGCCTTCGTGCTGCTGGGGTTGAGCCTGCTGCGCCTGCGCAACAAGACGGCCTGAGTCGGCCGTCGCTTTTCAGTCGAGCCCGAAGCGCTCGCGCAGCGCCGCGCAGAAGTCGGCGGTGCCGCTGAGCGAGAGCGTGAGGGTGTCCAGGCGCGGGTTCTCTTCCTGCGTGCGCTGCACGTCGCAGTCCCACATCGCGCCTTCATCGAGCGCGCCGCGCGCCCCCGGGAAGGTGCCCTCGGCCCAGGCCAGCACCAAATCAATCTCGGCTTCCACCTCGGGCGTGCGCTCGGGCGGGGTCGAGGCCATGGCGTCGAAGGTGCCGTGGTCTTCGGTGTCTTCGCTGTAGTCGAAATCGAGGTAACGCAGGGTCGTGGTCATGGGGTCACGGCGTGGCCAGCGCGCGCGCGACGGCCAGTCCGTTGAGGACGGCGCCTTCGAGCGTGGCGGGGTAGGGGCCTTCGGTGTAGTCGCCGCAAGCCTGCAGCCCCGGCGCAATGATGGCTGGCGGGCGCGCCAGGCCGGGCGTGCAGGCGAAGGTGGCGCGTTTTTCGACCACGGTCTGGATCGGCGTCAGGCCTGGTTGCCCGAGCTGCGCGCCGGCCTGGGCGAGCACCTGTTTTTCGAGCGTCTCGCGCGGCGTTTCGTTGGCGCTCACGACGAAAGCGAGCACGCCCGCAGGTCCGCCGAGCTGGCCGCGATCGAACACGAACTGGGCCGGTGCGCTGCCCGGCTGGCTGCGCAGCGCGAGCATCGGTTCGGCCAGTGGCGCGGCGCCGCGCACGTAGACCGTGGCAATCGCCTCGAAGCGCAGCGACTCGGTGACGTTGCACCAGCGCGACGCAGCGGGCAGGCCGGTGGCGCGCGCGAGCCGTGCGGCGTCCCAGGGGGCGCCGGCGAGCACGGCCTGGTCGAAGAGTTCGTCATCGACGCGCCACTGGCCGCCTTCGGGCGCGATGGCGCGCACGCGGTGCCCGATGCGCGTGGTGGCGCCGTGCTGGGCGAGCCACGCCAGCGCGGCGTCGGGCAGCAGCGCGCCGAGGTCGACGCGCGGCAGCAGCAGGTCGGCACCGCCGCGCCCGCTGAACAGCGCGTCGTGCAGCACGCGCAGGAACACCTGACCGCTCGACTGCGACACGGGCGTGTTCAGCGCCGAGACGCACAGCGGCTCGATCAGCTCCTGCATGACGCGCGGCGTGAGCCCGGTGCAGAGCGCGGCGACGCTGGTGCCGGGCGCGCAGCGAAAGCCCGCGAGGCGCCAGCGCACGGCGGTGGACAGCAGCGCGGCCTTGTCGCGCCAGCGCCAGCCGCGTGCCGTGAAGATGCCGATCAGCAGATCGAGCGGGGGCGGCCGGCCCGCGGGCAGCTGCAGCCCGCCGCCGTCGGCAAAGCGCAGCGAGAGCGGCAGGCGCTGGAGGGCGGTGTCAACATCCACACCCACGTCGCGCATGAGCGCCAGCGTGGCGGTGTAGGCGCCGATCAGGATGTGCTGGCCGTTGTCGAGCGCCATGCCATGCATGTGATCGACCCGCCGCGCCCGCCCGCCGGCCATCGGCGCGGCTTCGAACAAGGTGACGGCGTGGCCGAGGCGCGTGGCCTCGACGGCGCAGGCGAGGCCGGCCCAGCCGGCGCCGATGACGGCGAGCCTCATGGGCACGAAGGGTGGGGCGTCATATCCGGCCCAGCGCCTGGACTTTCCATGCCAGCCACAGCTTGCGCACGGGTGTCAGGCTGACGCGCTGGTTCAGCACCTGGAAGTCGTCGCCTTCGATCTCGCGCAGCAGCGTGCGGTAGATGCTGGCCATCATCAGGCCGGGCTTCTGCGTGCGGCGATCGGCCAGCGGGAGCAGGGCCAGCGCTTCGTCGTAGGCGGCGTGGGCGCGCTGGGCCTGGAACTTCATGAGCGCGACAAAACGGTCGGAATGGATGCGGTTGAGGATCTCGTGCGCCTTCACGTCGAACTGCTGCAGCTCGTTGACCGGCAGGTAGATGCGACCGCGCAGCGCGTCTTCGCCGACGTCGCGCAGGATGTTGGTGAGCTGCAGCGCCAGGCCGAGCTTGTGGGCGTAGGCGGTGGTCTGCGGATCGGTCTGGCCGAAGATGCGCGCCGCGACTTCGCCCACCACACCGGCCACCAGGTGGCAGTAGCGCACGAGGCCGGGAAAGTCGAGATACCGGGTCTGGTCCAGGTCCATCTGGCAGCCGTCGATCACCTCGTGGAGCTGGCGTGCCTCGATGCCGTAGGCCGCAACATGCGGCATGAGCGCCTGCATGACCGGGTGGCGCGGCGTGCCGGCAAAGGCCTGGGCGACCTCGGTGCGCCACCAGGCGAGCTTGGTGGCGGCCACGCCGGGGTCGGTCACTTCGTCGACCACGTCGTCGACCTCGCGGCAGAAGGCATAAAAAGCCGTGATCGCGGCGCGCCGCGGCTTGGGCAGGAACAGGAAGGCGTAATAGAAACTGCTGCCCGAAGCGGCGGCCTTGTCTTGCACGTATTGCTCGGGATTCATCGGGGAGGCGCTGCTTTCATGGGGCGTGATTGTCTCCGCATCCGCCATGCCTTCCAGAGCAGCACCGGCGCATCGGCCTTGCCGACGGTGGGGCGCTGCGTGAAGGTGTCGAAGCCCAGGTCCTCGATCTTGTCGAGGATGCGCAGGCCGCCCTGCACGACGAGGCGCAGCTCCCAGCCCACGCGGCCTGGCAGGCGGTGCACGAGCGGGGCGCCCTCGGTCATGAGTTCGCGGGCCCAGAAGGCCACCACGGCGATCAGGTTGATCGCCTCCTGCGGCGGCGGGGCCGGCGACAGCGGTTCGAAGACCTTGAAATGCTCCGACGTCAGGCCGCGCCGCGCGCAGTCGGTGCGCGGAAAGTAGAAGCGCCCGCGCGGCAGGTCGACGCTCGGGTCTTGCCAGAAGTTGATGAGCTGCAGCGCGCTGCAGATGGCGTCGCTCTGGGCCAGCGCCTGCGCATCGGTCACGCCGTACAGGTGCAGCAGCAGCCGGCCGACCGGGTTGGCGGAGCGGCGGCAGTAGTCGAGCAGCTCGGCGCGGTCGGCATACGTGCCGCGGTCGCGGGTCTTCTCGATGTCCTGCATGAAGGCGCTGAGCAGGTCGGCGAGCAGGTCTTCGGGCAGGCGGTACTCGGTGATGGCCCAGGCCAACGGGCCGAACACATGGGGCCAGCGCGAGTCGGGCAATGCTTCGCCGCGCGCGGCGGCGGCCAGTTCCTCGCGGTAGGCGCGCAGCTCGGCCACGCGCGCATCGGGCGAGGCGTCGCCCTCGTCGGCGATGTCGTCGGCGGTGCGGGCAAAGTGATAGATCGCGGCGATCGGCGGGCGCAGGTGCGGCGGGCACAGCCACGAGGCCACGGGGAAGTTTTCGTAATGGGCCGGCGCAGCGGCGTGGGGGGGAGTGGCGGACACGCCACGATTGTCGGCGACGTCATGTCCGGGCACTATGCTGGCGGCGTCGCCACTTTCCATCTCTCTTTCGCCCATGACGATGAAAGCAACTGCCGCGGCTTCCGGGACCTCGCTTCCCGCTTCGGGCGACACCGCACATCCGGCCGGGCCGGGGCTGATGATCGCGGCGCTGGGCGTCGTCTTCGGCGACATCGGCACCTCGCCGCTGTACGCCTTCAAGGAGACGATGAACCCCGAGCACGGCGTGCCGTTCTCGCCCGATGCGGTGCTGGGCCTGCTCTCGCTGATCTTCTGGGGCCTGATGTTCGTGGTGACGCTCAAGTACGTGGTGTTCGTGCTGCGCGCCGACCATGACGGCGAAGGCGGCATCCTGGCGCTGCAGGCGCTGGCGCGAAACGCGGTGTCGGGCTCGAAGACCCGGCCCTGGGTGTGGCGCGGGATCGGGCTGCTGGGCCTGGTGGGCGCGGCCATGTTCTACGGCGACAGCCTGATCACGCCGGCGATCTCGGTGCTGTCGGCGGTCGAGGGCCTGGAGGTGCAGGCGCCGGTGCTGCAGCGCGCGGTGATCCCGATCACGGTGGCCATCCTCATCGGGCTGTTCATGGTGCAGAAAAAAGGCACGGGCGTGGTCGGCAAGATCTTCGGGCCGGTGATGCTGCTGTGGTTCCTGGTGCTGGGCCTGGCCGGCCTCTGGCAGGTGCTGCAGCAGCCGCAGGTGCTGGCGGCGCTCGACCCACGCCGGGCGGTGGGCTTTCTGGTCGAGCACCGGGCGCAGTCGCTCGCGGTGCTGGGCGCGGTGTTCCTGGCGTTCACGGGCGGCGAGGCGCTGTATGCCGACATGGGGCACTTCGGCGCCAGGCCGATCCGGCTGGCGTGGATCTTCATCGCGCTGCCGGGACTGGTGCTCAACTATTTCGGGCAGGGCGCGCTGGTGCTGGCGAACCCGGCGGCCATCGACAACCCGTTCTTTCGGCTCTTTCCGTCGTGGGGCGTGCTGCCGATGGTGGTGCTCGCCGCGATGGCCACGGTGATCGCTTCGCAGGCGGTGATCTCGGGCGCCTTCTCGCTTACTGCGCAGGCGATGCGCATGGGCTACCTGCCGCGCATGCGCGTGGTGCAGACCTCGGGCACGGCCATCGGGCAGATCTACGTGCCGGCCGTCAATTGGCTGCTGATGGTGGGCGTGCTGCTGCTGGTGTTGGGCTTCCGCAGTTCGGGCGCGCTGTCGGCGGCGTACGGCATTGCCGTGTCGATCACGATGGTGACGACCACGCTGCTGGCCGGCATCGTCGCCTGGGGCCTCTGGCGCTGGAACAAGGTGGCGGTGGTGGTCGGCGTGCTGGCCTTCGCGGTGGTCGACCTGACTTTCGTGGTGTCCAACAGCCTGAAGGTGGCCGAGGGTGGCTGGCTCACGCTGGCGGTGGCGGCCGGGGTGATGGTGCTGTTCACGACCTGGGCCAAGGGCCGGCGCCTGGGCCTGGAAGCGGCGGCGGCCGACAGCCTGCCGCTGCGCCCGTTCGTCGAGTCGCTGGCGCGCCACCTGCCGCACCGGGTGAGCGGCACGGCGGTGTTCCTGAACCCCGACGCCACGGCGGTGCCGCACGCGCTGCTGCACAACCTCAAGCACAACCAGGTGCTGCACGAGCAGGTGATCGTGCTGCGCGTGCTCTCGTGCGACACGCCGCGCGTGGACGCGCGCCTGCGCATCGAGGCCGACCAGCTGATGGACGGCATCTGGGTGGTCACCGCGCGGCACGGCTTCATGGAGCGGCCCGACGTGCCCGAGTTCATCCGCATCCTGGCCTACCAGAAGACGCTGGCCATCGACTCGATGAAGACCTCGTACTTTGTCTCCCGCGCCTCGGTGGGTGAGGAGAACCTGCCGGGCATGAACCCGGTGCGACGGGTGCTGTTCGGCTGGCTGCAGCGCAACGCGGGCCGGGCATCCGATTACTTCGAGCTTCCCGACAACCGGCTGGTCGAGATGGGGCAGCGGACGTAGCGCAAAGCAAACATTTGCTCAACTGACCCGCGGGTCATTGACACTGTTTAACGTTTACCCTAGATTACTAACCGGTGGGTCATTAATGGCCCGGTTCCTCTCTTCTTGGGTGTCTCATGACCGCCTCCGCCGCCTCACTCCGTGCCCGCAGCGCCGCCTGGCTGCTGCTTCCCGCCATATTTCTGGCCGGCTGTTCGCCGAAACCACCTGCCCAGGAGCCCGTGAGGGCGGTCAAGTTTGTGACCGTCGGCACCAGCGACTACGACGCCCAGCCCGAGTTCTCGGCCGAGGTGCGGGCGCGCGTGGAGTCGCGTCTGGGCTTCCGCGTCGCCGGAAAAATCACCAAGCGCCAGGCCGAGCTCGGCCAGCACGTGCAGGCCGGCCAAGTGCTGGCGCAGCTCGATCCGCAGGACTACCGCCTGGCCGCCGACGCCGCCCGCGCCCAGCAGGCCGCCGCGCAGACCAACCGCGACCTCGCGGCTGCCGACCTGAAGCGCTACACCGAACTGCGCTCGCAGAACTTCATCAGCGGCGCCGAACTGGAACGTCGCGAAACCACCTGGAAGGCCGCGCAGGCGCAGCTCGAACAGGCGCAGGCGCAGCTCGCTTCGCAAGGCAACCAGGCCAGCTACACGACGCTGGTGGCCGATGTGGCGGGTGTCATCACCGCCATCGAGGCCGAGCCGGGCCAGGTGGTGCAGGCCGGCACGCCGGTCGTGCGCATCGCCCAGGACGGCGCGCGCGATGTGGTGTTCGCGGTGCCCGAAGACCGCGCCGCGCTGATCAAGCCCGGCTCGCCGGTCGCGGTGCGCGGCTGGTCCGGCGGCGAGGTGCTGCAGGGCAAGGTGCGTGAGGTGGCGGCCAGTGCCGACGCGGTCACGCGCACCTACTCGGTCAAGGTGTCGATCGATGCCGCGACCTCGCCGGCACTCGGCGCCACGGTCTACGCAAGGCCGCAGGCCCTGGCGCGCACCGACGTTGCGGTGATCAAGCTGCCGACCAGCGCGTTGCGCCAGGAAGGCAAGGGCTCGGCAGTATGGGTGCTCGACAAGGACAGCATGACCGTGCGCTCGCAGCCGGTGCAGGTGGTCACGGCCGACGGCAACGAAGCGGTGATCGGCTCGGGCCTGGCGCCCGGCATGATGGTCGTGGCCGCGGGCGTGCACGTGCTGTCGCCGGGGCAGAAGGTCACGGTCTACCAGTCGAAGGAGGCCATGGCGGCCGCCGCCAACGGCCAGCAGCAGGCGCAGGCGCAGCAGCAGGCCGTCGAGGCCGTGGCCGCGACGAAGAAGGAGATCGCAACGGGTGCCGCCAAATGACGGAAGGCCCTGCGACCCCCGAGAACCCTGAAACTCCCGGACACAAACCCGCCGGCTTCAATCTTTCCAAATGGGCGCTGGACCACGGGCCGCTCACGCGCTACCTGATGGTGGTGTTGATGGTGCTGGGCGCCTTCGCGTACTTCCAGCTCGGCCAGGACGAAGACCCGCCGTTCACCTTCCGCGCGATGGTCGTGCGCACCTACTGGCCCGGCGCGACCGCGCAGCAGGTGGCCGAGCAGGTCACCGACAAGATCGAGCGCACGCTGCAGGAAGCGCCGTACGCCGACAAGATCCGCAGCTATTCGAAGCCCGGTGAGTCGCAGATCATTTTCCAGATCAAGGATTCGTCGAAGGCCGCCGAGGTGGCCAACGTCTGGTACACGGTGCGCAAGAAGGTCGGCGACATGCGCGGCACCTTGCCCGCGGGTGTGCAGGGGCCGTTCTTCAATGACGATTTCGGCGACGTCTACGGCGTGATCTACGCGCTGGAGAGCGAAGGCTTCAGTTACGCCGAACTCAAGACGCTGGCCGACGACGTGCGCCAGCAATTGCTGCGCGTGAAGGACGTGGCCAAGGTCGACCAGTTCGGCGTGCAGGACGAAAAAGTCTTCATCGAGATTTCGCAGAAGCGCCTGGCCCAGTTGGGCCTCGACTTCAACGCCGTGCTGGCACAGCTCGGCTCGCAGAACGCGGTGGAAAGCGCCGGCACGATCCAGTCACCGCTCGACGTGGTGCAGGTGCGCGTGGGCGGCCAGTTCACCAGTGTCGAGCAGCTGCGCGAGATGCCGATCCGCGGCAGCTCGGGCAACCAGATCAAGCTCGGCGACATCGCCGAGATTCGCCGCGGCTATGTCGATCCGCCGGCCGTCAAGGTGCACCACCAGGGCAAGGAAGTGATCGCGCTCGGCGTGTCGATGACCAAGGGCGGCGACATCATCGCGCTGGGCAAGGCGCTGAAGGCCACCACCGCCACCATCGGCCAGCGCCTGCCGGCCGGCGTGAAGCTGGCGCAGGTGCAGGACCAGCCGGTGTCGGTGGCCAGCTCGGTCAACGAATTCGTCGGCGTGCTCATCGAGGCCGTGGCCATCGTGCTGGCCGTGAGCATCATCGCGCTCGGCCTGCACAAGGGCGGGCGCTTCGGCTGGTACATCGACATGCGCCCGGGCCTGGTGGTGGCGATCACCATTCCGCTGGTGCTGGCCGTGACCTTCCTGGCCATGAACTACTTCGGCATCGGGCTGCACAAGATATCGCTGGGGTCGCTGATCATCGCGCTCGGCCTTTTGGTCGACGACGCGATCATCGCGGTCGAGATGATGGTGCGGAAGATGGAAGAGGGCTACGACAAGGTGCGCGCCGCCACCTTCGCCTACGACGTGACGGCCAAGCCGATGCTCACGGGCACGCTCATCACGGCGGCAGGCTTTTTGCCGATCGGCATCGCCAAGTCGGTGACGGGCGAGTACACCTTCGCGATTTTTGCGGTGACGGTGATCGCGCTGGTGCTGTCGTGGATCGTGTCGGTGTACTTCGTGCCGTACCTGGGCACGCTGCTGCTCAAGGTGAAGCCGCACGACCCCGACGCGCCGCCGCACGAGCTGTTCGACACCCCGTTCTACAACGGCTTTCGCCGCGCGGTGAACTGGTGCGTGCAGCACCGCTGGCTGACCATCGGCGCCACCGTGCTGATCTTCGCGCTCGGCATCTTCGGCATGGGCAAGGTGCAGCAGCAGTTCTTCCCCGATTCGAGCCGGCCCGAGATCATGGTGGACCTCTGGTTCCCCGAAGGCACCTCGTTCGCGGCCAACGAAGAGGTGGCCAAGCGCGTCGAGCAGCGCGTGATGAAGGAAGAGGGCGTGAAGACCGTCAGCACCTGGATCGGATCGGGCGTGCCGCGCTTCTACCTGCCGCTCGACCAGGTCTTTCCGCAGACGAACGTGTCGCAGCTCATCGTGCTGGCGCAGGACCTGAAGGTGCGCGAGCGACTGCGCCTGCGCCTGCCCGCACTGCTGGCCGAAGAATTCCCCGAGGTGCGCGGCCGCGTGAAGCTGTTGCCCAACGGCCCGCCGGTGCCGTACCCGGTGCAGTTCCGCGTGATCGGCACCGAGCCCGCCCAGCTGCGCGCCCGCGCCGACGAGGTGAAGGCCGTGCTGCGCGGGAGCGCCAACATGCGCGGCGTGAACGACAACTGGAACGAGTCGGTCAAGGTGATCCGCCTCGAGATCGACCAGGCCAAGGCGCGTGCGCTCGGCGTGACCAGCCAGGCCATCGCGCAGGCCTCGCGCACCATGTTCAGTGGCACCACGGTCGGCCAGTACCGCGAGAACGACCAGCTGATCGACATCGTGCTGCGCCAGTCGGCCGACGAGCGCGAGGCCATCTCGGACATCGGCAACGCCTACATCCCGACGACCACGGGCCGTTCGATCCCGCTCACACAGATCGCCCGGCCGGTGTTCACCTGGGAGCCCGGTGTGATGTGGCGCGAGAACCGCGACTACGCGATCACCGTGCAGGGCGACGTGGTGGAAGGCCTGCAGGGCGCCACCGTGACCGAACAGCTGCTGCCCAAGCTGCGAGAGCTCGAAGCCGGCTGGCATGCAGCCGGGCAGGGCGGCTACCGCATCGAGGTGGCGGGCGCGGTCGAGGAAAGCAGCAAGGGCTCGGCCTCCATCGTGGCGGGCGTGCCGATCATGCTGTTCCTGGTGTTCACGCTGCTGATGCTGCAGCTGCACAGCTTCAGCCGCTCGCTGCTGGTGTTCATCACCGGCCCGATGGGCATCGCCGGCGTGGCCGCCGCGCTGCTGCTGCTGAACCGGCCTTTCGGCTTCGTGGCGCTGCTCGGTGTGATCGCGCTGATGGGCATGATCCAGCGCAACGCCGTGATCCTGATCGACCAGATCGAGAGCGACCGCGCGGCCGGCGTGCCGGCCTGGGACGCGATCGTCGAATCGGCCGTGCGGCGCCTGCGGCCCATCGTGCTGACCGCTGCGGCGGCGGTGCTGGCGATGATTCCGCTGTCGCGCAGCGTGTTCTGGGGGCCGATGGCCGTGGCCATCATGGGCGGGCTGATCGTGGCCACCGTGCTGACGCTGCTGGCGCTGCCGGCGATGTATGCCGCGGCCTTCCGCATCAAGCGGGAGCCGCAAGCGGCCTGAAAAGGCGCTTTCCACGGGCCGTTTTCGCGCGGTCCGTAGCCCTTGCGCGAGCGTGGGTGAAATCCCCGAAAGGGGGAAGCCGGAAGGCCCCCATTCTTGCGTTTAAAATGCGCGGTTGACCGATTTCAGGCGGACGGTCTTGGGCCAGCGGGTTTTCCTGCAGCGCCGAGGCCGTCCGCCTTTGCATTCACCTGAAATTTGGCATCGCGCGGGTGGCGAAATTGGTAGACGCACCAGGTTTAGGTCCTGACGTTCGCAAGAACGTGCCGGTTCGAGTCCGGCCCCGCGCACCAGCCACACCCCTCACAAGGAAGACACCATGACCGTGAACGTTGAAACTCTCGAGAAGCTCGAACGCAAGATCACGCTGACCCTGCCGGTCGGCACCATCCAGAACGAAGTCGATTCGCGCCTCAAGAAGCTCGCGCGCACCGTCAAGATGGACGGCTTCCGTCCCGGCAAGGTGCCGATGAACGTCGTGGCCCAGCGCTACGGCTACTCGGTGCACTACGAAGTCATGAACGACAAGGTCGGTGAGGCCTTCTCGCAAGCCGCGAACGAAGCCAAGCTGCGCGTCGCCGGCCAGCCCCGCATCACCGAGAAGGAAGAGTCGCCCGAAGGCCAGCTCGCCTTCGACGCGGTCTTCGAAGTGTTCCCCGAAGTCAAGATCAACGACCTGTCGGGCGCTGAAGTCGAGAAGCTGTCGGCCGAAGTCGGCGACGAAGCCATCGACAAGACCCTGGACATCCTGCGCAAGCAGCGCCGTACCTTCGCCCAGCGCGCCCAAGACGCCGTGGCCGAAGACAACGACCGCGTGACGGTCGACTTCGAAGGCAAGATCGACGGCGAGCCCTTCCAGGGCGGCAAGGCCGAAGACTTCCAGTTCGTCGTCGGCGAAGGCCAGATGCTCAAGGAATTCGAAGACGCCGTGCGCGGCATGAAGTCCGGCGACAGCCGCACCTTCCCGCTGTCGTTCCCGGCCGATTACCACGGCAAGGACGTGGCCGGCAAGCAAGCCGACTTCATGGTCACCGTGAAGAAGATCGAAGCGTCGCACCTGCCCGAAGTCAACGAACAGCTCGCCAAGTCGCTCGGCATCGCCGAAGCCACCGTGGAAGGCCTGCGCGCCGACATCAAGCGCAACCTCGAACGCGAAGTGAAGTTCCGCCTGCTGGCCCGCAACAAGAACGCCGTCATGGACGCGCTGGTGGCCAACGCCGAACTCGACCTGCCGAACGCCAGCGTGCAGTCGGAAGTCGCCCGCATGATCGAAGGCGCCCGCGCCGAGCTCAAGCAGCGCGGCATCAAGGACGCCGACAAGGCCCCGATCCCCGAAGAAGTGTTCCGCCCGCAAGCCGAGCGCCGCGTGCGCCTGGGCCTCGTGGTGGCCGAGCTGGTGCGTGCCAACGAACTGCAGGCCAAGCCCGAGCAGATCAAGGCCCACATCGACGAGCTGGCCGCCAGCTACGAGAAGCCGCAAGACGTCGTGCGTTGGTACTTCAGCGACAACAACCGCCTGGCGGAAGTCGAAGCCGTGGTCATCGAGAACAACGTGACCGACTTCGTGCTGGCCAAGGCCAAGGTCAACGAAAAGTCGGTGTCGTTCGACGAACTGATGGCGCAGCAGCAGTAAGCTGGTTTCCGTCGCTGCATGCAGCAACGCCGATGGGGCTTGTGCTTTGCGGCACGAGCCCCATTTCACTCAGGCGTACAGTTCAATCAGAGCGAACGAATCCATTTTCCGGAGAGCAAATTCATGAGCGCACAGGAAATTCAAGGCCTCGGCATGATCCCGATGGTCGTCGAGCAGTCGGGCCGCGGCGAGCGGTCGTATGACATCTACTCGCGTCTTCTCAAGGAGCGCATCATCTTCCTGGTGGGCGAGGTCAACGACCAGACCGCCAACCTCGTGGTGGCCCAGCTGCTGTTTCTCGAGAGCGAGAACCCGGACAAGGACATTTCGTTCTACATCAACTCCCCGGGCGGCAGCGTGAGCGCCGGCATGGCGATCTACGACACCATGCAGTTCATCAAGCCATCGGTGTCGACGATGTGCCTGGGCTTCGCGGCCAGCATGGGCGCCTTCCTGCTGGCGGCCGGCGAGAAGGGCAAGCGTTTCTCGCTGCCCAACTCGAAGATCATGATCCACCAGGTGCTGGGCGGCGCACGCGGCCAGGCCACCGACATCGAAATCCATGCGCGCGACATCCTGCGCACCAAGGACCAGATGAACCGGATCCTGGCCGAACGCACCGGCCAGCCGCTAGAAAAGGTCAAGTCGGACACCGAGCGAGACTATTTCCTCACGGCCGACGAGGCCAAGGATTACGGCCTGGTCGACCAGGTCGTCGCCCAGCGCGGTTAAAGCCGCCCGGCGCCTCGGGCGCCCAAAAGGCAAAAACGGCGTTTTCCACACGGGAAACGCCGTTTTTGTTTAGTTATCATTGTCCATACCCTGTCACGAGGCAAAAGTCCATGGCCGAAAAAAAAGGCACCTCCAGCGAAAAAACGCTTTATTGCTCGTTCTGCGGCAAGAGCCAGCATGAGGTCAAGAAGCTGATCGCGGGCCCTTCGGTCTTCATCTGCGACGAATGCATCGACCTGTGCAACGAGATCATCCGTGACGAGCTGCCGGCCGGTGAGGAAGCGCGCGACGCGCGCAGCGACCTGCCCACGCCGCTGGAGATCAAGACCAACCTCGACAACTACGTGATCGGCCAGGAGCCGGCCAAGCGCATGCTGTCGGTGGCCGTCTACAACCACTACAAGCGCCTGCGCCACAAGGAAAAGAACACCAAGGGCGACGAGGTCGAGCTCAGCAAGAGCAACATCCTGCTGATCGGCCCCACGGGTTCGGGCAAGACGCTGCTGGCGCAAACGCTTGCGCGCATGCTCGACGTTCCCTTCGTGATGGCCGACGCCACCACGCTGACCGAAGCCGGCTACGTGGGCGAGGACGTCGAGAACATCATTCAGAAGCTGCTGCAAAGCTGCAACTACGAGGTCGAGCGCGCCCAGCGCGGCATCGTCTACATCGACGAAATCGACAAGATCTCGCGCAAGTCCGACAACCCCTCGATCACGCGCGACGTGTCGGGCGAGGGCGTGCAGCAGGCCCTGCTGAAGCTCATCGAAGGCACCATGGCCAGCGTGCCGCCGCAGGGCGGACGCAAGCACCCGAATCAAGACTTTTTGCAGATCGACACGACCAACATCCTGTTCATCTGCGGCGGCGCCTTTTCGGGCCTCGAGAAGGTCATCGAAAACCGCACCGAGGCCTCGGGTATCGGCTTCGGCGCCGCGGTCAAGAGCAAGGCCCAGCGCAGCATCACCGAGGTGTTCCGCGAAGTTGAGCCTGAAGACCTGATCAAGTTCGGCCTGATCCCCGAACTCGTGGGCCGCATGCCCGTGGTGGCGTCGCTGGCCGAGCTGAGCGAAGACGCGCTGGTGCAGATCCTGACCGAGCCCAAGAATGCGGTGGTGAAGCAGTTCACCAAGCTGCTGCAAATGGAAGGCGTGGACCTCGAAATCCGTCCCGCGGCGCTCAAGGCGATCGCACGCAAGGCGCTGGCCCGCAAGACCGGCGCGCGCGGCCTGCGCTCGATCCTTGAACAGTCGCTGATCGACACCATGTTCGAATTGCCGAACGCGACCAATGTCGACAAGGTGGTGGTCGAGGAATCGACCATCGACGAAAACAAGCCCCCGCTGCTCGTGTACCGCGAAACGGCGAAAAAGGCCTAAAGGACAAGGACGCTCATGTCTGGTCATACCCCATTGCCCCCCGAAGCCCTCGACCTGCCGCTGCTGCCGCTGCGCGACGTCGTGGTGTTTCCCCACATGGTGATCCCGCTCTTCGTGGGTCGCCCGAAGAGCATCAAGGCGCTCGAGCTGGCGATGGAAGCCGAACGCCGCATCATGCTGGTAGCCCAGAAGGCCGCCGCCAAGGACGAGCCCTCGGTCGAGGACATGTTCGAGGTCGGCTGCGTCTCGACCATCCTGCAGATGCTCAAGCTGCCCGACGGCACCGTGAAGGTGCTGGTCGAAGGCCAACAGCGCGCCCGCGTCAACCGCATCGATGACGGCGAAACCCATTTCTCGGCCAACGTGACGCCCGTCGAGGCGCTCGAAGGCGGCGAGAAGGGCACCGAGGTCGAGGCGCTGCGCCGCGCCGTGATGCAGCAGTTCGACCAGTACGTCAAACTGAACAAGAAAATCCCGCCCGAGATCCTGACCTCGATCTCGAGCATCGACGACGCCGGCCGCCTGGCCGACACCATCGCCGCCCATCTGCCGCTCAAGCTCGACAACAAGCAGGCGGTGCTCGACCTCGACGACGTCAAGGCGCGCCTGGAAAACCTGTTCGGTCAGCTCGAGCGCGAAGTCGACATCCTGAACGTCGACAAGAAGATCCGTGGCCGCGTGAAGCGCCAGATGGAGAAGAACCAGCGCGACTTCTACCTCAATGAGCAGGTCAAGGCCATCCAGAAGGAGCTCGGCGAAGGCGAAGAGGGCGCGGACATCGAGGAGATCGAGAAGAAGATCAAGCTCGCCAAGATGTCCAAGGAAGGCCTCAAGAAGGCCGAGGGCGAGCTCAAGAAGCTCAAGCTCATGTCGCCCATGTCGGCCGAAGCCACGGTGGTGCGCAACTACATCGACGTGCTCATCGCCCTGCCGTGGAGCAAGAAGACCAAGATCAAGCACGACCTGGCCAATGCCGAGGCCGTACTCAATGCCGACCACTACGGCCTCGAGAAGGTCAAGGACCGCATCCTTGAATATCTTGCGGTGCAGCAGCGCGTCGACAAGGTGAAGGCACCCATCCTGTGCCTCGTGGGTCCACCGGGTGTCGGCAAGACCTCGCTGGGGCAGTCGATCGCCAAGGCGACCGGCCGCAAGTACACGCGCATGGCGCTGGGCGGCATGCGCGACGAAGCCGAGATCCGCGGCCACCGCCGCACCTACATCGGCGCGCTGCCGGGCAAGGTGCTGCAAGGCCTGAGCAAGATCGGCACGCGCAATCCGCTGTTCCTGCTCGACGAAATCGACAAGCTGGGCACGGACTTCCGTGGCGATCCTTCGAGCGCGCTGCTCGAAGTGCTCGACCCCGAGCAGAACCACACCTTCGGCGACCACTACGTGGAAGTCGACTTCGACCTGAGCGACGTCATGTTCGTCGCCACGTCGAACTCGATGAACATTCCGCCGGCGCTGCTGGACCGCATGGAAGTCATCCGCCTCTCGGGCTACACCGAGGACGAGAAGACCAACATCGCGATCAAGTACCTGCTGCCCAAGCAGCTGAAGAACAACGGCGTGAAGGACGACGAACTGGCCGTCACCGAATCCGCCGTGCGCGACATCGTGCGCTACTACACGCGTGAAGCCGGCGTGCGTTCGCTCGAGCGCGAGCTCTCCAAGATCTGCCGCAAGGTGGTGAAGGGCCTGCTGCTCAAGCAACTGACGCCCAAGGTCACGGTCGACGGTGAGAACCTCAACGAGTTCCTCGGCGTGCGCAAGTACAGCTTCGGCCTGGCCGAGAAGCAGAACCAGGTCGGCCAGGTGGTCGGCCTCGCGTGGACCGAGGTCGGCGGCGACCTGCTGACGATCGAGGCGGTCACCATGCCCGGCAAGGGCGTGATCAGCCGCACGGGTTCGCTCGGCGACGTGATGAAGGAATCGGTCGAGGCCGCACGCACCGTGGTGCGCAGCCGCTCGCGCCGCCTGGGCATCAAGGACGAGGTGTTCGAGAAGCGCGACATCCACATCCACGTGCCCGATGGCGCGACGCCCAAGGACGGCCCGAGCGCGGGCGCGGCGATGACGACGGCCTTCGTGTCGGCGCTCACGGGCATCCCGGTGCGTGCCGACGTCGCGATGACCGGCGAGATCACGCTGCGCGGCGAGGTCACGGCCATCGGCGGCCTGAAGGAAAAGCTGCTGGCCGCATTGCGCGGCGGCATCAAGACCGTGCTGATCCCCGAAGAGAACGCCAAGGACCTGCAGGACATTCCCGAGAACGTGAAGAACGGCCTCGAGATCGTCCCGGTGAAGTGGATCGACAAGGTGCTCGAGATCGCACTTGAGAAGATGCCCGAGCCGCTGTCCGACGAAGAAGTGGCCGCATCGGCTGCTGCGGTTGCCGAACTGGCCAAGCAGCGTGCCGGGGCGCCGGCTTCCGAAGGCTCGGTCAAGCATTGATCGATTGATTGCAGAACTTGTGAAGCCTCAAAAAACTGGTATATAATTTGAGGCTCGAAACGCGGGAATAGCTCAGTTGGTAGAGCGCAACCTTGCCAAGGTTGAGGTCGAGAGTTCGAGACTCTTTTCCCGCTCCAGTTTTTGAAAAAGGGAAGCAACCAGCTTCCCTTTTTTTCGCAGTTCGATTTCGTTATTCAGCGTGGCGCGATAGCAAAGCGGTTATGCAACGGATTGCAAATCCGTGTAGCCCGGTTCGACTCCGGGTCGCGCCTCCACCCTCTCGTCAGACCGATCGGCTCCGATACACAAGCCCCGCCAACCGACGTTGCCGGGGCTTGTTTCATTTGGGTTATCGTCGATGTTCAACCTGTGGCCCGGATGGTGAAATTGGTAGACACATCGGACTTAAAATCCGCCGCTTCCTTGATCGGGGCATACGGGTTCGACCCCCGTTCCGGGTACCACCATATTTACAAGGGAGTATTTGATGCCTCGCTACAACGCTCCATTTGAGATCCATGTGCATGGCGATGTGCCGCTGCGCTCGGACGCGAGCTTCGAGCAAATCCAGGAGGCTTTGAAGCCGCTCTGGAAATACGCGGGCGCCAAATCGCTGGCCGACGGTGCCACCAGCACCTACGAAGAAGAGCCGGGCATCCGCTTCGAGCAAAAAGACCACACGCTGCAGATCTGCTGGACCGTGCCGGGCGACGAAGACTTCCGCCAGGCGCTCGACGAGATGTGCATGGCCCTGAACGAACTCTCCGAACGCGGCGCCGCGATCGAAGTCACCTTCTACGACACCGATTTCGATGAAGAAGAGGGCGACCCCGACGAAGAGTCGCGCGACGACTTCCTGATGCTGTTCGTGGGTCCCAACCCGGCCGCGATCATGCAGGTGCAGCGCGACCTGCTGGTCGAAGACGTGGTCAACCTCATGGAACGCCACTTCGACGGCGCCGAGCTGGGCGGCGTGGTCTCCGAAATCGATCGCCTCTTCAGCGACCGTTTCGACGCACTCGTGAACTCGCTCGAAATCGGCAAGCGTCCGCGCGGTGCCGGTGGCGCGGGCGGCGGCAGCGGCGGTGGTGGTCACGGCGGTGGCCGTCGTCCGCGCCACCTGCACTGATCCGCTCACTTCCCGCCCAGTTTTAAGGCCGCATGGCCCTGTTCCCAGCCTCCGCGTTGCGCCCCGGCGTGCGCAAGCGTGAGGTGTTCGGCTGGGCGATGTACGACTTCGCGAACTCGGGCTACACCACGGTCGTGATCACGGCGGTGTTCGCCGCCTACTTCGTCGGTGGCATCGCCAAGGGCGCGCCATGGGCCACCTTTGCGTGGACTGCGGCCCTGAGCACCTCGTACGCCATCGTGATGCTCACGATGCCCGCCATCGGCGCCTGGGCCGACCTGCACGGCGCCAAGAAGCGCGTGCTGGTCATGACGACCACAGGCTGCGTGCTCGCCACCGCGGCGCTCGCGCTCACGCCGGGCTTTGCGGGCGGCGCGATGGGCGTTGCGCTCGCGATGGCCCTGGTGATCGTCTCCAACGCTTTCTATTCCTACGGCGAGTCGCTGACCGGCGCCTTCCTGCCTGAGCTGGCGACAGCCGAAGGCATGGGCAAGGTGAGCGGCTGGGGCTGGGCCTTTGGCTATGTCGGCGGCATGCTGGCGCTGGGGCTGTGCCTGGCCTACGTGCTGTGGTCGCAGGCCCGCGGGCTGCCGGCGGCGCACTTCGTGCCGGTCACGATGCTGATCACGGCGGCCATCTACGGCGCCGCCGCCTGCGCGACCTTCGCGCTGCTGCCCGAACGCGCCGTGCCGCAGGCGAGCCGTGGCCAGGACAGCGCCTGGAAGCAGCTGCGCGCCACCTTCCAGCAGGCCCGCGCCTACCGCGACTTCATGTGGCTGCTGGTCTGCACCGTCTGCTACCAGGGCGGCGTGGCGGTGGCGATCACGCTGGCCGCGATCTACGCGGAGCAGGTGATCGGCTTCGTCGCGAGCGAGACGATGGTGCTCATCTTCGTGCTCAACCTCGCGGCCGCGCTTGGCGCCTTCAGCTTCGGCTACGTGCAGGACCGCATCGGCCACAAGGTGTCGCTGGCTGCGACGCTGCTCGCGTGGATCGCGGTGTGCGTGATCGCCGCGTGGGTCACGACCAAGGGCGGCTTTTGGTGGGCCGCCGCCATCGCGGGGCTGGCGATGGGCTCGAGCCAGTCGGCCGGGCGCGCGATGACGGGCTACCTGGCGCCGCCGCAGCAACTCGCCGAGTTCTTCGGGCTCTGGACCTTCGCCACGCGCCTGGCCAGCATCATCGGCCCGCTGAGCTTCGGTGCCATCACCTGGGCCACCGGCGGCAACCAGCGCATCGCCATCCTCTCGACCGCCGTGCTGTTCATCGGCGGGCTGTTGCTGCTGCTGCCGATCGACATGCAGCGCGGCCGCAAGGCCGCACTGCAGGCGCGCTAGTCAACGTTCAAGGCAGCTTGTCGCCGAACAGGCTGTCGCGCGTGAGCGGGTAGCCGGCTGCCGGTGCGTAGCTCTGGACCCAGTTGGCCGGATTTTTCACGCGTGCCGCGAAGGCCGCCAGGTCCGAGCGATCCAGCGAGCCGATGTAGATCGTGTTGGTCTGGTTGAGCGGATCGACCGTGAAGCTGAACGCCGTGCCCGCCGTCGTGAGCGCATCGGGAATGCTGCCCGCGGCGCCGCCGAGCGTGATGCTCGCGAGGTAGTTGCCGACCGCCGTGATCTTTCCGGCCTTGCCTTCGCCCAGGCCCTCGATGGTGCCGCCCGCGATCGCGTAGACCGTCTCCGCCTTGCCGATGCCGCCCGGGGAGCCGAGCGTGAAGCCCTGGTCCGCGATCGGGCTGCCCACGACGTCGGTCTGGATCGTCACGATGGTGCCGGCCGGCAGGTTCTGGTTCGCGGTCCAGAAGTAGGCCGTTTCGTTGGTGATGTCGGTGAACTCGCGCTTTTCATCTGCCTCTTTCCGGCGGTCGCGGTCGGTGAACAGCACCTGCGTGCCGCCATTCACCGCCTTCAGCAGCACGAACGCATAGGCGTCGGGTGCTTCGGCGTTGGCGGCCATGAAGAGCAGGTCGCCGGCTGCCAGCGGCGTGGGCACGCCGGCCGTCGTGAAGCCCAGCGTCGTCGTGTCGTTGATGCCCGCGAAGGCGTTGCCGGCGGCGTCGGTGATGGCGTTGGCATCGACCGTGACGTAGTAGCCGGCGTTCATCGCGAGCTTGGCCGTCGGCACCAGCGTCAGCACGTTGAACGCCACCTGCACGCGCGCGGCGGGGCTGTTGGCGTGGAAGGTCTCGACCACGGTGCCGTCGGCCGCGTGCAGCACGATGCGCCCGGACCCGAGGCGCACGGCCTCGTTGAACGACAGGATGATCGAGGTGTCGAGGTTGACGCCCACGCGGCCGGCCGGCGGCGACGCCTTCTTCAGCTTCGGTGCGGCGGTGTCGGCCCATGGGGCGCTCAGGCGCACGACGAAGCCGTCGAACTTCTGCTCGGCGGCGGGCAGGTCCTTCGAGGCTGTCTTACCGTCCCACTTCGTGTCGCCGTTGTCCAGCAGCAGCTGCACTTGCGTGCCGGCCTTCACCGGGCCCGGCACTTCCACGATGGACTCGAAGCTGCCGCCCGTTTCCTTGCGCAGCGCGTCGAGGTCGTTCGACAGTTCGACCGGCGCGTTGTTCGGGTTGCCGTCCCAGGTGAACAGCGCGAAGTTGCGGTCGACCTCCGGCACCGCGGCGCCTGCCGGGCCTGCAACGATCAGGTAGTTGCCGTCGGTGCCCTTGTCGATCGAGCGAATGCCGCGGCCTCCCAGCTCCAGTTCGATGGGTGCGCCGAAGACGGCTTGCGTGGCGGTGCCGGCCATCAGCGCGGTGTGGTTCTGCAGCGGCACGATCAGCGCCTTGGCGCGCACCGAGGCGCCGGTCTGCGGCGCGCGGAAACCCAGCCACAGGGCGGTGTCGCCCGGCGCGCTGGTCAGGCCTTCGATCGAGAAGCCGTCGATGCGCTCCGGCACGATGCCGGCAGCGGCCGACACGGCAAAGCCGAAGTGGTTGGCGCCGAGCCCGTGGGCGTTGTTCTTGTCCCAGGCGATGAGCTGCGCTTCGAGCAGCGAGAACTGGCCCACATAGTCGAACGTGGTGGCCGCGCCCGTCCCGCCGACCTTCACTGCGAAGAGGTGCGAACGGTCAGCCGCCGCGTCGCCGCCGTCTTTCTTGTTGCTGTTGGAGCCGGTGAAGTACAGCGTGTCGCCGATGCGTGTGCCGGCTTCGAGGTCGAGTTCCTTGGCGAGCTTGGGGCCTTCGTCCTTGTAGCTCCATTCCTTCACTGCGGCGCCGCCGGCGCGCGGGTACACACGCAGCACGTTCGCTTCGTCGTCTGCCACGAGCATGAAGCCGTCGGGCAGGGCGATGGCGGTCGATGCGTCGGAGGAGCCCTCGGTGCTGTCTGCCTTGGGCGCGAACTGGGCCTTCGAGACGAGTTGGTCGGGTTCGGGCTGCACCACGGCGGGCGTGGTCGGCGGGTTGGCCGTGGGCGGGAAGAACCCGTTGAAGCCGCCACCGTCACTGCCGCCGCCGCCGCAGGCAGCGAGCAACAACGAGAGGGCGCCGGCGAGCAGCATGGGTTGGAAGGGAATGCGGGACGGGAGGGAAAGCGAACTCATGGTGCGTAGCCGTTCTTGGGAACAAACCGCGCATGCTGTTACTTTCGTATGACGGGTCCGTGAAAGCCCCGCCGGGTTTCAAGTGCCCGTCAGGGCATCTGCTGTAGCGACTTCGGCACCTTGTAGCGCTCGCCGTCGTAGCGCAGCGTCACGGTGCTGAACTTCGCGGGCAGCGCCTTCTCGACGCAGCCCTGGTCTTCCTGTTCCTGCGCGCGGCTTTGCACCAGCGTGCGCGACAGCTGCAGGTCGGCAAAGCCGTTGCTCGTCGTGCGGGCGACCGACAGCATGGTGCGCAGCTTCTCGAAGTGGCCGGTGCAGGTGGCGTCCCAGCCGCCGTTGTCGTGGTCGAGCTCGACCTCCTGCAGCACCTGCTGCAGCTTGTTGCCGCGCTGCACGTACAGGCGCACGGTCTCGCTGGCCTGCGGGCCTGAGCTCGGGCTGTTGCCGCGGTAGCGCACGCGCAGGCCGAAGGCGCGCGTGTCGGGCGACAGCACGTAGCGCGAGGTGTCGACGCGGATCTCCTGGATCGCGTTGGTGGCGTCTTCGTCGAGCGCCTCGGGCAGGAAGATCCGCCCGATCACCGTGTCGCGGTCGGTGTTGCCGTTGTCGGGCCGCTGGATCAGCAGCAGCGCCAGATCGAAGACCTTGGCGCCCTTGTCGGTGGTCTCGCGCGGCATCGGCAGCACCACGATGCTGCGGCCGGGAAACGCCGGCCAGACCTTGCACGCGGCAAGCCGTTCGTCGAGCGGTTGCCTGGGATAGAGCTTGGCATGCATGCGCTCGGCCAGCCCGCTTTCGCAGGCGGCGTGGCTCAGGCCGACGGCCGAAGCCAGGCCCAGAAGGAGCAGTGCATGACGCAGGAAGAAGAGGGCGCGCATTGCCGGTCGTGAGGTCAGGCGGCGGCGTTCGCCGCAGGCACCGCGGCGCTTTGCGTGCGTGCGGGGAGCCAACGCGTGGCGGCGGCTTCGAGCACCGCCAGGACGCCGCTGCTCTCGAGGACCAGCCCGCCTTCGCTGTTGTCATCTGCCAATCGGCTGAGCGACGTCAGCACGCGGCGGGTCTGCTGCGCGACCGGTGCACCGGTGTCGATGAAGCGCAGCGTCGACGGTGCGTGGCGCTGCAGTTCGTCTTTCACGAGCGGGTAGTGCGTGCAACCGAGCACCACGGTGTCGACCTGGCCCGGGCCGTCACCGAAGGGGCCGGCCTCCGCCATGTAGCGCGCGCACAGCACGGCGATGGTGGGGCTGTCGAAGCCTTCGATGGCCTTCACGAGGCCGTCGCACGGCACGGGCCGCACGGTCGTCGTGCCTGCAAAGGAATCGCGCAGCGCCGCATACCGGGCGCTGGCCAGCGTGCCGCGCGTGGCCAGCACCGCGATGTGGCCGGTGCGGCTCGTCGCCACGGCGGGCTTGAGCGCCGGCTCCAGACCCACGATGGGCAGGGCGGGGAATTCGGCGCGCAGCACATGGATCGCCGCCGTGGTGGCCGTGTTGCAGGCCACCACCAGCGCCTTGATGCCGTGCGCGCGCAGCAGGTGTTCGACCACCTGACGCGAGTGCGCGATGACGTAGGCGTCGCCGCGCTCGCCATACGGCGCATTCGCGGTGTCGGCGAAGTAGACGAAGCGTTCGGTCGGCAGCTCGGCCTGCAGCGCGGCGAGCGTGCTCAGCCCCCCGACGCCGCTGTCGAACACGCCGACCGGGTTCAAGCGACTTCCAGCGGAATGGTCTTGAACTCGCCGCTGGCAATGCGCTTTTGCCACTCGGCCGGGCCGGTGATGTGCGCGCTGGTGCCGCCGGCATCGACCGCCACCGTCACGGGCATGTCGACCACGTCGAATTCGTAGATGGCTTCCATGCCCAGGTCCGCAAAGCCCACGACCTTGGCGGTCTTGATGGCCTTGCTCACGAGGTAGGCGGCGCCGCCCACGGCCATGAGGTAGGCGCTCTTGTGCTTCTTGATCGCCTCGATGGCGACCGGGCCGCGCTCGGCCTTGCCGATCATGGCGATCAGGCCGGTCTGGGCCAGCATCATCTCGGTGAAGCCGTCCATGCGCGTGGCGGTGGTCGGGCCGGCGGGGCCCACGGCTTCGTTGCCGACCGGATCGACCGGGCCGACGTAGTAGATGACGCGGTTCGTGAAATCGACCGGCAGCTTCTCGCCCTTGGCCAGCATGTCCTGGATGCGCTTGTGCGCGGCGTCGCGGCCGGTGAGCATCTTGCCGTTCAGCAGGATCGTGTCGCCCGGCTTCCAGCTCGCGACTTCGGCGGGCGTGAGCTTGTTCAGGTCGACGCGCTTGCTCTTCTTTTCGTCGGGTGCCCAGTTCACGTCGGGCCACAGGTCGAGCGACGGCGGATCGAGGTAGACCGGGCCGCTGCCGTCCATCACGAAGTGCGCGTGGCGCGTGGCGGCGCAGTTGGGGATCATTGCCACGGGCTTGCTGGCCGCGTGCGTCGGGTACATCTTGATCTTGACGTCGAGCACGGTGGCCAGGCCGCCCAGGCCCTGCGCGCCGATGCCCAGGGCATTGACCTTCTCGAACAGCTCCAGGCGCAGCGCCTCGACCTTGCTCAGCTCGGCGCCCGAGGCGGCCTTGGCCTGCAGCTCGTGCATGTCCAGGTCGTCCATCAGGCTTTCCTTGGCCATGAGCGCGGCCTTCTCGGCGGTGCCGCCGATGCCGATGCCCAGCATGCCGGGCGGGCACCAGCCGGCGCCCATGGTCGGCACGGTCTTGAGCACCCAGTCGACCACGCTGTCGCCGGGGTTCAGCATGACCAGCTTGCTCTTGTTCTCGCTGCCGCCGCCCTTGGCGGCCACCGTCACTTCGACGGTGTTGCCGGGCACGATCTCGGTGAAGATCACCGCGGGCGTGTTGTCCTTGGTGTTCTTGCGATCGAACTGCGGGTCGCCCACGACCGAGGCGCGCAGCGTGTTGTCGGGGTGGTTGTAGCCGCGGCGCACGCCTTCGTTGATGGCGTCGTCCAGCGAACCGGTGAAGCCGCCCCAGCGCACGTCCATGCCGACCTTGAGGAACACGTTGACGATGCCGGTGTCCTGGCAGATCGGGCGGTGGCCCGTGGCGCTCATCTTGCTGTTGGTCAGGATCTGCGCAATGGCGTCCTTGGCGGCGGGACTCTGCTCGCGCTCGTAGGCCTTGGCCAGGTGGGCAATGTAGTCCGCGGGGTGGTAGTAGCTGATGTACTGGAGCGCGGCGCTGATCGATTCGATCAGGTCGGCCTGCTGGATCGTGGTCGTCATGGTGGGGAGTCTTATTGGAGGGGGAACGCCCTCGATTATCTCAGCCACCAATACCGCAGGCCGGCGCCGGGCGAAAGGGCGCCGGCGCGGGTGTGAGTCGGTGTTACCGGGCGGCGGCGCGCGCCTCGGCAATCCATCCGTCGAACGTTGCCTGGTGCACCCGAATCCACCCGTCGGTGTGGCGTGTCACGTCCTGCATGCTGTTCGCGCCTTCGCTCATGCGCAGGTTCTGCGCGTTGATGTCGGCGATCGGCAGCTTCATCACTTCGAACAGGCGGCCGGCGGCGGGGTTCTTCTCGATGAAGGCCCGGTTGGCGACGATGCGCTGCTGGTTGGCCAGGAAGCCGTAGTTGCGGCCGTTGGGCAGCCGGGTGTCGACCTGGGCACCAGCCTGCGTGGGCGAGAAGGGCACCTGCAGCCAGACCACGTCGGCGCCCGGACGGAGCACGGCGCTGACCCAGTAGGGCGTCCACGTGTAGTACAGGATCGGCTTGTCCTGCTTGAAGCGCGCGATGGTGTCGGCCATGAGCGCGGCATAGCTGCCCTGCTTGTGGGTCATGCTGTCGCGCAGCTGGTAGGCGCTCAGGTGGCCCTCGATGGCCAGCTCGCAGCCCCAGCCGGGGTTGCAGCCGGTGAGGTCGGCCTTGCCGTCGCCGTCGGCATCGAACAGCTTCGCGATGGCCGGGTCCTTCAGCTGCGCGAGGTTGGTGATGTTGTATTGCTCGGCGGTCTTGCGGTCGATCAGGTAGCCCTGCACCGCGCCGTCGGAGTACACGCCCTGGTGCCACAGCTTGGCGTCGCCGCCGCTGTTCTTGTAGAAGTCGGCGTGCAGCAGGCTCCAGTGGTTGGCCATGAAGGTGGCGTCGCCGTTGGCAATCGCCAGGTGCTCGGTGGCGGGCTCGAGGTCTTTCATCGGCTCGACCTTGTAGCCGAGCTTCTCGAGCGCGCGCATCACCAGCAGCGTCTGAAAGGCTTCCTCGGCGAGCGAACTTTTCAGCGGCTGCACGGTGACGCCCTGGCCGGGCAGGTCGTTGGCGGCCTGCGCAACCGAACCGAAGGCGACGAAGCCCAGCGCCAGGAGGCTGCGGGCGAAGAAGAGGCGGGTGGTCTTCATGCGTGGATGTCCTCCGTGACGGTCAGTGCGCTTGCGTGGAAAGGGTAGGCACGGCGTCGTCGGCGTACGAGCCGCGCGAGGGCGTACCCACGAGGCGCTGCAGCGTGCGCAGCGCAAGGCCGGCCGGCCCCGTGTACCACCAGCGATGGCCGGCGCTGCGGCGCGACTTGCCCATGGCCTGCGTCAGGCGGTCCAGCGTGATCGCCAGCAGCACGATGCCCAGGCCGCCGACGGTGGCCAGGCCCATGTCGAGCCGGCCGATGCCGCGCAACACCATCTGGCCCAGGCCGCCCACGGCGATCATCGAGGCGATCACCACCATCGACAGCGACAGCATCAGCGCCTGGTTGATGCCCGCCATGATCGATGGCATGGCCAGCGGCAGCTTCACCTTCAGCAGCATCTGCCAGGGCGAGGCACCGTAGGCACGCGCGGCTTCGATGAGGTCGGGCCGCACCTGGCGCAGGCCGAGGTTGGTCAGGCGCACCAGCGGGGCGAGTGCGAAGACGATCGTCACGATCACGCCCGGCACGTTGCCGATGCCGAACAGCATCACCACCGGCACGAGGTACACGAAGGCCGGCGTGGTCTGCATCGCGTCGAGCACCGGGCGCATCACGCGCTGGGCGCGGTCGTTGCTGGCCAGCAGCACGCCCAGCGGCAGGCCGATGACCATGCAGAACACCAGCGAGGTCAGCACCAGCGACAGCGTGACCATGGCCTCGGGCCAGATGCCGAGCATGGTCACCAGCATCAGCGACACGACGGTGCCGATGGCCAGCGCGCGGCCGGCGAACTGCCAGGCGAGCAGGCCGATGATCGCAATCATCGGCAGCGCGGGCAGGGCGGTGAGCAGGCCCTGCACCGAGTTGAGCGTGCTGTCGATGGGCAGGCGCACGGTCTGGAAGAAGGGGCGGAAATGCTCGACCACCCAGCCCAGGCCCTGGTTGATCCAGGCCTCGACGGGCAGCGAGCCGTCCCACAGACGGTGCAATGCGAAGCCGCCGGTGGCGGTGTCGGCCTGCCCGGCGAGGGCGTGTGCGGTGTTCGCCGGCGCATCGAGCCAGGCGCTGGCGGTCGAGGTGTCAGGCGCGGCCGAGATCGCTTCCCACGGGTCGAGGGCGGGGGGCGCGGCGGGCGTGTTCAGGACGGGTGCGTCCATCAGGGGCGCGTTCAGGTCGGAAGGCAATGTGGTGTCGTTCATCGTTCAAGGTCCTTCGTGAATTCAGTGCGGCTCGGCGGCGAGTGCGGGGGCGGCGTGCGGCGAGACGGGTTCGATCGGCGGCGTGTCGCGGTCGAGGAACTTGAGCAGCGTCGTCTTGCTGATCGCACCGCAGAAGCGGCCATCGCTGGCCACCACCGGCAGGGCGCACGGCGCCTGCGCGAGCTGGCCGATGAGGCCGGCCACGGGGGCTTCGGCGTCGATGCGCGGCAGCTCGTCGAGGAAGGCGTGGTGCAGTCCGAGCGGGCCCGAATGCCCGTCGAGCGCACCGCGCAGCGTGTCGGCCGAGACCACGCCCAGAAAGCGCTTGGTCGGGCTGGTCACGTAGGCGAAGTCACGGTCCTGGTCTTCGAGCAGCTTGAGCGCCGCGTGCGCGCCGCGCTCGGGGTGCTCGCACACCACGGTGAGCGACTTGCGTGCGATGTCCGCCGCCTTGAACACCGCCGCCGCGTCCACGCCGCGCACGAAGCTGCGCACGTAGTCGTCGGCCGGCCTGCGCAGAATCTCGTCGGGCGTGCCGACCTGGATCACGTGGCCGTCCTTCATGATCGCGATGCGGTCGCCGATGCGCATGGCTTCGTCCAGGTCGTGCGAGATGAACACGATGGTGCGGCGCTGCACCTGCTGCAGCCGCAGCAGCTCCGACTGCATCTCGGTGCGGATGATCGGGTCGAGCGCCGAAAAGGCCTCGTCCATCAGCAGGATCGACGGATCGGACGCCAGCGCGCGCGCCAGGCCCACGCGCTGCTGCATGCCGCCCGAGAGTTCGTCGGGGTAGCTGTCGCCCCAGCCCGAAAGGCCCACCTGCGCCAGCGCGAGGTCGGCCTGCGCGAGGCGGTCTTTCTTGCGCGTGCCCGACAGCTCGAGGCCGAAGGCGGTGTTCTCGCGCACCGTCATGTGCGGCATCAGCGCGAACGACTGGAACACCATGCTGATGTCCTTGCGGCGCAGCGCGCGCAGCTTGCTGTCGGAGTGCTCGTTGATGTCGGCGCCGTCGATCACGATGCGCCCGGCGGTCGGCTCGATCAGCCGGTTGAGCAGCCGCACCAGCGTCGACTTGCCCGAGCCCGACAGGCCCATGATCACGAAGATCTCGCCGGCCTGGATCTCGAAGGTGGCATCGAACACGCCGATCGACTGGCCGGTTTGCGCCAGGATTTCCTTTTTCGAAAAACCTTGGCGGACCAGCTCCAGGGCTTGTTCGGGCGAATCGCCGAACACCTTGAAGACATGGTCGATGAGAATTCCTTTGGCCATATGCCGGGGCTCCTTGAGTGAAGGGTGGACACAGCACCGCCCCGGAGGACGGCAACGGCCACGCCATCAGCCCGATGAGGGAGCTGCCCGACAGCGCGCATGAAGATTGCGCATGCGCATGCAATGGCCCGGCGAGCCCCGAGGGCTGCCGACAGGCACTGAAAACGACGTGGCGACGAAGCCAGTGCCCGCCGGATGCTTCATTCGCAGACAACGGGCCTGGTCGAGGGGCGCCGCCTGGATGAGCGTGACGTGGCAATGGGGCCGGAAAAAGATCCGGCCGGTTTGCCGGGCTGGGCCCGGCGTGGAGGGCCTTGCACCGCGACGGGATTCACAGATCCGCGAGTAGTGCAAGGGTGACCAACATGACTTGTTGGTCGTCGGAAGCCCATGATTATAACTTTTTGGCATGACGCGAGTCAACCCACGGGCGTATCGTGTCTGTGGGACCCGACCGAATGGCCTCGACAGATGCGAGCCATTCTTATTGGTCCGATACTCGGCATCGCGTCCGGTGAGCGGGCGCAACCATCCAAGACTGCGGAGCCATTTTTCTCATGACGACTTCTCCCAAGACCCGTGCCGAGCGCGACACCTTCGGCCCGATCGACGTGCCGGCCGACAAGCTGTGGGGCGCGCAAACGCAGCGCTCGCTGCAGAACTTCGACATCTCCGGCGAGCAGCAGCCGCGCGAAATCATCAAGGCGCTGGCCCAGGTCAAGCGCGCATCGGCCGTGGTCAATCACGCGCTGGGCCTGCAGGACGAAAAGAAGACCCAGGCCATCGTGGCCGCGGCCGACGAGGTCATTGCCGGCAAGCACCCGTGCGAGTTCCCGCTCGTGGTCTGGCAGACCGGCTCGGGCACGCAGAGCAACATGAACGTGAACGAGGTGCTGGCCAACCGTGCCAGCGAAATCCTCGGCGGCGAGCGCGGGGAAGGGCGCCTGGTGCACCCGAACGACGACGTGAACCGCAGCCAGTCGAGCAACGACGTGTTCCCGACCGCCATGCACGTTGCGGCCGTCGAGGCCATCACGCACAAGCTGCTGCCCGCTATCGCCAAGCTGCGCGGCACGCTGGCCAAGAAGGCCGAAGACTTTGCCGACATCGTGAAGATCGGCCGCACCCACCTGCAAGATGCGACGCCGCTCACGCTGGGCCAGGAGTTCTCGGGCTACGTGGCGCAGCTCGCGCACGGCGAGGCGCATGTGCGCGCCGCGCTGCCGCACCTGTGCGAACTAGCGCTGGGCGGCACGGCCGTCGGCACCGGGCTCAATGCGCCCAAGGGCTATGCGGAACAGGTCGCGGCCGAACTGGCGAAGCTCACGAGCCTGCCGTTCGTCACCGCACCGAACAAGTTCGAAGCCATGGCCAGCGTCGATGCGCTGGTGCATGCCCACGGCGCACTGAAGACGCTGGCAGCCAGCATGAACAAGATCGCCAACGACGTGCGCTGGCTCGCCAGCGGCCCGCGCAGCGGCATCGGCGAACTGAGCATTCCCGAGAACGAACCCGGCTCGTCGATCATGCCGGGCAAGGTCAACCCGACGCAGAGCGAAGCCGTCACGATGCTGGCCGCGCAGGTGTTCGGCAACGACGTGGCCATCAACATCGGCGGCGCCTCGGGCAACTTCGAGCTGAACGTGTTCCGTCCGATGGTGGCGCACAACTTCCTGCAGAGCGTGCGCCTCTTGGCCGACGGCATGGTGAGCTTCAACGACCACTGCGCGGTGGGCATCGAGCCGAACCGCGAGCGCATCACGGAGCTGGTGCAGCGTTCGCTGATGCTGGTGACGGCGCTGAACACGCACATCGGTTACGACAAGTCGGCCTACATCGCGAAGAAGGCGCACAAGGAAGGCACGAGCCTGCGTGAAGCGGCGATTGCGTCGGGGCATCTGACGGCCGAGCAGTTCGATGCGTGGGTGGTGCCGGAGAACATGACCGGTCGCTGATCCGTTCGGCAGCCCCCATGAAAAAAGGACCCGCGAGGGTCCTTTTTCGTTGGCGGGCAATCGATCAATCAGTAGCCGATCGTGTAGCGCTGGCGCGAATGCGCGGGCTTCTCGAGTTCGTCGATAAACGCGATCGCGTAGTCCTCGAACGTGATCCAGCTGCGGCCTTCGGCGCTCACCAGCAGATCGTCGGTGCCAAGGCGGAACTTGCCCGTGCGCTCGCCTTCGACGAACTCGGCGGAGGGCGACAGGAAGGTCCAGTCGAGGTCCTTCTCGTTGCGCAGTGCGTCCAGGAACACGCCGCCGGCCGTGGCTTCGGCGCGGTAGGCATCGGGGAAGTTCGGCGTGTCGATCACCTTCAGGCCGGGCGCCGCGAACAGGCTGCCGGCACCGCCGACCACGAGCAGGCGCTTCACGCCCGCGCGCTTGACCGGTTCGATGACGGCCGCGGGCGGCACGGTGGCGAAGTGCGCGGCGCTGAACACGGCGTCATGGCCGGCCACGGCCTTTTCGAGGGCGGCGGCGTCGAGTGCGTCGACATCCACGGCCTTCACGTTGGCGCGGCCCGACAGCTTTTCGCTGGCCTTGCGCGCGATGGCGGTGACGGTGTGGCCGCGGCGCAGCGCTTCTTCGAGAAGGCGGCTGCCGGCGCGTCCAGTGGCTCCGATGATGGCGATGTGGCTCATGAGGGACTCCAGTCAAAAGGTTGGGAAGGGGATGAACCTCATCTTAGGTTTCTGGTTTCGAAAGAAATACCTCGAATTCCGCGCTTCTTTATTCCTAAAATCGTTCGAATGGACCGATTGAATGCAATGCGGGTGTTCGTCACCGTGGTGGATGCGGGCAGCCTTTCGGCTGCGGCCGACAAGCTCGACATGTCCCGCCCGGTGGTCACGCGCTACGTGGCCGAGCTGGAGCAATGGACCGGCGCACGCCTGCTGCACCGCACGACGCGCCGCCTGAGCCTCACGGCGGCGGGCGAAGAGCTGCTGCCGCGCTGCCGCCAGGTGCTGGAGCTCGCGGGCGACATGCAGGCGGCGGTGCGCCATCCGGCCGAGGCGCCGAGCGGGCAGCTGCGCATCACCGCCAGCACCTCGTTCGCGCAGGCGCAGCTGGCCCGCGCGGTGGCCGACTACGTGCGGCGCTACCCGGGCGTGGCGGTCGACCTGGTGCTGCTCGATCGCGCGGTGAACCTGGTGGACGAGCGCATCGACCTCGCGATCCGCGTGTCAGCCGAGATCGATCCGAACCTCATTGCGCGCCGCCTCTCGGTGTGCCGCTCGGTGGTCTGCGCGACGCCCGATTACCTGAAGGCGCACGGCCAGCCGCAGCGCGTGGAAGAACTGGCGCAGCGCAACTGCCTCACGCATTCGTATTTCGGCCGCAGCCTCTGGAACTTCACGCGCAAGGCCGACGGCTTGCCGGTTTCGGTGGCCGTGGCGGGCAACCTCTCGACCAACGACGCGGCCAGCCTGATGGCGCTGGCGCAGGCCGGAGCGGGCATCGCGATGCTGCCCACCTATCTGACGTCGGGGTTGCTGCAGTCGGGCGAGCTGGTGTCGCTCTTTCCCGATCACGAGCCGCAGGTGCTGGGGGTGTACGCGGTGTACGCCTCGCGCAAGCACATGCCGTCTGCGCTGCGCACCTTGCTCGATTTTCTGGCCGAGCGCTTCACCGAAGTGCCGGCCTGGGATGCGCCCTAGCGGGGCTCAGTGACGCGGGTTGGCGGCGGCCGCCTCGTTCATCAGCTTGTCGGTGTAGGCGATGGCCATGGCCGAGAACAGGAACGCGATGTGGATCACGGTCTGCGCGATCAGCACCTTGTCGGTGTAGTTGTCCGCGTTGATGAAGGTCTTGAGCAGGTGGATCGAGCTGATGCCGATGATGGCGGTGGCCAGCTTCACCTTGAGCACCGAGGCGTTCACGTGGCTCAGCCACTCGGGCTGGTCCTGGTGGCCTTCGAGGTCCATGCGGCTCACGAAGGTCTCGTAGCCGCCCACGATCACCATGATCAACAGGTTGGAGATCATCACCACGTCGATCAGCGCCAGCACCACCAGCATGATCACCGTCTCGTTGAGCGCGCTGACCGGTGCGGTGGTCTTGTAGCCGATGCTCGCGATGAGGGCCTGCAGCGCATCCTTGTTGCCGAAGGCGGCTTCGACCAGGTGCAGCAGCTCGACCAGGAAGTGCACCACGTACACGCCCTGGGCCACGATCAGCCCCAGGTACAGCGGCAGTTGCAGCCAGCGGCTCGCGAAGATGAGCCGGGGCAGGGGCTTCAGCGGGGAACTGCGCGCTGGTACGGGCGCGTTCCGGGCGTCGAAAGGATCGGGGGCGGACATGAAGTAAGAAGACAGATGTAAAAAGTCGGGCGATTCTAGGGGTCTCCCAGTGACGCACTCGTGATAACCCTGCGAACTAACATCGACCCCGTCAGTGGCCCGTAAGTGCGTGCCCCGACATTACGGCCGCATTCAATCAGGAGACAAGAGCATGAGCAGCGCATCGAAGAACATTGAATCCGTCCTCGTCGAGAACCGTGTGTTCCCGCCCGACGCCCGCGCCACCGAAGGCGCCCGCATTGCCAGCATGGCCGCCTATGAAGCGTTGTGCAAGGAAGCCGAACAGGACTTCGAAGGCTTCTGGACCCGGCTGGCCAAGGACAACCTCCAGTGGACCAAGCCATTCACCCGCACCCTCGACGAATCGAAGGCGCCGTTCTACGAATGGTTCGGTGACGGCGAGCTCAATGCCAGCGCCAACTGCCTGGACAAGCACATCGGCACCCCCGTCGAGAACAAGACCGCCATCGTCTTCGAAGCCGACGACGGCACCGTCACCCGCGTCACCTACAAGGAACTGCTGGCCCGCGTGAGCCAGTTCGCCAACGCGCTCAAGGCGCAGGGCATCCAGAAGGGCGACCGCGTCATCATCTACATGCCGATGACCATCGAAGGCGTGGTCGCCATGCAGGCCTGCGCGCGCATCGGCGCCACCCACAGTGTGGTGTTCGGCGGCTTCTCGGCCAAGGCGCTGCAGGAACGCATCATCGACGCGGGCGCCGTGGCCGTCATCACCGCCAACTACCAGCTGCGCGGCGGCAAGGAACTGCCGCTGAAGGCCATCGTGGACGACGGCATCGCGCTGGGGGGCTGCGACACGCTCAAGACCGTGCTCGTGTACGAGCGCACGCCCACCGCGTGGAACCGCGTCGAGGGCCGCGACAAGACCTTCACCGAAGCGCAGGCAGGGCAGAGCACCGAGTGCGCGCCCGTGCCGGTCAATGCCGAGCACCCGCTGTTCATCCTCTACACCTCGGGCTCCACCGGCAAGCCCAAGGGCGTGCAGCACGCCACCGGCGGCTACCTGCTGTGGGCCAAGCTCACGATGGACTGGACCTTCGACATCCGCCCCGAAGACGTGTTCTGGTGCACCGCCGACATCGGCTGGATCACTGGTCACACCTACGTCGCCTACGGCCCGCTCGCGGCCGGCGCCACGCAGGTCGTGTTCGAGGGCATCCCGACCTTCCCGCACGCAGGCCGCTTCTGGGAAATGATCGAGAAGCACAAGGTCTCGATCTTCTATACCGCGCCCACCGCGATCCGCTCGCTCATCAAGGCGGCCGAAGGCGACGAAAAAGTGCACCCGAAGAACTGGGACCTGACCAGCCTGCGCATCCTCGGTTCGGTCGGCGAGCCGATCAATCCCGAGGCGTGGATGTGGTACCACCGGAACATCGGCGGCGAGCGCTGCCCGATCGTCGACACCTTCTGGCAGACCGAAACGGGCGGCCACGTCATCACGCCGCTGCCGGGCGCCACGCCGCTGGTGCCGGGTTCGTGCACTTTGCCGCTGCCGGGCATCATGGCCGCCATCGTCGACGAGACCGGCAAAGACCTGCCCAACGGCGCGGGCGGCATGCTGGTCATCAAGCGGCCGTGGCCCTCGATGATCCGCACCATCTGGAACGATCCCGAGCGCTTCAAGAAGAGCTACTTCCCTGAGGAAATGGGCGGCACCATCTACCTGGCCGGCGACGGCGCGGTGCGCAGTGCCGACCGTGGCTACTTCCGCATCACGGGCCGCATCGACGACGTGCTCAACGTGTCGGGCCACCGCCTGGGCACGATGGAAATCGAATCGGCGCTGGTGTCCAAGACCGACCTCGTGGCCGAAGCCGCGGTGGTGGGCCGTCCCGACGATGTGACCGGCGAGGCCGTGTGCGCCTTCGTCGTGCTCAAGCGCTCGCGCCCGACCGGCGAAGAGGCCAAGCAGATCGCCAACGAACTGCGTGCCTGGGTCGCCAAGGAAATCGGCCCCATCGCCAAGCCCAAGGACATCCGCTTCGGCGACAACCTGCCCAAGACGCGCAGCGGCAAGATCATGCGACGCCTGCTGCGCAGCATCGCCAAGGGCGAGGCGATCACGCAGGACACCTCGACGCTCGAAAATCCGGCGATCCTCGATCAGTTGTCGGAGACGAACTGAGTCGAAAAGCGATCTGCGCCTACCGATTCGGAACAGTTGTCACGAACTGGCTGTAGAGAGGTGTAGGACATGGCCGTTTGTGCGGCCATGTGCACCAAAGTGGCCTCCTTGCTGAGGTAAAACCGATGTCGTCACCGTGCGCCCTGACCGGCGCGCGGCTTTTGTCGGTCTTTTGCAAGGAGGCGCCACATGGGCGTGAGATCCGCTTTTCTTTTTGTCATCGTGCTGCTCATCGCGGGGCTTGCCGCGCTGAACTGGGGCACGTTGTCGGCCCCCACCGACGTGTGGCTCGGCTTCATGAGCGTGTCGGCGCCGCTGGGGCTGATCATGCTGGGGCTCACGGCCGTGCTCGCGGCCTTCTTCCTCGTGTATGTGCTGTACCTGCACAGCTCGGTGCTGCTGGAGACCAAGCGCCACACGAAGGAAATGCAGACCCAGCGCGACCTCGCCGACAAGGCCGAGGCTTCGCGCTTCACCGAACTGCGCAACTTCCTGGAAGCGCAGGAGAAGCAGCACATGTCGCACAACGCCGACCGGCACACCGCGCTGCTGGCGCGGATGGAGCAGCTGGAACGCGCGGTCAAGGCGCGTTCGGACCAGACCGACAACACGGTGGCGGCGCACATCGGGCAACTCGAGGACCGCATCGAGCGCCGTCCGGTGCCCAGCGACATCAACCCGAGCATCTGATCGGGCGCGCCGCGCGCTTCGTTTCTTCTTCTGATTACTTCGTCGACAACACCCAGGCTGCGAGCTTCTTCGCATCGGCTTCGCTGACCTGGTTGTTGGCCGGCATCGGCACCGGGCCCCACACGCCGGAGCCACCCTTGATGATCTTGGTGGCCAGCGTGTTGGCGGCGCCCTTGTCGTCCTTGTACTTGGCCGCGATGTCCTTGAACGACGGCCCGAGCACCTTGCGTTCGACCGCGTGGCAGCTCATGCAGTTTTTCGACGTGGCGAGGGCCAGGTCGGCAAAGGCGGGCGCCGCGAGGCCGAGGCCCAGGGCTGCCATCAACATCGTTCTTTTCATGGGGACTGTTTTCGTAAGGGCTGAGTTACATTCGATCCAACGCGATTGTAGGTAGCGCGGTGCACACGCACTGGCGGCGATACCGACCAACTCGGAGGGTATTCGCGATGTGGTTTCTGCTCTTGGGCCTGCTTGGCATAGCCCTCAAATATTTCGAAGTGGGCATGGTCGCCGGCTGGAGCTGGTGGATCGTGCTGAGTCCGTTCGCGCTGGCCCTGGCATGGTGGGCCTGGGCCGATTCGTCGGGCTACACCAAGCGCAAGGTCATCGAGCGCGAAGAGCGCCGCAAGCAGGCGCGCATCGACCGCCAGAAGACCAACATGGGCCTTCGCACCAGCAACGGGCAACAGCGCCCGCGCCGCTGACCACGCGGCCTCGTCACCCGCGCCGCATGCCAACCGGACGCGCGCCATGGACGACGAAGCCGCCACCCACGCCTTGCTCGTCTTCGGGTTCTCGCTGCTGGTCGGGCCGGCCGTCGGCGCCTTGGTCGGGCGCTTCAAGACCTTCTTCTGGGGCGCCGGCGTCGGCGCACTGCTGATCGGCTGCGCCGGCCTGTATGGCGCGGTCACGGTGGGTTGGCAGCGCTACCAGTCGATTGCGGGCACGGCCCCCACGCAAGGCACCTTGGTCGAATTCGTGGAAGAGCGCAGCAAGGACAGCAAGGGTTACGTCACCACCACGCGTGCGCCCGTCGTCGAATACACCGCGGCCGATGGCCAGAAGCGCCGCGTCAAGGGGCTCGGTGGCAGCCTGTCCGAGAAAGAGTGGGGCGATGCGGTCGAGGTGCGCTACAGCACCGCCGACCCCGCCAAGGCCCTGGTGGCCGACTTCCAGAACATGTGGGGCATCGTCTGGGGGCTTGGCCTCTTCGGCGGCTTTCCGACGATGTTCGGCTTGTTCTTCACCGGCATGGCACTCAAGGAAGGCCGCAGGGGCCAGCCGGCACCGGTGCGCGAGCCGACGCCCCTGCAGAAGAGATGGCGCACACGCGGCACGGTGCTGGCCAACGTGGTGTTCCTTGCCGGCTTTGCGCTGGTGTTTCTCTATCCCGACGCGAGCGCGATGAAGCAGTTCGGTGCGGGTTTTCTCACCATCGGCGCGGGGGCGCTGCTGCACTTCGTCGTGCAGAGCTTTCCCCCGGCGATGGATTTCGAAGCCCGGGCCATCTTCGCGATCGTAGGTTTAGGCTTCGTGGCCTTCGGCTACGGCGCGTGGATGATGGGCTGAGTTCGTCTTAGAACTTGTCGAGCACCGCGCCCGAGCTCGCGCTCGAGGCGTTGAACGCGAACTTGGCCTGCACACCGCGCGTGTAGCGCGGGGCCGGGGCCTTCCAGCCTTCGCGGCGCTTGGCGATCTCGGCTTCGGGCACGTTCAGTTCGAGCACCAGCTTGTGCGCGTCGATGGTGATCGAGTCGCCTTCGTTGACGAACGCAATGGTGCCGCCCGCTGCCGCTTCCGGCGCGACGTGGCCGACCACCATGCCCCAGGTGCCGCCCGAGAAACGACCGTCGGTGATGAGGCCCACGCTTTCGCCCAGGCCCGCGCCGATCAGCGCGCCCGTGGGCGCCAGCATTTCCGGCATGCCCGGGCCGCCCTTGGGGCCGAGGTAGCGCAGCACCATCACGTCGCCGGCGACGATCTTGCCGGCCAGGATGGCCTGCAGCGCCGATTGCTCGTCGTCGAACACGCGGGCCGGGCCGGTGATGACGGGGTTCTTCAGGCCGGTGATCTTGGCGACCGCGCCTTCGGGCGACAGGTTGCCCTTCAGGATGGCCAGGTGGCCTTCGTCGTACATCGGCTTGTCGATCGGGCGGATCACGTCCTGGTCGGCGCGCGGCACGTCGGGCACGTCCTTCAGCACTTCTTCGATGGTCTGGCCGCTGATGGTGATGCAGTCGCCGTGCAGCAGGCCGGCCTTCAGCAGCACCTTCATCACTTGTGGAATGCCGCCGGCCTGGTGCAGGTCGACCGCGAGGTACTTGCCCGAGGGCTTCAGGTCGCACAGCACTGGCACCTTCTTGCGCATGCGCTCGAAGTCGTCGATGGTCCATTCGACCTCGGCCGCGTGCGCAATGGCCAGGAAGTGCAGCACCGCGTTGGTCGAACCGCCGGTGGCCATGATGACCGCCACGGCGTTCTCGATGGCCTTCTTGGTCACGATGTCACGTGGCTTCAGGTCTTTCTTGATCGCCTCGATCAGCACCTTGGCCGATTCCTTGGCCGAGTTGGCCTTCTCGTCGTGCGGATTCGCCATGGTGGACGAGTAGGGCAGCGAAATGCCCAACGCCTCGAACGCGCTGGACATGGTGTTGGCCGTGTACATGCCGCCGCACGAGCCCGTGCCGGGAATGGCGCGCTTCTCGATCTCGTGCAGGTCTTCGTCGCTCATGTTGCCGGCGGCGTTCTGGCCCACGGCTTCGAACACGCTCACGATGTTCAGGTCCTGGCCCTTGTAGCGGCCCGGCAGGATGGTGCCGCCGTAGACGTAGATGGCGGGCACGTTGGCGCGCAGCATGCCCATGAGGCCGCCGGGCATGTTCTTGTCGCAGCCGCCGACCACCAGCACGCCGTCCATCCACTGGCCGCCGACGCAGGTCTCGATGCAGTCGGAGATGACTTCGCGGCTCACCAGCGAGTACTTCATGCCTTCGGTGCCCATGGCCATGCCGTCGGAGATGGTGGGGGTGCCGAACACCTGCGCATTGCCGCCGGCTTCCTCGATGCCTTCGATGGCCGCGTCGGCCAGCTTCTGCAGGCCCGAGTTGCAGGGCGTGATGGTGCTGTGGCCGTTGGCGACGCCGACCATCGGCTTCTTGAAGTCGCCTTCCTCGTAGCCCATGGCGTAGAACATCGAGCGGTTGGGGGCGCGGCTCTTGCCTTCGGTGATGTTCGCGCTGCGGCGATTGATCTGGATGGTCTTGGTGTCCATGGTGTCTCTTCTGTCGTGGGGAGATCGTGAGGGGGAAGCGCCAAGTATCGGACTTCTGATTGATTGGTTCCAATCCAATTTGAAGCGAGGATTGATATGCTCGGCATATGAACGAAGCCCTCATCGACCTGCGCGCCTGGCGCCAGTTCGTGGCCGTGGCCGAAGAACTGCACTTCGGCCGCGCCGCCCTGCGCCTGCACATGACGCAGCCGCCCGTGACGCAGGCCATCGCCCAGCTCGAGAAAACGCTGGGCGTGGTGCTGTTCGATCGCACGCGAAGGCGCGTGGCGCTCACGCCGGCCGGCGAGGCGCTGCTGCCCGACGTGCGCGAGCTGCTGGCGCGCGCCCAGGCGCTGCCGGCGCGGGCGCGTGCGGCGGCGGCGGGGCAGGTGGGGCGCGTGCGCATCGCCTTTGTCTCGACGGTCGGCTTCGAGCAGCTGCCGGCCTGGGTGCGCGAGTTCCGCGTGCTGTGCCCCGAAGTGGCGCTCGAACTGGTGGAAGCCACCGGCGACGTGCAGCTCGAAGCCTTTGCGCGCGGCGAGATCGACGCTGGCCTGATGCTGCATTCGCCGGGCGCCGCGCCGCCGGGGCTGGCCTGCTTGCCGGTCGAGGTGGAGCCGCTGGTGCTCGCGCTGCCCGCGCAGCACCGACTGGCCGAGGCGCGGCCCGTGCCGCTGGCCGAGGTGCTGGACGAGCCGCTGGTGATCTTTCCGCGCCGCATCGTGCCCTCGCTGCACGACGCGATCTTCGACCTGTACCACGCGGCCGGGCGCACGCCGCAGGTGGCGCAGGAGGCAATCCAGATGCAGACCATCGTCAACCTCGTGTCGGGCGGCATCGGCGCGGCCTGGGTGCCGCACAGCGTGATGCAGTTCCGGCGCGCGGGCGTGGTCTACCGGCAGGTCCACGAGTTCAAGGGCGTGGGCCGCCGCCGCGTGACCTTGCCGGTGTGCGAGACCAGCCTCGTGTGGCCCGCGCAGGCGTCGCATCCGGCGCTGGCGCGCTTCGTGGCCTTCGTGCGCGAGCGGGCCGGGCGCGTGCCGGCCTAAGGCTCAGGGGCTGCGCGACGCCCGACCGGCGGGTGAGGGCAAGGGCGCATCGAGCGAGGCCGCTAGTAACCCGTCGAGCCAGCCCGCGAAGGCCTGCACCCGCCGCGACAGATTGCGCCGGTGCGGGTAGACGAGGTGCACCGGCAGCGGCTCGGCGCGCGCGTCGGGCAGCACCTCGACCAGCTCGCCGGCTGCCAGGTGCGCGCGCACGTCGTAGGCCGGAATCTGGATCAGTCCCAGCCCCGCCAGCGCGCACGCGATGTAGGTCTCGGCGTTGTTCGCCGCCACGCGGCTGCGCAGCCGCAGCGTCTGGGTCTCGCCATCGCGCAGCCGCCATTCCCAGGGCGCGGCACGGCCGCTGGTGGGCGAGGCGTAGTTGATCGCGAAGTGCTGCGGCAGGTCGGCCGGTGTGCGCGGCGTGCCGTGCTGCGCGAGGTAGGCCGGGCTCGCGCAGTTGATGAGCGTGAAATGCCCCAGCGGCCGGGCGACGAGGCTGCTGCTGGCGAGCGGGCCGACGCGCACGGCGCAGTCCACGCCTTCGAGCACGAGGTCGACCGCGCGGTCGCTGGAACCGAGTTCCAGTTCGACCGCCGGGTGGCGCGCAAAGAAGTCCGGCAGCGCCGGCGCGATCAGCAGGCGCGCGATGCGGCTCGGCACATCGACCTTGAGCCGTCCGCTCACGCTGCTGTGCGCGGGCTGGAACTGCTGCTCCATGTCTTCCATGTCGGCCACCAGCGCGCGGGCCCGCTCGAGCAGCACCTCGCCGTCGGGCGTGAGGCCCACGCGGCGGGTGGTGCGGTGCAGCAGGCGCGAGCCCAGGCGGGCCTCGAGCTGCTGGATGGCGGTCGAGATGGTGGCGCGCGGCAGCGCCAGCCGGTCGGCGGCGCGCGTGAAGCTGCCGGTTTCGGCCACGCGCAGGAAGACCTGGAGGAGTTCGATGCGGTCCATGGCGGCGTGGCTGATTGTTTGTTGTTTTAAGAACAGTCTAGCCTTGAATGAATGATTTATCTGCAACTTGGCGATCAATAGACTGGCGGCTCGTCACACATCCCGTCCCGGGTTTTCTTCATTCATCCAGAGGAGTTCATCCATGTCCGCACGCACGCTCACGAACAAGGTCGCCGTCATCGCCGGCGGTGGCAAGAACCTCGGTGCGCTTATCGCCCATCTGCTGGTCGACGGCGGCGCCCGCGGCATCGCCATCCACTACAACAGCGACAGCTCGCGCGGCGAGGCCGAGCAGACCGCCGCCGCGCTGAAGGCCAAGGGCGCCGACACGCTGCTGGTACAGGGCGACCTCGCCGTGGTCGAGAACAACGTGAAGCTGTTCGATCAGGCCGTGAAGCACTTCGGCCAGGTCGACCTGGCGATCAACACGGCGGGCGTGGTGATCAAGAAGCCGATCCTCGACATCACCGAGGCCGACTACGACAAGAGCTTCGATGCCAATTCCAAGGCCGCCTTCTTCTTCATTCAGCAGGCCGGCCGCACCATGGCCGACGGCGGCAGCATCGTGACGCTGGTGAGCTCGCTGCTCGCGGCCTACACGCCGTTCTATGCGATCTACCCGGCGGCCAAGGCAGCAGTGGAGCACTTCACGCGCGCGGCCTCCAAGGAGTTCGGCGAGCGCGGCATCTCGGTGAATGCCATCGGCCCGGGCCCGATGGACACGCCGTTCTTCTACGGCCAGGAAAGCCCCGAGGCCGTGGCGTACCACAGTACGGCCGCCGCACTCAGCAAGTACTCGAAGAAGGGGCTCACCGACATCGAGGACATCGCGCCCATCGTGCGCTTCCTGGTCACCGAGGGCTGGTGGATCACGGGCCAGACGATCTTCGCCAACGGTGGCTACACCACGCGCTGATCCGGCAACATCGGGCACGATCGATCCAGGAGGACAACGCAGATGCACACAGTCATGGTGATGGGCGGCGGCTTCGCGCTGCTGGTGGTGTTTCTTCTGGCCGGCCGCTTCATGGGCGACGGCTCGTCGATGGCGCTGGCCGCGGCGGCCAAGTGGTTCATTCCGGCGTGGTTCGTCGGCGCGGGCATCAACATGGCCGTGGGCGTGCTCAAGGCCGGGTACTCGGTGGCCGAGGAGCTGCCGATCTTCTTGTTCATCTTCGCGGTGCCCGCTTTGGTGGCGGGGTTGCTGTGGTGGAAGTTCGGGCGCTGACATTGCCCTGAATGCCCCCGTGCCGGCGGCGTCATGGCGCCACGGCACAATCGTCGGATGCTCATGTATCCGCAGATCAATCCCGTCGCCTTGCAGCTGGGGCCGGTGGCCATTCACTGGTACGGCCTGACCTACCTGGCGGCCTTCGCGCTGTTCTACTTTCTTGGCACGCGCCGCCTGCGCCACGAGCCGTTCCGCTCGCTGGCCACGGCCGGCGTGTGGCAACGCAAGGACATCGAGGACATCCTGTTCCTCGGCGTCATGGGCGTGATCGTCGGTGGCCGGCTCGGCTACTGCCTGTTCTACAAGCCCGAGTACTACCTCACGCACCCGCTCGAGATCCTGTATGTGTGGCAGGGCGGCATGAGCTTCCACGGCGGCCTGCTCGGCGTGGTCGGCGCCATGGTGTGGTTTGCGCGCTCGCGTGCGCGGCCGTTCTGGCAGGTGATGGACTTCGTTGCGCCCTGCGTGCCGACCGGCCTGGCCGCAGGCCGCGTGGGCAACTTCATCAACGGCGAGCTGTGGGGCCGCTTCAGCAGCCCCGACCTGCCGTGGGGCATGGTGTTTCCGCAAAGCGGTTCGACGCTGCCGCGCCATCCGTCGCAGGTTTATCAGTTCCTGCTCGAAGGCCTGTTGCTGTTCGTCGTGATGTGGCTCTACGCGCGCAAGGAGCGCAAGCAGGGGCAGGTGGCCGCCGTGTTCCTCATCGGCTATGGCGTGCTGCGCTTCGTGGCCGAGTACTTCCGCGAGCCCGACGATTTCCTGGGCCTGCGCGCGTTGAGCCTGAGCCAGGGCCAGTGGCTCAGCGTGCCGATGGTGATCGGCGGCATCGCGCTGTGGATCTGGTTCGGCCGGGCCGGCAAGACCGGCAGCACCGCGCGCGCCTGACGCTCCACACACCCGCGAGACACCCGCGAAAAGCGGCGCAGCACCTTCGGGTGCGCGCCGCTTTTTTTCGTCCGTCTCAGGGTAATTCCGGGCCGCAAGGGCAGGGCGTGGCCCTTGCATTGCGTTAACTGTCCACTCACAATTATGCGTAATTACAGGAAATTACGCGAAACGCCCACCGACTTTCCGAGTCTTCAACGCATGCGCCTGGTCCCCAACTCCCTCCACGACGAAGTCGCCGCCACGCTGCGCGAGCAGATCTTCGACGGCACGCTGGCGCCCGGCAGCTTCGTGGACGAGGCGGCCCTGTGCGAGCGGCTGTCGATTTCGCGCACGCCGCTGCGCGAGGCGCTGAAGGTGCTCACCGCCGAAGGCCTGCTGCGCCACGAGCCGCGCCGCGGCTGCTTCGTGAACGAGGTGACCGAGCGCGACCTCGACGAGATCTTTCCGGTCATTGCGCTGCTCGAAGGGCGTTGCGCCTACGAGGCTGCGCGCAACGCCAGCGACGCCGAGCTGAACGAGCTCGACGCATTGCACGAGCGCCTGGTGCGCCACGCCAAGGCGCGTCGCATCAACGACTACTACGCCACCAACCACATCATTCACGAGGCGATCATCAAGCTCGCCGACAACAAGTGGCTGGCCCAGGTGATCGGCGACCTGCGCAAGATCTTGAAGCTCGCGCGGCTGCAGCAGCTGCACGCGCCGGGGCGGCTCGACCAGAGCCTGTCGGAGCACCTGGCCGTGTTCGCGGCGCTCAAGGCCCGCGACAGCGAAGGCGCCGACGCCGCCATGCGCACCCACATGACGCGCCAGCGCGAAGCATTGCGCGAAGTGATGCAACAGCAGAAATCCCGGGTGATGCCGTGACACGCACCACCCTTGCAACCAACGGCACAGGAGCAGATCGATGAGTGCGACCGAGTGGTTCCAGGCGCGCCTGCGCATGGGCGAATCGTCCAAGGTCCCCGTGGCGAGCAACGGCGCCACGAAGGGCTCGGCCCGCCACACGCCCAAGCCCAGCGCCCGCACCACCGCCGAGCGGCTGCAGGCCACGCTGCGCAAGGCCGACGAGGCGCTGTCGCCGCGCACGCTGCGCCGCGTGCTGGCCGAGTTGCAGGCCGTGATCGATCCGCGCGTGAGCGAGGTCGAGGGCGGCCGCCGCGCCCATGCCATCGCGCAGGCCTACGCCGGCGCTTCGCCGGAAGAGCGCCGCGACTACTGGGCGCTCATGAGCGAGCATTTCGCCGCCGACGCGGGCAAGCTCAACAGCGCGCGCGACCAGCACCAGACCGCCGTCGGCACGCCCGACGAAGGGCAGGCCGAGCTGCGCCTGCGCCGCGCGCTGGTGTCGCCGCGCATGCGGCTGCTGCAGCGCTTCGCGGTCGAGCCCGGTGGCATGCGCTTCCTGGTCGACCTGCGCGCCGATCTGCTGCCGTGCCTGAAGTCCGACAAGCGCCTGCTCGCGCTCGAGGCCGAGCTGGAGCACCTGTTTTCCACCTGGTTCGACGTGGCTTTTCTCGAGCTGCGCCGTATCGACTGGAACTCGCCGGCCTCGCTGATCGAGAAGCTCATCCGCTACGAAGCGGTGCACGACATCAAGAGCTGGTCTGACGTGAAGAACCGGCTCGACGACAGCGACCGCCGCTGCTACGGCTTCTTCCATCCGCGCCTGCCGAACGAGCCGCTCATCTTTGTCGAGGTGGCGCTGGTCGACCGCATCAGCGAAGGCATCGTGCCGCTGCTCGACGAGGCCGCCGTGCCCGTGCAGCCGGCCAAGGCGACCACCGCGATCTTCTATTCGATCAGCAACACGCAAACCGGCCTGCGCGGCGTGAGCTTTGGCGACTCGCTCATCAAGCGCGTGGTCGAGACCCTGCAGGACGAGCTGCCGCGCCTGAAGACCTTTGCCACGCTGTCGCCCATTCCGGGCCTGCGCACGTGGCTCGCCAAGAATGCCGCCGAACTGCTGCCGCGCCTGGACGAGAAGCGCGAAGCCGAACTCGGCCGCCTCGTCGGCTCGGTGCCGCCGACGGCCGAGCGCCTGCTCGCAGCAGTTGATGCGGCCGCAGAACTCGACGCGAAATCGCCGCTGCGCCAGTGGCTGCTGCAGGTCGCCGCCGAGTACCTGGGCCGCACGCTGGTCGACGGCACGCCGGCCGATCCGGTGGCGCGCTTCCACCTGGGCAACGGCGCACGCGTCGAGCGGCTCAACTGGGCCGGCGACCCGTCGGCCAAGGGGCTCAAGCAGTCGTACGGCCTCATGGTCAATTACCTGTACGACCTCAAGCGCCTGGACCGCCATCGCACCTGGCTGGCCGAAGGCAAGATCGCGGTTTCGGGAGACATCGAAGGCCTGTTTCTCAAAAAAGGCTGAGTCCGTTCGCTTCGCCGCGGCAGCGCTGCGGCCCGCACCTTGACCGCCGGAGGGCGGCAACTTTCACAACGACGACGACAGGAGACAAGACAGATGACGCAACAGAGTTTTCAACGACGCGATGTGCTGCGCGTCGCCGCCGCTGCCGGGGCCGTGGCCCTTTGCGGTGGTGCGCGCGCCCAAGGCTGGCCGACCAAGCCGGTGACCATGGTGGTGCCGTTCCCGGCCGGCGGAGGCACCGACGCCTTCGCGCGCCCGCTGTCGGCCCAGTTCTCCCGCGCGGCAGGCCAGACGCTGGTCATCGACAACCGCGGCGGCGCCGGCGGCACCGTGGGCGCGAGCATCGCGGCCAAGCTGCCGGCCGATGGCTACTCGCTCTTCATGGGCGCCGTGCACCACGCCATCGCACCGTCGATCTACCCCAAGCTCGACTACGACCTCGAGAAAGACTTCGTGCCCCTGATGCTGCTGGCCAACGTGCCGCAGGTGGTGGTGGTCAACCCGAAGCGGGTGCAGGCCGCGACCATCCAGGAACTCATCGCCACGGTCAAGCGCAACCCCGGCAAGCTCAACTACGGCTCGGCCGGCTCGGGCACGTCGCACCACCTCGCGGGCGAGCTGTTCAAGCTGCAGACCGGCACCTTCATTACCCACATTCCGTACCGCGGCGCGGGCCCGGCGCTGTCCGACCTGATCGCCGGCAACGTCGACCTGATGTTCGACGGCCTGGGTTCTTCGGCGCAGCACATCAAGGGCGGCCGCATCAAGGCGCTCATGGTCGCCGGTGCCAAGCGCAACCCCGCCTTCCCCGACGTGCCCTGCGCCGCCGAAGTGGGCCTGCCCGACTACACCGTCACCACCTGGTACGGCCTGTGGGCGCCCAAGGGCACGCCGGCCGAAGCGCAGACGCAGATCATCGACACGATGAAGAAGGCGCTTGGCACCGACGAGCTCAAAGCCATCTGGGCCCAGAACGGCTCCGAGATTCCGAACGTCACGAACGCCGCCTACGGCCGCTTCGTCAACGCCGAGATCAAGCGATGGGCGACCGTCGTGAAGGCCTCGGGCGCCAAGCTCGAATGAGCGATCGGCAGGTCTCGCTGCGCCGCGAAGGCGCCGTGGCGGTCGTCACGCTGTCGAACCCGGGGCGCCTCAATGCGATGACGCGCGCCATGTGGCGCGAGCTGCGTGCGGTGTTCGGCGGCTTGCACGGTGACGCCGCGCTGCGCTGCGTCGTCGTGCGCGGGGAGGGCGGTGCCTTCTGCGCGGGCGGCGACATCTCCGAGTACCCCTCGTTCCGCTTCGACGAAGCGAGCCTGCGCGAATTCCACGAGAACGAAGTCTGGGCCGCGCTGCAGGCGATGCTCGATTGCCCGTTGCCGCTGGTGGCGCAAATCGAAGGCGCCTGCATGGGCGCCGGTGTCGAAATTGCCAGCTGCTGCGACATCCGCCTGGCCGGCGCGTCGTCGAAGTTCGGCGCGCCCATCGCGAAGCTGGGCTTCCCGATGGCGCCGCGCGAAGCCGCATTGGTGCATGGCGCCATCGGCGACGTGCTGGCGCGCGACATGTTGCTGGCCGCCGGCGTGCACGGCGCGCAGCGGCTGTACGACGCCGGCTTTCTGCTGCACGTGTTGCCCGACACCGAAGTGCCGGCTGCCGCGCAGGCGCATGCCGCACGCATCGCGGCGCTCTCGCCGCAGGCCGCGCGCCTGCACAAGGCCACCTTCACCGCACTGAAGCGCGGTGGCGCGGCGGCACAGCAGCTGCTGGCCACCGCGTATGACTACGCCGACACCGCCGAGCACCGCGAAGGCATCGATGCCTTCCTGGCCAAGCGCCCTCCGAATTTCCGCTCTTCCTGAGCCTGCCGTTCGATGATGACGAAGATGATGAAGACGAAGTCCTCCCCCAACGCCAACCTGTTCGCCGCCTTGCGCGCGGCCTTTCCCGCCGACCTCGACGCCATCGCGGTCGAGACCGACAACGGCCTGCACTATTCGTGGCGCGACCTCGACCGCGCCAGCGCGATGATCGCCAACCTGCTCGACGGCCTGAAGCTCGAGAAGGGCGCGCGCGTCGCCGTGCAGGTCGAGAAATCGGTCGAAGCCATGCTGCTGTATCTCGCGACCCTGCGCGCGGGCTACGTGTTTTTGCCGCTCAACACGGCCTACCAGAGCGCCGAGATCGAGTACTTCATCGGCAACGCCGAACCCGCCGTGGTCGTGTGCACGGGCCGCAATGCGGCCTGGGTGCGCCCGATCGCCGAGGCGGCCGGCACGCGCCATGTGTTCACGCTGGACGACGACCGCACCGGCACGCTGCTCGACGCCGCGGCGCGCTGCAGCGACCGCCACGCCGTGGCGGTCAAGAAGCCCGACGACCTCGCCGCCATCCTGTACACCAGCGGCACCACGGGCCGCAGCAAGGGCGCGATGCTCACGCACCGCAACCTGCTGTCGAACGCCGAAGTGCTCAAGACCTATTGGGGCTGGAAGAAGGGCGACGTGCTCATCCACGCGCTGCCGATCTTCCACGTGCACGGCCTGTTCGTGGCGCTGCACGGTGCGCTGCTGAACGGCAGCAAGATCATCTGGTTCTCGAAGTTCGACCCCAAGCGCATCGTCGCCAAGCTGCCCGAAGCCACCGTGTTCATGGGCGTGCCCACGCTCTACGTGCGCCTGCTGGCCGAGCCGGGCCTCACGCGCGAGGCGGTGCGCACCATGCGCCTGTTCGTCGCGGGCTCGGCGCCGCTGCTCATCGAGACGTTTGACGAATGGCGCGAGCGCACCGGCCACACGATCCTCGAGCGCTACGGCATGAGCGAGACCGCGATGCTCACGTCCAACCCGTATGACGCGAAGAAGGGCGAACGCCGCGGCGGCACCGTCGGCTTTGCGCTGCCGGGCGTGCAACTGCGCGTGCGCGACGACGAGGGCAAGGACCTGCCGGTCGACGAAATCGGCGGCATCCAGGTGAAGGGCCCCAACGTGTTCGCTGGCTACTGGCGCATGCCCGAGAAGACCAAGGAAGAGTTCACCGCAGACGGTTTCTTCAAGACCGGCGACGTGGGCAAGATCGATGCGCGCGGCTACATCACCATCGTCGGGCGCAGCAAGGACCTGATCATCAGCGGCGGCTACAACGTGTACCCCGCCGAGATCGAGGGCTACATCAACGAGATGGCCGGCGTGGCCGAAAGCGCCGTCATCGGCGTGCCGCACCCCGACTTCGGTGAGGTGGGCGTGGCCATCGTGATCCCCAAGGCCGGCGCCACGATCGACGCCGACGCCATCGTGGCCGAGCTCAAGGCCAAGCTCGCGAACTTCAAGATCCCGAAGCGCTGCTTCGTCGTGCCGGAGCTGCCGCGCAACACGATGGGCAAGGTGCAGAAGGCGCTGCTGCGCGCCGAGCACAAGGGGCTGTTCGCCTAGGCCTTCGCGATCCTGGGCGCGAGGGCCGTGATGCGCGGCTCGTGAAAGATCAGCGCGTCCACTTCGCCCGGTGAAGGCCGGCGGAACTCGACGCCGAAACCTTCCAGCGTGTCGACCTTGAAGTTGCGCCCGTTGGCCGGCAGCAACCGGTGGGTCGGCTGGCCCGGAATCGTCATGGCGAGCTGGCCCATGGCGTCGAGCCTGATCTCGATCACGCGGCCGCTGTGCAGGTAGTCGCCGGCGCAGAGCTTGCGGAAGGCCGCATCGAGCACATCGCCGGCCGCGACGCGGCGGAACACGATGTCGTCGACCATCTGTTCGAACGGAATCTCGAGGCGGTCGATGCGTCCTTGCCGGTCGTAGCGGAAGGTGACGGTGCGGTCGCTGGGGTGCAGCAGCGTCGGCCGGTCGGGCGTGACGAACACGTCGTAGTGGCGGTGTTCGAGCGTGTCTTCGACACCGCGCCACCGCCACGCGAGCCCGTCCGCCTGCTGTTCGATGCGGACCCGTCCGTAGGCCGGGTGGTCGTAATCGCCTGCGTAGTCTTCCAGCGCATGGCTCGGCCGCGTGCCGCTCTGGCGCACGTCGGCCTTGGCTTTCTTGTCGATCTCGATCTGATCGAGGGCCTGCTTGCGCCGGGGCGCCAGCCGGCCGAACCAGTCGATCGGGTCGCGGCCGCAGATGCGGTCGAGCACCGCGTAGGTGAGGATGGCGTTGGTGCTGCCCGGCGCGCGGTTGGTGAGCACCACCACGCCGGCGCGGCGCTCGGGCTGTATTGTCATGAGCGTGCCCCAGCCGGCCCAGGAGCCCGAGTGCGCGATGGTGCGCTCCCCGCGGTAGTGCTCGCAGAACAGGCCGAGGCCGTAGTGCGAGTCGCCGATCTCGGTGAACTCGGAGCGCGCCATGTGCACGCGCGGCGTGGTCATTTCGCGCAGCGCCTGCGCCGACAGCAGTTGCCGTTCGCCCGCCTTGCCGTCGAGCAGAAATCGCGCCCATTTCGCCATGTCCGAGACCGACGCGTTGATGCCGCCAGCGGGTGTGGCGCGAATGGGCGACAGCGGCGTGCGGTGGCGTTCGTTGCCGTCCATCGCGTGCGGGCGCGCGCCGTCTTCGGCCGCACCGAGCGCTTCGATGGAAAAGCCGAAGTGCTTGAAGCCCAGCGGCCGCATCAGGTGCTCGGTGGTGAAGTCCTGGTAGCTCTGGCCGCTGATCCGTTCGGTGACCATGCCCGCGACGAGGTAGCCGAGGTTCGAGTACTGGAAGGTGTCGCGCAGGTCCTTGTTCGGCGCGAGGTGCCTGAGCGCCGCCAGCATCTGCGCGTTGCTCAGGTCGCCGGGCATGTGGATCCAGTCGTGGCGCGGCAGCCCGCTGTGGTGGCACAGCAGGTCGCGCACGGTCAGGCGCCCGGTCACCACCGGATCGCGCAGGCGGAATTCGGGAAGCACCTCGCGCACGGGCTGGTCCCAGTCGAGCTTGCGTTCGTCGACCAGCAGGCCGAGTCCGGCCGCGGTGAACGACTTGGTGAGGGAGCACAGCAGAAACTGCGTGTCGGGGGTCACGGGCAGGTCCGTGTCGGTGTCTCGCACGCCGTAGCCTTTCAGCACGGCAATTTCGCCGTCCTGGATGACGGCCAGCGCGAGCCCGGGGACTTTCCATTCCTTCATCGAGGCTTCGACGAGGCTGTCGAGATCGTTCCACATGGGTGGGGCTCCTTGCCTTGGTTGCCTGGGATAGGGTCGCGCATCCTACGGCATCCCGACCGCCCGACAGTGCATGTGCCTAGGTCATGGCAAGCCCGTTCATGAGCCCGCTGCGTGCGTGGCAGTTGATGTACTCGTAGCTCTGCTCGTCGGCTTTCAGCACCGAGACCTCGTGGTACACGCGCAGCTGCAGCTGGAAGTTCAGTGCCTGCACGTAGCGCATGAAGCTGCCGAAGATCGCGACGTGTGTGGGGTGCGACTCGGCCCAGCGTTCCATGTCGGCGAGCGAGCGCCAGTAGCTCAGGCCAAAGGACTTCTGCAGCGGCGCGCCGGCCGCGTCGAGGTGGTGCATGTAGCGGTTGCTGTAGCAGCCGATGGCCAGGCCCTGGTCGCGCAGGAAGTCCATGCCTTCGCGCAGCACCGGCTCCATGTCTTCGAGGTAGAGCGTGCGTTCCTGGCCCGTGGTGTCGGTCCATTCCTGGCCCGAGCGGATCATCGCGATGTTCTCGTGGCCGGCAATGCGCACGCGTTGCCCCCATGCCGGCGTGCCCGCGACGACGGCGCGCATGCCCGAGGGCGCCAGCGCATCGGTCTGCGACAGTGGAATGCGGTCGCGCATCGAACCCCAGTAGCCGTGCTCCTGCAACTCGCCGCTGACGTCGCCCATGACCACGCCGATGCCTTCCATGCGATCCGGCGTGTTGAACATCGTCTCGAAGTGCTCGACGCGCGGCGATGCGATTTCGCGGAAGTAGCCCAGGCCTTCCGTCAGGCGTTCGTCGGCACGCCACCATGCGTCGATCTCGGGCGTTGCGAGCCAGCGTGCGTGGGCGGCCGCATCGTGCCAGTACGCGATGGCGATCATGTTGTCGAAGCCGTCGGCATCGACGAAGTGCGTCAGGTCGTGGTGGCCCGGCCCGTCGGGCAGCGCGAAGCTGCGCACGATCTTCTGCAGCGCGGCGCAGGCGCGGCCCTGCATGTCGGGGCCGCGCGACTGCACGCCGAAGCAGCCCATGACCACCTGCGTGACCGAGGTGGGCGCGCGGGCCGACCAGACGGGGTAGGGCGGCGTGTAGTCGTCCTCGACGCGGCGGTGCCGCGTGCGGGGGCATTTCAGATGCTCGGCAATGGCGGATTCCATGGTGCGGCTCCGTCGTCGGTTCAGGCCACGATCGGCTCGGGCACGCTGCCCTCGGGCTCCGGCGTGAGCTGCACCACCACGGGCGTGCGGCGCGTCTTGTTCAGCAGCAGCTGCGTGACGTCGGGCCGCGAATAGTGGCCGCTCGGGTCGGCCGCCGCCTTGGCGAGCGCGATCATGCCGAGGTCGATGTCTGCGATCACCAGGCCTTCGGCGTCCTCGGCCAGCGGCGTGCCCAGTGGCGAACCGTCCGGCCCGTAGATGCGCGCATGCCCGCCGCCGACGCCCAGCATTTGCCGCTTGCCGTCGTCGGTGCACATCAGCTCGCTCATGGCCTTCGACACCGTGGCGCAGGGCGCAATGACGAAGCAGCCGCCCTCGACCGCATACACCTGGCTCGCGGCGTTGTTGACCTCGTGGCCCAGCGCATAGGCCGCGCCGCGGTAGAGCGAAAAGCTCGGCCACGCGCCGCAGTGGATCTGCTCGTTCTGCGCATACATCGCGTACTTGCTGAGCGGCTGCAGGTGCTCCCAGCAGCACAGCGAGCCGATGTTGCCCAGCGGCGTCTCGACCACGTGCAGGTCGGCGCCGTCGCCTTCGCCGAACACGGTGCGTTCCACGTGCGTGGGCTTGAGCTTGCGGCGCGTCTGCACCGTGCGGCCCTGGTCGTCGATCAGCGCCTGCGCGATGTAGAGGCTGCCCGCCGCTTTCTCGCTGTAGCCGAGCGAGAGCCAGATCTTGTGCTGGCGCGCCGCCGCCTGCAGGCGCTCGAACTCGGGCGAGCCGATGACCAGCGAGTTGTCGTGGTAGCGCTGCACGAACTGCATGCCCCAGGCCGGGGAATCGAGCCAGACCCACCACGGATAGCCGGGCACCCAGGTCTCGGGAAAGGCGATGAGCTGCACGCCCTGTTTCGCGGCCTGCGCCATCAGGTCGATGGTCTTGTCGATGGTGGCGTCGAGGTCGAGGAACACGGGGGCGGCCTGCACGGCGGCGACGCGCAGCTTGGGGTGGACGGTGGTCGGCATAAGGTGTTCTCCAGGGGCAATGAACGTAACGAAATCCCCGCCGTGCGCACCGGGTTTGCGCGGTGGCATGCGGGTTGCATGAAGCGTAGATTCGCGCCGCCGGAACGCCTTGACCCGGATTGGCGGCGTTCTTGTTCCAGCGTTGCATGTGCCTTTGCGAAGGCCTTCCGAGGACCCCGATGACCCATCTGCTCAGCACCGATGCCGTTTCTCGCGACCAGCGGCTCGCGTACTGGACCGACATGATCTGCAACGTCTACGTGCAGCTCGAATGCGATGCGGTGCGCCCCGGTGACGGCGGCGACTTCGAGGGCAGCATCCGCCAGCACGCGCTGCCCGGCCTCGGCATGTCGGTCGTGACCTCGCGGGCGCAGAAGGTGGTGCGCACGCCGCGCCACATCGCGGCGTCGAGCGACGACTGCTTTCTTGTCAGCATCCAGGCGCGCGGGCAGGGCGTGGTGCGCCAGGACGGGCGCGACGCCGTGCTCGGTGCCGGCGACTTCGCGCTGTACGACAGCACGCGGCCTTACGAGCTGCTCTTCGACCAGCCCTTCGAGCAGATCGTGCTCAAGCTGCCCGGCGAGCGGCTGCGCAGCGAATTGCGCGACACCGAGGCGCTCACGGCCACCACGGTGTCAGGGCGCGAGGGCGCGGGGCACCTGCTGCTGGGCATGATCCGCACGCTGCGCGAGGACTTCGACGCGCTGCAGCCGGCCTCGGCGCTGGCGGTGGCGCATGGCGTGCAGAACATCCTCGTGGCCGGCCTGCAGACGCTGCCCGCGGCGCACGCACCGGCGCTCAGCAACCTCACGGCGTACCACCTGGGGCGCGTGAAGCAGCGCATCGACGAGCAGCTGGCCGACCCGACGCTGTCGGTGGGCACGCTGGCGGCGCAGCTGGGCATGTCGGTGAGCCACATCCACCGCGTGTTCAAGAGCGAGCCGCTGACGCCCTCGCAGTACATCTGGGAGCGCCGGCTCGACGCGTGCAGCCGCGACCTGCTGGAGCCGCGCCTGGCAGGGCGGCCGGTGGGAGAAATTGCGTACGGGAGGGGCTTCAACGACGCGGCGCATTTCAGCCGCGCGTTTCGCGAGCGCTTCGGATGTTCGCCGCGCGAATGGCGGCGGCAGCGCTCGCAGCCATGACCGCGGCAACGGCGCATCGGCCGTTGCCGGGTTGACGGGTCCTTTTACTGAACCAGCAGCACCGAGATGTCGGTCTCGGCCACGACCTTGGTCGCCACCGAACCCATCAGCGCGCGGCCCAGGATGCCGTGGCCGTGCGTGCCGAGCACGATCATTTCGGCCTTCGATTCGCTGGCCGACTTGAGGATTTCTTCGGCCGCGTGGCCGTGGCGTGCGTCGGCTTTGTAGTTGGTCACGCCCTTGTCGGCGAACCAGGCCTTCACCGGGTCGAGCACCTTGGCGTTTTCCTCGGCGTAGTAATCGGTGACGATTTCCTTGCTGAGGTGCCGCGCCACGTGGCCGGAGATGCCGGTGCAGACGTTCACCACCACCAGCTCATGGCCGTCCACGAACATGGCGCGGTGGGTCAGCAGGTAGTTGAGGGCTTTTTGCGTGTAGGCGCTGCCGTCGACGGCGATGAGGATTTTCATGGCTTTCCTTTTACGACTATGAACAACAGCTGCATAGGATGGCACAGGAACGCCGGTGAACGTTTGATATGCCTCAGCCCCGCAGGCCCTTCCAGAGCATGTAGGCGGCCAGCAGGTACAGGATGCTCGCGAACACGCGCTTGAGCTTTTTCACCGGCAGGTTGTGCGCGGCCTTGGCGCCCAGCGGCGCGGTGAACACGCTGCAGGCCGCGATCACCACGAGCGCGGGCAGCCAGATGTAGCCGAAGGCGCCGGCCGGCAGGCCCTGCACCGACTGGCCGGCGAGCACATAGCCCAGCACATTGGCCACCGCAATCGGAAAGCCCAGCGCCGCGCTGGTCGCCACCGCGTTGTGGATCGCGACGTTGCACCAGGTCATGAATGGCACGCTGATGAAGCCGCCGCCCGCGCCCACCAGGCCCGAGATGAAGCCGATGGTGCCGCCCGCCGCGAGCTGGCCGCCGGTGCCGGGCATCTGGCGCGTGGGCTTGGGCTTCTTGTCGAGGAACATCTGCGTGGCCGAGAAGCCCACGAACAGCGCGAAGAAGATGGCAAGCGCCGTGCCCTTGAGCAGTGCGAACACGCCCAGGCTGCCCGCGAGGCTGCCGATGACGATGCCGGGTGCCAGGCGCTGCACGATGTCCCAGCGCACCGCGCCGCGCTTGTGGTGTGCGCGCACGCTGGACACCGACGTGAAGATGATCGTCGCCATCGAGGTCGCGATCGCCATCTTCACTGCGAGGTCGGCCGGCACGCCGCGCTGGCCCATGATGATCGTGATGAACGGCACCATCAGCATGCCGCCGCCGATGCCCAAGAGGCCCGCGAGGAAACCGGTGCCCAGGCCGAGCGCGGCGAGTTCGGCGATCAGGAGCGGGTCGAGCAGTGCGGTGAAATTCACGGGGTGTCGAGAAAAAGAGCGGCTGAAAAAGCAACGGCCCCGTGCGGTGAAGCAGGGGGCCGTGGCGGGAAAAGGTGTCTGCAGATGGTGTGCCGGACCCGCATCCTGAACCAGGGTTCAGGTGGGCGAGGGCAGCAAGACTTCGGGTTCATCTGACGCGAGATGATCACGCCCGTCTAGCGATGTACCAAGCCCGGCTCCGGAGAGCATTGGAACAAGGAAATATTAAGCCCGACACGTCTGCAGACGAAGTGGATTTTACGCCCCGTCTGCGTCGCGCCGCGTGCCTTCAGAGCAAATGTCCATCGCCCGCCAGGGCTTGATCGAGTCTTTGAATGAGCTGGGCGGCCTGCGGGTCGGTGTCACCGGAGGTTTCGCCGGTGCTGACGGCGGCTGCAACGGCAACCGCAGGGGCCGGTGCGGCGGCAGCAGCGGCCTGTTGTGCCGCGAGATCGAAAGCCAGGTTCAGCGAGGCGAGCACGGCGATGCGATCGCGGGCCTTCACCTTGCCTGCATCGCGGATCTTGCACATGGCCGCGTCCACGCGGTCGACGGCCTCGCGCAGTTGCGCCTCGCCGCCGTCGGGACAGCCGAGCAGGTAGCTCTGGCCCATGATCTGTACTTCAATCTGCTTCATGCGTGATGGGAATCTTCGGAAGGGGGTTCGGCCGGCAGCCGTTCGAGCAGGGCATCGAGGCGGGTGCGGGCCGCGGCGAGCCGCGACTTCAGGCCGTCGCGTTCACGTGTGAGCGCATCGACCTGTTCCTGCAGCAGCACATTGGTGCGCTGCACCTCTTCGTGACGCACAAGCAGGCGTTCCACACGCTCGGCGATCTGGTCGATGGGGCTGGAGGCGGGCATGGTTGGCGATTGTAGTTTCCCGGGAATTCGGAAGGTCCGGCGCACCGCGCGGGCGCACGCCGGACGTGGCCGAGATTCTGGGGCCTGCGCCGCCGGTGATCAAACCCGGTGTGGCGTGTGCGCCCCGTGGGCCTAAAATCTCGCCCGTTGGTGCTCGCGGCGTGGTTCGCACGGCGCAGTTCAACGGGAAGCAGGAGTGGACGCCCCCCGGGGCCGAAGCCGCCTGCGCTGCCCCCGCAACGGTCAAGCAGACGACGCCGCAAGGCGTCACCCCTTTCCATCCAGCCACTGGGCGCTCTGAAACAGGCGCCTGGGAAGGCGGCAAAGGGTCGATCTGCCAGCCCGGATACCGGCCAACAAGGCGGCTGCCGCATCGGCAGCCATGACGCCCATGGCGCCGGCGGGGAAGCCGGCCAGGGCATAGAAGTTCGTTCGGTTCACCCCATGATTTCCTGTGTTTCCCTCTCCAGCGGCCGCGCCAGCGTGCGCCGCAACCGTCCCGCGTGCCTGCCGCTGACGCTTGCCCTGGCCTCGGCCTTCGGCGGCCTGGCCCTGGTGCCGCTGGCTGCGCAAGCGCAAACCGCCGCCACGCTCGACGAGACTGTCGTCACCGCCAACCGCACGCCCCAGGCGCTGTCGGACCTGGTGGGCGATGTCTCCATCGTCGACCGCAAGACCATCGAGCGCAGCGGCGCGACCGGCGTGGCCGATGTGCTGGCGCGCCTGCCCGGCATGGAGATCTCGCGCAGCGGCGGTGTGGGCAACGCCACCAGCGTGTTCATCCGCGGCGCCGAATCGCGCTTCACCGCCGTCTACCTCGACGGCGTGCGCATCGACTCGCAATCGACCGGCGGCGCCGGCTGGGAAGGCATTCCGCTCGCGCAGATCGATCGCATCGAAGTGCTGCGCGGCCCGGCCGCCGCCGTCTACGGCTCGGACGCCGTGGGCGGCGTGATCCAGCTCTTCACCAAACGCGGCGAAGAGGGCGTGTCGCCCTACGCCGGCATCGGCTTCGGCAGCCACGGCCTGCGCCGCATCGAAGGCGGCGTGAGCGGCAAGTCGGGCCTGCTTGATTACTCGTTCGGTGTGGCGCATGAAGAAAGCAAGGGCTTCAACGTGCAACCCCTCGCCAAGCGCACGCCCTCGAAAGACGGCTTCACCAACCCCGACCGCGACGGCTACCGCAGCACCTCGGGCAACCTGAAGCTGGGTTTCCAGATCACGCCCGACCAGCGCCTCGACGCCACCTTGCTCACCAGCAACACCGAGGCCGCCTACGACCCGTCGGTGAGCTTTCGCACCAAGCTGCCGATCACCTTCCGTGACGACGTGTCGACCAACGAGCTGCGCACCGCCGGCCTGACCTGGTCGGCCAAGTGGAACGACATCTACAGCACCCGCCTGCAGGTGACCGATTCGCAGACCGTCTACAAGACCCAGCCGTCGTTCTACCGCACTGAAACCCGCCTGCGCGGCTACCTGTTCCAGAACGAATTCCGCTTCGGCGCGCACCTGGTGACCGCCACGCTCGAGCGCCGCGAAGACGCGCTCGAAAACGCGCCGACCACCTCGGCCAAGCTGTTCTCGCGCGACCGCTCGCAGAACGCCGCCGCATTGGGCTACGGCTACGTGAAAGGCCCGCACTCGCTGCAGCTGCACGTGCGCCACGACGACGACAGCGAGTTCGGCGGCAAGACCACCGGCAGCGCCGCCTACGGCTACGCCATCACGCCGAGCCTGCGCGCCACCGTGTCGGCCGGCACCGCGTTCCGCGCGCCCACGCTGTACCAGCGCTTCAGCGAGTACGGCCTGGCGAGCCTGCAACCCGAATCGAGCCGCAACGTCGAGCTGGGCCTGCAGTACACGGCCGGCGCCACGCAAGCTGGCATCGTGCTGTACCGCAACCGCGTGCAGAACCTCATCGTGTTCGACGGCAGCGCCAAGGGCTGCCAGTCGTCGTTCGGCTGCTACGCCAGCACGGCGCGTGCGCGCTACCAGGGCGTGACGCTCACGGGCGGCCACCGCATCGGCGACGTCACCTTGCGTGCCTCGCTCGACTACCAGGACCCGCGCGACCTCGCCACCGACAACCTGCTGGCGCGCCGCGCGCGGGCCCACGGCACGCTGGGCGCCGACTGGCGCGTCGCAGGCTGGACGCTGGGCGCCGAGATCCAGAGCTCGGGCAAGCGTTTCGACGACGCGGCCAACACCGTCAAGCTCGGCGGCTACACGCTGCTGAACCTGTCGGCCAGCACGCAGATCACGCGCGACCTGAACCTCGTGGCGCGCGTGGACAATGTGGGCGACAAGGACTACCAGTTCGCACGGCTCTACGCCAACGGGGGCCGCACCGCGTACGTCGGACTCAAGTGGACTCCGCAGTAAACACCCGTCGTTTCCCGCCTGGCGCCGCTGCCACCTGCGCTGCGGTGCTCGTGGCTGCGCCGGCCTCCGGCCAAGGCAAGACCACCGTCGCGGCCGCGCTCGCGCGGCTGCACGTGCGCCAGGGCCGCCGCGTGCGGGCCTTCAAGTGCGGGCCCGACTTCCTCGATCCGCACTGGCTCGCGCTGGCCACCGGCGCGCCGGTGCATTCGCTCGACCTGTGGATGACCGGCGAAGCCGACTGCCGCGCGCGCCTGCATGCCGCCGCGTGCGAGGCCGACCTGGTCATCGTCGAAGGCGTGATGGGCCTGTTCGACGGCACGCCCAGCGCGGCCGAACTGGCCGCGCGCCTGGGCCTGCCCGTGCTGGCCGTGATCGACGCGCAGGCCATGACCGGCACTTTCGGTGCACTGGCGTACGGCCTGCAGAACTTCCAGCCGGGCCTGCCCTGGGCCGGCGTGCTCGCCAATCGCGTGGCCAGCGAGCGCCATGCCGACATGCTGAAAGACGCGTTGCGCGAGCCCGGCGACTGGCTCGGCGCCTTGCCGCGCAGCGCCGACTTCGCGCTGCCTGAACGCCACCTGGGGCTGGTCGGCGCGGCCGAACTGGGGGCTGACGCCATGGTGCGCCTCGATGCTGCGGCCGACGTGCTCGCGACCACGCCGCTCGGCCAACGCACGCCCGATCAGCTGCCGCAGGTGCGCTTCGAACACGAAGCCGCTGCGCCCATCGCGCCGCTGCTGGCCGGACGCACCATCGCCATCGCGCGCGACGCGGCGTTCTCCTTCATCTACCCGGCCAACCTCGACGTGCTCGAAGCGCTCGGCGCGCGGCTGGCGTTCTTCTCGCCGCTGGCGGACGAGCCGCTGCCGCCTTGCGACGCGGCCTGGTTCCCCGGCGGCTACCCCGAGCTGCATGCCGAGGTGCTGTCTGCCAGCGACCGGCTGCGCCTTTCGCTTGCCAACCACGTGACCACCGGCAAGCCCATCTGGGCCGAGTGCGGCGGCATGATGGCGCTGTTCGACGAACTCGCCACGCGCGACGACGCCGAGCCGCACGACGTGCACCGCCTCTGGGGCGTGCTGCCGGGGCGGGCGGTCATGCAGAAGCGGCTCGCCGGTTTGGGCCCGCAGCAGCTGGACCTCGGCGTGCATGCCTTGCGCGGCCACACCTTCCATTACTCGCGCTGCGAGACGCCGCTCGCGCCTGCCGCGCGCACCGTCGGCACGCGCGGTGGCGAGGCGCTGTACGTGCATGGCCCCGTGCGCGCGAGCTACTTCCATGCGTGGTTCGCGTCCAGCCCGGAGGCGACCGCGCGGCTCTTTGGCGCCATGCCCCTCGAACTCGACAGCCACGCCGCACCGGCGTCTTCCGATGCCCCTCATTGAGCACGAATTCATCCTCGGCGGCCAGAAAAGCGGCAAGTCGCGGCGCGCCGAGCAGCGCGCCGCCGACTGGCTGGCCCAATCGCCCACATCGCGCCGCGCGGTGCTGATCGCCACGGCGCAGGCCCACGACGACGAGATGCGCGATCGCATCGCGCGCCACCGGAGCGACCGCGCCGAGCGTGTACCCGGACTGCAGACCCTCGAGGAGCCGATCGAACTCGCGCGCGCCATCGTCACGCAGAGCGCACCCGACACGCTCGTGGTGGTCGACTGCCTCACGCTGTGGCTCACCAACCTGCTGATGCCGCTGCGCACCGAAGGCGCCGCCGTGGTCACGCGCACGCCCTCGGCGCACGCGACGCTGCTGCTGATCGCGCTGCGCGAGGCGCGTGGGCCCGTGGTGCTGGTCGGCAACGAGATCGGCCTCGGCGTGATCCCGTTGGGCCGCGAGACCCGCGCTTTTGTCGATGTGCTGGGCCGCTTGAACCAGGACGTCGCGGCCGCCTGCCACCGCGCGACGTTGATGGTCGCCGGCTTGCCGCTGACGCTGAAGGCGCCTGCCGCATGAGGTTCGAATCCATAAAGACGTGGCTGCGCGCGTTGTCACTCGGCCTGGGGCTGGTGGTGTGCGCACAGGCCGCGCAGGCCATCGACGTGGTCGACGAGCGCGGCGTCACCGTGCACCTGGCGCAGCCACCGCAGCGCATCGTCTCGCTGCTGCCGTCGCTGACCGAAGGCGTCTGCGCGCTCGGCGCCTGCGACCGGCTGATCGGCGTCGACCGTTACTCCAATTCGCCCGCGCAAGTGCGTGCGCTGCCGCAGCTCGGCGGCGGGATCGATCCGAATGTCGAAGCCATCGTCGCGCTCAAGCCCGATGTGGTGCTGCTCGCCAAGTCGTCGCGCGTCACGCAGCGGCTCGAGGCGCTGGGCCTGAAGGTGATCGTGCTCGAACCCAAGAGCCACGCCGACGTGCGCCGCGTATTGAACGCGCTCGACCAGGTGCTCGGCACGCACGAGGCGCCCGCCGTCTGGCGCGCGATCGATGCGGCCGTGTCGGCCGCGGCGCAGTCGCTGCCCGCCAGCGCCAAAGGCTTGCGCGTGTACTTCGAGGTCAACACCGGCCCCTATGCGGCGGGCGATTCGTCCTTCATCGGCGAGACGCTCGCGCGGCTCGGCGTGAAGAACATCGTGCCCGCGTCGCTCGGCCCTTTTCCCAAGCTCAACCCCGAGTTCGTCGTGCGCGCGAACCCCGACCTCATCATGGTCAGCGTGCGCAGCGCGATGGGGCTGGAACAGCGCCCCGGTTGGGCCGGCATCCGCGCGGTGCGCGAAGGGCGCGTGTGCCGCTTCGACGCCGAACAGACCGACGTGGTCGTGCGCCCCGGCCCGCGCATGGACGAGGCCGCGCGCCTGATGGCGCAGTGCCTGTCGGACAAGGGGCGGTGAGCGGCATGCATTCCGCTCATCTGCGTCGCGTGCTGCTGCTCGGTGCCGGCTTGCTGGTGCTGGGCGGTGCGTTGCTGCTCTTCGGCCTGGGCATCGGCAGCACTGGTTTCCAGAGCCTGCTGTCTGCGCGGCACGATCCGGTGGCGCTGCAGATCGTCTGGGACATCCGCCTGCCGCGCACCCTCGGCGCCTGGCTTGCGGGCGCGCTGCTCGGGCTCGCGGGCGCGGTGGCGCAGGGCTTGTTCCGCAATCCGCTGGCCGATCCGTACCTGCTGGGCAGCGCCTCGGGCGCGTCGCTCGGCGTGGCGCTGGCGCTGATGCTGTTCGGCGGCTCCGTCACCAGCACGCAATGGGTGATGCGCATCGGGCTCACCGGCGCGGCTTTCGTCGGCGCCGTGGCCGCGGTGCTGCTCACGCTGACGCTGGCGCGCGGCGTGCAACAGACCCTGCGGCTGCTGCTCGCAGGCGTGATCGTCGGCGTGGTGCTGGGCGCCGCGAAAGACCTCATCACCATCGCCTCGGCCGACATCCTGCAGGCGCTGCAGGGCTTCGTGCTCGGCAGCACGGGCCTGGTCGGCTGGACCGCCTGCGCCGTGATGGCGGCGGTCGGTGCAGTCTGCCTGCTGTTGGCCTGGGCGCTCGCGCCGGTGCTCGACGGGCTCGCGCTCGGCGAGGCCACGGCGCGCAGCCTCGGGTTGCCGCTCGGTGGCATGCGCGCCGCGCTGGTGGCGGTGCTGGCGCTGGCGACTGGCGCCGCCGTCGCGCAGACCGGCCTGATCGCTTTCGTCGGCCTGGCCGCACCGCACCTGGTGCGCTCGGTGGTCAAGACCACGCATGCGCGGCTGATCGTGCTGTCGGCGTTGATGGGCGGGCTGCTGCTGATGGCGGCTGACCTGCTGGCGCGCTGGCTGATCGCGCCGCAGGAACTGCCGGTGGGCGTGCTCACGGCCGTGCTCGGCGGCAGCTACCTGCTGTGGCTGATGCACCGGCGCGGCGCGAAGGGAGGCGGCCTATGAGCCGTACCCCATCCGCCGCGCTCGAAGCGCATGGCCTCAGCGCGACGCTCGGGTCTGTCGAGGTGCTGCACAGCATCGACCTGTCGCTTGCAGCGGGGCGCTGGACCAGCATCGTCGGACCGAACGGCGCCGGCAAGTCGACGCTGCTGAAAGCGCTGGCTGGGTTGCTCGCACATCGCGGCGAGGTGCGGCTTTTCGGTGAGGCACAGGCTGCTGTGCCGGCCCGCGTTCGCGCACGGCGTCTGTCATGGCTCGGTCAGAGCGGCACGGGCGAGGGCAGCGCCGACGACCTGATGGTCTACGACGTCGCCATGCTCGGGCGCCTGCCGCACCAGCGATGGCTCGCGGCACCTAGCGACGCCGACCGCGACGCCGTGGAACGCGCACTGCGCAGCACCCAGGCCTGGGACTGGCGCGACCGTCCGCTGGGGCAGCTGTCGGGCGGCGAACGTCAACGTGTGCTGCTGGCGCGTGCGCTGGCGGTCGAGGCCGAGCTGCTGCTGATGGACGAACCGCTGGCCAATCTCGATCCGCCGCATCAAGCGGACTGGATGAAGACGGCACGCGAACTGGTCGCTCAAGGCCGCACCGTGGTCAGCGTGTTGCATGAATTGCCGATGGCGTTGGCTGCAGACGAATTGGTGGTGATGAATCGGGGGCGGGTGGTGCACCACGGTGCTTGCTCCGACCCCGTGACGCACGAAGCACTGGAGCAGGTGTTCGACCATCGGATTCGCGTGCATCGCGTGGCAGACCAATGGATCGCGTTGCCGCTATGACGCCTCGTACATCGAGTCATTCAGGGCGCGCTCCCGCCGACGGGGCACCTTGCTCCGCGAATGTCCTCCGCCCTTCGGGCTCCCCCTTAATTTCGCTGCGCAAGGCACCCCATCGACGTGAGCGGTGGACAGTGCGGTTGTTGATCGACCGGCACAACGACCGCGCTCGGTGTGCGCAGGACACTGGGTGCTTCCCGCAGCGAAACCAAGGAGGAGGGCGTGAGGCGAAGCCCGGGGGACATTCGCGGAGGGAAGTACCCGGTGGCCTGTGCACACGCCCTGAACAACGGACACAAGAACACCCCAGAACGGAACCCCTCATGCAAATAGAAACCCCTCCCAGCGAAAAGCCGTACGAAAAGCCCGAAGGCGAACGCCGCGGCATCGTCATCGTCAACACTGGCAAGGGCAAGGGCAAGAGCACCGCAGCCTTCGGTCTCGCGCTGCGCGCACACGGCCGCGGCAAGGCCGTGAAGATCTATCAGTTCATGAAGGTGCCTTCGGCGCGCTTCGGCGAGCACCGCATGTTCGAACAGATCGGCATTCCCATCGAAGGCCTCGGCGACGGCTTCAGCTGGAAGAGCCAGGACCTCGAACGCTCGGGCCAGCTGGCGCGCGACGGCTGGGAAAAGGCCAAGGCCGCGATCCTGTCGGGCGACTTTTTTCTCGTGGTGCTCGACGAGATCACCTATCCGCTGATCTACGGCTGGCTGCCGCTCGAAGGCGTGCTCGAGACCCTGCGCGCGCGGCCGAAGCATGTGCACGTGGTACTCACCGGCCGCCGCTGCCCGCCCGAGATCATCGAGCTGGCCGACACGGTCACCGAGATGCAGATGGTCAAGCACGCGTTCAAGGCCGGCATTCCGGCGCAGCGCGGCATCGAGGACTGAACCCGATGGTGGCGCATGCGTTCGCGGCCGACGAGGCGAAGGCGGTGTACCGCGCCATCCACGAGCGGCGCGACATGCGCCACTTCGCAGGGGGTGAGGTGCCGCCCGAGGTGCTGCGCCGCCTGCTCGACGCCGCGCACCATGCGCCCAGCGTCGGCTTCATGCAGCCATGGCGCTTCATCCGCGTGCGCGGCGAAGGGCTGCGCCGGCAGTTGCACGAGGTGGTCGAGCGCGAACGCGTGCTCACCGCCCGCGCGCTCGGCCAACGCGAAGACGAGTTCATGCGCCTCAAGGTGCAGGGCGTGCTCGATGCGGCCGAACTGTTGGTGGTGACGCTGGCCGACGGGCGCGAGCAACATGTCTTTGGGCGCCGCACCCTGCCGCAGATGGACCTGGCCTCGGCCTCCTGCGCCATCCAGAACCTCTGGCTCGCGGCGCGTGCCGAAGGGCTGGGCATGGGGTGGGTGTCGCTGTTCGAGCCTGCCGAGCTGAGCGTGCTGCTCGGTCTGCCCGAAGGCGCCGAGCCGATTGCCTTGCTGTGCCTGGGGCCGGTGCATGCGTTCTACGAAGAGCCGATGCTGCAGCGCGAACGCTGGGCGAAGCGCGCGCCGCTTGCCTCGCTGGTGTTCGACGAAAGCTGGGGCCGGCCGTCGGACCTGTTCGATCCTTCTTCCACTTCATCTTCTTCCGTGGAGCCCACCTGATGCTGGCCTTCGACACCGTTCTCTTCGAGCTTGCGCGCCTGTTCCTCTGGCCCGTGACGCTCGGCGTGCTGCTGTCCTTTGTCTATGCGGTGTACAGCCTCGGCGCCTTCGGCATCGAGTGGTGGCAGCGCCGCCGCGACCCGTCGCGCGCGCTGGTGCTGCAACGCCACGCGCAGGCCAGCCAGGAGCAGATGGAGCTGGTCGTGCTCAAGCAGCTCGAAGGCGTGCGCCTGTGCAGCCGCGTGGCGCCGATGCTGGGGCTGATCGCGACCATGATCCCCATGGGCCCGGCGCTCGTGGCCGTGGCCTCGGGCGAATCGCAGGGCGTGGCGCAGAGCCTGGCGCCCGCGTTCGCGGCGGTGATCGTGGCGCTGGCCTCGGCCTCGATCACCTTCGTGGTCTACACCGTGCGCCGCCGCTGGCTCATGCGCGAGCTGGTGATGCTGCTCGATGCGCGGGACAGGTTGTCATGAGCCGCAGGCAGTTCTCGATCCTGAGCAGCCTCGACAGCGATGACGACGACCCGGTGCTCTCGACCATCAACCTGATCGACGTCTTCATGGTCGTCATCGGCATGCTGATGATCGCGGTCATCAACAACCCGGTGAACCCGTTCTCGCAGGACAAGGTGACGGTCATTCGCCACGAAGGCCAGCCCGACATGGAGATCATCACGCGCGAAGGCCAGAAGGTCACGCGCTTCAAGGCCAGCGGCACGACGGGGCAGGGCGACGGCGAAAAGGCCGGCACCGCCTGGCGCCTGAAGGACGGCACGATGATCTACGTGCCGGCGGACGCGGTGCCGGCGTCGGGCGGGAAGTGACGCGGCTTTTCGTCTTCTGGCTCTGGCTTTTGTGCCTTGGGGTGCAGCCTGCGATGGCGGCCGAGTCTCGTGTGGTCGTGTTGAGCACGGCGCTGGTGTCGCCGGCGCGCGTGGTGCGATTGCAGACGGCAGCGCGTGCGACCGACGTGCCGTTGCAGGTGGTGTCGGCCGCGCAGGACACGCCCGATGCGCTGGCCGCCGCGCTCGATGGTGCGCGCCTGCTGGTCATCGATGCACCGCACCTCAGCGTCGCCCAGTCGGCGGCGGCGCGCTTCGGCGACGTCATTGCGCGCAGCGCCGTTCCCTATGTGCAGATCGGTGAGTTCGCCCTCGTGGCGAAAGGCCAGAAACCACCCGAGGTGCCGCCGTTCGCGGCCGAGCGCGGCGTCGATGCAGCCTGGGCGCAGCGGCTGCGCGCCTACTGGCGCTTTCCGGGTGAGGCGAATCTGAAAGCCTCGATGCAGGCGATGGCGCGCGTCGGCGATGCCGCCGGGCTGCCCGACCCCGTGCCGCTGCCACTCGCCGGCTTCTATCACCCCGACTGGCCGCGCGTCGAAAGCAGCATCGCGGCCGTCGAAGCACTGCCGGGCGGACAGGGCACCGTCGCCATCGCGGTCAACAGCGCCACGCTCACCGGCGACGACACCGACTGGCTCGACCGCCTGATCGGCACGCTCGCGCAGCGCGGCCTGCGCGCCTACGCCTTCTACGGCCCGCGCCAGCAGAAGGACCTGTTCTTCCGCATGACGCACGCCGGCGAGGGCGAGCGTCGCGTGGCCGACCTCCTCATCAACGCCGCACTGGTGTTCAGCCCGAACGAACGCAAGGCCGAACTCGAACGCATCGGCGTGCCCGTGCTGCAGACGCTGCCGTCGCTGGCCATGGACGCGTCGCAATGGGCGCGCAGCAAGGACGGCCTCGCGCAGACCGACATCGCGGCCTACTACAGCCCGAGCGAACTCGCGGGCATGACCGACCCGATGCTCGTGACGGCACGCGACGCAGTCACTGGCAGCCTGCAGCCACTGCCCGCGCAGATCGATGCCGTGGCCGACAAGGCCGCCGCGCTGCTGCGCCTGCGTCGCACGCCCGCCGCCGAGCGCCGCGTGGCGATGCTGGTCTACAACTACCCGCCGGGCGAGGCCAACTTCGGTGCATCGTTCCTCAACGTGCCGCGCAGCGTCGACCGGATGCTGTCCGCGATGCAGGCGGCCGGCTACCGCACCGAGGCACCCGGCGCGGACGCGGTCATCGCGCAGGTGCAGGCCACGATGAAGGCCTACTACCCGATGGCGCAAGGCGGCGATGCGCTGCAGCCGCTGCTCGACCAGGGGCTGGCCGACACGCTGCCGCTGTCGCAGTACCTCGCGTGGTTCCACGCGCTGCCCGTGGAGACGCAACGCCGCATCGACGCCTACTGGGGGCCACCCGAAGCCTCCGCGATGCTGCGGCCCGTGGCCGGCGCGCCGGCCTTCGTGGTGCCGCGCGTGCAGTTCGGCCAGGTGGTCGTGCTGCGCCAGCCGCCGCGCTTCGAGCCCGGCACGCAGGTGGCCGACAAGGCGCAGCAGGTGTACCACCGTGCCGCCGTGCCGCTGAGCCACGGCTACCTCGCGACCTACCTCTGGCTGCGCAGCCGCTTCGGTGCCGATGCGGTGGTGCATGTGGGCACGCACGGCACGGTCGAATGGTCAGCGGGCAAGGAGCGCGGGCTCTCGGTGCAGGACGATCCGCTGCTCGCGCTGGGCGACGTGCCCAACGTCTACCCGTACATCATGGACAACCTCGGCGAGGCGACGACTGCGAAGCGCCGCGGCCGCGCGACGATGGTGAGCCATTCGACACCCATGTTCACGCCCGCGGGCTTCCGCCCCGGCGTGCGGGAGATGCACGACCGCCTGCATGACTGGGAAACGCTGTCGCCTGGCGCGGTGAAGACTGCGATGGAGCGGCGCCTCACCGCCGACTTCGTCGCCCAGCACTACGACCGCGACCTGCAATGGACGCCCGCGCGCATCCGCGCCGACTTTGCAGGCTTCATCGCCGTGCTGCATCCGTACCTCGACGAGCTGGCGCAGACCGCGCAGCCGCTGGGCCTGGCGACCTTCGGCGAGGCGCCCGATGCGCAGCGGCGGCGCCAGACCATCCTGCAGATCCTCGGCAAGCCCGTGGCGCAGGCGATGGGCGAAGACCTCGACGAGATGTTCCTCACCGATACGCAGGGCATTGCAGCGTCGAAGCCTGCGCGCTGGCTGGAAGCCGTGCTGGCGGGCAACGACACCGCCGACGCTGAACCTCTGCGCACCCTGGCCGCACGGGCCCGCGCGCTCGAGGCGGTGCTGGCCCACAACGAAGAAATCGAAGGCCTGCTCACCGCGCTCGACGGCCGCTACCTGAAATCGCGCTACGGCGGCGACCCGGTGCGCGACCCCGACAGCCTGCCGACCGGCCGCAACCTCTACGGCTTCGACCCCAGCCGCGTGCCCACGCGTGCCGCCTGGGACACCGGCGTCGCCGCGATGGACGACTGGATTGCTGCACATGCCCGCACCCACGGCGGCCGTCCGCCGCAAAAGATCGCCTTCACGCTCTGGGCCGGCGAGGCCTCGCGCCACCAGGGCGTGACCGAGAGCCAGGCCTTCCACGCACTCGGCGTGAAGCCGCGCTGGGACGAAGCCGGGCGCATGGTCGGCATCGAGATCGTGCCGGCCGCGGTGCTGAAACGGCCGCGCATGGACGTGCTGGTCAGCGTCACCGGTTCGTACCGCGACCAGTTCCCGCACGTGATGCGCTGGCTCGACGAGGCCGTGCAGCAGGTCGCCGCGCTCGACGAGCCCGGCAACGCCGTCGCGCAGCACAGCGAAGCGATGGCGCGCACGCTGCGTGCCGGGGGCGCGACGGCGGCCGAGGCGCGGCGCTGGTCGACCGCGCGCGTGTTCTCGAACGAGCAGGGCAGCTACGGCGCCGGACTCGAAGAAGCAGTGCTCGCCACCGAACTCTGGAAGGGCCAGCAGCGCGGCGGCGGCGACGCGCAGATGGCCGGGCTCTACATGGACCGCATGGGCCACGCCTACGGGCGCGGCCTCGACGGCGCGACACGCACGGGCGCGTTCGCCGGCAACCTCGCGCAGGTCGATGCGGCGCTGATGGCGCGCACTTCCAACCTCTACGGCGTGCTGACCAACGACGACCCGTTCCAGTACCTGGGCGGCATCGCGCTCGCCGTGCGCCACCTCAGGGGCAAGGACCCGGCGCTGTACGTGCAGAACCTGCGCGACGGCGCGGCCGTGCGCACCGACACCGCCGCTGGCGCCATCGCGCGCGAGATGCAGACGCGCTACCTGCACCCCCAATGGATCGAGGCACAGAAGGCCGAGGGCTACAGCGGCGCGCTGCAGGTGCTCAAGACCGCGCAGTTTCTCTGGGGCTGGCAGGCGACCGCGCCCGCGGCCGTGCGCGCGGACCACTGGCAGTCGTTGCACGAGGTGTATGTGCGCGACACCTACAAGCTCGGTACGCGGCAGTGGCTGGAGCGCGAGAACCGCGCCGCCTTCGCGCAGACGCTGGAGCGCATGCTCGATGCCGTGCGGCTGAACTACTGGAAGCCCGATGCCGCGACGCGGCGCGAGCTGGCGCAGGCCTACACGGAGGCGGTGCGCGCCACGGGGCTGCGGGAGCGGAACGAGGCGGTGCAGCGGTTTGCGCAGGCTGCGTTGGTGCCTTCGCCATCGGCTGTGACTGCGCCTGCGCCGGTTGCCGCTGCACCGCCCATCGCGCCCGTCGAAGCGGCCACACCCGCACCCGAATCGCCCACCACGCCAGACCTAGCCCAGCCCGTGACCGGCCTCCAGTTGAAGCCCATCACCGACACCCCATCGCCCCCGCCCCCGCCGCCGTCCGCCGTGCTGCCGCGCCTGCTCGCCGCGTTCGGCGCCGCATTGCTGCTGCTCCTCGGCGCGCTGGTGCAATGGCGGCGCGGCCGGGCCATGCCTGCCGCCTGATTCACGAGAATGCCTTCCATGCCCGCGCTCGATCCTTTCACCGTCTTCGCCCTCGCGCTGGTCGCCGCCTTGTGGCTGGCGCTGGCCGTCGACCGCTGGCTGGGCGAGCCGCCCGCGCCGCTGCATCCGGTCGTGTGGATGGGCCGCTACCTGGACTGGATCGGCAGCCGCCTCGCGCCGCGCGCCGCCGACGCGAAGCCGCGTGACCTGCCGGGCTTTGCCATGGGCGCGCTCGGCTGGTGCGTCGGCGCGATGGCCGCGTTCGCCGTCGCGTCGGCGGTGCAGAGCCTGGCGATGCAATGGCTGCCGGTCTGGGCGATGGCCGTGGTGCTCGGACTCGCGTTCAAGCCGCTCTTTGCATGGCGCATGCTGCGCGACGAGGTGCTGGCGGTCGAGGCCGCGCTCGGCGAATCGCTCGACGCGGGCCGCGCACGGCTCGCGCGCCTCGTGAGCCGCGACGTCTCGGTGCTGAGCGAGCGCGAGGTGCGCGAGAGCGCCATCGAATCGCTGGCCGAGAACCTCAACGACTCGCTGGTAGCGCCCGTGTTCTGGTTCGTGCTGTTCGGCCTGCCCGGCGCGGCGCTCTACCGCTTCGCCAACACCGCCGACGCCATGTGGGGCTACCGCGGCGAACGCGGCGGTCGCGACTGGACCTGGTTCGGCAAGTGGGCCGCACGCGCCGACGACGTGCTCTCGTGGCTGCCCGCGCGCCTCACCGTGCTGCTGCTGGCGCTTGCGGCGGCCCGCTGGCCGCGCGGCGTGGTCCGTGAGGCGCGCCGTACCCCGTCGCCCAACAGCGGCTGGCCGATGGGCGCGATGGCGCTGCTGCTGGGTGCGCGGCTGGCGAAGCCGGGCGTCTATGCGCTGAACGGGGAAGGGCGCGCCGCCACGTCGACCGACACCGCGCGCACCGCACAACTCGGCGAGCGTGCGGCGTGGGGGCTGGCGGTGATCGCCTCGCTGGCGATGCTGTCGCCGCTGTTGGCGAGGTGGGCATGACGAATCAATCCATGGTGCACGGCGGCCCCGACGAGACGGGCGCCGCGCCGCACGACTTCTCGACCAACGGCAACGCGGTGGGCTCGTGTCCCGCCGTGCTGGCGGCATTGCGCGAGGCCGACGCGGCGCACTATCCCGATCCGCGCTACACCGCACTGCGCGCTGCGCTCGCCGATTTCCACGGCGTGGCCGTGGAGCGCATCGGGATCGCCGCGAGCGCGAGCGAATTCATCCACCGCATCAGCGCGGTCGTGGCACAAAGCGGTGGCGGAGATGTCTGGCTGCCCGCGCATAGCTACGGCGACTACGAACGCGCGGCCGGGGCCTGGGGCCTCGGCGTGCGGCGCGCGCCCGAAGAGGCCGAAGGCGCCGCGCTGCGCTGGTGCTGCGAACCGTCGAGCCCTTTCGGCCAGCCGCAGCCGGACATCGCGCAGCATGCCGCGAGCGATGCGGTCTGCGTGCTCGACATGGCCTACGAACCGCTGCGCCTCGAAGGCCAGCCCTCGCACGACGACGCGCAGCGCGACCGCGTCTGGCAGCTGTGGACACCGAACAAGGCCATGGGCCTCACCGGCATCCGCGCTGCCTACGCCATCGCGCCTGCGAACAGCGACGTCGCCGGGCCGCTGCTGGAGCGGCTCGAACGCCTCGCGCCGTCGTGGCCGCTGGGCACGCACGGCGTGGCGCTGCTCACGACCTGGACTACCGACGAAGCGCAAGGCTGGCTCGCGCGCAGCCTCGACATCCTGCGCGACTGGAAAGCGCGGCAGCGCGCCGTGTGCGAATCGCTCGGTTGGGAGGTGCAGCCCGGCGACGCCAACTTCTTCGGCGCACGGCCTGACACGCCATACCCGCCCCGTGCCGCCGCGCTGCGCGCCGAGGGCATCAAGCTGCGCGACTGCGCCTCCTTCGGCCTGCCGGGGCACCTGCGCCTGGGCGTGCTGCCGCCGGCCAGCCAGCAGGCCTTGAAGGCCGCGTGGGCACGGGCTGCACGACACAGCGGCTGAACGCACCTCGCACCACAATAGGGCCGTCGCAAAAAAGGAAAACAACGAGGCCCATGCTCTACGCCATCACCACGCTCTTTCTGTGCCAGCTCGCGGGCGAACTGCTCGTGCAGTGGCTGTCGCTGCCGATCCCCGGTCCGCTGATCGGCATGCTGCTGCTCTTCGTCGGCCTGCTCGTGCGCGGCGGCGTGCCGGAAGCGCTGACCGACACCTCGGGCCATCTGCTGCGCAACCTGATGCTGCTGTTCATCCCGGCGGTGACCGGCGTCATGCTGCATTTCGAGCGCGTGGGGCGCGAGTGGCTGCCGTTCCTTGCGGCCGGTGTCGTGGGCGGCGCCTTCACCATGGCGGTGACTGCGCTCACGCTGCGCTGGATGATCCGCATCACCGGCAAGGACGCTGAATGAACGCGCCCGCCAAGCTCTCTGAAATCTGGGTCTTTCTCGCCCAGTCGCCGCTGCTGTGGCTGTCGCTCACGCTGCTGGCCTATCTGGGCGCGCTGTGGCTGCATGCGCGCAGCGGGCGCAATCCGATGGTCAACCCGGTGCTGGTGTCGGTGATCGTCATCGTGGGCGTGTTGCTGCTCACGCGCACGCCTTACGACACCTACTTCGAGGGCGCCAAGTTCGTCCACTTCCTCATCGGCCCGGCCACCGTGGCGCTGGCCGTGCCGCTGTACAGCCAGGTCGGTCGCCTGCGGCGCCTGTGGCTGCCGATCGGCGTGGCGCTGCTGGTGGGCTCGGTGGCTGCCATCGCCTCGGCCATCGGCATCGGCTGGGTGCTCGGTGGTTCGCACGAACTGCTGATGTCGCTCGCGCCCAAGTCGGCCACCATGCCGATCGCGATGGGCGTGGCCGAAAAAATCGGCGGCCTGCCGTCGCTGGCGGCCGTGGCTGCAGCCATCGCCGGCATCTCGGGCGCGATCATGGCCACCGGTTTGCTGAACCTTCTGCGCATCAAGGAACCCGCGGTGCGCGGCTTCGCCGTCGGCATGGCGGCGCACGGCATCGGCACCGCGCGGGCCATCCAGGTGAACGAAACCGCGGGCGCGTTCTCGGCGCTCGCGATGGGGCTCAACGGCATCGCGACCGCGCTGCTGGTGCCGCTGATCGTGAAGCTGATGAGCGTCTGACATTCGATCATTCATTCCATCCATCCATCGAGGAGCACGACCCATGTCCGAGTACACCGCCGAAATCGTCTGGGAGCGCGGCGACCAGGACTTCCTGGCCAACACCTACAGCCGCCACCATGTGCTGCGCTTCGATGGTGGTGCCGAGGTGCCGGGCTCTTCGTCGCCGCACGTGGTGCCGCTGCCGTTCTCCGATGCGTCGGCCGTCGATCCGGAAGAGATGTTCGTGGCCTCGCTGTCCAGCTGCCACATGCTGTGGTTTCTCACGATGGCGGTGAAGCGCAAGTTCGTGGTCGACCGTTATGTCGACGCGGCCACGGGGGTGATGGAGAAGAACGCCGAGGGAAAGATGGCGATGACTGTGGTCACGCTGCGTCCGCAGGTGAGCTTTTCGGGCGAGAACCTGCCGACGCGGGAGCAGGTCGCGCACTTACATCACCGGGCGCATGAGGAATGCTTCATTGCGAACTCGGTGAAGACTGACGTGCGGTGCGAGCCGGTCTACTGACGCCGGGGTGACCTCCATGCGACTGTGAGGGAGGGGAGGGAGCGCAATACTTGGCGGGCATCGATCCCCCGAAAGGTTCTCCCCGTGCACATCCAGCCCTTGTTCGCCATCGAAGCACGCGATGAGCTTCACCGGCTCATGCGCGCTTATCCGCTGGCCACGCTCTTCACGGTCGCGGGCACCTCGGTCGATGCCAACCTGTTGCCGCTGGAAGTGATCGACCGCGGCCCGCACGGCGCGCTGGCAGGCCACGTGGCTCGCAGCCATTCGCTATGGACCAGCGAGGCGCGCAACGGTTGCGACGTCACGGTCGTGTTCCAGAGCCCGAACGCGTTCATCTCCCCGCGCTGGTACGTCAACGGCCAGCGCAGCGGGCGCTTGGCGCCGAGCTGGAACTACATCGCGGTGCAGGCGACGGGGCGCTTGCGGTTCATTGAAGACGGCGCCTGGCTGCGCTCGCACCTCGAAGCGCTGACACAGTCGCAGGAAGCAAATCGCGAAGAGCCTTGGTCGCTCGCCGATGCATCGCCCGAGTTCGTCGACGACGCGCTGCAGCGGCTGGTCGGATTCGAGATCGACATCCTCGCGCTGACCGGCAAGCGCTTTCTTTCGCAGCAGCGCACCGAGGCCGACCGGCGCAGCCTGGTCGAGCACCTGGGGCGGGAAGCATCACCCTCGGCGCGTGCGCTGGCAGCGTTGATCCAGCCCTGAAGGCTGAGAAGAGGGCCCCTCAGCGCTTCTGCAACCGTGGATTCTTCGCAAACAGATCCGCCGCCCAGTCCACAAACGCCCGCACCTTCGCGCTCAGGTGCCGGTTCGGCGGGTACACCACGTGGATCGGCAGCGGGTCGCGCTGCCAGTCGGCCAGCACCTCGACGAGTTCGCCGCTTTCCAGCAGTGGCTCGGCCGTGAAGGTGATGCACTGCGACAGGCCAAAGCCCGCGAGCACGGCCGTCATGTGCGCGTTGCTCTCGTTGACCGACACACGGTAGGGGCCGTTCAGCTCGATGTACTCGTCGCCCTTCTTGAACTCGTGCGGGTACACGCGCCGGGTGGTGCCCGAGAAGTAGCTCACGACGTGGTGGCGCTTCTCGATGTCGTTGGGATGCTGCGGCGCACCATAGCGCTTGATGTAGGCCGGCGAGGCCACGGTGACGAAGTGCAGGGTGCCGATGCGGCGCGCCACCAGCGACTGGTCGCTGAGTTCACCCGCGCGGATCACGCAGTCGACGTTGTCGCTGATCAGGTCGACGGTGCGGTCGCTCACACCCAGGTCGACCTGGATGTCGGGGTAGCGGTCGCAGAAGCTGGCCAGGTTGGGCAGGATGATCTGCTGCGCCACCGAGGTGCCCACGTCGATGCGCAGCCGCCCCGTGGGGTTGGCCTGCGCATTCGTCATGCTGGCTTCCATGTCGTCGAAGTCGTTCAGCAGCCGTGCGGCGCGCTCGAAGTAGGCGGCGCCGTCGGGCGTGACGGTGACGCGCCGCGTCGTGCGGTTGAGCAGCTTCACGTGCAGGCGCGCTTCCAGCGCCTGGATCTGCTTGGTGACGGTGCCCTTGGGCAGGGCCAGAGAGTCGGCGGCACGGGTGAAGGTGCCGGCTTCCACCACGCGGACAAAGATCCGCATTGCCTGGATTTGATCCATCGAGTGCCTGTTCAGGGAGACCGGCTTATGCCGGAAGGAGGCGGATTCTCACACAAGGGACGCACCCCTATGGTGTGTCCGATTGTTCTCCGTTTGGAAACAGAGTAGGGCTGTGTTTCCTGTTTCAACGCGCATGTAGCGCCTTATATTTCAACCATCGCCCATATCCCTGAGGTCGCCCATGTCACCCCGTCCATCGTCCCGGTCCGCTGAAGCTGCTGCGCTTGCCGCGGCACAAGGCGTGGAGTCCGATCTGTCGATCGAGCTGCCCGGCCGCGAGCCCGTGGCTGCCCGTGTCTACGGTCAGCGTCCGCGGGGCGAGACCGTGCCGCTGGTGCTGCACTTCCATGGCGGCACCTTCATCTGCGGCAACCTCGACAACGGCCGCAACGTGGCCCGGCTGCTGGCCGGCGCGGGTGCGGTGGTGGTGTCGCTCGACTACCCGCTGGCCCCGGCGGCCCCGTTCCCGGAGCCGGTCGAGGTGGGTTATGCGGCGCTCGAGTGGCTCTACAAGCAGCGCGTGAAGCTCGGCGGCAAGGGCGCCCAGGTGTACCTGGCCGGCGAAGAAGCCGGCGGCAACCTGGCAGCCAGCGTGGCGCTGGTGGCCCGCGACCGCGCCCATCCGCCGCTGGCAGGCCAGATCCTGCTGTCGCCCATGCTCGACCCGTGCGCCGGCACCGCCTCGCTGCGCAATGCCACGAACGACGAGGCCGAGTGCCGCTGGGCCACGGGCTGGGCCAAGTATTTGAGCTGTCCCTCGAACGCCACGCACCCCTACGCGGTGCCGAGTGGATCGTTGCGGCTGGCCTCGCTCGCACCGGCGCTGGTGCTGGTGGGGCCCGACGACGCGATGCGCGACGAGGCCATGACCTTCGCAGGCCGGCTGCGGTCGGCGGGCATCGAGGTCACGAGCAGCGTGCTGACCGGCGCCGACAACTGGCCCAAGGCGCTGTACGACACCGAGGCCGTGGGATGCGCATCCTGCGAAGCCAGCGTGCAGCAGCACTTCCGCGAGTTCTTCAGCGCCACCACACCGCCCCCGGCGGTCCCTGAGCCCAGCTAGACCCGCGAGGGTCCGCTCCGCCCCCTGAACCAAGCCGCCGCCTCCACCGAGGCGGGTGGCAGGGCTTTCTGTTCTCTGAATTCCGCCTCCTGACGCCGCCGGCGCCGGGATGGCCTGTTGCATCCCGAAAAAGTCATCGAGAAGGACGAACCATCATGTCGAACAAGAACGAACAATTGCTGTCTTCCGCCGCCCGCAAGGGGTTGTGGCCCGCCGTGACCGGCCTCACCGCGGTGCTGGCCGTGGCCGCCGCGGTGGTGGGCATGTACAGCTTCAAGGCCGAGGCGACCGCCCCGGTGGCCGCGCAACAGGGCACACCGGTGTCGGTCGCCACCGTGGCGTCGAGCGAGATCAACGCCTGGGACGAGTTCTCGGGCCGCCTCGAAGCCGTGGAGCGCGTCGATGTGCGCTCCCGCGTGGCAGGCGCCGTGCAGTCGGTGCACTTCCGCGAAGGCGCGCTGGTGAAGCAGGGCGACCTGCTGATCACCATCGACCGCGCACCGTACGTTGCCGAGGTGGAGCGTGCCGAAGCGCAGGTCGCCTCGGCGCAAGCCCGCCAGGCCTTCAGCCGCAGCGAGCAGGAACGTGCCAAGCGCCTGTGGGACGAGCAGGCCATCGCGCAGCGTGAACTCGACGAGCGCGTGAACGCCGGCCGCGAAGCCGAAGCCAACCTGCGCGCCGCGCAAGCCTCGCTGCAGACCGCACGCCTGAGCCTGGGCTACACCCAGGTGCGCGCACCGGTGTCGGGCCGCATCGGCAAGCTCGAAGTGACCGTGGGCAACCTGGTCGCCGCGGGCCCCGGCGCGCCCGTGCTGACCACGCTGGTGTCGGTGAGCCCGATCTACGCGAGCTTCGACGCCGACGAGCAGGTCATCACCCGCGCCCTGAAGGACCTGCCGGCCAACGCCGGCGCCCGCGGCCAGATCGACACGATCCCCGTGCAGATGGGCACCGCCGGCCTCGAAGGCACGCCCTTCACCGGCAAGCTGCAGCTGATCGACAACCAGGTCGACGCCCGCAGCGGCACCGTGCGTGTGCGTGCTTCGTTCGACAACAAGGACGGCGCGCTCATTCCCGGCCAGTTCGCCCGCATCCGCATGGGCCAGGCCCGCAACGACACCGCGCTGCTGGTGAGCGAGCGTGCCATCGGCACCGACCAGAACAAGAAGTTCGTGATGGTCGTGGGTGACGACAACAAGGCCATGTACCGCGAGGTGACGCTGGGCGGGCCCATCAACGGCCTGCGCGTGGTGAGCAAGGGCCTGAAGGCCGGCGATCGCGTGGTGGTGAACGGCCTGCAGCACATCCGCCCGGGTGCGCTGGTGGTGCCGCAGACCGTGACCATGGACGCCAAGGCGGACACGAAGCAACAACAACCGGAACGCGTGGCCGAGGCCGCGAAGTCCTGATTTCGGAGGAGGGCGCCCTGGCGCCCGCCGGAGAACCAACATGAATCTCTCAAAATTCTTCATCGACAGGCCGATCTTTGCCGGCGTGCTGTCGCTACTGATGCTGATCGCGGGCCTGATTGCGCTGCGCGGCCTGCCGATCTCGGAGTACCCGGAAGTCGCGCCGCCTTCGGTGGTGGTGCGCGCAACGTACCCCGGCGCCAACCCGAAGGTGATCGCTGAAACGGTGGCCACGCCGCTCGAAGAGCAGATCAACGGCGTCGAAGGCATGCTCTACATGGGCAGCCAGGCGACGACCGACGGCGTGATGACGCTCACCGTCACCTTCCGCCTCGGCACCGATCCCGACAAGGCCCAGCAACTGGTGCAGAACCGCGTCTCGCAAGCCGAGCCGCGCCTGCCCGAAGAAGTGCGGCGCCTCGGTATCACGACCGTCAAGAGCGCGCCCGACCTGACGATGGTGGTCCACCTCGTCTCGCCGAACAACCGCTACGACATCAACTACCTGCGCAACTACGCGGTGCTGAACGTGAAGGACCCGCTGGCGCGCATCGAAGGCGTGGGCCAGGTGCAGATCTTCGGCGGCGGCGACTACTCGATGCGCGTCTGGCTCGACCCGCAGAAGGTCGCGCAGCGTGGCCTCTCGGCTTCCGACGTGGTGGCTGCGATCCGTGGCCAGAACGTGCAGGCCGCGGCCGGCGTGGTCGGCGCTTCGCCGGGCCTGTCGGGCGTGGACATGCAGCTGTCGATCAATGCGCAAGGGCGCCTGCAGAGCGAAGAAGAGTTCGGCGACATCATCGTCAAGAGCGGCACCGACGGCGCCGTGACCCGCCTGCGCGACATCGGCCGCCTCGAAATGGGTGCCGCCGACTACTCGCTGCGTTCGCTGCTGAACAACGACCCGGCCGTCGGCATGGGCGTGTTCCAGGCCCCGGGCTCCAACGCGCTCGACATCTCGTCCAACGTTCGCAAGACGATGGAAGAGCTCAACAAGAACATGCCGGAAGGCCTGGAATACCGCATCGCCTATGACCCGACGCAGTTCGTGCGTGCGTCGATCGAGTCGGTGATCCATACGCTGCTCGAAGCCATCGCGCTGGTGGTGCTGGTGGTGATCCTGTTCCTGCAGACGTGGCGCGCCTCCATCATTCCGCTGCTGGCCGTGCCGGTGTCGGTGATCGGTACCTTCGCGGTGCTGCATGTGCTGGGTTTCTCGATCAACGCGCTGAGCCTGTTCGGGCTGGTGCTGGCGATCGGCATCGTGGTGGACGACGCCATCGTGGTGGTGGAGAACGTCGAGCGCAACATCGAGGCCGGGCTCACGCCGCGTGAAGCCACGTACCGTGCGATGCGCGAAGTGTCGGGCCCCATCATCGCCATCGCGCTGGTGCTCGTGGCCGTGTTCGTGCCGCTGGCGTTCATCAGCGGTCTCACGGGCCAGTTCTACAAGCAGTTCGCGGTGACCATCGCGATCTCGACGGTGATCTCGGCCATCAACTCGCTGACGCTGTCGCCGGCTCTGGCAGCACTGCTGCTGCGCGGCCACGACCAGCCCAAGGACGCATTGACGCGCGGCATGGACAAGGCCTTCGGCTGGCTGTTCCGCGGCTTCAACAAGTTCTTCCATCGCGGCTCCGAGGCCTACAGCGGCGGCGTCAAGCGCGTGATCTCGCGCAAGACGCTGATGCTGGTGATCTACCTGGCGCTGGTCGGCGTGACCTTCGGCCTCTTCAAGGCGGTGCCCAGCGGCTTCGTGCCGGCGCAGGACAAGCAGTACCTCATCGGTTTTGCCCAGCTGCCCGACGGCGCCACGCTCGACCGCACGGAAGAGGTGATCACCCGCATGGGCGAGATCATGAAGAAGAACCCGAACGTGGAAGACGCCATTGCCTTCCCGGGCCTGTCGATCAACGGCTTCACCAACAGCTCGAACTCGGGCATCGTGTTCGCCACGCTCAAGCCCTTCGACCAGCGCAAGCGCGAAGACCAGAGCGGTGGTGCGGTGGCGGGCCAGCTCAACGGTGCGTTCTCGAGCATCCAGGACGCGTTCATCGTGATGTTCCCGCCGCCGCCGGTGGCAGGCCTGGGCACGACCGGCGGCTTCAAGCTGCAGATCGAAGACCGCGCCTCGGTCGGCTACGACCAGATGGACGTCGCGGTGAAGGCCTTCATGGCCAAGGCGTATGCAGCGCCCGAGCTGACGGGCATGTTCACGAGCTGGCAGGTCAACGTGCCGCAGCTGTATGCCGACATCGACCGCACCAAGGCGCGCCAGCTCGGTGTGCCGGTGACGGACATCTTCGACACGATGCAGATCTACCTGGGCAGCCTGTACGCCAACGACTTCAACAAGTTCGGCCGCACGTACTCCGTGCGCGTCCAGGCCGATGCGCCGTACCGCGCCCGTGCCGAAGACGTCGGCATGCTGAAGGTGCGCTCGACGAGTGGCGAAATGGTGCCGTTGGCCGCGCTGATGAAGGTCAACTCGACCTTCGGCCCGGAACGCGCCATGCGCTACAACGGCTACCTGGCCGCCGACATCAACGGCGGCCCGGCCCCCGGCTATTCGTCGGGCCAGGCGCAGGACGTGATCACCAAGATCGCGGCCGAGACGCTGCCCAAGGGCGTGAGCTTCGAGTGGACCGAGCTGACGTACCAGGAAATCCTGGCCGGCAACTCCGCCTTCCTGGTGTTCCCGCTGGCGATCCTGCTGGTGTTCCTGGTGCTGGCTGCGCAGTACGAAAGCCTGACGCTGCCGATCGCGATCATCCTGATCGTGCCGATGGGCATCATGGCCGCGATGGCGGGCGTGTGGATCTCGGGGGGCGACAACAACGTCTTCACGCAGATCGGGCTGATCGTGCTGGTGGGGCTGAGTGCGAAGAACGCGATTCTGATCGTGGAGTTCGCACGGGAGCTGGAGTTCGCCGGACGCACGCCCATTCAGGCCGCGATCGAAGCGAGTCGCCTGCGCCTGCGCCCCATCTTGATGACCTCGCTGGCCTTCGTGATGGGTGTGCTGCCCCTGGTGCTCTCGACCGGTGCCGGCTCCGAGATGCGCAAGGCGATGGGCGTGGCGGTGTTCGCCGGAATGATCGGCGTGACGGCCTTCGGCCTGTTCCTGACGCCGGTGTTCTATGTGCTGATGCGCCGCCTGGCGGGCAACCGGCCGCTCAAGCTGCACGGCGAAGTGCCGCACGGCGACGACTTCGTGTCGGCCGACCATCCCGTGGCGCCTTCGCACGGTGGCGGTGGTGGCGGTCTGCACCCGGTGCCGGCCTCGCCGCGCCCCTCGCATGGCGCGCATGACTGATCGACAAGAAGAAAGAAGGTTTTCCATGACATTCGGAATCCCAACCCTGATGCGCCCCTTGCGCACCGCGATGCTGCCGCTGGTGGCGGCCCTCGTGCTGGCCGGTTGCGCCAGCGTGCCTTCGGGCATGCCCTCGGTGCCGACCGCGGCCCAGTTCAAGGAACAGCCGCAGCAGCAACCGGGCGCCACGGCGCCGGCCGGCTTCACCCGGGCCACGCCCGCCGAGGCGCAACCGCGCGGCGAATGGTGGCTGGCGTTCAACGACCCGGTGCTCAACACGCTGATCGAGCGTGCCGCGGTCGACAACGCCAACATCCAGGCCGCCGCCGCGCGGCTGGCTGAGGCCCGCGCGCTGGCACGCAGCGCGCAGGCCGACCGCCTGCCGCAGATCGGCCTGGGCGCCGGCGCCAACCGCGGTGCGGGCCTGGACAAGGCCACGGCCAGCACCCGGCCCGGCACCATGACCAACATCGGCGCCACGTTCTCGTACGAGGTCGACCTGTTCGGTCGTCTCTCGGGCGCGGCCGATGCGGCCAAGCTCGACGCGGCGGGCCGCGAGGCGCTGCTGCAGAGCACCCGGCTCGCGGTGCAGGCCGAAGTGGCGCAGACCTACCTGCAACTGCGCGCGCTCGACGCCGAGCGCGTGCTGGTGCGCGAATCGGTCGCCGCCTACCGCGACACGCTGCGCCTGACGCAGCGCCGCCAGCAGGCCGGCGACATCGCCGAGCTCGACGTGGCGCGCGTGCAGACCGAGGTGTCGTCCACCGAATCGGACGCGCTCGCGCTCGACCGCCAGCGCGCCCAGGTGGAACATGCGCTGGCCGTGCTGGTGGGCGATTCGGCCTCCAGCTTCGGCATGCGGCCCGACGACTGGGGCACCGCGCTGCCGGTGATCCCGCCGGGCGTGCCGTCCACCGTGCTCACGCGCCGGCCCGACGTGTCGGCCGCGCAGAGCGCTGTCATGGCGGCGCAGGCCCGCGTGGGCGTGGCGCAGACCGCGTGGTTCCCGAACATCTCGCTGACCGGCGCGGCCGGCTACGCCTCGCCCGAGATCGGCGACCTGTTCAAGTGGTCGGCGCGCTCGTGGGGCGTGGGCGCGCTGCTGTCGCTGCCGATCTTCGACGGCGGCCGCCGCGAGGCCGGCGTGCAGGGCGCCAATGCCCAGCTCGACGGTGCGCTCGCCAGCTACCGCTCGCAGGTGCTGGTGGCGTTCCAGGAGGTCGAAGACCAGCTGGCCGCCATCCGCATCCTGCAGGAGCAGTCGGTGGTGCAGGCGCAGGCCGTGACTTCGGCACAGCGCGCCACCAGCCTGTCGGACACGCGCTACCGCAACGGCTACGTGAGCCAGCTCGACTTGCTCGACGCGCGCCGCAGCGAGCTGCGCAACCGGCGCCAGGCGCTGCAGGTGAAGTCGGCGCAGTACCAGGCGACCGTGGGGCTGATCCGCGCCATCGGTGGCGGCTGGGAAGTGCCGGGCGCCGTGGCCTCGGCCGACGGCGCGCGCGGCCCGCAGAGCTGAGCGGGCCCCGCAGGCCCTACGCGCCCCGCATCGGCCAGCGGTGGCGCGTGCCGCCCGAACGGCGGTCGGCCTTTTCGGGCACCAGGCCTTGCGCGCTCAGCGCGCTGCCGCGCTGCTCGAGCCGCTGCAGGCATTGCAGCAGGACCTCGATGTGCGCGGGGTCCATGCCTTCGAGCAGGCCGGTGTTGAGGTCGGCGACCCGCGAGAACAGGTCGTCATAGAGCTGGCGTCCTGCCGGGCTCAGTTGGACATGCACTTCGCGGCGGTCCTTGGCGTCCCGGCGCCGTTCCACCAACTGCTTTTCGACCAGGCTGCCCAGTCCGCGCGAGGTGCGCACGCGGTCCAGGTTCAGTTGCTCCGACAGCGTGGAGGAGGTGATCTCTCCGGTCTGCGCGAGCGTGCCGATCATTCCCCATTCGCGGCGCGTGATGCCGAAACCGCCTTCGACAAGGCGCGTGGCCATGCCGCTGCCGGCGCGCGCGGCGCGCGAGAGCCGGTAAAGCAGAAGGTCGTCGAGGGTGCGGGGCGCGAGCAGCGCGGCCGCGTCGGGGAAGGCTGGCACGGAAGAACTCACGGGTGCAGGGTGTGGTGGCGCCGCCTCGGCGGGCAATGATGGATTAGATCAACTATTTGTTACCTGAATATAAACAACGTAACAAAAGCCGGCCACCTGCCGCCGGCGATACAGGAGATCCCATGCCCTTTCTTTGGTCCCGGCGAAGCCTCGCCGCCAGCTGCCTCGCGCTCGCGATCGGTGGCGCCGTGGTGCCCGCGCAGGCACAGACGCCAGCGCCCGCGCTCGAGGGCCCGCTCACGCTGGTCGTCGGCTACGCGCCCGGCGGCAGCACCGACCGGATCGCGCGGCTCATTGCCGAGCGCCTCGGCCCCCAGCTCGGCGTGGCGGTGACGGTGGAGAACCGTGCGGGCGAGGGCGGCCGTCTGGCGGCCAAGCAATTGCGGCGCGCGCCCGCGAGCGAGAACGTGCTGATGCTCGGCAACCCCGCCGTGATGATGGTGGCGCCCCTGGTGCTCAAGGACGCCGGCTACGACCCCGACAAGGACTTCGTGCCGGTCACGCAGGTCAGCAGCTACGACTTCGCGCTGGCCGTGGGTCAGAAGCTGCAGCTCGACCGCGCGATGTTCCTCGTGGGCCGGCTCTGGGCGCATCCCGAGGAGGCGGTGTTCGGCGTGCCGGCAACGGGCAGCCTGCCGCACTTCTTCGGCCTGATGGTGGGCGATGCCTTGAGCGTGCAGCCGCAGATCAAGGGCTACGGCGGCTCGGCGCCGCTGCTGGCCGACCTGAGCGGTGGTTCGCTGCCGATCGCCATCGACACGCTGGACTCGCTCTATGCGCAGCACGTGGCCGGCAAGATCCGCATCCTGGCCGTGTCGGGCAAGAAGCGCGCGAGCTTCGCGCCCGCGGTGCCGACCTTCCGCGAGGCCGGCATGAAGATCGATGCCGACGGCTGGAACACCTTCTTCGCGCCGAGCAGCATGCCGCCGGCCAAGGTGCAGTTGCTGGCCAGCAAGATCCGCGAGGTGATGCAGGACCCGGGGCTGCAGAAGGCGGCCGATGCGCTGTACATCCGGCCGGTGGTCAGCAGCAATGCCGAGACCGTGCAGATGCTCAAGGCCTACCGCCAGCAGTGGGAGCCGGTGGTGCGGCGTTCGGGCTTCTCGCCCTGACGGCGCAGGCTCAGTCGCCGGCGTCGGGTGAGGCCATGGCGCTGAGCTTCTGCAACTGCGCCACGCCCATCGCCAGCGCGTTCGAATAGCTGCCTTCGGCGCGCACGGCCCGGCGGTAGACGCGGTAGTCGAGCGCCTCGGCGTCGCCGTCGCCGTTGTCCTGCGCTTCGAGCAGGACCCAGCGGAACCGGCCCGGTTCGGTTTCTTCGACGGTGAGCGCCAGGTGGTTGAGGGCGGACATGATTTTCCGGAGGCAGCCCGAAGGGGCCGCCTCCCTTGGTACGTCTGAGTCGGCCTTCCGGTTTCAGTTCGGCGCTCAACGACAATCCTCCGATGAGTTCTAGAGCGACAAACGGGCCGGCGCGCTGCGTCATGGTCCTGGGCACCACGAGCGGCGCCGGCAAGAGTTGGCTGGCCACCGCGCTGTGCCGCTGGTATGCCCGCCAGGGGTTGCGGGTGGCGCCGTTCAAGGCGCAGAACATGAGCAACAACGCCCGCGTGGTCGAGGGCGGCGAGATCGGCAGCGCCCAGTACTTCCAGGCCCTGGCCGCCAACGCCGTGCCCGATGTGCGCATGAACCCGCTGTTGCTCAAGCCCGAGCGCGACACCCACAGCCAGGTGGTGCTGATGGGGCAGGTGAGCGAATCGCTCTCGACCCTGCCGTGGCGCGGGCGCAGCGAACGCGTCTGGCCGCAGATCGTGCAGGCCTTCGACGAGCTGCGCGCCGAGAACGACGTGGTCGTGATCGAAGGCGCCGGTTCGCCGGCCGAGATCAACCTCATGGCCAGCGACATCGTCAACATGCGCGTCGCCCGCCATGCGCAGGCGCGCTGCCTGCTCGCGACCGACATCGACCGCGGCGGCGCCTTCGCCCATCTTTACGGCACCTGGGCTTTGTTGCCCGAGGCTGACCGGGCGCTCATCCAGGGCTTCGTGCTCAACAAGTTCCGGGGCGACGTCTCGCTGCTGGCGCCCGCGCCGCAGCAGTTGCAGGAGCTGACCGGCGTGCCCACCGTGGCCACGCTGCCGATGTGGTGGCAGCACGGCCTGCCCGAGGAAGACGGCGTGTTCGACGACCGCAGCCGCGCCAGCGGCGTGGTCACGCGCACCGTGGCGGTGGTCGCGTACCCGCGCCTGAGCAACCTCGACGAATTCCAGGCGCTGAAGAACGTGCCCGGCGTGCGCCTGGTCTGGGCTCGCACGCCCGCCGACGTGGCGGGCGCCGACTGGATCGTGCTGCCCGGCTCCAAGCACACGAGCGGCGACCTGGCCTGGCTGCGTGCGCAGGGGTTGGACCGCGCGGTGGCCGAGCACGCCGGGCGCGGCGGCGCGGTGCTGGGCGTCTGCGGCGGACTGCAGATGCTGGGCGAAGCGCTGGTCGATCCGCACGGCATTGACGGCAACGCGCCCGGGCTCGGCCTGCTGCCGCTCGTGACTGTGTTCGAGCGCGAGAAGACCGTGCGGCACCGCGAGGCGACCTTTTCGGCCGACCTGGTCGACGGCCCGTGGGCCGCGCTGTCGGGCGTGCGCATCGCCGGCTATGAAATTCACCACGGCCAGACGGCCGCCCATCCGCAACTGGCCCACGACGGCCGTGCCGTGATGCCCGAGGGCCTGGCTTGGCAGAACGCGCGCGGCAACGTGCTGGGCCTGTATCTGCACGGCCTGTTCGAAGACCCGGCCGCGCTGCAGGCGCTGTTCGGCACCACGGCGCCCACGCTGGACGCCACCTTCGACGGCCTGGCCGACTTCATCGACACCCACTTCGACGCCGGCGTGCTCGCCGGCCTGATCGCATGACCGACACCGACCTGATTCCCTCCGTTCCCGACATTGCCGACGCCGCACTCGCGGCGCGCCTGCAGGCCGCGCTCGACAACAAGACCAAGCCGGTCGGCGCACTGGGCCGCCTCGAAGCGCTGGCGCTGCGCATCGGCGCCATCCTCGGCACCGAGCAGCCCGTGCTCGACGCGCCGCAGATGCTGGTGTGCGCGGGCGACCACGGGCTGGCGGCGCGCGGCGTGTCGGCCTACCCGAGTGACGTGACCTGGCAGATGCTCGAGAACTTCCTGGCCGGCGGTGCGGCCGTGAGCGTGCTGGCGCGCCAGCACGGCCTGGCGCTCACCGTGGTCGATTGCGGCGTGCGGCGCGACTTTCAGCCGCGACCCGGTCTGGTGTCGCGGCGCATCGCCGCCGGCACGGCCGACGCCTCGGCCGGCCCCGCCATGACGCACGAACAGTGCGCCCAGGCCATCGCCAACGGCCGCGAGGTGGTGCGCGCGCTGCCGGGCAACGCGCTGCTGCTCGGCGAAATGGGCATCGGCAACAGCTCGTCCGCGGCGCTGCTGTTGTCGCGCCTGGCCGGGCTGGAGATCGGCCTGTGCACCGGCGCCGGCACGGGGCTCGATGCCGACGGCCTCGCACGCAAGCGCGAGGTGCTGCGCGAGGTGCTCGCACTTCATGCCGGCGCGACCACGCCGCTCGAGGCACTGGCCGCGTTCGGCGGCTTCGAGGTGGCGACGCTGGTCGGCGCGGTGCTGCAGGCGGCGCAGGAGCGGCGCGTGATCGTGGTCGATGGTTTCATCGCCAGCGCCGCCGTGCTGGTCGCGCAGGCGATCCGCCCGCAGGTGACGCAGCGCTGCGTGGCGGCGCACAGCTCGGCCGAGCCGGGGCATGTGCTGCTGCTGAAGCATCTCGGGCTCGAGCCCTTGCTGAACCTCGACCTGCGGCTGGGCGAAGGCTCGGGCGGCGCGCTGGCGTGGCCGTTGCTCGAATCGGCCTGTCGCATCCTGCGCGAGATGGCGAGCTTCGAATCGGCGGGCGTGTCGCGCCAGCAATGAACGGCGTGCGCCATTTCCTGCTGGCCATCCAGTTCTTCACCCGGGTGCCGGTGACCGGGCGGCTCGCTGCCTGGGTCGGCTTCAGCCCGCAGATGCTGCGCGCTGCCGCGGCGCACCTGCCGGCCATCGGATGGATTGCGGGCGGGGTGGCCGCAGCGGTGTTCGTGGCAGTGGGTGCCGGCCTGCCCGGCGTCGGCGGGGCCTTCGCGGCGGCTGTGCTGAGCACTGTCGCCACTGTGATGCTCACAGGCGCTTTTCACGAAGACGGCTTGGCCGACGTGGCCGACGGCCTCGGCGGTTCGGCCAACCGTGAGCGGGCGCTGGAGATCATGAAGGACTCGCGCATCGGCGCTTTTGGCGCGGTCGCGCTGGTGCTGGCACTGGGCCTGAAGTTCGGCCTGCTCGCTGCGCTGGCCGCGCGCGGTCTGGATGTGGTGGCGGTGTCCATCGTTGGCGCGCATGTGCTGTCGCGGCTGGTGCCGCTGTTCCTGATCCGCTGGTTGCCTTATGTGGGCGACAGCAGCGGCAGCAAGGCCAAGCCGTTGGCCGACGCGATCAGCGGCGGTGCGCTGCTCGTCGCCGTGCTTTGGGCCGCGCCCGCCGTGGCGCTGCTGCTGTGCGCGCACGACGCGGTGCATGTGGGTGTGGCGCTCGTACTGCTGGTGCTCGCGGGCGGCTGGATGGCACGGCTTTTCGTGCGTCGCCTGCAGGGCTTCACTGGGGATGGGCTCGGCGCCACGCAGCAGGTGTGCGAACTGGCGATCTATCTGGCATTGGCGTGGAAGGCATGAGCATGGCGACGGCCCAGCTCTGGCTGCAGCGCCACGCGCCGGTGATCGCGCCGATGGGCCTGTGCTACGGCGCCACCGACCTCGACGCGCACGCTGACGGCACGCAGGCAGCGGCCGAGCGCATCGCGTCGGAGCTGCCGGCCGGCATCGTGCTGTGGAGTTCGCCGCTGCGGCGCTGCACCCTGCTGGCGGACGCCATCGCCGCGCTGCGGCCCGATCTGACGGTGCGCCGCGATGTACGCCTGGCCGAGATGAATTTCGGTGCCTGGGAAGGGCGCCTGTGGTCTGCCGTGGCCCGCGAAGAATTCGAGGCCTGGACGAATCGCTTTGCCGATGCCCCGGCCGGCGGTGACGGCGAGAGCGTGCGCGTCTTCATGCAGCGCGTGGCCTCGGCGCATGCCGACTGGCTGGCGACCGGCGCGGATGCGCTGTGGGTCACGCATGCGGGCGTGCTGCGGGCTGTGCAGTTGCTGTCGCAGGGTGTGTCGTGCCCTGAGCGGGCCGATCAATGGCCCAACGACGCGGCGGCTTTCGGCGACTGGCGCGTGGTCGCGGCGCCGATCTGAGGGAATCTCGTCAGTTCTTGGCGCGCCACTGCTCGCGCCAGAGCCGGTCGAGCTGCCCCGCGAACTGCGGCGAAGGCCCGCCCACGAGCTGGTTCTGCCCGTTGCGCTGCACCAGGCCATAGAGCCGGCCCGACCCCTGGTCGTAGAGCGCGATCGCGTTGTGGTCGAAGCAATCATGCGGCTTGCAGAAGGCATGCAGCAGGTAGCGCGTGCCGTCCACTGTCACCCATTGCGGTTCGGGCGCCGGACCTTCGCGGCGCACCAGCCAGCGCTCGGTTTCGCGCGTGCCCAGCGCGGCGCGCCAGGCCTTGTCCATCGCGGGGCCCCGGGCGAGGGCGGCCGGGCTGCCCGTGGCCGGTGCCGGTGGCTTGGCCGCGGCAGCAGGTTCGGCGGGCGGCGTTGCAGCGCGTGCCGCGCCGTCGCAGCGCCAGTAGCGTGGCTTCACCAGCTCCGGCCCCAACTGGCCCATGACCGGCTTGTCGGCCTTCAGCGTGATCGACTGGCCGCGCGCATCGCGAAAGACCAGAAAATTCAGCATCGCGTGGTCGCCCTTGTCCACACGGCTCATCAGCGCCACATCGAAGTTCGGCGGCGGCGCCTGGTTGCCGAAGAAGCTGTGCGCCGTGTCCGGCTCGCGGCCCACGACGCGGCGCTTGCCGCGCTCGGCGATCAGCATGTCTTCGCGCACCTGCAGCGTCGGCGCTGCTGCGTCGGCGCAGTTGGACGACCAGCGCCCGCCGTAGAGCGCCATCGTCTCCGGTGGCAGCACGCCGTCGCGCGACCAGGCGGTGCCCGCACTGCACAGTGCCGCGAGCAGGAGGAGGGCGGCGGGTGGTGTCGTCTTGAAGATCGTTGTTGTCGTCATGTGCGATGTGTGTGGTGCCGCTCAGGCGGTCTTGGGTGCCGGCGTCTTGGGCTTGAACGAGCAGAAGGTGGAGACCGCGCATTCCCAGCAGCGCGGCTTGCGCGCCACGCAGACATAGCGCCCATGCAGGATCAGCCAGTGGTGCGCGTGCAGGCGGTACTCGGGTGGGATGCGCTTTTCGAGCTTGAGTTCCACGTCCAGCGGCGTCTTGCCGGGCGCAAGTCCGGTGCGGTTGCCGATGCGGAAGATGTGCGTGTCGACCGCGATGGTCTCTTCGCCGAAGGCCACGTTGAGCACCACGTTCGCCGTCTTGCGCCCGACGCCCGGCAGCGCCTCGAGCTCGGCGCGCGTGCGCGGCACCTCGCCGCCGTGCAGCTCGACCAGCATCCGGCAGGCCTCGGTCAGGTGCTTGGCCTTGCTGCGGTACAGCCCGATCGTCTTGATGTACGACTCCAGCCCTTCCACTCCGAGGTCGAGGATCGCCTGCGGCGTGTTCGCCACCGGATAGAGCCGGCGCGTCGCCTTGTTCACCCCCACGTCGGTGGCCTGCGCCGACAGCAGCACTGCGGCCAGCAACTCGAAGGGTGTGGTGTATTCGAGCTCCGTGCGCGGCTCGGGGTTGGCGGCCTGCAGGGTCGCGAAGAAGAGGGGGATGTCGGATTTTTTCATGGGGCTTGGGAGGCGACGGCAAGGCGCTTGGCATTGGCTTTCATGCCGTCGAAGATGGCGCTCGCCACCTGTTCGGGGAATTGAGGGGGCAGTTGCGCTTCGACGCGTGCAATGACGCCTGGCACCGCATCGATGAGGTCCGCGCGCAGGGCCTGTGCATCGCCCAGGCCCGCGAGTTTGGCGATGACGTCCCAGTGGCGCGGCTGGATGTCGGCCAGCTTCCAATGCGCGTTGCGCCCGCGGATCGCCATGGCGAGCTTGGCCTTGTGCCAGCTGATGTGATTCGGGCCCGCGCCGATGACCGGCCACGCGGACAGCACGTCGTACAGCGGCGCGAGGCGGTAGCCGCCGCCGCGCTCCAGGAAGATCGAGAAGTTCTTCGCGTGGCCGTCGGTGGCGGCGAGCAGCCAGAACAGCATCTGCGCTTTCACGAAGTGGAGCTTGTCGGCGGCTGCCTGCGTGCTGCCATCGAGCACGCGCAGGATCTCGCGCATGCCGGGGCCGCCGTCCGCTTCATATTTCAGCGTGCCCGGCGCGCCGAGGGCCTGGCAGAAATCTTCCTGCGGCAGCCGTGCAATCCATTCCCGCGGTGTGCTCGCGTGCTGCATGGCGCGATCGAAGCGACGCACCACGAGGACCTTGCGCGCGCCGAACACTTCGATGCCGCAATGCGCCACGGGCAGGCCGAAGGCCTCGACGATGCGCGAGCAGAGCCATTCGTTCTCGACCGACGAATGCATGTCAGCGCGCATGTTCCCGACCAGCCCCAGCGGCAGCTTGAGGATGTGGGTGGTCGGCGTGGCGCCCATGGGCCGGTACCAGCGGTCGTCTTGTTGCAGCAGCGCGGTTTTTTCCTGCGCGCCGGCGATGGAAATGCGGAACTCCTCGTCGTCCCGCTGGCCCAGGACATGGCCCGATGACAGCGAGGCGTCGATGGCGCGTTCGACGCCGGCCTCGTCGAGCGGTTCGGCTTCGATGCGATCGAAACCGACGGGCGATTCGCCCTGCGGCATCAACTGCACCGCGCCCACGCAGTCGCGGCCGATGGCGCCGAGCAGGTCGAAGGCGCCGATGCTGCGCGTGGCGAACTTCAGCCGCAGCCGTTCGCGAATGGCATCGTTGTCGGGGAGCAGGTTGTCGAAGTAGTTGCGCACCACCTCGCCGCGATGCACCGCATTGCCCGGCATGAACGGCAACGACAACGAGATGCGGCGCGCGGCGGGCGAGGCCACCCACGCTTCGGCGTACTGGAACCGATGCTCGCCATCGCGCACCTCCCAGTCGCCCACCTTCTGGCCGTTGGTCCAGACGGTCAGCGCGTGCGTGGCTACCACTGCGCCTCTCCAGCGGCCGGGGTGGCGGGCTGCGATGCCGGCACTTCCTCGAGCACGAAGCGATAGCCCATGGCAGCGGCCAACCTTGCCATCTGGTCGAAACTGGTGACGCCGGGCTCGGCCTCGATGCGGGCGATCCGCTTCTGGCTGACGCCCAGGCGCGTGCCGAGTTCTGTCTGCGTCAGCTGGCTCGATTGCCGCAAGGCTTTGAGCAGGGTGCGTAGCTGCTGTGGCGTTTCGATCGGGTAGGTGGTCATGATTACTACCTTTAAGGGGTAATTTCAGAATACTCCATTTGAGTAGTAAATTCAAGAAACTACCTGTGGGTCGTAAAGTACCGCGCGCCTTCCCGACAGACAATAGCGCCCAGAAAGTGAGACTGACCATCATGCAATTCGCCTCCCGCCTCGACAACGTCGAAACCTCCGCCATCCGCGAACTCTTCAAGCTGCTGGGCAAGCCCGGCATCATCAGTTTTGCGGGCGGCTTTCCCGACAGCGCCATGTTCGACGTCGAGGGCCTGAAGGAGGCGAGCCAGAAAGCGCTCACCGAAGAGGCCGGCGGGGCCCTGCAGTACGGCGCCACCGAAGGCTACGAGCCGCTGCGCAACCAGCTCTCCGATTTCATGAAGACCAAGGGCGTCGACGTCGACCCCAGCGGCCTGATCGTCACCACCGGCAGCCAGCAGGCGCTGGACCTGCTGGGCAAGACCATGATCTCGCCCGGCGACAAGGTGATCGTCGAAGGCCCGACCTTCCTGGCGACCATCCAGTGCTTCCGCCTGTACGGCGCGCAACTCATCAGCGCGCCCATCGACGCCAACGGCGTGAAGACCGACGAGCTCGAGAAGCTCATCGCCGAGCACAAGCCCAAGTTCGTCTACCTGATCCCGACTTTCGGCAACCCCAGCGGCGCGATGCTGACGCTGGAGCGTCGCAAGAAGGTGCTCGAACTGGCCGTGAAGTACCAGACGCTGATCGTCGAGGACGACCCCTACGGCGACCTGTACTTCGGTGAAGCGCCGCCGCCGTCGATCATGTCGCTGAGCAAGGGCGTGCCCGGCAGCCGCGAGCTGCTGGCGCATTGCGGCAGCCTGAGCAAGGTGCTGAGCCCAGGCCTGCGCATTGGCTGGATGATCGCGCCGCCCGAGCTGCTGGCCAAGGCGACGATGTGCAAGCAGTTCAGCGACGCCCACACCAGCACCTTCGCGCAAGCCACGGCCGCGCAGTACCTCAAGAGCGGTCGCATGCCCGGCACACTGGCGCATGTGCGCGAGGTTTACGGCCAGCGTGCGCAAGCGATGGGTGCGGCGCTGACGCGCGAGCTGGGCGATGCGGTGAGCTTCACGCAGCCCAACGGCGGCCTGTTCTTCTGGGCGCGCCTCACGGGCGCCAACGGCAAGCTGGCGGATGCCAACGAGCTGGCCAAGCGTGCGATCGAGAAGCTGGTGGCCTTCGTGCCCGGCGCGCCGTTCTTCGCCGAGAAGCCCGATGTGGCGACCTTGCGCCTGAGCTTTGCGACGGCCGACATCGCGAAGATCGAAGAAGGCGTGAAGCGCCTCGGCCAGGCCCTGTAAACGCTGACGTTCAGGGGGACCGGTGCAGGCGAGGTGCTGCCAGCAGGTCCAGGTTCTCTGAAATGGCCGCATCCACGTTCGGATAGCGGCCTTTCATTTTGGAGAGCGTCATGATGGTCTGCAGCGCCTTCAGGTCCTTGACCGAGGGCGCGACCTTGATCTGCGCGATCGCCGCCGGGGCGTTGCCGCCGTTCACCAATGCCATCACCTTGCTTGCCCAGTCGTTTGCGCGTGCCATGCTTTCACCTGTAATCCGTTGAATGCGCCGACTGTACACAGCGGCCAGACCCGTGAAGGGCCTGCCATCGCCGCCGGGCCGCCCCAAGGCGGGGCCGGGTTACCATCGACCATGAGAAAAACCTTCCAGCTTCAGGTCGAGGGCAAGCACCCCGACCGTCACCTCGAAGCCGTCAAGCACGAGATCCGCAAGTACATCAAGCGCGAGCGCCGCCGCGACCTGCCCGAAGGCGCCGACTTCTGGGACTTCGACTGCAAGTTCGGCACCGCCCAGGAATCCGCCGAAACCATCCACCTCACGGCCATCACCGGCCTCATCGACGGTGTGGTGAAAGAGGGCGGCAAACAGTTCTACATCGAGATCCTGGCTAAGCCCGGCAAGCGCCAGCCGCGGCCCGCGGGTGCGCCCGAACACACCGAGAACGACGACGAGGAATAAACCCCGTCAGATGATCAGCGCCTGCGCCAGCCGCAGGCCATGCCGCTGCTCCGCCTCCTGCAGCGAGCGCGCAATCGACGGGTGCAGCCGCACCCCGTTCGCCGATTGCGCTTCCCGACGCTTCAACCCGCCTTCACCCGGCAGCCGCACAGGCTTGGCCAGGTCGACGGGCGTGTTGTCGCGGCATTTCGCCGCCACGTGGTCCATCTGGCGCAGGAAGGCGGCCTTGCCGCCGAAGGCGTTCAGGTCGTGCAGCGTGAGGTGCACCGTCGCGCCCCAGCCTTCGGGCGGGTCGGCGCGGCCGTGGCCCGCGAGGCCGGCCGTGAGCGTCTCGACCAATAGCGCCATGCCGTAGCCCTTGTGGCCGTGGCTCAGGCCGCCGACGGGCAGCAGCGTGCCGGGCGGCTGGTCGAACAGCACCTGCGGGTTGTTCGACGGCTGGCCTGATGCATCGATGAGCCATTCCTCGGCGAAGGTCTCGCCGGCCGCGCGTTTGCGGTTGCTCATGCCGTTGGTGGTGATCGAGGCCGAGATGTCGACCATCACGCCGCCCTGCGACAGCGGAAAGCCCATTGCCAGCGGATTCGGCGTGAACACGGCCTGCGTGCCGCCGAAAGGCGCGACGCTGGCGGTGTTGGGGTCGGAGCAGGCGAGCAGCATTAGCATGTCTTCCTGCAGTGCGCGCAGCATGTAGACCGCGAGGCAGGCGATGTGGTGGCTGCGGCGGATCACGAGCGAGGCCGTGCCCAGCTCGCGCGCACGCGGCACCAGCAGGTCCATGCCCTGGTCCATGAGCCAGGGGCCGGGCAGGCGCTTGCCGTCCCACAGCACGGCGGCGGGGCGGTCGGACAGCACCTCGGGCGTGCCGTCGCGGGTCATGCCGCCCGATTCGATTTCCTTCACGTAGCCGGCGAGCAGCGCGAGGCCGTGGGTGTCGTGGCCCAGCAGGTCGCCTTCGACCAGCGTGCGTGCCACGCTGTCGGCCATCGAGGCCGCGAGGCCCGCTTTCTGCAGCAGGGCGCTGGCGTAGTCGCGCAGCGCGTCGGCGCGGTAGAGCGGGGCGGCAGCTGCTGCAGAAGATGTCATTTCAGGATCTCCAGCACGCGGTCGAGACCGCCTTCGTTGATCGCCACCATGGCCTGCTCGCGCACCTTCGGCTTGGCGTGATAGGCCACCGAAAGCCCGGCCTCGCCCATCATCGGCAGGTCGTTCGCGCCGTCGCCCACGGCGATGGTCTCTTGTGGCGAGATGCCCATGAGCGACGCCACTTCGAGCAGCGTGCGGCGTTTTTCGGCGCCGTCGCAGATATCGCCCCAGTTCTGCGTCACGACCTGGCCGGTGAGCTGGCCGTCGGCTTCGTCGAGCAGGTTGGAGCGCGCGAAGTCGATGCCCAGCCGGTCCTTCACGCGGTTCGCGAAGAAGGTGAAGCCGCCCGACACCAGCAGCACCTTGAGGCCGGCCGCCTTGCAGGCCGCGACCAGTTCGGTCGCGCCCGGGTTGAGCTGCAGGCGCTCGTCGTACACCTGCTGCAGCGCGGCCACGGGCACGCCCTGCAGCAGCGCCACGCGGCGGCGCAGGCTTTCCTTGAAGTCCTTGATCTCGCCGCGCATCGTGGCCTCGGTGATTGCGGCCACCTCGGCCTTCTTGCCGACCGCATCGGCGATCTCGTCGATGCACTCGATGTTGATGAGCGTCGAGTCCATGTCGAACGCGATCAGCTTGAAGTCGGCGAGCTTCAGCGGCGGCTTCACGCGCTGGAGGACGAGGCCGGGAGAAAATTCTGTAGCGCTCATGCGGGGGCGGTTTCCTTGACGAGGGGTTGTCCGAGGCTGCGCAGCACATCGCGCACCATCTGCGCGCGGTCCTTCGGCTCCTTGAGTTCGCGCTCGATGCGCAGCTTCTCGTTGCCGGCGAGCTTGATGTGCTTGTTCTTCTGGATCAGCTGGATGATGGCCATGCCGTCGACCGGCGCGTCCTTCTTGAACGTGATGTTGATGATGCCCGGCGCGGCATCGACCTTGATCACGCCGTAGGGCCGCGCGAGCACGCGCAGGCGGTGCGTGTCGATGAGTGTCTGGGCCTGCGGCGGCAGCTTGCCGAAGCGGTCGACGATTTCTTCGAGCAGGGTGTCGATCTGGTCAGGCGTCTTCGCGGTGGCGAGCTTCTTGTAGAACGACAGCCGCAGGTGCACGTCGCCGCAGTAGTCGTCGGGCAGCAGGGCGGGGGCGTGCAGGTTGATCTCGGTCGTGACCGACAACGGCGACAGCAGGTCGGGCTCCTGCCCAGCCTTGAGCGAGCGCACGGCTTCGCTGAGCATCTCGTTGTAGAGCTGGAAGCCGATCTCCATCATGTTGCCGCTCTGGTTCTCGCCGAGCACCTCGCCCGTGCCGCGTATCTCCAGGTCGTGCATCGCGAGGTAGAAGCCCGAGCCGAGTTCTTCCATCTGCTGGATGGCTTCGAGCCGTTGCGCGGCGTGCTTGGTCAGGCCTTCGGTGTCCGGCACCATGAGGTAGGCGTAGGCCTGGTGGTGCGAGCGCCCGACGCGGCCGCGCAGCTGGTGCAGCTGCGCCAGGCCGAACTTGTCGGCACGGCTCATCACGATGGTGTTGGCGGTGGGCACGTCGATGCCGGTCTCGATGATGGTCGAGCACAGCAGCATGTTGTAGCGCTGGGCCACGAAGTCTCGCATCACGCGTTCCAGCTCGCGCTCGGGCATCTGGCCGTGGGCGACGGCGATGCGGGCCTCGGGCAAGATTTCTTCGAGCTTCTGGCGCCGGTTCTGGATGGTCTCGACCTCGTTGTGCAGAAAGTAGACCTGCCCGCCGCGCTTCAGCTCGCGCAGCACGGCCTCGCGGATCACGCCGGTGCCCTCGTTGCGCACGAAGGTCTTGATGGCCAGTCGGCGCTGCGGCGCGGTGGCGATCACGCTGAGGTCGCGCAGGCCTTCGAGCGCCATGCCCAGCGTGCGCGGGATCGGCGTGGCGGTGAGCGTGAGCACGTCGACCTCGGCGCGCATCGCCTTCATCGCCTCCTTGTGGCGGACGCCGAAACGGTGCTCCTCGTCGATGATGAGCAGGCCCAGGTTCTTGAACTTGATCGACGGCGAGAGCAGCTTGTGCGTGCCGACCACGATGTCGACCTGGCCCTCAGCCAAGCCCTTGGCGGCGGCCGAGATTTCCTTGGCGGAACGAAAGCGGCTCATCTCCGCCACCTTCACCGGCCACTTGGCAAAACGGTCGACCAGCGTCTGGTAGTGCTGCTCGGCCAACAGTGTGGTCGGCGCGAGAAACGCGACCTGTTTGCCGCCGGTGACGGCGATGAAGGCGGCGCGCAGCGCGACCTCGGTCTTGCCGAAGCCCACGTCGCCGCACACGAGGCGGTCCATCGGCTGGGGCGAGATCATGTCCTGCACCACGGCGTGGATCGCGGCCTTCTGGTCAGCGGTTTCCTGGAAGCCGAAGTCGTTGGCGAACACCTCGTAGTCGGCCGGCGAATAGCGGAAGGCGTGGCCTTCGCGCGCGGCGCGGCGGGCGTAGATGTTGAGCAGCTCGGCGGCCGAGTCGCGCACCTGTTCGGCGGCCTTGCGCTTGGCTTTTTCCCACTGGCCGGAGCCCAGCTTGTGCAGCGGCGCCTCGTCGGCGCTGACGCCGGTGTAGCGGCTGATCTGGTGCAGTTGCGACACGGGCACGTAGAGCGTGGCCTTGTCGGCGTACTCCAGGTGCAGCATTTCCTGCAACAGCGGCTTGCCCGCTTCGTCGACGCCCTGGCCCAGGTCCATGTGGATCAGGCCGCGGTAGCGGCCAATGCCGTGCGCGGAGTGCACCACCGGATCGCCGACGTTGAGTTCGGACAGGTCCTTGATCAGCGCCTCGACGTCGCTGACCTGTTCCTGCTTCTTGTTGCGCCGGCGCGTGGTGGGCGCGGTGGCGAACAGCTCGGTCTCGGTGACGAAGTCGATCGCCTGTTCGCGCCACGCGAAGCCCGAGGCCAATGCGGCGGTGGCGATGCCGATCTTTTCGTCGCCCGAGGCTTCGAACTCAGCCAGCGAGTCGAAGGCCGGCGGGTTCACGCCGCTGGCGCGCAGGAAGTCGAGCAGGCTCTCGCGGCGGCCGTCGCTCTCGGCGATGAGCAGCACGCGGTGCGGCGTGGCGGCGATGTGGGCCTTCAGGCCGACCAGCGGGTCTTCGGCGCCACGCACGACGGCGAAGGGCGGCAGCTTGTCGAACTCGGCATAGGGCGCGTCGGTGGCGATGTCGCCGCGAATGGCGAGCTGCGCATGCGGTTTGGCGCGCTGGTAGAACTGCTCGGCGTTGAGGAACAGCGCCTCGGGCGGCAGCGCGGGGCGCTCGGGGTCGCCCTGCACCAGGCGGTAGCGCTCGTTGGTGTCCTGCCAGAAGTGCTGGAACGCGGGTTCGAGGTCGCCGTGCAGCACCACGGTGGCGTCGGCGCCGAGGTAGTCGAACACCGTGGCCGTCTCGTCGAAGAACAGCGGCAGGTAGTACTCGATGCCGGCGGTGGCCACGCCGTTGCCCATGTCCTTGTAGATGCGGCTCTTGGTCGGGTCGCCTTCGAGCAGTTCGCGCCAGCGGCTGCGAAAGCGCGCGCGGGCGTCGTCGTCCATCGGGAACTCGCGGCCCGGCAGCAGGCGTACCTCGGGCACGGGGTAGAGGCTGCGCTGGGTGTCGGGGTCGAAGGTGCGGATGGAGTCGATCTCGTCGTCGAACAGGTCGACGCGGAACGGCACCAGCGAGCCCATCGGGAACAGGTCGATCAGGCCGCCGCGCACGGCGTACTCGCCCGGGCTCACGACCTGCGTCACGTGGCTGTAGCCGGCCAGCGTGAGCTGCGCCTTGAGCTTGGACTCCTGCAGCTTCTGCTTGGCCTTGAACTGGAAGGTGTAGCCGGCCAGGAAGGCCGGCGGCGCCAGCCGATACAGCGCGGTGGTGGCGGGCACCAGCACCACGTCGGCCTCTTTCTGGCTGATGCGCCACAGCGTGGCCAGGCGCTCGCTGATCAGGTCCTGGTGCGGCGAAAAGCTGTCGTAGGGCAGCGTTTCCCAGTCGGGGAAGAGAGCGCAGCGCAGCTCGGGGGCGAAGAAGGCGATTTCGTCGATGAGCCGCTGCGCGTCGTTCGCGTCGGCGGTGAACATCGCGGTGGCGCGGCCCGCGGCCTTCTCGCGCATGCCGAGCTGGGCCAGCATCAGCGCATCGGCGGACAACGGGGGACGCGGCAGCGTGAAACGCTTGCCCGCCGGGAGAAGGGGGAGGTCCATGGAGCGGCTCGAAAAATGCACGACACCCCGCGCCGGACGGCGAGGGGTGTACGAATGTCAATTCTAGAATGGCGGCCCCTTATTCGCTTGTCGGCCATTGGCCCGTGCCGCACCTTCCATGTCATCTTCCCGTTTCTACGTGCTGATCCCTTGTGCCGGCTCCGGCCACCGTGCCGGCGGCACGCAGCCCAAGCAGTACCGGCGCCTGGCGGGCCAGTCGATGGTGGCCCACACGGTGGACGCATTTCGCGCGCTGGCCGGGCGTTTCGCGGGCGTGGCCGTGGTGGTGTCGCCCGACGACCGCGAGGTGCAGACGGCGCTGCCGCGCTTTCCCGCGACCGGCGAGCACCTGCTGCGCGTGGGCGGCCTGACGCGCGCCGCCTCGGTGCGCAACGGGCTGGCGGCGCTGCGCCAGAAGGGCGCGGGCGCGCACGACTGGGTGCTGGTGCACGACGCGGCGCGTTGCCTGGTCACGTCCAGCCAGATCGAGGCGCTGATTGCCGCCTGCGAGCACGACGCCGTCGGCGGCCTGCTGGCGCAGCGGCTGGCCGACACGCTGAAGGTGTCGTCGACCGACAGCCGTTCGACGCAGACCCTGCCGCGCGCCGACAAGTGGCTCGCGCAGACGCCGCAGATGTTCCGCATCGGCATGCTGCTCGACGCGCTGGAGCGCGTGGGCGACGTGGTGACCGACGAGGCCAGCGCCATCGAGACCATCGGCCTGGCGCCGCTGCTGGTGCCCGGCAGCGCACAAAATTTCAAGGTCACGTTCCCCGAAGATTTCGCACTGGCCGAGGCGATTCTGCTCGGCCGCAAGAAGGCCATGGCATGACGACGACCCCGTTCAACATCCGCATCGGCGAAGGCTGGGACGTTCACCAGCTGGTGGCGGGGCGCAAGCTCATCCTGGGCGGCATCGAGGTGCCGCACACCACCGGCCTGCTCGGGCATTCGGACGCCGACGTGCTGCTGCACGCCATCACCGACGCGCTGCTCGGCGGGGCCGGGCTGGGCGACATCGGCCGGCATTTTCCTGACACCGACGCCCAGTTCCGCGGCGCCGACTCGGCCGTGCTGCTGGCCGAGGCGGCGCGCCGCGTGCGCGCGGCGGGCTGGGAGATTGGCAACGTCGACAGCACCGTGATCGCGCAGGCGCCGAAGCTGGCGCCGCACATCCCGGCCATGTGCCAGCGCATCGCCGACACGCTGGGCATCGCGCTCGATCAGGTCAATGTGAAGGCCAAGACGGCCGAAAAGCTCGGCCCGGTGGGCGAGGGGCGGGCGATGGAGGCCCGCGCCGCGGTGCTGCTGCACCGCTGAGCGCCGGGCTTTTCAGGCGACCTGCTTCTTGCCCGGCAGGTCGCTGGGCTTGTTGATGCTCGCCGGCATCGCGCGCGGCATCCGGATGTGGGCCGCAAGGCCCCGGCCCGGCGTGCTGGTGAGCGCGAAGGTGCCGCCCATGCGCTCGATGTTCTTCGCCACGATAGACAGCCCCAGGCCGGCACCGGCCGCCGAGGTGCGTGCCGCGTCGCCGCGGAAGAAGGGCTTGGTCAGCTGCACGAGCAGGGCAGGCTCGACGCCCGCGCCATGGTCGCGCACCTTGATCAGCACCGCATCGTTGTTGGCCTGCGCCTGGATCGTCACGTCGGCCACGCCGGTCGACGGCGTCTTGCCGTAGCGCCGCGCGTTCTCGACCAGGTTGGAGATCACGCGCGTGAGCTCCACCTCGTCGCCCATCACCTTCAGGTCGGCGGGCACGTCGACGTGGATGTTCATCTCTTCGTAGTCCTGCACGGCGTAGGTGCAGGCGTCGATCACGTCGCGCAGCAGCACCGGGCGCTGGTCGACATGGTCGGGGCGGGCGTAGTCGAGGAATTTGTCGATGATCGCGTCGAGCTGCGCGATGTCGGCGGCCATGTGGTCGCGCGCGTCTTCGTCGGCCACGCTCATCTCGGTTTCGAGCCGCAGCCGCGCCAGCGGTGTGCGCAGGTCGTGCGAGATGCCGGCCAGCATGATGGCGCGGTCCTGCTCGATCTTGGCGAGCTGGTCGGCCATGCGGTTGAAGCCGATGTTCACCGCGCGGATTTCGTTGGTGCGCGCACGCTCGTCGAGCCGGTGTGCCTCGTACTCGCCCTCGCGCACCTGCAAGGTGGCGCGCGACAGCTGCTTGAGCGGCAGGTTGATGAGCCGCGTGATCAGCGCCGCGCCGGCGAGCGAGAGCGCCATCGCCGTGCTGAGCCAGACCAGCCACGTGCGCCCGCCCACGCGGCTGAAGCGCGTGGGATCGAGCAGCAGCCAGTAGGTGTCGCTCTCGATGGTGAAGCCGATCCACAGGCCGGCCTCGTCGTTCACGCGGCTGGCCACGGTGGTGCCTTCGCCCAATTGCGCGATCAGCTCTTCGGTGACGCGCTCGTCGAGCGCGCCGCTGGTGTAGGGCTGGAAGCGGTCGTTGGGTTCGCGCGGCAGGATGCGCACGCCTTCCTGGTCGGCCAGCGTCTTGATGAGCGAGACCCGCGTGATCGCGTCCGAATACACCAGCGCCGCGCGCGTGAGGTTCACGAGCGAGGCGATCTGGTGCCCGGTCTGGATCGCGCGTGGCTCGTACTCGAGCGAGCGGAAGGTCTGCAGCCAGGCGACCGTGCAGCCGATCAGCAGCAGTGCGAGCAGGAAAAAAGTGCGCCAGAAAAGGCTGAAGCCCAGCTTGAGGCCGGGGCGGCGGTCACGTTGCGCGCTCGCTTCGAGCGGGCTCGGCATCGTGACCTGCGCACCGTCCTCCTGGGCCGGGTCAGGTCGGGCGGAATGGAGGCCGATGGCCACCTCTCAGCGGGGCGTCAGGCCGTGCCGTCCGGCACGAACACGTAGCCCACGCCCCAGACGGTCTGGATGTAGCGCGGCGCCGCGGCGTCGGACTCGACCAGCTTGCGCAGGCGCGAGATCTGCACGTCCAGGCTGCGGTCGAAGGGTTCGAACTCGCGGCCGCGTGCCAGCTGGGCCAGCTTTTCGCGCGACAGCGGCTGGCGCGGGTGGCGCACCAGCGCCTTCAGCATCGCGAACTCGCCGGTGGTCAGCGAGAGTTCTTCGCCGTCCTTCTTCAGGGTGCGCGAGCCGAGGTCGAAGGCGAACGGACCGAAGGTGACGGTCTCGTTCTCGGTGGAGGGGGCACCCGGCGCCTCGAGCGGCGGACGGCGGCGCAGCACGGCGTGCACGCGGGCCAGCAGTTCGCGTGGGTTGAAGGGCTTGCCGAGATAGTCGTCGGCGCCGACTTCGAGACCGACGATGCGGTCCACGTCTTCACCCTTGGCGGTGAGCATGATGATCGGCGTGCGGTCGTTGGCGGCACGCAGGCGGCGGCACACCGAGAGACCATCTTCGCCGGGCATCATCAGGTCGAGCACGATCAAATCGACCGTGTCGCGCAACAGGATGCGGTTGAGCGCCTTGCCGTCCTCGGCCACGATCACTTCGAATCCTTCCTGTGTCAGGTAGCGGCGCAGGAGGTCGCGGATGCGGGCGTCGTCGTCGACGATCACGATCTTGTCGGTGCGAGCGGGAACTTGAGTCATTTCTACAACGTTGAATTTGTAACAGCGCCGATTCTGAAGGCGTTAGGACCCCATTGCTGCCGAATTCCGTAGTGGTTGACACTAAGTTACACAACTTGCGGGCGCTCGCGCTCTGGTCATCCGGGCTTTGCCCAGCGGTGGCACAGTCCGTGCTGCCTTATGACGATTGCTCGATGAGACCTTCTTTTTTCGCCTTGCCTCTGCTTTTTTGCGCTTGCGCTTGTGGTGCGACGTCCGCCGTTTCCGAAGGGTTTTTACGGGTCAGTGAAGGGCGCCGCAGCGAAGTGCGCGACGCCGTGGCCGCGCACCGGGCGGCCCAGCGGGAAGAGCAGCGCCGCGGCGAAGCGCTGGCCGGACGCCGTCTCACGGCGGGCGAACTGTTCGAATTGCGCCAGCAGGTCCGGGGACAGTGGGTGCCCGCAGGAACGGGCGTCCTGCTGAATTCGGCAGAATCACAGCCTGCCGAGCGCATCGTGCCGGTACCGCAGCCCGTTGCCAGTCCGCAAACCGCGCCGCGCAGCCTGCGTCACTGAAGAAGAGGGCGCAGGCGAGGGCTTTTCCTCGCATCCACCAGGGAGAAATCTGTCTTGAAGACTGTTCGATTGATCGCGGCCTGCGCCGCGCTGACCTTTGCCGGCGCCGCCTTGGCCCAGAATGCCGTCATGCCTGCTCCACAAAACGTGCTCCAGCTGTCGGCCTCCGGCACCGTCGAAGTTCAGCAAGACCTGCTGAGCATGACCCTCGTGACCACGCGCGATGCCGCCGAGGCGGGCACCGTGCAGACCCAGCTCAAGACCGCGCTTGACGCCGCGCTGGCCGAAGCCAAGAAGAATGCGCAGCCGGGCCAGCTCGATGTGCGCACGGGCAACTTCAGCCTTTCGCCGCGCTACACCAAGGACGGCAAGATCAACGGCTGGCAGGGTTCGACCGAACTCGTGCTCGAAGGCCGCGACTTCGCGCGCATCACCCAGACGGCCGGGCGCATCAGCACGCTCAGCGTGGGCAACGTCGGCTTCGGCCTGAGCCGCGAACAGCGCGCCAAGACCGAGACCGAGGCGCAGAACATCGCCATCGACAACTTCAAGCAGAAGGCCGGCGAGCTGGCCAAGGGCTTCGGCTTCGGCGGCTACACGCTGCGCGAGGTGTCGGTGAACGCGAACGACAGCGGTCCGATCCGCCCGCGCGTGATGGCCATGCAGGCCAAATCGTTCTCGGCCGCCGATTCGGCCGTGCCGGTGGAGGCGGGCAAGACCAGCGTGGTCGTGAACGTTTCCGGCTCGGTGCAGCTCAAGTAAGAAGAAAAAAGAGCACGGCGCCGGCGGGCGAATGCCGCCGGCGTTTTTCGGATCTCTCTATTTATTTACTGAGCCGTCCACCCGCCATCCATGGCCCAGGCGACGCCCCGCACCTGATCGGCTGCGGGAGAGCTCAGGAAGACGGCCAGCCCGCCCAGTTGCTCGACCGTCGTGAACTGCAGCGAGGGCTGCTTTTCCCCCAGCAATTCGTTCTGCGCCTGGAGGGCCGAAATGCCTTCGCGTGCCGCGCGGTCGTCGATCTGCTTTTGCACCAGTGCCGTGAGCACCCAGCCCGGGCAGATCGCGTTGCAGGTGACGCCGGTGGTGGCGGTTTCGAGCGCCACCGACTTGGTCAGCCCCACGATGCCGTGCTTGGCCGCGACATAGGCCGACTTCTGCGCCGAGGCCACGAGCCCGTGCGCCGATGCGACGTTGATGATGCGGCCCCAGTTGGCCTCGCGCATCGCGGGAATCGCCAGGCGCGTCGTGTGGAAGGCGCTCGTGAGGTTGATGGCGATGATCGCGTCCCAACGTTCGGTCGGGAAGTCTTCGACCTTGGCGACGTGCTGGATGCCGGCGTTGTTCACGAGGATGTCGACGCGGCCGAACTTCGACGCGGCGAACTTCATCATGTCCTCGATCTGGTCGGGCTTGCTCATGTCGGCCCCGTGGTACTCGGCGCGCACGCCGAGCGCCTCGATCTGGGCCTTGGGGGTTTCGGCGTCGCCGAAGCCGTTGAGCACGATGTGTGCGCCCTGTTGGGCCAGCGCCTTGGCGATGGCGAAGCCAATGCCACTGGTGGACCCCGTGACAAGCGCGGTTTTGCCTTTGAGCATGAAGATCAATCTCCGGATGAATTAGGATGCAACGAGACCATTATCCGCACCTGAACCCCTCCGTTTCCATGACAGAACCGACCCTTCACGACGTGGCCTGCAACGACGCCCAGGGCGGTCATCGCATGGCCTATTGGCAATGGGGCGACGCGCACAGCGCGCACGTCGTGGTCTGCGTGCACGGACTGACCCGGCAGGGGCGCGATTTCGATGTTCTCGCACAAGCCATCGTGGCGCGCGCGGGCGGCGATGTGCGCGTGGTCTGCCCCGACGTTGTCGGGCGCGGGCGCAGCGACTGGCTGCGCGACCCCGCTTTCTATCAAGTGCCGGTGTATGCCGCGGACATGGTGGCGCTGATCGCGCAGCTGCACGGCGAACAGCCGATCGACACGCTCGACTACGTCGGCACCAGCATGGGCGGGCTGATCGGCTTCGTGCTGGCCGGCCACAAGGAGCTGCCGCTGCCCCGGCCCATTCGCCGCTTCGTCGCGAACGATGTCGGCCCCACGGTCGAGCCTGCTGCCATCCAGCGCATCGGCGCGTATGTGGGAAAGAGCGGTCAGTTTTCGAGCGTGCAGGCTGCGGCCGATGCGATGTGGGCCCTGTCGACCACCTTCGGGCCGCACACGCCCGATCAGTGGCGCGCGCTCTCGCAGCACATGGTGGTGCCGGCGTCCGAACGCAGCGCCGACGGTGCCGCCAAGACGGCCAGTGCCAGCGCGACCGGCGAGGGCGCGTGGGTGCTGCATTACGACCCGGCCATCGGCGTGCCGTTGCGCGCCATCACGCCCGAAATCGCGGCGCAGGGCGGGGCGGTGATGTGGAGCCTGTACGACGCCATCGAGGCGCGCACGCTGCTCACGCGCGGCGCGGTGTCCGACCTTCTGTCGCCCGAGACGGCGGCGGCGATGACGCAACGCGGCCCGCGCGCCACGCTCGTCGAGTTCGAGGGCGTGGGCCACGCACCGACTTTTGTCGATCCCGTACAGGTCGCCGTCGTCACGAATTTCCTGTTCGATTGAGGGCATCGTGAAGCGAGAGTCTGCGAACCTTCAGACGGCACCTGTGTCCGATGGCGTCATGGTCGATTACCCGCTGTCGGCCGCCACGGCCGACCGCTCGCCGGTCATGGAGAACATGCTGGCACGCGCCCGCGCGTTTGCCGAGCCGCTGATCGCCGATGAAAAACTCGACACCGGCGAGAACACGTTGGCGCATGCCGATGCGGTGGCCGCCATCGTCGCGAAGATGGGCGGCTCCGAGGCGATGCAGGCCGCGAGCTACCTCGTGTATTCGTGCCAGCACCTGAACCGCCCGCAGGAAGTGATCGCCAAGGTCTTCGGTGACAACTTCGCGGCGCTCGCGGTCGAGACCACCAAGCTCGTGCGCGTGCAGGAGCAGGCGCGCACGGCCTCGCAAGGGCACCACGCCGAAGGCGCCGGCGCACAGACCGAGAACGTGCGCAAGATGCTGCTCGCGTTCTCGCGTGACCTGCGTGTCGTGATGCTGCGGCTGGCCTCGCGCCTGCAGACGCTGCGGCACGCGGCGGCCAGCAAGCAGCCCGCGCCCGAGAGCGTGGCGCGCGAGTCGCTGCAGGTGTTTGCGCCGCTCGCGAACCGGCTGGGCATCTGGCAGGTGAAGTGGGAGATCGAAGACCTCTCGTTCCGCTTTCTCGAACCCGATACCTACAAGCTGATTGCGCGACTGCTCGACGAGAAGCGCATCGAGCGCGAAGGCCACGTCGAGCAGTTGCGCTCGCAGCTGGAGCACGAACTGCAGGCCGAGGGCGTCAAGGCCACGGTGCAGGGGCGGCCGAAGAACATCTACAGCATCGTCAAGAAGATGCGCGGCAAGTCGCTCGACTTCGAGCAGGTCTTCGACATCCTTGCGCTGCGTGTGGTGGTGCAGGACGTGAAGGACTGCTATGCCGCGCTGGCCTGGGTGCACTCGCACTTCCAGCCCATCGACGAAGAGTTCGACGACTACATCGCGCGACCCAAGCCGAACGGCTACCAGTCGCTGCACACGGTGGTGCGCGAGATCGTCGACGGCAAGGTGGGCAAGCCGATCGAGATCCAGATCCGCACCGAGGAAATGCACGACCATGCCGAGCATGGCGTGGCCGCGCACTGGGCCTACAAGGAAGCGGGTCACAAGGGCTACGCGGGTGTTTGGGCGAGCGGCGAGTACGACGCCAAGATCGCCGTGCTGCGCCAGCTGCTGGCCTGGGAGCGCGACCTGTCGGGCGGACTGCAGGGGCAGGGCCTGTTCGACGACCGCATCTATGTGCTCACGCCCGATGCCGCCATCGTCGAGTTGCCGCAGGGCGCGACGCCGGTCGACTTCGCCTACACGGTGCATACGACGCTGGGACATCGCTGCCGCGGTGCGCGTGTCGATGGCGCGATGGTGCCGCTCAACACGCCGCTGTCGAATGGGCAGACCGTCGAGATCATGGCGGCCAAGGAAGGCGGTCCGTCACGTGACTGGCTGAATGCGGAGCTGGGTTATCTCGCAAGCCATCGCGCGCGTGCCAAGGTGCGTGCCTGGTTCAACGCGCAGATCACGCACGAGACCGTGGCGCGCGGACGCGAGGCCGTCGAGAAGCTGCTGCAGCGTGAAGGCAAGACGGCCATGCGGCTCGAAGACCTGGCTTCGCAGCTCGGCTTCAAGTCGGCGGACCATCTGTTCGAGGTGGTCGGCAAGGACGAGTTCTCGTTGCGCAACATCGAGACGCTGCTGCGTCCACCCGAGCCGGCGCTGAATCCCGACGACGGCGTGCAGATCAAGAAGGCGCGTGGCAGTGAGAAGTCGGGCAAGGGCGGCGTGCTCGTGGTAGGTGTGTCGTCGCTGATGACGCAGCTCGCCAAGTGCTGCAAGCCGGCGCCGCCGGATGCGATCCGCGGCTTCGTCACGCGCGGCCATGGTGTCAGCGTGCATCGCGCGGATTGCAGCAACTTCCGCACGATGGCCACAAAGGATGGCGAACGCGTGATCGATGTCGAATGGGGCGTGCCGAAGAAGGGCGCCGATGCGCCGGTCTATGCGGTCGACGTGGCCGTGGAAGCGGCCGACCGTCAGGGCCTGCTGCGCGATATCTCTGATGTCTTTGCGCGCGAGAAGATGAACGTGATCGGCGTGCAGACGCAGTCGATCAAGGGCACGGCGTGGATGACCTTCACCGTGGAAATCGCCGATGCCGCGCGCCTGACGCAAGTGTTGGGCGTGGTGACTGCAGTGGCTGGCGTGCGATCTGCACGCCGGCGCTGAAAAGGGCCATTTCTCCTGCTATACTCGATGCTTCTCTTAGGCGCGTAGCTCAGTTGGTTAGAGCACCACCTTGACATGGTGGGGGTCGTTGGTTCGAATCCAATCGCGCCTACCAAAACAAACACGGGTTGCAGCGATTTCGCTGCAACCCGTTCGTCGTTTGGACGACGTGTTTGTCTCTGGATCAGCCGGGGCGTCATGAGTGATCGGCGCAAGCAAAAACCGCTTTTACGGACGCCCCTTCGCGCGGTGCTGGCAAAGCGCCTGAGCCATCTGGTTGTGCTACCTTGAGCGGTCTGCCAACCTTCTCGAATTTCCTTGATAAGCGATCTGATGAATACGCGATCAACGCCTGTTGATCGGGCGCACGCCGACCACCGCGTGGCCGCATTGCTCAAGCAAGCCCCTCTCGAATTTGCACGCGCGGTTTACGGCATCAATGACCTTGCCGCTGGCCGCGCCGACACCATGGCCGCACGTGAAGTAGCGCGCGCACAACGACAGGGCATGCCGGTGACCGAAGAGCGCGCCGAGCAGCGCGCACGTGCCTATCTTCCGACGGTGGGGCAGGAGCACTGTCCTCGGTGCTGGGTTGTCTACGGGCAGAAAATTCCGCTGCGTTTTCGTCTGTCCGCTGCGGAGCGTCCTGAAACGGCTGCGTGTCATGCGTGTGGCGCCGAGTACGCGACCGCGCAGGACGCGTGAAGAAAAATCACGGTCAGGGTAAACCTTGTCGCGATGCAGCAAAACCGCTCCCTAGAATCATCCGATGACATGGGCGTCCATGTGAAGGAGTCTGTAGTGCAGAGCAAGAAGTCCGGGGTGAAGCCGGTCCAGCGTGTGATCAAGAAGTACCCCAACCGACGGCTCTACGACACGGAGACATCCACGTACATCACGCTGACCGAGGTCAAGCAGTTGGTCATCCAGAACGCGCAGTTCGTGGTGCGCGACGCCAAGACCGGCGACGACCTCACGCGCACCATCCTGCTGCAGATCATTCTGGAAGAAGAGGCGGGTGGCGCGCCGATGTTCACCGAGCAGGTGCTGGCCAACATCATCCGTTTCTACGGGCAGGCCATGCAGGGCTACATGGGCCCCTACCTCGAGAAGAACATCCAGGCCATGACCGAGATGCAGGCCCAGCTCACCGAGAAGGCCGAGGGCCTGACGCCCGAGATGTGGTCGCGTTTCATGACCATGCAGTCGCCAATGATTCAGGGGCTGATGGGCAACTACGTCGAGCAATCGAAGAACGTCTTCCTGCAGATGCAGGAGCAGATGCAGAAAAACACCGAGCAGGTGCTGGGCGCCTTTGGCATCAAACGCCCCTGAGTGCCGCGCGGCGGCTCGCCCGAATGGGGCGACTGCCCGATGAATGCCCCGCTGTCACCGATAGCTGGGACAATAGAGGCCTATGAGCGAAGTTGCCTCCCCTGAACGTACTGTCACGCCGACCGCCCCCAAGGTCGGCTTCGTCAGCCTTGGTTGCCCCAAGGCTTTGACCGATTCCGAATTGATCCTGACCCAGCTGAGTGCCGAGGGGTATCAAACCTCCAAGACTTTCGAGGGCGCCGACCTCGTGATCGTCAACACCTGCGGCTTCATCGACGATGCCGTGAAGGAAAGCCTGGACACCATCGGCGAAGCACTCGCCGAGAACGGCCGTGTGATCGTCACCGGTTGCCTGGGTGCCAAGACCGGCGACCAGGGTGGCAACCTGGTGCGCCAAATGCACCCCAGCGTGCTGGCCGTCACCGGCCCCCATGCCACGCAGGAGGTGATGGATGCCGTGCACGCCAACCTGCCGAAGCCGCACGACCCATTCATCGATCTCGTGCCGAACACCTTCGGTGTCGCAGGCCTCAAGCTGACGCCGCGGCACTACGCCTATCTGAAGATCAGCGAAGGCTGCAACCATCGCTGCACCTTCTGCATCATTCCCTCGATGCGCGGCGACCTGGTCTCGCGTCCGGTGGGCGATGTGCTCAGCGAAGCCAAGGCTCTGTTCGAGGGCGGCGTGAAAGAGCTGCTGGTGATCAGCCAGGACACCTCGGCCTACGGCGTCGACGTGAAGTACCGCACTGGTTTTTGGGACGGCAAGCCGGTCAAGACCCGCATGCTCGAACTCGTGCGCACGCTGGGCGAGATCGCCGAGCCGTATGGCGCCTGGGTGCGCCTGCATTACGTGTACCCGTATCCGAGCGTCGACGAAATCATCCCGTTGATGGCGAGCGGCCTGGTGCTGCCGTACCTCGACGTGCCGCTGCAGCACAGCCACCCTGACGTGCTCAAGCGCATGAAGCGGCCGGCCAGCGGCGAAAAGAACCTGGAGCGGATCGCGCGTTGGCGCGAAACCTGCCCCGAGCTCGTGATTCGCAGCACCTTCATCGCCGGTTTCCCGGGCGAGACGGAGCAGGAGTTCGAGCACCTGCTCGACTTCATTCGCGAGGCCGAGATCGATCGCGCCGGCTGCTTTGCCTACAGCCCGGTCGAGGGTGCAACCGCCAACGACATCCCGGGCATGCTGCCCGAGCCTGAGCGCGAAGCACGCCGCGCCCGCTTCATGGAAGTGGCCGAGGCCGTGTCGATTGCCAAGCTGCAAAAGCGCGTCGGCTCGACGATGCAGGTGCTGGTCGATTCAGCGCCGGCGCTGGGTCGCAAGGGTGGAGTGGGGCGCACGTACGCCGATGCACCGGAGATCGACGGCACCGTTCGCCTCCTGCCGCCCGAGAAGATCAGCAAGACGATGAAGGTCGGCGAGTTCACGCGTGCGCGCATCGTCGGCGCCGAAGGTCACGACCTGATCGCGTTGCCCGTTTGATGCGCCTGATTCAAACGGCCAAGAAAAAAGCCACCGGAGGCCGGTGGCTTTTGTCAGAAGACCTGGTAAGGGTCTGTTCAATATTGGTGCCCAGAAGAGGACTCGAACCTCCACGATGTTACTCGCTAGTACCTGAAACTAGTGCGTCTACCAATTCCGCCATCTGGGCTAATTTTGCTTTTCAGCAAAGACTACGATTATATCCACAAATTTGGCGCGATCTTTTCAGTGCGTCGAAATTTCAGCTTCTGCACGACATGGCTCGTGCGGTGCGCGTGCTGCCGAAGGCGGGTGGGTGCGATCGTGCGCGCATGGCCGGCATCGAAGGGCGTGATCTGACGATCGCGTCGCTCGTTTGATGCAGTTTCGAGCGGCCATGAAAAAAGCCACCGGAGACCGGTGGCTTCAATCGGATGACCTGGTAAAGGTCTGTTTAAACTTGGTGCCCAGAAGAGGACTCGAACCTCCACGATGTTACTCGCTAGTACCTGAAACTAGTGCGTCTACCAATTCCGCCATCTGGGCCCACATGACTGCAGAAGCAGCCACGTTTTGAATTTCAGGAAAGAAGGAGATCATATCAAAAATAATGTCACTTCCAGCAGCTTGTTGGACGAAATCGAAGGAACTGTTCAAGGACATCGCGACGGGCACGGCTTCGTGCAACGCGACGACGGCGAGGCCGATATTTACCTGCCGCCGAACGAAATGCGCGCGGTGCTTCACAAGGATCGCGTCAAGGCGCGCATCGTGCGACAGGACCGCCGCGGCCGCCCCGAAGGGCGCGTGGTCGAGATCGTCGAGCGGCCCGAGCAGCCGATCATCGGCCGCTTGCTGCACGAAGGCGGGATCTGGCTCGTTGCACCGGAAGACAAGCGCTACGGTCAGGACGTCCTGATCCCGAAGGGCGCCACCGGGCCCGCGAAGGTTGGCCAGGTCGTGGTCGTGCAGCTCACCGAGCCGCCGGCCTTGTTCGGCCAGCCCGTGGGCCGCGTGAGAGAAGTGCTGGGCGAGATCGACGATCCCGGCATGGAGATCGAGATCGCCGTGCGCAAGTACGGCGTGCCGCATGAGTTTTCCGCGGAGTGCCTGGCGCTGGCCAAGGCCCTGCCCGAGAAGGTGCGCCCCGCCGACAAGAAGGGCCGCATCGACCTCACCGACGTGCCGCTCGTCACCATCGACGGCGAAGATGCCCGCGATTTCGACGATGCTGTGTACTGCGAGCCCGCGAAGGTGGGCCGCGGCAAGGGCTGGCGACTGCTGGTTGCCATCGCCGACGTCAGTGCCTATGTGCAGACCGGCTCGGCCATCGACATCGATGCGTACGACCGCGCGACCAGCGTCTACTTCCCGCGTCGCGTGATTCCGATGCTGCCCGAGAAGCTGTCGAACGGCCTGTGCTCGCTCAACCCCGAAGTCGAGCGTCTGTGCATGGTGTGCGACATGCTGGTTGCGGCCGATGGCGAGATCTACGCCTACCAGTTCTATCCGGCCGTGATGTTCAGCCACGCGCGCTTCACGTACACCGAAGTCGCGGCCATCCTCGGCAACACGCGCGGCCCCGAAGCCGCCAAGCGCAAGGATCGCGTCAAGGACCTGCTGAATCTCGCCGACGTCTACAGGGCGCTGCTCAAGCAGCGCGGCAAGCGCGGCGCGGTCGACTTCGAAACCACCGAGACGCAGATCATCTGCGACGACGCCGGCCGCATCGAGAAGATCGTGCCGCGCACGCGCAACGAGGCGCACAAGATCATCGAAGAGGCGATGCTCGCCGCCAACGTTTGCAGCGCCGACTTCATCGCCGAAGGCAAGCACCCGGGCCTGTTCCGTGTGCACGAAGGTCCGACGCCGGAGAAGAAGGAAATCCTGCGCGGCTACCTGAAGGCCATGGGCGTGGGCTTGAGCATCACCGACGATCCGCGTCCCGGTGAGTTCCAGGCGATCGCCGAAGCCACCAAGGAACGTCCCGACTCGCAGCAGATCCACACGATGCTGCTGCGCTCGATGCAGCAGGCGATCTACACGCCGTTCAACAGCGGCCACTTCGGCCTGGCCTACGAGGCTTACACGCACTTCACGAGCCCGATCCGACGCTACCCCGACCTGCTGGTGCACCGCGTGATCAAGGCGATCCTCGGCAAGACGCGCTACCAGCTGCCGATGCTGCCGACGCCGGGCGAGGCGCACGCCAAGCTGGCCAAGCGCCTGGCTTCGCGCGTGAAGGCGCCCACAACCAAGCCGCAAAAAGCCACGATCGCACCGACCAAGGAAGTGCTGGCATGGGAAGCGGCGGGCCTGCATTGCAGCGCCAACGAGCGCCGCGCTGACGAGGCCAGCCGCGACGTCGAGGCTTGGCTCAAGTGCAAGTACATGCGCGAGCATCTCGGCGAAGAGTACGGCGGCGTGGTCTCCGCGGCCACCACCTTCGGCATCTTCGTCACGCTCGATGCGATGTACGTCGAGGGCCTGGTCCACATCACCGAGCTTGGCGGCGAATACTTCAAGTTCGACGAGATGCGCCAGGAGCTGCGCGGCGAGCGCACCGGCATCCGCTATGCCATCGGCACGCGGGTGCGGGTGCAGGTGAGCCGCGTCGACCTCGATGGTCGCAAGATCGACTTCCGCCTCGTGCGCGAAGGCGAAGACCTGACCTCGCGCGCCATGAAGGACAAAGGCAGCGCGCCGGTGAAGGCGTCGACCAAGCGAAGCGCCCGCCACAAGGCGGAGGCCGGTGGCGAGCCGCGTTCGGAGCACAGCAGTGGCGTTGCCGTGGCGGCCGTCGGCCCGCAGTCGGCCATGCAGGCCTTCAAGTCGGCGGTGAAGAAAGCCGCTAACAAGATGCAGGGCAAGGGGCGCAAGCCCCGCCGTGGATGAGATGCGCCGTGCACACTACGTGTTTGCCGTGTGTACGGACCAGTTGAATAGGAGACATGAAGCATGAGCGTGGAAAACAACAAGGGCCGCATCGCCATCGTCACGGGCGCCGGGTCGGGCATCGGCCGTGCGGCCGCGCTGGCCTTGCTGGCTGATGGCTGGAGCGTGGCCCTTGCGGGGCGCCGCCTTGAGCCGCTGGAGCAGGTGGCAGAAGAATCGGGCGCCGGTGCGCGCGCCTTCGCGGTGCCGACCGACGTTGCCAATGCCGACTCGGTGCAGGCGCTGTTCGGCGCCACGGTCGAGCGCTTCGGGCGCGTCGACCTGCTGTTCAACAACGCCGGCGTGGGCAACCCGCCGGGCCCGTTCGAGGACTGGACGCCTGAGCAATGGAAGGGCGTGGTCGACATCAACCTCACCGGCATGTTCTTCTGCATCCAGCAGGCCTTCCGCACGATGAAGGCGCAGACGCCGCGGGGCGGTCGCATCATCAACAACGGGTCGATCTCGGCGACCACGCCGCGGCCGAATTCCGCGGCCTACACCTCGACCAAGCACGCGGTCGAAGGCCTGACCAAGACCGCTTCGCTCGACGGACGCAAGTACGACATCGCGGTCGGACAGGTGGACGTGGGCAATGCCATGACCGAGCTGGCCGCGCGCATGGCCACTGGTGTGCCGCAGGCCAGCGGCGAGCTCGCGATCGAGCCGCTGATCGACGTCAAGATCGTCGGCCAGTCGGTGCTCTACATGGCGAACCTGCCGCTGGAAGCCAACGTGCTCTTCCACACCATCATGGCGACGAAGATGCCCTTCGTCGGGCGCGGCTGAGTCCTGCGCTCAGAGGGGCGCGCGGCGGGCCAGTGCGCCTGCCGTGAGCGGCGCCGCATCGGCCGGCCACGTGTCGGCGATGTGGCCGTGCTGCCAGACGGCTTCACATGCCGCTTCGAACGCGGGTCGGCGCATCGCAAGCGCCGCGCCGATCATGCCGGCGAGCACGTCGCCCGTGCCTGCGGTGGCAAGGCGGGCATTGCCGGTCGGGTTGATGATCGGCGGCTCGTCGCCCGCATCGGCAATCACCGTTCCTGAACCTTTGAGCACCGTCACCGCGCCGAAGCGCGACGCCAGCGCGCGGGCTGCAGCGAGGCGGTTCGCCTGCACGCCGCCCGTCGTGTCGCCGAGCAGGCGCGCGGCTTCCAATGGGTGCGGCGTGAGCACGGTGGGTGCGCCAGTCTGACCCCGCGCGACCAGTTGCGTTTGAAGTGACGGATCGGCGGCGATGGCGTTGAGCGCGTCGGCGTCGAGCACCAGCGCGACGGCTGTCGACAGCACGCGCGGCAGCAGTTCGCGCACGGCATCGCCGCCACCGCAGCCGCACACGACCGTCATGCCCGCGAGGTCCAGCACATGGGCGTCGCGCAGCATCAACTCGGGCTGTGAGGTGTCGACCGGTGCTGCGCGGGGATCGAGCAATCCGACGAACACGCGTCCCGCGCCCGCATGGAGGGCGGCCGCGCCGGCCAGCAGCGCGGCGCCGGCCATGCCTGAGGCGCCGCCGATCACTGCGACATCGCCGTTGCTGCCCTTGTGTGAGGCGTGGGTGCGCGGCCGGATATCGGGCGTGCCTGCAAGGCGGGCTGTCGGCTTCTCCTGGGCGAAAGCGCTGCAGCCCAGGTCATCGAACCACACCGTGTCGGCCGCATCGCGGCCCTGGGCGGTGAACAGGCCGGGCTTCAGCGTGAGGAATGTGAGGGTGGCGCGGACCGATCGCGATGCGTGATCGGTGCCGGAAGGCAACGTGCCGGTGTCTGCATCAAGGCCCGAAGGCACATCGAGACTGAGCACCGGCTGCGCGCCTGCATGCATCCGCGCAATCCATTCGGCCATCGTGCCGGAGGGCGGCCGGGTCGATCCGATGCCGAGCAGCGCATCCACCGCCAGTTCGAAGCTCGACGGTGGCTCCGAAGCGAAGGTGACGCCCGCATCGCGCGCACGTTGCAGCGATGCCTTGGCGTCCGGCGGCAGCCGACTTTCATCGCCTACGAAAGTGACGACCGGAAAGAAGCCCCGGTGCCGCAACTGCGCCGCAGCTTCAAAACCATCGCCGCCGTTGTTCCCGGGGCCGCACGCGATCCAGATCGTTCGCGCGTGCGGCGCGAGCGCCATCGCGAGCCGTGCCGCCGCGAGGCCCGCACGCTGCATCAGCGTGTGAGGGGGCAGGGCGGAGGCTGCTGCCTGCTCGATGCGGCGCGTGGCGGCGATGTCGAACAGATCGGCGGCGCTGGCGGACGTGATGCGATGCATCGATCCATTGTGCCGCCGACGCCGTGCCTCCTATCATCGACCGATGATGCTCAAGACCTTCGGCTGGCTGCTGGTACTGCTGCTGGCATGCCTTGCCGGCTTCATCGCCACGGCCGCGGCGATGATCGCTGGCGCGGCCTGGGCGCTCGGCCTGCTGATCGTGGTGTGGGGCCTGTTCCTGCTGGCCGAGGTGTTGCACCGGGTCCCGCTGCGCGACGTCGCCTGGGCCCTGGGCGTGGGCTATGGCATCGGCGTGATCCGATGGCTCGACGTGCCGGTCGAAGCGGGTTCCGGCATGCAGTGGCTGATGCTGGGAGTGGACCTGCTGGTGCTGGTGTTCTTCGGGTTGATTGCACCGGCGATCCTGGGGCTGGTTGCCCAACGGTGGGCGCCCCGGCCCGAGCTGCCGACGGAAAAGCCGGCAAGCCCGGAGCAACTGCGCCGCTGGGGCCCTAAAGACTGAGCCGTTCGATTCCCAGGCCTTCGAGGTCGATGCCCGGGTCTTGCCCTGCGATCAGGTCGCCGAGTACGCGTGCGCTGCCGCACGACAGCGCCCAGCCGCTCGAGCCGTGGCCCAGGTTGAGCCACACGCCGGGAATGCCGCTGGCGCCCAGCACCGGTGGGCCGTCGGGCAGCATCGGTCGGGCGCCTTTCCATTGCTGGATGCCCGATTGCAGCGTGGCCGCACCCGGAAACCAGTCGTGCAGCACCTTGTAGAGCGTCTGGATCGCGGCCGGGCTCATGGCGTCGGGCGAGCCGCCGATCTCGGCGCTGCCGGCCACGCGCACGCGCTGGCCCAGGCGGGAGATCGCGACCTTGTAGCGCTCGTCCATCACCGCGCTGCGCGGCGCGTTGAGCGGCTCGCGCACTGGGGCGCTGACCGAATGGCCGTAAACCGGCGCCAGCGGAATGCGCAGTCCCAGCGGACGCAGCAATGCGGCAGACGAGAGTCCGGCGCACACCACGATGGCGTCGAACTGCAGCGCGTCCGAGCCGCTGGCGAGCGTCAGCGAGGTGGGCACCGCGCGGCTCAGCGGTGCGATGTCGCAGTTGAAGTGGAACTGCGCGCCCAGCGCCTCGGCCTCCCACTTGAGCAGCAGCGCGAACTGGCGGCAGTTCGCGACTTCGTCTTCCGGCAGGTGGATGGCACCTTCCAGCGGCGTGTCAGGGTTGAGCGCGGGCTCGATCAGGCGGGCCTCGTCGGCGTCGACCTCGCGGAACACGCTGCCGGCCGAGCGCAGCACTTCCAGGCCGGGCTGAATCAGTTTTTTCTCGCGCTTGGAGCGCAGCAGTACCAGGTAGCCGTCACTGCGTTCGTAGCTCAGCTCGCGTGCTTCGGTCACCGCGTGCAGCCGGGTGCGGCTGTAGAAGGCCAGCCGTTGCATCCGGGCGCGGTTGGCCAGGTAGGTTTCGAGCTTGCAGGCCTTCTGCCAGCGCGACATCCAGCCGAGGTCGCGCGTGCTCAGCGGCCAGCGCAGCTTGATGGCGCCGTGCGAGGACAGCAGCGAGCGCAGCACCTTGCCGCGCATGCCCGGTGCGGCCCACGGTGTGACGTAGCCGGGGGCGACCACGCCGGCGTTGGCGAAACTGGCTTCTTCTGCGGCGGCGCCGCGGCGCTCGAACACGGTCACTTCATGGCCGTCGGAAACCAGTTCCCAGGCGGTGGTGACGCCGATGATGCCGGCGCCCACGATCGCGATTTTCATTGAAATGTTCTAGATAAAAGAGGCGGCTGACGCCCGTGAGGCGGGCGGTGACAGCTGTTATTTCTGTAGCGCGCGGTCGGCCTGGAGTGCCACGGCGAGCACGGCGTCGTCGTGCATTGCGGCATGCCACAGCATCAGGCCGACCGGCAGTTCGCCGGCGGCGTGGCAGGGCAGCGAGATGGCGCAGCCGTCGAGCATGTTGACGATCGACGGATTGCGCAGCAGCAGCGCGTTGACGCGGAAGAACTCGTCGTCGCGCTCGGCGCCCGGCGCCACGCTGGCGATGGACGGTGCCGTGATCGGCACGGTCGGCGACAGCACGGCGTCGAACGGCGCCAGCGCCTTTTCGACGCGGGTGATCCAGTCGCGGCGGGCGTGGACCAGGTCGATGTACTCGTGCGCCTTCATGCCGGCGCCGCGCAGGATGCGCTGCGCCACGCGCGGGTCGTAGCCGGCGCCGCTGCGCTCCAGCAGCAGCCGGTGCCAGGCGTACGACTCCGCCGCCGAGAAGCCGCCGGTGGCGTTGATGGTCTGCAGGTCGGCCAACTCGGGCAGCGCGATCTCCTGGATCTGAGCGCCCGTGGCGCGCAGGGTGGTCAAGGTGCGCTCGAAGGCTGTTGCCACGGCGGGCTCGACGTCGTCGAGGAAGACGTTCTTCACGACGGCCAGTCGGTAGGCCGACAGCGGCACCGAGCCGGGCGTGACCTGACGCGCCGCGAGGATTTCGTGCGCGGTGATGGCGTCGCGCACCGAGCGGGTCATGGCGCAGACGGTGTCGAGCGTGGTCGACAGCGGCAGGGCGCCGTCGGCCGGCGTGAGGCGGGCGGTGTTCTTGAAGCCGACGATGCCGTTCAGTGCGGCCGGAATGCGGATGGAGCCCCCGGTGTCGGAGCCCAGGCCGATGAAGGCCGCACCGCTCGCCACCGAGATCGCCGCGCCGGACGACGAGCCGCCCGGAATGCGCGGCGTGGCGGTGTCGCTCACGTTGGCCGGCGTGCCGTGGTGCGGATTGACGCCGACGCCGGAAAAGGCGAACTCCGTCATGTTGGTGCGCCCGGTCAGCACGCCGCCGGCGGCGCGCAGCCGCGCCACGGCGAGTGAGTCAGCCTGGGCGGCCGGTGCGTACGCGAGCACGGCCGAGCCGGCAGGCGTCGGCTGGCCGGCGACATCGAACAGGTCCTTGCTGGTGAAGGCGAGCCCGGCGAGGCGGCTTTCCGGCGCAGACGCAGCGGCCGCCGCGCGGGCTTCGTCGAATATCGTGCGGGTGAAAACGTGGGCGCAGGCCGGGGATTCGGAGAGGGCGATGGCGCGCTGCATTTCGGTGCGCGCATCGGAATCGCCAGCCAGAAGGGTGAGACGGGTGGCGTGAAGGTCGTTCATGGCTTCGAGGGTACCTTGGAACGGCTCGGTTCGAGGGAGGAGGGGGCCGCCGCCGTGCTATACTCTTTGGGTTTCGCTGGTTATGCGACAGTTTTGTCGCCGCCAGTCAAGCACATCCGCAAACCGGCCCAATCAAGGTGTTGCGACCCCGTCGAAGGGGCGCAAAACGGGCTGGATTTTAGACCCAACCTTTGGAGTAAATTCAATGTCGACCACCATGCGCGAAATGCTGGAAGCCGGTGTCCACTTCGGTCACCAAACCCGCTTCTGGAACCCCAAGATGGCTCCGTTCATCTTCGGTCACCGCAACAAGATTCACATCATCAACCTGGAAAAGTCGCTCCCGATGTTCCAGGATGCGATGAAGTACGCCAAGCAACTCACGGCCAACCGCGGCACGATCCTGATGGTCGGCACGAAGCGCCAGGCCCGTGAAATCGTGGCAGCAGAAGCTCGCCGCGCCGGCGTGCCTTTTGTCGACACCCGCTGGCTCGGCGGCTTGCTGACCAACTTCAAGACCGTCAAGACCTCGATCAAGCGTCTGAAGGACATGAAGGCCCAGCAAGAAGCCGGCCTCGACAGCCTGAGCAAGAAAGAACAGCTCACGTTCTCGCGCGAAATCGCGAAGCTCGAGAAGGACATCGGCGGCATCCAGGACATGGCTGCTTTGCCTGATGCCATCTTCGTGATCGACGTGGGCTTCCACAAGATCGCCGTGGCCGAAGCCAAGAAGCTCGGCATCCCGCTGATCGGCGTGGTTGACTCCAACCACTCGCCCGAAGGCATCGACTACGTGATCCCCGGCAACGACGACTCGTCGAAGGCCGTCATGCTGTATGCCCGCGGCATTGCCGACGCCATCATCGAAGGCCGCAACAGCGCCGGTGGTGACGTGGTCAAGGCTGTCGCCGAAGGCAGCAGCGACGAATTCGTCGAAGTCGAAGAAGGCGCTTCGGCCTGATAGGCGCGTTCGCGAGCCTGAAGAAGGGGCTTTGGTGCCCCTTTTTTTTAACCTGAATTTTGGATTTACGGAGATAGAACAATGGCTGCAATCACCGCAAGCATGGTCGGCGAACTGCGCGCAAAGACCGACGCGCCGATGATGGAATGCAAGAAGGCCCTGACCGAGGCCGACGGCAACATGGAAAAGGCCGAAGAGCTGCTGCGCATCAAGCTCGGCAACAAGGCTGGCAAGGCATCGGGCCGCATCACCGCCGAAGGCGTGGTCACGGCTTTCGTCGACGGCGCTGCCGGCGGCATGATCGAAATCAACTGCGAAACCGACTTCGTCACCAAGAACGACAGCTTCCTGGCCCTGGCCAATGCTGCCGCGATGCTGGTCGCCAAGAACAACCCCGCGGACATCGCTGCGCTGGGTGCGCTGCCCTACGAGCAAGACGGCTTCGGCCCCACGCTCGAAGACGTGCGCAAGGGCCTGATCGGCAAGATCGGCGAGAACATGAGCTTCCGCCGCTTCAAGCACTTTGCCGGCAACGGCAAGCTGGCGTCGTACCTGCACGGCACGCGCATCGGCGTGATGGTCGAATTCGAAGGTGACGACACCTCGGCCAAGGACGTCGCGATGCACATCGCCGCCATGAAGCCGGTCGCCGTCCAGGCATCGGACGTGCCCGCCGACCTGATCGAAAAAGAGCGCGCTGTGGCCGCCGGCAAGGCTGAAGAAGACCGCAAGGTTGCCGAAGCCGAAGGCAAGAAGCCCCAGCCGGCCGACATCGTTGCCAAGCGCATCGAAGGCGGCGTGCAGAAGTACCTCAAGGAAGTCTCGCTGCACAACCAGCCGTTCGTGAAGAACGACAAGCAGACCGTCGAGCAGATGCTCAAGGCCGCTGAAACCACGATCAAGGGCTTCACCCTGTACGTCGTCGGCGAAGGCATCGAGAAGAAGGTCGACGACTTCGCTGCAGAAGTCGCCGCCCAAGTCGCTGCTGCCAAGGCTGCCGCCTGATCCGGCTGGCCTTCAAGCGGCGGTGCGCGACAGCGTGCCGCCGCTTTTTCACCGCCACGTTTTACACTCGCCCCCGCCAACCCTCTAAGGAATATGCCCATGTCTGATGCCCGCCCAGCCCACAAGCGAATCTTGTTGAAGCTGTCGGGTGAGGCACTGATGGGCGACGACGCCTTCGGCATCAACCGCGCCACCATCGTTCGCATGGTCGAAGAGGTGGCCGAGGTCGTGCATATGGGCGTCCAGGTGGCGGTCGTGATCGGCGGTGGCAACATCTTCCGCGGTGTCGCGGGAGGCTCCGTCGGCATGGACCGCGCCACGGCCGACTACATGGGCATGCTGGCCACCGTCATGAATTCGCTGGCACTCGCCGACGCGATGGACAAGCAGGGTCTCGTGGCCCGCGTGATGTCCGCCATTGCCATCGAGCAGGTGGTCGAGCCCTACGTGCGCCCCAAGGCCTTGCAGTACCTCGAAGAGGGCAAGGTCGTGGTGTTCGCTGCCGGTACCGGCAACCCCTTCTTCACAACCGACACGGCCGCCGCGCTGCGCGGTGCCGAAATCGGCGCCGAGCTGGTGCTCAAGGCGACCAAGGTGGACGGCGTGTACACGGCCGATCCGAAAATCGACCCGCATGCAACCCGCTACGCTTCGTTGAGTTTCGACGAGGCGATTGCCAAGAACCTCGGCATCATGGACGCCACGGCCTTCGCGCTGTGCCGCGACCAGAAGTTGCCGATCAAGGTGTTCTCGATCCTCAAGAACGGCGCCCTCAAGCGCGTCGTGATGGGCGAGGACGAGGGCACGCTGGTGCATGCCTAGGAGTAAATGAGATGACCATTGCAGACATTCGCAGTGCGACCGACGCGAAGATGAACCAGTCGCTCGCCGCCTTCCAGAACAACCTCACCAAGATCCGTACGGGCCGTGCCAACTCGGCGCTGCTCGACTCGATCCATGTCGACTACTACGGTTCGCAGGTGCCGCTGAGCCAGGTGGCGAACGTGTCGGTGCTCGACTCGCGCACCATCAGCGTCCAGCCCTGGGAAAAGGGCATGGGCGCCAAGATCGAGAAGGCCATCCGCGAAAGCGACCTGGGCCTGAACCCGGCCTCGATGGGCGACCTGATCCGCGTGCCGCTGCCCGCGATGAGCGAAGAGCGTCGCAAGGAAATGACCAAGCTGGTCCGCAACGAAGGCGAGAGCGCCAAGATCGCCACGCGCAACCTGCGCCGTGACGCGAACGAAGCGGTCAAGAAGCTCGTGAAGGACAAGCTGGCCTCGGAAGACGACCAGAAGCGCGCCGAAGCCGACATCCAGAAGGTCACCGACAAGCACATCGCGGAAATCGACCGTCTGGTCACCGCGAAAGAAGCGGAGATCATGGCCGTTTGAGGCTCCGCATGGCCTCCTCGCCGCAGACGACGACCCCTCCGCACCACGTTGCCATCGTCATGGATGGCAACGGCCGGTGGGCCACCCGGCGCTTCCTGCCGCGCGTGGCGGGGCACAAGCAGGGCGTCGAGTCGCTGCGGCGCTGCGTCAAGGCTTGCGCCGACCGCGGCGTGGGCGTGCTCACCGTGTTCGCGTTCTCCTCGGAGAACTGGAACCGTCCGCCTGAAGAAGTTTCCGGCCTGATGCAACTGATGGTCGGGGCGCTGGCGCGCGAAGTGCCGCGCCTCAACGCCGACGGCGTGCGGTTGCATTTCGTGGGCGAGCGCGCTGGCCTGTCCGACAAGATGGTGGCTGGCCTGGTGTCGGCCGAGCAGACCACGGCCCACAACACGCGTCTGATTCTCAACATCTGCTTCAACTACGGCGGACGTTGGGACATCGCGCGCGCCGCGGCCAAGCTCGCCGAGCAGGGCCTGCCCATGACCGAGATGAACCTCGATCGCGCCATGGCGCTGGCCCACGTGCCCGACCCCGACCTGTTCATCCGCACGGGTGGCGAGCAGCGGCTGTCGAATTTCCTGCTTTGGCAGAGTGCCTACGCCGAGCTGTTCTTCAGCGACAAGCTGTGGCCTGAATTCGACGAGGCCGCGCTGGACGAGGCCATCGCCGCGTTCCAGGGGCGCGAGCGTCGCTTCGGCCAGACCTCGGCGCAGGTCTCGACTTCCGCGGCCTGACGACGGCCCGTCACCTCCCTTTCGCATGCTCAAACAACGCATCCTCACGGCGATCGTGCTGCTCGCGATCCTGCTGCCGGCGCTGTTCTACCGGAACTACCTGCCGTTCGCCTGCGTGATGCTGGTGCTGATCGGCGCCGCCGCATGGGAGTGGGGGCGCCTGAACGGCTACGGGCAGGGCATGTCGCTGTTCCTGGGCGCCGAAATGGTGGTGCTGTGCGGGTTGTCGTGGTGGCTGGGCCTGCTGGAGCAGCGCCTGTTCCTGATGTGGACCCTGGCCAGCGCGGCCTGGGTGCTCGGCGGCGCGGCGTTGCTGCGCGTCGCGGTGCCTGGCTGGCCGCGCATCCCGCGGGGACTGCGGCTGGTGGGTGGCCTGCTGGCGCTGTGGGTCGCATGGCTCGCGGCGGTGCAGGCGCGCATGGTCGGCATCAATTTCCTGCTCTCGATCCTGGTGCTGGTCTGGGTGGCGGACGTGTTCGCCTATTTCGCTGGCCGCGCCTTCGGCCTGAAATTCACGCGCGCCAAGCTGGCGCCCGCCATCAGTCCCGGCAAGAGCTGGGAAGGCGTCTGGGGCGGCATGGCCGGCGTCATCGTGCTGGCGTTCGCCTGGGTCTGGGCCGACAAGAGCCTGGGCGCCACGGTGCCCAGCCTCTACACCCGCCTGCATGAGCGTGGCTGGTGGCTGCTGCTGATCGGGGCAGTGTTCCTGGCGGCGATGAGCGTCGTCGGCGACCTTGTCGAATCGCTGATCAAGCGCAGCGCTGGCGCCAAGGACAGCAGCCGTCTGCTGCCCGGCCACGGCGGCGTGCTCGACCGCGTGGATGCCCTCTTGCCGGCACTTCCCATTGCCATGATGCTGGCTTTCCTGTGAACACTCCCAAACAACGTGTCACGGTGCTTGGCTCGACCGGTTCGGTCGGTGTCAGCACGCTCGACGTCATTGCGCGTCACCCCGAGCGTTTCGAGGTGTTCGCGCTCTCGGCTGCCACCAAGGTCGACGAACTGCTGGCCCAATGCGCCCGCTTCTCGCCGCGCTTCGCCGTCATGGCGAGTGCGCCGCATGCCGCGCTGCTGGCTGAAAAGCTCAAGCAAAACAACCTTGCGACCCGCGTCCTGATGGGCGACGACGCTCTCGAAAGAATAGCGTCGGACGACGAAGTCGATGCCGTGATGGCCGCCATCGTCGGTGCGGCCGGCCTGGCGCCGTGCTTGGCCGCCGCGCGCGCCGGCAAGCGCCTGCTGTTGGCGAACAAGGAGGCCCTGGTCGTCGGCGGCGAGCTGTTCATGCGCACGGTGCAGGAGGGCGGCGCCACGCTGCTGCCCATCGACAGCGAGCACTCGGCCATCTTCCAGTCGCTGCCCGAAGACCCGGCCACCTGGGCGCGGCGCATTGACAAGATCATCCTGACGGCGTCGGGCGGCCCGTTCCGCACCCGCGCGCCCGACACGCTGGGCGCTGTGACGCCCGAGCAGGCCTGCGCGCATCCCAACTGGGTCATGGGCCGCAAGATCTCGGTCGACTCGGCCACGATGATGAACAAGGCGCTCGAGGTGATCGAGGCGCGCCACCTGTTCGGCGTGACGCCGGAGCAGATCGAGGTCGTCATCCATCCGCAGAGCGTGGTCCATTCGATGGTTCAGTTCACCGACGCCTCGGTCATCGCCCAGCTCGGCACGCCCGACATGCGGGTGCCGATCGCGGTTGGCCTGGCTTGGCCGGAGCGCATCGAGAGCGGGGCGGCTCGGCTCGATTTCCGCCAGATGGGCTCGCTGACCTTTGATGCGCCTGATCCGGCGCTCTTCCCCGGCCTGGGGCTGGCGTGGCAGGCCCTTCGTGCTGCCTCGGGCACCACGGCGGTGCTGAATGCGGCCAACGAGGTGGCCGTGGCCGCCTTTCTCGACCGGCGCCTGCGTTTCGATCGCATTCATGCGGTCAATCTGGAAACTTTGGAGGCGGTCTTGCCCTCCAAGCCGGCATCGCTGGCCGACCTGCTGGCGCTCGACGCCAGCGCCCGCGAAGCGGCCAATGCCGCCGCGGCACGTTTCGCGGCCTGATTCCCTACAGCGCAGAGGACCCTGATGCTCACCGTCATAGCTTTTGTGGTCGCCCTCGGCGTCCTCATCGCGGTCCACGAATACGGCCACTACCGCGTCGCCGTGGCCTGCGGGGTCAAGGTGGAGCGCTTCTCGGTCGGCTTCGGCAAGGCCCTTCTGCGCTGGCAGCCCAAGCGCCAGCATCCGGGGCAGCAGACCGAGTTCGTGATCGGCGCTTTCCCGTTCGGCGGCTACGTCAAGATGCTCGACGAGCGCGAAGGCCCGGTTGCCCCCGAGGAGCGGCATCGCGCCTTCAACACCCAGCCGCTGCGTTCGCGCGCGGCCATCGTCGCTGCTGGCCCGATCGCCAACCTGCTGTTGGCGGTCGTGCTGTACACGGCGGTCAACTGGATCGGCGTCGACGAGCCTGTGGCCAAGCTGGGGCGACCGGTGGCGGCATCGCTGGCCGAAGCGGCGGGCCTGCGCGGCGGCGAGCACATCACCCGGGCCGGTTTCGACGGTGACCTGTCGCCGGTGCAGTCCTTCGAAGACCTGCGCTGGCGCATGACGCGCGGCGCGCTCGACGGTCGCGACCTCACGCTCGAAGTGGCGGGCGAGGGCGGTCGGCCCGGCCGTCAGCTGATTCTGCCCCTGAGCCGCATGGAGGCCAAGGACGCCGATCCGCAGATGTTCCGCAAGATCGGCGTGGTCGCACCGCTGACCCGCCCCGAGATCGGTGAGGTCATGGCGGGCAGCGCGGCTGAGCGTGCGGGCCTTCGCAACGGCGACGTGGTTCTGACCATTGGTGAGACCCCCATCTTCGACGGGCAGCAGCTGCGCGAGGTCATCCGTGCCTCGCTCGATGCCACCGGGCAGGCACGCACGCAGACCTGGCAGCTCCAGCGCGACGGCCAGCCGCTCTCGCTCGAGGTCAAGCCCGAAGTGCGCGAAGAGGGCGCCGCCAAGGTCGCGCGCATCGGCGCCTACGTGGGTGCGCCGCCCGAGATGGTCACGGTGCGCCAGGGCGTGGTCGACGGCTTCTGGCGTGGCGTGGTGCGCACATGGGAGGTGTCCGCACTCACGGTTCGCATGATGGGCAAGATGCTGATCGGCGAGGCGTCGATCAAGAACCTGAGCGGTCCCTTAACAATTGCTGATTACGCTGGCAAGTCCGCCAGCCTCGGTTTGACGCAGTACCTGGTCTTTCTCGCGCTCATCAGCGTGAGCCTCGGGGTGCTCAACCTGATGCCGCTCCCGGTCCTCGATGGGGGGCACCTGATGTATTATCTTTGGGAGGGCCTGACCGGGAAAAGCGTCTCCGACGCCTGGATGGAACGGCTGCAGCGTGGCGGTGTCGCCTTGTTGCTGGTGATGATGTCGGTCGCACTCTTCAACGACGTCACGCGGCTCTTTGGTTAACTTTCTGCCGGCCCTTTCCGTGCCGGCCCAATTCACAGATGAACACAAACTTCAGTCGCTTTCGCCTGCGTAGCGTTGCCGCGGTGGTGGCCAGCACGCTGGCGGCCACGGCCGCTTGGGCCGTCGAGCCTTTCACGGTGCGCGATATCCGCGTCGAAGGCTTGCAACGCGTCGAGGCCGGCACGATCTTCGGGTCGCTGCCCTTGCGTGTGGGCGACACCTACAGCGACGAACGCGGCTCGGCCGCGATCCGCGCGCTGTTCGACCTGGGGTTGTTCAAGGACGTCCGCATCGACGTCAACGGCAACGTGCTGGTGGTGATCGTCGAAGAGCGGCCCACCGTCGCCGACGTCGACTTCGTCGGCGCCAAGGAATTCGACAAGGCGGCGCTGCAGAAGGCGCTGCGTGAAATTGGTCTGGCCGACGGCCGCCCGTACGACAAGGCGCTGGCCGACCGTGCCGAGCAGGAGCTCAAGCGCCAGTACGTGAGCCGCAGCCTCTACAACGCGAGCGTCGTGACCACCGTCACGCCCATCGAGCGCAACCGTGTGAACCTCACGTTCACCGTGACCGAAGGCGAATCCGCCCGCATCCGCGAAGTGCATGTGGTCGGCAACAAGGCCTTCAGCGAATCGACGCTGCTGAGCCTGTTCGACCAGGACAGCGGCGGCTTCATGAGCTGGTACACCAAGTCGAACCAGTACTCGCGCGCCAAGCTCAACGCCGACCTCGAAACCCTGCGTTCGTACTACATCACGCGCGGCTACCTCGAGTTCCGCATCGATTCGACCCAGGTCGCCATTTCGCCGGACCGCAAGGACCTGAGCGTCACGGTCAACATCACCGAAGGCGAGAAGTTCGTGGTGGCGGGCATCAAGCTCGACGGCAACTACCTGGGCCGCGACGACGAGTTCAAGTCGCTCATCACCATCAAGCCCGGTGAGCCCTACAACGGCGAGCAGGTCACCGAGACCACCAAGGCTTTCAGCGACTACTTCGGCACTTTCGGCTACGCCTTCGCCCGCGTGCAGGCGCGTCCGGACATCGACCGCGTGAACAACCGCGTCACGCTGACGCTGCAGGCCGAGCCCGCACGCCGCGTCTACGTGCGTCGCGTGTCGGTCGGCGGCAACAACAAGACCCGCGACGAAGTGATCCGCCGCGAGTTCCGCCAGTTCGAAGCTTCCTGGTACGACGGCGACAAGATCAAGATCTCGCGCGACCGCGTGGACCGCCTGGGCTTCTTCACCGAAGTGAACGTCGAAACCCAGGAAGTGCCCGGCTCGCCCGACCAGGTTGATCTGACCGTCAACGTGGCCGAGAAGCCCACCGGCACGCTGCAACTCGGCGCCGGCTACTCGAGCGCTGAAAAGGTCGCGCTGACCTTTGGCATCTCGCAAGAGAACGTGTTCGGCTCGGGTAATTTCCTGGGCGTGCAGGTCAACACCAGCAAGTACAACCGCACGCTGTCGCTGACCACCACCGATCCGTACTTCACGAAGGACGGCATCTCGCGCACCATCAGCGTCTATCACACGACGACGCGTCCGTACTCCACCAATGAAGACGGCGACTACAAGCTGGTGAACCAGGGCGCATCGATCCGTTTCGGCGTGCCGTTCAGCGAACTCGACACCGTCTTCTTCGGCGTCGGCCTGGAGCGCTACGCGTTCGACCCGAACCGCTCGGCGCTTGCCGGCATCACCACGCCGCAGTCGTACCTCAACTACTTCGATTGCAAGCGGGACGCGTCCGGCTTTTTCGTCACGGGTTGCGACCAGAAGAGCGTCTGGGGCGTCCCGCTGACGGTGGGCTGGGGCCGTGACAGCCGCGACAGCGCGCTGGTCCCGACCACCGGCCGCCTGCAGCGTGCCAACCTCGAGCTGGGCGTGGGTGGGGACATGAAGTACCTCAAGACCAGCTACCAGTACCAGCAGTTCTTCGCGATCAATAAGCAGTACACCTTCGCCATCAACGGCGAAGTCGGCTATGCCAAGGCGTTTGGCGGCAAGACGTACCCGATCTTCAAGAACTTCTACGCCGGCGGCCTGGGTTCGATCCGCGGCTTCGAGCAGAACTCGCTGGGCCCGCGCGACCAGCCGCTGTTCGGCCAGACTGAAGGCGCCGCGCTGGGCGGCACCAAGAAGGCCATCTTCAACGCCGAGCTGAGCACGCCGTTCCCCGGCGCCGGCAACGACCGCACGCTGCGCCTGTACGGCTTCTTCGACGTCGGCAACGTGTTCGGTTCCCGCGCGCCCAACGTGACGGACGAGCAGTGGAAAGCCCAGAAGAAGCTGCGCGCCTCGGTCGGCCTCGGCATCAGCTGGATCTCGCCGCTGGGCCCGCTGCGCCTGGCATACGCCTTCCCCGTCAAGTCCCAGAAGGAAGTGACAGACCCGAGCACCGGGTTCGTCGTGATCCCGAAGGATAGAATTCAGCGCCTCCAATTCCAGATCGGAACGTCTTTCTAAATGAAGCAATTGATTCGTGCCGCAGCCGGCGCGTTCCTGATTCCCGCTTTTGCCCTGGTGGCTGCGCCCGCGCAGGCCCAGGAGAGCTTTCGCATCGGTTTCGTGAACCCCGACCGCGTGCTGCGTGAAGCGCAGCCGGCCAAGGCCGCGCAAGCCAAGCTCGAGGCCGAGTTCCTCAAGCGCGAAAAGGACCTGACCGGGCAGGGCGAAGCGCTCAAGACGGCCTCGGAGAAGTTCGAGCGCGAGGCACCGACCCTGTCCGAAAGCCAGCGCGTCTCGCGCCAGCGCTCGCTGGTCGACCAGGACCGTGACTTCCAGCGCAAGCGCCGCGAGTTCCAGGAAGACCTGAACGCGCGCAAGAACGAAGAGCTCCAGCAGGTCTATGAGCGCGCCAACCGCGTGGTCAAGCAGGTCGCCGAAACCGAGAAGTACGACGCCATCCTCCAGGAAGCGATCTACATCAACCCGAAGCACGACATCACCGACAAGGTGATCAAGGCGCTGAACGCGTCGGTCGGCTCCTCTGCGCCTGCGGCCGGCAAGTAACGCCGCGAACCGGCGTGTCGCTGCAGCTCGGAGCCATCGTTGACGCCCTCGGGGGCGAGCTTCATGGAGATGGCACGCTGTCCATCGAGCGGCTCGCGCCGCTTCAGAATGCACAGCCCGATGCGCTCAGTTTCCTGAGCCATCCCAAATACCAGCAGGAACTGGCCGCCTCCAAGGCGGCCTGTGTGATTGTGTCGCCCGCCATGCGCGAGGCGGCCGCGGCGCGTGGCGCCTACATCGTCACGCCCGACCCGTACTACTACTTTGCGCGTCTGACGCAACTCTGGAAAGCGCACCACGCGCGCCCGGACGCCGACCGCATTCATCCGTCCGCCGTGATCCACGCCGAAGCCCAGGTCGACGCTACCGCGCGCATCGGCGCGTTGTGCGTGGTGGAACGGGGTGCGCGCATCGGTGCGGGCACGGTGCTGAAGTCGCGCGTCACAGTCAGCGAAGACTGCAGCATCGGCGAGCGCTGCCTGTTGCACCCCGGCGTGGTGATCGGGGCCGACGGCTTCGGCCTCGCGCCACACCAGGGCGCCTGGGTCAAGATCGAGCAGCTGGGTGCGGTGCGCATCGGCAACGACGTCGAGATCGGCGCCAACACCTGCATCGACCGCGGCGCGCTCGACGACACCGTCATCGAAGACGGCGTGAAGCTCGACAACCTGATTCAGATCGGCCACAACGTGCGCGTCGGCAAGCACACCGCCATGGCGGGTTGCGTCGGCGTGGCCGGCAGCGCGACCATCGGTGCGAATTGCACCTTCGGCGGCGGCGCCATCGTGCTGGGTCACCTCACGGTGGCCGACGGCGTGCACGTGTCGGCTGCGACCGTGGTGACGCGCTCCATCCGCAAGCCCGGCCAGTACACCGGCATGTTTCCGATCGATGACAATGCAAACTGGGAAAAGAATGCGGCAACGCTCAAGCAGTTGCACGGCCTGCGCGAACGACTGAAGGCGCTGGAAAAAGCCCCCTCGAAACAATGACGACGATGCAGGAAAAGAACACCATGACGGACACGACGCTCGATATCCACCAAATTCTCAAGTTGCTGCCGCATCGCTACCCGTTTCTGCTGGTGGACCGGGTGCTGAGCATGGAAAAGGGCAAGCGCATCACGGCGCTCAAGAACGTGACGATGAACGAACCGTTCTTCAACGGCCACTTCCCGCATCGCCCCGTGATGCCAGGCGTGCTGATGCTCGAAGCCATGGCGCAGGCTGCGGCGCTGCTGTCGTTCCGCTCGATGGACATCGTGCCCGACGACAACACGGTCTACTACTTTGCGGCCATCGACGGCGCGCGCTTCAAGCGCCCCGTGGAGCCGGGCGACCAGCTCACGCTGGAGGTCGAGATCGAGCGCATGAAGGCCGGCATCTCGAAGTTCAAGGGCCGTGCGCTCGTGGGCAGCGAGTTGGCGTGCGAAGCCTCGCTGATGTGCGCCATGCGCCAGATCAACAGCTGATCCGGCGCATCGTCTCCTGCAAGGCATGACCCAGGTTCATTCGACAGCGATCGTCGACCCGAAGGCCCAGCTCGACGCCTCGGTGTCGGTCGGCCCCTACACCGTGATCGGCCCGCACGTGCGGATCGGCGCGGGCACCACCATCGGTCCGCACTGCGTGATCGAGGGGCGCACCACCATCGGTCGCGACAACAGGATCTTCCAGTTCTCGTCGCTCGGTGCGATCCCCCAGGACAAGAAGTACGCGGGCGAGCCGACCGAGCTCACCATCGGTGACCGCAACGTGATCCGCGAGTTCTGCACCTTCAACCTCGGCGTGCCCGGGGCGGGGGGGGTGACCAGCGTGGGCAACGACAACTGGATCATGGCGTACACGCACATTGCGCACGATTGCCATGTCGACAACCACACCACGTTGGCCAACCAGACGACGCTGGCCGGCCATGTGCACCTGGCCGACTGGGTCACCATTGGCGGCCTGACCGGCATCCACCAGTTCGTGTCGATCGGCGCGCACGCCATGGTCGGCTTTGCCAGCGCGGTCTCGCAGGACGTGCCGCCGTTCATGCTGGTCGACGGCAATCCGTTGGCGGTTCGCGGCTTCAACGTCGTGGGCCTGCGCCGGCGCGATTTCTCGGCGCAGCGGCTCGCGGCGGTCAAGCAGATGCACCGCCTGCTGTACCGCCAGGGCAAGACGCTCGAAGAGGCACGCGCCGGCATGGCCGCGCTCGCAGTGGAAATGCCCGAGGCCGCCGGCGATGTTGCGCTGATGGAGGCCTTTCTCGCCCATTCAACGCGCGGCATCGCGCGCTGACATGGGCGCGATGAGCACGAACGAACAGCGCCGCTTCGCGCTGGTCGCGGGCGAAGCGTCCGGCGATCTGCTCGCGGGCCTGCTGCTTGACGGCCTTGAAGCCCGCTGGCCTGCGCTGCAGACCGCCGGCATCGGTGGTCCGCGCATGTTGGCGCACGGTTTCCAGAGCTGGTGGCCGCAGGAAAAACTCGCGGTGCGCGGCTACATCGAGGTCTTGCGGCACTACGCCGAAATCGCCGGCATCCGTCGTCAGCTCAAGGCCCGGCTGCTGCGCGAGCGCCCCGAGCTGTTCATCGGCGTGGATGCGCCCGATTTCAACCTCGACCTCGAAGCCGGCCTGCGCCGCGAGGGCATCAAGACCGTTCATTTCGTCTGCCCCTCGATCTGGGCCTGGCGCGCCGACCGCATCGACAAGATCCGCGCTGCTGCGGACCACGTGCTGTGCATCTTCCCGTTCGAGCCCGAGCTGCTCGAAAAGCAGGGCGTCGCCGCAAGCTACGTCGGCCACCCGGTTGCCAACGTGATCCCGATGACGCCCGACCGCGCCGCCGCCCGCGCCGCGCTGGGGCTGGACCCCGAGGCGCAGGTTGTTGCGCTGCTGCCCGGCAGCCGCCGCTCCGAAATCCGCTACCTCGCGGCCCGTTTCTTCGCCGCTGCGGCGTTGATGCTGAAGGCCAAGCCAAAGCTGCAGCTCATCGCGCCGATCCTGCCGGGGCTGCGCGCCGAGGTCGAAGGTCTGCTGCAGGCTGCCGGCATGGCAGGGCGGGTGGCGCTGCTCCACGGGCAGTCGCATGCTGCGCTCGCCGCCTGCGATGTCACGCTGATCGCCAGCGGCACGGCCACGCTCGAGGCCGCGCTGTTCAAGCGGCCGATGGTCATTGCCTACAACATGAATGGCCTCTCGTGGCGTCTGATGCAGCGCAAGCAGCTGCAGCCCTGGGTCGGACTGCCGAACATCCTGTGCCGCGAGTTCGTGGTGCCCGAGCTGCTGCAGGAAGCCGCTTCGCCCGAGGCACTGGCAAACGCCACGCTCGAATGGCTGGACGCGCCCGCGAAGACGCAGGCGCTGCAACAAAGATTTTCAGCGCTGCATGTGCAATTGCAGCGCGACACGCCCACACTCTGCGCCGATGCGATCCAGAAAGTTCTTGAAGGCTGAACAGGTCCCGCTCGTGTGGGACGCGCCGGGCCTGATGGCGGGCGTCGACGAAGCCGGACGCGGGCCCCTGGCCGGCCCGGTCGTGGCTGCGGCCGTGATCCTGGACGACCTGCGGCCGATTCGCGGCCTGGCCGACTCCAAGACGCTCACGGCGCTGCAGCGCGAACGCCTGCACGACCAGATTCTTGCCAAGGCGCTGTGCTGCTCCATTGCTCAGGCCTCGGTCGAGGAGATCGACAGCCTCAACATCCTGCAGGCCACGATGCTCGCGATGCGTCGCGCGGTCGAGGGTCTGCGGCTCAAGCCCGTCAAGGTGCTGGTGGACGGCAACCGGCTGCCCCGGCTCGACGTACTGGCCGAGGCCATCGTCAAGGGCGATGCGCGGGTCAAGGCGATCTCGGCCGCTTCCATCCTGGCCAAGGTGCACCGCGACCGGCTCTGCACGCAGTTGCACGACGAATTTCCGCACTACGGCTTTGCCGGCCACAAGGGCTACGGCACGCGCGAGCACCTTGAGGCGCTTCAGCATCACGGCGCCTGCGTGCACCACCGCCGCTCCTTCAGCCCAGTGGCAGCGGCGCTGGCGCGCACGGCCGCCGCGACTTCGGGCACCGCCGTCGTGACCGGCGAGGTGCCAGCGGCCCTTGTGATCGGTGCCGCCGAAAACCACGGCGCACGCCTCGGTCCGCGCGCCGCCCCCTGAGCCTGCCATGACCACCGACACCGGCCCGAGCCACATCAGCTCGCGCGACAACCCTTTGCTCAAGGACCTGCGCAAGCTTGCACAGGACCCGGGCGCCTATCGCAAGCTGGGCCGGCTCTGGCTGGAGGGCGATCACCTGTGCCGTGCGGCGCTGGCCCGTGGCGTGAAGCCGGCCGTGGCCGTGTTTTCAGAGGCGTTCTGGCCTTCGGCGCCCGCTGAATGGGTACAAAGTGCTCTTAAAACGGTAGTCGTCGCTGACGACCTGTTGCGCGCGGCCAGCGGCCTGGAGTCGCCTGCGCCGATGGGGTTCGTCCTCGACCTGCCCGCGCGGCCCGAAATCCTGCCTGACGCCCCGACTGTGGTGCTCGACCGCCTGCAGGACGCTGGCAATGCCGGTTCCATCTTGCGCAGCGCGGCGGCTTTCGGCTTCACCCAGGTGATCGCGCTCAAGGGCACGGCGGCGCTGTGGGCGCCGAAGGTGCTGCGTGCCGGCATGGGGGCTCACTTCGGCCTTAGGTTGGTCGAAGGCGTGGACATCGACGCGCTCGACGTACTCCGGGTGCCGCTGGTGGCCACCAGTTCGCACCGCGGCGACTGGCTGCACAAGGCCGAATTGCCGCACCCCTGCGCCTGGCTGATGGGCCATGAAGGGCAGGGCGTTTCGGCCGCGCTGGAGGCCCGGGCCAGCCACCACATCCGCATCGCGCAGCCGGGCGGTGAAGAGTCGCTCAACGTGGCGGCCGCCGCCGCCATCTGCCTGCACGCAAGCGGAGCGGCCCTACAGGCCAAATAACACACCCAGTCCGAGCTACAATCGGGGGCTTACTCGCAAATCAGCGTCGCCCGGCCGCCTTCAACGCCAAAATCCCCTTAAGCAACAGTCCGCAGGCAACGCGCCTGGGGCTCCGGGCGACCGTAACCATCCGGAGAACCCAGTGCTTTTGTCTCTCAAGGGAAGTTTCCCGCCCGCCATCCTGGCGCTCGCAGACGGCACGGTCTTTCTCGGCAACTCGATCGGAGCCGCCGGCTCCACGACCGGTGAAGTGGTGTTCAACACCTCGATGACCGGTTACCAGGAAATCCTCACCGACCCGAGCTACTGCCAGCAGATCGTCACCCTGACGTATCCGCACATTGGCAACTACGGCGTCAACGGCGAGGACATCGAAGCCGACAAGATCCATGCCGCAGGCCTGATCATCAAGGACCTACCCCTCGTCGCGTCCAACTTCCGCAAGACCGCCACGCTGACCGAGTACCTCGTGTCCGGCCACACGGTGGCCATCGCGAACATCGACACCCGCAAGCTCACGCGCCATCTGCGCACCCACGGCGCGCAGAACGGCTGCATCCTGGGTCTGGCCGCGGGCGAAGCCGTGACGCAGGCGCTCATCGACAAGGCCATCGCCGCCGCCAAGGCTGTGCCGAGCATGTCGGGCCTCGACCTGGCCAAGGTGGTCTCGGTCACGCAGACCTACGAATGGACCGAAACCGAGTGGAAGCTCGGCGCGGGCTACGGCGTGCAGATCACGCCCAAGTTCCACGTCGTCGCCTTCGATTACGGCGTCAAGAAGAACATCCTGCGCATGATCGCGCAGCGTGGCGCGCGCATCACGGTGGTGCCGGCGCAGACGCCTGCGGCCGACGTGCTCAAGCTCAAACCCGATGGCATCTTCCTGGCCAACGGCCCCGGCGACCCGGAGCCTTGCGACTACGCCATCAGCGCCGTCAAGGAACTGATCGAGACCGGTATCCCCACCTTCGGCATTTGCCTGGGCCACCAGATCATGGCGCTCGCTTCGGGCGCCAAGACCTTCAAGATGAAGTTCGGCCACCACGGCGCGAACCATCCGGTGAAAGACCTCGACAACGGCCGCGTGAGCATCACCAGCCAGAACCACGGCTTCGCAGTCGACGAGAAGTCGCTGCCGGCCAACCTGCGTCCCACCCACATCAGCCTGTTCGACAACACGCTGCAGGGCCTGGCACGCACCGACAAGCCCGCGTTCTGCTTCCAGGGCCACCCGGAAGCCTCGCCGGGCCCGCATGACATCGGCTATTTGTTCGATCGCTTCACGGCACTCATGGAAAAGAACAAGACGGAAAAGACGGAGAAAGAGAATGCCTAAGCGCACAGACCTCAAATCGATCCTCATCATCGGCGCCGGCCCGATCATCATCGGCCAGGCCTGCGAGTTCGACTACTCCGGCGTGCAGGCCTGCAAGGCCCTGCGCGAAGAGGGCTACAAGGTCATCCTGATCAACAGCAACCCCGCGACGATCATGACCGACCCGGCCACAGCCGACGTCACCTACATCGAGCCGATCACTTGGCAGACGGTCGAGAAGATCATCGCCAAGGAACGTCCTGACGCGATCCTGCCGACCATGGGCGGCCAGACCGCGCTGAACTGCGCACTCGACCTCTGGCGCAACGGCGTGCTCGACAAGTACACGGGCGCGGCCACCAACAAGCCGGTCGAACTCATCGGCGCCACGCCTGAAGCCATCGACAAGGCCGAAGACCGCCTGAAGTTCAAGGACGCGATGACCAAGATCGGTCTCGGTTCGGCGCGCTCGGGCATTGCTCACACGATGGACGAAGCGTGGGCCGTGCAGAAGACGCTCGGCTTCCCGACCGTGATCCGCCCCAGCTTCACGCTCGGCGGCACCGGCGGCGGCATCGCCTACAACCCGGACGAATTCGAGACCATCTGCAAGCGCGGCATCGAAGCCTCGCCCACCAACGAGCTGCTGATCGAAGAATCGCTGCTCGGCTGGAAAGAGTACGAGATGGAAGTCGTGCGCGACAAGGCCGACAACTGCATCATCGTCTGCTCGATCGAAAACCTCGACCCGATGGGCGTGCACACCGGCGACTCGATCACTGTGGCACCGGCGCAGACGTTGAGCGACAAGGAATACCAGATCCTGCGTAACGCCTCGCTGGCCGTGCTGCGCGAGATCGGCGTCGATACCGGCGGCTCGAACGTCCAGTTCTCCATCAACCCGAAGGACGGCCGCATGGTCGTCATCGAGATGAACCCGCGCGTGTCGCGTTCGTCGGCACTGGCCTCCAAGGCCACGGGTTTCCCGATCGCCAAGGTCGCGGCCAAGCTGGCCGTGGGCTACACGCTCGACGAGCTGCGCAACGAAATCACCGGTGGTGCGACGCCTGCGTCGTTCGAACCGTCGATCGACTACGTGGTCACCAAGATCCCGCGTTTCGCTTTCGAGAAATTCCCGCAGGCCGACTCGCGTCTCACCACGCAGATGAAGTCGGTGGGCGAGGTGATGGCCATGGGCCGCACCTTCCAGGAGTCGTTCCAAAAGGCCTTGCGCGGCCTCGAAGTGGGCGTCGACGGCCTGAACGAGAAGACGCAGGACCGCGAAGTGCTCGAGAAGGAACTGGGCGAGCCCGGTCCCGAGCGCATCTGGTACGTGGGCGATGCCTTCGCCATGGGCCTGAGCGTGGACGAAGTGTTCGCGCTGACCAAGATCGATCCGTGGTTCCTGGTGCAGATCGAAGAGATCGTGAAGATCGAGCTCGAGCTGGAAACCAAGTCGCTCGACGACATCGACAAGGACACGCTGCTCGCGCTCAAGAAGAAGGGCTTCTCCGACCGTCGCCTCGCCAAGCAACTGAAGACCACCGACACGGCCGTGCGCGAAAAGCGCCGCGCCCTGGGCGTGCGCCCGGTCTACAAGCGCGTGGACACCTGCGCGGCCGAGTTCGCGACCAACACCGCCTACATGTACTCGACCTATGAGGACGAGTGCGAGGCCGAGCCGACCGACAAGAAGAAGATCATGGTGCTCGGCGGCGGTCCCAACCGCATCGGCCAGGGCATCGAGTTCGACTACTGCTGCGTGCACGCCGCGCTCGCCATGCGCGAGGACGGCTACGAGACCATCATGGTCAACTGCAACCCCGAGACCGTGTCGACCGACTACGACACCTCCGACCGCCTGTACTTCGAGCCGCTCACGCTCGAAGACGTGCTCGAAATCGTCGACAAGGAAAAGCCGCTCGGCGTGATCGTGCAGTACGGCGGCCAGACGCCGTTGAAGCTCGCGCTCGACCTCGAAGCCAACGGCGTGCCGATCATCGGCACCTCGCCCGACATGATCGACGCAGCCGAAGACCGTGAGCGCTTCCAGAAGCTGCTGCACGAGCTGGGCCTGCGCCAGCCGCCGAACGCCACCGCGCGCACCGAGCCCGAAGCGCTCGAAAAGGCTGCGGCCCTGGGCTATCCGCTGGTGGTGCGCCCGAGCTACGTGCTTGGCGGTCGTGCGATGGAAATCGTGCACGAGCAGCGCGACCTCGAGCGCTACATGCGTGAAGCGGTCAAGGTGAGCAACGACTCGCCGGTGCTGCTCGACCGCTTCCTGAACGACGCCGTGGAATGCGACGTCGACTGCATCCGCGACGCCGAAGGCGGCACGCTGATCGGTGGCGTGATGGAGCACATCGAACAGGCCGGCGTGCACTCGGGCGACTCCGCCTGCTCGCTCCCGCCTTACAGCCTGAACGCCGACACCATCGCCGAACTGAAGCGCCAGAGCGCCGCGATGGCCAAGGCGCTGAACGTGGTCGGCCTGATGAACGTGCAGTTCGCGATCCAGCAGAAGGATGGCAAGGACGTTATCTACGTGCTCGAAGTGAACCCGCGTGCGTCGCGCACCGTGCCTTACGTGAGCAAGGCCACGGGCATCCAGCTCGCCAAGGTGGCGGCACGCTGCATGGCCGGCCAGTCGCTCGCGTCGCAAGGCGTGACCAAGGAAGTGACGCCGCCGTACTTCAGCGTGAAGGAAGCCGTGTTCCCGTTCGTCAAGTTCCCGGGCGTGGACACCATCCTCGGCCCCGAGATGAAGTCGACCGGTGAAGTGATGGGCGTGGGCAAGACCTTCGGCGAAGCCTTCGTGAAGTCGCAGCTGGGCGCGGGCACGTTGCTGCCGAAGTCGGGCAAGGCCTTCATCTCGGTGAAGAACAACGACAAGGCACGTGCCGTCGAGGTGGCACGTGGCCTGGCCAAGCTGGGCTTCGAACTGGTCGCCACCAAGGGCACCGCCGCGGCCATCAGCGCCGCCGGCATTGCCTGCGTGACGGTCAACAAGGTGACTGAAGGCCGTCCGCACATCGTGGACATGATCAAGAACAACGAGATTGCCTTGGTCATCAACACGGTGGAAGAGCGCCGCAACGCGATCACCGACTCGCGCCAGATCCGCACCTCGGCACTGCTGGCGCGCGTGACCACCTTCACCACGATCTTCGGCGCCGAAGCCGCGGTCGAAGGCATGGGCTTCATGGACGAGCTGGGCGTGATCTCGGTGCAGGAGATGCACGCGCAGCTGGCCGCTGCCTGACCGGGCACCGCCATCATGGAAACGCAGCTGGTCGAACTGGGCCTGACGGACTGGAGCGCGGCCACGCCCAACGAGGCGTGGATCGCGGAGCTGGAAGCCGGCAAGGTGCTGTACTTCCCGCGGCTGGGCTTCGAGCTGCGGCCTGAAGAGCGCAGCCTGCTGACGCCCAGCCTGCTGTCGCCCGACGTGCGCAACATCAGCCTCGATGCCCACGGCAAGCTCAAGGGCGCTGTGGGCGACGAGGCGGTGCAGCGCGCCACGGCGGCGATGGTGAAGCGTTTTCGTACGCAGGCGCAGCAGCTCATTCACGGGCTGCTGCCGCACTACACGTCGGCCTTGCGCCTCGCGCCGACCAGCTACCGGCCGGCCCAGGTCGAGACGCGCGTGCAGTCGTGGCGCGCCGACGACCGGCGCCTGCACGTCGATGCGTTTCCGTCGCGGCCCAACTACGGCGAACGCATCCTGCGCGTGTTCACCAACGTCAACCCCGACGGCGCGCCGCGCGTGTGGCGCGTGGGCGAGCCTTTCGAGGACATCGCCAAGCGTTTCCTGCCGCGGGCCAAGCCCTATGCGCGCTGGCAGGCCAAGCTGCTGCAGGCGCTGCACGTCACCAAGTCGTTCCGCAGCGAGTACGACCACCTGATGCTGCAGCTGCACGACGGCATGAAGTCGGACATGGCGTACCAGGAAAACTCGCCGCAGGAGAAGGCCGAGTTCCCGCCGGGTTCGGTGTGGGTGTGCTTCTCGGACCAGACCTCGCACGCCGTGATGGCGGGCCAGTACATGCTCGAGCAGACCCTTCATCTGGCCGCATCGAAGCAATACAATCCAGATTCGAGCCCGCTCGCCATCCTGAGCCGGCTGACCGGACGCAATCTCGTCTGATCTGTCCCCCCAATCGACCGCCGAACGGCATCGTTCGGCGGTTTCGCTTTATGGAGAACCAAACATGGCCACCATTCCCATCACCAAGCGCGGCGCTGAAAAGCTGCGCGCCGAACTGCACCAGCTCAAGACGGTCGACCGTCCCTGGGTCATCAACGCCATTTCCGAAGCGCGCGCCCAGGGCGACCTGAGCGAAAACGCCGAATACGAAGTCGCCAAGGACCGCCAGGGCTTCATCGAAGGCCGCATCCAGGAAGTCGAGGGCAAGCTCTCGGCCGCGCAGATCATCGACCCGAGCGAGCTCGATGCCGGCGGCAAGGTGGTGTTCGGCTCGACCGTCGATCTCGAGGAAGAAGAGTCGGGCGAAGCCGTCAAGTACCAGATCGTCGGCGAAGACGAAGCTGACCTGAAGCTCGGCCTCATCAACATTTCCAGCCCGATCGCGCGCGCGCTCATCGGCAAGGAAGAGGGCGATACGGCCGAAGTGCAGGCGCCGGGCGGCCTCAAGCGCTACGAGATCGTGGCGGTCCGCTACCTCTGAATCGGATGAAAGACCGCGTCGCGCTGATGCTGGCGGCCCTCTGGTGGGGCAGCCTCACCACGATCGGCTTTCTGGTCGTGCCGATGCTGTTCGCGAAGCTCGGCAATCCGGCGGTGGCGGGCAATTTCGCCGCCCAGCTGTTCGAGGCGCAAAGCTGGATTGCCATCGGCTGCGGGCTGATCCTGCTGATCCATTTCCGCCAGAAGGCCGACGAGGGCATGACCGGGCCCGCGCTGACGGCCATCTTCCTGGTGCTGGGGGCGTTGCTCCTGGCGCTGCTGCAGCAGTACGCCGTGGCGCCGCGCATCGTGGCGCGCGACAACCTCAAGCTGTGGCATGCCGTGGGCACCGGCATGTACTTTGTTCAGTGGGTGTGCGTTGGCACGCTGCTGTGGCGCATGGGCGCCGCCGCCCGGGCGCCACGCTGAACCGGGGCGGCAGCAGCGACAGGTGATGTCGCCGCGGCCTCCGGCTCAATTACTCTTTCCAGTGCTTGGCGACCCAGCTCGCCGGCCGGATGTAGCGGAAGGCGCGGTTGCGCCGTCCCGCCAGCGCATCGGGCGGGTTGCACTCGCCGTGGAACACCATCACACGGGCGCCTTCGGGCACGAAGGGCTCTTCCCAGTAGTTGGTCGGCCAGGTCGGGATGCCGTGGTACTTGAAGCTCGGGCACCAGGCCGCCGGCCAGTAGGCAAGCTTGCCCTGCTTGTGCAGCACGTCCGACAGGTAGGCCTGCTCGTTGCGGTATTCGGCCTGGACCTTGTCCATGTTGGCGCGAAAGTACGCCAGCACGTCGGCATGGGCGCCCAACTCGAAGCGGTAGACCGATGAATTGCCCGTGATCCGCTCGCGCCGCCAGGGGCGGGCGTAGTCGTGAATGATCAGGAACTCGCCGGGCTGCTCGAAGAAGGCGTCCAGGCTGCCGACGATCACCACGTCGACGTCCAGGAAGAGGGCGGTGCCGCGCAGGCCGTGCAGGTCCTGCTCGAAGGTGGTGAGCTTCTTCCAGGCGCCGTCGCGCTGGCCCGGGGCCAGTTGGAGGTTGAGCGGCGGAATGGGCAGGCACGTCACTTCGGGGCGGATGCCGTTGCCGTCGTCGGTCAGGCAGACGAACTTGAAGTCGCCGCTGAGGTGGCGGCGCACCATGGCGTAGAGCCGGTTGACGTACTCGGGGCCGTACTTGGTGCCCCACTTCATGCAGAGGATATGGCGCTGGGCGCCTTGGGCTGCCACCAAGCTCAGTCCGCCTGGTTGCGCTTCTTGGCCGACAGCGGACGCTTGGCCTTGGCGCGCTTGATGGTGCCGCCAGGGGTGAGCCGCTGGTTGCCGAGCACGCGCAGGGTCTTGATTTCAGGGCGTTGGCCGCCGCGCTTGCTGTACTTGACGATCTTCACGTCGCGCGGGCCGGGCATGCGGTCTTCGTCGACCACACGCTCTTTTTCGGGCTTCGGACGCCACAGCACGAGCAGCTTGCCGATGTGCTGGATCGGGGCGGCGTCGAGTTCGTCGGCGAGCTCTTGCAGCATGGCGTCGCGGGCGAGGCGGTCGTCGGAGAAGACGCGCACCTTGATCAGGCCGTGGGCCTTCAGGGCCGCGTCGGCCTCTTTTTTTACGGCAGGGGTGAGCCCGTCTCCACCGACCATGACGATCGGATCCAGGTGGTGAGCTTCGGCGCGGTGCACCTTGCGCTCGGCAGGGGTAAGTTGAATGGCGGGCATCCCCGTATTATCGACGCGTACACGAACACCCTCATGAGCACCAAAGCCAAAAGCAAAAAAGTCAACAAGGCGTGGCTTCACGACCACATCAACGACCCCTACGTGAAGCTCGCGACCAGAGAGGGCTACCGTGCCCGCGCGGCTTACAAGCTCAAGGAAATCGACGAGTCGCTCGGGCTGGTCAAGCCCGGCCAGCTCGTGGTCGACCTCGGCTCGACCCCGGGGGCCTGGAGCCAGTACCTGCGGCGGCGCATGTCGCCGGGCGGGGCGGCGGCCGGCGACCTCAACGGCACCATCGTTTCGCTCGACCTGCTGCCGATGGAGCCCATCGAAGGCGTGACCTTCCTGCAGGGCGACTTCCGCGAAGACGCAATGCTGGAGCAGCTCCTGGCGGTACTGGCCGGCCGCAAGGCCGACCTGGTGGTGTCCGACATGGCACCCAACCTGTCGGGCATCCATTCGGCCGACGCCGCCCGGGTGGCGCACCTGATCGAGCTGGCCATCGACTTCGCCCAGAACCACATGAAGCCCGAAGGGGCGCTTGTGGCCAAGGTATTCCACGGCAGCGGCTACGACGACCTGGTCAAGATGTTCAAGGCCAATTTCCGCGTCGTGAAGCCGCTCAAGCCCAAGGCGTCGCGCGATAAATCGGCAGAGACCTTCCTCATCGGCAGGGGATTGAAGGCGCTCGATACGCATTGATACCTTGCCGCAGAGTGCCCTCCAGGGGCGCAAACCCTTGTCAGCCTATGGCTGCTATAGGGAAATGTCCGCTTTTCGCAGCTTGAAAAGCCTAAAATGGGGCGCAATTGCGTACCCTCAGCGCGTATTTCATATTCCCGTCACGCGCTTTCGACTGGAGCTTCGTTTGAACAATCAGTGGTTTTCCAAAGTTGCCGTATGGCTCGTCATTGCCATGGTGTTGTTCACTGTGTTCAAGCAGTTCGACACCCGCAGTGGCGTCGGCTCGGGAACGGTGAGCTATTCCGAGTTTTTGGACCAGGTCCGCAACAACCAGATCAAGACCGCCATCATTCCTGAAGGCGCCGGCGGCGGCGAGATCGTCGCTGTCACCAACGACGATCGCAAGATCCGCACGACCGCCACGGTGCTCGACCGCGGCCTCGTGGGCGACCTGATCGACCACAACGTCAAGTTCGACGTCAAGCCGCGCGAAGAAGGCTCGCTCCTCATGACCCTGCTGGTCAGCTGGGGCCCGATGCTGCTGCTGATCGGCGTCTGGATCTACTTCATGCGCCAGATGCAGGGCGGCGGCAAGGGCGGGGCGTTCAGCTTCGGCAAGAGCAAGGCCCGCATGATGGACGAGAACAACAACACGGTCACTTTCGCCGACGTCGCAGGCTGCGACGAGGCCAAGGAAGAAGTCCGTGAAGTCGTCGACTTCCTCAAAGACCCGCAACGCTTCCAGAAACTCGGCGGTCGCATTCCGCGCGGCCTGCTGCTGGTCGGCCCTCCGGGTACCGGCAAGACGCTGCTCGCCAAGTCGATCGCCGGCGAGGCCAAGGTGCCGTTCTTCTCGATCTCGGGTTCCGACTTCGTTGAAATGTTCGTCGGCGTGGGTGCGGCCCGCGTGCGCGACATGTTCGAGAACGCCAAGAAGAACGCGCCCTGCATCATCTTCATCGACGAAATCGATGCGGTGGGTCGTCAGCGCGGCGCCGGCCTCGGTGGCGGCAACGACGAGCGCGAGCAAACCCTCAACCAGATGCTGGTCGAGATGGACGGCTTCGAAACCAACCTCGGCGTGATCGTCGTGGCTGCCACGAACCGTCCCGACATCCTTGACGCCGCACTGCTGCGCCCGGGCCGTTTCGACCGTCAGGTGTACGTCACGCTGCCCGACATCCGCGGCCGCGAACAGATCCTCGGCGTGCACATGCGCAAGGTCCCGCTGGGCCAGGACGTGAACCCGAGCGTCATCGCCCGCGGCACGCCCGGCATGTCCGGCGCCGACCTGGCCAACCTGTGCAACGAAGCCGCCCTGATGGCCGCCCGCCGCAATGCGCGCGTCGTCGAAATGCAGGACTTCGAGAAGGCCAAGGACAAGATCTTCATGGGCCCCGAGCGCAAGAGCATGGTCATGCCCGAGGAAGAGCGCCGCAACACGGCCTACCACGAGTCCGGCCACGCCCTCATCGGCAAGCTGCTGCCCAAGTGCGACCCGGTCCACAAGGTCACGATCATTCCGCGTGGCCGCGCCCTGGGCGTGACCATGAGCCTGCCAGCGCAAGACCGCTACAGCTACGACCGCGAGTACATGCTGAACCAGATCAGCATGCTGTTCGGTGGCCGTATCGCTGAAGAAGTGTTCATGCACCAGATGACCACCGGCGCCAGCAACGACTTCGAGCGTGCGACTTCCATCGCCCGCGACATGGTCACGCGCTACGGCATGACCGACGCGCTGGGCCCGATGGTCTACGCCGAGAACGAAGGCGAAGTGTTCCTGGGTCGTTCGGTCACCAAGACCACGAACATGAGTGAACAGACCATGGAAAAGGTCGACGGCGAAGTGCGCCGCATCATCGACGAGCAGTACGCCCTGGCGCGCGGCCTCATCGAAGCGAACAGCGACAAGATGCACGCGATGGCGAAGGCGCTGCTCGAGTGGGAAACCATCGACAGCGAACAGCTCGACGACATCATGGCCGGCCGTGCGCCGCGTCCGCCCAAGGACTGGACGCCGCGCATCCCGCCTTCGGGCAGTGGTGGCAGTGGTGGCACGCCGGCCGTCAATACCGACCCGGCGCCGACCGCCGCTTGAGGTGGGCTTGATAGCAAGCAACAACGGGGCCTCTGGCCCCGTTTTCCATGGGAGCGCCGCATGAACAAGACGGCAACCTCGGTCTGGCAGACCTCGCGTTTTCGCATCGACCTCGCGCAGCCGCACGTGATGGGCATCGTCAACGTCACGCCCGATTCCTTTTCCGACGGCGGCGCGCACGCGTCCACCGAAACCGCGCTCCGGCACTGCGAGCAGCTGCTGAAGGAGGGCGCCGACATTCTCGACATCGGCGGCGAATCAACCCGCCCCGGCAGCCCCGCCGTGCCGCTCGACGCCGAACTGGCGCGCGTACTGCCCGTGGTGCGCGAGGCGGTGAAGCTGAACGTGCCGCTGTCCATCGACACCTACAAGCCCGAGGTGATGCGCGCGGTGCTCGACCTGGGCGCGGATATCGTCAACGACATCTGGGCGCTGCGCCAGCCGGGCGCGCGCGAGGCCGTGGCGGCGCACCCGAGCTGCGGCATCTGCCTCATGCACATGCACCGTGACCCGCAGACCATGCAGGCGCTGCCGATGCAGGGCGACGTCATTCCCGAGGTGCTGGCTTTCTGGCGCGAACAACTCGCAGCGTTGAAGGGGCTGGGCATCGACCCCGCGCGCATCACGCTCGATCCGGGCGTCGGTTTCGGCAAGAGCGTCGCGCAGAACTTCGCGCTCCTCGGGCGCCAGCAGGAATTGTTGGCGGCCGGTTACCCCTTGTTGCTAGGTTGGTCCCGCAAGTCCTCCATCGGGGCGGTTACGGGCATCGACAATGCGTCCGGGCGTACCGTGCCCAGCGTGGCAGCCGCCGTGCTGGCCGTGGACCGGGGCGCAGCCGTCGTGCGGGTGCACGACGTGCGCGACACCGTCGCCGCCCTCGCCGTATGGCGTGCCATGCGCGCAGAAGCACCGCAGCAGCAACGAACTTCACAAGAGCAATAACAGCAAATGACCCGTAAATATTTCGGCACCGACGGCATCCGCGGCACGGTCGGCCAATCGCCCATCACTCCCGACTTCGTGCTGCGCCTCGCACACGCCGTCGGCCGCGTGCTCAAGAAAACCCAGGCCCGTCCCACGGTGCTGATCGGCAAGGACACCCGCATCTCGGGCTACATGCTCGAGTCGGCGCTCGAGTCGGGCTTCAACTCCGCCGGTGTCGACGTGGTGCTGCTCGGCCCGCTACCCACGCCGGGCGTGGCGTACCTCACGCGTGCCCAGCGCGCCAGCCTGGGCGTGGTGATCAGCGCCAGCCACAACGCCTTTCCCGACAACGGCATCAAGTTCTTCAGCGCGCAGGGCACCAAGCTCGACGACGCCTGGGAGCTGGCCGTCGAGGCCGCACTCGAAGAGGCGCCGGTGTGGGCTGCTTCCGCCGACCTCGGCAAGGCACGCCGCCTGAACGACGCGGACGGCCGCTACATCGAGTTCTGCAAGAGCACCTTCGCCAACGACCTGTCGCTGCGCGGCATGAAGCTGGTGGTCGATGCGGCCCACGGTGCGGCCTACCAGGTGGCGCCGAACGTGTTCCACGAACTGGGCGCGGACGTCACCAGCATCGGCTGTGCACCCGACGGGCTCAACATCAACAAGGGCTTCGGTGCCACGCATCCCGAGGCACTGGTCGCCACCGTGACGGCGCAGAAGGCCGACTACGGCATCGCCCTGGACGGCGACGCCGATCGGCTGCAGCTGGTCGATGCCAGCGGCCGCCTGTTCAATGGCGACGAGCTGCTGTACCTGATGGTGGCCGAGCGCATCGCGCGCGGCGAGAAGCCGGCGGGCGTGGTCGGCACGCTGATGACCAACAAGGCCGTCGAGATGGCCCTGCGCGCACAGGACATCGAGTTCGTGCGCGCCAAGGTCGGCGACCGCTACGTGCTCGAAGAGCTCGACAAGCGCGGCTGGCTGCTCGGCGGCGAAGGCTCCGGCCACCTGCTGGCACTCGACCGCCACACCACGGGCGACGGCATCGTGAGCGCATTGCAGGTGCTGCAGGCCTGCGTGCGCAGCGGCAAGACGGTCGCGCAGCTGCTCGAAGGCGTCACGCTGTTCCCGCAGACGCTCATCAACGTGCGCCTCGCGCCCGATCAGGACTGGAAGAGCAACGCAGCGCTCGCCAGCGAAACCAAGCGCATCGAAGCCGAACTGGGCGACGCAGGCCGCGTGCTCATCCGTGCGAGCGGCACCGAGCCGCTGGTGCGCGTGATGGTGGAGGCGCGCGACGCCAAGCAGTCACAGTCGTGCGCCGAGCGCCTTGCGGCCACGCTCAAGCCCGCCGCATGACGACGACGGGTCGCATCGAAACTCGCCTGGCCGACTACCGCGATCCGCTGGAAGCGGCGGCCGTGGTCGAGCTGCTCGACAGCTACGCACGCGATCCTGCCGGCGGTGGCACGCCGTTGCCGGCGTCGGTGCGCGAAGGCCTGCCTGCCGCGCCGGCAGCGCGTCCGCAGGCGTTCAGCGTGCTGGCCTTCGACGGCGACACGCCCGTGGGTCTGATCAACTGCATCGAAGGTTTTTCGACCTTCGCCTGCCAGCCGCTGGTGAATGTGCACGACGTGGTCGTGCGCGCCAGCCACCGCGGCCAGCGTGTGGCGCAGCAGATGTTCGCGCAGGTCGAGCAGGAAGCCCGTCGGCGCGGCGCCTGCAAGCTCACGCTCGAGGTGCTGTCGGGCAATGCGCCTGCGCTGCGCAGCTACGAGCGCGAGGGCTTCGTCAGCTACCAGCTCGATCCGGAATTCGGCCACGCCGTCTTCCTGCAGAAGAAGCTCTGACGCCAAAGAAAATGCCGCCGACGCGCAAGGCGTGGGCGGCATGACCGAAGCAGAAAGAGAAGGGCGCGGCGATCGCGCCCTTTCTTTTTTCCGGATCAGAAGCGCGTGACAGGCGCGTCGGCGGTGGCGCCCGACTTGTCGGCGGCGTACTTGCCCAGCTCCCACTTGGCGATCGCGTTGCGGTGCACTTCGTCCGGACCGTCGGCAAAGCGCAGCGTGCGCGCCTGCGCGTAGGCCGAGGCCAGCGGGAAGTCGTCGCACATGCCGCCGCCGCCGTGGACCTGCATGGCCCAGTCGATGACCTGGCAGGCCATGGTGGGCGCCACCACCTTGATCATGGCGATCTCGGTGCGTGCGACCTTGTTGCCGGCCACGTCCATCAGCCAGGCGGCCTTCAGCGTGAGCAGGCGGGCCATGTCGATCTTGCAGCGTGCTTCGGCGATGCGTTCCTGCGTGACGGTCTGCGAGGCGACGGTCTTGCCGAAGGCCACGCGCGACGAGGCGCGCTTGCACATCAGCTCGAGCGCGCGCTCGGCCAGGCCGATCAGGCGCATGCAGTGGTGGATGCGTCCGGGGCCAAGGCGACCCTGGGCGATCTCGAAGCCGCGGCCTTCGCCCAGCAGGATGTTGCCGACGGGCACGCGCACGTTCTCGAAGTGCATCTCGACGTGGCCGTGCGGTGCGTCGTCGTAGCCCATCACGTTCAGCGGGCGCACGATGCGGATGCCCTTGGTGTCGGCCGGCACGATGACCATGCTCTGCTGCGAGTGCTTGGGCGCTTCGGGATCGGTCTTGCCCATGGTGACGAACACGGCGCAGCGCGGGTCGGCGGCACCGGAGATCCACCACTTGTGGCCGTTGATGACGTACTCGTCGCCCTGGCGCTCGATGCGGGTGGCGATGTTGGTGGCATCGCTGGAGGCGACGTCGGGTTCGGTCATGGCGAAGGCCGAGCGGATCTGGCCTTCGAGCAGCGGCTTGAGCCAGCGCGCCTTGATCTCTTCGGAGCCATAGCGGGCGATGGTTTCCATGTTGCCGGTGTCCGGCGCGGAGCAGTTGAAGGCTTCCGATGCCCATGGCACCCGGCCCATGATCTCGGCCAGCGGGGCGTATTCCTGGTTGGTCAGGCCCGCACCCTCATAGCCCGAGGCCGAGGCGCTGTCGACCGGCAGGAACAGGTTCCACAGGCCCTGGGCCTTGGCCTTGGCCTTGAGCTTCTCGACGGTCTGCAGGGCGGTCCAGCGCTTGCCGGCGACCGTGTTGGCGGCCAGTTCGGCGCTGTACTCGGCTTCGGCCGGGTAGATGTGGTCTTCCATGAAGGCGAGAACGCGCTTCTGAAGCTCCTTGGTTTTGGCCGAATATTCGAAATCCATGCTGTCTCCTGGTGGGGTTAAGGGGGAGGGCTGGCTATGCCTTTTGGGCAAATTGCCAGGCCATCTCGGCCATCGGCCGTGCGCCACGGGCGGACGCCACGGCTTGCTCGCTCGATGCGGTACCGGCTTCGACCCGTTTCGCAATGCCCTGCAGGATGGCAGCCATGCGGAACAGGTTGTAGGCCTGGTAGAAGTTCCAGTCGGGTGCCAGCGCCTCGGGCGTGCTGATGCGCGTGCGCTCGCAGTAGCGACGGATGTATTCGCTCTCGGTGGGAATGCCCAGCGCCGCCACGTCCACGCCGCCGATGCCGCGGCCGGTGGTGGGGGGCATGTGCCACGACATGCAGTGGTAGCTGAAGTCGGCCAGGGGGTGGCCCAGCGTGGAGAGTTCCCAGTCGAGCACCGCGATGATCCGCGGCTCGGTGGCGTGGAACATCACGTTGTCCAGGCGGTAGTCGCCATGCACGATCGAGACCTTGGTCTCGTCGCGTGCGCTTGCCGGCATGTGGACGGGGAGCCAGTCGATCAGGCGCTCCATGGCCTCGATGGGCTGCGACAGTTCGCCGGCGCCATCGGCCGAGGCCTTGTACTGCTTGCTCCAGCGGCCGATCTGGCGGTCGAAGTAGTTGCCGGGCTTGCCGTAGTCGCCCAGGCCGCGCGCGGCGAAGTCGACCGTGTGCAGCGCCGCAATCACGCGGTTCATCTCGTCGTAGTGGGCCGCGCGTTCGGCGTTGCTGAAGCCGGGCAGCGACTGGTCCCACAGCACGCGGCCCTGCATGAACTCCATGATGTAGAAGGCACGGCCGATGATGGCTTCGTCTTCGCACAGGCAGTACATGCGTGGCACGGGCACGTCGGTGCCCTGCAGGCCGCTCATCACCTTGTATTCGCGCTCGACCGCATGGGCCGAGGGCAGCAGCTTGGCGACCGGGCCGGGCTTGGCGCGCATCACGTAGCTCTGCGTGGGCGTGACGAGCTTGTAGGTCGGGTTGGACTGTCCGCCCTTGAACATCTCGACCGTCAACGGACCCTGGAAGCCCTCGAGGTTCTTTTCGAGCCAGGCCGCGAGCGCGTCCACGTCGAAGGTGTGCTGTTGGGACACCGCACGGGTGCCGATGAAACTGGAGAAGTCCTGGCTCATGTCGATTCTTTTAGTTGTCTGCTACGGAGATTTGCATCAGCGCCGAGCGGTCCAGCACGACCAGTCCGGCCGGCTCGATCCGGATGGTGCCCTCGCGCTCCATCGTCTTGAGTTCCTGGTTGACCCGCTGGCGCGAGGCGCCGAGCAGCTGCGCGAGCTCTTCCTGCGCCAGTTGCAGGCCGATGCGCGTCTGGCTGCCGTCGTCCAGGCTGGGCACGCCGTAGCTGCGCACCAGGTGAATGAGCTGCTTGGCCAGGCGTGCGCGCAAGGGCAGGGTGTTGAGGTCTTCCACCAGCCCGAACAATGTGCGGATGCGGCGTGCCTGCAGCCGCATCAGCGCTTCGTACAGCTCGACGTGCGTGGCCAGAATTTTCTGGAAGTCGGCCCGCGCCACGCACAGCACGGTGGTGTCGCCGTGCGAGTACGTGTCGTGCGTGCGGCGTTCCCCGTCGAACATCGCCACGTCGCCGAACCAGATGCCCGGCTCGACGTAGGTCAGCGTCACCTGCTTGCCCGACACCGCGGTCGAGCTCACGCGCAACGCCCCCTTGGCACAGGCGATCCAGTGCTCGGGCGGGTCGCCGCGCGCGGCGAGCAGGTCGCCGTCCTTGTAGCGTTTGACAAAGGCGCATCGGAGGATGTCGTGCCGTAGTGATGGAGATAGGGAAGAAAACCAGCGACCACTGTTGATCGCTTCACGTTCTTCGATGGTAAGAATGGGGTCGTCCATGGTCTGTCCTCTCGGCGACTGAAAAGCTGGGGGGTGTCACGGGAGCGACGCCGTCAGGCGTTACTCGTAGCGTGGCGGTGTCTTGTCGAGGAACGCGGCAATGCCGATGCCCGCGTTCGTGTGGTGCAGGTTGCGCACGAAATGATCGCGCTCCTGCGAAAGCTGCGAGGCCAGCGTGGTGCCGCGCGCTTCGCTCAGCAGCTCCTTGATGCTGGCCAGCGAATTGGGCGCGCGTGCGTTCAGGCGGGTGGCCAGGGCCATCGCGCCGGCCAGCGCCTGCCCGCTGTCGGTGAGTTCGTTGACGAGGCCGAAGGCATGCAGGCGCGCGGCCTCGATGCGCTCGCCGTTCATCAGCCATTCGCTCGCCAACTGGCGCGGCAGCGCCTGCCCGAGGTGCCAGCTGAGGCCGCCGTCGGGCGAAAGCGCCACGTTGCTGTACGAGGCCGCGAACACGGCGTCGCGCGCGGCCACGACGAAGTCGCAGGCCAGCGCGAGCGAGAAGCCGGCGCCGGCCGCCGCGCCCTCGACGGCCGCGATGACCGGCTTGGGGAAGGTGCGGATCGAATCGATCCAGTTGTGCAGGCCCTCGATGCTCTCGGCCTGTACCGAGCGGTCGAGCTGGCGGTTGGCCAGCAGCCGCTGCAGCGAGCCGCCGGCGCAGAACCAGGCGCCTTCGCCCACGATGACGACGCTGCGGATCTCGTCGCTGCTCTCGGCGCCGTTCAGCGCCTCGATGCCGGCGGCATAGATCTCGGGGCCCAGTGCATTGCGCTGGGTCGGGTTGACGATGGTCAGCACCATGGTGCTGCCTTCGCTGGTGCTCTTGAGTTCGGCGGTCATGGCGTGTGTGCCTGTTCGTTTTTGTCTGTCTGTTTATTCTTCTTCGTGCAGCAGGCTCAGGCCCAGCGCGCCGCGGCGGCGCAGCCACGGGCTCGGGCGATAGCGCGGATCGCCGTACACGGTCTGCAGGTTGAACAGCACCTCGAGCATGTTGGTCGGCCCGTAGAGGTTGCCCATGGCGAGCGGGCCGCGCGGATAGCCCAGGCCCAGCTGCACGGCGGTCTCGAGGTCGGCCGGCGTGCACACGCGCTGCTGGCACATGTCGGCGGCGATGTTGACGATGGCGCCGACCACGCGCTGCGTGACGAAGCCGCCGCTGTCGCGGATCACGCTCACGGCCTTGCCGTCGCGCGCGAAGAGGGCGTGCGCGGCGTCACGCACGTCGCGGCGGGTGGCCGGGTTGGTGGCGAGCACGCGGCGCTTGGTGGCGGCGTCGTCGATCAGCATGTCGATGCCGACGGTGCGCGTGGCGTCCAGCCGTTCGACGGCCGCGACCGTCGTCACGTCGAAGCCCAGCGGCGCAACCAGGATGATCGACTGTGGTGCAGGGGCGCTGCCGGTGTCGATCTGCGCACCCAACGTGTTCACCAGACGCAGCAGTTCGGCGCGGCGCGCAGCGCGCGGCGACACCCAGACGGCGGGCGTGCCCTCGACCACGGGCGCCGGTGCCTCGGGCGTCTGCTGCATCACGCCGTTGTCGTAGCGGTAGAAGCCTTCGCCGGTCTTGCGGCCCAGCGCGCCGGCGGCCAGGCGTTGCGCGGTGATCACGCTCGGGCGGAAGCGCGGCTCTTCGAAGTACTGGTGGTAGATCGACTCCATCACCGGGTGCGACACGTCGAGCGCCGTCAGGTCGAGCAGCTCGAACGGGCCAAGGCGAAAGCTCGCCTGGTCCTTCAGGATGCGGTCGATGGTGGCGAAGTCGGTCACGCCTTCGCCCACGATGCGCAGCGCCTCGGTGCCGTAGCCGCGGCCCGCATGGTTGACGATGAAGCCGGGCGTGTCTTGCGCCTGCACGGCGCTGTGGCCCATCTGCGCGGCATAGCCGGCCAGCTGCTGGCAGACCTCGGGCGAGGTCTTGAAGCCCGCCACCACCTCGACCACCTTCATCAGCGGCACGGGGTTGAAGAAGTGAAAGCCCGCAAAGCGCGCGGGATGCTGCAGGCCCGCCGCGATGGCCGTGACCGACAGCGACGAGGTGTTGGTGACCAGCGTCGCGGTGGGCGCGACCACGTCTTCAAGCTCGCGGAACAGCGTGCGCTTGACCTCGAGGTTCTCGACCACGGCCTCGACCACGAGGTCGCAGCCGGCAAGCGCCTGCATGCCGTCGACCGACTTCACGCGGGCCACGTAGGCATCGCGCATGGGGGCGTCGATCTTGCCCTTCTCGTGCAGCTTGTTCCATTGGGCGGCGAGGGCTTCGCGGCCGCGCTCGGCGGCGCCTGCGAAGCTGTCGAGCAGCAGCACTTCGCTGCCGGCCTGGGCGGCGATCTGCGCGATGCCGCGCCCCATGGCGCCGGCGCCGATCACGCCGATTCGGGGGTAGTTCACTGTCATGGGATCAAGGTTCTCATGGGTTGGTGGGTGTTCGGGACGGCCGCGCCGGCGCGGGTGCGCGACGCGGACGGAAGCTCCGATTTTGCAATCTCGCGGGAGGCCCGCGCCCCGGGTGTTACGCGGGGCATCGGAATCAGGCCGGACGGCGGCTGCGGTCGATGGCGATGCTCAGGCCCATGGCCAGCAGCATCAGCGTGAAGCCGACCCGGCTCATCCACTCGGTGGCGTCGTTCGCCAGCAGCCAGCCGCCGAGCGCCGCGCCCAGGGCCTGGCCGATGTAGATGCCCGAGCTGTTGAGCGCCACCGAGCCCGGCGCCAGGGCGGGCGCCAGCCCCACCAGCCGCGCCTGCTGCGAGGAGTTGGTGGCAAAGCAGCCCAGGCCCCAGGGCACGAGCACCACGGCGAGCCATGCCAGTGTGCTGGCCAGCGGCCACAGCAGCAGGCTCAGCGCGATCAGCCCGGTCGTCAGCAGCACCATGCGCCCGGCGCCGACGCGGTCGATGTAGCGGCTCACGACCATGTTGCCCAGCAGGCCGAAGGCGCCGAACAGCGCCCACATCAGGCTCAGCGTGTTGGCGTCGGCGCCGAAGCCCTGCTTGAGCAGCGGGCCGAAATAGCTGAACAGCACGAACTGGCCGATGCCCTGCAGCGCCGTGACCGACACGATGCCCATCAGCACCGGGCTGCGCAGCACGCGCGACCAGGCGGCGGCCGTGAGCGCGGCGGGCCGGATGCCGTTGGGCAATGTGAGCCAGACCGAGGCGGCGCTCACGACGCTGAGCGCCGCGATGGCCATGAAGGCCATGCGCCAGCCCAGGTGGCCGCCGATCAGCGCGCCGATCGGCAGGCCCAGCACCGAGGCCACCGACCAGCCGAGAAAGACGAAGGTCACGGCGCGCCCGCGCTGCTCAGGCGGCACCAGCATGCCGGCGCAGGCCGCGGCCTGGGGCGTGAAGATGGCGGGCGCGATCACCGTGAGCATGCGCACCGGCAGCAGCGCGCCGAAGCTCGGCATGAGCGCTGCAACCACGTGCCACGCGGCGTACCAGAGCAGGGTGAGGGCGAGCAGCTTGCGGCGGTCCCAGCCCGCGACCGCGGCGGCCAGCAGCGGGGCGCCCAGGCACATCACGAAGGCGGCTGCGGTGATCAGCTGGCCTGCGGTGGCGACCTTGATCGCCAGCGAGACGCTGATTTCATTGAGGGTGCCGGGCACGACCATCACGCCCGTGCCGATCACGAAATTGCCGGCCAGCAGTGCCCAGAGCGCGCCTCGCTGCGGCGCGGGCCGGCTCATGCGTTCACCGCCGGACCTGCAGCGCGCCGGGGTTCACGATGTTCGTGGGGTTGCCCTTGATGAAGCTCACGACGTTGTCGAACGCCTGGCCGAAGTAGCTTTCGTAGCTTTCCTGCTCGACGTAGCCGATGTGCGGCGTGCAGATGCAGTTCTCGAGGCGCAGCAGCGCGTGGCCCTGCAGCGGCGGTTCGCTCTCGAACACGTCGATAGCCGCCAGCCCGGGGCGTCCACGGTTGAGTGCGGCCAGCAGGGCATCGGCCTCCACCAGCTCGGCGCGCGACGTGTTGACGAACAGCGCCGTCGGCTTCATGCGGGAGAGGTCTTCGAGCTTGATGAGGCCCTGGGTGTCCTCGTTGAGCCGCAGATGCACCGACAGCACGTCGGCCGCGGCAAAGAATTCGTGGCGGTTCTGTGCCACCTGGAAGCCGTCGGAGCGCGCCTTGGCGCAGCTGGCCTCGCGGCCCCAGATCACGACCTGCATGCCGAAGGCCTGCCCGTAGCGCGCCACCAGCTGGCCGATGCGACCGTAGCCCCAGATGCACAGCGTCTTGCCCTTGAGCACCGAGCCCATGCCGAAGTTCGGCGGCATCGACGCCGACTTGAGGCCCGACTGCTGCCAGGCCCCGTGCTTGAGGTTGCTGATGTACTGCGGCAGGCGGCGCATGGCCGCCATGATCAGTGCCCAGGTGAGCTCGGCAGGTGCCTGCGGCGAGCCCGAGCCTTCGGCCACCGCCACACCGCGTTCGGTGCAGGCCGTGACGTCGATGTGGCCGCCGACGCGACCGGTCTGGGAAATCAGCTTGAGCTTGGGCAGCTTCTCGATCAGTTGGCGGGATATCTGGCTGCGCTCGCGGATGAGCACGATGACGTCCGCATCCTTGAGGCGAACCGACAGTTGGCCGATGCCCTTGACCGTGTTGGTGTAGACCTTGGCGGCGTACGCGTCCAGCTTGGCAGCGCACTGCAGCTTGCGCACGGCGTCCTGGTAGTCGTCGAGGATCACAATGTTCATGGCATGCCATTGTGCCTCGCAGCATTGGCAGGTCGCACGTGTGAACGTTTGGATACCCGGTGCCCGATGGCGCCCGGGAGGCCTGTTTCAGGCCGTTGGGGGTGAATCCGCCGTGCTCATGGGGAGTGCGCAGGTCGCGCAGGCACGGCGGCTTCGTTCGCACTTTCTCAGTGCAGATGGCTGGGGCGGTGCGTGCCGCTGCCGGTTTCTGCAGCTTCCAGTGCGGCGAGTCGTTCGAGTTCGGCGCACACGTCGGCCATGCGGCCGGAAATCACGACCCGGTTGGCGCAGCCGCGCTGCGAGCCTTGCCGGTCGACCACGCGGACCACGCGCAGCGGGCGGGCGGGCGTGGCAGCAGCGGATGGCGACGTGGCCGGCGTCGGGCTGCCGGCGGTGCGCGCCGTGCAGGCCGGGCGAATGGCCACGTAGCGCAAACCAGCGGCAGCGTCGCTGCTGTCACCGCGTGACGGGCGGCGGGCGGGCATCCAGCGGGTGGCCAGCGATTGCAGGGGCGACCAGAAGTCGGCGATAGCGAGGAGGGCGATTCCCATGTGAACTCCAAAAAAGTATGAGGTTGAACACAGGCAGGATTTCTTGAGTCGGCCGCAACAGGGTGATGGCGACTTCGCGCCATACGCCCGCCACCTGTCGCGGCCGGATGAGGTGCTGCTGCCAGTGGGCAGCAAGCCCGGGGCCTACATCAGCATCGTGTTGCGGATGAGGCCGACCGCGAGGCCTTCGATTTCGAAGGGCTCGCCGGGCTGGACGATGATGGTCGGGTAGTCGGGGTTCTCGGCGTGCAGCTCGATCACCTGCTTGTTGCGCTTCAGGCGCTTCACGGTGACTTCTTCGCCCAGGCGGGCCACCACGATCTGGCCGTTGCGCGCTTCCTTGGTGGCCTGCACGGCGAGCAGGTCGCCGTCCATGATGCCGGCGTCGCGCATCGACATGCCGCGCACCTTGAGCAGGTAGTCGGGCTGGCGCTGGAACAGCGTGTTCTCGACGTAGTAGGTCTGATCGACGTGCTCTTGCGCGAGGATGGGCGAACCGGCCGCGACGCGGCCGATGAGCGGCAGCGCGAGCTGGGCCATGCCGGGCAGCGAGAGCGAGAACTGGTTGCCTTCGCGGTGGCGCGTTTCGTGGAGCGAGCGCAGCGCATCGCCCTTGAGGCGGATGCCGCGCGAGGTGCCGCTGACGAGTTCGATGACGCCCTTGCGGGCCAGGGCCTGCAGGTGCTCTTCGGCGGCGTTGGCCGACTTGAAGCCCAGCTCGTTGGCGATTTCGGCGCGCGTGGGCGGCGCACCGGTGCGTGCGATGGCGGCCTGGATCAGGTCCAGGATCTGCTGCTGGCGGGCGGTAAGCTTCACTGCGAACTGCATAGTGGTTTCCTTGCGGCACTGGCTAGATATCCAGTACCTGTATTTTTAACCAGTTTTCAAAAGTTGACAAGCCATGACTCATTCCTCTTCGTCCGAGACGCGCCGCGTGGTGGTGTTGGGCACCGGCGGCACCATTGCCGGCAAGGCCGCCAGCAGCGGCGACAACATCGGCTACACGGCGGGGCAGGTGGGGGTGACCGACCTGCTGGGCGGCATCGAGGCACCGACCGGCGTGACGCTAGTGGCGGAGCAGGTCGCGCAGCTCGACAGCAAGGACATGGACGCCGACACCTGGCGCCAGCTGGCCGCGCGCTGCGCGCACTGGCTGGCGCAGCCCGATGTGGCCGGCATCGTCGTCACGCACGGCACCGACACGCTGGAGGAAACCGCTTTCTTCCTGCACGCCGTGCTGGCGCCGGCCAAGCCGGTGGTGCTGACGTGCGCGATGCGTCCGGCGACGGCCTTGTCGCCCGATGGTCCGCAGAACGTGCGCGACGCGCTCGTGGTGGCTTCGACGCCGGGCGCGCAGGGCGTGACAGTGGTGTGCGCGGGCACGATCCACGGCGGCCTAGACGTGCAGAAGGTGCACACCTACCGCCTCGATGCGTTCGCGTCGGGCGATGCGGGTCCGGTGGGCTATGTCGAAGAGGGCGGGGTGCGGCGTGTTCGCGCGTGGCCGCAGGGGACGTCGGCCGATGCTGCACGGTTGGATGCGGTGTCGAAGCCGTGGCCTCGTGTCGAGATCGTCATGAGCCACGCGGGCGCGAGCGGTGCGATCGTCGAGGCGTTGCTGCTTCCGTCTGCCGAACCCTTGCGCGGGCTGGTCGTGGCCGCGACCGGCAACGGCACCGTGCACCACGCACTGGAAGCCGCGGCACTGAAGGCGCAGGACGCTGGCGTGGCGGTGCTGCGCGCCACGCGCTGCACGAACGGACGCATCCTCCCGAAGCCCGGTGACGGGCTGCGGGATGCGGGCGCACTCACGCCGGTGAAGGCGCGGGTTGCGCTGGTGCTGGAACTCTTGGGAGTGGCCGCCCTGCCGGAGTCGGAGGGCGGTTAGGAGAGAGGCTGACGGGGTCGTCAGCCTCTGAATCAGCTGTTCAGTGCGGCGAGCGCGCGCTGCGTGATCTCGTCGACCGTGCCCACACCCTGGATGGCGCGGTACTTCGGTGCGGCGGACGGATCGGCCTTGGCCCAGGCCGAGTAGTAGTCGACCAGCGGACGGGTCTGCTGGCTGTAGACGTCGAGCCGCTTGCGCACGGTCTCTTCCTTGTCGTCTTCGCGCTGGATCAGCTCTTCACCAGTCACGTCGTCCTTGCCTTCCACCTTCGGCGGATTGAACTTGACGTGGTAGGTGCGGCCCGATGCCGGGTGTGAGCGGCGACCGCTCATGCGTTCGATGATGTCGCCGAAGGGCACATCGATCTCGAGCACGTAGTCGAGCTTCACGCCGGCCGCCTTCATGGCGTCGGCCTGCGGAATGGTGCGCGGGAAGCCGTCGAACAGGAAGCCGTCGTTGCAGTCGGGCTGCGCGATGCGTTCCTTCACGAGGTTGATGATCAGGTCGTCGCTGACCAGCGCGCCCGAGTCCATGATCGTCTTGGCCTGCAGCCCGAGGGGGGTGCCGGCCTTGACGGCGGCGCGCAACATGTCGCCGGTCGAGATTTGGGGAATGCCGTATTTCTGGCAGATGAAGGTCGCTTGCGTGCCTTTACCTGCTCCGGGCGCGCCCAGCAAAATAAGTCTCATGGTGTCCTCGGAAGGTTCTTAGATTTTGTGTCGCGCCCCATGCGCACCCTCAGGCGCGCCGAGGCGGAATTGCGTCGAGGATAGCATGCGTGCCCGTGACAAATTGCCGCCGTTCCCCTCGGGAGCGGCGGGCAGTTCAGGCAAGCGCGTTGGCCGCGAAGACCGCGCGCACGCGCGCTAGGTCTTCGGGCGTGTCGATCCCGGGGCCCGGGGCGACATCGCTCACATGCACCGCGATGCGGTGCCCGTGCCACAGCGCGCGCAGCTGTTCGAGCGCTTCGGTGGCTTCGACAGGCGCAGGCGACAGCAACGGAAATTGCCGCACGAAGCCCGCGCGATAGCCGTAGATGCCGATGTGGCGCAGCGGTGCCGGGCTGGGCAGCACCGAGGGCGCCGCGCCGCCTGAAGAACCGTCGCGCCACCAGGGGATCGGTGCGCGGCTGAAGTAGAGCGCATGGCCCTGTGCATCGAGCACGGCCTTGACCACGTTCGGGTTCATGAAGTCGGCCAGCGAATCGATCGCGTGGACGGCGGTACTCATCGCGGCCTGCGGGCGCGCTGCCAGCGTGGCGGCAACGGCGTCGATGAGCGCGGGGTCGATCAGCGGTTCGTCGCCCTGCACGTTGACGACGATCGCGTCGCCGTCGAGCCCGAGCTGTTCGCAAGCTTCGGCCAGCCGGTCGGTGCCGCTGGCGTGGTCCTGGCGCGTCAGCAGGGCTTCGACACCATGCGCCTTGCAGGCCTCGATGATGGAGATGTCGTCGCCGGCCACCACCACGCGAAGGGCGCCGGACTGGCGGGCGCGTTGCGCCACGCGCACGACCATCGGCAGGCCGGCGATATCGGCCAGCGGTTTATTGGGAAGTCGCGTCGAAGCCAGCCGGGCCGGCACCAGAACGGTGAAGCTCACAGGCCCAGCTCTTCGTCGGACAGCGTGCGGGCCTCGTTCTCGAGCAGCACCGGGATGCCGTCGCGCACCGGGTAGGCGAGCCGCGCGCTGCGCGAGCAGAGTTCCTGCTTCTCGGCGTTCCAGGTCAGCGGGCCCTTGGTGACGGGGCAGACGAGCAGTTCAAGCAGCTTGGTATCCATCGAGCGATGATAGCTTTGCGTCGAGGGCGGCGAAGAACGCCGGCGAGGGTTCGAAGTGCAGTGGCACAGCGAGCGCATCGGGGGCCTGCCGCCAGAGCTTGACGGCATCTTTTTCGGTGCAAATGAGGGGCAGGGCGGGGCCGGCCGGGCGTTGCCAGTCGCTGAAGTCGTGGTGGTCGGGCAGCGCGAAGGTGTCCGCGAGCGTCAGGCCGCGTGCGCGCAGCATCGTGAAGAAGGCCTCCGGCCGTGCGATGGCGGCGAGCGCGATCACGGGTTGGCCGGCCAGCGTGTCCAGCGGAATGCGACGGCCGTCCTTCGCAAGGGCGTACGGTGCCAGTTCGCGGGTGGCGGTGTAGCCGCCGGCGAAGGCAGGCCGCTCGCCACTGTGCAGCAGCAGGTCGCAGCGGCGTGGCCACGGCTCGCGCAAGGGGCCGGCCGGCAGGAGCCATCCATTGCCGACGCCGCGGTCGTCGAAAACGCAGATCTCGATATCGCGCGCCAATGCCAGGTGCTGAAGGCCGTCGTCGCTGACGATGACCTGGGTGGCCGGGTGCCGGTCGAGCAGGGCGCGCGCGGCGTCGATGCGCTGCCGGGCCACGAATACGGGTGCGCCGGTGGCATGGTGGATCAGCGCGGGTTCGTCACCGACGTCCTGCGGATCGCTGTCGCCCAGGACTTCGCGGCAGTCGTCGGTGCGGCGGCCATAGCCGCGCGACACCACGCCCACCCGCAACCCACGTGCCTGCAGATGGCGCACGACCGCCATCACGACCGGCGTCTTGCCGGCCCCGCCCGCAATCACATTGCCGACCACGATCACGGGAACCGACACGCGCCCGGTCTTCTGCCAACCCCATCGGTAGAAGGCGCGCCGCAGCGCGAAGAGGGCGCGGTAGATCAGCGACAGTGGCCACAGCAGGCAGGCCAGCGCACCGCGGCGCAGCCAGGCATCCTGCAGCTGCGCGCCGGTCGACACTCAGTGACCGGCCTGGGCCGTCGACTGGGCGGCGAAGGTGATCTGCATCAGGCCGGCGCGGCGCGCGGCCTCCATCACCGTCACCACGGCCTGGTGCGGGCTGGCCGCGTCGGCGCTGATGATCACGACGCTGTCCTTGCCACCGGTGGCCGCGGCACCGAGCGCGGCGGCCACTGTGTCGACGCTGCGGTCTGCGAGCGGCGATTTGTTGATCACGTAGCGGCCGTCGGCCGACACCGCCACGATCACCTCTTTCGGGTAATCGCGCTGGGCGTCGACGTCCGCCGTCGGCAGCCGCAGCTGCATCTCGGTGAACTTGCTGTAGGTGGTCGATAGCATCAGGAAGATGAGCACGACCAGCAGCACGTCGATGAACGGGATCAGGTTGATCTCCGGCTCGTCGCGCGCGCCGTGGCGAAACTGCATGCGGCCACGCGAGCTCATTTGCGCAGGGCGTTCAGGTGGCGGGCAAAGCGCTCGCCCGAGAGTTCGAGGTTCAGCAGGTACTCGTCGACGCGGCTGCGGAAGTAGCGCCAGAAGATCAGCGTCGGAATGGCCACGATCAGGCCGAAGGCCGTGTTGTACAGCGCGATCGAGATGCCGTGTGCCAGCTGCGCCGGGTTGCCCGAGCCGACGGCACCGCTGCCGGGCGACTGCGAGCCGAAGATTTCGATCATGCCGATCACCGTGCCCAGCAGGCCCAGCAGGGGCGCGGCCGAGGCGATGGTGGCCAGCGCCGGCAGGTAACGCTCCAGCCTGTGCGCCACGGTGCGGCCCGAGGCCTCCATGGCGGCGCGCAGGTCTTCTTCGGTGCAGCGCGGGTTGGCGTTCAGCGCGCGCAGGCCGGCGGCCAGCACCTGGCCGAGCATCGAGTTGCTTTCCAGTTTGGTCACGACATCGGGGCCGGGAACCGCGCCGCGCGACACGGTGATGGTTTCGTCCAGCAGCTTCGGCGGCAGGACCTTGACGGTCTTGAGACTGGTGAAACGTTCAATGACCAGCGCGAGTGCGATGACCGAACAGGCGAGCAATGGCCAGATTGGCCAGCCCGCGGCAACAATGATGGAAAACAAGAAAATCCTCCGGCCCGTAGACTGCAAATGCGCGGCGATTATCCACCGAGCCACCATCGGCTCGCGGCTTGTTTGCGTGTCGGCAAGGACGCACAGATTCTGTGGATAACTTTGTGATTAACCCGTGGCGCAATGGCTCCGAACCCGCATGGGACGGGCTTTCCGTTAGATCGATTGAATTTTGAGCAGCACTTTTTTTAATGAAATCAACAGCTTGCACGAGAACTCGTGCATCTGTTCCACCATACCCCTCCAAAGTGGGGGGCGCAGCGCCCGTTGTGGACGAGTGGCGTTCGGTGGCGGAGGGACACGATGAGCTTCAGGGAGCCGAATGCAGCGCCCGGGCCGCGCGTATGGGCCGTGGGCGCGCTGTGCCGCGCGGTGGCCGATGCGCTCGACGCGCGCTTCAATCCGGTCTCGGTGCGTGGGGAAATCTCGGGTTTCTCGCGCGCATCGAGTGGTCATTGCTATTTCTCGCTCAAGGACGAATCCGGCCAGCTGCGCTGCGCGATGTTCCGCCGCGCGGCCGGCCTGCTCGATTTCACGCCGCGCGACGGCGACCAGGTCGAGGTGCGTGGCCGGCTGGCTGTGTACGAGCCGCGCGGCGACCTGCAATTGGTGGTCGAAAGCCTGCGGCGCGCGGGGCAGGGCGCGCTGTTCGAGCAGTTCCTGCAGCGCAAGGCGCGCCTCGAGGCCGAAGGCCTGTTCGATCCGGCGCGCAAGCGGGCGCTGCCGTCCATGCCGCGTGCCGTGGGCGTCGTCACCTCGCTGGGTGCCGCGGCGCTGCATGACGTCGTGACCGCGTTGCGGCGGCGCGTGCCCCACATCCCCGTGGTGCTGGCGCCGGCAGCGGTGCAGGGGGCCAACGCGCCGGCCGAACTGGTGCGCGCCTTGCAGTCGCTCTACACGCTGGAGTCGGCCGTCGACGTGATCCTGCTGGTGCGCGGTGGCGGCTCGATCGAGGATCTCTGGGCCTTCAACGACGAAACCCTGGCACGCACCATCGTGCAGAGTCCCGTGCCGGTGATCAGCGGCGTGGGGCACGAAACCGATTTCACGATTGCCGACTTCTGTGCCGACCTGCGTGCGCCCACGCCCACGGCCGCCGCGGAACTCGTCAGCGCGCCGCGCGACCTGTGGCTTGGTGCGCTCGATCTGCTGGACGAACGGCTCGGCGATGCGTTGGGCGGGCGCCTCGATGTGCTCGGCCAGCGGTTGGACCAAGCCGCCGCACGGCTGGGGCGTCCCTCCGGCTTGGTGGCGCGTCAGCAGCTGCGGCTGGCACATCACGCGCAGCGGCTGCACTACGCGGTGCTGTCGCGCCGCGAGCGCCTGGCGCAGGTGCCGCAGGCCATCGGCACCGATTTCTCGTCGAAGTTCACGCGCGCGCTGACGCAGCGGCGCGAGCGGCTCGAACGCGTGGCCCTGCGCCTGCGGCTGCTCGACCCGGCCCTGGTGCTGCAGCGGGGCTATGCCTTGCTGACCGATGGCGAAGGTCGCGCGGTCGTCAGCGCAGGCAGCTTGCAGGCCGGTGATGCCGTGGTCGCGCGCCTTTCGGATGGCTCGGTCGACCTGACCGTGACGCCCGGCGCTGCGACGGGAACACGTCTGACGCGGCCCCAATGATTACTTCCTAGAATCCTTCATTCCCACAACCAACCCACGAGAAAAAACCATGGAACATGTGCTCCCACCCCTGCCGTACGCCATCGACGCACTGGCCCCCGAGTACTCGAAGGAAACGCTTGAGTACCACCACGGCAAGCACCACAACGCCTACGTGGTGAACCTGAACAACCTGCAAAAGGGCACCGAGTTCGAAGCGATGACGCTCGAAGAGATCATCAAGAAGTCCAGCGGCGGCATCTACAACAACGCTGCCCAGATCTGGAACCACACCTTCTTCTGGAACTGCATGAAGCCGCAAGGCGGCGGCGCTCCCACCGGTGCACTGGCCAAGGCCATCGATGCCAAGTGGGGCAGCTACGACGCCTTCAAGGAAGCCTTCGTGAAGTCGGCCGTGGGCAACTTCGGCTCGGGCTGGACGTGGCTCGTGAAGAAGGCTGACGGCTCGGTGGACATCGTGAACACCGGCGCCGCCGGCACGCCGCTGACCACCGCCGACACCGCGCTGCTGACGGTCGACGTGTGGGAACACGCGTACTACATCGACTACCGCAACCTGCGCCCGAAGTTCGTCGAGACCTTCCTGGCCAAGCTGGCCAACTGGGACTTCGCAGCGAAGAACTTCGGCTGAAGCCGGACCTGGCGCTCGCCATGAAAAAAGCCGACCTGCGGGTCGGCTTTTTTGTGGGCGCTGAGTTCAGCGCTTGGCAGTGGAGAACAACTCTCCGCCGAGCTTGGCCCCCTTCTTGATGTTCTTCTTGGCGAACCAGCCCTGGTTCATTTCGAGCACGTAGCGCACCGGCTCTTCGGAGCAATGCGAGTTCTCGGTCATCGGCTGCATGTCGACCAGGTTGACGATGCGGCCATCGTCGGCTACGAAGGCGGCGGTCAGTGGCAACAGCGTGTTGCGCATCCAGAAGCACTGTGTGGCCGGCTGATCGAACACGAAGATCATGCCTTCGGCCTGCGGCATCGTCTTGCGGAACATGAGGCCGATCTCGCGCTCACGGGGCGATTGCGCCACCTGCGCGTCGATCTTGTAGAGGCCGACCGACAACTGCGTGCGTGCCAGATCGGTTTGGGGTTGCGGTTGGATTTGCTGCTGCGCGTGGGCCGGCGCCAGGAAGGACGCGGACACCAGAAGCAGCGCGGCGAGACGCTGAAACATCGGATAACTCTTTCGGGGCCGGGACACACAAGGTCGGCCCGTGACCAATAAAAATGCCCGCTGAAGCGGGCATTGCCGGGAGCTTGAAAGCTTACACCTTCTTGGCGGCGGCCGCGTGGGCCTTGGAGACGTGACGCACCTTGTGCTTCTTGACCGTGTGCTTGGCCTTCGCCTTGTGGACAGCGGGGGCGGCCGGTGCGGCAACTGCGGGTGCGGCGGCTTGCGCAAATGCACCAGCTGCGAAGAGGCCGGCTACCAGGGCTGCGATCAGCTTGTTCATGAGAAATCCTTTGAGATTGTTGATATGGATCACCTCCCTGCGGAAGGCTTCCATTCAACGGACCTCAAGAACCCCGGTTGACAGTGGTCGAGCAAAACTGCAAACGAAAAAAAGCGCTCCGGAGAGCGCTTTTCTTGGGGGACCGACCAGCTTACTTGGCGCCGGCCATGTCAGGCGTGCCGCCTTGGGTGGCCTTGCGCTTCACGCTGCCGTCCTTGTTGCGACGACGATCGTCGCGGGTCTTGGCACGCTTTTCGCCAGCAACGCCAGCCTTGTCAGCGCCGAAGGTGCCGCCTTCAGGCGTCTTGGCGATGTCGCCAGCTGCAGGAGCCACTTGACCAGCGGGCTTGGCTTCCTTCTTGGCTTCAGCGCGAGCTTGCGGCTTGCTGCCGGTCGCGTTGCCTTGTTCGGGCGTGGTGCCGGCCGGGTTCTGGGCGTACGCGCCAGCGGCGAACAGGCCAGCGATCATGACTGCGAGAAGTTTGCTCATTGATGATTCCTCTATCGAGAATTGGTTGGAAACGCCTCCCGGCGAGCAGAAGGTCAGCCAGTAACGGGCGCTATCGCCCTATGGTTGACAATTGTTCGCTGATGGGTTGCGTCTAAAATGTACAGCGATTTGTTAGCGCGCTGTACAGCGATTCTCCCTCGCTGTCTGTATTCGCAGACAGTCGTTCGAATTACGTCACTTCCCGGAGTCAAGCCCCCTCATGTCCAGCTATCAGCACATCAAAGTCCCGACCGAAGGCCAGAAGATCACGGTCAACGCTGACAATTCGCTCAATGTGCCCGATCAGCCCATCATTCCGTTCATCGAAGGCGATGGCACCGGGCTGGACATCACGCCGGTGATGCTCAAGGTGGTCGACGCCGCAGTGGCCAAGGCCTACGGCGGCAAGAAGAAGATCCACTGGATGGAGGTCTACGCAGGCGAGAAGTCGACCAAGGTCTACGGCCCTGACGTCTGGCTCCCCGAGGAAACCCTGCATGCGGTGCGCGACTACGTGGTCTCCATCAAGGGCCCGCTGACCACGCCCGTCGGCGGCGGCATCCGCTCGCTGAACGTGGCGCTGCGCCAGGAACTCGACCTGTACGTCTGCCTGCGACCCATCCAGTACTTCGAGGGCGTGCCCAGCCCGGTGCGCGAGCCGCACAAGACCAACATGGTCATCTTCCGTGAGAACTCGGAAGACATCTACGCTGGCATCGAATTCGAGGCCGAAAGCGACAAGGCCAAGAAGCTCATCAAGTTCCTGCAGGACGAGATGGGCGTCAAGAAGATCCGCTTCCCCAACACCTCGGGCATCGGCGTCAAGCCTGTGTCGCGCGAAGGCACTGAGCGCCTTGTGCGCAAGGCCTTCCAGTACGCCATCGACAACGACAAGCCGAGCGTGACTCTGGTCCACAAGGGCAACATCATGAAGTTCACCGAAGGTGGCTTCCGTGACTGGGGCTACAACCTGGCCGCCAAGGAATTCGGCGCCGAGCTGATCGACGGCGGTCCGTGGATGAAGTTCAAGAACCCCCGGACGGGCAAGGAAATCACCGTCAAGGACAGCATCGCCGACGCGTTCCTGCAGCAGATTCTTCTGCGTCCCGCCGAGTACAGCGTGATCGCCACGCTGAACCTCAACGGCGACTACGTTTCCGACGCGCTGGCCGCGCAGGTCGGCGGCATCGGCATCGCCCCGGGTGCGAACCTGAGCGACACCGTCGCCATGTTCGAGGCCACGCACGGCACGGCACCCAAGTACGCCGGCAAGGACTATGTGAACCCGGGTTCCGAGATCCTGTCCGCCGAAATGATGCTGCGCCACATGGGCTGGACCGAAGCGGCCGACCTGATCATCAGCGCGATGAAAAAGTCGATCGCCAGCAAGAAGGTCACCTATGACTTCGCGCGCCTGATGGACGGCGCGACGCAAGTGAGCTGCTCTGGTTTTGGCCAAGTCATGATCGACAACATGTAATTGAAATCTCTGACGTTGCGACACGTCAGAAGCCTCTCAAGCCCTCGAGTTTCCGAAAGGACTCGAGGGTTTTTTCTTGTCTGCGGCGGTTTCGATATCGTTGTCGAATGACCTCCTTTGTCTTCTGAACGTAAGGAGCGGCGGGCAAACATCACAGATCAATAGGCTGCTTCTTTCGTTTAACTATTGGTAGAAACTGTGCTGCGATTTGCTTTGCAGCGAGCCGCCAGAATCGCGCCCATTCCAAGAAGCATAGGGGCGCGAAGTGGGGAAAAAGAACGCAGAAATCTGCTCGACGACATCGGGTGTCGCAGATGATTCGATCGAACAAGGCGTGCGCACCGCACGACAGATCGCGCAATGACGATCTCTCGGCGAGCGCTGTTCGGCAAGCTCAATCTCACCTTGTTTCGCGGCATCGAATCTGCCACTGCATTTGCCAAGCTGCGCGGCAATCCGTACGTTGAACTGACGCACTGGATTCATCAGCTCTGGCAGCTCAACGACAGCGATCTGCATCGCATCTGCCGGCACTACCAGATCGACGTGCAGGTCATCGAGAAAGACTTTGCATCGGCGTTGTCCAGTCTGCCGTCCGGTGCAACGTCACTGACCGATTTTTCCAACCACATCGAAGCGGCCATCGAGCGCGCATGGGTGCTCGAACACTGGCTTCGGGTTCGGGAAACCTCTCCGGAGACGCTCTATACCGCGTTGCGGACGTTGAGCGGAGAGTTGGCGACTTTTGTTCGCGGAACTACGCGCCGTCCGCAGCCGCATCCCGCTTACCAACACATTGATCCGTACCTCTCGTTCAGGGAGTTGATCGCCGACGTGCAGGCCCTGCTGAACGACGTGCTCGTGCGAAGCGCGCAGAGCATTCCCCTGGCGTCAAGGCCCAACGGCGTACGCGTTGCGAGCGTCGAACCCGCCGAATTGCAAGGTTTCTCCAGTTTGGTGTTTGCGGTCGCGGCGCACACGCCGCCGGAACAGCTGGCAAGCCAGTTCCCCGCTCGCTGCAAGGTCGGGCCCAGCGATAGGTTGTCCGAGATGGAGCGCGCAGAGCACGCAAGCATGGTGCGTGACCGGTTGGCCGATCTGCGCCAGGAGCTCGGCATCCGCTTCCCGGTCTACGTGATCGTGACGAAGATCGATCTGCTGCGGGGCTTCAGCGAGTATTTTCAATCCCTCACCAGCGAGGGCCGTACCCAGACCTGGGGCTTCACGCTGCCCTTCCATGGCATTCAGAGTTCGCGTGCCGCGTTGCGCGATCGTGAGCCGCTGCGCGCGCAGATCGAGGTCGAGCTGGCATTGCTCAAGGACCGTCTGGCAGCGGGCTTGCGCGCCAGGTTGAACGAAGAATTCGATGTCGACCGCAGAAAGCGGCTGTTCGCGTTGCCGCAGGAGCTGGCCGGCATGTCGGCGCTCCTGGTCCCGATGCTCGACGAGATGTTCCTGGCTTCGCGCTTCGACGGAACCCAGTTGCACGACACGCTGCGAGGTGTCTATTTCACGAGTGGGGCGCAGGCTGATCTGGAAATGCCTGCCGATGCCGGCACATTGTTTCAGCGTCTGCAGCGCAGTTTAGGCCTAGGGGCGGGCAAGACATCAACGGCAGACGACGAGCCGGGAGCCGTCCAGCCGCGCAGGACAGCATCGCCCATGCGGGGGCAGCAGGGCTTCTTCCTGCAGGACCTGCTCACCAAGGTGATCATTCCCGAGGCGCACCTGGTGCGCCCCAACCTGCGCTGGGAGTTTCGCTTTCGGCTGTTGCGTCTCACGGGGCACGCGCTGGCGATGGTGGTCTTTCTGTGGCTCGCAGGCGCGCTCGCCCTGAGCTTCGGCAACAACCGCCAGTACCTGAGTGCAGTGGGGCAGCGCGCCGAAGCACTCACGGTGCAAGTGCGCCAGCTGTTCGCCGACTTCAAACCTGCGGGCGTTCCCGACGTGCTAAACGGTGCGCGCGAGTTGCCGGGCTATTCGGGCCTCGACATCGACAACCCGCCTGGCAGTTATCTCTACGGCCTCTACACGGTGCCCCCGGTGCTGGACGCGGCCAGCGACACCTACGCTCAGCTGCAGGATCACACCTTGCTCCCCACCGTCCTGCAACGGATGGAGAGCGTGCTCAAGCAGAGCGTGAGTGACGGCGATGCCAAGACGGCGTACGAGGTCTTGCGCGTCTACAAGCTGCTGCACAACAAGGAGCGCTACATGCAAGGCGGCGCGCAGGATGTGCGCAACTGGGTGCTGAAAGACTGGGAGAAGGCCGACAGCGCAGCAGCCTTTGGCGGCCGGGCGTCGATGGTGGGGCATGTGACGGCGCTGTTCTCCGGTGTCCGACCCGTGCAATCGGCGTCGCTGCCCAATGAAGCGCTGGTGCGTGCGGTACAGGATTTTCTCGACAGCAACACGTCGAGTCAGCGTGTCTATGAACGGGCCAAGGCCGCGATGCTGCCCCTGGCGCCGCAGGAGTTCACGCTGGTGCGCGCGGTCGGGCCGCAAGCCGGCACCGTGTTCTCACGCGCGGGCGGGTTGCCGCTGGAAAAAGGCGTGGCAGGCCTCTTCACGTATGACGGCTACCACGAGGTCTTCAACAAGCGGCTGTCCCCGCGTGGCGACGCGCAGTACGGGCAGTTCGTCGGAGCCCCCGATGCGCCCAACTGGGCGGAGATCGAACGTGACTGCCGCCGGCTGTTGCTGCGGACCCGGGACATTAATCTCTTTGTCTGGTTGTGCCGCGCGCGCACCCGGTTGGCGCAGGCGCCCGGGCTCGCGCAGTCGTTGCTGCTGCTGGTCGAGGCGCTCCAGACCTGGCCCGAAGCGGTGCACCCCCAACTGGTGATCGAAGGCGAGCGCGACCCGGCGGTCCGTGCCAACGCCCTGGCGGCGCTGGCCGATCCGGAGGGCCTGCTGAGCGATGTGCGCGAGATCGTCATCGCGGCCAATGCCGCGCGGCACCTGACGGTGCGTGAAGTCGAGCGTGCCTTGGCAATGCCCCGGTCGCTGGATGCAGCCAGCCCCGAGGCCATGGCACGGCAACTGACCGACCTGACCGCCGCCACTGCCGATGACGATGACGATCAGGCCCCGCTGCGCTTGCTGGCGCAAGCCGCCGAGGCTGCGGCGCAGATCGTCGCCTGGGCCGGCCAGCACCTGGGGCAGGACGCGCCTTCACTGCACGCGCTGGTGCGATTGCTGGCCCCGTTCCAGCGAACCGGGTCATCGGCACCGCCTGCCGCGGTCGCAACAATGCCAAGCCTGCTCCCGTCGTGGCCGGCAAGCACGCCAGTCGGCGAGGGTCTGGCGACACGCGACGACATCCTGCGTGACATTCGCAAAGCCCGCCGATGGTTCGAGGACCACGAACCGAGCAGTCCTGTTGCCGTGTTGCTCAAGCAGGCCGAACGCATGACCGGTCAGCGGTTTTCACAGGTGGCCGATGCCATTCCGCTTGATCTGTTGCGCAAATGGGATGCCGACGAGGAGGTTTCGCTGTGACGCTGATCCAGGTCAATTTCCTTGTCGTCTGCTTTGCGGTCGGCGTCGCCGGGGCCTTGCTCGGTTTCTGGGCTTTTTCGCAACGGCTCGGCAGACAACTCGATGCGCAGCGCCGAGCCCTGGATGCGGAGCGTGACCAGACGCGGCAGGTGATCCGCGCTGAATTGGAGTTGCTAGGTCAGCAACAGCTCGCGCATCAGGACGTGCAGCGCCTGGCCCTGGCGCTTTGGCAAGCCGAACAGGACGCGCGGCGCTGGGCCGAGTGGCAGGCCTTGCGGCCAACGCCCCCGACCTTGCTGGCAAAAAGAGAGAGACCGCTTGCGCGGCCTCTCGCACCACCGCAGCCACCGCAGCCAGTGCAGCCAGTGCAGCCAGTGCAGCCACGATCGTCGCCGCCAGTCCCGGCGGTGCCCCCCGATTCGGAGCCGGCGACTTCACCGGTCCCCCTCGCACCGCTGACAGCGGCCCGCTGGGAAGCTGTGGCGCCACCCGAGCGCGAACTCACCGACGAAGAAATCGACGCCTTGCCGCCCGACCTGCCGGTTCCAACCCGGGTGCCCGGCCGGAAATTGCCGGCGCCCAAAGGCCCCGTGCTGCGCAATCTGTAAAAAAGACCGGCAATCTGCCGGTTTTTTTACGTCTGTCTTCGTGCTGTCGTACACGACGCATGCCTCTTGATTTGTCGAATAGGCGTCACCAAGTCTGTTGGCGTCGGCACGGTGCTTGCACGCTCTATAGAATCTTTTTCATGGCAACGAGAATTCCCAAAACTCCCAGCACCCCACCGGCGCAGAAACCGGCGGGCGACGACGGAGATTCGGTCGTTCTGGAGCGCCGGCCGCAAAAAACGGCACCGCCCCAGATGTACCAGGTCGTCATGCTGAACGACGACTACACGCCGATGGAGTTCGTGATCGTCGTCCTGCAGGAATATTTCAGCAAGGACCGAGAAACAGCGACCCAAATCATGCTCAAGATCCACCTCGATGGCCGTGGTATTTGTGGGGTTTATTCCCGCGATATGGCGGCCACCAAGGTCAATCAGGTGATGGAGGCGGCGCATCAGGCTGGGCACCCGCTGCAATGCGTCAGCGAACCTGTCGCGTGAACCAGTTGAATTGCACGCGCTCCAACCCATCTGAGAACTTATTTACAGCAAGGCAAAAGGAAATCACATGATTGCCCAGGAACTGGAAGTCAGCTTGCACATGGCCTTCGTCGAGGCCCGGCAGCAACGCCACGAGTTCATCACCGTGGAACATCTGCTGCTCGCTTTGCTGGACAACCCGAGCGCCGCGGAAGTTCTGCGCGCCTGCTCGGCGAACGTCGACGACCTGCGGGCGTCGCTCACCAACTTCATCAAGGACAACACGCCGCAGGTGGCGGGCTCCGACGATGTAGACACCCAGCCGACCCTGGGTTTCCAGCGCGTGATCCAGCGCGCCATCATGCATGTGCAGTCCACCGGCAACGGCAAGAAGGAAGTCACCGGCGCCAACGTGCTGGTCGCGATCTTCGGCGAAAAGGACTCGCACGCCGTGTACTACCTGCACCAGCAGGGCGTCACCCGCCTGGACGTGGTCAATTTCATTGCCCACGGCATCAAGAAGAGCGATCCGCCGGAAGCCGTCAAGGGCAGCGGCGAAGCGCCTCAGGGTGAAGGCGAAGAGGGCGGCGGCGAACGCAACGAGAAGGCCTCGCCGCTCGAGCAGTTCACCCAGAACCTCAATCAGCTCGCCAAGGACGGCAAGATCGATCCGCTGATCGGCCGCGAATACGAGGTCGAGCGCGTCATCCAGATCCTGTGCCGCCGGCGCAAGAACAACCCGCTGCTCGTGGGCGAGGCTGGCGTCGGCAAGACCGCGATTGCGGAAGGCCTGGCATGGCGCATCACCCAGGGCGACGTGCCCGAGATCCTCGCCGAGGCGCAGGTCTACTCGCTCGACATGGGCGCGCTGCTGGCCGGCACCAAGTACCGCGGTGACTTCGAACAGCGCCTGAAGGGCGTGATCAAGTCGCTCAAGGACAAGCCGAACGCCATCCTGTTCATCGACGAAATCCACACCCTGATCGGTGCGGGCGCAGCGTCGGGCGGCACGCTCGACGCGTCGAACCTGCTCAAACCGGCGCTCTCCAGCGGCCAGCTCAAGTGCATCGGTGCGACCACCTTCACGGAATACCGCGGCATCTTCGAGAAGGATGCGGCCCTGTCGCGTCGCTTCCAGAAGGTCGACGTGGTCGAGCCGACGGTGCAGGAAACCGTCGACATCCTCAAGGGCCTGAAGTCGCGCTTCGAGGAGCACCATGGCGTGAAGTACGCGGTGGCGGCCCTGCAGGCCGCGGCCGAGCTCAGCGCCAAGTACATCAATGACCGTCACCTGCCCGACAAGGCGATCGACGTCATCGACGAAGCCGGTGCCGCCCAGCGCATCCTGCCGCCGAGCAAGCGCAAGAAGACCATCAGCAAGACCGAAGTCGAGGAAATCGTGGCGAAGATCGCGCGCATTCCCCCGGCCAACGTCAGCAACGACGACCGCGGCAAGCTGCAGACGATCGAGCGCGACCTCAAGAGCGTCGTGTTCGGCCAGGACAAGGCACTCGAAGTGCTGGCCTCCGCGGTCAAGATGGCGCGCTCGGGGCTGGGCAAGGGCGACAAGCCGATCGGCTCGTTCCTGTTCTCCGGCCCCACGGGCGTCGGCAAGACCGAAGCGGCCAAGCAGCTGGCCTACATCATGGGCATCGAGCTGATCCGCTTCGACATGTCGGAGTACATGGAGCGTCACGCGGTGAGCCGCCTGATCGGCGCGCCTCCGGGCTACGTCGGTTTCGACCAGGGCGGTCTGCTGACCGAAGCTGTCACGAAGAAGCCGCATTCGGTGCTGCTGCTCGACGAAATCGAGAAGGCGCACCCGGACATCTTCAACGTGCTGCTGCAGGTCATGGACCACGGCACGCTGACCGACAACAACGGGCGCAAGGCCGACTTCCGCAACGTCATCATCATCATGACGACGAATGCGGGTGCCGAGACCATGAACAAGGCGACCATCGGCTTCACGAACGCGCGGCAGACCGGTGACGAAATGGGCGACATCAAGCGCCTGTTCACGCCGGAGTTCCGCAACCGTTTGGACGCCATCGTCAACTTCAAGGCGCTCGACGAAAACGTCATCCTGCGCGTGGTCGACAAGTTCCTGCTGCAACTGGAAACCCAGCTCAGCGAGAAGAAGGTCGACGTCACCTTCACCGACAAGCTGCGCAAGCACCTGGCCAAGAAGGGCTTCGATCCGCTGATGGGTGCACGTCCGATGCAACGTCTGATCCAGGACACGATCCGTCGTGCGCTGGCCGACGAGCTGCTGTTCGGTCGCCTGACCGATGGTGGCCGCCTCGAAGTCGACATCGACGAGAAGGACGAAGTGCTGCTCGACATCCAGCCGATCCCGAAGAAGGAAGGCAAGTCGAAGCCTGAAGCCGAAGAGGCCGCCACGGGCTGATCGAGCCGCTGTAAGGAACGAAGTCAAAGGCCGGTAGCATTCGCTGCCGGCCTTTTTCTTTGGGCCGGCCAAAAACACTCCGCCTTCATCCGCTTTCGCCTTGATCCTTCCCGAACTCAGCCACGAATGGAAAACCGGCCTCTCCCTGGCGTGGAGCGGCTACATCGCCGTGCTGTCGATCTGGATCGTGATGCAAAAGCGCGCGCCGGTGTCCACCATGAGCTGGATCCTGTCGCTGGCGCTGCTGCCGTTCGCGGGCTTCATCGTCTATTACTTCCTGGGGCCGCAGCGGCTGCGCAAGCAGCGGCTCAAGCGCCTGCGCAGCCGTGCCAACGCGCATTCGCAGGCCGACGTGGCGCGGCTGCGGGACGCCTCGCAGCACGCGCCGCCGGCGCTGCAGCAGATGGCCCGGCTGGGCACCGCCGCGTGCGGCCTGCCGGTGTCGAGTGCCACAAGCGTCGAGCTGCTCTCGGGCGGTGCGCGCACCTTCGACGCGATCTTCGAGGCCGTGCGCGCGGCGCGCGACCACATCCACCTCGAGTACTACATCTTCGAGCCTGACCAGATCGGCACCGCCTTGCGCGACCTGCTGATCGAGCGCGTGCAGGCGGGCGTGCGGGTGCGCCTGCTGCTCGACGCGCTCGGCTCCAAGCGCATCGGCCGCAAGTTCATGGCGCCGATGCTCGCGGCGGGCGTGGAGGTGGCGCTGTTCCACGACACCAAGATCGGCCGGCGCCTGCGCCCCGTGACCAACTACCGCACCCACCGCAAGATCGTGGTGTGCGACGGCCGCGTCGGCTTCACCGGCGGCGTGAACATCACCGACGAGGAAGACAAGCGCACCAACCCCAAGGACGCCTACCACGACGTGCATGTGCGCATCGAAGGCAGCGCGGTGCGCTGGTTGCAGACCACCTTCCTCGAAGACTGGAGCTACGCCACAGGCAAGAACCGGCACCGCTCGGACGCCGTCCTGGACGTGCTGATGCCCCAGGTGGAAGCGGGCGACATTCCGGTGCAGATCGTCACCAGCGGCCCCGACAACGCGTTCGAGGCCATTCACCGCATGCACGTCGAGGCGATCCATTCGGCCACGCGCCGGGCCTGGCTCACCACGCCGTACTTCGTGCCGGGCGAGCCCGCGCTGATGGCGCTGACCAGTGCGGCGCTGCGCGGCGTCGACGTGCGGCTGCTCGTGCCGCGCCGCAGCGACTCGGCCATCGTGAGCGCCGCGGCGCGTTCGTACTTCGACGAGCTGATGACCGCGGGCGTCAAGATCTGGGAGTACAAGGAACGCATGCTGCACTCCAAGACGCTGGTGGTCGACGACCATTGCGCGATGATCGGCACCGCCAATTTCGACAACCGCAGCTTCCGGCTCAACTTCGAAGTCTGCGCCGTGGTCTACGGACCCGCGCTGACCCAGCCGCTGGCGGCGCAGTTCGAAACCGACCTGCACAGCTCCGGCTCCGTGCGTGCCCACCGGCCGCAGACTTTCTGGCGCCGCCTCGGCGATGCCATTGCGCGACTGTTTTCTCCCTTGCTCTGAATGAACCACACCTTTCTCTGGCACGACTACGAAACCTTTGGCGCCGTGCCGCGCCGCGACCGTCCTTCGCAGTTCGCCGCCATCCGCACGGACGCCGAACTCAACGAGGTCGGCGAGCCGCTGATGATCTATTGCAAGCCCGCGCCGGACTACCTGCCCAGCCCCGAGGCCTGCCTGATCACCGGCATCACGCCGCAGATCTGCCTGGAGCGCGGCATTCCCGAGCACGAGTTCGCGGCGCAAATCGAGCAAGCCTTCTCGCAGCCCGGCACCGTCGGCGTCGGCTACAACACCATCCGCTTCGACGACGAGGTCACGCGCTTCCTGTTCTGGCGCAACCTCATCGACCCGTACGCGCGCGAATGGCAGAACGACTGCGGCCGCTGGGACCTGCTCGACGTGGTGCGCCTTACCTACGCGCTGCGCCCCGACGGCATCGAGTGGCCGAAGAAGGAAGACGGCAAACCCAGCTTCAAGCTCGAAGACCTGGCGCGCGCCAACGGCCTGCTGCACGAATCGGCGCACGATGCGCTGTCCGACGTGCGCGCCACCATCGCGCTGGCCCGGCTCATCCGCGACAAGCAGCCCAAGCTGTTCGATTTCGCCTTCAGCCTGCACAAGAAGGACCGCGTGGCGATTGAGCTCAGCCTGCCCGCGATGCGCGAGACGGCCAAGCCTTTCCTGCACGTGTCGGGCATGTTCCCGGTCGAGCGCGGCTGCCTGGCCGTGATGTGGCCGCTGGCCAGCCATCCGACCAACAAGAACGAGCTGCTGGCCTGGGACCTGTCGCAAGACCCGAGCGAGTTGCGCGACCTCGACGCCGAGACGCTGCGTCTGCGCCTGTTCACGCGCACCGCCGACCTGCCCGAAGGCATGACGCGGCTACCGATGAAGAGCGTGCACCTGAACAAGTCGCCGATGGTCGTCGGCAACCTGCGCACGCTCGCACCGGCCATGGCCGAGCGCTGGGGTGTCGACATGGACACCGCCATGCGCCACGCCGCCATCGCGCGCGACCTGCCCGACATGAGCGCCATCTGGTCGCAGGTTTTTTCCCGCCCGAAGGAGGCGACGCCCGATGTCGATGAAGACCTCTACGGCGGCTTTGTCGGCAACGGCGATCGCCGGCGCCTGAACCAGCTGCGCGGGCTGTCGCCCGAAGGGCTCGCCAAGGAGCGCGTGGCCTTCGACGACGGACGGCTCGACGAAATCCTGTTCCGCTACCGCGCGCGCAACTGGCCCGAGTCGTTGAACGAGGAAGAAACCGAGCGCTGGGAAGCGCTGCGCGTGGCGCGCCTCTTCAAGGGCGAGGGCGGGGCGCGCACCATCGAGGCGCTGTTCAGCGAGGTCGATGCGCTGTCCGAGAACGCCGACGAGCGCGGCGAGGAAATCCTTGGCGCGCTGTACGAGTACGCCGAGATGATCGCGCCCGAGGCCTGAAGCAAGACCGAGGTGCCGGCATGAGCGTCGCACGTCACACACTGTCTCGCGCAGGCGTGGCGGGCGCATTGGTCGCTGCGGTGCTTGCAGGTTGTGCCGCAGGGCCTCCCGGCAACTGCGCCACAGGCTTCGAAGCCTTCGAGCGCGACACCCTCTATTTCGGCCGCGCCATTCCCACGGGCGGTCAGGTGTCCGACACCGACTGGGCCGACTTTCTCGACACCCGCGTGACCTCGGCCTTTCCGCAGGGCTTCACCGTGATCGACGCCGCCGGCCAGTGGCGGGGCGCGTCGGGGCAGGTGGTGCGCGAGCCTTCAAAGCTGGTCGTGCTGCTGCACCCGCGTGACGCCAAGGCCGACGCGGCCATCGCCACGTTGATCGACACCTACCGCCAGCGCTTTGCGCAAGAGGCGGTGTTGCAGGAAAGGCAATCCGTCTGTGGCCGTTTCTGACATCGTTCCCACCGTTCGCCGATTGATCCCTGCCGATGCGCCGGCCTACCGCGCGCTGATGCTCGACGCCTATGCGCGGCACCCCGAGGCGTTCACTTCCACGGTCGAGGAGCGCGCCAGCTTGCCGCCGACGTGGTGGGAGACGCGCCTGCGCACGGATGCCGACGCCGCCGAGGTGGTGTACGGCGCCTTCGATGCCGATGGCGCACTCATCGGCGCGGCGGGCCTCGGCCGTGAATCGCGGCAGCGCACCCGCCACAAGGCGACCTTGTTCGGCATGGTTGTGGCGGAATCGGCGCGGCGCGTGGGCGCCGGGCGGCAACTGGTGCTTGCCTTGCTCGCGCATGCGCGCACACTCGACGGCGTGCGTGTGGTGCAACTGACCGTGACGGAAGGCAATCGCCCGGCGCAGGCGCTGTACGAGCGCTGCGGCTTCCAGGTCTTCGGCGTCGAGCCGATGGCCACCGTGCTCGATGGTGCGTTCTCGTCGAAGGTCCACATGTGGTGCGACCTCGACGCCGCACCGCCGCCTGTCTAGCCGCCGCGCTCGCGCACCATCAGCAGCGCGGGCCCGTCGGGCGTGACCACTTCGCCCAGTGCGCGGAAGCCGGCCTTGGCATAGCTGCGGATCGCGCGTGCGTTGCGTGGTGACGGATCGGTCTGGATGCGCGTCACCGCCGGGTCCGCGAACAGCTGGTCCGTGAAGGCCCGCACCATCGCGCTGCCGAGGCCGCGATTCAATTGGTCCGCCTGCGCGAGGAACTGGTCGATGCCCCGAGCGCCCGGGTCGCGCTCGTCTTCCCACCAGCCATCGCCCGAACCCATCACGACATAAGACTGGATGAATCCCAGGGGCTGCCCATCGCGCAGCGCGATGTAGCCGCGGTCGGGCGAATCAGGCGCGAGCATCGGCGTGAAGTCGGCCTCGACCTCCGCGAGCGTGGGCACGGGCGTCCACCACTCGGCCACATGCGGGCGGCACAGCCAGTCGTGAAGCATCGCGAAGTCTGTGGATTGCAGCGGCCGGAACGAGATCGAATGCATGGCGGGTGTCCTAGCGGCACATCCGGTCGGCGATGTCTTGCGCCAGCGAGGCGATGGTCAGCGGCGCGCAGCCTTCGGCGTTGTTGCTCACGGTGACGAAGGCGTTCTGCCCGGCGCCCGTGGTGCCGGCAATCACCTTGGCCAGCGCGGCGCGGGTTTCGGGGTCGGGGTCGAGCACCTTGTCGAAGGGGCCGTAGAGCTTCTCGGCGTCTTCATAACCAAAGCGGCCGTGGCGGCGGTGCAGGTTCCAGCGACAGACCAGCGGCCCGGGCCACAGCGCGCGCAGCATCGGCAACTGGTCTTCAATGGGTGGCATCTTCGCGTGCAGACCCATGCAGAAGGTGGCGCCCACGCTGCGCAGCATGTCGGCGAAAGCGGGGCACAGCAGCTGCGGGTCGCGCACTTCGACGGCGAGCACGGCGTCGGGCGCGGTCGGCTTCAGGTCGGGCATCGCCGCCAGCATGGCGCCGATGCGCGCGATGAGCGCGGGCTGGTCGGCCAGCAGGTGCGCGGGAATCGGGCTCAGCTGGAACACCAGCGCGCCGATGCGGTGGCCCAGCCCGTCGAGTGCCGGCTGCACGAACTCCTGCAGCGCGATCTCGTGGCTCAGGAACACGGGGTTGGTCTGCGTGCCGCGGCCGCTTTCGTCGCGCACGGTGGCGTCGGTGACAAGGCTCGGCGCCTTCACGACGAAGCGGAAATCGTCCGGCACCATGGCCGCATAGCGCGCGTACTGGCTGGCGGTGAGGGCGCGGTAGAAGTTGCGGTCCAGGCTCACGGTACGCAGCAACGGGTGCTGCGCGAGCGCCGACAGGCCGTTCTTCGAGAGCACGGCTTCGGCGTAGTCGCCGTCCCAGACCAGGCCGGCCCAGCCGGGGTAGCTCCATGACGAGGTGCCCAGGCGCAGTTGCGGCGGCAACTCAGCGGCGAGGGCGACCAGCCCCGCGTCGGGAGCCACCGGCTTCACGGTGGCACCGCGCGATTTCTTCGGCGAAGGCGCCGGCGCGTCAACCTCTTCGGTCGGTCTCGGAAGATCGGGGAGATCGGAAAAGAGGGAGTCCTGCACGTCAGCCATGTCTGGGTCGGCATTTTCGGTCAAGCGGGGAGGCCTGTCGGCGCCGGGCACAATCCGCGCCATGACACAGTGGTTGCGTACGCGGGGTGGTTGGTGGCTGGCGTGGGTGGTGCTCACGGCCGCCGGGGCCGTGTGGTTCGCGCGCGCCGAGCTGACCCGACTCCAGCAGGATTTCGAGACCGACGCGCGCATCGCGCACCGGCTCATGAGCCAGCAGGTGGTGCAGTACGACGCGGTGCTGGCCACGCTCGCGCTGCTGGAGCCCAACGCCGGCGCCGACTACCCGGAGCGGCGCCTGCCGTCGGTGTACTCGTCGATCCTGCGCGTGCAGCGGCGCGCGGCCGACGAGCCCTGGCCCGATGCCGAACACGCCGACGCACTGGCCGCCGCCGAGGCCCGCTCCCGCGCCGAGCGCCGCGCCGACCTGGCCGTGCTCGATCTGCCGCATGGCCGCTACCAGCTCGTGATCGGTTCCGAGCCGCTCAGCTATGCGCTCGAGATCGACCTCGTCGGCTCGGTGCCCTGGCGCGACTGGCCGATGAACCCGCAGCGCAGCCCGGTGCGCCTGATCCTGCAGCGCGACGGTCAGCAGCTGGTGTTGCAACCCGGCCAGTCGGCCGAACATGGCTGGCGCTACAGCCTGAGCAAGGCGCTCGCGTCGCCGAGCCAGCCCTTCGAGCTGGTGGCCGAGCGCCAGGTCGGCTGGGCCGAGCTGCCGTGGCGCACCATTGGCGGCTGGGCCGTGGCGATGGCGCTGTTGCTGGCCGGCCTTTGGGCCGCGCAGCGCCAGCGCATCGCACGGCGCCGCGCCGAAGAGCTGCTGCGCCTGGGCCAGGTCGCGCGGCTCAATGCGCTGGGCGAGCTGTCGGCCGGGCTGGCGCACGAACTCAACCAGCCGCTCACGGCCGTGCTGGCCAACGCCCAGGCCGCGCGCCGCCTGCTCGACGATGACCCGCCCGACCTCGCCACCGCACGCGATGCCATGGGGCAGGCCGTCGAGCAGGCCCGCCGCGCGGCCGGCGTGGTCGGCCGCCTGCGTCGCGTGATCGAACGCCCCGAGGCTGGCGGCGACGTCAAGCCGCTGGTGCTGCAGGAGGTGGTGCGCAGCGCCATGCACCTGCTGGCGCCCGAGTTCGCGCGCCATGGTGTCGCGGCCCAGTTCGACGCCAGCGCGCAGGCGCCCGTGCGTGTGCAGGCCGAAGCCGTGGCGCTGGAGCAGATCGTGCACAACCTGCTGATGAACGCGACGCAGGCGCTCGACCTCGTGCCTGCGGCCGAGCGACGCCTCGTGGTCTCGGTCGGCCGCAACGGCGAGGAGGGCGTGCTGACCGTCACCGACAACGGCCGCGGCATCGCGCCCGAGGCGCTGCCGCGCCTGTTCGAACCTTTCTTCAGCACGCGCGAAGGCGGCCTGGGCCTCGGCCTGAGCCTGAGCGAAACGCTGGCCAGCGGCATGGGCGGCAGCCTGAGCGCGGCCAACGCCTCGCCGCGCGGTGCGCGCTTCACCTTGCTGCTGCCGCTGGTGGCACCTTCGACATGAACACTCCGACCGCCGCCGACCAGCCCCAATCGCCCCTGATCCACCTGATCGACGACGACCAGGCCGTGCGCGACAGCCTGTCGTTGCTGATCGGCACGGTCGGCCTGCGCGTGCAGGGCTGGGCCGATCCGCAGGCCTTCATCGACGGCTTCGACCGCGCGAGCGTCGGCGCCATCGTGCTCGACGTGCGCATGCCCGGCATCAGCGGCCTCACGGTGCTCGACCGGCTGGTGGCGCAGGGCGTCGACCAGCCCGTGATCATGCTGACCGGCCACGGCACGGTCGAGATGTGCCGCCGCGCCTTCAAGGCCGGCGCGGCCGAGTTCCTCGAGAAGCCGGTGGACGACGAGCAGCTGCTCGAAGCCCTGCAGCAGGCCGTGCGCCAGCACGTGCGCACGCGCGAGCGCTCGCAGGCCGACAACGCCGCGCGCGAGCGGGTCGCGCAGCTGTCGGAGCGCGAGCGCGAGGTGCTGGCCTTCATCGTGCAGGGGCTCACCAACAAGGAGATCGCGCGCGTGCTGGCGCTGTCGCCGCGCACCGTCGAGACCCACCGCGCGAACCTGTTCGCCAAGCTCGATTGCGATTCGCTCGCGCAGCTGATCCGGCGCTATGCCGTGCTGGCGTCGGATGCGGGAGAAGAGGGCGCTCCGTAGTTCTACGGAGTGCCGGGCGTAGCCGTACGAATGGCCGCGGCGGGCTGGATTTTTTACAGTGACACAGCTGTCGGCACAGGCCGGCACGAACCCTCTCATCACTGGAGAAAAACACCATGCAATCGATCATCCGCGTGGGCGGCCTCGCCGTTCTGCTCGCTGCTTCCGTCGCCCAGGCCCAGACGCCGGCCCCCGCTGTTCGCACCGAGAAGAACATCTCGCTCGCGCTGGCCAACCAGATCGCCGCAGAAACCGTCGCCGCCTGCGCTGCCAACGGCTACAACGTGGCCGCTACGGTGGTCGACCGCGCCGGTCTCGTGCGCGCCGTGCAACGTGCCGACAACGCCGGCCCGCACACCCTGGCATCGAGCGAGCGCAAGGCCTGGACCTCGGCTTCGGCCAAGAGCCCCACGCAAGCCATGATGGAAGGCGCCCAGAAGAACCCCGGCGCCGCCAACCTCGTGTACCTGCCGGGCTTCCTGTTGCTGGGCGGCGGCGTGCCGATCAAGTCGGGCAACGAAGTGATCGGTGCCGTGGGCGTGGGCGGTGCGCCGGGCGGCCACCTCGACGAGCAGTGCGCCAACGCCGCGCTCGAGAAGGTCAAGGGCCAACTCTGATGACGGCGCGCGGTCTCTGGTCGGCGGTGCTCGCCGCCGCGATCGGCTGGAGCGCCGCGCCCGGTGCGGCGGCCCAGGTGCCGCCGCTGGCTGCCGAAGTGCTGGCCTACGAAGGCCTGCATCGCGCGGCCTGGCACGGCGATCTGCCCAAGCTCAAGAGCCTGATCGCCTCCGGCGCCAGCCTCGATGTGCGCGACGCGCGCGGCCGCACGCCGCTGCAGGTCGCCACCTATGCGCGCCAGCGCGACGCCGTGAAGCTGCTCGCCAAGGCGGGTGCAAACATCGACCTGCTCGAAGACGACCGCTACGACGCCGTGACGATCGCGTCCGTGGCCGACGACGTGACCACGCTCACGCTGCTGCTGCAACTGGGCGCCAAGCCCGGGCAGACCACCAGCCGCTACGACGGCACCGCATTGATCGCCGCCGCGCACCTGGGGCACGACGAGGTCGTGCGCCGGCTGGTCGCAGCGGGTGCGCCGCTGGACCATGTGAACAACCTGCACTGGACCGCGACGATCGAATCGATCGTGCTGGGCGACGGTGGCGCACGCCACCAGCGCACCCTGGCCGCGCTGATCGCCGGCGGCGCCAACCTGCAACTGGCCGACCGCCAGGGCCTCACGCCGCTGCAACTGGCGAAGGCGCGCGGCTACACGGCGATGGTGAAGCAGCTGGAAGCGGCACGCGCCAAGTAGCCCGCCTGGAGCGCAAGCCGGGGCGACTCGGGGACAATCGGAGCTCCCCACGAGGAACCCGCCCCATGTACATGCCTCCGCAGTTCAACGCCAAGGACCCGGCCGTCGCGCTGGGCCTGATGCGCGCGCACCCCTTTGCCAACCTGATCTCGAACGACGACGAGGGCTTGCCCTTCGTCACCCATCTGCCCATCGTGGCCGAGCCGCGAGAGGGTGATGCGCTCGTGCTGCTGGGGCACTGTGCCAAGCCCAACCCGCATTGGCGCTACCTGCAGGCGCGACCGCGCGCGGTCGTGGTCTTCCAGGGGCCGCATGCTTACCTGTCGCCCTCGGTCTATCCCGACCTGGCGCGGGTGCCGACATGGAACTACCTCGCGGTCCATTGCACCGTCGAAGCCCGGCTCATCGAGACACCCGAGGCCAAGGACGCGCTGCTCAAGAAGCTCATCGGCGACCACGAGCCGGCCTATGCCCAGCAGTGGAAAGACCTCGGCGAGGAGTTCCAGCGCAAGATGCTGGCCGGCATCATGGGCTTCGAGCTGCACGTGACGGCGCTGCAATGCAAGATCAAGCTCAACCAGCACCGGCCCGAATCGCACGCGGCAATGGGCGAGGTCTACCGCGCCGGCTCGCCGGACGAACAGGCGCTGGCCGTGTGGATGGAGCGGCTCGGCATGGTCGCTGCACCGGAGGCACGCTGAAATGCGGATGTTCGGTTTGATCGGCCTCGTGCTCGCGCTGGTCGTCGTCGGCCTGCTGGCAAAGCAGCAGCTGTCGCGCACCGCCATCGCCAAGCAACCGGCCGCACCTGGTGCGTCGGCCCCGGCGGCTGCCGATGTGCGTACGCAGGCGCAGCAGGTCCAGCAACAGGTCAAGGACGCCCTCGACGCCGCGGCCCAGGCCCGCAAGATGCCCGATGACAACTGAGCCGGTCGCCTCACCATCGGACGCGCACTGGATGGCGCTCGCGCTGCAGGAAGCGCAGCACGCCGCCGACGCAGGCGAGGTGCCGGTGGGCGCGGTGCTGGTGAAAGACGGGCAAGTCATCGCGACCGGCCGCAACACCCCCGTGGCGCAGCACGATCCGAGCGCGCACGCCGAGATCAACGCGCTGCGTGCCGGAGCTACGGCGCTCGGCAACTACCGGCTCGACGGCTGCGAACTCTTCGTCACGCTCGAGCCCTGTGCGATGTGCGCGGGCGCGATGCTGCATTCGCGATTGGCGCGCGTGGTGTTCGGCGCGGCCGATCCCAAGACCGGTGCCGCGGGCTCGGTGCTCGATCTGTTCGCCGAGCCGAAGCTGAACCATCACACGCGTGTGCAGGGCGGCGTGCTGGCCGACGACTGCAGCGCGTTGCTGCAGCGCTTCTTCCAGCAACGCCGCAGCGTCGCGCGCGCGCAGGCCGAACCGCTGCGTGACGATGCCTTGCGCACGCCGGCCGAGCGCTTTGCCGCGCTTGTCGATTTCGACTGTGCGCCGCACCACGTCCAGGACCTGGCGGTCCTGCAAGGCTGGCGTCTGCACTGGGTGGACGAGAGCGGCCCGGCTGGCAGTGACGGCCGCGTGGCCGACTGCCTGTGTCTGCATGGCCCGGGCGAGTGGGGCTACTTCTTTCGCCACCTCGTCGGCGCGCCCGGTGTGCGCACGCTGGTGCCCGACCTGATCGGCTTCGGCAAAAGCGACAAACCCAAGCGCGAAGCAACGCATCGGCTCGAATGGCACCGCGACGTGCTGCTGGCGTGGCTCGACGAAGTCCATCCCGAACCACTCGCGCTGGTCCACAGCGAGGCGGGCGGCGAACTGGCAACGCTGCTGCAAGCGGCGGCACCGGGCCGCTTCGTCGCGAGCCTCGTCGCACCCGACAACGGCGTGCGCGCCAAGGACGCCTGGCGTGCGCCGTTCCCCGACCGGGGCTACGAGGCCGCGCTGCGTGCGCTCGGTCCACGCGCCGCATCGGGTGGGCCAACGGCAGCGCAGGCCGCCCCCCTGGCCCGGCAGATCCGGGACGCAATGGGATACTCGACGCCGTGACTTCGCAACATATCTACATCTACTCCCCCTCCAGTGCCATCCGCGACAAAGCCGCCTTCCGGCGCGGCGTGGCCCGGCTCAAGGCCCTCGGCCATGAGGTCGAAATCGACGAAGCCGCGCTGACGGCGCACCAGCGTTTTGCGGGCGACGACGCCACCCGGCTCGCCGCTGTCTCGCGCGCCGCCGCGAGCGGCGCCGACGTGGCGCTGATCGCGCGCGGCGGCTACGGCCTCACGCGCATCCTCGAGTCGCTCCCGTACAAGGCGCTGGCCAAGGCGATCGACAAGGGCACCGAGTTCGTCGGCTGCAGCGACTTCACGGCGCTGCAGAACGCACTGCTGGCCAAGAACGGCGCCATCACCTGGTCCGGCCCCGCGGTCGGTGAAGACTTCGGCGCCGAAGGCGGCTCCGACGACATCATGGAAGCCTGCTTCGACGACCTGTTGAGCGGGCAGGGCGAAGGCACCGGCTGGCGCATGCCGGTGCGCGACGCCGAGCTCAAGGTCAAGCCGATCGAAGACGCCGTGCTCTGGGGCGGCAACCTCTGCGTGCTGACCAGTCTGCTGGGCACGCCGTACTTCCCGATGGTCGACAAGGGCGTGCTGTTCATCGAGGACACCAACGAGCACCCGTACCGCATCGAACGCATGCTCGACCAGCTGAAGCTGGCGGGCGTGCTGGCGCGCCAGAAGGCCATCGTGTTCGGCCAGTTCACGGGCGTGCGCAGCATCGCCGGCTACGACCGCGGCTTCGGCATGAACACGGTGATCGACCGGCTGCGCGCCAGCCTGAAGAAGGTGCAGGTGATTGCCGGGCTGCCGTTCGGGCATGTGCAGACCAAGGTGCTGCTGCCGGTGGGTGCGAAGGTGGCGTTGGCCGCCGAGGGGCGCGATGTGTTCCTGGTGTGGGGCCATCGGCATGGCCACCATGACCATGGCGATCACCACGGTCACGACCATCACCACGATCACTGAGCCGCGACGCGGGCGGCTGTCGATGCCGCTCGCTCGCTCAGGCCGGTCACTGGTTCGTGAAACGCTGATGGGCGCGCGGGCCCATCGAGCCGGGCAGGCCGCCCTTGAACATGCTGTTGATTTCTTTCATCTGGCGCCGCGCAGCCGATTCGCCGTCGATGGCGCTCAGCGCGACCATCACGTCCTGACGCAGGTACCAGAGGGCTTCGACATCGACCGCAAAGCGCACGCGTTGACTGACACGCTGGATCGATTGGCCGCCGCGGCCCTGGAGCACCGACAGCATCGCAGTGCGAATGCGGCCGAGCTGACTTTCCCCAACCTGCCGCGATCCCAGGCCGGGTACGTTCAGAAGCTGAAAAAGGCGGCGAAAGAGCAGCATGTCACGAAAAGCGTATTGCCCGGAACTGGAACGGTCGCTACCTTAAGCCTCAGTTGGCCGAGACACAAGATGTGAAACACCGTTTCTTGTTTGCAAACAACAAGCTTTAGCGGTCTCTTTTGTTGTCATTTGAGTTTTGAGTCCAAAAGTATTAAAAAACTTTAGAACTCATCGGCACGATGCGGCAGTGGGCCCGCGTCGTGCAGCGTCAACAAGAAGCTTCTGCGGATCGTTCCTTGCATGTGATGGCGCATGTCGGAGAAACTTCTCGCAGGAGCAGCGAAAGGTCCAGAGCAACATAACCAGCGCTTGCTGCCAAGAAAAAACAGTATGGGTGTCAATTCCACAGTCGTTTTCGCGGACTTGACCGGAAGCACCAGGGTCTTCGAGGCCATGGGGAATGCGCGTGCCACCGAGACCGTGACGCGGCTGACCCAATGGATCGGGCGTGTGTGCGAGGCCCACGGCGGCCGGGTCGTGAAGTCGTTGGGCGACGGTGTGTTCGCCATCTTCACCAGCGGCGCCGCCGCCACGCACGCGGTGATCGAGCTGCAGCGCTACCACCAGAAGCGCCTGGCCGGCTGGCCCGTGCCGCTGCGCATGGCGCTGCAGATCGGCGTGGCCAGCGGCGACGTGGTCGAGGTCGAGGGCGACTGCTTCGGCGATGCCGTCAACCTGGCCTCGCGCCTGAGCGACCTGGCCGGCCCCGGCCAGATCTGGGTCACGGAGACGGTGATCGACCAATTGCACGAAGGCGCCGTGCAGCACCGCGACCTCGGGCCGATCAACATCCGCGGGCGCAGCGAGATGTCGATCGTCCACCGCATCGACTGGCAAGAAGACCTCACGAGCTTCCTGACCGTGCCGGCCGCGCTGCTGCCGGCGCGGCTGCCCGATTCCACCTTCGGACACATCGAGCTCGCATGGCTCGACGTGCGCTCGATGTTCCGCATCGACCAGCTGCCCATTCACCTCGGCCGTGTGGGCGACGCGCAGTTCGTCGTCAACGACCCGCGCGTGTCGCGGCTGCACGCGCGCATCGAAGAACGGCAGGGCAGTTGCGTGCTGATCGACGTCAGCACCTACGGCACCTGGGTGCGCTTCCACGGCAACGGCGGCTCGAGCCACGAGATCGCCCTGCGGCGCGACGAATGCGTGCTGCACGGCCGCGGCGAGATCGGTCTGGGCGCACCGCTGAGCGACTTCAGCGCGCCGACAATCGCCTTCAACACCACGGGCGACGACGTGATGCTGTCGCGCCGGGAAATCGTCGACTGAGGTCGACTGAGACGTCCATTCACGTTTGGCAACCAGCTGGTGACGTTTGGCGTGCACCACGCGGAGGCGAGCCACGTTGCATGACCACCCCGGCGCCGTTCGCGCCGGGCCTGGAGTCCCCATGCATTCCCCCAATGATTCTTCTGTTTTCAGATGGGCCGCCGTTGCCGCCATCGCGGCCGGCGCGCTGCTCGCCACGGGCGCTGCCAGCGCGCGCACGAACTGGTCGGTGCAGATCGGCACACCCGGCGCGGTCTATGCGCCGCCGTACTACGTGCCGCCGCCCGCCTATGCGTACCCGGCCCCGATCTACTACGAGCCGCCACCGCCGCGGGCCTACTACCGCCCGCCGCCGCCCGTGTACTACCGGCCGGCCCCGATCTACACCCCGCCGCCCGGACGCCCGTACTACGGCCCCGGCTATCCCTACCGTCCGCCGAACGATGACGACGACGAGGATGACGACCGCGATTGACCCGCCGCCCGCATGCACGCGGGCATGCCAATTCTTGGCGTGAACTCTGACGAAAACGTCACAATCAGTCACATTTGTAAGTTCAAAGAATTCAATTCATGCCCGAAAGACTGTTTCAGTCGGGGGCATGACACTTGCCTTGGATCGTTCAACAGGCGCGCAGAGTGCCCAAGGAGCGACAAAAAATGCAGACCAGCCTTCGGCCTTTCACCAATGTGGAGGCCGCCATTGCGGCGGTGGAGGCCCTGGACGGTGAACTCCGTAAGTTCGAGCTGGCCGTGGGGGACAACCTCCAGGACAGCATCGGCCTGCAGATGGCGCAGATCACCGACCGCGCGCTTGCACGCGGCTGGGAGCCCAGCGGCTTCATCCAGAAGGAAGGTTTTCGCCTGTATCGCTACCGCGCGATGCGCTGAAAGGCGAGGGGGGCTTGCTCAGCCCGGCGCGAGGATGCGCTCGAGCGCCCCGATGTCGATGGGCTTTTGCAGGTGGTGGTCGAACAGCACCTCACCCGGCGCCGCATTCGCTGCGTCCCGTTCCGAAAAACCAGAAATCGCCACTAGCAGCCGCGGCGCACCTTCGCCCGTCCCCGCGCGCAGACGGCGTGCCACCTCGGTGCCCGGAAAGTCGGGCAAGGTGAGGTCGATCAGCGCCGCATCGAAGCGCTCGCTGGCGGCGGCATCCAGCGCCTGTTGCGCCGTGTAGGTGCAGCGGGCGGTGTGGTCCTGCAGCGTCAGCAGCTCCCGCAGCAGGTCGGCCGCGGCCTCGTTGTCGTCGACGATCAGAACATTCACAGTTGTTGTCTTTCGGCATCCATTGATTGCGATCCCGCAGTATCGGCGCAGTGCCTACGGAAAGCCGTAACAAGGGCTTCGTTTGTTACTTCCCGGCGTCCGGCGTGGCAGGGGGCGTCTGCAGCGGCAGCTCGACGAAAAAGCGCGCGCCCTGGCCCGGTGTGCTCTCCACGCCGATGCGCCCTGCGTGCAGGCTCACGATCTTGTGCGTGATGTACAGCCCGAGGCCCAGGCCGGCCGCGTGTTTGCGGCTGACGTCGGTGCGCTCGAACTGTTCGAAGATGCGCTGGTGGTCCTCGGGCGAGATGCCGATGCCCTGGTCGCGCACGCTCACCACGGCGTTGTCGCCGTCCAGCCGCACCGTCATCTCGACCGGCTTGCCGCCGCCGTAGCGCATCGCGTTGGTCAACAGGTTGGTCAGCACCTGTTCGATGCGGAATTCGTCCCACACGCCGCGCAGCGTGTCGGGCGCCTCCAGCGAAATGGCACAGCCTGCGGCCTCGGCCTGGTGGCGCAGGTTGTCGACCACGGCGCGGGCCAGCTCTGCCAGGTCGACCGGCTTGGTCTGGATCGACAGCGCATCGCGCCGCAGCCGCGTCACGTCGAGCATGTCGTCGATGAGGCGGACCATGTTGCGGATCTGCCGCTGATCGCGTTCGATCATCGTGGGCAGCTTCTCGGGCGAGAAGCTGTCGAGCTTGCCTTTGGACAGGTGCAGCTGGCGCAACTGTGCTTCGAGGTACAGCGTGTTCAGCGGCGTGCGCAGCTCGTGCGACACCATCGACATGAAGTCGTCGCGCATGCGCACCGCGCGTTCCAGTTCGCGCTGCGTGTGTTGCAGTTGCTGCACCAGCTCTTCCTGCTTGCGGTGCGCGGCGGCCAGCGATTCCATCTCATGGCGCAGCGCCTTGCGGTGCTGGTGCAGATCGACGAACACGCTCACCTTGCTGACCACCGCATGCGGGTCGAGCGGCTTGTGCAAAAAGTCGACCGCGCCGCTTTCGTAGCCCTGGAAGGCGTAGTTCATTTCGCGCCCGGCGGCGCTCACGAAGATGATCGGAATGTGCCGCGTGCGCTCGGTGCCACGCATCAGCTCGGCCAGCTCGAAGCCGTTCATGCCGGGCATCTGCACGTCGACGATGGCGAGCGCGAATTCATGCTCCAGCAGCAGGGTCAGCGCCGCCTCGGCCGAGCCGGCGCGGAACACCAGCCGACCGGGCGCGCGAATGAGCGCCTCGAGCGCCAGCAGGTTCTCGGGCAGGTCGTCGACGATCAGCAGCTTGCTTTCGACCTCAATGGGCATGGACGGGCTCCAGTTGCTGCAGCAGGGTGCGCAGGTCACGCAGGGGAAGCACGTGGTCGGGCGTGTGGCGCGCAATGGCGGCGAGGGGCATGGTGGGAACCAGGGCTTCTTTCGGGTCTTGCACGGCGGTGAGCCCGCCGGCGCGGTGGATGCGGAACAGGCCTTCGGCGCCGTCCTCGTTCGCACCGGTCATGAGGAAGCCCGCCACCGACGGCCCGTAGGCGTCGGCGGCCGAGGCCATGAGCACATCGATGGAAGGGCGCGAATACAGCACGGGCGGCTCGCAGCTCAGCGAAAAGCGCCGCTCGCGCTCGATCGACAGGTGGTAGCCCGGCGGCGCGAAGTACAGGCAGCCGTCTGCGATCGGCATCTTGTCGAGCGCCTCGTACACGGGAATCGGCAGGCGCTGCGCAAAGATCTCGGCCAGGTGGCTCTCATGCGATTCGGGCAGGTGCAGCACCACCGCCATCGGAATGCGCCAGCCCGCCGGCAGGCCGTCGAGCACGGTACTGAGCGCGTCGATGCCGCCGGCCGAGGCGCCGAGCACCACGGCTTCGACGCGGCGAACCGGAAAGGAGCGGTGCTGTGTGTTACCGCGCTTCATGCGACCTTGCGGTAGATGCGCTCGGCGCGCGCGTGGGTGTCGAAGCGGTCGGCATAGCCCGAGAAGTCGATGCTCTCCTTCGAGCCCAGCCCGAGAAAACCGCGGTGCGACAGCGACTCGTGGAACAACCCGAGCGCGCGGTCCTGCAGCTGGCGGTTGAAGTAGATCAGCACGTTGCGGCACGACACCAGCTGCGTCTCGGCGAACACGCTGTCGGTGGCCAGGCTGTGGTCGGCAAAGATCACGTCGGCGCACAGCGAAGGGTCGAAGCGCGCGGCCTCGTAGGCGGCGGTGTAGTAGTCGGAGAACGCGCTGAGCCCGCCCGCGCGCTGGTAGTTCGACGTGTAGCCGCGAATGGCCTCGAGCGGAAAGATGCCCTGGCGCGCCTTCTCGAGCGAGGCCGGGTTGATGTCGGTGGCGTAGATCTGCGTGCGTTCGAGCAGCCCTTCCTCGCGCAGCAGGATCGCCAGCGAGAACACCTCTTCGCCCGTGCTGCAGCCCGCCACCCACACCTTGACCGACGGGTAGGTGTGCAGGATCGGCACCACGTGCCGGCGCAGCGCCAGAAAGTAGGCCGGGTCGCGGAACATCTCGCTCACCGGGATCGTCAGGAACTGCAGCAGCCGGCCGAACAGCGTCGCGTCGCGCAGCACGCGGTCCTGCAGCACCGAGATGCTCGGGAACTCCAGCTGCTCCAGCGCATACAGCACGCGGCGTTTTTGCGAGGCCGTCGTGTAGTTGCGGAAGTCGTAGCTGTACTTGAGGTAGATGGCCTCCATCAGCAGGCGCAGCTCGATCTCGGTGTCGCTCAGTGGCTGAGGCTGCACGGGCGCGTTGGCCGGCGCGAGGGCAGGGAGGGGCTTGCGGGTCACAGGCGCTCCATCTTCGGCATCCACACGCGCAGCAGCGAGAACAGGCGCTCCAGGTCCACCGGCTTGGCCAGGTAGTCGCTGGCGCCTGCGGCCAGGCATTGGTCGCGGTCGTCCTTCATGGCCTTGGCGGTGATGGCAATCACCGGCATCTTCACGAAGCGCGGGTCGGCGCGCAGCCGGCGCGTGGCTTCCAGGCCGTCCATCTCCGGCATCATCACGTCCATCAGCACGAGGTCGATCTCGCTCACCTGGTCCAGGCGCTCCAGCGCTTCGCGGCCGTTGCGCCCGATCTCGACCGTGGCGCCGCGCTGCTCCAGCGCACTGGTCAGCGCGAAGATGTTGCGCACGTCGTCGTCCACCAAGAGGATGGTGCGGCCCTCGAAGATGCGGTCGCGCCCGCGCGCCGTCTTCAGCATGCCCTGGCGCTCGCTCGACAGCTCCGCCTCCACCTTGTGCAGGAACAGCGTTACCTCGTCGAGCAGCCGCTCGGGCGAGCGCGCGCCCTTGATGATGATCGAGCGCGAGTAGCGCTGCAGCTCCGTCTCTTCGTCGCGCGTGAGGTTGCGCCCGGTGTAGACGATGACGGGCGGGAATGACACGATCTCTTCCGCCGCCATCTGCTTGAGCAGCTCGCTGCCCTGCATGTCGGGCAGGCGCAGGTCGGTGACCATGCAGTCGAACACGCGCGTGCGCAGCAGCGCCAGCGCCTCTTCGCCGGAGCCGACCGCGACGATCTCGATGTCGTCGTCGCCGATCAGCCGGATCACGCTCTCGCGCTGCAGCGCGTCGTCTTCCACCAGCAGCACGACCTTGACCTTCTGCGTGAGCTTTTCTTCCAGCCGCGCGAACACCTTGGTCAGCTCTTCGCGCGTGGCCGGCTTCAGCGCGAAGCCGATGGCGCCCATGTGCAGCGCGGCGGCCTGTGCGTTGTCGGCGGCCGAGACCACGTGGATCGGAATGTGGCGCGTGTGCGGCGAATCCTTGAGTTTTTGCAGCACGTCCAGGCCGGTGCTGTCGGGCAGGCGCATGTCCAGCAGGATCGCGTCGGGCACGAACTGCGTCGCCAGCTCGAAGCCGTCGGCCGCGCCGTGCGCCACCAGGCAGCGGTAGCCCAGCTCGTGCGCCAGGTCGTACAGGATGTGGGCGAACTGGGGCTCGTCTTCGATCACCAGCACGCGGCGCACCTGGTCGCGCGGAATCGAGCGGTCGTCCGCGAAGCGCGGGGCCGGCACGACGGGCGGCGGGGCAGGGGGCGCGAGCGGCGGCGGCGACAGCACGGCCGGCGCATGCGACGGCGAAGAAGTCGACATCGAACGCAGCGTGCCCACGGGCATGGCCGGTGCGGGCATGGTCTGCGGCGCGCGCGGCGGCAGTTGCAGCGTGAAGGTGCTGCCCTGGCCGGCTTCGCTTTTCACCGTCAGCGTGCCGCCGAGCAGCTGCGTGAGGTCGCGCGAGATCGACAGGCCCAGTCCCGTGCCGCCATAGCGCCGGCTCGTGGTGCCGTCGGCCTGGCGGAAGGCTTCGAAGATCAGCTCGTGCTGTTGCGGGTCGATGCCGATGCCCGAGTCGTGCACCGCAAAGGCCGCGCCGCCGTCGGCCGTGGCCGACACCGTGAGCGCCACTTCGCCGCGCTCGGTGAACTTGATCGCGTTCGACAGCAGGTTCTTCAGAACCTGCTCCACCCGCTGCCGGTCGGTGACCAGCAGGGCCGGCGTGTCGGGGCGCAGCTCCAGCCGGAACTCCAGGTTCTTGTCGGTCGCGATCGGGCGGAAGGTGCTTTCGAGGCTCTGGGCCAGTTTGTCGAGCGGCACTTCTTCGGGCACCAGCTCCAGCTTGCCGGCCTCGACCTTGGCGATGTCCAGGATGTCGTTGATGAGCACCAGCAGGTCGTTGCCCGAGGCGTAGATCGATTCCGCGAACTTCACCTGTTCCAGCGACAGGTTGCCCTGCGGGTTGTCACCCAGCAGCTTGGCCAGGATGAGCGCGCTGTTCAGCGGCGTGCGCAGCTCGTGCGACATGTTCGCCAGGAACTCCGACTTGTAGCGGCTGGCGCGCTGCAGCTCGTCGGCGCGGTCTTCCAGGTCGCGCTGCACGCGGCGCAGCGCGGTGTTGCGCTGGTCGAGTGCCTCGGTGCGCTCCGACAGCTGGCTGTTGGTCTGCTCCAGCTCGGCTTGCTGGTTCTCCAGCATGGCCTGCGAGGCGCGCAGGGCGCGCGACTGTTCCTCGAGCTCTTCGTTGGCGGTGCGCAGCTCTTCCTGCTGCACCTGCAGCTCTTCGTTGAGCTGCTGGGTTTCGGCCAGCACGTCCTGCAGCTGCTCGCGGTAGCGTGCCGCCGCCAGCGAGGTGCCGATGTCGTCGGCCACCAGGTCGAACAGCTGTTCGCTGCGCGCGTCGGGCGTGCCCGGCAGGCCCAGTTCTAGCACGCCGTTGACGGCGCCGTCGCTCGTCACCGGCAGCAGCAGCACGGCCCTGGGCGCCATCTCGCCGAGGCCGGAGTTCACCTTCAGGTAGTCGGCCTGCACCGGGTCGATCAGTATGCGGCGCCGCTCGGCCGCCGCCTGGCCGACCAGGCTTTCGGTGGGGGAGAACACCTGCGGCGAGGCTTCGGCCTCGCTGGAGAAACCGTAGCTCGCGGCGCGGCGCAGCGGGCCGTGGCGTTCGCGCACATAGAGCGCACCGACCGAGCTGCCGAGGTGGCGCGAGAAGAACGCCAGGATCTTGCGGCCCATGTCCGGCGCGCTGAGTTCGCCGACCAGCTCGCCCACCAGCTCGGTCTGCGCGTTGCGCAGCCAGGCCTCCTGCGCCAGGCGCTCGGCGTGGGCCGCCTGCTCGCGCAGCACCACGTCGTAGCTGTCGGACAGCCGCATCAACTGCCGGCGCCCGAAGAACGCCACCAGCCCCGAGTACACCAGCGTGAACAACAGGAACAGGCCAACCACCCACCAGCTCGTGCGGTTGGCCTCGGTGTTGCGCTGGAAGCGCAGCGTCTGCTCGGTGTCCATGAAGGTCGTGAACTCGGCGCGCAACTCATCGGTCAGGCGCTTGCCGCGGCCCAGCCGGACGGTGGCCTGCGGATCGACGCCGTTGCGTCGCGCCTCGATCATTTCGCGCGCGAAGGTCAGCCACGACTCCTGCAGGCCGGCGATGCGGTCGACGCGTTCCACCTGCTGCCGGTTGTCCGACACCTGGCGGCGCAGCGCGTCGGTGTCGGCCTTCAGTCGCGGCAGGGCGGTCTGGTAGGGCTCGAGAAAACTCTCCTCGCCGGTGATCAGGAAGCCGCGCATGCCCGTCTCCATATCAATGGAGCGACGTTGCAGTTCGCTGGCGGCGCGCGTGACCTGGTCGGTGTGCTCGACCCAGCTCAGGCTCGACAGCAAGTACAGGATCAGCGCGACGAAGGCCACGGCGCCGACCAGCCCACCGAGCAGCGGCAGCTTGAGGTTGCGGCTGAGCAGGCGGTCGAATTCGACGGGGTCGATCGCGGAGGGAGTTTTCATGGGCGCATTTGTAAGCAAAACTTGTCAAGTCTTGCCGAAAAACGGCATTCGACCTGTCGGAGAAGACCCCGATAGCACTTTGTGTGACGTATTGCCGCATTCGGTGCTCGCTATACTGTGATTTCATCCAGTATCGGCAGCATGCCTTCCGAACCCCAACCCCCCTCTCCCGCCGCGTCTGCCACCGTCTCGGCGGCGCACGTCGTGTCCGTCAAGGCCTTGTGCGCGTTCGGCGCCAAGGCGGGCGATCTCGACCTGCGCTTCGTGCCCGCGCCCAGCGCGCTCGAAGGCATGGCCGGCCACGCGCTGGTGCAGGCGCGGCGCGGCGGCGACTACCGCAGCGAGGTGCCGCTGGACACCACCTGCGGCCCCCTGCGCGTGCGCGGCCGGGCCGACGGCTACGACCCGGCGCAGGCGCGGGTGGAAGAAATCAAGACCTTCCGCGGCGACTTCGACGCCATCCGCGCCAACCACCGTGCCTTGCACTGGGCGCAGGTGCGCTGTTACGGCTGGATGCTCTGCGAGCAGGAAGGGCACGACACCCTGACCGTCGCACTGGTCTACCTCGACCTGGCCAGCGGCGACGAAACCGTGCTCGAAGAGCAGCACACGCGCGACACCCTGCGCAGCCACTTCGAGACCCTGTGTGCCTGCTACAGCGACTGGGCGCAGCGCGAGGCAGCGCATCGCGGCGCGCTCGACGAGGCGCTGGCGCGGCTCGAATTTCCCCACGCCGCCTTCCGCACCGGCCAACGCGAACTGGCCGAGGCGGTCTACCGCGCCGCCGTCAGCGCGCGCTGCCTGCTGGCGCAGGCGCCCACGGGCATCGGCAAGACGCTGGCCACGCTGTTCCCGTTGCTCAAGGCGCGCGCGGCGCACCGGGTCGACAAGGTGTTCTTCCTCACCGCCAAGACCTCCGGCCGGCCCGTGGCGCTCGATGCCTTGCGGGTGCTGGGGCAGGGCGGCGCACGGCCGCGCGTGCTCGAGCTTGCGGCTCGCGAGAAGGTCTGCGAGTACCCCGACCGCGCCTGCCACGGCGAAGCCTGCCCGCTGGCGCGCGGCTTCTACGACCGACTGCCCGCCGCGCGCGCCGAAGCCGCACGGGCGGGCTGGCTCGACCGGGAGGCGCTGCGCCAGGTCGCGCTCGCGCACGAGGTGTGCCCCTATTTCCTGGCGCAGGAGATGACGCACTGGAGCGACGTCATCGTCGGCGACTACAACTACTACTTCGACAGCAGCGCCTTCCTGTTCGCCAGCATGAAGGACGCCAACTGGCGCGTCGCCGTGCTGGTCGACGAGGCGCACAACCTGCTGGAGCGGGCGCGCGGCATGTACACCGCCAAGCTCGAAGGCGCCGCGCTCGAAGAAGCGCACCGCGTCGCGCCCGCCGCCGTGCGCGGCCCGCTCGCACGCCTGTTCCGTGAATGGGACACGCTGCAGCAGGCGCAGACGGCCGACTACGACACCGCCGACGAGATCCCCGAGCGCTTTCTGCGCACGCTGCAGGCCGCCAACACCGCGATGGCCGAGCACTTCGCCGCCACGCCCGACGCGGCGCAAGGCCCGCTGCAGCGCTTCTTCTTCGACGCGCTGCACTTCGCGCGGCTGGCCGATGTCTTCGACGACCACTCGGTGTTCGAGCGCACCTTGGGCAGCACGCAGGAACAGCGCGGTCTGGCCATCCGCAACCTCGTGCCCGGACCGTTCCTCGAAGGCCGCTTTGCCGATGCGGTGTCGGTCACCTGCTTCTCGGGCACGCTGTCGCCGTTCGCGTTCTACCGCGACGCGCTCGGCCTGCCCGAAGACACGGCGCTGCTCGACGTGGCCTCGCCGTTCAGCAGCCGGCAGCTGCGGGTCGAGGTGGCGACCGGCGTCTCCACGCGCTTTCGCGACCGCGCCGGCTCGCTGCGCCATGTGGCGGACATCATCGGCGCGCAGTTCGAGCGCCTGCCCGGCAACTACCTGGCCTTCTTCAGCAGCTTCGACTACCTCGACAAAGCCTGCGCCGCGTTCTCGCTGCGCCACCCCGGCGTGCCCGTGTGGGCGCAGACGCGCGGCATGCGCGAGGCCGATCGCCACGGCTTCGTCGCGCGCTTCGAAGAGGGCGGGCAGGGCATCGGCTTCGCCGTGCTCGGCGGTGCGTTCGGCGAAGGCATCGACCTGCCGGGCAGCCGGCTCATCGGCGCATTCGTCGCCAGCCTCGGGCTGCCCCAGTACAACGAACTCAACGAGATCACGCGCGAGCGCATGCAGTTGCGCTTCGGCAAGGGCTACGAGTACACGTACCTCTACCCGGGCCTGCAGAAGGTGGTGCAGGCCGCGGGCCGCGTGATCCGCACCGAGGCCGATACCGGCGTGCTGCACCTGCTCGACGACCGCTTTGCGCGCGCCGAGATCCGCGAACTGCTGCCGAGCTGGTGGCATGTGCAATTGGCCGGGGAGGCAGAAGAAGTCGATGCGCGCCACCCGACGCCTTGAACACGCCGGCCAGCCCGACCTGTTCGGCGAGGCGCCCGTCGCAGCCATCGAGGGCCTGCGCTACGAAAGCGAGTTCTTGTCGCGCGACGAAGAGGCCGATCTGCTGCGCATCGTGCAGGGCCTGCCGCTCAAGGAGATGCGCTACAAGGAATACACCGCGCGCCGGCGCGGCACCAGCTTCGGCGGCAGCTACGACTTCGACACCAACCGCCTCAAGCCCGGCGCGCCGCTGCCCGAGGTGCTGCATCCGCTGCGGGCCAAGGCCGCCGCCTGGGCCGGCGTCGCGCCCGAAGACCTCACGCACCTGCTGATCGCCGAGTACCGCCCCGGCACGCCGCTGGGATGGCACCGCGACGTGCCCGACTTCGAAGACATCGTCGGCGTCTCGCTGCACGGCGATGCGGTGATGCAGTTCCGGCCGTACGTGCCCGGCGCGCCCGCCTCGGGGCCGGCCGCGCTCGAGTTCCTCATCGAGCCGCGCTCCGTGTACCTGCTGCGCGGGCCGGCGCGCTGGGCATGGCAACACGCCATCGCGCCGACCGAGGCGCTGCGCTACTCGATCACATTGCGCACCCGCTCGCACGCCAGACTGCGCTGACGCGCAGCGCCTGCCTCTTCCGACCCACGGCGCCGCACAGGCGGCCAGCATGAAGGCTTCTTTCATCCCTCTGATCGAAGGAGCACTGACATGCCAAGAGGCGACAAGTCGTCCTACACGGACAAGCAGAAACGCAAGGCCGAGCACATCGAGGAAGGCTACGAGCACCGCGGCGTGGCCAAGGACGAGGCCGAGCGCCGCGCCTGGGCCACGGTGAATGCCGAGACCGGTGGCGGCAAGAAGAGCGGGTCGGGCCGCGGCCGGCCCGAGAACCACGCGCCTTCGCGCAAGGGGGGTCGCCTCGGTGGCGCCGCAGCGGCACACCGCACCGCCGCCGAACGTTCAGCGTCCGCCAGGAAGGGCGCAGCCACGCGCAAGCGCAACGCTGAAAAGCGCAGCTAGAGAAGGGCCACCCATGCACATCATTCTTGGCGCGACGGGCCACGTCGGCTCGGCGCTGGCGCAAGCGCTGCTCGCGCAGAACCAACCCGTGACGCTGGTCACGCGCGACGCCCGCAAGACCCTGGCGCAGCAGAACAAGGGCGCACGCGTGGCGGAAGTGGACGTGTTCGACACGGCCGCGTTGCACCGCGTGATCGCCAGCGGCACGCGGCTCTTCGTGCTCAACCCGCCGGCCGCGCCGTCGACCGACACCGTGGCCGAGGAGCACCGCAGCCTGCGCGCCATCCTGGCCGCGATCGAAGGCTGCAAGCTCGAGAAGATCGTCGCCGCCTCGACCTACGGCGCACAGCCCGGCGAGGGCATCGGCGACCTGGGCGTGCTGTACGACATGGAACAGGCGCTGGCCGCCGGCCCCGTGCCGCTGAGCGTGCAGCGCGCGGCGTACTACATGAGCAACTGGGACGCCTCGCTCGACACCGCGCGCACCGAGGGCAAGGTGCACAGCATGTACCCGCCCGATTTCAAGCTGCCGATGGTGGCGCCGCACGACATCGGCGAGTTCGCGGCCAAGCTCATGCTGGCCCCGCCCGAAGCCTCGGGGTTGCATCACGTCGAGGGACCGAAGCCGTATTCGCCGGCTGACGTGGCAGCAGCCTTTGCCGCCGCGCTGGGCCGGCCGGTCGAAGCCGTGCAGACGCCGCCTGCGCAGTGGGAGGAGGCCTTCCGCGCGACGGGCTTTTCGGAGCCGGCGGCGAAGTCCTATGTCGAGATGACGCGGCTCACGCTCGAAGAGGCCTACGAGCCGGCGCATGCACCGAAGCGCGGGGCCATTTCGATGGATGCGTACATCGCCGGGCTGGTGAAAAAGAGCAGCGGCTGAGATCAACGAACGGCATCTAAAGTCTTCGCGAAGCGAGCCTTTTCTTCAAACGGAAAGCACTCCGCAACGACAACTGTTCTGGAACTCGTGGAGCGAATGGCTGTGGCGCATTCCAAGAGGAAGCCTGGGGCTCCACGTTGAGCGCCATATTCGATTTTTTCCGAAGAAATGGACCATTTTTTGTAGTGGCGCGCCTTTGATGTCGGGAGGCGTTTGACAACGTAGTCCACAAGAGGTGGTTGAAGTAGGGGGCTTTGCGTCTGCGGGCTGCGAGAGCCAGTCCCAATACCGGCCACCGCCTTCACGGCGTCCAGCGTTTTTGCATAGGCGACGACCAGCTCTCGTCGGTCAAACGCGGAAGCGTAGGGCGATTCTGGTTTGGGGCCGAGGTACTGTTCGATGAGCACCCATCCTGAAGCTTGGCACCCCATCCGATCGAGTCCATCCGCCGAAATGGTGGATGCGGTAGGACATTCGACGGCCGCCCCGTCTGCCATGGCTGCATTCGCGGCAACTGCGAAAAAGAGACAAAAAAGGATCTGCTAGATCGCATCATTCAAACGACCCCAAATGCTGTTGGACATAGATTGGCGCTCTGTATCGTTCTTGTGTTGCTATTCTGCGGTGAGGCATCTCGACTTTTTCCCACCCCGTGCGTCGAGTTTTTGAGATCGGTATCGCCTCGGTCAGATTGCGTTGCCTTGGTGTGCGCACGTTGATAAGTTGCTAACGCTTCGATGGGTCTGAGGTTGGCGCTGCATCTTCCAGGAACTCAATTTCACGCAGCATCCTCAATGCGTAAGGAGTTGGATTGAAATTTCTTTTGTTCTCGATGAATTCAATATATCCGAGGACGCTTTCTCCGCAGATGGCTTTTGATTCTCGAGCCATGCAGTAAAACAAACGCCTTTGCCGATAGCGCTCGTCTCCTATTGTGTCGTCAACCGTGATTGCCCAGCCTTCCGAGTTTTTTGAAACCAGCGAAAAAAAATGAAGCGCATTCTTCTCAAGAAGCTCTTTCCCACCATTCCCCATGTTTGGCGCCCAGCTTCCCGTTGGCAAACGAAAAGCCCACCCCTTTTTGACCAAGTCTTCGTCGAGGTGGTAGCAGTTGAAGTCAAAGCTCCAATTTCCACTATCGGAAAATTTTGGAGTTGCTTTCAAGGAAAATCCCGCGACGCCTTTACTTTGGCTGGACTCGTAGCCAGACCGAAAATGTGCACCACTTGGAACTGTCAACGAAATGCGGCAGCCCGAGCCGAGATTTGCAATTTTTGATTCGCTTGGGCGAATATTTTCTAGCGGCGATTTTTTCGAAGGTTGACCTGCCGCGGGCGACTGAAAGACTACGAAAGAAAAAAAGATGAGCCTTTTTATTGAAATCTCCTTTTTCCCCGCACGGATGGGGCGATAGTGGGGCGCGCCAAGCCTGACTCTCAGTTCGAAATCGTCTACTGCACCAGCTCGATAGATCGGAACAGTTTTTCAACAGCGTCGACCTCTTCGAGCGCCACGCTGTCGTTGACCCTCAATAAAGCAGAACTATAGGCTGCGGAAATCCTGTTTCTTTTGAAAAAAGAAAAGTGCTTCTCCATGAATTGAGGTTCATTTTTTTGGTTTCGATAAATTATCGTACACACCAAAAAATCCCCAGAGTTATTCCTCCAGTGCTGAATTTTTGCATCTGGATTTATTACCCCGCCTGACTCTTTTATTACTTCTGTGGCTCTTTGCTGGTATACGGGCCACTCATTGACTGCTTGCAGAAATTTGCTTTCATCAAATAAGTACCTCTTTCCCTTGGCTTCATATTTCACAAAATCAAAAATTGGCCCCGGAGGAGTTGTTCGATCTTTTCTCGCATACAAATACGGTTTCTTTTCTTTTTGATTCCTCTGCTCCGAATCTCCATTTTCCCTCTCTAGTTTTACAGCCAAAACCCGGGCTTCGGCGTTCTTCCATTTCTGGCACTTCTCATCATCGAGAGAGGATTGAAGTTTGCTCAAACTAAAGCCAGAGGTTTTGAATTTTATTGAATCGCATAAATTGAAGCTCTCGGCTTCACTGGCATGAAGGCACGCGGAAAAAATGAAACTCAGAGGCAGAAGATAAAAAATACGAAGAAATTTTTTCATTTAATCCTCTTGAAATTATTGGGGGCGATTGAGGCATCATTTGTGGCGTGCCATGCATGCAAGAAACCCGGCCACCGAAGCTCGGAAAAATGATATTGAGCCGGATTAATGCATTTCGTTACCTGTCTCGCATCCTCCTCCTGCGTGCCTTGATCTGCCCAAGAACTTATCCCCAATTTTCCCATTGGAATGAGCTTCTTGTTTTTTCCCATGGAGTATCGTTGCTTTGAAATCCAATAGTACCCGCTGGCATCGCAAGTCAAATTTGCATCCGTCGCAAGCGATGAAGAACCGGCATCCGTCAAATAGAGATTCGAGTCGCCTTTGAATTTGCCGTAGTTTTCATAGTTCGACCTGCCTGTGATTTGAATGATTCCACGCCCTTTGAATCTTGCTCCATCTCCGATTTCCGTGTTTCCCAACTTCGTGCCTTGATCAGTTCCAGGCTCATACTTATCAAAATAGGAGGCTCCGCCTTTTTCGATCATCGACTCAAGCCTGCCAGTTTCTTCAATCAATTGACCGAAAAGATGAGCTGAGCGCAATGATGAGGCAAGCCCATGCTTGCGCATCATTTTCTGAAGTGGAACATGCAGGCCTTGCGGTCGCCCGCCTTTTGCGGTGATTGGCAAAGCAGTTTCCAGATAAGAAACGATGGTCGATCGAGTTATCAAGAGTTTGTCCACGTTCCGAACCAACCTCACAACATCATCTTTGCTCAGCCACCCGCATTTCCTGAAGTGTTTGATGAACTCTCTCGGATGAAAGTGCCAGTGCTTGATCGTCAGGCGCGCCTTGTCCTCCGCGGGCAACTCCTCCCAGAAGCAAAGCTTTTGCGCAAAGTCGGTCATTTCCGTGAAGTCCGTCTCGTCCTCCAATGGGTACGGCATGTGAGGGTTGCCCTTGTCGCGTGTCCACGCCCAGCGTTTGCGCACCTCGTCTTTGGCCCACTCCGTGGGGAACTTGCAGACCGTCTTGGCCAACTTCGCCTGCACCGCGGGTTTGCACAGGTTCTGCTTTCGGTTGGCTGCCTTTTGCTCGGGCGTGGTTGTGGCGTTCTCCGGCGCTTGCGGTGTCGGCACGGACGGGCCAGTCATGTTCGGAGGCCCGCTGGGTGGTGCCGTGGGCTGGGCCGCTGGGGCCAGCATGGCATCGATCAGGGCCGAGTTGCACTGGCTGTTGTCGTCCTGGGTGTCATCGTCAATGAGCTTCCAGTCCGTCCAGTGGGGGAAGTCTGCGTCGCTGAATTTTCGGGTGTTGCTGGCGTTCAGGTCGAGCCAGACGCCCCCGGGCTGTCCGGGGACAGCGACCTTGCGCCAATGGGCCGCATCGTTGGGCAATGGGTCGGTGCCCAGCTTGCGGCCGAAGCGCAGCAGCTCGTACCAGCCGCTGGGGCTGCTGGTGGCTTGGACGCTTGCGCTGAGGCGACCATGGCGCGTGTTCGCTTCGGTGTAGAGGTTGTACTCGGCGTCGGTTTCCACAATGCCCGCACTGACGACCTCGCCCGTGAGTTGGTAGGTGGTCAGCGTGGCGTTGGCAGCCTCGTACCTGATGCCGACGATCAGATCGGCACCGCCGCTGTCACCTGCCGCCGCAGGCAGGGTCGCGCCGGTTGGTTGTGCGCTGTGGTACGGGCTCTTGGCGGGCACCAGCACGTAGACCTCGCCGTACACCGCGTCGGTGCGACCGTCACTCGTGAGCGGCAGATCGCCGGTGTTGCGACCCACGAGGTTCCGGGTATCGGCATCGCCAGCAACGATCTCCAGGTGAATGCAGTTGGCCCGACCGTAAATAGTGCCGGCCAAACCCAGCTTGTCCTTGCGGTAGACGGCCTGATTGACGGCCGGCAGATTGGCATCGAGCAGGCGCAGATGCTGATAGATGGAGTAGTAGACAACCTCGACCGCGTTGGCGCCGTTAGCACCGATCTCGGTCTTGTGGCGAATGACGACGCACCCCGTCGAATGGTCTTGCGCGTCATAGCGCGCGGTGCCGCCATCGCGCCGGAAGATCACGATGCCATCGGCGATGGCGCGCACCGGTTCGTCGGCTGCGGGGGCGTTGATGTGGATGCCGCCGTGCCAGGCCATCGCCTGGCTCACGGGAAAGGCGCCGCTGCCAACGATACCGCCAGGCATCACGTCGCTGATGCACTGTTCGCTGTAGACGGGGATGTCCGGCTGGGACAGAAAGGGTGGGCTGATGATCATCGGGTGCTCGCCTAAACCGAAAACTTGAACTTGCGGGGCGGCGGTGTAGTGCTCGGCGGCTCTTCGAACACCGCGATGCCCGTGGGCAGGGCCGGCAACTTTGCGGGCTTCCCTCCCGGACCCACGAAACTCTTGCTCGTCCCCTTGATGTCCAGCAGCCCCGGCATCTTCAGCGTGATGTTCATCCCATCCAGCTCGATGCTCGTCTGCCCACCCTTGAGCGTGATCTTCTTCTGGGCCAGCACGTGGATCTCGTCGTTGCTGCTCGTGACCGTGAAGCCTTCCTTGGCCAGCCATTCGAGTTCGTCGGTGTGCGCCTGAACGCTCACCGGCCCGTCTTGTGCGATGACCTGGATACCGCCTTCGTGGCTGTACAGGCCCACGGATTTACCAGCAGCCAAGCTCACGGTCTTGCCCGCTGCGACGTGGGCCTGCGCCTGCGCAGTCCAGTGGATCGCCTCGCCCGCGTACACAGTTGCGCTGGCAGGCGTGGCCATGTTCAGGCTCATCGCCGCATCGAGCACCATGAGCGGTCGTGCGAAGGCGGGCACGCGATCTTGCCCTTCGCGCGAACCTGCGCCTTCTCCACCCTTCGGCTCGCGGGCGTCCTGTCCGTTGACACTGCCCGGGTAGTGCCCGTTCTTTTGCGGATCGATGTCGTCGATG